>NZ_JBNNXW010000010.1:0-122876 GCF_052879755.1 Vibrio sp. DNB22_10_4 | reverse complement strand
GGTGAATAGCGCAGCTTGGTAGCGCATCTGGTTTGGGACCAGAGGGTCGGGGGTTCGAATCCCTCTTCACCGACCACCATTCGAAAGCCTCGTCGAAAGACGAGGCTTTTTTCGTATATAGGCTTTATGGTTTTAGGGAAAGCCCATGTGGGTCGAGGGCTGGAAGCCCAGTCCCATCGAATCCCTCTTCACCGACCACTATCCGAAAGCCTCGTCGAAAGACGAGGCTTTTTCGTATGTAGTTTTGCAGTTTTTGAGGAATGCTCATGCGGGTCGGGGGCTGGAAGCCCAGTCGTCGAGTGTCGAACCAATCAAATCCCTCTTCACCGACCACCATTCGAAAGCCTCGTCAAAAGACGGGGTTTTGTCGTTTTCGATGGTTGGAAAACTCCGAAGTGGCGTAGGTGAGTGAACTCAGGAGAGCTAATGAGCTCGATTTCATGACTTTCTCTAGTCTGGTTTCATATGATTGCTGTGATTAAAACGCGAAAGCTTACTCTTCTAGGTACTATTTCTTTCTATAAATAGCCTGATGTGTCTCTTGGAGTAGGCTGAATAACATTTCTACGATTCTTGTGAGATAAGAAATGGTGCTTCGCTCTGCGTTTTCTGGAAAAGCTAGAGTTTTGTTCATAATGATAGCACTGACTATGTTGCAATTTAATGTAGAGTAAAATGTTGCTCACTTTCAAAATCTGAGCATTTAGGCTAGGAAGTGTGATTAAGATCTAGACTTTAGTTCTGCAAATGACTTTGTGACAAAATTTATGTTTCCATGGTGTTAAAATCATTGTGGAATAACTATTCGACGCTGGTTAGTTATTAATGTGGCTAATATCGTGATGTGTAGCGATTTATGATCGTTTTTTAGTGGGTTTTATTGGTGCTACATCAAGTTTTTCAATAGGTCTTACCATTGCTATATGTAGTTAATGTGCATAAATATTTATTTATACTGCTTTAGATTTGCATGAATTCGAATTTTTATCCTATTTTTGTTGCTTTTCTGTGAAAGATTTGCCAAATTGATGCACTTGTAATTAGTCAGCAGAAAATGCTGTCTAAGAATGGATTCAATTTTTCAGACAGGGGCAGAAAACTGCCAAAGCAGTAGAGGTCTGGTAATGTCATTATTAGAAGTTAAAGATCTTCGTATCGAATACCCATCTCGCCATGGGGTACATGCCGCGGTTAAAAATTTGTCGTTCAATATTGAGCGCGGCGAAATTGTTGGTGTTGTGGGTGAGTCTGGTGCAGGTAAATCGACCGTAGGTAATGCGGTCATTGATTTGCTATCACCTCCAGGAACGATCGCTGGTGGCGAAGTGTTCTTGGATGGAGAGAAAATCTCCGGTCTATCTCCTGAACAGATGCGAAAAGTTCGTGGCTCAAAAATCGGGTTTATTTTCCAAGACCCAATGACCTCACTTAATCCACTCTTCACGGTTGAGCAACAATTAAAAGAGACCATCCACGCCAATATGAAGGTGACGGATGAGCAAGCCTATGAGCGCTCGCTTAACCTAATGAAGCAAGTGGGTATCCCACAACCAGAAAACCGTCTTAAACAATACCCACACCAGTTCTCTGGTGGTATGCGTCAGCGTGTGGTTATCGCTATCGCGCTAGCGGGAGAGCCTGAGCTAATCATTGCTGATGAGCCAACCACGGCACTGGATGTATCAATTCAAGATCAAATCTTAGGTTTGATTCGCGACCTGTGCATTAAGAACAACGTGGGTTGTATGCTAGTTACCCATGATATGGGTGTGGTTTCTAACGTGACTGACCGGGTGGCGGTAATGTATCGCGGTGACCTGGTTGAGTTTGGTGCGACTAAGAAAGTGCTGGGTGACCCTGATCATCCATATACACGTAGCCTGATTTCTGCGGTTCCTCGTTCAGACATGAAACTGGATCGCTTCCCACTGGTTAGCTACATCGAAGAAGCTCACGAAATGGAGCCGCTTGATGTGAAAAACCACTGGTTAGGTCAAAGCCAAGACCACCGTGATTACACCGGTCCACTTCTCAACGTAGAGAACGTTAACCTGCGCTTTGTGACCAAAGATTCTTTGTTCGAAAGCCGTCGTGAGTACGTGCAGGCGTCGAACAACGTGAGCTTTGAGGTTCATGAGGGCGAGACATTTGGTCTGGTGGGTGAGTCAGGTTCTGGTAAATCAACCATTGCTCGCGTTATCGCGGGTCTGTACGCGCCAAACTCAGGCAAAGTGACCTTTGAGGGTATTGACTTAACCTCACTTAAGTCGGAGAAAGAGCGCCGTCCAATGCGTCGTCAGATGCAGATGGTGTTCCAAAACCCATACACCTCAATGAACCCGCGTATGAAGATCTACGACATCATCGCTGAGCCAATTCGTTTCCACAAACTGACCGCAAACGAGTCAGAAACCAAACAGATTGTTGAAGATCTGCTTGAGCACGTGGGGCTGGGCAAGATGGCGGGTGTGAAGTATCCGCACGAGTTCTCCGGTGGTCAGCGTCAGCGTATTTCTATCGCGCGTGCACTGGCAACGCGTCCACGTCTATTGATTTGTGATGAGCCTACATCAGCCCTTGATGTATCGGTTCAGGCGCAGATTTTGAACTTACTTAAAGACCTTCAGCAAGAGCTGAACCTCACCATGCTGTTCATCAGTCACGATTTGCCGGTTATCCGTCAGATGTGTGATCGAGTGGGTGTAATGCAGATGGGTACGCTACTGGAAGTGGCACCAACCGAGCAATTGTTTACCGACCCACAACACGAATACAGCCAACACCTGATTTCCTTGATGCCTGAATTTACAGGTTTAAGAGAAGAAGTAGTAAAAACGGCGTAAGCCAAATAAGTTCCTAATGGAAATATAAGCAGAAGCAAACACAACAAAAAGGGATCCGGATCCCCGCATGAAGGAGTTATGCACAATGAAAACCATGAAAAGTAAATTAGCAGTGGCTTTGATGGCAGCTGGCCTGAGCTTTAGCGCTGCAGCGGCAAACATCACCGTAGCATACGACGCTGACCCAGTAACGCTTGATCCACAAGAGCAGCTATCTGGCGGTGTGATGCAGCTTTCACACATGGTATTTGACCCACTAGTACGTTTTAACCAAGACATGGAATTTGAGCCTCGTTTGGCTGAGTCTTGGGATCGTGTCGACAACGAAACTATGCGTTTCAACCTACGTAAAGGTGTTAAGTTCCACTCTGGTAACGAGCTAACGGCTGACGACGTAGTATGGACATTTGCGCGTCTTAAGAAGTCTGCTGACTTTAAAGGTATCTTTGCGCCGCTAGTATCACTGACGAAAGTTGACGACTACACCATCGAAATCAAGACTGACGGTACTTACCCGCTAGTTGAGAACGTGGCAACGTACATCTTCCCAATGGACAGCAAGTTCTACTCAGGTACAGCGGCAGACGGTACAGACAAAGGCGAAATCGTTAAGCACGGTAACTCTTTTGCTTCTACTAACGTTTCTGGTACTGGCCCATTCACGGTCAAATCACGTGAGCAAGGCATCAAGGTTGAGTTTGAGCGTAACCCTAACTACTGGGATACCGCATCAAAAGGTAACGTTGATAACCTAACACTTGTACCAATCAAAGAAGCAGCAACGCGTGTAGCAGCACTTCTTTCTGGCGACGTAGACATGATTGCTCCAGTAGCACCAAACGACTACAAACGTGTGGATAGCGCGAGCAACATCAACCTATACACTATGCCTGGTACGCGTGTAATCACGTTCCAAATGAACCAAAACAGCAACGAAGCGCTGAAAGACGTTCGCGTTCGTCAAGCTATCGTTCACGCCATCAACAACGAAGGTATTGCTAAGAAGATCATGAAAGGTGCTGCGACACCTGCAGGTCAGCAAAGCCCAGTTGGTTACGCGGGTTACAACGAAGAGCTAACACCACGCTACGACCTGAAGAAAGCGAAAGAGCTAATGAAGGAAGCGGGTTACGAGAACGGCTTTACGCTATCTATGATGGCACCAAACAACCGTTACGTGAACGATGACAAGATTGCTCAAGCTGCGGCAGCAATGCTGTCTAAGATCGGCATCAAGGTTGATCTGAAGACAATGCCTAAAGCGCAATACTGGCCAGAGTTTGATAAGTGTGCAGCAGACATGATGATGATCGGCTGGCACCCAGATACAGAAGATTCAGCGAACTTCACAGAGTTCCTAACAATGACTCGTGATGAAACAACGGGTCGTGGTCAGTACAACTGTGGTCACTACTCTAACCCAGAAGTGGACAAGATTGTTGCTGCATCTAACTCTGAGACAGACCTAGCGAAGCGCAGCGCGATGCTTAAGCAAGTTGAAGCAACGCTATACGATGAAGCGGCGTTTGTTCCTCTACACTGGCAAGATCCATCATGGGCAGCGAAGTCTAACGTTGAGATTGGCCCAATCATCAACGGCATGAACTTCCCATACTTTGGTGATCTAGTCGTTAAGTAAGCGGCACTCTCTCGCTGAGTAAGCGACAGATAATCGCGCTCTGCTTTGTTCAGCGAGCAGAGCGCGTTTTTTTAGGCTGAACGAAATTTTTAATGTAATGGATACATAAGGGGCAAGGAATGTTTTCGTTTCTGGTCAAGCGCCTGTTTCAGGCACTGATAGTGATGTTTGTGATCAGTTTGGTGGCGTTTGCCATTCAGGATAACCTGGGCGACCCGTTGCGTGAACTTGTAGGTCAGTCGGTTTCAGAAGCAGAGCGTCAAGCGATGCGAGATGAAATGGGCCTCAACGATCCCTTCATTACGAAATACGCGCGTTTTCTTGGTAACGCGGTACAAGGTGATTTAGGTAACTCATACTTCTTCAAGCGCCCTGCGGTTGAAGTGATTGCGAGCAAACTAGTGGCGACGCTAGAGCTGGTACTGGGTGCCACGTTAATCATAATCTGTTTATCTATCCCTCTTGGGGTCTACTCTGCAATTAACCCGAAGAGTTTCTTTACCAAAGTTGTGATGGCAGGCAGTAGCATCGGTATCTCGATCCCTGTTTTCCTAACCGCAATCATGTTGATGTATGTCTTCTCTATCGAACTGGGCTGGCTCCCGTCCTACGGACGAGGTGAAACCGCAAACTGGTTTGGTTGGGACTCTGGCTTCCTAACGCTTGATGGTCTGGCGCATCTAGTGCTGCCATGTATCGCACTGGCTTCCATTATGTTGCCGCTGTTTATTCGTCTAGTGCGCGCAGAAATGCTAGAAGTGCTGAGCTCTGAATACATCAAGTTTGGTAAGGCGAAAGGTCTAGCGCTGCATAAGATCTACTACCAACATGCGCTTAAAAACACCATGCTGCCGGTATTGACGGTAGGTGGCGTACAAATCGGTACTATGGTGGCGTATACCATTCTAACCGAAACCGTATTCCAGTGGCCTGGTACAGGCTTCCTTTTCCTTGAGGCAATCAACCGTGTAGATACGCCACTTATTACTGCGTACGTTATCTTTGTAGGTCTTATCTTCGTTGTGACGAACACTATTGTCGACCTGCTATACGGCCTGATTAACCCAACTGTAAACCTAACTGGTAAAGGAGCATAACCATGACACAAGCAGTACAAACTGTTCCTTCACGTTGGGACCGTTTCAAACAATCGGATTTTCTGTATTACTTTAAGCGCGACAAGGTTGCGATGACGAGTTTCACTGTCTTTATGGTGATTCTAGTGATGTCGTTGGCCTCGCCGTTGATTGCACCGCATAACCCGTATGATCTCAGTACTATCGACATTATGGATGCCGAGTTGCCACCATCTTGGATGGAAGACGGCGACGCAACCTTCCCGCTGGGTACCGATGAGCAAGGTCGTGATATTCTGTCGACGATTCTTTACGGCTCTCGTCTATCACTAACGATTGGCTTTGCTGCTGTAGGTCTTCAGCTACTTCTAGGTACCGTTATTGGTCTGTCAGCGGGTTACTTCGGTGGTCGTGTTGATAGCTTCCTAATGCGCTTTGCTGACGTTCAGCTATCGTTCTCAACCATGATGGTGGCGATCATTGTTTCGGCTATCTTTAAGGCGAGCTTTGGTAGCGAGTTCTTCAGTCAATATGCGGTGCTGATGCTGGTGGTGATCATCGGTATTGCCGAATGGCCACAGTATGCGCGTACCATCCGTGCTTCGGTACTGGCTGAGAAGAAGAAAGAGTACGTGGAAGCGGCGCGCGTGATGGGCTTTAAAGCACCACGCATCATGTTCCGTCACATTCTGCCAAACTGTTTGTCGCCAATCTTAGTTATCTCAACAGTACAGGTGGCGAACGCGATCATGTCAGAAGCAGCGCTGTCGTTCCTTGGACTTGGTCTACCGGTTGACCAACCGTCGCTGGGTGCACTTATCAGTATCGGCTTTAAGTACATCTTCTCGGGTGCTTGGTGGATCACGGCGTTCCCAGGCCTAGTTCTGATCACTTTGGTACTAGTAATCAACCTATTAGGTGACTGGTTACGTGATGTATTTAACCCGAAAATCTACAAAGGGTGATCGAGAGAGATTGATTTTTAAACCCAATCCTCACTACACTAAGAGTCGCAAATGATTGCGACTCTTTTTATTTGTGTCGCAAATTCCAGATGAAGTGTTCAGGGGATAGGTATGGGCTCTTTCGGCAGAGTTAAGGGATTAGCAAGCGTTTCATCACGCTGGCTGCGCAGTAGTGTTCTGCTCGGGGTATTGACTGTGTCGACGAACGTATTGGCAGACGATGCTCTGTGTGATGCTAGCCAAGCTTCTACGAATCAACTCCCAGTGTTAGCGGAAAACTGCCCCATCGGCAGTGGGGTTTGGGGTAGCAAAGTTCCGGAATCTAAAGACGCTGTTTATTGGATTCAATGTGGGATACTCGAGACGCCGATGCCTCTTGAGCAGGCAATGCCACTGTACTCGGAGATATCCTCCGATGTCTGGATGCTGCCACAGCAGAGCAGTTACCGTTGTTTGATTGGCCCTTACACCGATGTGAATAAAGCCAAGCGGGACTTAATCGAGGTTAAAGGAATAAGCGGCTACGGAGATGCATTTATTCGTGTGGTTGAGCGCAGCGGGAAGATGGTGAGCGCTTCATCTTCCTCTGTTGCGAAGCCCTCCAATCCTACCGGTGTAAAAGCCGCCTTCAGTAAACCACAAGCATCTGAGAAAACCCTTGCCCTTAAGCCTCAGTCTGGCCAAGACAAGTCCCAACCAACACCTCAATCCCAATCGACAGCGCCAAAACCTGCCAAGAAAGCGACAACCATTCCAGCACTGCCTACAACCAAGTCTTCTTCTCTCTCCGTTCGACTCTCTGCACAGGTCGATGGCAAACGCTATGCTGTTCCTTATCTCTCGGGCGGTGACCATCAGTTCTATATGGAGCATGACAAGGCTTGGAATCGTTTAAGCTACAACAGCGCCATTAAGGTATGCAGCGATCTCGATATGCATTTAGTGAGCAACAGTGATTGGCAAGCACTTGTTGGTTCCAAGGTCATGAACAACAACCAGTGGCCGATGCAAATGCCGTATTGGGGAGATGGTCAGAAAGGACTATTTACCAATGGCAAGGTGTCACCACTTAAAGGTAACACCTTGCTGAACGTGGTGTGTGTCGGGAAGTAAACGTTATGGCAGCAACCAGCGAGTTTTTGCGCTGCGAGCGAGCAGCCAGCTGGTGGCCAGCGCCAAACTGCCGCTGATGATGACCCAGAAAGGGATCATATAAATCGGGTGTCCATGGTGCAGTCCTAGCTCATTCATCGGCCATAAAAACAGCGGGTGCAGAATATAGATACCCAAACTGTACTGACTGATAAAGCTCACCACCTTCTTCACTTTTGGTTTTAGATTGTCCGCATATGCCTTACAGACAATGAAAATCATACTTGCCGCGAGAACCGTATTCAGCGTCTTGTATGAGAACCAGCGGCCGACATAATAGCGGTCGGCTTCAATACTGCCTTGCACCACCATGTAGCTGCTTAGTGCCATCGCACCAACGCCAAGGATGACGGAAATCACCACCACGCCGCGACTGGCAGGTAGCTTTTGATACAAAATGTAGCCCAGTGGCAGCAATCCCATATACAGCCAGAACTGCTCACTCCAAGGGCCATCTATACGCATCAAGAATAGCAGGGTCGTCAATAACCAGAGCCCTGTGAACGCATAAAGCGCCCCATCGTCGAATTTACGAACGAAGATTTGCAGAAACGGAATAGCTGCATAAAGTGGGATGAAGTAGTAAAAGAATCCTAGGTGGTAATAAGTTTGGTGATGATAACTCTCAGCGAGGACCTCTTTTACCGTGTCGCCATTAAAACCTTCAATCGTCCAGCCGGACAAATAGGCGTAAAACAGTGACCATACCAGAAACGGGATCAGCACTTTGCCTAATCGGCGCGATAGGTAGTATTTAAGATCGAAAGGGCGCGTATCATTAAGCATGAGAGCGCCAGTGATAAGGATAAACACTGGTACTGCCCAGCGGCTAAAACCATTATAGGTGATCGCTGTTACCCATTCGCCCATTGGGATTTGTCCAAGTTCATGACGGTAAGGCCCAAGCGCATGAATGATGATCACCGCCAGCGCCGCCACACAGCGCATCGCATCAAAGAAATAAACGTGTTTTTTGTCCATTAACAACTCCTTACAGTCTTCACAAACTATAAGGAAGTTTTGCCAACTAAGAAAGGGAGTGGGGATCAGAGTTGTGTAAAAACTGCCCCGCAGGGCAGTTTGAGGATCTCGCGTTACTTCGCGAGTTTAAGCCATTCTCTATATAGGTTGTCAGCCAGATCGTGGTTCTCAGTAAACAATAGCGGCTTAGATTGATTACGACTGTCTTCGTAGGCTACATGCAAGCCTTGGCTTGTTAATGTAGTGAACGAGATCACCCAATCTTCATCGAAGTCGCTAGCACTAAGGACGAGGTCGCCTTGGTCACTAATACGCCATGATCCTTGCATTTCAGTCTCTGGCCAATTGAGTCCCTGTCTTTCCACAATCACGCCACTACCATCCGTGTTGAGGGTAATCTTCGCCATATCTGGGTCCGCCTTGTTAGACGTGGAATCATCCCAGAAGTGATACAAAGTCTTACCAGCAAACTCTGATGTCGTTACCACACGCTTTTCGTAGCCGTTGTCACCAAAGTTTACTTGGCTAGCGACAAACAAATCGTTTTGAGGCGTCACGGTTAGACTGAGCTTTTCACCAAGTAAAATGATGGTCTCTTCGCCGTCAGGAGTAATGTAGCCAGTATCGGTGTAGGTAAGCGAGTGTTCGCCGACTTCGCCGTTGTCATCGATAAAGCTGACTTTATTCTCGTGGAAGGTGATTTCTGAAACCCCCTCTTTGTGGAAATAGTCATCATTGGTCGACACATAGTAATAGGTTGAGCCGACCATCATGTCCTTGACGGTTTTTGGCGATTCGCTAACGTTACCCTTTTCATCAACGATGATGGTGTCTAGATCGACGTCGTTATTTACCTGTTCTGCAATTTTATCTTGGATGTTTGTGAGCTGAGTTTTGATATCAGAAAGGTTCGCTTCTGAGCTGGCGAGATCACTATCTAGTTGCAACGTTAGTGAGCGAGCAATGGCATGCACTTGTTTCGCGTTGGCGTTGGCTTGCTTTGCAGCCACGTAGTCAGTATCTAGGGTGGTGCTGTCGATATTTAAATCTGTCGCGACTTCTTCCAGCGTTTTCTGTTCGAGAACGGCAATGGTTGAGAATGGGCTGACAACTGCGGTGCCTGCTGGTGCCGCGATCTCAAATGTGTTGATCAGCCTGCCGCCTTTATCGGTATCGTAACTGCGACCTGCAACGGCGCGAACGATGACTGGGAACTCGGCATCGGCTTCCGAAATGGTGAACTTACCCTGTGAATCGGTGGTAGCCGTCAACTTCTCGTCGGTTTCAGCAATGTTGTTACGGTTACGGTCAATGTAGACATCAGCGTCTACCAAGTAGCCATCAAGAGCTAGTCGCTGCAACGAAGGCTTAGTTTGCTCACCGCCGCCAGTTGAGGTGCCGGCATCACCATTATCGCTACCGCCGCAGCCAGTAAGAATCAAAGAAACCGCGATGGCGATTGCGCTAAGTTGTTTCATAGGGTCGTTCCTTGTTTGGTTTCACTCGGTTAATGACCCTTTTTTAACCGTTTACTGAATGAGCAACAAGGAACGTAATTGTCACAAAAAACCGTAAAAATAATTTATATCTGTGACTGCATCCAACTGCGAGAGAACTTGAGGTCTTTCTCGATAAGACTGGGGCTGCATTGCAGCATGTCACTGATTTCTTTATTTTTAAGGCCAGCAAAGTAGCGCAATTGGAGCACTTCGGATTGGCGTGGGAAGCGTTTTTTAAGCTCTCCTAAAGCACTATCAAAGCTCATCAGTTGATCAAAGTTCTGTTGGTCTCGCGTGGTCGCGGTTGTCGGTTGGCGCTTTTGTGCGAGGCGTTTTCTGGATTGATCGATAAGGATTTGGCGTACGACCTTGGAGACCAGTAAGAAGAATTGCTTCCGATTCTGCAGATAGCTGACGTCATGCTGGGACAGTTTGACGTAAGCATCATGGATCAGAGCTGTGGTGTTGTTTACCTCTTGCTCGTGGTGTTCTGCATTATCACCAAATTTATCTAAAGCACGCACCCGCTCTTTGTGGGCGATGCTCTTTAGTTGTTCATAGGCATAATGAAACAGTAGCCCCTCTGCCTGCTTATCGCCGTTGTGCCACCGGACGATGATATCTGTCAGTTGCATTGGCGTTCCTATATCCATGAGTTGTTGGCTAATCTTTCCAGTTCGAACACAGCAATGGTGCGAGCTTGCTGTTTGCCGAACTGGTCGACTTGAATGTCTTGAAAGCGGCGATAAATTTTGCCCTCGCTCCACTGATTTTGAGTCGGTAAGAACTCCCATAAGCTATAGCGAGGTGTGTTATCGGTGCTGTACCACTTTACTCCGCTGTTGAGCTGCTCAATACTTGCTGCACTCGAACCGTCGCTGCTGAGCCACCACATATCGCCAAACTCTGCCGTGACATCTTGGGTATAGTCTTGGCGGTTTTTAGTGCATGTTGCTCGCTTACTTTGTAGAACGTGATCCTTGTCGATGTAAAGACAACGAGTGTCACCGGACGCAAGATTACGCTGGCGCCAATAGCCTTGGAAATCGATAGACTGCTTTTCATCTACAGCTGAGGTAAACCATAGGTGCTCGGTCAGATTATCGTGTTCTACCTTAGCCTTCTTGCCCAACCCTTGCGACTTTTGAGTCAGTAGCTTGGTGGTGGTGTTGTAGCTAATTGCCACGGTTCGGTACTTCCAATCGCCCTCATCATCAAAATCTTCGATATCGAATCCATTTAGGTCTAGGTGGGTGCAGCCGGTATGGGCACAAGCGATGAGTCCGCCCCAGTCGGAATAGTCGTCTATCTTCTCAAACTCTTGCTTTTGGTAGCTTTGACTGACATTGACTTCACAGCTGCTGACGGAGCCATCACGGCTGCCATAGTAATCGCCCACATCCGGATAGAGAATTATGCCTCCATCAACAATTTTATAGGTGGTGCTGCCAATTGGGCCGTGATAGTTCGGTTCGTCGCGTCGCGCAGTATCGTAAAAACACAGGTTTCCTCGCCAGTCTCGACGTTTAAGAATTGTGTTGACTAGCTTTACGTCTAATGGCGCTGTGAGCACTTGTTTGGAGGTAAAGTTCTGCTCTATGTATTGCTGGCTGCTTTCTAGGTGTTTGGCGGCTTCATGCACGCTGGCGAGAGGTTTATTCGAGATGCTGAGACTCTCAGGTAGGTTGTTGAGATCCAGTGCGTTGAGTAGCGCTTGAACCTTATCCGTTGACAGCCAGTCACTATCGAGCTTGATGAGGTCGTCGCGATTAGGAGCGGTATCGATGCCAAGCAAGAGACGAACCATATTAAGGCTTTTGCTGGGTGTGGTTGAAGCGAGATTAGGCGTAACCACCTCTTGCGCAGCAACTGTGGCGAGCAGTTTATGTTGGTTGTTGCTGCCTAAGTAAAAGCGAACCTCATCGCCGTCTTTAAACTCAAATTGTCCCTGTTGGGTGTAACCGCGAATCTTGGAGCTGGTCTCGTAGTAGAGGCCTGTGACGGGTGCATCAATAAAGTGGCCTATCTGAATATCAGTTGCGAAAATTTGTGTGCTCGCAAGGGTGGTTACCATGGCCACCCAGGCAGGATTCATACGTTTCATTCTGAGGTTGTACCTATGTCTTGTTGTTCTTGTTCGTCAGAGCCTTGCTCTGGCATTAACATCGCCAATACCAGCTTCTGTTTGATATCAATGGGTAAATCTTGATGGTTCAGTAGCCGCATGCTGGTTAAGTCCAGCATGGCTTTTAGAGAGGTGGCATCACTGTGATGGCCGTGAAACAGTAGCTGCGTCATTTCGAGTAATAGTTCATTGGAGACGCGTTGCTGCTGTTGGAGTTCAAGGTTTTTATTGATTAACGCAGAAACAAAGCCTAAGCCGGAAGTCATGAGTAGCACGGTCAAGGCGCTGGCGAGTGGTCTTCGCTTTAAAAGCTTGCCACATCGATAAAGGGCGTTTGCATCCGGGTGGGAGATGGGCTTATTGTGCTGAAGTGCTTTAATGTCTGACTTCAACTCCGCTATCCGAGAGTATTGAAGTGCACTTGGCTGAGTACACTTTTGATAGACCCATTGCCATTCAGATTTGTGCTGTTGGTTGGGAAACAGTTTGTTGAAAATTTTGCCAAGGGCATAAATGTCGCTTGAGGCATCTACTTTACCGGTTTGTTTTTGCGTTGGACTGGCATAGTCGGCGCTGTAAATGTGCAGATCAGCATAGCGAGCATCATGAGTCGCGATACTAAAATCGATCACCTTGGCGTCGCCATTCTCGTCGACGAGGATATTTTCTGGCTTGAGATCCCCATGGAACACACCTTGCGCATGAGCGTGGTGTATGGCGTCGGTAATATCGAAAAACAGCGCAAGTTTAACGCTATTGCTGGGGCTAGTGGTCAGCCATTGCGTGAGTGATTGACCTTTTACATGTTCAATCACCAAAAATACCGAGGAATCTGTTTCGTTAGCATCCAGTACATTGGCGATATTGGGGTGATTGAGCTTCGCCAGAAGCTGCGCTTCCCAATACAGCATGGTTTTGCCAACCATATTGCTCAGGTGCGGCTCGAACACCTTAATGGCGACGGACTGTTCAAATCGACCATCACATCGCTCGGCCAGATAGACTTGGCTCATACCACCACGCCCAATTCGCTCGCAAACTCGATAGGGACCGAGCTTAGTTTGGGCAATCGCTGAGTCATCGACATGCACACTGGCGTGTCGACCTAATATTTGTGTTAGCTCCGAATGTGTGGTGCTCTGTTCACTGAGTAACTCGAGATGCAGCTTGGGATCTGAGTGTTTTAGTTGATCAAGATATGTGGCTTGCTCAGCCTTATCCATATAGTGGAAGTTGAGCAGCAGCTCTGTGCGATGTCCATGTTTCAATGTCTGGCCAATGCGTCCTTTTTAACCAGGCTAGAGGATACCGAACTGCTGCTCTGTTTTCTATAATAAATCAGTGATTTATAGATATTGGTGATGTTCTTAAGCTGGGCAATTCACTTGCTGCCAAAACCAGTTAGTTTGCGTTGGTGTTTCCCATACGCCAGGTTTGTTTTTGGCGGTAAAACACTTGCCTTGATGAATCACGGTGTCGCCAACCTTAGCTTGAGTGACTCCGGCCTCCCAAACGAGAATACTAGAAGGGGTGTCTGAACCTGTGTCGCCACCACCAGTGTTTCCGCCGCCGGTACCACCATCAGATGGCAATGTATCGACAATACGCACCTCGGGCCAATTAGCGTGAGAGCCGTAGAAGTTGGTAACACACTTTTCATAGTCACCAGGAACCAGTGCCGAATAGGCGGTTTGATATCCCACTAGATTACATTCAAATGAGACGCCACCCGGGCGGTTCGCATGGTACTTCCAGCTTGCTTCCCAGTTGGTGTAGAGCACATCGGTCGCACCATTGAGATTGAGGCTGCCATAAGGTGTTTGTTGCCAGCAGGTGTTGGCTTCATCGGCTTCAATGGGGATCTGGTAGTGTGCCGCTAGCCCCTCCCAATAACGAATACGGTTAACCGGTTGGCCTTTGGTTTTGTTTTGCTCACCACATTCAATACCGCCATTTATGATATTAATGGTGGTGCCAAAACCATAGCCAATTCCCGCGTCAATTTCTCGCTGTGAGGGTTTCCATGTACGGTCAATCACGTGAAGCATGGCGGGCTTAGGTGCTTGTGGAGTTAGGAAGAACCAAATCGCAGAGGCAAGGTTTAACCAAGAATCGGCAACCAGAGCTGGATTGTTAAGTAGTACCGTCGCATCACCATCAAACATCACCTCCGAGAAAGGACCGTAGTTAAAATGGTAGGAAAGCTGTTTGGCGCCGCGACCGAAATATCCTTGATTGGGTGAACATGGCCAGCGTTTGTTTTGCCAGTCATTCTGTCCGCAACCTGTGGTATAGCCTTCTTGACCTTCAGACCATCCCATCTCACGCACATGAACTAAAGCTTGCTGCCACTCCTCTAAAGCAAGTGGGTTATCCCAAGTGTTATCCAGCGCGATATGTCCGCCGGTTTCTTGGGCGAAATGGGCAAATGCAGTGACGATGGAGCGCTTACAGATGGCATCGGCATCACGTCCATCGGTGTAGTCGCCACAAAATGCGGGAAACTTACCGATGGCCTGCAAAAAACGCTGGTAGGTGTACTCTGGAGCTGCCATTTGAGTGAGAAAGTCCCATTCCGAGCGCGGGAATACGCGCTCGGCACGTTTTACGTTGCCGGGATTGGTCGCCAATCCTGCGTCAATCGCATCGACGACAGTGTTTGGTGCAGTGGAGAGGGCATTTGCCCATACCGCATACATAGGGTCATTGGTTTGGGCGGCTGCGCTGGCTTGCACTTCACTGCGCAGTAACACGTAACCCGTGGGGTTGGTTGGATCGGGTTGCGGGTTGACTGCAAAAGCGGGCAAGCTGGTGCTGATAAGTGTCGCAGCTGCCAACAAATGAGAAGGTTTCATTTCACGTTCCTTTTATTTAATTTGACTAGTTTGCAGAGACTCATGCTGGATGAGATCTGTTAGCTAGCAGAAAAAACTAAAACAAAGGCTATGTGCTAGTTACTGTGAAAACCATTAATCCTGTGCTTGAGGTTCAAGCGATGCGAGGCGTTTCAAGCTAGGTAGGAATGAGTATTTGCTTGATTACGTAAAGGTGTGTGGTGGTTCGAAACTTTAGATGTAGAACAGCCCAGTCGAAACTGGGCTGAAATCATATTATGTGTGCTGCGCGGTTTTTAGCGCATAGTAACGAACTCTTCAGAGCCCGTTGGGTGGATAGCCACAACAGAATCAAAGTCTGCTTTGGTTGCACCCATCTTCATCGCAACCGCAAAGCCTTGAATCATTTCATCAACCGTAAAGCCGATGCCGTGTAGACCAACCACTTTCTCATCGTCGCCCGCACATACTAGCTTCATCTTACAAGGCTGGCGGTGCTTAGTGACAGCGGTGTACATCGCTGTGAAGCCTGATGTGTACACTTTTACGTTGTCTTCGCCGTACTTAGCTTCAGCTTCTTGTGTTGTTAGACCAATGGTGCCGATAGGTGGGTGGCTAAATACCACGGTAGGAACTAGGTCATAGTCCATCTTCGCGTTTGGTTTGTTGTTAAACAGACGCTCAGAAAGCTGGCGACCGGCTTTAACTGCAACAGGTGTTAGCTCGATACCACCTTCCATGATATCGCCCACACAGTAGATGCCTTCAACGTTGGTTGTTTGGTATTCGTCTACCTTGATGTAGCCGCGATCGTTAGTCTCAACGCCTGTAGCGCTCAGGTTGATTGCGTCTGTTGCTGGGTGACGACCAATTGCCCAGATTAGCTGGTCAACGTTTTGGCTTTCACCGTTCTCTAGGAGCAGAGTCAGACTGCCGTCTGCTTCTTTAACCACTTCTTTTGGCACAGAGTGGGTGTGCAGTGTTGGGCCTTCTGCATCCATTACTTCGACTAGTGTGTCGATGATCATTGGATCGAAGCTACGTAGTGGCGACTCTTTACGAACAAATAGGTGTGTCTCTGTACCCAGTGCACTTAGCACGCCTGCGATCTCAACAGCAATGTAACCCGCACCTACAACAGCAACACGCTTAGGCTGTGCATCTAGGTCGAAGAAGCCGTTTGAGTCGATACCGTATTCAGCACCCGGGATGTTTGGAATGGTTGGGCGACCACCAACAGCGATAAGGATGTGGTCTGCTGTATATAGTTCACCATCAACCTCAACAGTTTTCGCGTCAACGAATTTAGCAAAGCCCTTGATAACGTTTACTTTGTTGTTACCTAGTACGCGATCGTAAGATTGGTGGATACGACCAATGTACGCTTGGCGGCTTTCAACCAGCTTGTTCCAGTCGAAGCCTTTAACGTCAACGTCAAAACCATAGTCTTCCGCGTATAGGTTCATCGCTTCAGCAATTTGCGCGCCGTGCCACATGACCTTTTTAGGTACACAGCCAACGTTTACACAAGTACCGCCTAGGTCTTTCGCTTCGATAAGCGCAACCTTCGCGCCATACATTGCCGCACGGTTTGCAGATGCGATACCGCCGCTGCCGCCACCAATACAGATATAGTCAAAATGCGTTGCCATTACGTTCTCCAAGAGCTTATAAATATTGTGATTGCTTGTACTAAAGCATATTGGGGCGATGTTGTCAGAACTCAACAACCCAAAACGTTAGCCACAATCTCTGTCCGTATAATAAATCGAGTCTAGCAACTTTCTCCAATGGGAAAAAGTTGCGTTGATTATGACTAATAACGATTAATGTCGATGAGTCTGAGGGCGAGCGCCCTCAGAGCGTCATGATTAACCACAGCAGCTACTTGTTCCACAGCCTGATGTTGTAGCCATATCTTTACCTTCCGCCAGATAGGTGTTGGTTAGATAGAAGTTGCTAAACAGCGTATCGAAGTCTTCTGATACGGTTTTCTCGACCAGACCCGACTTGAGAATGTTTTGCTGCCATGCTTGCATCTTAGGTAGACCACAGAAGAAATCATACCCAGAGTGGGCTTTAACAATGGCAGCTCGATGCAGTAGCGGTAGCCATGCCATATCCACATTGCTGAGCGCATCCGATTTAAAGAACTTTGTCTCACCCGACAGTTGGTTCTCTGCTTTTTGGAACGCTTTGATCAGCTTCTCTGCGCGCTCTTCAAAAGTTTGCTGATCTTTACTGCTCATGGTGCCGCACTGAGCAAGATAGTGCTTCGACCCTAGGTAACTCCATGCGCGGTCAAGCGCTCGTTGCTCATTGGTGACGCCTTGCTCTAGCGAACCATATTCATCCTCGATGTACTCAATGATGGCGTCAGACTCAAACAGCGCCGTGCCGGACTCGGTCACCATGACTGGTACTTGCCCATTCGGTGAGATATCTAAAAACCACTGCGGTTTGTCTTTTAGACTGATGTACTCAATCTCGTAAGGGATCTGCTTAGCTTCTAGTGCTGCTGTCACGCGTTGAACAAAGGGACAAATCTTAAAGCTAACAATCTTAATCATGTTGGTTTCCTCACTAGGATGTAATTTGGGTGTACTGCTTCAGTACTTTCACTAGTAAGACGAAGGGTGTTTGAAAAAGACGAAAGTAATTTCAAAAAAGTCGAAATATTTTTCAAGTAAGGGAATAAGGGCAACAAAAAAGCGCAAGCTTGTTATGAAAAACAGACGCTTGCGCTTGGTGTTCTATAAGCTTATTTTCGGGAATTGTTTACTCAGGGACAATCCACTCCACCTTAAAGTGACCCGTTGCAGGGGCAATCTTCTCTTTAAGGTACGGCAGAATCTCTTTCATCTGCTGCTCTAGCATCCAAGGTGGGTTGATAACAATCATGCCCGAAGCTGTCATGCCGCGCTCATTGGTATCAGGAGAAACCCCAAGCTCAATCTGTAGGATCTTGCGGATACCGAGCCCTTCTAGACCATCAATCATGTCGTCGATGTCGTAGCGATTGACCACTGGGTACCAAATTGCGTAGATACCGGTGGCCCAGCGCTTATGGCTTTGTGCAATCGCGGTCACCACATCGCGATACTCTCTGGCGAGCTCGTAGGGTGGATCAATCAGTACTAAGCCGCGACGCTCTGCTGGTGGTAGGCTCGCTTTTAGGCGCTTAAAGCCATCTTCTTTAAAGATCTTAACCTGACGGTCGCGATGGAATTCTTGCTCAAGTAGCGGGAAGTCACTTGGGTGCAGCTCGGTCAATACCATACGGTCTTGCGGGCGCAGATGCGCGCGCGCCACACGTGGGGAGCCTGGGTAGTAGCGCAGAGCATCACCGTTATTTAGCGTATCAATCGACTCAATGTAGCTGGCGATCTCTTCTGGGATGTCTGAGTTACCCCAAAGTTTGCCGATACCTTGCTTGTATTCGCCCGTTTTCTCCGACCATTCATGGGTAAGATCGTAGCGACCTACACCTGAGTGGGTGTCGTGATAAACGAATGGCTTTTCCTTGTTTTTTAGAGAATTAAGGATAAGACTTTGTACTATGTGCTTCACGACGTCGGCATGGTTGCCTGCGTGAAAACTGTGACGATAGCTCAGCAAAATAATGACTCGGTTAGACAATAATGGACGAAGTATAACCTCTTCTTTCCCGAAGCGGCAGAGATCTTACAACTTCGTCTTATCGTAAGGATTGAAATTCGAGTCCAATGACTACATTTATTTAATAATTACGCTCACTTCCTACCCAATGAGTGAGGGAACCCAATAACTAAAAAGGGACGCTGCATGTCAAACCCACTACTGACGTTTACCGACTTACCTCCTTTTTCACAAATTAAACCAGAATATGTGAAACCAGCAGTCGAGCAAGCGATTGATGCCTGCCGCGCGAAGATTGATGCGGTGCTTGAAGGCAATACCAATCCGACTTGGGATAATGTTGTTGCGCCAATCGAAGAGATTGATGACAAGCTAAGCCGCCTTTGGTCACCAGTGAGCCATATGAACTCTGTGGTCAACAGCGACGAGCTGCGCGAAGCGTATGAAAGCTGTTTGCCTATTTTGTCGGAGTACGGCACTTGGGTAGGCCAGCACAAAGGTCTGTATGAAGCTTACAAAGCGATCAAAGCCAGCGATGAGTTTGAGGCGTTAAGCCAAGCTCAGCAAAAAACCATCAAAGATTCACTGCGTGACTTTGAGCTATCTGGTATTGGCTTACCTGCTAACGAGCAGCATCGCTACGGCGAGATCAGCAAGCGCATGTCAGAGCTAGGCTCGCAGTTCTCTAACAATGTGCTCGATGCCACTATGGGCTGGACTAAGCACATCACCGATGAGAAAGAGCTAGTAGGCATGCCGGAATCGGCGCTGGCCGCAGCGAAAGCGGCCGCTGAAGCCAAAGAACTCGAGGGTTATTTATTAACGCTCGATATTCCATCTTATCTTCCAGTTCTCACTTACTGTGATAACCAAGCGCTGCGCCAAGAATTGTATGAAGCATACGTCACTCGCGCCTCTGATCGCGGCCCGACAGCGGGTCAGTGGGACAACACAGATATCATTTCAGAGCAGTTAAAACTGCGCCATGAAATTGCTCGCTTGCTTGGTTTTGGTACCTTCAGTGAGAAATCGCTGGCGACCAAAATGGCTGAGAGCCCGGCGCAAGTGCTTGGCTTCTTGAACGATCTCGCGACGAAAGCCAAGCCTCAAGGTGAACGTGAAGTCGAAGAGCTACGCCAATTTGCCGAAAAAGAGTTTGGCGTCACTGAGTTAAACCTTTGGGATATCGCTTACTACAGCGAGAAGCAAAAGCAGCACCTATTCCAGTTCTCAGATGAAGAGCTGCGCCCATACTTCCCAGAATCAAAAGTGGTTAGTGGCTTGTTCGAGGTGCTTAATCGCGTCTTCGGTATGAAGATTACTGAACGTGAAGGTGTGGATACTTGGCATGAGTCGGTACGTTTCTTTGATATCTTCGATAATGAAGACACGCTGCGCGGCAGCTTTTACTTAGATCTGTATGCACGTGAGCACAAACGTGGCGGAGCATGGATGGACGAATGTCGAGTGCGCCGCACCAATGCTGAAGGTGAACTGCAAACCCCAGTGGCGTACCTAACGTGCAACTTCAACAAACCAGTGGGTGATAAGCCTGCCATGTTCACTCACGATGAAGTGGTGACACTATTCCACGAAACTGGCCACGGCATTCACCACATGCTGACTAAGATCGATACTGGTGCTGTGTCTGGCATTAACGGTGTGCCATGGGATGCGGTCGAGCTGCCAAGTCAGTTCCTCGAAAACTGGTGCTGGGAAGAAGAAGCGCTGGCATTTATATCTGGTCACTATGAAACCGGCGAGCCGCTACCAAAAGCCATGCTCGACAAGATGCTGGCAGCGAAGAACTTCCAATCGGCGATGTTTATCCTGCGTCAGCTTGAGTTCGGTTTGTTCGACTTCACGCTGCACACAGAATACGATCCAGACATCGGCGCACGCGTTCTAGAAACCCTTGCAGATGTGAAATCCAAGGTCGCCGTATTGCCAAGCCTAGAGTGGAACCGCTTCTCACACAGCTTTAGTCACATCTTTGCTGGTGGCTACAGTGCTGGCTACTACAGCTATCTATGGGCAGAAGTGTTGTCTTCAGATGCTTATTCTCGTTTTGAAGAAGAAGGCATCTTTAATAAAGAGACTGGTCAAAGCTTCCTAAACAACATCCTAGAAATGGGTGGCAGTGAAGAGCCGATGGAGCTGTTTAAGCGCTTCCGAGGCCGTGAGCCAGAGATTGATGCATTGCTGCGTCATTCTGGGATTAGTGCTTAGTTAGCCGTTTGCTCCTAGCGTCGCAAGGCAGTGTTATTGTCAATGAATAGGCGATGCGCTAGCGAGCCTTGTTGCTCCTCCCCTTACTAAGGGGAGGCTGGGAGGGGTGCTCTTCTTGCTTTTTGCCTATTGAAATAAAAAGCAAAGAGCCCAAGAGTACCCCCTCTAACGCGCCCCGTTATTAAAGGGGAGAACGTATGCTAGCGCCTATCGTCGCATCGCAACGTGGTCATTCCTCCGATTCAAATGATATATCCGCAGTGAATAACTATTGAATAAAACCCTCCCAGCCCCATTTCGTTACCAAAATGTATCCCCCAGCCACCTTCCCGATAATGTCACTCACTTTCACACTTCGAAAAAACAGAAGTATCCTTTCAGCCAAAATTAGGTGTTATTTAACTTTACTTACAAAGCCTTGCTACGTTTGAGGCTCGAATAAAATCTAAGTTTGTTTTGAGTCAAAGAAGCGTCCTAGAGTGCATGCCAGCTCTCCGAAAGTTAATTACAGGGATATTCAGTTTCGGGTAACTTAATTTGGCTTTCCGCTTACGCATTAATTGTTAATAAAAATGCAAATTAAGGGCGGGGCGTTTTCATCATTTTATTCAGCGATTGCTTTTTATCGGTTTGTCATTCTACCGATGTCGACTGAATTTACTTGGAGAGTTACCCCCATGACTAAAAAATGGTTTACTGAAACCGTTGAGAACACTCAGCAGATGCAGGGTGTGTCGGCGGAGCAAGGCCTGACTTCACAGGAAGTAGCCGAGCGCCAATCACAATACGGAAAAAACGAGCTGCAAGAGAAGGCTGGCAAATCTGCGCTTGAGCTGTTTATCCACCAATTTAAAAATCCACTGATTTTCATTCTGGGCGTCGGTGCCATTGTTTCCTATTTCACCGGACATCTCGTGGATGCGATCGCGATTACAGCGATCATCTTTATCAACGCGTTGATTGCTTTCTGGCAAGAGTTCAAAGCTCAGAAAGGTATGGAAGCGCTACGTCAAATGGCGGCACCGTCGGCGCAGGTTAAGCGTGATGGTGAGTGGATTGACATCCCAGCGAGCGACATCGTTCCAGGTGATATCTTAAAAATCAGCACAGGTGACATCCTAGCGGCTGATGTACGTATTCTCGAGGCCAACCGTCTATCTATCGACGAAGCAGCGCTAACGGGTGAATCAGAGCCAGTAGACAAGACGTTTAAGGTTATCGAAGACGAAACCGTAGGCCTTGGCGACCAGCTAAACATGGGCTTTATGACCACGATGGTGACATCGGGTACAGGTCTAGGTGTTGTGGTTGCGACAGGTATGCAGACCGAAGTGGGTCACATCGCTGACCTAATGGCGAACACTGAAGAAACCAAGACGCCGATGCAAGAGCGCATGGACACCATTGCTAAAACGCTAATGCTAGTAGCCCTAGGCGTTGTAGCGGTTGTGTGTGCTATCGGTCTTTACTACGGTATGCCTTGGCTAGAGATCCTCAACACCGGTATTTCACTGTCTGTCGCTGCGATTCCTGAAGGCCTTCCGACGGTCATCACTATTGTTCTAACCATGGGTTCTACTCGCATGGTGAAGAACAATGCTCTGGCTAAGCAGTTGGCTGCGATTGAGACGCTAGGTTCAACCACGGTTATCTGTTCTGATAAGACAGGTACGCTAACTCAAAACCAAATGCAGGTAATGAAGGCGTACGATGCAAGCGGTCGTTACTGGCAAGTAAGTGGCAAAGGTTTCAGCCCTGAAGGTCAATTCAAGCCGCTATCGCACAGCACAGATGCCAAGCAAAGCCCTGAGATGATGAAAGGTCTGGTTGTCGCAACGCTATGTAACGATTCTGAATACATCATGGACGGCGACAAGTCGGCTGTGCGTGGTAACCCAACTGAGGGTGCACTGATTGTGGCAGCAGCGAAAGCAGGTCTGAACCAGTCTGAGATGCTAACGTCAGGTGGTTACTCTATCGTTGAGAAATTCCCGTTCGATTCTTCTCGTAAGATGGCATCGGTTATCGTGAAAGGTCCTGAAGGCAACCACTTCCTTGCTATCAAGGGTGCGCCAGATGTGATTCTTCGCAACGCAGCAGGCTTTATGGTTGACGGTACGTCTGTTGAGCACACACCAACAGCATCGGACGGCAACCTTGCGCTGGCGACTAGCCCAAGTGCTGAGATCGTTGCAAACTATGAAGCTGCGATTGCAAACTTTGCTCAAGACGCACTGCGTACGCTAGCCGTTGGCTTCAAAGAGCTAACAGAAGCAGACCTAGAGCGTGACTTTGAAGAGCTAGAGAAAGACATTACGGTATTGGGTCTCTACGGCATCATGGATCCACCGCGTCCAGAAGTACGCGATGCGATTGAAAGCTGCTACCAAGCAGGTGTGAGAACGGTAATGATCACCGGTGACCACGCGCTAACCGCTGCCGCGATTGCACGTGATATCGGTATCATCCGCAGCGAGAAAGATCTGGTTGTGACGGGTGCAGAGCTTGATGAGATGGACGATGACAAGCTTCGTCAGATCTGTCCGGAAGTTGCAGTATTTGCCCGTGTAACACCAGAGCACAAGCTACGTATCGTTCAGGCTCAGCAGTTCAACAACGAAGTAGCAGCGATGACAGGTGACGGTGTGAACGACGCGCCCGCACTGCGCCGTGCAGATATCGGTGTTGCTATGGGTATCACTGGTACGTCTGTAGCGAAAGACTCAGGTGACCTTATCCTACTGGATGACAACTTCAGCACTATCGTGAAAGCGGTACGCCAAGGTCGTCAAATCTTCGATAACCTTCGTAAGTTCATTCGTCAGGCTCTAACAGCGAACGTAGGTGAAGTATCGGTTATTCTGTTTGCGTTCCTAATGATGGGTCCAGAGGCTATCTTGCCGCTAACACCACTGATGATTCTATGGATCAACTTGGTATCGGATGGCCTACCAGCGCTAGCGCTAGGTGTTGAGCCAGAAGAGAAAGATCTGATGGAGCGTAAGCCTCGCAAACGTAACGAGAGCTTCTTCAGTGACCACCTAGGTACTCGTATCCTAACTCGTGGTCTAGCACTGGGTGGCATGAGCTACATGGCGTTCAACTGGGCACTAACCAACGGCTTCTCTGCGAACTACGCACAGACAATGGCATTTGCGATGCTAGTCTTTGCTCAGCTATGGCACCTATTTGACTCACGTACATTTACGTCGCTATACCGCAGAAATCCATTCACCAACAAGTACCTGTTGAGTGCAGTATCGGTGTCAGCGATTCTATCGCTAGGGGTTATCTACACAGGTCTAGGCCAGCTAATCTTCAACACGGAAGCACTGGCAGCAGGTCATCTATTCGGTGTCATCATGGCTGCATCACTACCGACGCTAGTTATGTCTGCAGTGAAAGAAGCAACTAAGACTAAGTGGGTTTAATCCTTCACTTGAAATAGTAAAAAGGCGCTCTGATGAGCGCCTTTTTTGGGTTTGGTGACGCACTAATAAAGGGTATCACACTCAACCATGTCGTCATTCCTGCGCAGGCAGGAATCTACTAACAGCGCGCGTTGACTGAACGCCCACCAAACCTACGGATTCACATTCCGACTAATCGGATTCTGCAACGAAATCAGCGTCTCCGTTGATTGCACCTCTTCAATCGCCTGCAGCTTATCGATCAACACATGCTGCAGCTCTTCAATCGAGCGGCACATCAACTTCACGAAGATGTTATACGCCCCAGTGGTGTAGTAGGCTTCGACCACTTCATCCAAGGCATTGAGCTTCTCAAGCGCCGAGTGATAGTCACGCGCTGCGTATAGGTTGATACCGATAAAGCAGCATACGTCATAGCCGAGCTTTTTGGTGTTCACGACTACCTCAGTACCCTCGATGATCCCGGCCGCTTTCATCTTCTCGATACGCACGTGAATCGTCGCTGGGCTCACATCAAACTGTTTTGCCATCTCGGCATACGGGCGACGGGCGTCTTCCATCAAGGTTTTTAGGATCGCTTTATCCAGCTCGTCGAGATTGTTGGTACCGTGCATATCGAATCCTTTGTCTGAGTGAGTGGGCGACATCGCTGAACACGTGCCGTTTCATTGGTGCACAAGCTTATCACTATTTTTGCGCAGTCGTCTTTGTGTCGATCACGCTTATTGGTCGTGCTATCGACTTGAGGTACACTGGCGCCCATTGTCTTATTTCGGAGTTTCACTTTGCACATTCAACTCATTTGCGAACATCAACCACGTCAACCAGAGCTTCAGCAACTTGCCGAGCGTTGGGGGTTGGTGGCGTCTGACGATTCCGAATTTGCATTGGTGCTGACCGAACAAAGACTCGAGCTTCGAAAGCTGGATGAACCGAAACTGGGCGCGATTTACGTCGACCTTGCTGGTGGTGCGGTGGCGCACAGGCGTAAGTTTGGTGGTGGCAAAGGTCAAGCTATTGCTAAAGCAGCAGGCTTAAACAAAGGGGCGACACCTACGGTGCTTGATGGTACTGCTGGTCTAGGTCGCGATGCCTTTGTGCTCGCATCTCTTGGCTGCAAGGTGCAGATGGTAGAGCGCCATCCTGTGGTCGCCGCATTGCTGGATGATGGCCTTGAGCGCGCCAAACAAGACTCTGAAATTGGCGAGTGGGTGAATGAGCGTATGTCGCTGCTGCATGCGTCGAGCCTAGATGCCTTAAGTGAACTTGCCGATGACAACGCCTTTATCAAGCCCGATGTTGTCTATCTAGACCCTATGTATCCGCATCCAGAGAACAAAAAGAAATCGGCGCTGGTGAAAAAAGAGATGCGTGTTTTTCAATCTTTGGTTGGCGCAGATACCGATGCAGACGGACTGCTTGAGCCTGCTCTTAAGCTTGCGGCAAAACGCGTTGTGGTCAAACGTCCAGACTACGCCGAGTGGCTGGATGAGAAAAAACCGACAATGGCGATTGAGACCAAAAAAAATCGCTTCGATGTTTATGTTAACGCATCAATGAGTTAATCCTTTCCTATATGTTTTTTGAGTAACTTGCTCTGGTGTAACTGGAGCAAGTTACTTGCAACCGCTGCCAATTGACGTTATATCTAACTAAGAATCATTCCTGTTTTCGTTGTGGTTAGTTGGAGATTAAGTGGTATGACCGTATCTGTTGGAAAGAAGCGACTGTGCAAGTTAAATCGTCGCGACATCAGTGACAACCTTGGTGCTATCCATCGTTTGGTCGCAGAACCTAAGTTCCTGTGCCGTTCTTGCTCACGTTCATCTGCCGATAAATCCACACTTTGCAAACCGGCGGCTATCCCGCCAGCATCTTGCCAAAGCAAGCCAATAGCTGAACAGCAGCAATGTGGTGTGTTAGCTGAAGCATTGCCGACCACAACTGTGCCGAAACTAACCAAGATTGCCAACAAAGCCGAGCCTAAACCAGCGGCCAACGTGGAAATGACCGAAGCGTTGAGGGTAGATGCTATCGATAAGAAATCACTGAAGCGTGCGAAAAAAGCACTCAAAGCGCAGAAAAAAGCGCAGAAGAAATTGCGTAAGGTACTGAAGAAAAGTCAGAAGCTGTTACGTAAGCAGAGCAAACTTGAGCACAAGTACCAGTTAGCGGCAGCTACGGTTGAAAAGCAGGTAATGAAAGTGCAGCCAGAACAGCTGCACTAATAAGATCTTTATTTCGAGCTAAGCCTAGCTGTTTGCCAGCTGGGCTTCTGCTTTTGGTTTGACCCAAAGCTCGTTGACCACGAGTGATAGCAAGATGATCCCGCCACCAATCGACAGTTTCACCAAGTCCACGTCGCGATTCCAAATCACAATATTAACGATAAGCCCCGCTGGCACCAGAAGGTTATTCATTACCGCCAGTGCGCCCGCGTTGACCATTGTCGCGCCTTTGTTCCAGATAAAGTAACCCAATCCAGAAGCAATGGTGCCTAAGTAGATAAGCACACCCCACTGCACGCCCGTTGTTGGCATCTTATCGAAGCTACCAAAAATCGAGAAGGCGATGGTGGCTACGATCGTCGCGCCAATATAGAAATAACCAAACACGCTATGCTGCGGCAGCTCAACCTGCTCTTGCTCCATCACGTATTTGTAACCCACCTGACCAATGGCAAAACAGAGGTTCGCGCCTTGCACGACCAAGAAGCCCATCAAGAAGTTATCGTTAATGCCAGCAAACTTGATGAACGCCGCGCCCGCGACCGCAATTGCCGCCGTCACCAAATACCATGGCGAAAAGCGACCTTTGAGCAAGTCATAGAACAAGGTGACGTAGATTGGTGTGAAAACGGTAAACAGCAGCACTTCCGGCACCGAAAGCAGCAAAAATGATTGATAGTAGAAGCAGTACATCAGTCCTAGCTGGATACCACCAATCGCCATCAGTTTGGCTTTGAGCTTGTTGGGAACTTGCTTGAACTTAGTGAACGGCAAAAAGACCAGTGCCGCTAGGACAACGCGCATTAGTACCGAAAACCAAGAATCAACCTGACCCGCGAGATAAACCCCAATTAGGCTGAAAGAAAAAGCCCAAAGCAGGGTAACAGAATAGAGATAACCCATAGTTAACAATTATCATTTAATAACAAATGCCGTCAGTGTAACACTTTTCGTCACGATGAGAGATCCGATCAAAAAAGGCTTCCGAAGAAGCCTTTTGCAATTTTTAGTCTTTGATCGGCACGACCAACATATCGACGGGTGAGGTGTTGATAAGCTGTCTGGTAGATGACAGGATTTTGCTCCAAAAGTCTTGATGGTGACCACACACCACTAAATCGACATTGTATTCACCAATGGTATCGCGCAACTCATTACTTAAGTCACCGCTGCCAACCAATGAATGTTTAATCGGGTAATTCGCGTACTCAGCAAATTCTCTTAGCTGAGTCATTGAGGCTTCCATGGCCTGATGCTGTGTCTCTGCCATATTGAGGTCAATCAAGCCGGTATAAAGCTCGGCATAGTTGACGTCGATATGAATAAACGATATCTCGGCATCCAATGGTTTCGCGAGTGAGACCGCTTTGTCTATGAGCATTTTGCTTTCTTCTGAGAGATCTAATGCGACCATAATATGTTTGTAACCCATAACGCACTCCTCCTGACGTTCGTCCTACTAAAAACATAGCATTTAACACCTGAAAATTATGCTGATGTGATCCCAAATCGGTCGTCATAGCTATAAAACTCTGCCTTGTCGTGACTAAATACAACGAGTCTCCCTCAATAATTTTCTCAATTACAAGACGACAAAATGTGAGCAAAGTCGCCAAAGTTTTCTAGAATCAAAGTAAGCGCTGAGTGCACAGTTGTTGCCAGGTTTGGGCATGAGATCAGAAGACTCCTCAATTAGTTATGTTATAGTGGCGTTAATTCCAGTTACGAAATTAGGAGTCGTAAATGCTTTCTCCATCTATGGTTCAACACCTGAACGAGCAAATTAACCTCGAATTCTTTTCATCCAATCTATACTTACAAATGAGTGCTTGGTGTGAAGACAAAGGATTTGAAGGCGCGGCAGAATTTCTTCGTAAGCATGCGGACGAAGAAATGCAGCACATGCAAAGATTGTTTACCTACGTAAGCGAAACCGGTGCACTGCCAATTTTGGGCAGTATTGAGGCACCTCGTCACGATTTTGAAAGCCTTGGCGATGTGTTCCGCGAAACGTACAAACATGAGCAGATGATTACGGAGAAAATCAACAAGCTGGCGCATGTTGCCTTCTCGGCTCAAGACTACTCAACGTTCAACTTTCTTCAGTGGTATGTTGCGGAGCAGCATGAAGAAGAAAAATTGTTTAAAGGGATCTTAGATAAGCTAGAACTCGTAGGTGAAAATGGACAGGCGCTATTCTTCATCGACAAGGATTTAGCAACGTTAGCAAAAGAGGGTTCTTCTTCCATTATGGACGCCCCTGCTGAGTAACATCAGCGTTTAAAAGACCATTGATTGTCTTTTTCTCTTGGGTGTCTAGGAAGACGTAGGGAGGAAAAGATGATCAGTGGAGACACTATTCTATTAGCATTGATGCTCATTACCTCAGTCAATATGGCGAGGTATCTGACAGCACTACGCGCACTAATTTTCATCATGCGTGAGGCACATCCGCTCTTGTATCAGCAAGTCGACGGACGTGGCTTTTTCACGACGCACGGCAATATGTCGAAGCAAGTGAGGCTGTATCACTATCTCAAAAGCAAAGAATACCATCACCACCATGATCCGGTGTTTACAGGTAAGTGCGATCGCGTCCGTGAGTTGTTTGTACTCTGTGTGGCGTTGACAGGTGTGACCTTACTTGCTGGCTTTATGCTTTAGACGATAGCTGACAATAGTGAGCCGGTTGCGGTCGTGTACGGCGCAACGAACTTGGTGTCAGTCTCCGGCTGCTTAGTAGCGTTGGAAGTGTTGGCTTTAATCGATGAAGCCGCTAGAATAGCGCCAGATTGTTGAAGGGATGTGCAATACGCACATCCTTTTTTTATTTGAATTTTGTCGGAAAACCGTGATGAATCAGAAAGTTGATGTGGTGATTATTGGTGCAGGCGCTGCGGGGTTGATGTGCGCAGCAGAAGCGGGCAAGCGAGGTCGTCGCGTGCTGGTGCTGGATCATGCAAAAAAACCAGGTCGTAAAATTCTGATTTCCGGTGGTGGTAAGTGTAACTTTACTAACTACGATGTGTCGGCAAACAACTATTTATGTCAAAACCCACACTTCGTAAAATCGGCGCTGTCGCAGTACACCAACTGGGACTTTATCTCGTTAGTCAGTAAATACGGCATCGAGTTTGAAGAGCGCGATCATGGACAGCTTTTCTGCTTAGAGTCAGCGAAAGACATCGTGAAGATGATGCTTTCTGAGTGTGAATCACCAAACATTCAGTTCCGCTACCAAACCGATGTGCATAGCATCGAGAAAACCGAGCAAGGCTTCTCATTACACGCCGATACCGACACGATTGAATGCGACTCTTTAGTGGTAGCAACCGGTGGCCTTTCAATGCCAAAACTGGGCGCGACGCCGTTTGGTTATAAGATTGCCGAGCAGTTTGGTCTTGAAGTAGTACCAACGACAGCGGGTCTGGTGCCATTTACGCTGCACAAAGAAGACAAAGAAGACTTTGCGGAGCTCTCTGGCATTGCCGTTCCAGCAGAGATTACGGCGAATGATGGTACGCTCTTCAAAGAAGCATTGCTGTTCACTCACCGTGGATTGTCTGGTCCATCGGTGCTGCAGATTTCCTCGTTCTGGAAGCCGGGACAAAACGTGTCGGTGAACCTAGTGCCAGAGGCAGATATTGAAGAGCTTCTGACGCGCTCGCTAGAGAAACATCCTAACCAAAGCCTGAAAAATACCTTAGCACGAGTATTGCCAAAGCGTTTGGTCGAAGTGCTGATTGAGCGTAAGGTGTTTGCGGATAAGCCACTTAAACAGTACAACCCGAAAGAGCTGGTGGCGATTCGTGAGTCACTAGAAAATTGGACCATTGTGCCAAATGGTACCGAAGGCTATCGCACTGCAGAGGTGACGTTGGGCGGAGTGAACACTAACCACCTTTCTTCTAAAACGATGGAGTGTAAGTCTATTGAGGGCTTGTACTTTATCGGTGAAGTCATGGACGTGACGGGTTGGCTAGGGGGTTACAACTTCCAATGGTGCTGGTCATCAGGATTTGTCGCGGGTCAGCATGTTTAATTATCGCAACAGAGTTCTATCGTAATTTCGATCGCATTCAAACTAGATTCCTGCCTACGCAGGAATGACGTACGTTTTGGATTTGTCTTACCCTAAAATTTCGTCACCCCTGCGCAGGCAGGGGGCTACTGCAAGCGCATTCCAAGCTTTAAATTGTCATTAGCCTAGCAACAGGCTCGAGAGCCGTTATTTTAGTTCCCATTTTTCTACAATCGCTTCGGCACGTGCCAGTAACTCAGTGCTCGATGTCGATTGCATGAACGCTGCGTTATCACGCACTTGCTCGACAGTGTGCGCGCCAGCAATCACAGGCCCTACTTCTTCTTGCGCCACAAGCCAGTGGATCGCTAAGTGTGAAAGCGGAATGTTGGCTTCTTTAGCCAGCGCTTTTAGCTCTTCAACACAGTTGAAGTAGGGTTCAAATGCTTCGCCATTGAGTTTAGGGTTGTTACGACGGTCGTCGTTCTCATCCCAGTTACCAGAGCGCTTTAACGTACCCGTCAGCAGACCCTGCATTAGCGGTGAGTACGGTAGGTACTTCATGTCGTGCTCTTTACAGAATGGCAGAGCCTCTTCGCGTGCACGGTATTGAAGTGGAATGTTGTGGTAATGCTCTGGGTTTTGCTCAAGTAGGTTGTAGAGACCTTGGAAGGTCGCCACTTCAACACCTGCCATCATTTCACGCGTCATATCGAGCGAGTAGTTCGATACGCCGACGTGGCGAATTTTGCCTTGTCGTTTAAGTTCAGCCAGTGCCTCTGCCGTTTCTGAAATTGGCGTGTTTGGATCTGGCCAATGCACTTGGTACAGGTCGACGTACTCAGTTTGCAGGCGTGTAAGAGAATCTTCAACCTCTTTGAAAATACTCGCTTTAGTCAAATCTTTACGGGTTTTCTTACGCGCATCTTGTGACCACGGTAAACCGCACTTGGTGGCGATAATGATCTGTTCGCGAGATTCCGTCTTTAGCGCTTGGCCAAGAACGATTTCTGCATGGCCTTTGCCATACACTGGCGCGACATCGAAAAAGTTGATACCAGCATCGACCGCTACTTTGATCGCTTCAATGGACTTTGGGTCAGAGACGTTATTCCATGTCCCGCCGATTGCCCAGCAACCAAAACCGACAGCGGAGGCATTAAGATCTTTGATTATTTTGTGTTTCATCGTTTGTGCCCCATCTCTTGTGCTGGCGGATTTAAGTACTGAGGCGGGTATTATCTCGTCTCAGCTGACCTTGTCTTGTTATTTATTTGTCATATTCTAACAAGGTTTTTTGTTATGACAAATCAAATACCTTTATGTGTGATTTTGTTCAAAAATGGGTTGAGCAAGAAGTTGGCTGGGGGAGGGGGAAGAAAATGCCTAGCTGGTTATTCTTAGGCATTTTCGATCTGTGTAGATTCGGTTAGTGCTGTGAGTGTAAATGTACGATTTCGCTCGCCAACTCATGGGCGAGGATAGTGGTCATTAGGTGATCTTGCGCGTGTACCATAATGAGTGTCATTGGCACTTTACCTTCGCCCTGATCGGCTTCAATTAGTTGAGTTTGAGTAAGGTGTGCTTCGTTAAGGCATTGTTTGGCTTGATCCAGTTTCCCTTGCGCTTGCTCGCAATCCCCTTGCCGACTCAGTGCCATCGCTTCAAAACATAAGCTTCTAGCTTCACCAGCATTACAAATGATGTTCATGACGACCATTTCTTGATCCATAATGCCTCCTCCTAGTTTGTTGCCAGCGCAAGTGCTTGCTCAAGTACTTTGTCACCTTTCATCATTCCATAATCCAGAGGTGAAATGACATCGATGCCTTTGCCAAGTTGTTCTGCCAAAGGTCGAAGTGCTGCGAGTTGAAATCGCACTTGTGGACCGAGTAAGCAAACATCAAACTCTTCTATCTTTTCAGCAAATGAAGAGACTGAATGGGCTTCTATTTGAGTCGTTAAGTTTTGTGATTCAGCGGCTTGCTGCATTTTTTTCACCAACATGCTGGTGGACATGCCTGCACTGCAGCAGAGTAGAATTTTAGTCATGGTTGTTCCTTTCTGAAAAGAGGAGGAGAGAGGTCTCCTCCTTGTTGTCTTATTGCGTTGAAGTATTTGGAAAGAACGAGTAATTAGCTCGCACAATCACCAACTAACTTCCAAGGACCACCTTGATCAGGCTGATTTCCAGTGTTCCACCATTTGGCTTCATAAATTTTGCCAGCGTAAACAGCTTGGTCGCCAGCCACATAGACTTGACCACCATCCCAAGCGCTCGGACAAGCGACACCTGGTACAAAGCTAACTTGAATCGTTAGGTCTGCAGTGACGTCATTGAGGGTAATAGTTGACTGGTTGCCATAGCTTTGACCATCGATCACAACAGATTCTATACGGTTACCTAGAGCTGGTATGATCTCGAGGGTGAAAGGTTTACCTTGCTGGACAAGAATATTGCCGGATGCATCTGGTGCTGGGAGTACACTGCCATCTCCTGAAATGGCCACTGTAGCGTTGTGGTAGACAGGAATATCAATAGTGACTTCACTAAAATTACCAGTAAAGCCACTAAAGTTGGCTGCGGTAAAGTCGGTCACCAATGTATTAGCAATAACAATCTTTTTCTTATCGCCTTTAGAAAAAGGCTCGATTAAAGAGAGCTCGGTATTACTGCCTACTTGGCTCAACTTAACTGCTGAGAAAGGAATTGGCTCGCCGGAAGGCACAGTGAGCTCAGTTTTTGCTGGGTCAAAATAGCCGACATCCAAGGTAACATTCCAGCCCCAAGTTAGGCTGTTTAATGGGACAATAAAGCCCAATCTGTCATAGCTGCCAGTAACATTGACGAACATATTTGGGTGAAGGTCAGCTAAAGTTAGTCCGACCAACTCATAAGAAGCATAGATACCCCCATCTGCGGCCTGAGGTCCGATGATGATTGAGTTATTTGTTTGGTAGGCTTTTAAGTGTTTAAAACCAATACCTGCCGTTCCTTTGAGTTTGTCGACCGCAGGGTTAAAGCCATCAACGACATACTTGCCTCTCCAAGCCATCTCATAGATATTAGACTCGAACACTACGTTGGAAAGTCCCGTGACTGATATGTCAGTAGCAGTGACACCTTGCAGTATCACTCGTTGCTCTGCTAGTAATAGCTCAGCACCAGAGGGAGTGTCTGTTACGGTAATATTTGGAATGGTATTGGTGGTGCTCCAGTTAGCGATAATGATTCTGTCGATACCAAGTGCAAAATCGGTGACTGTTGTTACACTACCTGCCTGCTCATTCAATTGAAGGGTGTCGCTTCCTGCGCCAAGTGTGACAACATCATTGCCCCAACCAGCCCAGATGAGCTCGTCATACTTTGAGCCTATTGCCGCGTTATCTGATGGGGAGTCAAATAGAGTCGCATACCCACCGAACTTATGGACGTACTTGGTAATACAGGTATTAATTTCATCACAAGTGATTTCATCTTTTGTAAGTAAGCGAGCTGTACCCCATGCGCCGCGAAGGTGTGCCGCAGCTAATATGCCAGACATAGTTGGTTTAACTGGGATAACATTCCCCTGTTCGTCATATCCTGTCACTACGTTGCCGAACTTGTCAGTACCAGGCCAAGATTTCGCTAAGGCTTGTTCCCACGTCATATTGGCATCATCGAGCAGTTTTGTAATGATTCCGTAGTTGAAGTGCATAGCATCACGCATGATCATCTCTTGACCATCGACGGTACGAAGATCTGCCATTGATTTGACGCCATTTTTTCCAGTAAATGTGCCCTCCCAGCGGTTCGTGTCCGTGACATAAACCATGTTGCCGCCCGAACCTTCAACTTCTACCAACGCTTCTGTCTTACAGCCCTGCCATGTAGAGTCAGGGACGAACATGTAGAAACTTTCATAGTTTTTGCCATCAACATCCACAGTTGTCGGGCTATAGTAGCCGGAGTCAATTAGTACCGCTTCACCCAATTGATAACCGATGAATCCCCATGCGTTCGTGGAGTTATACTGCATTTTGGTGAACATATCGGCGTTGTAAGGTGTGGTTGGATCGTAGTACTGGTTGACACCAATTTTAGTGAAGAATTCTCTAATAGTTGTTGGCTCAGAGATCATTTGACCAGTAGCGCAATCACGAACTAGCCGACCAGGGCTCGTTACCTGAGCGTAGGTGTAAACTGGATTGTCATAGTTTTCTAGGTAAAAGTCGGCAAGGCTCGGGTTCACACCTGATTCAAAATCTCTCAGTGAGTTTAAAAAATCTTGAACACCTCCCTGTTGGGTGTACCCCACATGACTGTAGGCGATCGCACAAAGTACAATCAAAGGTTTAAGTTTCATGTTATTTCCTTATTGGTTGTAGGTATTTAAATCTCGGATTTAGCATCCAAGTTTGTCGAGGAAATCGTTATTTCAGATAAGAATGAGCGACCACTTTCAGGTGCTGAGGCATCGAAGAAATCACACACGGTAGCGCCTAGGTCAGCCAGAGTGGTGCGTGTGCCCAATGGCTTGGATTGGACGTTGTGATGGTGGACAAGCAGTGGAACTTGTTCGCGAGTATGGTTGCTGTGGCCAATGAATGGGTCGTTACCATGATCGGCAGTAACTACCAGCAAGTCATGCTCGGTTAGTTTTTCTAGCACGGCATGGATCCCTTGGTCAGCGAGAGCCAGAACACGCCAATATTGCTCGGGATCTTGCTGATGACCGCTTAAATCAGTCTCTTGTACATTGAGGCAAAAGAAACCGTGAGCAACGTTATCGAGATCGTTTAGTAGCAGATCAAAAACAAGCGTTGTATCGACGATAGATGGATAAGACACGCCATGTGGATTACCAACAATGTCAGCGACTTTTCCATATAGGTAGCTTGTGGTATTGACGTCGTTTAGTTGGTGAGGAACCTGGGTCTTGATATTTACGCCATAACCTAAGTGGATGACTTCAAAGCCATAATCATACACCCCAGTTTTGGGTACGTTGAGGCCGATATACTTACCCTGCCGAGTTTGAATGGCATCGACAAGAGGCTTTAGGCTAGAAACGTGCCCCCCAAAAGCGATGTTGCGACTGGCTTTGTTGCAACTGCGAACATGAGCCGCAATATCGCGAAGTTGGCTGAAGCTAATTTGGTCTAAGTTGGCGCACAGGTTATAGACCTGTCCCAGATCGGCCTCTAAGTTATCCCCAATCAAGACGGCTCCGTTGACACAAAGCATGGCAAGTCCATCGCGGTATACGCGACTTACATCGTAGCTGTTGTTTAAGAGTTGCTGTTCTACTTCAGAAATACAGTCGCTAAATGGTGCGCGATGCGGAGGCTCGGGGTGAGTCCCCATAATTTCTTGGTGACCCATAAAAGTATCACCGCCTTCATGAGCCAAGTGCATTTTTCCCACGTTTGCTTTGGGATTGAAGAGCATGATGCTCTTTGAACATTCAACGGCGTTATTGAGTCCCAATTTTTCTAGCGTAGGTAGGCGTTGTTTAGAGAAATGAGACAGCAGTTTTCCTGCGGTATTTGCGCCCTTATCTTGAGGGCGAACCACGGGTACATCGGGCATTTCCCCAATACCAAAACCATCTAGGACAATGACAATACAGCGTTTATTTCTCATGTTGCATTCCTCACTAGCCTGCCCTGAGCATCCCAAGTTCCGATGATCTTTGGGTTACCTGTTTGAAGGCCTTCGATGAGCACCACTTCACTGCGGGTTACGAAAATTTGAGACCGGAAGGCTGCAACGACAGCACTGCCAATAGGCCATCTGTTCTTGAGTCGAAGGTGATAGTCGATACTGGTATCGTCATCATTAAAAACAGAAACTTCTTGGCATGACTGGTTTGTCTCATTGGGAAACACCAAAACTGAGCTTAATTGACCGCGTCGGTAGTAGCCCCCACCAAAACAGTAGCTATCGTGAAGGTAGTGGTGAGATATTTCGCTGAGGTAGAGCATGGCGATCGTCTCTTCTTGCTCTCCATCTCGATTGATTGGTGTTGTACCTGTGAGAGCGTGGCCGGGCTCAGCGTGTGTTGCCCCAAATTGAGCCAGCATCGGCAAGGTTGCGCAGCAGTTTAACGATGGGAGATTCAAGTGAGAGATTTGGCCGCCAAGTTTTTGCCACTTTTGGTGGGCGAGCTTTAACGTCTCGAGGTTTTCTGTTGCGCTTACGGAACCATTTTTGTTGGCAAGAAAACAGGGAAAGTGTGTCAGGCCACTCACTTCGATATTGGGGAGACCAGCAACTTGATCATAAACCTGCGCTATTTCTTCGAGAGGAAATCCAGACTCTTGGTTGGGATAAAACAGATCATTTGGTGAGATAAACTTCAACATGATGGACTGCTTGATACCTAACTCTACAGCAATGTTGGAAATCTGTTTTGCTTTCTCAATGCTAGTCACTGTGATGATTTCAGGGCGCGATGCCTGCATGATTTTATGCAGTAAGTGCTTAGGAGGTTGTACTAAATGACCTATGTGACTGACTTTAATGTCCAGTTGCTGAAATAGAAGCGCTTCTCGATAGTCAACACAGACAATTCCTGAAAAACCTACCTCGTCGACCAAACGCTTTGCCAAATAAGGGTTGCGACCTATCTGTTTTGTCATCGCGTACAGTTGAATGCCATATTGGTCAGCGGTGCGTTTCAGTCGCTGAGCATTGTTCAAAACGGCATCCACATCAATCACGTAGCTATCCGGTTGAATATGGCCAGAACGAAATAGTTGAACAGCCTTATCAATGAGCTGCGGATTGCGTTTTTTTAGGGCATGTAAAAACATCATCTTGCTCCAAAGAAGGCTGACCCAACCAAGGGGGAGAGGTGTGAGCCAGCCATATCGGTTAATCGACTAAATTGGTTAAAGGTTAAACAGGCCTATGAAGTAAAATAGGTTTAGTATTACGCCTGTTAGAATTGCAGCGACTGCGGGGGCGGCGATTTTAAGAACTGGGCGTCCCAATACCTCGTTGAGGTAATACAGCATGGCAAAGATAGTAAAGCCGGTGGTTTGACCCATTTTCATGACAGCCAGAACCCCTCCTATGAGTAGCGCAAACTCCATCAAGGTATTCATTGCGTCACGGATATTGTCTGAGGCGTTGCGAATAGAAGGAAATCGCTCTAACCCATGCCCCACTGTCCTTAGTAGCCAAATTTCCAAACAAATGGTGGCCGCCCCGAGTAGCATGGCGATTGGGACATTTGGTGATAAATAGCCGACAACAAAAACAAAAGTGAAACCAACCACACCGTACACACCCGTTGTCAAAGCGGTGGTTGCGATTAATGGGATGAATCCTAATCCACGCATAAGCTCTGATAGTGCGACTTGATTAATCGCAGCTTGCTGCGCTTGGGCATCTTCGATCCGATAGGCGTCGGCAAGGGCGTAAATAGAGACCTCAGAGCCTGCAAAAATTCCTTGCTGAGCGACGGCGGCAATCAGGGCACCAACAAACGCCAAAATTGGGAGATAACGAACAATTCGTTTGCTACGCTGTTCAAATAAACTGTGCATACCGGACATGTCGGGTGGAGTTTGCCCAGCGGCTCGATCTGCGAGATCTTTTCTGATCGCCAAGCCAACTAGAAACAACATACCAACAAAGATTTGGATAGATTCAGGGTATATCCCGGTGTGCTGTATGACTAATAAGCGAGTGGCGAGCATCACTAATGCTGTGATGACTCCAGATTTCCACCCAAATTGGTAAAACACCGCGACCAGAGGAAACAATGCGAACGCAGACATGACAGGAGTACCTAGTTCCGCCAGCGCACCCAGCGCATCAATCGGCAGGCTTGTTAATGCTGAATTGACAGCAGCTAAAGATGTAATGACTAATAGCCCCCAAGCTGCCCCTGCCAGGGCTGCCAATAGTCGACTTCCAATCATTACACCCAAAATATCGGTAGGCAGGAATAATAGCCAAGGGTTAAGCAAACCCGTCGAAAGAGTGAAAGATATGCCAACGGAAGCGACGAAACCTATTGATAGTCCAAAAGCAACAGAGCCAGCATCACGTCTCGACATACTGCCTTCGTAGAGCTGAGGTAGTATTGGGCGAATACCATCGTGAAATACAGCTACGCTAATATTTGCGACGAGCGCGGTCGTGGCGCACAGTACAATGACTGTGACCATAGATATAAGATCCATTTTTTTGCTCCTAGATTTAGCGGCTCAATGCGCTCATCAATATTGGAATCGCGTGCTCGACATGCTCCACAGAGAGTCCGAAGGCCACCTTGCCATCACTCACAAACCCTGCAACCTCATCGGGTTTGGCTTGTACGGAAGGTTTGGCGATGGTGCAGCATTTATCGAATCCAATAATTGCCATCGCGATCGAAAGAGCGGCACCTGCACCTGTGTTGCAGCATCCAATATAGAAGTCGAGGTCACCAGACTTAACGCGACTGGCTGCTTCCATATCATTGAGAATATGAACTTCAAATTGGTCGGAGAAGGGTAAAATTTGTTGCCTAATTTGTTCTCTTTGTAGGCCTGCAATAGCTATTTTCTTCATTGTGGCACCTAATTGTTTCCATTCGTTTTTAGATGAATTGTTATTTGAATAATGTATAGGGGTTGGTAATCAACATTGTGTCGATATCGTTTTGGCTAAAGCCATTCTCGAGTAACTTGGGGACAAAGCTTGTAAGCAAGTAACTAAAGCCCAAGCCTCCATTTGCCTTGAGGTGAGAACGCCTTGTCACGTCCATCGACAACATAACTTTGCCTAAATAGTTGCGCTTCTTTAGCTCTAACAACATCTCGATTCTTTTGTCGTCAGGGTAGTAACTGTGCTTTCCAATGGTATCGAATTGGACGTAGCAACCTTGTTCGATAAGCCAGTAGATATCATCTAGATTGGTTTTTAAGTCACAATGACCAATGGTGATGTGTTCGGGGCTCACCCCAAGAGAGGCTAAAAACATCACTTGTTCTCGTCCCATCGTGCTGAGTGACTGGTGTGTTGAAATTGGTCTCCCTGTCTCTAAATGCGCAATGGCAGCGGCTTCAAAAACTTTTTGCTCTAAAGGTGTGAAAACGTTGTAACTAGTACCAATTTCGCCAATTACGCTAGCTTTTAATCTGCTGCCTTCTATTCCTGAGCAAATCTCATTGATCATCACGTCAGCAAGTTGCTGCGCAGTACAATAGGTGACTTCCGGGGGAAAGAAACCTTCAATGTAGTGGCCAGTAGATACTAGGATGTTGACACCGGTGTCTATCATAAGCTGCTCTAAAAAGGGAGCATTGCGCCCCATATGAGCATTGGTTACTTCAACAATGTTAGAGACGCCTAGTGCCTTCAAATCTATGAGCTCCTGACGGATATTGTCATATTGGTCAAGCCGACAATCTAAATCACCCTTTTGAATAGATAGATCGATATATAAGTGCTCATGACAGTAGGTATAACCGGGGGCTATTATGCTCATAACAAACTTCCTTCTTTCGCCATGTTCAACCCGACCAAATTTGCCATGAGATAAGAGAGTTCTGCTTCTGGAACACTGTGAATGCCAAAGCCAAGTAGAATCTCATTGTTTAACTCTGACAGCGCTTGATAGTCCGGCACTTCCCTGATTTCACTCCAGATATCTTCATCTATCGATTTGGTCATTGGTTGATGGCTGATAACACGATCAACTGCGCGGCACAGGTGAATAAGCAACATATCCAGTTGTTCACTGCCTACCATTTGTGGCCAGCGTTGCGCCAACAAATTCTGGGCATGTAGACCACCGTTATAAGCGGTGTCACTGATTACTCCGGCTTTCGCAAGTAAATTGAGTTTACTATCCATAATAAATCCTAATAACTTGGGAAAATGTCACCATGGATGACTTGCTGCTGATGACTTATAAGGGCGTCTATATCGAGCACTTTGGTCAACAGACTGCGCAGGTATTCACTGTCTTTGCGAACCAAAAGTACCGCTTCGCTGGCCTCTCGAGACAAAGGGGCGTCTAACAGGGAGCGTTGCTCTAGCCCAAGAGCGCTCATCTCTACCGCCTCTGGGAGCCAAATTACAGCGTCGATTTGTTTATTGTTGAGACGATTAATGCCATCGCCGTAGCCAATTTCAACGAGTTCAATTTCTCTATCAGAAAAGAACTGTTCAGTGAGGAGAGTCTGATCGGGAGAGTCAGAATCAACACCCACGCGACGGATTTTTTCGTATTCCCCTTGACGGAAAATGAGCTTGTGTTCATTGGTATAAGAGTGCTGCCCCAGTTCCAAAGCGATCATCAACTCCTTGTCATGAGTCTTGGCGGCAGCTTTAGACATTATTGCAATATCATACGTTCCCGCTTCTAGGCACTCTGCTCGTGTATGTGCGCCTCGCATGTGAGCAAAGTAGAACGGTACTTCATTCATTTGCACCTTAAGGGCGCTCGCCAGTCCTTCATAGTGCCTGGTGTATGGTAAAGGCATGGCGCAAACGAGGTGGCTGATACCTGCCAGCCTAGTTAGGATCTGCTCATCAAGCGACCGAATACAGGTACCATTGCGTCCTTGCCGTTGAAAAGTCGCGCCCTTGGCTTCTTCTATAGTCGTTAAGGCTTTTTGAGCAAAACCAACAGAAATTTCATAGCGCTCAGAGAGTTGATCAATGGTGACCAGCCGATCTCCGACGTGAGTGGTCAGCAAGTATTTTGAGATGTTGATGATGGCTGAGCCTTCACGGCTAATGTATTTCATAGTTATTTACTCTTGATGAACTCTGATTTAGGGAGCGTTTTCTATGGGCTAACGACGGTTGGCCATTCGCTTGAACTGATGGCGCCTGCCACGAACGGTTAACCCGAGACGAAGAATATTCTCAGGTACCGCTAAGCCACTATATCCGCCATCCCCAATGTGGATGATGTCCGCACCAGCGGCTTTCGCCTCCATAGCCACTTGCTCAATGTAGCTTTCCGTTCCACCTTCTTGTGAAGTGCCAATGGCCAGCAATCCGAGCATGTTTTGCTTATGAACTTCACTGATTATTTCGCAGGCCATATTTGTCGTGATACCCGGAGTGGTATAAGGGGCTGGGAACATCATGATATCTGCTCCCGCTTCTGCGAACTGTCGAACAAACGACAAGCTGTAGTCATTGCCAACACCACCGCCGTGCATTTTTCCCGCTATGATGATGATGTCTTCCGATAATCTACGAACTAAAGCAATCGCATCTAAGATCGTTTCTTGGGAGACTTTCATTCCGGGGTTACCTGTTAACATGATGTAGTCCATACCAAGCTCGATGGCTTGAGTCACGGAGGCCTCTGATACTGCGCGACCGACAGGGATATGAGTAACATCTGCTGGAACTGGCTCGAGATTGCATCCAACCAATCGACCAGTAAAAGACTTAACGGTGTTGATGTCTAAGCTTGTTGCTGTGCCGTGACCCTCTCCGCCCAACACTTCGACTTTGGCATCGAATACATCAAGGCAGTTGAGCGTGATCATGTCTGCACCAAATGCCGCAGCAATCTCAGGGTTGGATACCAGATCTATGGCGGGCTGCATGGTAGTGACACACTCCGCCATAATGGTACGGCCTTCAGCCAGTTGGATAGCCGCTAAAATATCTTGGCGAGAGGCGGTTAGAATATCTTCTCGAGTGAGATCAAATACGCGTTTCTTCATGGTAAACCTCGTTGAATAGAGCCTTAGCTGGGTTGGTGTAAGGCTCTGTAATAACTGATTTAATTAAGCTTTCTCAGGCTTCAAGTTAGATTCTTTAGTGGAACTTTCTGCATCAACAATGCCTTCTTCAACCAGTAACTGGCGTTCATGCATCTTAAAGAATGGGTAATAGATAATGACGCTCACGACGACACAAACCATGACGACAGCTGCTGCAATGGTGGAGTTTGTGGCGATAACCGCACCAATTGGTGCTGGCATTGTCCACGGTGGCAGAGCGATGATTTTGCTGACCAGTTCCGTTTTGAACGCCATCCATACGATGCAGGTATTGACGATGGGTGACAGCAACCAAGGAATGAAGTAAGTCGGGTTCATAACAATTGGTGTACCGAAAATCACCGGTTCATTGATGTTGAAGGTGCCGGGAACAATCGACATTTTGCCAATGGTTTTCAAATGACTGGAACGAGAACGCATCATCAGCACAACAAATCCCCAAGTACCACCCGCACCACCCACAAAGATGAAGAAGTCGAGAACAGGGTTAACAAAAATCTTAGGCAGAGCCTCACCCGCGGCAAGTGCTTCTTGGTTCAGGCCCAAGTTAACAATCAGGATTGGATATAAGATCCCGGTCACTACCACTTGCGAGCCATGAATACCTGCAAACCACAGCAATTGAATCATGATGACCGCGATCAAGCAGGCAAAGAAAGAGTCAGAAGCGAGTACCAAAGGTTGGAATAGCGACATGATTGCTGATGGAATGTTGAGCTCAAAGTTTCCTAATACACCGTTAAACACCATGACAATGGTTGCTAAGATGAGTACGGTGATCAGTACATCAAACGAGGCAGAAATCTTCGGTGGCACGGCCTCAGGCAGCTTAATGTGCACATTGTATTTAATAAGTACGCGTTGTAATTCTGGTACCAACAAACCACATAAAATAGCGGTAAATGCACCTGAGCCACCCAAGTAGGCGATAGGCATAATGCCTCCCACCTCATCGAGAAATTGCACCGGTGATACAGCGAGTAAAAACGTGAACATAGAGAGTAGCCCAACGTTCACCGGAGGAAGTTTGTAAGATTCAGCAAGGTTGTAAGCAATGCCAAAGGCTGCATATAGGGCGAATATCCCCATGCTGATCTGGAATGGTGCCAGAATGTTGTCTCGACCGATAAATTCGACAATCGCTGTCCAACCATCTAAAAACCAGTTGCCAGTAGAAGGGGGAAAGGCAAGTACCAATAGTAGTGAGCCAGCGATCAAAAATGGCATGGTGGCAACAAAGCCGTCTTTGATGGCGTTAATGTGTCTCTGTCCGGAAATTTTTGCTGCTAAGGGACCAACGGTTCTTTCAATGAGTCCCATAAGGTTGTTCATGCTAGACATGTGCTTTCCTTAGTCTGAGTAGGGGAGGTTTATATCTTCATTATTTTGAACAAATAATATTCTCACTAGCAAAGTGGTTAAACATTACTCAGTTTGGGGTGCGTGTCACTTCACTATTATAAATATTCAATCGATTGAATATTTTAAGTGGGTCGCAAAATCTGTTGTGATTTCGGAAGGAGAAAGCACACTGAACATGATGCAACAGTGTGCTTCTAGATAGGTTTTCTTTATGCCGCGATAGAGCCCGCATCCTGAAACGGTCTGAGCGTCAAATAGTCCCCAAATGCACCTTGAAGTTCAGGGTGTCTTAACCCAAATTCCACACACGCTTTCATATAACCTAGTTTGTCGCCGCAGTCGTAAGAGACGCCCGTCATGTGGAATGCATTGACCACTTCGGTTTTCATCAAGCTTTCAATCGCATCGGTAAGCTGGATTTCACCGCCGACACCGGCAGTCGTATGTTTTAGTTCGTGCCAGATGCTTGGCGATAACACGTAGCGGCCTACGATCGCCATGTTAGATGGTGCTTCATCGATGGCTGGCTTTTCTACAACCGCTTGCAGAGGCGTATGTTGACCGGCAAGGATGGCGGTGCCATTACAATCTGCAATGCCGTACTTATTGACCTCTTCAGGCGCTACCGGCTCGACCATGATGACGCTTTGTTGACTTTGGTGGTAGCTGGTTAACATGTTGGCGAGGTTATTGTTGTTCTCTTTATTATGAGCGCAGCTCAGCAGTACATCGGGCAGTAGAATCGCAAAAGGCTCTTCGCCAATGACTGGCTCTGCGCATAAAATCGCGTGTCCTAAACCTAGCGCCGTTCCTTGGCGAACTGTTGAGATGGTGACATCTGCTGGGCAGAGTGCACGCACTTGCTCAAGTAGCGTATCTTTGCCTTTTTGCTCCAGAATTTGCTCAAGCTCGAAGTTGCAATCGAAGTGATTTTCAATCGCTTGCTTGGAGGCGTGAGTTACCAGCACGATATCTTTGATGCCTGCCGACACGCACTCTTCAATGATGTATTGAATCAGAGGTTTATCGACTAGCGGTAGCATCTCTTTTGGGATTGCCTTGGTCGCGGGAAGCATGCGAGTACCAAGACCAGCAACAGGGATTACGGCTTTGGTTACGGGGGTATTTGCGATTGTCATAATGTGTCCTTAATTAAATTTCTATCCTTAGTGGTTGCCCAGAAGCGATGAAGGGGATTCGCTTTTGGACATGATGCGGCTAGGCGTTGATGTGATCAGCGTGAACTTTGATCCAATCGCCAAAATGCAGCCGCAGCGTACAAAGCGTGATTTTCAAACATTCCTCAGCCACCACAAGCAGTAGGATGTACTCCAAGCGAATGTTGAGGGAGAGAAACAGCGCCGTGCAGGGCAGTAAGAAGCCCCATTGGCAAAAAATATCGACCCATAAGCAAAACTTGGCGTCGCCGCCAGCGCGCAGAATGCCCAAGATGAACATCATCGATAGTCCTTTAAAACTGATAGAGAGAAGCATGACGTTGAACGCTAAATTGGCGGTGTCTGCACGATGCAGAGCTTGATCAGCAATGAAGTCGATAATCAACGGCTTTAAGGCAAACAGGGTCAGCGATAGCATTAGCCCGGTAAGCAAACTCAGAGTGATATACCTTGGTATCAGCGCACGAATGGTTTCAGTTTCCCTCTGGCCCGAGTGATTACCGATGATCACTGAGGCGGCGGTCGCGAAGCCAATGAGCAGTGCGAGAGTCAAGGATTCAATCGGCGCCATCGCCCCAAGCGCGATCAGCAAATCGTCGCTGGTTTTACCTAATAAGGCGTGGAATACATATAGCCCTAGCGACCAAATGACACTGTTTAGTGCCGCAATCAGCGACAATTTGGCCACCACTTTACTGTCGCGAAGTGATGTGCTGGCGGCGATAGTGGCCAGTTTGTGAATGGGAAACCAACGCTGCCAATGCACATAGCTAAGTAGCAACAAGGTCTCGATGCTGGCGGCAATCAGAGTGCCAAAGGCGACGCCTTTCATGCCATATTGGTCAATTAATAAGATATTGAAACCAATATTAAGTGTCACACCGATGAAGCTGATCACCGTAGCAGGCATCGGCTTAAACATAGTGCGCAGCACGGTCGCCGCGGTTAGCGCAATGGCAAACAGCACTAAGGTCGGAGAGATGATCAGCAAATAGTCCGCGCCGCGCTCAATAATGGTTGGGTTGGTGCTACCAAAAGTCATGATCGGCTGGCTAAGGAGCGCGAGGCTAACAGCACACAATAGGCCGACACCAATCGCGAGCCCGAGCATGATCAGCATGGCACGCATGAATTTGTCGTTGACCTGTTTATCAAAGCATTGCGCCAAGAGCTGCCCACCCCCCACCGATACGCCAATCAAGCAAAAGCTGACGATCATCTGTGCCTTAGTGGCGAGCCCTAACGCTGCCATGTCCAAAGGGTTAAGCTGACCAAGCATCACGGTATCGACCATGCTTTTACTTGAGAACAGCATGGTCTGCAGCGTGACAGGCAGAGCAAGACTAAGCAGCGTGTGCAGCCAGCGCGGATTGACGCTCATGCTCAGCTCCTTGATCGAGTGTTTTCACGACTTTGGCAGGGTTGCCAAGAGCAATCGCGTTGTCTGGTACGTCGTGGTAAACCACACTGTTGGCGCCGACAATGGCATTGCGGCCGATGCGAACGCCTTTCAAAATGGTTACGCCCATGCCAATCCACGCACCATCGTCAATGGTTACAGGGGACGACGGCGTGCGTTTTACTTCATCAGCCAAACCGCGGCCCACCACGGGGTGGCCGCTGCAATCCATAATGGTGACGCGCGGGCCAAACATGATGTCGTTGCCAATAGTGACGCGCTCGTAGCAGACAATATTGGTGCCTTGCAAAATCACGTTGTCGCCGATGGTAATCTCCCCTGCGTCACGGTGGTTGGCTTTGACCAGTGTCAGTCTGACCGGCGAGTTTTCAAACCCCACTTCGTTTTCAGAATAGACTTGGGTGTTAGTGCCAATGCGAATGCGGCCCTTGAAATCATCAGCTTGGATGAGTGCTTTGGAGCGATCCATGTTGCCGTAGGTCTCATCGCGAACGAAGGTATAGCCAATATGGGGAACGCCAATCAGTCCCGTGTTGTCGCCGATGATCACGTGATCTTCAAATTCAGGAAAAAACGTCGCGCTGGTTTGGCTTTTATCGATAGGGAGCAGGTTTTCATATATACAAGTCATACAACATCCTTGTGTTATGTTGACTCACCTTCGTGGGGGCGAAGGTGAGTGTATCGGGTGGCAGGTGTTTGGAAATTAGTGAATATCGACGAAGTTTGAACGTCGGAATAATGGGTTTTCGTAAGGGCGATAGAGCTGAATGATTTTGTTCAACGGCACACCGTCTTCACGATGATCGACGTTGTAGAAACTGGTTTGCCAAATTTGGTATTTCTCATGGATGCGTCTAGCCGCATCGTTAGAGTGGTCGTCGCTGTCGGAAACTTCTTTCGGGTGAGGCCAATGGAATGAACAGATGGTTTTGTTCATCATAAATTGGTTTTTGTTGAGGAATAGGCGGATGCCTAAATCGACATCTTCGCCACCCCAGGTATTGAAGGACTCATCAAACAGACCAGCTTTGATGAGTTCGCTGCGCTCGGCAGAGACGTGGCAGGTCCAGAATAGGTCAAATGGTGCAGGCCAGTCACCGATGTTCTCACCCATATCCTCATACTGTTTTTGACGAATGTCGTGAGCGCCTTGCTGCTTAAGGTGCAGTAAAGTTTTATCGATATCGCTGGCGTTTAGGATCGGCTGCAACGACTCCAGTGTTTCGGCATCAACATCGAAACCATACACATAACCAAGGACAGCAATCGGCGTTTTTGACGACTTGTGAACACGTAAATGCTCTTCAAGAGTAATGGTCGACAGCAACACGCCTGTATCGATGTAAACAATGTACTCACCTTCAGCCGCCATGGTGCCAATGTTGCGCGCTTTACCGGCGCGAAATCCTTTGTCATGTTGCCAGAAATATTGAATGTTCAAGCGATCTTTATAGCTTTCAGCGACTTGTTTACTGTTATCACGCCCGCCATCGTCGACGACGATGACTTCGAATAGCGCTTTGTCGAGTGTTTGCGACACCAGTGAATCAAGTGTGTGGGCAAGCAGTTCTTGGCGATTGTACGTTGGAATAACAACACTGATTTTTCTCATTTTTCATCCCTCTAAAATGAAACTAGTTGCTAACTTTGTACATGCATATTTTTTCGTGTTCAACATCGCAAATTGGATTTATTTTTCTTTGTAAAATAATGTTTCTAAATATTTACCCATTAAAAACAATGCCTTAGTTTTGATTTTTTAGGCTTTGCTCTATTTTTTGTTTCGTGAAGTGACTCGAGATATGGGATGAAAAAAGATTCGTTGTGACATTCATCACTATTATGTGTAAATGATGATCGATCGATGAGGGTGATCTAGAATGGCTTGTAGCACGTGATTGATTTATAAACAAAAAAGCCGAAAGAAAGACTTTCGGCTTTTTGATTTGCTGGAGAAAAGGCGACTACATCAACCATTTCCACCAAATAAACACGGCAAGGAAACCAAACAGGTAAATAAGACCGATAATGGACAGCGCTTTTAACTTACTGCCCATTTGCAGAGCTTTGGGAAGTTCCGTTTTAGACACTAAAACATAGTTGAGCAGCGCAAACACTGGAGTGGTGACAAACGCCATGATCATCGCAAAGTTAAGCATTGGCATCAGTGCCTTAGCAAAGAAGGCAATGATTGAGATAGCCACAACAGACACGATAATGACCCAAGCTTGATAGCTCTTTGGATTATCTTCCGATTGGTTTTGTAGCAGTCTTTGGGATTCGGCAATCGCGCGAGAATAGCCATCAATAACGGTAATGGTGCTGCCAAAGATACAGAAGAAGGCAATCACAGCTATCAGGTAACGTGACCATTCACCAATGGTTGAAGCGTACATGCCCACCAATTGATGTGAAAATCCAACCCCTGATGCGGACAGTTCAGTGCCTGAACCATGGATCACTAAGGCACCTAGGGCGACGAAAACCAGTGCCAAGAGCGCTGTGCCGACATAACCAACATTAAAGTCGAACAGTGCCGATTGTGCGGTGACGGTTTGCTTTTTACACTGACTTTTAAGCCACATGGATGTGATGCTGGAGATCTCGATAGGCGCTGGCATCCACCCCATGGTCACTACGATAAAGCCGATGGCGGCAATGGTCCATGGAGATGGGGCTTGATAATCGGCGGGCGCGACGCTGCCGTTAGACGCTGCGATAATCACCGCTGTTACAGTTGCCACCGTCAATGTGGCCATAATCGCTTTGGACAGTCCGTCGAGCGCTTTGTAGTGACCCGCGAATAAAATCCCAATACAAGTCACCAGCACAACCCCGCAAAGGGCAAGTGAGGATAGCTCAAATGGTAGGAAATAGCCGAGCAAACTGGCGCTAAACAAGAGTAGTGCTGCCGTATTGACCACTGCGGAAATGACCGTCAGCAGCGTAAATACCCAAAGGTATCCACGGCCTAATCCTTCATAGCCTTGAATCAGACTATTGCCTGTACCGACGGTGTACTGAACCCCAGCTCTAAAAAATGGGTATTTAAATAGATTAACGAGCAAGATCAGTGCTGCGAGTTGCCAGCCATAGATGGCACCTGCTTTAGTAGAAGCAACAAGGTGAGAACCACCAACGGCGGCCGCTGCCATCATGATGCCGGGACCAAGAGAACGTACTAAGTGAGATAAGCCTGGGCGTGATGCTGGCTCTGAAGGGATAGAAGTATCCATGACATGAGTCCTTTATGATTATTATCCGTACTGCAATCGCTGTAAAAAATCATTTACGAAACGATAAAAAAATATTTCCAACACATTAATTTCTACAGTAATTTCAGCAGGATGCAATGTGATGGAATGAAAAGGACGCCTTGGTTTGGTCGGTGTATCTATAAAATGAGTTAGAAGTGGATGTTTGTGCTGATTATCTTGGGATAGATAATGCATCCTCATTGGAGGCTGGCAAAAAAGAGTAGGAAAAATATTGGAAGGAGTCGCGAGCACAAAGGCTCGCGACGCTAGTAATAGGGTGCTATCTAGCGATTAAGTTTTAGGTTTTCTCTTCAGCTGCTGCACAACAAGTCCAATCACAATTAACATTAAGCCGACGAGTGTCGATGGATGGATTTCTTCGCCGATAACGGTGGCAAGCAGCATCAGTGAGATAAATGGTGAAGCAAAGATCAGATTACTGATACGCGCAGTATTTTGTGTCAGCTTCAAAGCGCTCAGCCAAAGAACAAAGGTGATACCCATTTCGAAAAGACCCACATAGCTTACCGCCAGCCAGCCCTTTAGGGTGATACTCGACCAAGCGGCACCCTCATAGATCGCGACACCGAAAGCAAATGGTAACGCCACCAAAAAGCCGAGCAGTACACCAACAACCGGATCGGCAGTGTTTTTGGTGTTCAGGATCCAATAGCCTGCCCAAAGCAAAGTGGAAAGCAGCGCTAGTGCCACGCCTGCTGGACTATCAAATTGCAGTCCTAGCACATCCCCTTTAGTAGCGATGACCACCACACCTAAATAGCCGAGTGCACACGCAAACCAATCTTGCGGACGGATTTTCTGTTTTAGGAATACCGCCGCCATTAAGGTTAACGTGATTGCCCAGCTGTAATTGATGGGCTGCGCTTGCGACGCTGGTAGTAAGTCATACGCCTTGAACAGAATAAGGTAATACGCGAGAGGATTGATCAATCCCAGCAATAGGTAGTACCAAGGATTGGAAAAAAACGTGGTTTTGAGTTGAGACAGCGTCCCTTTTACGGCGCAGACAATGACCAGAGCGATGGTTGAGGCAACCGATGCTGCGGCGACCATTTGCGCAGGGGTAAATTCAGCCAATGTGAGTTTAAATGCCGTCGCGACCGTAGACCACAGTAGGACAGCCGATAACCCAAACAGCAGGGCTTTGCGTTCGTTTTGCATGGAGAGTTAGCATTAGGATGGAGTAAACAATGTCTGCATCTTACCAGTGAATGGCATTCTGAAAACAGCAGTTTGTGGTGACGAATCACACAAGATTGCAGCGAGCTCAACTAAAGTGAGATCAGCGGTGGCAGCGGTGTCAGATCGATCAATGGCGCTTGTTGCCATGAAGGTTCACTGGCAAACAGCCATAAGGTATCAACGTGATTTCCTTTAAGTGAAGAAATGTCGACGAGACTCATTAAGGCGTAAAAACGCCGTACATAGTGCACGGTCTCATTGGGCAGTTTGAGTTTTGAGAATTCACGACTGCCCGCTTTATTGATTGCGCGTTGTACTCGTCCTTCTCCCGCGTTATAGGCCGCTAGAGTAAGATTAATATCGCCCTCAAATTTGCGATATAAAAATGACAGATATTGCATCGCTGCCTGTGTGCTCGGCTCAATATCAAATCGCTGATCGAGGTTTTGCTCTACGATTAACCCAAAGCGTTTGGCGGTGGCTGGCATGAGTTGCCAAAGTCCTGCGGCTTTGGCTGGCGAGACCGCTTTGGGGTTATAGGAAGACTCCAGCATAGGCACCAGTACTAAGCTTTCGGGTAGTGACCTTTTGCTTAGCTGTTTGAAGATTTCATCCACTAAAGGACTGAACTCCTCGAACTTTTTAGTGATATGGGTTTGATAGGGTTTTAACGTGGCGATATGTGGGGCTATGTCCGCTTGGGCAGGGGCACCTTGGGACGGTTTGGCATAGCTTATGCTGTGCCCAAAGCACAGCAAACTTATCACTAGCAAAGCATACCAGTGAGGTTGGCGCCAATAACGGCTAAACCGCGCGAGCATGTTCCTCATAACTGTGCTGCTTTTGCCCCGTCAACTCGCCGAGCAATTCTTGGAAAGCGGCGGAGCTTTGGCCGTTGTTTTGGTTGTATTTTTGGCACTGTGCAATCAAAGACTCAAGGATGTGCCATTGTTTGTGCACGTTGTCTGACAGCTTTGCAGGCAGCGCTCTAATTAAGCGTTCAACCCCAGCTTGAGAGCAAGGCAGTTTTAATTGGGTGAGTGCCTGACTGCGGTTGCTGGCATTGCGGCCAAGTTGATTCAATATCGGCAGTTGGCTCTGGATATTGTCGCTCAGCGATTCCCCATCAAACTTGAGGTACAAGGCTTTTTGATGTTGCAGTAGTGCGAGCAGTTTTCGGTACAGTTTAATATCGTCAGAAATGCTCAGCACGAAGGCTTGTACTAGCTCGGTTTTCGATGCGGCCATGGTTGGTTACTCCACTCAATGGGGTCGCGTGCTTAGGATTCGTGACCAGTATGAAAACGCATCACCGCTTGCGACAGGGCTTTAACATCCAGACCCAATTCGCCATTCGCCAGCGCATTACGCACCGCTTCGACTTTGGCCATATCCACATTTGGCATAGCAGCGAGTTCGGCTTGTGCCTTGTCTAGTGCGGCTGTGTTGGCATTGAATGCGGCTTCAGACACGGTTTTACGCTGCGGCGTTTCTGCGGTTTGAGTTTTAGACTGGTTGAAGTTAGTTTGTGGGACATGTCCGCCGGCCACCTTATCGATTTTCATCACAAATTCCTGTCTGCATTGTTGTTAACAGTATAGGGCGACAGGCAAACAAAAAGTATTAAACATTTTGTTTGCCTGTGATTAGGTTACATTAGTTGATTTCGTCGATGCGAACACTCGCCGGCATGCCAAGGTAAAGGTTTTCTCTACCTTGATAGTCCTCATTATCATTAATATCAGGCAGTTGGAAAGTTATTTCTGTACCGTTATTGATACTTGAAACCCATACCTGTTGCGAGGGCAGCGCCTCCTTTTTGATACCTTGAGTCAGATAAGAGTATGTACCCGGTGAAAAGTTGAGACTTACGTTCAAAACAATTTCATTGTGGGTTGTCAAAGAGACATGCTTAAAGCTTTTTGTCGGCGCTTCGACATTCGGGTCGTCATGAGCGGTAGGATCACTCACCGTGATGTCCCACTCACCAGAGCTCAACTGACTCATTTGTACCAGAGCAGGTTTGTTGACGGAGACCTTAAGGCCATTATCAAACGTCATCTCTCCGCTCTGCCTAAAGACCATTTGTGCGACGTCGGTACCTTTGTCGGGGTTTTGATAGTAAATGGCTTCAATGCCCGAACTCGGCAGTTGATGCACCTCAAGCTGGGTGAGGATTTGTTGCACCCTTGTGGGCATCTCTTGCGCAGTGACAAAAGGCAACGTCAGGTAGGTGTAGTGACTGCGTTCTCCAGCACCTTCAATCTCAGTACCGTGATTAATGGCAATGAGCAGTGGCTGTAGACGCGCACCATCCTCTCCGGCTTGCTGACTTGGATCTGAATCGGGAATGCTGTCGCCGCCACGTAAGTAGGTTCGAACTTTTTGACCATTTTGCGGCAGGATGACATAGCCTTTGTCGCCCTGATGGAACCACATAACCTGCTCGGATTCACTGAGCGTAGGGTCACTGGCGGGGCTCGAAGACCAGCTAGTTTGCAGCTGTGCTACTTTCACACCATCCGTGCCGACACTTGAACCTTGGCCTGGGTTGTAAGTCAGAGGAGTAGACCATGCAAGCTGATCGATGACGGTTAATATCTGTGAATTATTACCACCAGTTGCGAGATCGTCTCTTACTCGTTGAATGCTATTGCCCATCGCAACCACCATATCATCGAGGAAGAAGTAAGACTTATTGGCCGTGACTGTGGTGTAGCTATGGTCGCTGGCGTAGTCAAACGCCGCCATCGCATAAGCATTCTGTGGATCTTGCGCGTCATTTGTCAGTACGGATGAAAATGCAGACGGGTTGCCAGCCTTTTCGCTAGATTGCAGTGGTGGGGTATCTTGTCGCCACGACTCGGTCACCCCTGGAAGTAAATGCCAGTCCCAGTCATAACGGATATCACTATAATCCTGGTCACTGGTTTTGACTTGCAGCACGCCGCGCCCATTCATAAATCCAAATGCGCTGTCAGAGAAGCTTTCGGCCCCGCGAGTTCGCTGAGATTCAAGCTTCACAGAGCTAAACCATTCTCGGTACTCTGCGTGGTTAGTGTCATACGTCTCCCTGCGGTGGACCAGATAATCATTGGTCCAAAAGGCGTTGCTGCCCAGTTGCTGGTGGGTGTCTTGGTTAATGTTTGAGGTTAACTCCGTCAACTGAGTAATAGCATTCTGATCGGTTGACTCTGGTGCGGATTGGGTGAGCAGCTCTGCATCTCGACTTAAGATGTAATTACCAAAATCACCGATATGACTGCCGTAGTGACTGCGTCCGACCGCCTGAAAGTCGGTGGATTCACCATAAATGAGCCAAGGCATCATGTAGTTAAGCACATTCATTGAAAACTCATAAGGGGTATGTGAGGCTTCAAACGCTGTGCCTTTCAGATAAGATGCAAACACATAAGGCTCTTCGGTTAGCCACTCATATCCGTACGCGTACATGGCTAAGTCTTGTCTTAATCCTACGTGGTGACTCATGGTACCGTCTGGTAACAAACCGGAGCGGCCATAGCTTTGTGCACTGATGCCATTGGTGTCGATCCACTGCTTCAGATCGCCAAAGCTTCCCAGAGGGCTCCATCCCGGTAACAAAGTTGTCCCTTGTGATTGCCAGCCGAAACCGGGTTGATCGCCCTCGTAGTCTGGGTACCACAATGCGTTGTATGTGATCGGGCGGTTGTAGTCTTTATAGAAGGCAACCATAGCTGCCCACGTTCTGAGTCGGTGTGCGCGGTTAGCGTCGGCCCAAGCACCTGGAGAGGAAGCGAGATCCTTAGCGTTGTAGTAACGGTGGTAATCAATGGAGGCCTCACCCACAGGCAAGTCAAACGCCACCTCAGACAGGAAATGACTGGTCTTATCAAATACCCGCGTGTAAAGGCTCTTGCCATCTGCTCGGCCTTTATGGATGTCTTCGGCTAGCGCGATAATGACACCAGAGATGGGGTCGGTGAAGCGCCAAGCGTGTGTGGTGTCGTTGTACTCAACACCTGCGAAGTTACCAAAGTCAGAACTCGGGAAGACATCAAGCCAGGCCTCTAGGGCATGCAATAAGGTCGCTTTCAGGGTACTTCGCTCAGATCCGGATTGATACTCGGGTAGGTGAGTATACGCACGAGCCAGAGCCGCAAGATGCAGTGCACTTTGCTCAAGCTCATCAGCCAAAATCGATTTGCTAACGACCTGCTGACCGTAATAGGCGAGATCATCTTCATTCGGGTAATCATAGAAATTGATCGCGAGGTTGCTGTCCTCAACCCAGCCAGAGCTGGTGCTCTTAAATCCATGGCGGACTTGATAGTTGTTGCTAGCCAGAGTCGTTACCTGGTCGCTGACCAAAGCATAATCATAGTCTCTACCGCTGTGTAGGCGATAGGCTTCGTCTGTGGCGTAGAGATAGAACTGGTCAAAGAACTGCTGCCATGCTGTGGTATTAAGTGCTTCGACCAAGGTCTCCACTCGAGCAATCGCGCTGCCCGCTTGCTGGAGCTCAATTTCAACCAGATGGTTGTTGTCCCAATCTACGCTGTCATCCTTTTTCAGTGTCAGTACCCCGAACAATCGGCCGTCCTGATCTCGAACATTAGTGAGCGTGAACAGATCACTGTCGTCACGAGTGAGAACAAAAGCGAGATCGGAGTCTGGTGCCGATTCTGGCGCAAAGCGATTGCTGACAGGCTGGATTCGACCTATCACTTCTGCGCCGCTCTTGGAGCGAGTCTCAATTTCAAATCGTTCGAAAAGCAGTGTATCGCTGGCAAAAGAGGTGTGATGGAAGCGCTGATCGTCTAGGTCATCGTTGTCACCCACACCATCTTTATCACTGTCACGGTAGTTATTCGGATTGTTCGGCAGTTCATCATGTCGCAGCCCCGAGTCTAACTGACATAAATAGTTACATGCTTCGTTCCATGCATCAGGGTAACCGTCGCCATCAGAGTCGACACTGGCAGCGGCGTTATAAGGAAATGCATCCTTATTGTCGCCCACACCGTCGCCATCGCTGTCTAACCATTCGGTAGGATCGTTAGGGAAGGCATCACGACCATCAGAAACACCGTCGTTGTCGCTATCGATAACTGTGGTCAGTGAGAAAGCATCCAGTGACGCGCCATTGGCGTCATCAAAGCGGATCATTAATGAGTGCTTGCCTGCGGATAGTGGGATATCGGCATCCAGCATGACGGTTTGATATTGGCGAGGATCGGCGACATTTGCTGTGTATTCAAGCGGGTAGCTGTCACCATTGATATGTATAGAAAGCTCAACAGGTTTGCTGATTTGGCCACTGCCAGCGGTTAGGGTGAGTTGATACAGCCCGTCTTGTTGTACTTCAAGATCATACATCAACCATTCATCATCGGCGGTGTTAGCAATCCCGTAGGTCGGGTTGCCCGATGCGTCACTTTGGTTGTTGTTATGGATATCGACGTCGACATCAGTACGATGCTGATCTTTTGAGTTCCCCGGCGTCGAATCATAATACGCTTGGCCGTTTAATCCGTATTGAAAGTGCTCGGCTTGCATGCTGCCCGGCACCTTCATTACTGGAGGCTCCCAAAGATCCTGCAGTAATGGGTAAATATCGGCATTGTCGCCTACGCCATCCTTATCGGAGTCGAGCTGTTCATTCGGGTCATCGGGGAAGGCGTCCAGTGTTAAAGGCGTCGTAGAGTCTTGTTGAGTCTTGCCTTCATTCCAAGCATCGGGGTAGCCATCCTTATCAGTATCAATGCTGGCTGCTGGGTCATCAGGAAAAGCGTCTGCATTGTCGCCAACCCAGTCACCGTCGCGATCGGGCGAGGAGACAATGTCAATGTCTCGAATGCGGAAGCCATTACTGGTAAAGCGAAGCTCCAATTGTTGGCGCCCCTCAAGCAGTGTTAACCCTTTCATGGTAAAGGGCTCGAAGTTATAGGCACCAGCACCTTGAGTATTAAAAGTTAACTGACTTAGCAGGTCGCCAGCTTCGTCTCTAAGCTCCAGCGTTTTATCGCTTGTACTATCTGATGCAAGGTAGAAAACAGCATCGTAAGCACCGCTCTGTGCTATGGATGTTTCGAACTTTAAATATTCTCCAGGTTGAGTCCAGCCTACCAGAGGGATTTGATTACTGACTCGAATGTCGACATCATCTTGGCGATATCCGCCGCCAGCATTGCCTTCGGTGGTATCGAAATAGCCACTGTAATCGGCCGCCATGAAGTCTCCCGGTAATCGGGCGTAATTGACCAGGCTTGAGCCCGCACCATATTGAGTATCGGCGGCGGAAGCGGCCTGATCTAAGATGAGGGCAAAGCTGTCTAGGGATAAGGCGCCGCTGTGTAAGCGAACCTGAATCGTGATGTCGCCCTGTGGCAACCAGATATCTGATAGAGTTTCGGTTTGAAAACTGCGCACATCGGCAACCAGTGGGGTGTAAGTCATTGTGCCCAAATGACTGCCATCGGTGAGGTGAAAGCTCAGAGTCATAGGTTCTGTTTTGTTACCTGCGACCAGAGCATCAAGACGGTAACGGCCCGCTTGAGCTAGGTTAAGGCTGTAGTTCAGGTATTCCCCCTCTTTGATCCAGCCCACGGCATAGCCACCAGAACCATTACTTCTAATATCGACATCCTCAGTACGATAATTACCACCAGCATTACCGGGGGTGGTGTCAAAATAGCCGACATTCTGACCTCCTGTGTCATAGTCCTCGAACTCGATATTGAGAGTGTTTGCAGCAAGCGAAAAAGGTGCAACTAGGGTTAGGATCCCTATTGTTTTGCACTTTGGGAAGGTTGATTTATACATAACCACCACTTTTGTTTTATTGAAAAAAGCATTGTTTTTCTTCTACGATAACTTTCTTCAATAACTTGAACGCTGTGATTTTTGGAATCCATGTTCAAGTCTAACAATATGGCTTACGGTAAATATAGGTGGTGGTTATGGTTTGGGTTTGTTGAGGGGGCTGACCTGTGCTTAAAATTGCGTATGCACTTGATTTAATCCAGTAACGACGGCTCGAATCACTTTTTTTGACTGGCTATTTTGCACCTTAATCTGTTCACCTTCTCCACCCGTTTGTAAGGCGATGCCCTTGGTGGTGGCATTAAAACCGCCTTTGGCGGCGACGATCACCACTTCATTTCCTTTTTCAACCAATGGTGGGTTACTGACAAACTTAGCATCAATGATCTGCCCGGCACGCATCCTTCGCGTGACCTGTTTACCACGCAATGTCGACAGGTCGGTCACAAAGGCCGTTGCGCGCGACAAGGTGCGTGTTTCGAGTCGAACCGATTTGGCATCTACCGTGGTATGACGATTGAGCGTGGTGGTTGCCACTGCCACAGGCAAGGATAAGGTCGCCTTGATGCTGGCATTAATGCGCCAATCATTCACTCCGTCTTCACAGCTGACGCTGCGTTTTAAATTGCCTACAGGCAGCGCTTGATGGTCACGGCTACTGATGATGAGCGGTGCTATGCATTGATCGAGATGTTTTGCTGACTCTGGAACCAATATCACCAGTTTGGCGTCGTGCTTACCCCAGCGATGGCGCTCGGCGAGCTGCTCAATCTCCAAATCAAGCGCGTGGCGCACCGCGTGCTCGATATCCAACCGCGTCATTTTGGCGTGGCTGGTGGCGAAAGCAGACAGTGATATTGCCCCCAATAATAGACCTATGATCCATTTCCCCATGTCATATCTCGCTTCCGTGAATCGGAAGTTCCTCTTCCTTTGTTTTGTGTAATTCATTGTTTTTATTGAAATAAAAAATTGGCACGCATCTTGTTGTTAATTAGGGACGACCGCCCATTTAAGGACAAAGAGATGGCAATCAGTTTTGACAGTGCGTTAGGCGTGCATCCCGAAGCACTCAATTTTCGAGTTCAGAGAACCAAGGTGCTAGCCAGTAACTTAGCAAATGTCGATACACCTGGGTACCTAGCAAAAGACCTGAGCTTTACCACGGTGATGAAGCAAGCCAGCGCCAATGGTGTGCACAGCACGACACCAAAGTTGGACATTGCCACTCAATACTCCGTGCCGTACCAGAACAGCAAAGACGGCAACACGGTAGAGCTGGGCGTTGAGCAGGCCAAATTCACTCAAAACAACATGGATTTTCAAACTAGCCTGACCTTCATGAACATGAAGTTTAGCGGGCTAGCGAAAGCGATTGAGGGACGTTAATCATGTCATTTACCGATATTTATTCTATCGCTGGCTCAGCCATGACGGCGCAAACGGTACGACTTAATACCGTGGCCAGTAACCTTGCCAACGCAGACGCCGTATCGGCCAACCCAGATGATGCTTATAAGCCGCTCAAGCCTGTGTTTGCCACTGTCTACAGCCAAACCCAATTGGCGAGTGATCAAGGGGTGTACCCCAATGCCGAAGTGCGCATTGTCGATGTGGTGAATAGTGGTGCTAAAGCCGAACAACGTTTTGAGCCGAATAACCCACTCGCCAATGAAGAAGGTTATGTCTATTACCCGGGCGTTGATGTGGTGGCGGAAATGGCAGACATGATGTCCGCATCACGCAGCTTTGAAACCAATGTGGAAGTGCTGTCGAATGTGAAAAGCATGCAGCAAGGATTACTTCGTTTAGGGCAGGGCAGCTAATGAGTATTGCACAGTTCACCGCGCTGGATACGGACTCTCCAGTCGCCCAGCAAACTAATGCTAATGTGTCTGCGAATCCGCAAGACGCCAACAGCGCTAGCTCACTACAAAATGAGTTTATCACCTTAATGGTGGCGCAAATCCAGAACCAAGATCCACTCAATCCGCTTGATGGCACCGAGTACGTTAGCCAACTGGCGCAGTTCTCTCAGGTACAAAGTACCGAGAACATGTCAACACTAATGCAAAACAGCATGGTGCTTCTCGACAACATGCAGGTGCTATCGACTGCAAGCCTAGTGGGTCAAACCGTGTATGTCAGCAGCAACGAGGTTGAACTGGCGGACGGCGCGCAAAAAGGTCGTATTGAGCTCGCCCATTCATCGAGCCAAGTGAATGTGGTGGTGGAAGACGAGTTTGGTCAAAAAACCAAAGTGCCACTGGGCGCTCACCCTGCCGGTGACGTGGATTTCACCATCAACCCAGAAGAGCTGGGTCTTAAGCCGGGCAAGTACTCTATTTCAGTCGAAGTACAAGACGGTCAAGCGCAGCCAAATTTGCTGCTGGCAGGTGAAGTTCAACAAGTCCGTATTCCTAGCACAGGCGGCGCGGCGATGGTCAATGTCGCTGGCGTGGGCAATGTGCCTTTCTATGAAATCAGTCAGTTTGGTGCTTAGCGCCGAGTGTAAAACCCATAATTATCAGAATTAAGAGGACATCATGAGTTTTAATATTGCTTTAAGTGGCTTGGATGCTACGAATACTCAGCTAAACACTATCAGTCATAATATTGCTAACGCATCGACTTACGGCTTTAAGCAAGCGCGTACCGAGTTTTCTGCGGTCTATAACGGCATGCAGGCAGGCGGTGTGGAAGTGGCATCTATTTCACAGAACTTCGACAAAAATGGTTCGGTATCCGGCACGGGGCGTTCGATGGACTTAGCCATCAATGGCAATGGCTTCTTTGTGACTAAAGATGGTATGGGGCAAACCCTGTACACCCGCTCAGGTGTGTTTGGTACCGACAAAGATAACTATGTGGTCGGCAACACGGGTGCCAAGCTGCAAGGTTATGGTGTTGATAGCAACAATAACCTACTCCAAGGCTCTGTGGGTGACATCAAGATCAGCACCTCTTCTCTAGCGGCACAAGCAACCGACAAACTGGACTTTATCGCCAACTTCGATGCAAGTGCGACAGCGATTGACCAAACAGTGACGCCATTTGATTCTTCAAATCCAGATTCATTTAACTCTTCTTACACCTCAAAAGTGTATGACTCGCTTGGCAACTCCCACACAGTAACTCAGTACTTCACCAAAACTGCCGACAACTCGTGGCAGGTGAATGTTGAGGTGGATGGTTCGCCAACGACGCCAGCGACAACACAGCAAGTAGACTTTAACGCTGACGGTACGCTTGCTTCTCCAACTGGCAGCTTTAATGTTTCTTTCCCTGCTGCCGGTGCGAATGGGATGAGCATCGATATCAGTCTAGCGGGCAGCACCCAGTTTGGCGCGGCATTTGGCGTAAGTACCAACAGTCCAAATGGTTACACCTCTGGTGAGCTTGCGGGTGTGCGTGTTGAGAACAACGGCATGGTATTCGCCACTTACACCAACGGTCAGTCGCAGATGCAAGGTCAGGTGGTGCTGGCGAACTTCGCTAACCCACAAGGCTTGGCAAAAACCAATGGTACCGCTTGGACACAAAGCTTTAGCTCAGGTGCACCTGTGGTGGGTACACCGGGTACTGGTGTATTGGGCGATCTGACGCCGGGTGCGCTGGAAGGCTCCAACGTAGACCTCACATCTGAGCTTGTGAACCTGATGACGGCGCAGCGCAACTACCAAGCGAATGCGAAGACGATTTCTACGTCTGACAAACTTACTCAAGCGCTGTTTAACGCGGTATAGAGGTAGGCCATGGATAGCTTGCTATTTACTGCGACCACGGGCGCGAGTCGCGTCCTTAAAGCGCAGCATGTTCGTTCAAACAACTTATCGAATGCCGATACGGCGGGCTTTCGTGCGGATATGGAGCGCGTCAACAGCGTTCCATTGCAAGGCTCAGGTTTCGATGGCCGCACTATGGTGGTCACCAACTCAGCCGCGACGCGATTTGATTCAGGCGACGTGGTGAAAACCGGTCGCCCACTTGACATTGCCATCATGGGCGAAGGCTATATCAGTGTTCAAACCCCTGCCGGTAACGAAGCCTACACTCGCGCCGGTAACATCAAAGTGGACGATTTGGGTGCTATGAGCATCAATGGCTTTGCCGTTGTTGGTGATAACGGTCCTATGGTATTGCCTGAATTTCAGAAAGTGGAAATCAGTGAACGCGGCCGTGTGTCGGTGATCCCACCTGGCGGCGGTGCGGAAGTGGAAGTTGGCACACTGAAACTGGTTAAGCCGGATATCACTCAGTTGCAAAAAGAGAGTGACAGCCTACTGCACAGCCTTGATGGTCAGCCGTTTGCGGCGGATGCGACGGTCAATCTAGCGCCTGAGCATATCGAGAGCAGTAACGTTTCAGCCATTGATGAGCTGCTGAGCGTGATGTCACTCACCCGCAACTTCGAGATGCAGATCCGCATGATGAAAACCGCGGAAACTTTAGCGCAATCCGGAAACAAATTAATGAGTGCGAGCTAGAAGGCTCGCCTACAGGAGTAAACCATGCATTCAGCATTGTGGGTCAGTAAAACAGGGATGGCCGCCCAAGACACCAAAATGACGGCGATTTCCAACAACCTTGCCAACGTTAATACCGTCGGTTTCAAACGTGACCGAGTGGTATTTGAAGACTTGTTCTACAGCATTCAGCGCCAACCTGGCGCTCAGGTAGACCAAGTGAATGAGCTACCAACCGGTGTTCAGTTGGGTAGCGGTGTTCGCGTTGTGGGGACGCAAAAAGTGTTCACTCAAGGCAGCTCACAAAACACAGGGCAAGAGCTAGATTTAGCCGTCATGGGACAGGGCTTTTTCCAAATCGAAAATTCCGATGGCCAGATCATGTACACCCGTAACGGCCAGTTTCATGTCAACTCAGAAGGTTTAATGGTCAACAGCCAAGGTCTACCGCTTGAGCCGCAAGTGCAGATCCCAGACAACGCATTGACGGTTTCTGTGGGTGTCGATGGCACGGTGACGGCAACAACAGCCGACGGCCCTGCACCACAAGAACTGGGTCAAATTACCCTAGCTAAATTCATTAACCCCGCTGGCCTTGAAGCGATTGGTGGCAACTTGTTTAAAGAGACTGAAGCAAGCGGTCAAGCACAAGAGCTGATTGCGGGTGAAGAAGGCGCAGGTAGCATCAAGCAAGGCTCACTGGAAGGCTCAAACGTGCAAGTGGTGGAAGAGATGGTCGACATGATTACCACACAGCGCGCTTATGAAATGAACGCCAAGGTCGTATCGGCGGCCGATGACATGCTTAAGTTTGTCGCGCAAGCGGTGTAACGGGTTTCGGTAACCAAACTCGTTGAGCAAGCGAGTTGAGTGAGCGGGAGATAACGTGAAAGGAAGTAGTAATATGAAATGGTTTTCGCGACGCCTAATAGAAAAAGGCATAGTGGCACTGACGGTGCTACTGCTCGCTGGATGTGCAGCCAGACAAGAGTTTGTGCCGCCAGAGCCAGATGAGCAGAAGTACGCGCCGCCAGAGTTAAACTACGCGCTGCCTGAGGCAACCAATGGCAGTTTGTACCGTCATCAATACAACCTTACGTTATTTCAAGATCGCCGCGCCTATCGCGTCGGCGATGTGCTCACCATTTTGCTGGTGGAAGAAACCCAATCGAGCAAAAAAGCCGATACCAAGTTTGGTAAGTCATCGAATGTGGATTTTGGTGCCGCTAACATAGGTGGTACTACGATTAATGAAACGGCGGTGGGCATTAGCGGTAACCGCGCTTTTGACGGCAGTGCCGCCAGTTCGCAAGGCAACAAGCTTGAGGGTGCCATTACGGTCACTGTGCATGAAGTGATGCCAAACGGCGTACTCAAAGTTAGCGGTGAAAAGTGGATCCGCCTCAATCAAGGTGATGAATTTATCCGCGTCACTGGTATCGTCCGCGTTGACGATGTTGACCGTTATAACCAAGTCTTTTCACACCGTATCGGTGATGCTCGCATTACTTACTCAGGACGCGGCGCTTTAGCAGATAGCAACTCAGCGGGTTGGCTAACGCAATTCTTCACAAGCCCTTGGATGCCATTCTAATGTTGAAACTTCGTCACTTTTTTAACGCCCTTACTGCTGTGCTTGCCCTTGGTTTAACGCCAATGGCACAGGCGGAAGTGGAAATCCCAATTATGGATTTGGTTGACGTACAAGGTGTGCGTAGCAACCAACTTGTCGGTTACGGCTTGGTAGTAGGCCTTGATGGCCAAGGCGACCGCAACCAAGTGAAATTTACCGCTCAATCTATTACCAACATGTTGCGTCAGTTTGGCGTGCAGATTGGCGACGATGCTAACCCAAAGCTGCGTAACGTGGCATCGGTTAGTGTGACCGCCTCGGTCGATCCGATGGCAGGTCCCGGCCAAATGCTGGATATCGTGGTTTCGTCGATTGGTGATGCCAAGAGCTTGCGTGGCGGCACGTTGTTGTTAACACCTCTGCGTGGTGTGGACGGTGAAGTGTACGCTGTGGCTCAAGGCAACGTGGTTGTTGGCGGTGTGTCTGCGGAAGGGCGCAGTGGGTCTAAGATAGCCGTGAACACGCCAACAGCCGGCCGCGTGCCAAATGGCGCGACGCTGGAGCGTGAAATTCCATCCGACTTTAATACTCGTCCACAAATTACCTTAAACCTGCGCAAAGCAAGCTTTACCACGGCGAAGAACATCGCTCGTGAAATCAACGGCACCTTTGGTCCCGATGTAGCAATTGCGGTCAACAAGGTTCGTGTGGATATGCGCGCGCCAAAGGATTCCCAGCAGCGCGTGACTATGATGTCGATGCTTGAAGAGATGAGCGTGGTTGAAGGCCGCAAGCCAGCGCGCATTGTGTTTAACTCGCGCACCGGCACTGTGGTGGTGGGTAAAAACGTCAAAGTCACGGAAGCGGCGGTTAGCCATGGCAACTTGACGGTCGCGATCAGTGAATCGCAGCGCGTCAGTCAGCCTAATGCCTTTGCCGATGGCGATACCGTAGTGGTAGACCAAACCACAATCGACATTAATGAAGACCAAGCACAAATGGTGATTTGGCCGGAAGGAACTGAACTGAATACTATTGTCAATGCAGTCAATAGTTTAGGTGCAACGCCAACAGACTTGATGTCTATTCTGCAAGCGCTGCACGAAGCAGGCGCGCTCAATGCTGAGCTGGTTGTGATATAGGAGACGCAGTATGAAAATCGATGCCATGAACGATACGACTCGCGTCAACAGCATGCTTTATCATGACAATGCGGCGCTAACTAATATCAAACACAGCAACGACAGCCCTGAAGCGCTAAAAGAAGTGGCGGGGCAGTTTGAGGCCATGTTCTTGCAAATGGTGCTAAGACAAATGCGTAGCAGCAGTGACGCACTGGCCGACGAAGACAGTCCGTTTTCCTCGCAACAACACGGCGTATTTAGAGATATGCACGATGGACAGCTGTCGATTGAACTGGCCAAAAAACAGAACTCTGGCATTGCCGACATGCTGGTAAAACAGCTCGGTCCCGCTCACTCTTTTCAGTCGAATCGAGAAGTGCAGTTTGATGCCTCGCGCGTCCAATCGCTAGGGGCGGCCAACGATTTGGAAGCCAAATCACAATCTCATACAGCCAGCCTTACAAATGGCGCACCTGCGGTTAATGAAGCCAATAACGCGGCCGCCTTTAATCTTCAGTCGCCTAGTGAGGCAGCCATGACCATGGCATTTTCTCAGCCTCTTATGAAAATCACGGAGCGTTAATCGTCATGAGTCTTATTAATATCGCCCTCACCGGGATGAATGCCAGTCGCGTGGCATTAAATGTCACCGCGCAAAACGTGGCGAACGTGAATACCCCTGGATACAGTCGCCAGCAGGCACTCATGTCTTCGGTAACGGGGGGAAAATACGATTACAATTCACCAGGAATGGGCGTGGAAGTCACCAGCATTCGCCGCGTGACCGATCAATACTTGGTGAAGCAAACCTGGTCCACAGCCAGTGAAGCTAACTACTCTGCTGGCTATACGTCGGCGATGAGCCAGTTAGAAAATATGCTGGGTGCCGATGGTTTCAGTTTGTCATCTGGGCTTGATAGCCTGTTTGCTTCACTCAACGATGCGACCACCAAACCAGAATCGACCCCACTTCGTCAGCAGGTGATCAATGAATCGGAAGCCCTAGCGCGCCGCTTCAATACGCTCACCGAATCGCTGCATAATCAGCATAAAGATGTACACGATCAGCGCAATGCTGCACTGTCGCATGCCAACAGTGTGATGGCGAACATTGCCCAAGTGAACAAGCAGATCGTTGAGATGCAAGGCACGGGCGGCAATTCTTCGCAACTAATGGATACCCGTGATGCCTTGATTGGTGAGTTGTCTACCATCATGGCGGTGAAAACTACAGAGCAGCCTGATGGCAGTGTTCAAGTCTCTTTAGCGTCTGGTCAGCCCTTAGTCATGGGCTCAGATGCCAGTGTCATCAAAGCGATTCCAGATCCAAGTGACCCTTACCTTGCCGATTTGCACATCGAATTTGGCAATCAGACGTTTGCAGCCAAAGGGGATATTGGCGGCAAGCTGGGGGCGCTGCATGATTATCAAGTCGACGTGCTCAAGCCGAATCAACAAGCGATTGATGATATGGCGCGCAGTGTGGCCGACGAGTTTAATGCGGTATTGGCAGCTGGCACTGATCTCAATGGTAATCCGGGTGCGCCGCTGTTTACTTACGACCCTGCTAACCCTGCGGCCAGTTTAGATATTACTGCCATCAGTGCTGATGAATTGGCATTTTCTAGCGATGGGAATCCAGGCAACAGCGACAATCTTAAAGACCTGATTGATATCAGTAACAAACCGGTGGCCATCAGCGGTTATGGGTCAGTCACCCTCAATGATGCATTTACCGCTATGGTAGGTGACACCGCTATTCGAGCTAGACAGGCTGAGTCGGATTATCAGGCGAAGCAGGCGATGTCTGAGCAAGCGGTTGCCGCACGCGATAATGTCAGTGCGGTCAACAGCGACGAAGAAGCAGCGAACCTAATGACGTTTGCTAACGCACACAACGCCAACATGAAAGTGATCAGTACAGCGAATCAATTGTTTGATTCGGTATTGCAGCTATTTTAAGGAGAGACCATGAGGATCAGTGATACTCAATTTAGCCAAATGATGCTGCAAAGCCTGCAAACCAATAACGCAGGCCTTGGCAAGGTGATGCAGCAAATGGCCACAGGCGATCGACTGACTAAATTGTCAGATGACCCAATGGCATCGATTCAATTGCTCAACCTTGATCGAGAAGGCGCGGCAATCAATCAGTATCAGCGCAACATCGCCAATGTCAAAACCACGCTATCTAGTCAAGAAGTTCACCTAGACTCGGTCAATGAGAGTCTAAAAAGCATGCGCGAGTTGGTGCTTTGGGGAGCGAACGGCACGCTCACCGATGAAGATCGACAGGGGATGATCACTGAACTTGAAAGCTTGCGAGACTCGGTTCAGTCATCATTCAACTCTCAAGATGAAGAGGGTCATTACCTTTTCTCCGGTACTAAAACCGATACCCCAGCGATTTCTGATGCGGGAGGCGGTGTGTATTCCTTGGATGGCAACAGTGATAAGCGTGTAGTGACCGTCGCTAAAGGCGTAACAATGGAGGCTAATACTACGGCGCAAGACATCTTAGATTTAGGTGGCGGCGACAATGTATTGAATCAAATCGACCGATTGATTGTGGAATTTCAGAACCCGAGTCCAAATTTTCAAACCGAAGTTGGTGCCAGTCTGGATGCCATTGATAATACCTTAGGCAATGTGCTTGGTGCGATGACAGAAATTGGCGGCCGTCACAACAACCTCGATTTGATGGATGGTGCCCACAGTGAGAACAAGCTGTTTGTCGACAAGGTGACTAGTGATGTCTCTGCACTCGATTACGGCGAGGCGTCGGTGCGGCTTAGCAACTATATGGCAGCGCTGCAAGCCACACAGGCCAGCTACATGCAGATTAATGATTTATCTCTATTCGACCGCATTTAGCGGTCGTTTTTGCCACTCGGCAATAAGGCTCAAGGAACGGTGTTATGGCAGTAAGTACGGTTGAAGTTAGACCGCATAGTATAAAGCTCACAGGGCAGGGAACGACGAGTATTGCTCCCTCGCAAGCGTCTGATACCACAACAACCTCGCTCTCCAAACATCTTCTCAAGCCGCAAGCGGAAATCGCTTCCGCTTATTCGTTATCCGGCGTGCTGCTGACACAAGGTCAGCAGCACGCCACGTCGGTACAAATTGCCACGAAAGCACTACAAGGCGTGGGTAAAGAGCTGACACAAGTGAAAAAGCAGCTCACCCAAGCGTTATCGCACGGCTCTACGCCACAGATGACCGACAAGCTGTCGCGTTCAAAGCAAGTGATTGAAGCAACGCTTAATCAGGCACGCTTTGATGGTAAACGTGTGGTCGACAATGAGCTGCATCTAAAGCTTGATACCTCGGATGTAAGGCGCTTTTCGATCCCGGGTCTCAATGTGCACCGCATGAGCGAGCGTGCCGAACAAGTGCGTCTAGACTTTCCAAGCGGCGGCTCGGTGATGCTGCAATTTGACGGTCAGTCCGATGGTCAGCGCACCGTTAAACAGCTCGACCGCAGTGTTATCCCAATGGGCATGCGCGCGTCACTCGCCAACGATGGCAGCATCGTATTTGAAGTGCATGAGTCGGCATACGCAGCGATGCAGCAGCAAGTTCGAGTCACAGGCGAAGGCCACCGCTTCCCAGCAGGCCAGGCCAACACCTTTTCCATTCAAGCCGAGCCGGATGGCATGGCGGAACTCAAATTTGACTTAGGTTCTCGTGATGGCATCAAACAATCCATCGCCAAGGTGAACCAACACCTAAAACAAGCACAATCCAGCCTAAGCGAAGCAAGGCAATTCCAATCCCAACTCGATACGCAAATGACGCGTATTCAGAGCCAATCTAAGCTCCCTTCCGCGCAACAAGTCAGCGAAACACTCTCTGGTTTTAGTCAGCTTTCACAAGATTTCACGACAACATTTCAGGCACTCAATGCGCAGGCGAATGTGAGACGTCATACGGTCGTGGCGCTGCTTAAGTGATAAATGAATGCCACTCATTTTTGTCATGAATGCTTGGTGTTTTACATATAAGTGATTGAAATAAAGTGCCTTTATCAATGTATACAACACATATCAACGATTTATTAATTGCTTTATGACTGAGTGTGCATATTTATAAAACAATCCGCACATTATGAAATAAAGTGCATCTAGGGCAACTAATTGACACGGTTCTGACATTACAATCACGCGCTAGATTGTCAACGAAGGAATCGTAGGATGAAAAAAGCATTAAACCCTATTGTGATCTCATTGGTTGCTGCGGGCTTGAGTGCCTGTGGAGGCGGTGGCGATGACTCCGGTGCTGGAGCTAACTCAGGCACGGAAGGGATTTTTTCAATAACTGTCATAGATGGCTATTTGAACAAAGCAAGTATAACAGCTATTGAGAGTGGGCGATGTGATACCCAACTTGGTGACCAAGCGGTGATCGCAAACACCACCGAGCACGGTAAAGCTGAAATCGCTAATAAATATCTCAACCACACACTGTGTGCTTATGCGGTGAAAGGGGTGACCATTGATGAGGATAATCTTGATGGCTCGCCTGTTGCAGAATCTTTTGTCCTGACAGTCCCGCGCGCAAGTCAGTTTAATGTGATTACGCCATACACTTCCATGGTACACGAAGCGCTAATGAAGCAGTTGGATACACCAGATGCTGAGGTCACTAATGATTTGGTTGCTCAAGCAAAACAGACGGTGATCGATTCACTAACCAATGTCACCAACAACTCATCGCTGGTATTCGGTGACTATGTTTCTCAAGGATTTGCCGATGAAAATGGTGATATGGCTTTGGCACAGTGGCAAGCCAAAACCCTTCATAATGTCGCTCGCAGCTACGTTATTCAAAAAGCCAAACTGCTTAAGCAGCTTAACGAGCAAGTAAACAAGCTCAAAGAGAGTGAAGGCAATGAAGAGTCTGTATTGGCATATAAGGATACCTACCACTATTTACTGGTTGACTTAATTAGCAAAGTCCAGCGTCACGCCAACGACAATGCTGAAAAGTACCGCGATCACTTTGTGGATAAAGACCTAGTTGGCAATATCGATTTTAGTAAAGGCATTGTCTCGTTGCCTGAATGGAATCCTGGTGATGTCGTTTGGACGATTCCAGAAGTTGAAGTCGTTTCATCAATCAGTTTTGAGTTAGCATCAAATAGCTTGGCCAAAGGTAAAGCTCAAAGTCTAGGGCGTGCCAAAGCGAAATTCCCGAATGGTAACTCTCGAAATCTGTATTCCGGTGTGACGTGGGAAAGTAGCAATCAAGCGGTTGCTAAAATTGAAAATGGCAAACTTCATGCTCTTGGTCTTGGCACCACGCAGATCATCGCAAATTATGGCGAGCTTAGCCACTCGGTAGCATTTGAGGTAACCGCTGCAATACTCGATGGCATTTCAATTGAAATGGCGAGTCAAGAGCTGCGCAAAGGAGATCGGGGCGATTTGCCGGTCGTTACTTCCCTTCTAAGTGACGGTAGCCAGTCACCATTAACAGCAGGTGTCACATGGACCACATCAGACAGTAGTAAGTTAGTGGTTGAAGACGGGAAGCTAGTTGCAAAACAAGAAGGCACAGTTATGCTGACTGCGAGTTACGAAGGGTTCAGTGAGTCACTGTCATTGAAAATACTACCTCCAGTAGCTACAGCGATGTCTTTTAGTGTTGATACCTCTAAACTTCATGCTGGTACTTCGATGCAGCTTGGCGCCATTGAGGTGACGTTTAGCGATGGCACGGCAGAAACAGTTAGTTCTGGCATTGAGTGGTCAAGTGACACAGCAGGTTTGGTCAGTGGCAATACTCTTAATGGCATCGCACAAGGTAGTTATAGTCTAACTGCGACTTATCAAGGCGTAAGTAAAACTATCACTATTGAAGTGCTTGAACCAACACTAACTGGGATTACGATTACTATTGGCCTGAAGGAGCTGAGAGTCGGAGATAGCTTGGAGCTTGGTGGAGTTTCAGGTATTTATAGTGATGGTAGCGGAGGAGTTATCGAGGGTGCTGTATGGCGCAGTCTTAGCCCTTCTGTCGCTGTAATCGAGGGCGGTAATGTTAAAGCCTTAGCGGTCGGTAGTGCCACGGTAGAAGCTAGCTTTGGTGGCTTTACAGAATCCAAGTCATACACGGTTGTAAAGGCGGATCTAGAAGATATTCGTTTTACCGGCTTACCTGAGAGCTTAGCAACAGGCCTGATACTGAACCTGCCAACTGTATTTGGTCGATATAGTGATGGGTCAGATAAGCCAATTACAGACCAAGTCACATGGAAGAGTTCGGATACTTTAGTAGCCGCTATTGCTAGTAACCAAATCAAGGCACTGAAACCTGGTTCAACCGCGATCACGGCTAGTTATCAAGGTAAAGAGCATACTTACAACCTCGCGATTGGCGAAGCTGAAATTACCGACATTGCGCTCAATATCGACGCCAGCGATTTCAATAAAGGGGAGCAGCTACCTTTAGAAGTGGTTGCGACACTCACCGATGACACGACAAAAGTGATCACCGAAGGTGTCATCTGGACGGTGAGTGATGAGACCGTTCTTGGTGTCAGCGATATGACTTTGGTCGCTAAAGCAGAAGGCAGTGCGACCCTAACAGCCAAGCTAAAAGACGCTGTTGCTCCTACCGTTGAAATTACTGTATTGCCACCAACGGTTGCTAGTATGTCTCCAGATTGGTTAACGGGCACGCTGACGTTGACGGAAGGCGACAAAGTGCCAATGGATATTACCTTCACGTTTACCGATGGAACGACCGAGTCTTTCAACCAAGTAACCTACTTCCATTCTGGTTCCAGGTCGGATTATGTTGATGAGTCTGGACTGAATGTTGTCAAGCTCAACAAAACAGAACGCTATATACGAGCTGTGCGTAAAGGGACTCATAACTCCCTTCAGCTAAGCAGTATGCCAGCGCGACTCAATGAGCTGCTCAGGCTCTATGTTGACGGTCAACAGGACTTATCGCCAAATCGCAGCTACACCAATCTAAAAGTAAGCATTTCCAACAACCCCGACGTGTATCAGTGGCATAGAATTATAGACACAGTAGTAGGTGAAGATGCGTTTGAGGCGCAGACGATTGTTTCAAACGATACTATTTATCGATTCTGGAATGTGGACAATGGACCCTACTATGATGTTTATGTTGGTAAAGTAGACAAAAATGGGGTGTCTGAATACCGCAAGTTGTTAGACAATAGAGTTGTCATTAATAACGAGTTAATAGATGGTGGAGGGCATGGGTACTACGCTATGGTTACTCAAAACTCGACTGAAGTTCAGTTCTTGCAACTCCTTGATCTTAAAACAGGCGAATTAGGAGAGCCTGTTGTTATTTCTAAGGAGCAGTTTAGCCCTACCAATAGATACTTGAGCATATCTGACAGTGAGCAAGTTGTATTTGTCGATAAGGATGGTACACCGATCATTGCTGATCATGACAGCAGTCATGTGTTCGTTTATCGCTATAACAAAGCAAACCAATCTTGGAGCCTAGGCTCCAGCGTGAAAGGTGAAGTTATCCAGTTGAAGAGTTACCCTGACCATATCGTTGTTGCGGACACCACATACTTCAATTCGACAGAGCAAGTACTTCCCACCTATCACTTCATTTCGCGAAGTACGGGTTTGTTAGAACGCAGCATTTCTATGACTGAGCGCGCAGTGGGCGATGGCACATGTAAAGGAACTCCTCAATTGATACCGCAAGCATCGCCGTTTGTTTTCGCGGGATATTGTGTTGAAACCGATGGCTATCACCTTTGGTCTGACATAACGCAGTTACCTTATGGTATATACCCAGATCCAATGAAGGGTGAAGAAGTAGTGATTGGAGGGAGCTACGGAAGTGTCGCGAACCAATTGCCAAATGGGAATATTATCGGACAGTCTTACTTGACGAGGATTAATGATGAGGAGTTCATACAGGTCAATGAACTAAACCCTAGTATGGCTACCACCAAAACCTATCTACTTGATTGGAGAGATTCTCATGGCATTGCTCAGCCGACTAAATATGAGTTTATAGCCCATGACTCGACTGATTTGGGACAAAATAATCCACACGTAGATAATGAGTGGGTGCAAATATTTAGTATGAACATGGGTATTCGTAATGCTGAAGGTTGGTCTATTGATAGTGAGATGTATGCGCTGCCAAAGAATGTGACTATCAACTATAGCCTTCTTCAAAGTCAAAATACTTGGTTCCTATTAAATGATACCGGCAGAGGGCAGGAGATCTGGTATTTACAACACCGAAACCCTAGCCTTTAAATGAGCAAATGCCAGTGCAAACATGCACTGGCATTTTTCTATGTGCCTTTGTATACACCGTTATCAACCTTCCGCCATCACACCAAAAAGAAAAAATACAAAAAACACACAAACGCCAACAAGGTAGCCGATATCGTCGGATAGATGATGTAGGCATCTTGACGTGCGGTGCGTCTAAAGCACATAAAAGTAAGTAGGCTGTTGTATACCACTAATAACAAGCTGATTAACGTACCGCCCTTTAGCGAGAGGGTGGTGAGTTGACTTAAGAACAGTGCAAGTAGGGCGTAATCAATGATGATCAGCCATAGGAACGCCTTTTGTAATCCATCTGGCGATCGGTTTGATTTTGGCGGTATGTGCGGGATAGATTGTCGCATAACATGCCCTACTGACTGGGTGCTCAATAGCAAAAGATAGTGAGATCAAGGGTGTACTACCAAAAGCATAGAACACCCTATTAAAGGTGCAAGTTACAGTGCTTGCACGTTGGAGGTCGCGTTTGAGGCGTCGCCTGCGTCAAATCGAATGGTGTCGGTTCGAAACACAGGTTGATTGAATTTGGCCTTGTCGCGCGCCTTCTCTAGCTCGTTCTTCGATTCACTGTTGGGCGATTGTCCAAACAAGGTGTTGATGACCTCAGCCGCGGGTGTGGTGAGGATAAACAGTTCGATTCGGCGGTTTTCGCTTGATGAGGGATCGCTGTGATTGAGTAAGGCACGGTCAGACATGCCCGTTACTTGCAGCACACGTTGCTCTGGCATGCCGCCAGAGGCGAGAGTCTGTCTAGCGACGTTGGCGCGTGAGGCAGAGAGCTCCCAGTTGGATTTGCTGGAGAAGGTTTTACGATACTGAGTCGCATCGGTATGACCGCTGATGATCATTGGATTTTCCACTCGCTCAAACACAGGTGCTAAAGCTAGCAATAAATCTTCAAAAAATGGCGTTAACGTTGAGCCGCCGCGACCAAACATGTTCTGTTTGTAGTCATCTTGCAGCACGATGCGCAATCCTTGAGGCGTAACGGTGACATCGACATTTCCTTGAGCATTGATCTGACGCACCATGTCATTGATGACCTCAGCAAGAGCCGCTAGGCGCTCTTGGGTATCAAAGGTGCCGTCGATAAGTGAGTCCGATTCTGGCCCTTCGCGATCGCCTTGGAAAAAAGAACTAACCGAATGCACCGAATCGTGACGACTGGCCACGGACGAATCCGTGGTTAGATCGATAGGAGAAATGCTTTTTGAGGTGTCGAATAGGTTGCCACTGCCTTGGTCAAAGACACTGGCCATTTGCAAATGGGCGACAATCGCTTTGCGCTCTTCTTTGTCGACCACCTGCATGACCCAAAGTACGAGGAATAACGCCATCAAGGCAATCATAAAGTCAGCAAACGCTACTTTCCATGCACCACCATGAGACTCATGATGATGACTACGACTGGCGCGTTTGAAGACTACTTGCTCATGTTTTTGCATTATCCCTCCTGTTCAGCGAGCCACACCTCCATTTGATTAAAGGTCGGTTTAATGTCTAGCTGAATGTGCTTGCGGCCAGCGTCAATCGCCAATAGTGTCGGCTTCTTCGCGACGTAGGCCACTAAGGTGGCGCGGGTGCAGTCGAAAGCGGACATGTTGCGTTTAACGCGTTGAGCCATGGCGTTACTTGCTGGGTCTAAGCAGCAGTAACAGCCGAAAATACCGATAAATGTGCCTACTAGAGCGGCAGCAACGTGATAGCCAATCATGGCAATAGAGCCATCTATGGCGGACATGGTAATGATGATGCCGCCAACGGCAGCCAAAATACCAAAGCCAGGCATGGCTTCTGCGGTGCGCTGCATGGAGCGAGCGGGCTGCATATAGTCGGCCTCAATCGCTTCAATCTCTTGCTCTAGTAGTCCCTCTAACTCATGAGGCGACATTTGTCCCATTGCCATTAAACGTAAATTGTCGGTAATGAAAGAAACTAAGCGATAATCACCGCTTACGCGTGGGTAACGAGCAAAAATATCGCTCTGTTCTGGGTTTTCAATGTGCTTATCTAGTGCTTTGAAACCACCACTGCGCACGGTTTCCAGCAATACTTGCAGCAGCGCCATCAGTTCCATGTAGAACTCGCGCTCATCCTTAGGGGGAGAGATGATGCCTCGTAGCTGATTGCGCATCTCTTTAAGAACTTGAGGCGGGTTGCCTATGATGAGGGAGCCAATGGTCGCGCCGATGATGATTAGCATTTCTGCCGGTTGCCAAATGGCCATCAGACTGCCTCCAGCCCAGACGTAACCGCCGAAGACACACATCAAAATGATGATTGCGCCAGTAAACTTTTGCATAGTGGACTCCTAAGAAGACAGTAGTTGGTTGAGTTGCTTGAGCGCTTGCTTGTGAAGCTGACAAATCCGTGGCGGGGTCAGCTCTAACACCAGAGCAATCTCGTGTAAGTTCAAATCGTGTTGGTAGAACAGCGTCAGCAGTAGCTGCTCGCGTTTGGGTAGCTGGCTGAGTGCCTTCTCCAGGCTGCGGCGGATATGTTCGTGATTTACGCCCTCACACCCGGACTCCACTGAGCTTTCAAAGCCGCCTTCAATCAGTTGATCCAAGCTCTGCATCTCAGCCGCCATGGTCGCGTTTAGCCTGGCATGATAGTCCTGAGGTGTAGTGCCAAGGGCTGCGATGATCTCTTGCTCACTCGGTGCTCGGCGCAGGCGCTTGGTTAAATCACGCGTGACATCATTGAGCTCATGAGCCTCCTGACGAGTTTTGCGTGAACGCCAGTCAAGGCGACGCAGCTCATCCAAGATAGAACCGCGAATACGACACACGGCGAACGCCGGAAAGTTAGGGTCATCGATGTTGCCATAGCGGCGCCCAGCCTCAAGCAAGCCAATCAGTCCAATCTGCTGCATGTCTTCAATGCTACAATGGGTCGTGGCGTGGTTGCGCAGTTGGTTCACCACGCGCTTAACCAAGATTTGATGTTGGCTAAGTAGGCGATTTTCATCGATACGAGTGGCGTTTGATGTGACATCTTCGGCGACGCCGTAGCTGTCTGAGTGATTCATATCCAGCATAATCGCTCCTACTGAATAACAAATTTCGTCAGCAGAACGTCGTCAATATCTCGGTTTAACTGGGTATCGGCGTAAGCCGTCATCACCGAGGCTTTCACCTCCCGCTGAAGCTGATCCAATGCATCTGCACCATGCAGATCTTCATAACGTTTTTGACTGAACAGGTTAAGCATTGCGTGTCTGACTTTTGGCATGTAGTCGTTGGCGAACTCAAGACGCTCGATGTGACGCGTTTCCAGCGCCAGCTCCAACATCACAAAGTGAGTCTGTTTTTTACCGCGCACACTGACAATCACATTGTCTAGGGCGTGAAATTTAGGACCGGCACTCGGCTTTGGCTCAGATTCCAAAAACGAAAACTGGCCATCACTTAATGTCGAGGGTGAGTTGAGGTACCACATTGCACCCGCAACTGTGCCGCCAGAGACGAGAGCACTAGTTACAACGCAGGTGGCAAAGAGTGAAAGAAACTGTTTTTTATTCATGCTGTATTCCTAAAGCGATCACACTTGGGTACTAAGCCAGTGTTCATCCGTGGAGAAGGCCGTGGCGTTATTGCTGCCAGACTCATGGCGCTCATTGGCAAAAATGGTTGAGCTTTGCTCGGGAGCTGGTTGGCCGTTGGACTCTTGTTTGTCACCGCCACCAATTTGCACATCAACGTGCATCAAACTTTGGTTTTGTAGCTCGGCGCGTAGGCGCTCCGACACTTGAACTAAGGCTTCGCGCGTGGCGGCAACGTTGGCATTGAGCTGAACGCTGAGTTTGTCGCCTTCGACACGCACCATAAGATCCAATTTACCAAGATCGGGCGGATCTAATCTGATCCGTGCTTCTTGAAGATTTTGCTGTGCTTGCAGCGTGACTCGATCATTGAGTACCTGCAGCATTTGTTCGCCCCACTTTCCTGCCTGAGGGTCGATGCGAACCGGTGCCCATTCCGTCGTCGCAGCCGCTGTGTTTACTGTGGTCGTTGGGTTGACGGAGGGTGCTCCTGCTTGTGAGCCAGTGGGTAGAGCAGCGGCGCCGTTTTGTGTTTGATTGGCACTGAGCAGATTGGCTATATCGGTTGCCAGTGATTTCCCGCTGAGCTCGGTTTGAGTCGCTGATGTTTGTAACAAGCCTGTCGGCAGAGCGGCCTCTTTTGCGGTGCTCTGAGCAGGGCTGTTAGTAAGCTGCGGGTTGACTTCACCAAAGCTGCGCTGTGAACCACTGAGCTGAGCCAGCATAGGGCTAGTGGACTTTGAGAGTGCCTCTGCATCTAGCGCAGCGTTACTTGCACCTGCAGAGCCGAACGACTGCGCTGGCGGAGTGACATACTGCGTCAATAGCGCACCATCGGTAATTTCATTTTCAACTAAAGCCTCATCCAATAAAGACGCAGGTGTAGCATCCTTGTCAGAGGTTGATTTAGGCGAGAGCAGCGAGCCAAAGCCACGCACGATAGGCAGGCCATTTTCTTTGCTGTCTAGCGCTTGGCTAATCGAAGTTTGCCCTGTGCTATGGCCTTGTTTGCTGGCAGACGCGCTGCCAATGTGATTGTTCACTAATTGGTTGCTCACTAGCATGGTATTACTCCAAGGTCATCGCCAGTTGATAAGCCATGGCACGTTCTTTTTCCGCATCACTGCTATCTAATTTCTGTTTCAGCTTACTGGTCGCTAACGATAGCGCTTCGTAGGCGCGTAAATGCGCGCGTCGAGCACGCTCTATTTCTGGTGCTAAACGTGGGTCTTTAAGGAAAGGTCTATGGGTGTCCAAAAGCTCACGAAGCTGACCATCGTAGCGTTTGAGTGACTGCCAATCCTCGGTTTTGGCCGCCACCGTCATGCATTGGCTGAGGTGGCGAAACCGCTCGGGTGATACCTTATGCGTGCTTACCAAAGTTCTGCCATCCTTCTTTTATGTTGGTCATGACTTTTTCGACATTTTCCAATTTGTCGACATCATTGTTGACACTCGCTTGATACAGCTCCGCCTGGCAAAAATCGTAAAGTTGGTGCAAGTTAGCCGCAATTTCACCGCCATGTTCATCATCAAGAGCACTATCTAGGCCAACAAGAATGTTCATGCACTTGGTGATGCCTTGGCCCTTTTGCTCTAAGCGATTAGCGATGATGTGGCCACGAACGCGTTCAACTTCATCGAGCAGTCCATCAATAAGCATGACGACGAGTTGATGAGGATTGGCAGCGGCAGCCTGTGCATCTAAATCAACTTGTTGGTATGAGTCATAGCCTGAGTCCATTAACATTAGTATTCTCCTGAGGTTGAGCCGAACATACCCATGGTGCTGTTCATTTGGTTCATGATGTTGTTCATTTGGGTGTATTGGGCGAGATAGCGGTTGTACGCCATGTCATATTTTCTTTCTAAGCCCATTTGTTTGTCTTCAATCCGGCTTAGGTTTTCCTGTAGATTGTCTTTACGGCCTTGGAAAAGTCCGACGGATGACTTCAAAAACGGGTCAATGGCAGCATCAAGGGAGTCGAATAAGTTACCGTCGCCATTAAAAATGGCTTCCAGCTGCGCAGCGTTATTTTGCTGCGCTTCATCAAGCTTTTTGGTGTCTAGACTCAGTGAGCCGTCTCGCTCAAAGCTAAGGCCAATTTCTCTTAGGGAAACGCCCTCAAATGTACCGCGAAGCAGGCCGCTAACTTGGCTTTCGATGGAACGTAGAGTGGAGTCGTTGGCGAGAACACCGCGCTCGGTGCTCTCTGAACCAATGGCGGTGTATTTGTCCATGGTCTCAAGCAGTGCGTTGTACGCATCAACAAAAGCGGTGACCTGCTCTTTGGTTGCTTCGCTGTCGGAGCCAACGGTTAAAGTGGTGCCTAAGGAGCCTGCTTCATGGGGTTTAGTGACGGTAAACTTGACACCTTCAATAGCGTTATCAAAGGTGTTGGATGCGCTGGTAATCGCAAGCCCAGTCTCGCCGCCTAACCTTACGATGGCATCTTTAGGCTCAGAGAGTGTGGTTAAGTTTGCGGTTTGAAATGCATCTGAGAACCATGTCCAATCTTCTGCTGGTGGTGTGTTTGAGATGCCTGCTGAGATGCTGTTATCTTTGCCTGTTTCTGTGCTAGTGAGAATGAAGTTGGTTTCACCGTTGCTTCGTACCAGTGAAGCACTCACTCCTGTGTTATCAGGGTGCTCATTTATGGCCTTAACCAAGGATTGAATTGTTGGTTCACCCGCGTCATTGACATCGAGTGTTGAGAAATCAACAACAAATTGGTCGCTGCCCACATTCAAGGTCATCTCACCGGACTTCGGCAATACCGTGTCTGCGCTGAGGTCATTTGGCATACCGGCCACTATCTGGTGGCTACTGGCGAGCTGCTCGACGAACATCTGATAACTACCCGCAATGGCGTTGGCATCAGCTTCAGCGGTCAGGTTACCTTCGTTAGATACACTGGCACTGTTTTTTACAATGCTATTGCTGCTGTTGTTCATTTCGGTTATGGCAGTGCGAAACTCGCGCAGTGCCGATTCTACGCTGCTTAGCGCGCTGAGCTGTGCCTGATAAGTATCAGCCTGCCTTTGATAACGAATTTGAAAAGGTTGAATCTCAAAGGTCGCCAATTGGGTTGCCATGGTAATTGGATCAAATGAACTCATAATCATTCCTTGCTGGGCACGGTTACGACGATATAAAGAAGTGATACAAGAAGTGTGCCTGAATTAAGTTGTTGTTTTTAAAAGCTTATGTGTTTTTGCGGAAACACCGCTTCCCATTTTTAAGGGTGTGTTTTCCTATTTGAGCTTCCGAGTTTTTGTCAGTTACGCAGTGTGTTTCGCGGATAAAAAAGCCTCCGTGAAGGAGGCTTAAAAATCGGAGTTGCTGTCACGCTTAGCCTAGAAGAGACATAGCCATGCCAGGTAGCTGCTTAGATTGAGCTAGCATCTGTGTACCCGCTTGCATCAGCATTTGGTTCTTCGTCATGTTGGCAGATTCAACGGCGAAGTCAGCGTCTGTGATTCGACCTTTTGAAGCCTGAAGGTTTTCAGACATGTTCTGTAGGTTAGTGATTGTGTGGTCTAGACGGTTGATACTTGCACCGAAAGTAGCTCGAACCTCACCCATATTAGAGATTAGGTTCCCAGCACTCTCAGAAATTGCTGCTGCAGCAGCTTGTGAATTAGCTTTGTCAGTTAGGTCGCCTGCGGCACCCGCAAATGTTTTGATATCAGCAAGGGCAGTTGAACCACCAGCTGCTAAATCAAAGGTCATCTTTTCATTTGCAGTTGAACCAATTTGAAACTCTAGTGCGCCATTCATTACGCCACCTGTACCAAATAAGTTTTGACCACCAAAGTTAGTGTTATCGAGGATGTTGTTCAGTTCTGCACCTAGTTGTTGATATTCAGCATCCAGCGCTGCGCGGTCATCGGCTGTGTTCGTATCGTTCGCTGCTTGTAGAGCTAGGTCGTTCATGCGGTATGCGATGTTCGTCATCTCATCCATCGCACCTTCTGCTGTTTGTAGCATTGAGATGCCATCTTGAGCGTTACGCATTGCGACTGACATGCCGCGTGTTTGCGCTTCTAGACGGTTAGAAATTTGCAGACCTGCTGCATCATCAGCTGCAGAGTTGATGCGAAGACCAGTACTTAGACGCTCCATCGACGTGTTTAGTAGATCGTTAGTGCGGTTTAGGTTGTTTTGAGTAACTAGCGAAGCGTAGTTAGTGTGCATTGATAGAGCCATTGTGAATTCTCCTAGATTTGTCTCAATGTGGGACTATCGCCCCGCTCACTAACTAGAGGCGGTTGGTTGATTTTGAAAATTAATTGGAAATAAGAAAAAAAGATAAGAAATTGAAAAGTAGCGGGAAAGTTGTGATGTTGGTTCAGGTATTTTAGGCTTTTTGGTCCTTGGGGCTCATATCACCAAGGACCTAGGGCCGCTCTTACCCGCTTTTACTCATTCTTTTCTTCTACCTGCCTAACAATCGCTTCAATCTCTTCATCAACAAACTCAGTCTTCGCCGACTGATACATATTGTCGATACTGGCATCAAGCAGCGCTTGCTGTTGGTCGCGTTCGGCTTGTTCTTGCGCGAGTTGGTTTTGGGCTTCGATTTGTTGATCGGCGAACTGTTCGGCTTTGGCGCGCTCGCGCTGTTTTTTACGCATTTCTGCTTTTGGGTCTTCAAAACCTTTGAAATGCACTGGAATTGGCACGTCAGATACGTAACCAAAATAGAACTTAGCGCCAAGCATCTTATATTGCGACAAGGTATTTTGGCTGGTGACGCGACCGGCCACTAAGGTCGCTTTACGACGCTTGATATAGCGGATCACTGGTAGTAGCGCGCGCTTTTCGTCTTGGCTGTCGAGTGAGTTAGAAATTTTAATCATCTGTGGGTCAAATGGCGTCAGGTATTCTAAATCACTGATTGGTAGATGCACGTCAAAACAAACTTTGTGGAAGCGATCTTCAAGTCGCTCCAGCATGGCCTTAGTGGCGGGGTTGCTGGCCTCACCTGGTGTGAGGTATAGGCTCGGGATCAACATCGACATAGGCTGCTTGAAGTGTTGGCCTAACTGGTCGATAAAGTGTTTGCCTTCTGGGCGCAGCAAGGTGCAGGCGTTCATGGAAAACACGAGGTTGTTGAGTAGATCTGGATGAAAGGTCTCTAGCTCAAATTGGGTTTGCCTAACCGCCAGATACAAGGCGAACAGATCGAGTGCTGCGCGAACAGTATCCGATATGTCGAGCGCGAAAACGCTAAGGTCTTTCTTGTCACCATAACGCAAGGTGATGTACTGATACTCTATCTCGTCACTGCTGCAATACCGAATAGGCTGGCACGCATGACACACCTCATCGGCAGCCATGAGCTCGGCAAGCTTATGATCGTCATCTGTGACCGCATTGTCCTCTATCATGCGCAGCACAAAGAGGAACTGGGCCCTATAGCTACTTAAATTATCCAAGGTTTCCTACCACGTTGATTTGTTTGCTTTCAGGGATTTCGTTGTATGACAACACGGCCAATCCCTGGGAGAAGGTGCGGGCATAGCGCGCAATCAGCGGCCTTAGCTGCGGCATCACCAAGAGTATTGGTGCCAATCCTTGCTGCTTTAGCTGCTGTTGTATCAGAGGCAGATTCTGTTGGAACTGACTCAAAATATTCGGTTCAATCGGGAAGCTATCCAGAATCACATTACCATTCGCTTGAGCTTGATGCAGTGACTGCATAAGCATTTGTTCTAACTCATCGGAAAGCGCGTAAACGTTGAGCTCTTTGCGCTGGCCTGCGACGAGGTTAACCAGAGTGCGGCGCAATGCACAGCGCACGTCCGAGGCAAGCAAGATCGGCTCTTTGGTATTTTCTGCCGACTCCAACATAGTATTGGCAATGGTGCGAATGTCTTTTAGTGGTACCTGATCTAGCAGCAGTTGCCTGTACACCTTTAACTGCTGTGCTGGGTTTAAAGCTGCACCAAGAGCTTCTGCAAGCTTGGGCGCTTGTTGGGTTAAACGCAGGTTCATTGCGTCAACATCGTCGTGGGTAAATAGCTCCGCAAGATGGGATTTCATCACTTTGCTGATGTGGGTGGCAATCACGGTAGCGTCGTCCACCACTTGATAACCCATGTTGAGCGCTTTGGCTTTGTCGTTGTGCTCAATCCAAACTGCAGGCAGATGATAAGCAGGATCGCTACCCAAGATACCGTCGACTTCGCCATAGGTTTCGCCCACAGCAATCGCCATGAGGCGGTCTGGCTCGATAAAGCCTTCTTCGATGATCTCACCGTTAAGTGCAACGGTGTACTGGTTGGGTTTTAAGCTTAGATTGTCGCGAATGCGCACTTCTGGCAGCAAAAAGCCCACTTGCTCTGAAAGGTTCTTCCGTACTCCGCGAATACGCTGCAGTACCGGTGCGCCTTGCTCTTTATTCACCAAATGCACCAAACGATACCCAAGCGCGAGCGACAAACTTTGCACATGGGGAATATCATCCCAAGAGAGTGGAAGCTCGTTGTCGTTTTGCATCGCATGGCTAATGGCTTCGACTTCATCAAGCTGCGGATCATCATTGGGCGCTTTCGATTGCTTCCAGCCCGCAAAGGCTAAAACGGCGGAAAAGGTAAAGAAGGCCAAGTGTGGCATGCCTGGCACTAGACCAATAATCAACATGATCGCCGAAACGGTGTACAGCGTGGCTGGTGTTGCCAACAGCTGCTTTTGCATGGTGTCAGCCATATCGCTGTCGCTGTCATTAATGCGCGTCACAATAATGGCAGCAGCGGTCGCAAGCAGTAGCGATGGAATCTGAGCTACCAAGCCATCACCGATGGTCAGTAGGGCGTAGGTTTTAAACGCTTCCGATGCAGGCAGTCCGTGCTCAAACACACCAATGCTGATACCACCAATGATGTTGATGAACAGGATCATCAAACCGGCTACCGCATCGCCGCGCACAAACTTGGATGCACCATCCATCGAGCCATGGAAGTCCGCTTCGTTGGCGACTTCTTTACGCCTCGTGCGTGCGGATTCTTGGTCGATAAGACCGGCATTCAAGTCTGCGTCGATCGCCATTTGCTTACCCGGTAGGGCATCAAGGGTAAAGCGCGCCGATACTTCAGAAATGCGCTCACCACCTTTGGTGATCACCACAAAGTTAATGATCATCAAGATGACGAAAATTACCATACCGACCACATAGTTGCCGCCGATCACCACTTCACCAAACGCTTGAATTACCTTACCCGCAGCATCACCGCCGTTGTGGCCTTCAAGCAACACAACACGTGTCGAGGCCACGTTGAGCGTCAAACGCATCAAGGTCGCGATAAGCAATATGGTTGGGAATATAGAAAAGTCGAGTGGACGCTTCGCGGTGGTACTCACCAAAAGTACCAAAATCGCCAGTACGATGTTGAAGGTAAACAGGGCATCCAGTAGCAAAGGTGGCAATGGCAAAATCACCATGGCCAAAATCATCAGCAATACAATGGGAATGCCAATGTATCCTTTTCCTGAGCGTCTAAGTTGATGAAGACGATTCAACATATGTGTTCCTTTGTTGTTTCGAGCGCGCTAAGCAGGTTAATGCTGCAAGTGCTTAGGGATAGTAAACGACGGTAGCGGCATCGGTTTTTTACCGCTGCCGCGACGAAATGCTTTGAGCTGCATGACGTAAGTCAGTATGTGCGCCACGGCGATATAGAGCTGGCTGGGTATGGCTTGCTCTATCGCAGTGGTATGGTAAATGGCACGAGTGAGTGGCGGTGAGTTAAGTACCTCCACGTTGTTTTCTCTGGCAATGCGCTGAATGTGCATTGCGGTTTCATCGATGCCTTTGGCGACCACAAATGGCGCTTCTGATAAATCATTGTCGTATTTGAGAGCGACCGCGTAGTGAGTCGGGTTGGTGATCACCACATCGGCTTTCGGTACCGCTTGGTCGATTTTGCGACGAGCGAACTGTTGCTGGATTTGGCGAATACGCTGTTTAACCTCTGGTCGACCTTCGTTGTTCTTATATTCTTCTTTGAGCTCTTGTTTAGTCATTTTGAGCTGCTTTAGGTGCTCGTAACGCTGGTAGGGAATATCAATTACCCCAAAAATCAGCAGGGCTACGCCCATCAGAAGCAAGCCTTCAAACAAGATAGTCATGACTAGGGTAATGCCCTGATTTAACGTCAGCTTTTGCATACCAAGCAACTGCGAAAAATTGCTGTCGAGATAGGTATAAAGCAGGGCAAAAATCACCGCGACTTTGAGTGAGGATTTAATGAGCTCAACCACTGAGCGCGAAGAGAACATGCGCTTGATGCCTGACAGTGGGTTGAGCTTACTCAGCTTTGGCTGGATATTGGCAGGTCGAAACATCCAGCCGCCCAAAATCAAACTGCTGCCAACGGAGGCAATGATGATGACAGCAAACAGCGGTAGCAACAGCTCAATGATGATCGCCAGACTTTGTCCAAGCTGCTCGAGCATTTGTTGTGGGTTTTCTAAATCGTGGCGTGTTAGCGACATATTAAAGTGAAACACCCCAGAGATGTGCTCCCAAATCCAAGGCAGTTGGCTGTAGAAAAACATCGCCACAATCAAAAATAGCACCGCAGTGGTGAACTCTTTGGCGCGGGGTATTTGGCCTTCTTGCCTCGCCTTTTTGACTTTCTGGGGCGAGGCTTTCTCGGTTTTGTCCTGACTCGATTGCTCACTCATGCGCCGCCCACCATAAACAGGTTGAGGTAAGACAGCGTCTCGTGCACCAGCGCGGTATAGCGACTTGGGATACCGCTCACCGTGATCAAAATACTAAATAGACCCAGTAACATGGTCATGGGAAAACCAAGCGCGTAAACGTTCAAACTAGGCGCGGCGCGGTTCATGACACCAAAACTGATGTTGGCAAGCAGCATAGACACAATCGCCGGCAGCGCCAGTGCCAATGCAGACGCGAACATCCAGCCAAACAGCGAGACCAAGCTATCAAGTGAGAACACCGATAATCCGGAACCTACCGGCCAAATGACAAAGCTTTGCACCAGAATGTCGATCACCAGAAGATGGCCTTCGAGCGCCAAAAACAGCAAGGTACATAGAAGCAAAAAGATGCGACCGAGAATGGCGACCGATAGGCCATTGACCGGATCGTTCATGATGGCCATACCGAGACCCATTTGCAGTGACACTATCTGTCCCAGCATGGTGAAGATATTGAAAAATAGGTGCAGGATAAGGCCAAAGAACACGCCCCACATGGCTTGCTCAAAGGCGAGAAACAGCGACGTCATCGAGAACAAGTCGACAGCAGGCATCGCTGGCATCAGTGGTGCGGTGATCACCACTATCGATAGGGCGAGCAGTGCTCGTACCCATACCGGAATTAACGCGTCGCCGAAAAATGGCATGGCCAAAAAAGCAGCCCCAATCCTGAAAAAGGGCCACCATAATTGGCCGAGCCATTGTGAAATTTCGGCGAACGTAATTTGCATCAACCAATCATCCCTGGAATGTTGTGGAACAAGTAGTCGAATAATTCCATCAGCTTTCGCAGCATCCAGTGACCGGCGAAGATCACCATCAGCAAAGTAGCTAAAAGCTTAGGGAGAAAACTTAATGTTTGTTCTTGGATTTGGGTTGCAGCCTGAAACACCGCAATCACTAAACCAACCAAAAGTCCGGGTACCACGAGTACCATCACCATAGTGATGATGAGCCAAACGGCGTTAGAGAACAGCGCGACGGTCATTTCTGGGGTCATAGCGTGTCCTTACCCGGTACTAAAACTGGCAGACAGTGTGCCTACCGTCATCGCCCAGCCATCGACCAATACGAACACCACCAATTTAAATGGCAGTGATACGATCAGCGGCGACAGCATCATCATACCCATGGCCATCAACACGCTGGCTACGACTAAGTCGATGATCAAAAAAGGAATAAACAGCATAAAGCCAATTTGAAACGCGGTTTTTAGCTCACTGATAACAAACGCGGGGAGCACAATCGCAAACGAGATTTCTTCAACATTAGAGTCAACGGGTTCATTGGCAATGCGCAACATTTGTTCAAGCGAGTTGCGCTGGGTCTGCGCCAACATAAAATGACGAACCGGTTTTTCTGCGGTTGAGAACGCTTGCATCAAAGTGATTTCACCCTGGTCGTAGGGCAAAAACGCATTCTCATACACATCGCTCCAGACAGGTCGCATGATGAGAATACTCAAACACAGGGCAATACCAATCAGCACTCGGTTGGGCGGGCTTTGCTGTAAGCCGAGAGCCTGACGCAAGATGGCCAACACAACAATGATGCGCGTGAAGCTGGTGGCCATCAGCAAGAATGCTGGCAGAAAGCTCAGTGCTGTCATTAGCAGCAAAATTTGCAGCTTAACGCTGTACTCTTGCTCCGACTGACCATCGTTGACGGTCAAAAAAGTCAGTCCATTCTCAGCCCAGGCAGGCTGGCTGCTGACCAATAGCAGCACGCCAATCACAAAGATCGAGGCGAGTGCGCGCCATCTTGACGTAGGAATTGTCTGAGTGCGTAAACTCAACATGCTAGGCTACTTACCCATGGAGGTGAGAGCCGATTCCACCACGTCGATAAGACGTAGACCGTACTTATCATTGACGACCACAACTTCAGCATGTCCCATTAGGGAGCCGTTCACTTTCACATCCAGTGGTTCACCGTTAAGTTTATCTAACTCAATAATGCTGCCTTCTCCTGCAGTCATGAGATCGCCAAGGGCAACCTCTTTGCTGGCGACTTCCAGCGTCACGGTAACAGGAATGTTTTTGAAAAAATCCAGATTGCGTGTCGCGGTGTTCGGCGCGGCAGCAACTGGCGTATCGGTATCGAAATCTTCCAGTTCAAAATCATCGAACTGTAAATCGTTGCTATCGAAAGCCGTCTGATCTAGCGATTCGCTCATCGGTGGGTTTCCTTATCTTCGTTTAAAATCAGTACCAGTTGGCCGTCTTGTTCGGCGACTCGACCCGTAAACAGCGTTTGTTTGCCGATGTTAACTGGGGCGTGGTTAAGTAATTCGATGGGTAGAATGTCGTCTGGCTTGAGATCGAGTACCTCGGTCAGTGGCATGACATTCTTGCTAAGCTGCACATTCAGTTTGACTGGCGTAGTGTGCAGTGCCTGACAAAATTCGCTGGCAAGCTCTGGGTTGGCCGTAAGCTCAAGTTCGCTGACCAAGGTCTGAATCAGATCGCTATCCAACACCATGGTTAGGGGCGCCTGCTTATCTTGCATTTGAATAGTGAGGGTGGCGACAATGCCAATCCCAGTTAGGGTCTCGAGTTCTTGCGTTTGCCAAGTGTCATTTGGGGCAATCCAGTTCGCTACATGTTTGCTAATGCGTTGCAGCAAACGAACATCGCTGTTGGTGAGCTCAGCTTGACTGCGCTCGATGCCTGCACCGTAGAATTCATCGGAGAGTCTCATGAGCATCATAGGCTCAACAGAGACATACAACGCGCCTTGATTGGCGTGCTTTTGCGCTGCGCAGTTGCGGCTATCAAGTAGATTTGCACCTAGCGTACTGAGCTGAATGTCAGTCAGTTCGACATGAATGTTAGGTGTTTTTAACCAAGCTTGAAGCTCATTGGTTAAATATTGCTGTGAGCTATTAATAATCGACTCAAGCTTATTTTTGATGATATGAATAGGCTTGCCTAATAATTCAACATTTAGTGCTTGAACAGAATCTGGTTCGGTTACAATTTGTTCATCCATATTCATCTTAAATCTCTTGACTGATTTACCTGTTGTAAATGACACGCTAATTGGCGTTAACAATGTCATTTTTTGTCAGTCTACTCTGGTTTTTTTAGTTGTTTTTAGCCTTTGAATGTAAATATGTGAACTTGGTTCATATGTTTGTTATCACTTAATAAACCATCTTTAAATATAAAATAAATGCAGGTAGCTTAATCGCATAATAATTATATCTAGGCGTTTAATTCGCCAGGTAAATAGCCTGCGTACCGCGTAGGCTATCAGTGTCAGAATGAGTAATTTACCTAAATTTATGTTTTATAAGCACTTGGCTGATGGCGTTCAAGCGACGTGGCTTATATGACACTAGGTTTGTATATGTCAGCAACATAAACATTAGATGGGTGGCAATATGAATTCTCGGGCAGGGAAGAATAGAATCTCTTTATTATTGGCTAGTTTTACTGAGTCAAGGGACTGTAAAATACACTTTCAAACTAAAGTTGTTAATAAATTGTTTGTGCTACTTGTTTCTAGCAGCTTTGTTTTTGGGACTAACCTCTCATTTGGCGCTGACGTTAATATACCTATGGATTTGGTTAATTGGCAGTCCAAAGACGGTGAATTTGAGTGCCAGCTTGAACATCAGTTGCCAAATAATATGGGGAAGTTTTACTTCCACGCGGAACCAAATAATCCGCTTTCCGCTGTTCTTTATTTACCTAATAAACCTATTCAACAAGCCGAGCTATTTCAGCTGACTGCGCCTTGGCAAACCCCGGCACAACACAGCATGGTCGATAGAGCCGCAAAAACTACCAAGGGCTATGCGATTTTCGATGTTGGTATTGAATCGCTACTCGGTGCAGTGAGCAAAGGTGCTTGGGTTCGAGTCAGTGCCATGTCGGGTGCGCAAACGCACAGTGACGCTTACGTATTGCCATCGACTCGCATTGAGTCTGCGTTTATTCGATTCAACGCCTGCCGGATTGCCTTACCAGAAATGAGCTATCAGCAAGCACGCGACGTGGTGCTGAACTTTGAATTTGGTCAGCGTGTGGTATCGAGCGAACAACGTCGTACCTTGGAATCTCTGGTGAGCTATCTCAATGCCGATCAGAGCGTGTCTAAAGTATTGGTCGATGGGCATACCGACAACGTAGGCAGTACCACGAGTAATTTACAGATGTCTCGTGTGCGAGCTGATGATGTGGCCAGCACTTTGATGGAGCTTGGCGCACCAAAGTCGCTTATCGAAGTCCGTGCTCATGGAGCTCGTTATCCAGTGAGCACCAACGATACCGAATTTGGCCAAGCGAAAAACCGCCGCGTTACTGTGCGCGTAGTCAGACACGATTCTTCACAATCAGCGTCTTCAATGGATCAGAAGACAGAGGTGCAATAAATGCCAACTCAGCTAATGCATAAGGATATTCTCTTCGTTGAGCCTTGCGACATCAATGCCGCGCCAATAATCGACTTGCTGACAGAGCAGGGCTTTAGTGTGACGCATGTGAAAACAGGCCGTGCGGCACTGCTCCAGGATAAAGCCACCATCAGCTTAATCAGCTCGGCGCTGCCGGACATGAGTGTTCGCGAATGGATCGCTTGTCATCAACGTAAGTCCAATCCGGGTGTAGCGATTGCCATTGTTGAACAAGACCAAGGGATTTTGGCGGCGGAAGCGATGAAAGCGGGTGCGACGGATTACCTATTACGTCCATTTGAAGGCGCGCAGCTGCTTAGTCTTATTCAGCGCGTGGAAGCGCTGGAAAAACCGATGGCTAACATCGTGGCGGAATCATGGCGCAGTAAACAAGTATTGCAATTGGCGCATCGTGCCGCTTGTACCAGTGCCAGTGTGTTGATCACGGGTGAATCAGGTACTGGTAAAGAAGTTTTAGCACGTTACGTTCACGATCAATCCCCACGCAGCAATCAGCCTTTTGTAGCAGTGAACTGTGCGGCGATCCCAGAATCGATGCTAGAAGCGGTGCTGTTTGGTCACGTTAAAGGTGCATTTACCGGAGCGACAGGCTCTCAGTCGGGTAAGTTTGAAGAGGCCAACGGCGGCACTATCTTGCTCGATGAAATTGGTGAAATGTCACCAGCAGTACAAGCTAAGTTACTGCGTGTGCTTCAAGAGCGCGAGGTTGAGCGTGTCGGTAGCCACAAAGCGATCGCTTTAGATATTCGTGTGATTGCCGCGACTAACAAAGACCTGCGTGAGGAAGTGCGCAAAGGTCAATTCCGAGAAGATCTCTATTACCGCTTAGATGTGCTGCCACTGCACTGGCCACCACTGCGTGATCGCAAAGAAGACATCTTGCCGATCAGCCAATTCTTCATCAACAAATACAAAGAGCATAGCAATTGCCATTTATCGGCTGATGCCGAGCAAGCGCTGTGTCACTACCACTGGCCGGGCAATATCCGTGAACTGGAGAACGTTATTCAGCGCGCCCTAGTCATGCGCCACGGTGACTACATTACCGCGCACGATTTGATGCTGCCAGTAGAGCTGCCAACGGCGAGTGCGGCTATCCATCAAGGGATGGGAAAACAAGGTATGGGGCATGTGGAAGTGAAAAAGCAGGCCGAGTTCCAGTTTATTCTCGAAAAGTTGCGCCAATTTGGCGGTAACCGCACTAAAACGGCGGATGCGCTTGGGGTAACCACACGTGCACTGCGCTACAAGCTAGCCGCGATGCGCGAGCAAGGAATTGATTTACAGTCAGCCATCGGCTCGGCTGCATAAAGGAGAAATTAGATGGCGATGCAACCTATCAATAATGCCGTATCTGCAGAGCAGTTGATGCTGACCAAGATGCAAGCGATGCAGCAGCAAGTTCAACCGGACTTTATGGTGACCAACAATCCAATGGACACTCAAAAGGTCAATCAACCGTTGGCATTTTCTGGTGCGATGAAAAACGTTTTGGATATGGTCAATGAGCACCAATCGCTAGCGTCGAAGAAAATGACGGCGGTGGAAACGGGTCAAAGTGATGACTTGGTGGGCGCGATGATCGCCAGTCAAAAAGCCAGCTTGTCGTTCTCGGCACTGATGCAGGTTCGCAACAAGGTTGTGGCGTCATTTGAAGATGTCATGAAGATGCCGGTGTAACCTATGTCTGAATTAGCCCCTCAAACGGCGACCATGCCGGGCTCTATTGATGTCGCGCCTAAGTCGGCATCCAAAACAGATGACGTTCAAGCCAGATTGAAAAAGCTGTGGTCGAGCTCGCAGCGTAACCTTGTATTGTCTGCTGTGTTGGCAGCGATAGTTGCAGCGATCATTGTGGTCGCGCTATGGAGTTCATCGCAAAGCTATCGTCCGCTGTATAGCCAGCAAGAGCGATTTGATATTGGCGAAATTGTCTCGGTGTTGGAGTCGGAAGGCATCGCTTATCGTCTTCAAGAGCAAAATGGCCAAGTGCTTGTTGCCGAAGGGCAAGTGGCGAAGATCCGCATGCTACTGGCAGCAAAAGGCGTTAAAGCTCAGTTGCCAACCGGTCTGGACTCTCTTAAGGAAGACAGCTCACTCGGTACTAGCCAATTTATGGAAAACGCGCGCTATCGTCATGGCTTGGAAGGGGAGTTGGTTCGCACCATTATTTCTCTTAATGCTATTTCCAATGCTCGTGTGCACCTAGCCATTCCAAGACAAACCCTGTTTGTGCGCCAACAAGGTGAAGATCCTTCGGCGTCGGTGATGATTGAGCTAAAACCGGGTGAAGATCTCAAGCCGGATCAAGTGGAAGCGATCATCAATTTGGTGGTGGGCAGTGTCACTGGGATGAAGTCTGAATCGGTATCGGTTATCGACCAATACGGCCGCTTGCTCAGTGCTGATGTTGCTTCGGCGGCAACCGGTAAGGTGAATGCGAAATATCTGGAGTATCAAAAGAACGTTGAGAAGCAGATCATCCAGCGCGCGGCGGACATGTTAACGCCGATTGTCGGGCCAAGTAACTTCCGTGTCCAAGTGGCGGCGGATATGGACTTCAGTCAAGTTGAAGAGACTCAAGAAATTCTCGACTCCAACCCGGTGGTTCGTAACGAGTACAGCATTCAAAACAACACGGTCGATAAGATTGCTCTTGGTATTCCGGGCTCTTTGAGTAACCAACCGCCAGTCACCGGTGAGGTGCCGACTAATGACAGCCAAAATACCAACGCACGCAGTGAGCTAAATCGTCAGTATGCGGTTGGTAGCAGCGTTCGTCGCACCCAGTACCAGCAAGGTCAAATCGACAAGTTAAGTGTTTCTGTTCTACTTAACGAGACTGCGGCGCCAAATGGCACTGCCTGGACACCGGCAGAGCGTGCACAAATCTCTACCATGATCACCGATGCGGTGGGCATCTCTACCGAACGCGGCGATAGTTTGAGCTTGATGAGCTTTAACTTCACACCTATCGAAATTGAAGCGCCGCCAGCCATGCCGTGGTGGCAAGACCCTACGGTTCAGCAGCCGCTGCGTTATGTGATTGGCGGCATGCTCGGCATGGCAATGATCTTCTTTGTGTTGCGTCCACTGATCATGCATTTGACGGGTGCAGACAGACGTGGGCATGAGCTGGAGTTTGCTGAGCCTCAAGAAGAAGAGTACCAAGAAAACATTCAAACTCGCGAAGAGCGTGAGCGCGAAGAACGTCTCAACCGCAAGCTGACTGAGCGCGGAATTGAGTCGACATCGTCTGGACTGGATGCGAGCAGCGATATGTTGCCACCTCCAGGCTCACCGCTTGAACTGCAATTGAAACATCTACAACTTATCGCGACCGAAGAGCCGGAGCGCGTGGCCGAAGTCCTTAAACAATGGGTAAACGTCAATGAAAACAGCACAGTCAACGCCAGCAACGCTTAGTCACGTCGAACGCACGGCATTGGTGCTGCTCGGCATGGGAGAAGATGCCGCCGCACAGGTATTGCGTCACTTCTCTCGTGATGAAACTCAGCGCGTCACTAAAGCCATGGCAAAGCTCAGTGGCATCAAGAGTGACAGTGCGAAAAATGTTATCCAGCACTTCTTTGACGACTTTAGGCAGCACAGTGGTATTCGCGGCGCATCAAAAGAGTATCTGTCGAATACGCTGCGTAAGGCGTTGGGTAACGATTTGGCTAAAGGACTACTGAACAACCTGTATGGCGATGAAATTCGCAACAACATGCAAAGGCTGCAATGGGTTGAAGCTGAAGTACTGGCGCGCTTTGTTGCCAGCGAGCACCCGCAAATGCAGGCGATTTTCTTAGCTTACTTGCCACCAGAAACCTCGTCGCAAGTGCTGAACCATTTGCCATCGGACTACCATGATGAGCTGCTGTATCGCATTGCCACATTGCAAGATATTGACCACCAAGTGGTGGGCGATCTGAATGAGCTTATTGAGCGCTGCATCGAGCAAGTCTCGGTGAGTCAAAGTGCGCCGATGTCTGGTGTGAAGCAGGTGGCTGACATCATCAACCGCTTCTCTGGCGACCGCGCTATGTTGATGGAAATGCTCAAGCTGCATGATGAGAAAGTGGTGAGCGAAATTGAAGAGAACATGTTCGACTTTATGGTGCTTGGCAGGCAACGTGAAGACACCATGGATGCCTTGGTACAACAGGTGCCTGCTGAGCTTTGGTCTGTCGCACTGAAAGGCGCGGAAATCACCTTGCAGCAAGCGATCAAAGCCTCGATGCCGCAGCGTATGGTCAAAGCGCTAGAAGATGACATGCAATTGCGCGGTGCAGTACCACTGAGTACGGTGGAGCGTGCCCGCAATGAGATCATGCAAATCATCAAAGAGATGTCGGAAGCTGGTGAGATTGAACTCACTCTGTATCAAGAGCAGACGGTGGAGTAATCATGACGCGCAGCAAAGTATTCACATTGCCAGCAACAGGCTATCGTCAGCACCGCTTTCCGCCTGTTGCCCAGCCTTCTGCCAGTGAAGAACTGGCAGCGGATCTCAACTGGGATGACGCACCGACGCAAATGGATATTCAGCAGCGTCTGGAAGAAGGTTTTCAGCAAGGCCTTGAACGCGGTCATCGCGAAGGGTTTAACCAAGGCGTTGAGCAAGGCAAGCAGCAAGGGATGACCGAAGGCCAAAAAGAAGGCTTTCAGCAAGGCTTTGTCTCAGGTGAGCAAGCCGGTAAGCAGACCTACTTGGACGCTGTCAAACCGGTCAACGATATTTACGTGGCGCTCTCGCGCTGGCAGGAAGAGAAAGAGCAGCAGCAACGGCATGTGATTTGTGAGTTGGTGCAAAAGGTAGCCCAGCAAGTGATTCGTGCTGAACTGACTCTGATGCCACAACAAATTCTTGCCCTAGTCGATGAAACGCTTGAAGCGATGCCGGGTAAATCGGAAAAGGTCACTGTGTTCCTAAACCCTCAAGACCTAGAGCGTATTACCGATATCAATCCAGAACTTGCCGCGGGTTGGAAGCTGGTTGCGAAAGCTGAGCTTCCTGTCGGTGGCTGTCATCTGGTCACCGATGAGGCAGAAGCTGATGCCAGCTGCGACTCGCGCTTAGAGACCTGCATGGATGCCGTAAAAGAGCATTTGCTGGATGAAGTGATTGCCAATGACGCTGAGGAACGCGATGTCTAACGTTTCGCCTCTTCTGAACGATCGCTTACACGATGCGATTGCCTCGCTGAGTACCATTCCCGTCGCGCGAGTGACCGGGCGTTTGGTAAAAGTGAATGGCCTGATGCTACAAGCGGTCGGCTGTCGATTTAAGCTCGAGCAGCGCTGCTTGGTAGAAACCGACGAAGGCGACATGATTGAAGCCCAAGTGGTGGGTTTTGACCACAATATTGCTTATCTTATGCCTGTGCGCAGACTGGGCGGGCTGTTTGCTGGTGCCAAAGTGGTGCCGCTCGATGGTGATAGCTCTGTCAATCTGGGCAATCACTGGTTAGGCCGAGTGGTGAATGGACTGGGTGAAGCGCTTGATGATGGCGTGAAACTCAAAGGCGGCGAGCGAGTGTCGTTAGAGCCGAATCCGATCAACCCACTTAAAAGACGTCCGGTGGATACGCCGCTCGATGTCGGCGTGCGTGCCATTAATGGTTTGCTAACAGTGGGTAAAGGCCAGCGCATCGGTTTGATGGCGGGCAGTGGCGTCGGTAAAAGTGTCCTGATGGGGATGATTACCCAAAACACCGAAGCGGACGTGATTGTTGTTGGACTCATTGGTGAACGTGGTCGTGAGGTGCGCGAATTTATTGAGCGCAATCTCACCGAAGAGATGCGCCGCAAAGCAATCATCATTGCAGCCCCTGCCGATGAATCGCCGCTAATGCGGTTACGTGCGACCCTTCTTTGCCATCGTGTGGCCGAGTATTTTCGAGACAAAGGCAACGACGTGTTGCTGTTGATGGATTCACTCACCCGCTATGCCATGGCGCAGCGTGAAATCGCCTTAGCACTGGGCGAGCCGCCAGCTTCTCGAGGGTATCCGCCCTCGGTATTCAGTGTCTTGCCACAATTGTTGGAGCGTTCCGGTAACAGTGAGCACCCTGATGGCAGTTTAACCGCTATCTATACTGTGTTGGCAGAGGGTGACGACCAGCAAGATCCGGTGGTCGATTCGGCGCGAGCTATCCTTGATGGTCATGTGGTGCTTTCTCGTCAACTGGCGGAGCAAGGCCACTATCCAGCGATTGATATTAACGCCTCGATAAGCCGCTGTATGTCGGGCTGTACCCCGCAGGCGCATTCGACTATTGCCAATCAATTCAGGCAGCTTTACTCGAGCTACTTGCAGGTCAAAGAGCTTCTGCCCCTTGGCGGTTATCAGCCAGGGCAAGATCCTGAACTAGACCGTGCGGTGGCGATGCATCCTCAGCTCAAAGGCTATTTACTACAAGACGCTAACGAAGCGGTGAACCTTACCAGTAGTTTGACTGAGCTCGCGACGCTGTTTCAGGCTCAGCCGAGTGCTTGATTGAAATAGTTCGTTGAGGGAATAGCAACGTAGGGAAGGGAAGAATGGAAAGTAAAATTCGCGCCGTCGGTAAGATGACCCAAGTGGAAGAGCTAAGACGTGATCAAATTGGCGCTCAGCTAGAGTCGATGCGCCATCAAAGTGAGCAGCTAAGCCAACAGCTCGCGGCACTATCCGAGCTTAAAGCGCGCAACTTCCAAGGGGCGACCAAAACCTGCAGCGTGGGACTGATGAACCTCAACCTGGCCGATCAAATGCTGCAAAAAATGCTGCTTCATCATCAGCAAGAGCAGGCCGTGATGGAAGCTCAGTGTCAGTCAGTTCAAAAACAACTGCAGCAAAAAGCAGCACGAGTGCAAGGCTTAGAGCAGGTGCTAGAGCGCTGGAACAAAAAACAGAATTACGAAAAAGCTAAGCGTGAGCAAAAGCTTATCGAAGATATTATCAACGCCCGTTTCAAGCGTCGCAACCTGTAAATATCTGGACATTTATCCAGTATAAATTACCATTAGCTTAAGAGTTTCGGCTGATGGCAAGCAAAGCATGCAATGGATTATTGATAATCAAACCCTCCTACTTTCAATCACTTCACTAGGCTCAGTGGTCGGTTTTTCCGCCGCCGCAGTACTGCATTTTAAATCTCGTCAGTTGCAAGCTTTGGCAGAGCACAAGGCTGAGTTAGAAGCCTCAGCGCTAGAGCAGCAAATTGAGCGTCTTAGAACCGAATTAAAAGAAGCAAAACAAGAGCTTGACGAGCTTGATGATGAGCGGGATAAGTCGGCATTTGAACTTAAGCAAGCCCATGGCAAGGTCATGGCCGCGATGGAGAAGCTGCGCTATTTCGATGCCGTGAAGCAAGAGCGTCAGCAATACGCTAGCGAACTTGAGCAAGTGAAGCAGCAGCGCGCCCAATCGGAAGCCCAATTGCGTGAGCAGCTTGCCACTTATCAACAGCAGCAGCGCTCTGACAGTGAGAAGCTCGAACTATTGCAGCAATCAGAACTGCGCCTAAAGGAGCAGTTTGAACGCCTCGCCAATCAGGTATTTGAAGCCAAAACCGCCAAAGTCGACGTGCAAAACCGTCAAAGCTTAGAAGGCATTTTAACGCCTCTCAAAGAGCAGCTTGAAGGCTTTAAGAAGCAGGTCAATGACAGTTTTAGCCAAGAAGCCAAAGAGCGTCATACCTTAGTGCACGAACTTAAGAACTTGCAGCGCCTCAATGACCAGATGACCAAAGAGGCGATGAACCTGACTCAGGCATTGAAAGGGGACAACAAACAACAAGGTAACTGGGGTGAGGTAGTACTCGCTCGCGTACTCGCGGAATCGGGGTTGCGTGAAGGCCATGAGTATCAAACCCAGGTGAGCCTGCAAAATGAAGCTGGCAAGCGTTACCAGCCTGATGTGATTGTTCACTTACCTCAAGAGAAGCAGGTGGTGATTGATTCGAAAATGGTGCTGGTGGCCTATGAGCGCTACTTCAATGCAGAAACCGATACTGAGCGCGCTCGTGCCCTAAGTGACCACTTACTGGCGCTGCGTAATCACATTCGTGGCTTGTCACAAAAAGATTACCATCAGCTCAAAGGCATTCGCTCGCTGGATTACGTACTTATGTTTATCCCAGTCGAACCTGCGTTCCAGGTTGCGATTCAGGCCGATCCAAACTTGGTGAAAGAAGCAATGGAGAGCAACATCATTCTTGTCAGCCCAACCACCTTACTGGTGGCGCTGCGCACTATTGATAATTTATGGCGCAACGACCGACAAAATCAAAATGCTCAAGTCATTGCTGACAAGGCCAGTAAGCTTTACGACAAGCTAAGATTGTTCGTTGATGACATGGAAGGGCTTGGCGGCGCGCTTGATAAAGCCAACCAAAGTTACCAAGGTGCGATGAATAAGTTAGCCACGGGACGCGGCAATGCGATTCGTCAGGCGGAAAGCTTTAAACAGCTTGGTGTTGAGGTAAAACGCTCGATTTCTCCTTCGCTCACAGAAATCGCACAAAATGATGCGCTGGTGGAAAGACAACCAGACATGGATAAAGTAAACTGACCGCTTGCGGCGACAGAGACGTAACGCTGCCCAAGAGGAAGAATAATGACGGAAAGTACTGTGCAATCGAATCAGCTAAATCAACAAGACGACACCACGCACTTCGGCTTTGAAACAGTCGCGAAACAAGAAAAAGTGACGCGCGTTGCGGAAGTGTTCCACTCGGTAGCGGCGAAATACGACATCATGAACGACCTAATGTCGGGCGGTGTCCACCGTTTATGGAAACGCTTCACTATTGATTGCAGTGGTGCAAGACCGGGTCAGCGCATTCTTGACCTAGGTGGCGGTACGGGTGATTTGACCGCAAAGTTCTCTCGTATTGTTGGTGACAAGGGCCATGTGGTACTTGCCGACATTAACAACTCAATGCTCAATGTCGGTCGCGATAAACTGCGTGATACTGGTATCGTTGGCAACGTGCACTACGTGCAAGCGAACGCCGAAGAGCTGCCATTCCCAGACAATTACTTCGACTGTATTACTATCAGTTTTTGCCTACGCAACGTAACCGACAAAGACAAAGCTCTGCGTTCGATGTTCCGCGTATTGAAGCCGGGCGGTCGTCTATTGGTGTTGGAGTTCTCTAAACCTATCGTTGAGCCACTGTCAAAAGTGTATGACGCGTACTCATTCCACTTGCTGCCAAAAATGGGCGAGTTGGTGGCGAATGATGCGGAAAGCTATCGCTATCTTGCGGAATCGATCCGCATGCACCCAGACCAAGATACTCTGGAAGGCATGATGCAAGAGGCAGGCTTTGAACACACCAAATACTACAACCTAACCGGTGGCATTGTAGCCCTGCACCGTGGATACAAATTCTAAGGATTGAGTCATGCCATTTGACCCATTAGTGACCGCGGTGGTGGAAACCACACTGAATACGCTGATCAACGATGACGATGCGCTGGTCAGTCGTGTCACTCGCCTTAAAGGCCAGGTGATTCAAGTTCACCTGCGTGAATTCAACAAATCACTGACCTTTGTGTTCAGTCATCAACTTGATGTGCTGGCTAATTATGAAGGTGAGTCAGATTGTTATCTGTCACTGAGCCTTTCTGTGCTGCCTGAGCTTAAAGATCAGGCCAACATCACCAAGCTTATTAAACAAGATAAACTGGAGCTGGAAGGCGATATTCAGTTAGCGCAAAAATTCTCAGCATTGCTGACCGACTGTAAACCGGATATCGAAGAGTGGTTGTCACGCGTAACCGGTGATGTGGTTGCGCATACTGCAGTACAAGGGGCTAAAAACCTGTTTGGTTTTATCGCTTCACACGCGTCAAAGCATCAAGACCATTTCGGCCAGGTGCTCACCGAAGAGTGGAAAATTGCCCCGCCACCGTTGGCGATTGCAGCCTTTTGCGATGATGTCGACGACGTACGCAGCCAAGCTGAGCGACTCAATGCTCGCCTTGATGCGCTGCTAGCAGCCGCTGGCAGTGACAATACCGACTCGGAGCGTGTATGACTCCGAGTGAAATAAAGCGCCTTTATCACATCATCAAGGTACAACTTGAGTATGGCCTTGATGAACTGATGCCAACGCATCAATTAACCAAAGCCCCTCTGCTGGTCAGACGTTCGCTGTTTTGGATGAAGAACAAGCATCCAGAAAAGCCGTTAGGTGAGCGCCTGCGTTTGGCGCTGCAAGAACTCGGTCCGGTGTGGATCAAATTTGGACAGATGATGTCGACGCGTCGCGATCTGTTCCCACCACACATCGCCGACCAACTGGCTCTGTTGCAAGACCAAGTCTCTCCGTTTGATGGTGAGCTGGCTAAGTCGCAAATGGAGTTGGCACTCGGTGGTCCGATTGAAAACTGGTTTGACGATTTTGATATCAAGCCACTGGCGTCTGCGTCTATTGCTCAGGTACATACCGCTAAGCTGAAATCGACCGGCCAAGAGGTCGTACTTAAAGTGATTCGTCCGGATATTCGTCCGGTGATCGATGCCGACCTAAAGCTCATGTATCGCATGGCACGCATCGTGTCGAGGGCGCTGCCCGATGCTCGTAGATTGAAGCCAGTCGAGGTAGTTCGTGAGTATGAAAAGACCTTGCTTGATGAGCTCGATCTGCGCCGAGAAGCGGCCAACGCGATTCAGCTGCGCCGCAATTTCGAAGGCAGCGAAGAGTTGTATGTGCCGGAAGTATTGCCAGATTTTAGCAGCGAAAGCTTGATGGTCTCTGAGCGCATCTATGGTATTCAGGTTTCTGATATCCCGACGCTAGAAGCAAATGGCACCAACATGAAGCTACTGGCGGAGCGTGGTGTGAGCGTTTTCTTCACCCAGGTGTTTCGCGATAGCTTCTTCCATGCCGACATGCACCCTGGCAACGTGTTTGTTAGTTATGACCACCCTGAAAACCCACTGTGGATTGGTCTTGACTGCGGTATTGTCGGCACACTCAATAGCGACGACAAGCGCTACCTAGCTGAGAACTTCCTAGCTTTCTTTAATCGAGACTATCGTAAAGTGGCTGAGCTTCATGTGGATTCTGGTTGGGTGCCACGCGATACCAATGTCGACGAGTTCGAGTTTGCGATTCGTATGGTGTGTGAGCCGATTTTTGCTAAGCCACTGTGCGAAATTTCCTTTGGTCATGTACTACTGAACCTCTTCAATACTGCTCGCCGCTTCAATATGGAAGTGCAGCCACAGCTGGTATTGTTGCAGAAGACTCTGCTCTATGTTGAGGGGCTCGGCAGACAGCTTTATCCGCAGCTAGACTTATGGGAGACGGCGAAGCCATTTCTCGAAAACTGGATGATGAATCAAGTTGGACCGCAGGCAGTTATTAACGGTATCAAAGATCGTGCGCCGTTTTGGGCAGAAAAATTGCCGGAACTTCCAGAGTTGCTGTACGATAGCCTGAAACAAGGTAAAGCTATGAATCAACGCATGGATACCTTGTACCAAGGATACCGTGAAACAAAACGGCAACATGGGACAGGTAAATTTTTGTTTGGCGTTGGTGCAACTTTAATCGTATGCTCCGCCATATTACTTGAAGGACCTTACGATCAGCTGTCAGTTGCATCTGGCGTTGCTGGTATCACATTTTGGTTGTTCAGTTGGCGTACTTACAGGCGTTAAGCGATAAACTCGTATTAAATCATTTGTTTGTTAATCAAGACCCGAGGTAGAAAGAATGGGCGGTATTAGTATTTGGCAACTTCTTATCATTGCAGTGATTGTGATTCTGCTATTTGGAACCAAGAAACTGCGTGGTATTGGCGGCGACTTAGGTGGTGCTGTAAAAGGCTTTAAGAAAGCCATGAGCGAAGATGAGCAAACGGCAAAGAAATCTGACGACAAAGATGCAGATTTTGAACCAAAGAACATTGAGCAACAGAAAACAGACGCTTCTACTGAAACAAAGAAAGATAAAGAGCAGGCATAATTCGTGTTTGATATCGGTTTTTGGGAACTGGTACTCATCTCTGTAGTTGGTTTGGTGGTTCTGGGGCCAGAGCGCCTACCAACGGCTATCCGAAGTGTTTCTCGTTTTATCAGCTCAGCAAAAGCGATGGCGAATAACGTCAAAGACGAGCTGTCGCATGAGCTTAAAGTTCAAGAGCTTCAAGAGAACCTGCGAAAAGCTGAGAAAATGGGCATGGAAGACCTCTCACCGGAACTGAAAAGTTCGGTAGAAGAATTGAAGCAGGCGGCAAAAGAAGTCACCCGACCTTACGCAAGTGATAAGGTGACAACTGCAGAACCTGATTCCCGTCCGCAAGAGACGGTGCAACCAGAGCCTGCTAAACCTGCCGAGAATGAGTCTCCAGAAAAAGATCTAAACAAGGGCTGAACATCAGCCCTTGTCTGTATATATGTCTCCCGTGGATGGGCCTTTAGTTTGCTCATCTTCACGGTATTTTATTCGAGGTTTTCATGTCTTCCGTCGAACAGACACAGCCTTTGATTAGCCATCTGTTAGAGCTTCGTAACCGACTGCTGCGTGCGATTGTCGCTGTGTTGGTGGTGTTCTTAGCCTTGGTTTATTTCTCTGGCAATATTTACGATTTCGTTTCTAAGCCTTTGGTAGAAAGATTACCAGAGGGGGCGACCATGATCGCTACCGACGTAGCGTCGCCATTCTTCACCCCGCTCAAACTTACTTTGATCGCATCGGTGTTTGTGGCCGTGCCTTATATTCTTTATCAGGTATGGGCTTTTGTCGCACCTGGCTTGTACAAGCATGAGAAAAAGCTGGTCATGCCATTGATGTTCTCGAGCTCGCTGCTGTTTTATTGCGGCGTTGCGTTTGCGTACTTTGTGGTATTTCCGCTGGTGTTTGGCTTTTTCACCGCGATATCGCTTGGCGGCGTAGAATTCGCGACCGATATCTCCAGCTATCTGGATTTTGTATTGGCGCTATTTTTGGCATTTGGTATTGCGTTTGAAGTACCTGTGGCCATTATTTTGTTGTGTTGGACAGGGGCGACGGATGTTGAAAGCTTGAAGCAAAAGCGTCCGTATATCGTAGTTGGAGCGTTTATCGTGGGGATGCTCCTCACTCCGCCGGATATGATTTCGCAAACTCTGCTAGCGATTCCTATGTGTTTGCTGTTTGAAGTGGGACTGTTCTTTGCACGCTTCTATACACGTAAGACAGATGACAGCGAAGAGGCTGAGCAAGAGTAAAGCTTGTGATGGATTGATGACATCATCTTAGATGTAAAAATAGCGGCCTAGGCCGCTATTTTTTTCTCTGCATTCTTTGTCGTGGCATTCTTTGTTGCAGTAATACTGGCTTCTTCATTCTGACAACTGAGCTTTGAGGTTAGCGGATTTTCAGAACGTAGCCGCAATTAGAGCATACATACACTTCTTTCACGCCCATTAGCTTTTGCCAAAATGTGCGATGCTGACGTTGTAATAGATTTCCATGTTGGCACATACTCCACCTCCGAGATAGAACTGCGTGATCTCTGCCACGCTTCCTTTGTCGGCAGTGGCATATAAAATTGATGCATATTCTACGTTAACTTGAGGTTGTCTTGTGTACACCAAACTCGATCTCCGTCACGGAATGAGTAATAAATTATGAAAAACTACAATGAAAACAGTGATTTTGCATTGTTTGTTGTTATCTGTGCCACTTTTTTACTACTCAATTCGGTGAGATCCGCTATGCGTTTTAGCACCAGTTCAGTATACGCAGGCTCATTGCGTTTTCCACGATGTGGCACTGGTGCTAGGTAAGGGCAGTCGGTTTCTAGAATCACTTTGCTCAAATCTAGCTCAGGAATCACTTTGTCCATGCCTGAATTTTTAAAGGTAGAGACACCACCTAGGCCAAGGTGAAAGCCAAGATCGTTAATGGCTTTCGCTTCTTCAATTGTGCCGCCGAAGCAGTGGAACACGCCGCGCAAGTCGCCGTTTTGCTCCGATCTAAGTAGAGCCAAAGTTTCTTCAATCGAATCTCGTGTATGGATCACTACAGGCAGATCCATCTCTTTGGCCCAATTCAACTGAGTGATGAAGGCATGCTCCTGCTCCTTGCGGTAGGTTTTATCCCAGTACAAGTCGATACCAATTTCACCTACAGCAATAAAGTTATGCTTGTCGAACCAAGAATGGATGGTGTCGAGCGTTTGATCGACATTAGCATCGACATAGCATGGATGCAGACCCATCATCGAGCGGCATACTTGAGGATAAGCCGCTTCGGTCGCCAGCATAGGCTCAATGGAGTCGAGGTCGATGTTGGGTAGCAAAATGTGCTCAATACCAGCATCTAGGGCGCGCTGCACCACTTCATCACGGTCTTGGTCGAATTCGGTGGCGTAAATATGGGCGTGTGTATCTATCATGGCTAACTAAATTTGGTGAGTAATAGCTTCAGTATATCGTTTGTGGTTTAGCATTTTCCAATTTTACTACTAGCATGAACATGCGAGAGTGATATGCTTGATTTTCGCATTTTTCCAGACAAGGAGAGAAAGGTGTCTGTATCGATTCAAGGTCAATTTCCAGCACGCCGTATGCGCCGTATGCGCAAACATGACTTTAGCCGACGTTTAATGGCAGAGAATAAGGTGTCGGTGGATGACTTGATCTACCCAATGTTCATTCTAATGGGCAAAAATCGCCGCGAAACAGTGGAGTCCATGCCTGGGGTTGAGCGTCTTTCTATTGATTTGATGCTAGAAGAAGCCGAATATCTAGCAAAACTGGGCGTACCTGCCATTGCGCTGTTCCCAGTAGTTAACCAAGATGCAAAAAGTCTCTGTGCGGCGGAAGCCTATAATCCAGAAGGCTTGGTGCAGCGCGCTGTGCGCTCACTAAAGGAAAATGTGCCACAAATGGGCGTAATCACAGACGTAGCGTTAGATCCGTTTACGACTCATGGTCAAGACGGCATTATCGACGAAGATGGTTATGTACAGAATGATGAAACTACTGATGTGCTCATCAAACAAGCCTTGTCCCATGCAGAAGCTGGCGCAGATGTCGTTGCGCCGTCGGATATGATGGATGGTCGTATTGGTCGTATTCGTGAAGCGCTAGAAGAAGCGGGTCATGTACATACACAGATCATGGCTTACTCTGCGAAATATGCATCAAACTACTATGGTCCATTCCGAGATGCTGTCGGTTCGGCCTCCAATCTTAAGGGCGGTGATAAGAAAAATTACCAGATGGATCCTGCCAACAGTGATGAAGCCTTGCATGAAGTTGCGATGGACATCAATGAAGGTGCGGATATGGTGATGGTCAAGCCAGGTATGCCATACCTAGACGTGGTGCGTCGTGTGAAAAGCGAGCTTCAGGTACCGACGTTTGCTTATCAAGTCTCTGGTGAGTATGCAATGCACAAAGCCGCGATTCAAAATGGTTGGCTAAAAGAGCGTGAAACGGTACTTGAATCACTGCTGTGCTTTAAGCGCGCCGGTGCGGATGGCATTCTGACTTACTTTGCCAAAGATGTGGCGGAGTGGTTGGCACAAGATAGCCAGCAAGATTAATAAACACCGCGACATTAGAAGCCGGCATTACGCCGGTTTTTTTGTGCTCAGAAATTAAATGATAAATATTCTCAATTAGTGGTTGACGCATTAAATGAGAATGATTACTATTAACTCGTCCTAAGGGAAAAGGTTAAACAACTAGCGACATGGCTCAGTTCACTTAATCGGTTCTTTTTTGACACGACATTGCTCACATTGCTTCCAGTGTATTTATAGCTTTTGGTTGGTTAGCCGTACTCGTTAAACGAGATAACCTCCTTAAATTATTGCTAGGCGACACCTTTGGTGTCGCTTTTTTTCTATCTACTCTTTGCAGATTAATTGCACACTCTGACTAGAATATAATCCTATCGCTGACATTAAACGCAAAATTAGGTTTTCCACATGGCATGATCCGAGAAGGATCATGGGAAGGGTGGGGGATCTGATATTTAATGCTTTAATTACAGTGGCTTATATTTGTTTTTTGATGACCTTGAATAACTTTATCATTTGTTAAAACAACTCTATAAACAGATTTATCCACAGGCTGAGGGGGGCGAGAGCGCAGTTTAATTTGGTAACTGTGTATATAGACAGTGAAAGAGCGTAGCATCGCGCTGCGAGTCATGGCATCCTTATAGATCACTACCAAAAATTTTGGACGACTAAACATGGCGCAAATACCAGACAACCCATTGATCCTTATCGATGGTTCTTCTTATCTCTATCGAGCATTTCATGCTTATCCAGAAACGATGAGCAATGGCGAAATCCCAACCAATGCGGTTTACGGTGTTGTTAACATGCTAAGAAGCATGATGCGTCAGTTTGCCTCTGATCGTATCGCGGTGGTGTTTGATGCCAAAGGCAAAACATTCCGTGATGATATGTACCCTGAGTACAAGGCAAACCGTCCACCTATGCCGGATGATCTTCGTTGCCAAATTGAACCTTTGCATAACGTGATTCGTGCTATGGGTCTACCGCTTATCTGTGTACCAGGCGTGGAAGCGGATGATGTCATTGGTACTTTGGCGCATCAAGCTTCACAAGCGAGTATGCCAGTATTGATCAGCACGGGCGATAAAGATATGGCTCAACTGGTTGATGACAACGTTACCCTTATCAACACCATGACCAATGTGGTGATGGACAGAGCAGGCGTAGTGGATAAGTTTGGTATTCCACCTGAGCTTATTATCGACTATCTGGCACTGATGGGCGATAAAGTGGATAACATCCCAGGTGTACCAGGCGTAGGTGACAAAACAGCAACAGCACTATTGCAAGGTATCGGCGGCATTAAAGACCTATACGATAGACTCGATGATATCGCCCCTCTTGGCTTTCGTGGTTCAAAAACCATGGCTAAGAAGCTTACCGAGAACAAAGAAAATGCATTACTTTCTTATGATCTGGCGACCATCAAACTGGATGTGGAACTCGATTGCACGCCTGAATCTCTGCTGAAAGAGACACCAAACGTTGATGAACTGACCAAGCTGTACGGCCAATTGACGTTTAAATCTTGGCTCAATGAGCTTCTTGAAGGCGGCACAGGTGAAGTGCAAGCGGTGGAGAGTGCAGCAAAACGTATTTCTAGCGATGATGATGCTCCAGCGATGGATACATCAGCAGTTAAAATTGACCGCAGCCAGTACGAAACCATCCTAACCGAAGAGCAGTTTGCCAATTGGTTAGAGAAGCTAAAAGCAGCTTCCGTGATTGCGTTCGATACTGAGACGGACAGCTTGGATTATATGGTGGCGAATCTTATCGGTCTGTCGTTTGCGACCGAAGAAGGCGTGGCCGCTTATCTGCCTGTTGCGCACGACTACATGGGCGCACCAGAGCAGCTTGACCGTGATTGGGTTCTTGAGCAATTGAAGCCATTGCTTGAAGACGACAACGTAGTGAAAGTTGGTCAAAACCTGAAGTATGACGCCAGTGTGATTGCACGCTATGGTATTGAGCTTAAGGGCATTAAATACGACACCATGCTTGCTTCTTACGTCTACAACAGCGTCGGCGGTAAGCACGATATGGACAGCTTGGCACTGCGCTTTTTGCAGCATAGCTGCATCTCATTCGAGCAAATTGCCGGTAAAGGCAAATCGAAACTGACTTTCAACCAAATCGAGATGGATCAGGCAGCACCATACGCGGCAGAAGATGCGGATGTGACTTTGCGTCTTCACCAGCGCATCAATGCAGAGCTTGAGAAAAACGAAGCACTGAATCGTGTCTATCAAGACATCGAAGTACCGTTGGTGCCTGTGTTATCTCGTATCGAGCGCACCGGTGTACTGATTGATGACATGCTTTTGGGCGCTCAATCTCAAGAGATCGCGGCGCGTCTTGATGAGCTGGAGCAGAAAGCCTATGAGATTGCTGGCGAAGAGTTTAACTTGAGCTCGCCTAAGCAGCTGCAAGCGATCTTCTTTGAGAAAATGGGCTTGCCGGTACTTAAGAAAACGCCATCAGGCGCACCTTCTACCAATGAAGAGGTGCTGCAAGAGTTGGCGTTGGATTACCCACTGCCTAAGTTGATTTTGGAGTATCGCGGCCTAGCTAAACTCAAGTCCACCTACACAGACAAGCTACCGAAGATGATCAACCCAGAAACGGGTCGAGTACACACGTCTTATCATCAGGCTGTCACTGCAACCGGTCGTTTGTCATCGACCGATCCAAACTTGCAGAATATTCCTATCCGTAACGATGAAGGCCGACGCATTCGTCAGGCGTTTGTGGCTCCGCATGGCTGGAAGATCCTTGCGGTGGATTACTCTCAGATTGAACTTCGTATCATGGCGCACTTGTCAGGTGATAAGGCGCTACTGGATGCGTTTAGACAAGGTAAAGATATCCACGCTGCCACAGCGGCGGAGATCATTGGTGTCGATATTGAGCAAGTCACCAGTGAACAGCGTCGCCGTGCCAAAGCGGTTAACTTCGGACTTATCTATGGCATGAGTGCGTTTGGTCTGTCTAAGCAGCTCGGTATTCCTCGTGGTGAGGCGCAGCAATATATGGATACTTACTTCGAGCGCTATCCTGGCGTGATGCAATACATGGAAGACACGCGTGCTTTAGCGAGTGAGAAAGGCTACGTTGAAACCATCTTTGGCCGCAGACTGCACTTACCTGAGATTAAGTCTCGTAATGGTATGCGTCGCAAAGCGGCGGAGCGTGCGGCAATCAACGCGCCAATGCAAGGTACTGCTGCGGACATCATTAAGAAAGCGATGTTGTTGGTGGATGAGTGGATCCAAGCCGAAGGTGATGGCAAGGTGAAACTACTGATGCAAGTGCACGATGAACTGGTCTTTGAAGTGGAATCGTCATCTTTAGGCGAAATTGAAAGTAAAGTACAAAAATTGATGGAATCTGCAGCAGAATTGGCTGTTCCACTTGTTGCTGACTCTGGTCACGGAGACAACTGGGATCAGGCTCATTAGTCATATTTTGAGCTAAATTATTAAATTAACATGAGCCAGCGCACAGTCGCTGGCTTTTTTTTGATGTTAAAAAAGTTCATGCATCTAAGCGACTTATGTCTATTAACAAAAACTTCATGAAAAAAAACTACAAAAATAGTTTCATTTCCTGATCACTTGTTGTACATTAGAACGCGTAGGGTACAGAGGTAAGATGTTCTATCTTTCAGACCTTTTGTTTCACGTTATTGGATTAGGCTGATTCAGCCGCCCCAGTCAGTATTTGACTGGGGCGTTTTTTCTTGTGGCAAAGAAAATTTTTTAGCGCCCTTCTTCTCACTTTTCTCTCTTCGTCATTACGACATTTGATTACCAAATTCTGTAATTAAACGACCTTCACACTTTGTATAATTCTCAACTAGAATCAAGCGTAGAAAAACAGCGAGTAACCAGGGTTTTACTATCTGAAATATAAGACTTTATTGGGTTGTGAGTATTGTGGGAATTGGGATGGTAAGAGAAGACTAGCTCACAGTTTGTATGGCTGGTGATTGCATTGTTTGAAAGCTTCATAGATGCTTGGAACAAACAATAATACTAAATCTTCTCTCTCCCATTGCCCTGCCAGGAAGGCGGGGCGTTTTGTTTCTGTAGAACGATGTTTTACTACCGAAAGATAGTTTTACCACTAAAAGATAGTTTTACCACCAAAGACAGTTAAGCGTCTTGCTCACCACCTTCTAAATCGTCAGATTGCTCAAGGTGTGCAAACGCTGGCGCAAACCAGGTGTCGAGTTTATTTCGTAATTGATCAACACCAATGCCTTTTAGTGACGAAAACGGATCGACTTGCACATCACCACCAAACGCCAGTGCTGCCTCACGTATCTTCAACACTTGTGCTTTGCGAGCACCACTTTTCAATTTGTCTGCTTTCGTCAGAAGAACCTGAACTGGAATACCAGACTCAACAGCCCATTCAATTAACTGCTGGTCAAGGTCTTTCATTGGGTGACGAATGTCCATCAGTACCACTAGGCCTTTCAGGCAACGACGTTTCTGCAAATATTCGCCTAGCGATTTTTGCCATTTCTTTTTCATCTCAAGAGGAACTTGAGCAAAGCCGTATCCAGGTAAGTCAACGATGTGACAACCTTCGTCTACCTTGAAAAGGTTAATCAATTGGGTACGGCCTGGTGTTTTACTGGTTTTCGCCAGCGCTCTTTGGTTAGTAAGGCGGTTCAGTGAACTGGATTTACCTGCATTGGAGCGTCCTGCAAACGCAATTTCGATCCCTTCATCCTCTGGCAAGTGACGAATATCGGGTGCACTTGTAATGAAATGCGTGTTTTGATAATGAATTTTTACGCTCACTGTTAACTCCATCTCGACTTTGTGTAGTCGATTGATTACTTTTTTGTGAAATTGTGTAAAATAACCGTGCTCGGCATATGGCCACACATTGTACCATGATCGGTATTAATTGCCCGCGTTACCTTATTTTGTCCCTTTGACACCAATCTGTAGGGTTTAGCGAGGCGTATAGTGGTACTGGAAGCTTGATAATTATAATGGAATGTCATGAAAAAATTAGCGCTAATCTTGAGTCTTGTAGTCAGCTGCTCAGTATGGGCCCAAGGCGATATTGAAGCTGGTAAAGCAAAATCCCAAACGTGTGTAGCGTGTCATGGAGCGGACGGTAACAGTCTGCTAACGATGTACCCAAGCATCGCAGGACAGCACGCAAAATATATTGAAAAACAACTGAAAGACCTAAAGCTTGGTATGACAAGTGGCGGTAAACAAGGTCGTTATGATCCTGTGATGAGTGGTATGGCAATGCCACTGTCTGAGGAAGATATGGCGGATCTTGCGGCTTACTATGCGTCTATGCCAATCGCAGCCAATAGTACCCCTGAAAATGTGGTCGAAGTGGGTAAAGTTCTTTACACCGCTGGTGATGCTGAGCGTGGAATTACCGCGTGTATTGCTTGTCACGGTCCTCGTGGTAACGGCACTGAGCTATCAGGATTCCCTAAAATTTCTGGTCAGCATGCTGATTATGTGAAATCACAACTAGAGAAATTCCGCAGCGGCGATCGTGCCAACGACATGAACGCTATGATGCGTGATATCGCCAAAAAGCTGAACGACGAAGATATCGACGTTCTTTCTAAATACGTGGGCGGTCTTCACTAATCCGAACCGCGTTACAAAAACTAGCAGCCTAACCTAGTTTGTTTAATGTCTAAACGGGTTTCTTTAACGCCAAACCGAGCTTGCAATGCCTCTTCTGATGAAGGGGCATTGTTGTTTTTGGTGCTTGGGTAGCGTTGTTGTTGGTAGATCTGTTGGTAGTGGTGTCACGCATTGGGTGATTCAGATCTCACTTCGATCTTGATGCTCTTTGAGCGTGATTGGCGAGTTATCCAGATGCTTTGTGAGATATTTGCCATACTTGTTAGCGCAAAATTGCCGTTAATAATTATTAAGTTTATGATTTATATTACTTTAATTGTTTGTGTATTGTTGCGAACTAGAAAAAACGTTGTGCTTGGTTGTCTTCCATTCTGAGTCAGGTAAATTGTTCCTTGTCGACAGGATGCTGACACAAGGATTTCAGACCAAGAAGGTCTTCAAGGATGTTTGGCGAGGAGCGCCAAAAATAATAATAAGGATATTGCTCAGACTCGGAGTGTGGGCAGATACGGATGGTCGACTATTCTCAGGATGAGAAAACAAATGGACAGGGTTTAGGAAGAACTCGAGCAAAAGGTTTTGCCAGGGATCGTGAAAACGCATCAGGACGATGACAAACAAGAATTAGCAGTGGAAGCACAAATAACAAATGGATATTTGTGAGGCATTCAAAGAGTGCCAACAATTTCACCCCTATGGTGATGGAAAGCGACAGGTCCGCCTGTCGCTTTTTTTACGCCCAAAGATAGGTTGTAAATGATAATTAATTTCATTTATGTTGAAATGATTATTGAGAGCGATTATCATCTGTAACTCTATACATGGAGGCAGTATGGACAATCGTAACAACCGTCAAACCGTTCCCCTAGATGTACCTAGCAAACTGCTTAGGCCGCTATGGTTTCGCAGTCGTGAAAGTTTGCTGGATGATGGCATCATCTATGACCCTATCGCCGCCCATGCATGTCGCCGTTGCCAACTTGCGCCCGATTGCATCACGGGTAACGTTGACCAAAGTCAGTTATTGCATGCCACCTTAACTCAGCTTTGCGATTTGCAAGTAAAGCGGTTTCTTGAGACCAACCCTGATGGTTGGGTTATTAATGTCGGCGCGCGCCTTGATACCCGCTTCTACCGTTTGGACAATGGCCGCTGTCATTGGCTTGAAGTCGATACCAATGAGCATTTGGTGTGGCGCCAACGGTTGTTTCACAAAAGCGAGCGGTACTCACTCATCTGTGGCTCGATTGATGATATGAGCTGGTTGTCGACGCTATTGATTCCTGCTGACAAACCGATTCTAGTTGTATGTGAACATGCTCTACTGGAACAAACTGAGACTCGAATAGCGCACTTTGTGCAAGCCATCGGATGTCACTTTCAACATGCCAAAGCCTGCTTGGTGCTGGCCGGTGACCTCACAGCGAGTCACTTAGGGCAAAAGATGGGGTGTGAGCGTTATCAACATGGCATGAGAAAGCCGCTTGATAAGTTGCTTCATTGGCTACCGTGGACATACAAAGTCTCGATTGAATCGCCCATCGACAAGCATTGTCAACGCTGGTCTCGTTGGCAGCGAGTGGTGGCGAAGCTGCCCATCTATCGACATCGTCTCACGCCGAACATCGTCAATATTGAGTGGTAGTTGCGGTGCTCGCCTGTAAATAACGTTACTATAGCGCTTCAAGTATCCTCTCCACTAAAGCATTTCTAGTGGAGTCTCGACGTGCTGGAGTGTTCGTGTTTCAACAATCAATTACCATTCTGTCTGATCTGCCCTTGCACCGCCGAGTCTTGCTATTGGCCATTCCTATGGTGCTATCCAATATTACTGTCCCGCTATTAGGACTGGTTGACGCCGCTGTGATTGGCCACCTAGAGCACGCCTGGTATTTAGGTGGCGTTGCGCTTGGCAGCACCATGATAAGTGTCACCTTCTGGCTGCTGGGTTTTTTGAGAATGTCGACCACAGGCCTCGCCGCTCAAAGTTATGGCGCCAATGATACGCGCCAACTTGCGCTGGTGTTTTTGCAGGGGAGTCTTATGGCATTGGGGTTTGCTGCGCTGTTCTTACTCGTGCATACCTCTCTCGCTGATGTTATTTTTTCGTTTAGCTCTGCCAGTGAAGAAGTGAAGCATTATGGTTATCAGTATTTTGCGATAAGAGCTTGGAGTGCCCCTGCAGCGTTGATGAATTTTGTAATTCTTGGCTGGTTACTAGGGACACAAAACGCGAAAGCGCCAATGTGGATGGTGATCATTACTAACCTGGTAAATATCGGCCTTGATGTCTTGTTTGTCATTGGTTTGGGGTGGAAAGTCGAAGGTGCGGCCTTGGCGTCGGTCATTGCTGACTACTCAGGTTGTGCATTTGGCCTATGGTGTGCCGCGCGCACTTGGCGTCAAAGAGTCCTGCCAAATGTGCTGCAATTGGCCTCTGATGTGAGTCAGGATATTGGACGTTTTGTGAAGCTCAATCGTGACATCTTTCTTCGTTCATTGTGCCTACAAGCTACTTTTAGTTTTATGACCTTTCAGGGCGCAGCATTTGGAGATGATATCGTCGCGGCGAATGCGGTATTGATGAGCTTCTTGATGCTCATTTCTTATGGCATGGATGGTTTCGCTTACGCTATGGAAGCTATGGTAGGCAAAGCGATTGGTGCCAAGAGTCGCAGTCAGCTCATTGATTCGCTTGTCGTGACCTTTTTCTGGAGTGCGGTTATTTGTGTGCTGCTGACACTGGTATTTGCAGGTTTAGGGAGTGATTTGATTGCGATGATTACTTCCATCGCCGCAGTGCAAACGCAAGCGGAATTCTTCTTACCTTGGCTGGTTGCTATGCCGCTGGTGTCCATGTGGTGCTTTCTATTTGATGGTATTTTTGTGGGCGCGACAAAAGGCAGAGATATGCGCAATAGTATGTTTGCCGCCACGTGTTGTTTCTTTGCTTTGTTTTTTGCCGCCAGCAGTTTAGGAAATCATGCACTTTGGTTCGCGATGCTCAGCTTTATGGGTATTCGAGGTTTGGGGTTGGCGGTGATTTTTATTTACCAGTGGCGTCGCGGTCAGTTTTTACTGGCTTAGCGTTTCATCTGCGTAAAAGGAAAAACAAAGGCGACATGATGTCGCCTTTGTAGTATTGCTCTAAAGTGCTATGCACTGCAATTAGGTTAGAACAGACGGTTTAAACCATTGAGCGCAGCAACACGATAGGCTTCTGCCATGGTCGGGTAGTTAAAGGTGGTGTTAACGAAGTACTCGATGGTATTCGCTTCGCCTTTTTGCTCCATGATGGCCTGGCCGATGTGGATGATTTCTGCAGCACGCTCACCAAAACAGTGAATGCCCAAGATTTCTTTGGTCTCGCGGTGGAAGAGTATTTTTAAACTTCCCACGTCTTTACCGGCGATCTGTGCACGCGCAAGGTGTTTGAATGACGAGCGTCCTACCTCGTACGGAATCTTGGCTTCAGTCAGCTCTTGCTCAGTTTTACCCACAGAGCTGATTTCTGGAATGGTGTAGATACCTGTCGGAATATCTTCAATTAGCTTACCTTCAGCTTCACCTTGAGTAATCGCTTGAGCTACGAATCGGCCTTGGTCGTATGCCGCACTCGCTAAGCTTGGGTAGCCAATCACATCCCCCACAGCATAGACATGGTCGATGTCGGTTTGGTAGTTGGTGTCGACTTTGAGCTGGCCGCGAGAATCCGCGACTAGTCCAACGGCATCCAGATTGAGTGCGTCAGTGTTACCTGTTCGACCATTGGCATACAGTAAGCAATCCGCGCGCATCTTCTTGCCTGAGTTGAGGTGGATGATGACGCCGTCTTCGGTACCTTCGATCTTGGCGTAGGTTTCATCGTTGCGGATCATCATGCCGCTGTTCCAGAAGTGATAGGACAAAGAGTCTGACATCTCGTTATCTAGGAACGCCAGAAGTCGCTCACGGGTGTTGATGAGATCGGTTTTTACATCCAAGCCACGGAAGATAGACGCATACTCACAACCAATGACACCGGCACCGTAAATAATAATGTGTCTAGGGTCGTGCTCAAGAGAAAGAATTGAATCGCTATCGTAAACACGTGGGTGATTAAAGTCGACATCAGCAGGGCGATACGGTCTTGAACCGGTTGCAATCACAAACTTGTCGGCCGTATAAGTATCGATAGTACCATCGGACTTAGTGACCTCTAGGCTGTGAGTATCGACAAAGCGTGCCGTTCCGTATAGCAAGGTGCACTCATTTCGGTCATAGAAGCCTTGGCGCAGTCGGGTTTGCTTATCGATAACGGTTTTTGCGTGTCCCAAAATATTGGAAAACGTCGAGTGCAGGCTGGTGTTGTTACCACAAAACAGTGGGTTGCTGTTGAACTCAATGATACGGCTGACTGCATGACGCAGTGCTTTTGAAGGTATGGTACCCCAGTGGGTGCAACCACCACCGACGCTGCTCTCTTTTTCGATGATCGCAACGTTGAGGCCAGCTTTAGTTAGCCCCATCGCAGCCCCTTCACCACCTGGGCCACTGCCGATTACGATGGCATCAAAATGTTTAGCGCGACTCATATAGTATCCTCGTAGTTCCTCTCACTCTCTACAAAACGTTCAGCATTAATAGCGACAAGTAGGGCAGGAGTGATGAGTGCAATTCATAGACTGGCAATGGCGAGATTTTAACGGATTATTAACGTTGGTAAATATGACTGCGTGAATAGAGTGTGAAAGATCACGCAGTTTTATTGAGAGTTAGCATCGGATAAACGTTTGATGTATGCAAAATAATGAAACTTGTTCAAGCATAATGCTGAGTAAATGAAGTGAGATGCGTATAGGTTTTTTAGCAAAATCGCCAGCCATACACTTATACAAAGTGACTATTCGCGCTATATTACCTCCACTCCCTCAATTACCGTCATCGATGGTAACCAATAAGAGCACCTAGGTTAAACATGAAATCAATGGGTATTCGTGCACAACAAAAAGAAAAAACGCGTCGTTCATTGATCGATGCTGCTTTTAGCCAGCTTAGTGCCGATCGCAGCTTTTCGAATTTGAGCCTGCGCGAAGTCGCGCGCGAAGCCGGTATTGCTCCAACTTCTTTCTATCGTCATTTTAAAGATATGGATGAGCTGGGGCTGACCATGGTAGATGAAGGAGGCCTGCTGCTAAGGCAGTTAATGCGACAAGCGCGCCAACGTATTGTCAAAGAAGGCAGTGTGATCCGTACTTCAGTCGAAACGTTTATGGAGTTCATTGAAAGCAGTCCCAACGTGTTCCGCCTATTATTAAGGGAGCGTTCTGGTACCTCTTTTGACTTTCGAGCCGCAGTGGCTCGAGAAATCCAACACTTTTCGGCTGAGCTAACTGAATATTTGGTTAGCACAGGTATGGACCGTGACGAAGCATTTGCCCAAGCGGAAGCTTCTGTCATTCTCGTGTTCAGTTCAGGTGCAGAGGCGTTAGATCTTAGCAAAAAAGAAAGATATGAACTGGCGGAGAGGCTGATTGTCCAATTAAGGATAGTGGCCAAGGGTGCACACTGGTATCGCAAAGAACGTGAAAGAAACCGTCAAAAAGAAGGGTCCAAATAATGTCCAATGAAGTGTCCTCCGAAAACCGCGAAAGCGGCAAAAAAACGCTCGTACTTGCTCTGATTGCAGGTATGTGTGGTAACGCAATGTTGTCTTGGCTCACCATCAGCGAAGTGGCATTCTCGATTTTTCCACTGATTGCACTCGTGCTGTCAGTTCAGGCTCTGTATCAAGAGTATCTAAGAAACCCAATTCCAGAAGACTTCCCAATGGTTGGTCTTGCGGCATTCTTCGTAGGTGCGTTTGGTCACTCTGCGTTTACCAAGGCGCAATACCCTGATGCTGGTTCCAACTTCATCGCCATCGTAGTCGTCTTGGTACTGCTATTCTGGATTGGTAAAAAAATGGGCTACATCCTCAAAGAAGCTTAATTTGTTGGTCTCTATTCGTAGAGCGCGAGCATAAAAAAACGAGCCAGTTGGCTCGTTTTTTGTTTGTTATTGATTAGGCTTTGCGCTCAAGTAATACGCCCGCTTCAATATGATGAGTAAACGGGAACTGATCGAATAGAGCAAATCGCGTAATGTGGTGCGTTTCACCCAGCACGTCCAAGTTGTCTTTCAAGGTTTCTGGATTGCATGAAATATACAGAATGCGCTCGTAGCCTTGAACCATTTTACAGGTATCGATATCCATACCTGCACGCGGTGGATCAACGAAAATCGTGTTGCAGTTGTAGCTTTTTAGATCGACATTCTGCTGCTGCAAACGTCGGAACTCACGTTTGCCTTCCATAGCCTCAGTAAACTCTTCCGCTGACATGCGAATGATTTGTACATTATCAATCTTGTTGGCTGCAATGTTGTATTGCGCCGATTCTACTGAAGGCTTCGCCAACTCCGTCGCAAGGACTCGCTCGAAGTTTTGTGCCAATGCCAATGAGAAGTTGCCGTTACCACAGTAAAGCTCTAGCAAATCACCTTTGCTGTCTTGGGTACAATCAACAGCCCATTCCAACATCTTTTGCGCGACAGGACCATTGGGTTGCGTGAAGCTGTTTTCCACTTGCTGATAGTGGTATGGCTGACCATTAACATGCAGAGTTTCCACCACATAGTCTTGATCCATGACGATTTTCATCTTACGAGCACGACCAATCAGGTTCAGTTTGAAACCTTCATCATTCAACTGCTGTTTCAGTGCTTGTGCTTGCTCTTTCCATGCATCATCTAGTTGACGGTGGTAGAGCAGAGATACCAAGATCTCACCGCTTAAGGTTGAGAGAAAGTCGACTTGGAACAGTTTCTTTCGTAATACCTCGTTGCCTTTCATCGCATCCATCAGCAGTGGCATTAGGTCATTGATAAGACGGCTTGCTGCTGGGAATTGATCAACTCGGTACTTTTCACGCGTTTCCTGGTTGAACATGATGTAGTACATGTCGTCGCCTTCATGCCAAACGCGGAATTCAGCACGCATACGATAGTGCTTTTCTGGGGAAGTAAATACTTCGAGTTCAGGAGCAGAATACGGCGCCATCATATCGATCAAACGTTGAGATTTTTCTTCAAGCTGGATTTGATAGCCTTCTGGTGTGAAGTCGAGATTTGCCATGGTAGTTGCCTATCGTCGGTAATGAGTTGTATTAAGGAGGGCAGATTTTATTCAATCTCCCGTCGTTGTCCAGTTTTTCCCAGAATTGTCTCGCATTATCTCTGTGCTCTTATAGCTTAGTTCAATCCGTTATGGACAAATAATCAATCAGTTAATACCATGGCCCCTAGCTGGTGTGAGAATCAAATGGATATCTCACTGAAAAGGGAATCTGGTGCAAATCCAGAACTGACGCGCAGCGGTAAGAGAGAACAACCCCTCAAAAGACACTGTTTGACATAAACGGGAAGTCGAGGCAGTAGGTGGAACCAATATGGTTTCGTGCTCTTAAGTCCGAATACCTGCCAGCAGCCAACTCGATGCGAAAAAGGATTGCTCGAGTAGGTAGGACTTACGCGATTTAGGACAACACAACAAATGAACAAATCATGTTTGGCGATAGCAGTGACTGCATCGCTCTCTTCTTATGCTTCTTTTTCACTGGCAGAAGTAACAAGCTCAAGTAATCAATCTAAATCGGCTGATGAGACCATGGTCGTCACGGCGAACCGTGTAGAGCAAAGCAAAGCTTCGGTGTTAGCACCTACGACGGTTGTTACGCGCGAAGATATTGAAAAAATTAAGGCGAACAGTGTTCTTGATGTACTAAGAACCGTTCCAGGTATCGAAATCAATTCATCGGGTGGCAATGCTCAAGAGACAAGCATCTACATTAGAGGCACATTGACGAAACACGCCCTAGTGATCCTTGATGGTGTTCGACTTAACTCCGCTACGAATGGCGGTGCATCGATTGGTTTGATCCCAGCATACGCGATTGAAAGAGTTGAAGTCGTGAGAGGACCACGCGCTGCGGTTTATGGCTCCGACGCGATTGGTGGCGTTATTAGTATTACAACAGCGACTAAGACTCGCAATCATCAAGCGAGACTTGGCTACGGTTCACACGATACCAAGCAGTTGGGCTGGCGCTCATCAGGGCAAATTTCGGAGAGTACGTCTGGCGGCATTACGTTGCAAGCTGAGAGAAGTGATGGCTTTAATGTGTATCAGATGGCACCAGAGAGCGACAAGCACAGTTATGACTCGAAAGTAGTGATAGGCAATCTTGCCCATAGTATCAACGATAACTGGACGTTAAAGCTGAATGGTATGAGTTCTGCATCAGACGTTGAGTATGCCAATGCATTTGATGGAACGAAGCAAGAGAGCGAATCCACGAACTATTCACTCGCAGGCACCGCTCTTTACCACAGGGAGCAATTCAACTCCGAGTTGCAGGTGAGTACGAGCTATAACCAAGGCCGAGACGGAGATGCGGCAGGTAAGAATGCTAAGTCAGAACTCACCACATCGCGAAACTCTATTTTATGGTTTAACAGCTATAGCGGTTTTGACTACCTAACTCTTAATGCCGGTTTAGATTACTATCTGGAAAAAGCAAATCGCGGTGGCTCCAACACCACAGACTACGGCAAAACAACCAAAGACAACAAAGCTGCATTTGCGAGCGCTTTGTTTGAGTATAACAAAGCTTCCCTTGAAGCAAGTGCACGCCACGATGACGATAGCGCGTTTGGTGGACACACAACTTGGAATCTAGGTGCAGGTTACTTTGTGCTAGATACGATTCAACTCGTGGCAAGTTCAGGGACTGCTTTTAAGGCACCAACGTTCAATGACCTATATTGGCCCAATGCGGGTAACGAATCGTTAAAGCCTGAAACCTCCATGTCTTCTGAAATTGGCGTTAGGGGTTACCAGTCTTGGATGACATGGGAAATTACCGCGTACAAAACGGATATCAAAGATTTGATTAACTGGGCGCCGAATGATTCGGGTAACTATGTGCCAAGTAATGTAGATGAAGCGTCAGTTGAAGGTATTGAGCTCCAAGGGCAGTTTGCTACTTGGGGAGTTCAACACCAGTTATCAGCGGATTTTAAAAATCCAGTAAATGAGAAAGACGGTTCTCAGCTGATTCGCCGCGCGAAACAGAACTTTAAGCTGGTCTCGACCTATCAACTCAACGATCTTGAATTGGCTTTGATAGCCAATTACGTAGGTGAACGTAAAGATAAAGTAGGCGGCACTCTTGATGCTTATACCACGGTTGATATAGGCGCTGGCTACAAGGTGACAGAGGCTCTAGCGGTGAGTGTTAAAGTCAATAACTTACTGGATGAAGAGATCTACACGGCTCTAGGTTCAGGCACAAACTATTACAAAGCAGACGGGCGCAATGTTTTTGCAACCGTAGACTATAAATTCTAGGGAAACATAAGGGGTGCTCGTCACCCCTTTTTATTTATGAAAAACATCATTATCAGCTGGTCATCAGGTAAAGATTCCACATTGACCTTTGAGCGTCTTATGGAGTCTTCCGAATACAATGTTGTAGGTCTTTACACCACTCACGTAAGCGGTGAGGTGCCTTTCCAAGTCACACCTCTCGAAGTTGTTCAGATGCAAGCCGATAGACTAGGTATGCCGTTAGTGTCTATTGAACTGCCGGAGGTGTTCCCGCCGAATGACATATACCAGTCGCTAGTACTAGACGGCGTGAAGTCATCAGGACTTAATGTTGACGGTATCGCCTTCGGGGACATGTTCTGCAATGGCATCGTAGAGTATCGAAAGAGCTATGTAGAGCCTGCTGGGTTTGAAGCGGTTTTTCCTTTAGTTGGTGAAAATAGCCAAGAGCTAGCTCAAGAGATAATAGAAAGAGGGATTGATACAGTCTTGGTGACAATAGACAGGCAAGTATTGCAGGAGTCTTTATGCGGTGCGCGTTATACCGAGAGCCTCATCACGGAGTTGCCAGACAATGTTGACCCATGTGGCGAAGATGGTGAGTTCCACACCTTAGTGTGTAATTCAAAGTACTTTAGCCATCCCATAGAGATAGACTCCTTATCGATAGAAACCGCTGAGCGATTCAGCCATCTAAGGTACAAAGTGAAGTAGGCATCGAGAGCAGATAGGTTTACCGCTTAACCAGTAGTGAGTATCATGTCGGCGGATAGATAACGACAACTGTCGGTGAAATACGCGATGAATAGACATAACATTTTGATATTTGACTCCGGGGTAGGTGGTCTCTCTGTATATAAAGAGATAGCAAACTTGCTGCCGTGTGCAAACTACTTCTATTTATTCGACAACGAAGCCTATCCCTATGGTGAGCTAGCACCAGATACATTGGTTGATCGTACCTGTCGTCTTATTCAACAGATGATGCAGCGCCAGCGCATTGATATCGTCGTTATCGCTTGCAATACCGCGAGCACCATCGTGCTGCCTCATTTAAGAGAAGTGTTGTCTATTCCGGTTGTCGGTGTCGTACCAGCAATCAAGCCCGCTTCTCTACTTTCGAAAAAAGCTGTCGGTTTAATTGCCACACCTGCCACCATTACTCGTCAGTATACTCATGATCTGATTCGAGACTTTGCAGATGATAAAGATGTAAAGCTGCTTGGTAGCAGTCAACTGGTGGATATGGCCGAGCAAAAGCTGAGAGGTCAACCCACTGACATGATTCACTTGCATCAGATCCTAGAGCCACTCGTAGATGTAATTGATGTAGCCGTATTAGGGTGTACGCATTTTCCGTTGATTCGAGAAGAGATATCGCAAGTGCTAGGCAAAGGTGTCGAATTGATTGATTCGGGTATGGCGATCGCTCGTAGAGTCGTGAGCTTATTAGCAGAGAGTGGCGAACAAGAAGGAGTAGGGTTCAAAGAGGTGTTTAGCAGTGCTTCCCCTATACAAGAAGAAGCACTTAACAAAGCCTTAGACGATCTCGGCTTTAGTCCTGTTCAATTGATTCAGATTCAGGATGCTTAGGATCATTGGCAATGCGAACCTTTAACGTTCTTTGCATATAGTCCTTTTCATTGAGTGCTTCGATTGCCCCTTTGGCATCGGAGCTCGCCATTACGACGAAACCAAATCCACGACGCTTACCTGTGCGTTTATCCTTCATTAGTCTTACCGCAAATACTTCCCCATATTCAGCGAACAGATCCTTAACGTGAGATTCGTTAGCTTTATAAGGTAGGTTACCTACGTAAAGAGTTTTTGTTGATTGAGAACTGTCTTTCGAAACGGTTGGAGTAGCAGAAGAAAACTTAACAACGAAAAATGTAGCTACTACACCAAGCACAAAAGCAACAGCCGGTGAGATGTCGGCGAACTGAGAAAAAACAATACCGCCCAAAATAGCGATCGCTATTACTAGAAAAAGAGATTTATTGGAGTCCATATTAAAGTACTACTTTTCTTATTGACGAATAATGGCATCTATCGTTAACAAATAGATATAGGAATATTACGTAGTTGAGCGTTATTTTTCCAATTATTTGGTGTGATGTATTTCAAATGTTGAATTTTTATCGAAAAACACCGTGTCTGATGGCTTTTTGAACGAACGGAAAATAATTTCAAAAAAAGGGTTGTCATCAATGCTGTGATCTCTATAATGCCGCCTCACCGACACGGAGTGAGACGAAAGTCACAAAGCGGAGTCGGTTGAGAGAGAAAAGAAAGTTTGAAAAAAACGCTTGACTCTCAAAATGGGAAGCGTAAGATACGCACCCCTAACGACGAGACGCTAAGCGGTCCGAAAGTTAGAAAATGTTCTTTAAAAATATAGACCTATCAATCTGTGTGGGCACTCGTTGATGATAATCAAATTAGATACCTAGGTATCAAATTAGGTTTTCAATGAACTGAGTGACCAATCAAGTCGAAAGACTTGGCACAGTCAATTCATTATCGTTC
>NZ_JBNNXW010000009.1:0-173651 GCF_052879755.1 Vibrio sp. DNB22_10_4 | reverse complement strand
CTGACATTACCGTTGAAGTTTTCATTTGGTGCAAAGCTGTAGGTACCATCACCATTGTCAGTGAAAATACCGTCTGTACCTGAGTAGGAAACGTCGCTGACGGAAACGTCTCCTTCAATATCACTCGAATTAGCTAATAACTGATCATCGCTAATTGTGATAATGCCGTCTTCGTTAACTGAGTAAGTCGTTGACCCCGCGACAGGTAGATCGTTAACGGCTTCGACAGTCACATCAATATTGGCTTCCGTTGTTGTAGTTCCATCGCTGACAGAGAAACTTAGATCAACTTCGCCATTAAAGTTTTCATTTGGAGAGAAAGTGTATGTACCATCACCATTGTCGGTGAAAACACCATCGGTACCGGTGTAACTTACATCAGCAACGGTAAGGTCATCACCGTCTACGTCAGTAGCCCCCGCTAAAAGCTGTGCGTCTGTAAAGGTGAGTGAACCATCCTCTTGAATGGTGTAAGCAACATCTTCGACTTCTGCCTCATCGTTTACATCTTCGACTTGGATTTCGAATGTTTGCTCCGTTGTTTCGGAGTCAAAGTCGTCATCCAATCGCTCTTGATTTAGGTTGGCTTGCTCGCCTTCATCAAGAACGTTAACTTCAAACGTTTCGCTGTCAGTTTGCGTGTCAAAATCATCCCCTTCGCCAGCACCTGCGGCAGGTGAAGCGGCTGCAGCTTGTGGTGCGCCAGAAGCTTGCTGAGTTTGTCCTTCAGCATCACTGCCGCCATCAGAGCCTTCAGAATCTTGTCCGCCCACACTTTGTGCGCCAGCGCCTGCTCCACCAGCACCACCAGAACCTGCATCGGTTGTGGCTCCACTGTCAGTCATTTGACTATCGACAACGCCTGACTGAGCGCCTTCGGAGGTGGCTGCTTCACTATCTACAGGCTGAGCAGATTGCGCACCACCGGTATCATCACCTTCACTTGACGCACCGGCGCCGCTAGGATCATCTTCCATTGCTTGGTTAGCATCGTCAGCTGCATCGGCAGCATCAGCCCCCGTTGCAATGGTTGTCGCTATCGTGTTTTGTTGGTTCTGCTGAGCCTGCTGCTGCTCCGTACCATCATTACCGGTTTCTACTTGTTCGACCGCATCATTGAGAGGGTTGTTTTCGTTGTTGTCAGCCATGTTGCCTCCGTCGCGTTGTCAGCGCTTTAAATCAGACACTTCCTAGTAACGCAGTAAAGGACAACAAACACGAAAGACAAGGCATTTTTTGCGATAAAAAAGCAAAAAGTTTAGATGAAATATTAGGAATCTGTGAGTGATAAAAATACTTAGTTACGCAACTAAACACAAACTACAGATTAACAAGGATTTTTTTTTGAAAAATGAGCATTGTTATACTTAGCTATTAGTTAAGGTGATTTATGTGCAATCTAAACCTAAGATACTGTTATCACGTATATTTAATACTATAGTTTAGGTTGTTATCCGGGAGGCGGTCGTGAGTAAAAGTAATATCGAACATCACATCAGAAATGCCTTAATTCAAAACACGGATAAATCCGAGTCTGATTATGTTGAAGCGGTTGAAATAAAGAGTGCAATGACTACAGTTCATAAAACCCTACTTTTGACTTTCTTTATCATTCTGATTCTGCTTGGTATTGCGTCTCAAGCTCGTATCGATATTGTGGTTTCGTCTAGAGGTGAGCTTTTACTCGAATCTGATATAGAGAAAGTTCAGCACCTTGAAGGCGGAATACTTGATTCAATGCTCGTTAAGCCGGGTGACATTGTTTACGAAGGCCAGCCAATCGCTAAGCTTAGAGCCATCGAAAGAAACTCACAGCTTTCAACAATGAATGCGGAAATCGCTCAACTTGAACTCGATAGGCTTCGCTACTTAAGCTTAATCGCTCAAAAAGAACCTGACTACACGCCCTATTCCGATTTTCCCGATCTTGTGCTGGTGAATCAGGAGACATGGCTTAAAGAGAACGCTAAAAATGTCTCTGCGGAAGCATTGATCAAACATGATATCGAACACAAAGATCGCCTTATTGCATCAATGAAGAAAAGACGCGTCAGCTCTCTTAACCAGCTTAAGTTAATCCGTAAACAGCTTGAAATTAAGCAAACGCTGTACAACGAAGAAATGGCCTCTTACGTAGACGTACTAAACATGCAGGTTCAAGAGTCTAATATGGTGAGAGAAATCGAAAACCTCGATGAATCTCTCATGAATGAAGATTTTCAGCTGCTAAGGTTAGAAAAACAGCTTAACGATCTGATTGTAAATAGGAACGCGGAGTATCAAGCACAAATAATTCAAGCTAATAAAGATCTCGACATTAAACGAATACAGCAGCCTCAGCATACGGATAAAGTCAATCGTCTCGTAGTTTATTCTCCCGTAGATGGCGTTGTTGATAAAGTGCATTTTAATTTTCGCTCCGCGGTGGTGCCTCCGGGCGAAAGTATTGCCGATATTGCACCTTTAAATAATACCTTACACGGCGAAGCGAAGATCCCTCGTAAAGAGATGGGTTTTGTTGAAGTTGGTCAAGAGGTAAAGCTTAAGTTTGATACCTACAATTTTGCCAAGTACGGTTTTATGCCAGGCAAGATTTCCTCGATCAGTCGCTCCTCTTATGAGGAAGAAGAAACGGAGTACTATTTAGCGAAAATTACGATAGAACATGATTTTCTTGAACGTTCTGGGACTAAGTACAGTCTCTCACCATTTATGGAGTTTACGGCAGATATAAAAACCGGCGATAGACGCGTCATAGAGTACGCTGCGAAACCCGTAATGTCGGCAATTGAAGATGCATTTGACGAGCGTTAAACCATGAAGCCGCGGTACAAAGTATACAGCTTCCCAGTGATCAAATTAGGCATAGTAGTTTTACTGTGCCTTTCGGCTATTGGTCTCTGGTTTGCGTATCAGTACTACACAGCGGCTCCCAAAGAAAGCACATTCACTACGCCATTAATTGCTCAAACCGAGAAGCTAAACACAGCACTCGAATCCACTATCCTTACCCTAGATATGTGCCTTCAAAATACTGAATGTGATGACGTTAGCCAACAAGCTCAGTCATTAATGAATGAAATGACCGCGTTCAAAGCGTTGGCCGCATTGGACAAAAAACAAGTCAGTTTAGTCGGTGCTGTGGAATACAGTAACGTGCAGCTCGCGATCAATCGATATTTCGCCCAAGACTCTCCTAAGAGAGAACACTACCACCTGCTTCGGACAACCCTTAGCAACAATTACGTAGAGATCCGTAACCGGTTTGACGATCTGTTCTTTGTTGAGCACAAACAAGTTGTTGAGGATATTCGATCTTCTGTGAACATTATTATCGTTATTTTTCCGATGCTTGCTATTATTGCCATTGCTGTCGTTCTTGGAGGCTGGAATCGACTAAAGAAAACGGTTCGTGATCGCCGTTCTGTAAATCAGAGTTTTGAGTCTCTCGCTGAGCGTTTGGATGAACTAGACTCATCAAAAATCGAAGAGATACTCAGTACTACAGAGATTGACCCCATTGAGCGTAGCATTTATTCGAAGTTGAGATTGCTCCATGAAAAGGTAGACAAGCAGCAACAAGATGCCGACTTGAATCAACAGCTCTACGGGCTAATTGGTTATGAAATTCGCGGGATAACCAATACCATCAAAGGCGGAATTCATTATCTTGTCCAAGATGCAGATGAGAACACAGCCGTTCTCGCTCAGGACATAACTTCTGCTGCTAATACCCTCTCTGAACTAGCTGAAAACTACAATCGACTCCTCTCTCAAGGTCGGGATAAAAGTAGTAGCGCGTTTTCTTTCTTAGATGTCGTTTCTGAACTGACAATCCATATGAAGTCTAAACTCCAGCGTGAAAACCTAACTCTCGAGTGTGCGTTCATTGGAAGTGTACCTGCTATGGTGCTGGGTCACCAAACTAGCCTGTTTTGGATGCTTTTCCTAAAGCTCTCCAACGCTTTGCAAGTTCAAACCGACAGAAACGTGCTGTTTAAAGTAGAGACTGGTAGTGGTCTAGACGTCGAACGCTCAAGAGTTACGTTGTCACTTACATTTCTCACCAACACAAATGTGAAAATGGCTAAGGTTGATTCGCTACACTGGTCTGAACGTGCAGATTCAATGGGAAGCAATGACGAATGGACAAAATCAATCCTTGGTAATGTTGGTCACTTTAATTCTAAATGGTTCGAATCTGGTAAGCAGCGACGCTTCCAAGTAGAAGTTGATCTTGAAGCTCAAAGCTACTTCGCACCTAACTCAAGTACATTAGAAGGTAAGAATCTCATCGTTTGTAGCTCTGGTATGTTATCGCTGGAGATATTAACCAATGTACTTACGATGAATGGTGCTAAGTTTACCGTCTGTGATGATCCGAATGAGCTTTTCCGTCTTAACCCCTCTGAAAATAAAGTAGATGGCGTCATCATCACAGATGCCATTGAAGGTATCCAAATAGCGCCTTTCAGTAAAACGCTAAGCAAGCGACTAAAACCCACCGGCACTAAGCTGTTTTTGATGTCGAGCACCTCCGAACTGGCTCAGATCACTCATGAGTTCGTCGATAAAGTCTTTTTCAGCCCCATCTTACCCCATGAGTTTATTCCTCACTTACGTGAATCTTTGGAAGCTGAGTCCGTTGAAGAGACCTTAGAAAACAGCTCATTCTTAATTGTTGAAGATGACAAGGTACAGCAGTTCCTACTCAAGCGTATTTTGATGAAACAAGAATACAACGCCGATACCGTGGGTGATGGCTCAGAAGCGGTCGAATGGGTTAAGAAACAGCGCGCTGACATCATCTTTATGGACTGTATTATGCCGGGCATGGGTGGCATACAGGCAACTCGCCTGATACGTGAACACGAAAAAGAAAACGATATTTCCATTCCTTCTACGATCATCGGAGCAACTGCATTGACCAGCGTTGCGGAACATAAAGCATGTATCGAAGCCGGTATGGATTACGTCATTAGCAAGCCTTACAAAAGCGATGAAATTCTCAAGGTGATCAAAAAATATGTGGCCTATCAGAAGATTAGTTAGTTGTGCTTTTATCGTTGTTAGCTTTCCTTCTCAAGCATTAACGTTGCTGGAGGCGGTACAGATCGGTTTGAACAACAATGTGTCGCTTATTGCGAGTCGAAAAGGTGTTGAAGAGAACGCCTACAACATTGATGTCAGCCGTTCAAAATTTCTCCCTACCGTTTCAGCCAATGCGACCAGCACCTGGAGTGGTAACCGTACCGTTCTTAGTAACACCGATGACACCACTAATAGCTACAATGACCACGGTTATAGCGTTTCACTTAGTCAAAGTTTGTTTAATCTTGCGGATATCTACAAGTACGGCACGGCGAAACTGGACTTCAATATTGAAGAGATTAAGAACGAGAATAAAACTCAAGAGATCATTCAAGAGATTGCCGTTCAGTACTTTGAGTACTTAAAAAATGGCGCTCAAACTCGAGCTACGAAAGCAGAGCTTGACTCTTCGCTCGCGAGACTCAAACAAATGCAACGTAATGTGGAGCTTGGAAATGTAGCTGCAAGTGAGCTTTATGAGGTGGTGGCGCAAAAGGAAGGGATTGCCAATCGTTTAAGAACCCTAGGTAAAGACAAGGATGTGATCCTCAATACACTGGAGTTACTCACACAATATCCTGTCATACCAACTCAAGATTTAGAGCGAAGCCTGATATTGTCAGAAATCACGTTTGAACGCAGTGGCGATTTACTTGAGCAAGCGATGCAGTACAACAACGACATTATCGTCTCTGAGAAAACACTTGAGCGAAGCTTCAGATCGCTGAAAGAAACAGGCTCCAATTTTGCACCAAGTCTGTCCGCGAGCGCCAGTTATCGACATGACGACACCAACAACTTCGATCCGATTACCTCACCCGGTGCGACAGGGATTAGCGACTCTAAGTCTCTTGGGCTTACGCTAACCGTTCCAATCACGACCGGTGGCTCTGATTACTATGCTTATAAGAAGAATGAAAAAACAATAGAGCGCAATGAGCTGCTGCTTCTCGACACGCGTAACACTGTCAAAAATGACTTAGAAACCTCCATTCTTAACATCAACGATTTCTCTCAATCGATTTTCACCTTCGAAAATATTATTCGTGCTAATTATTCTTCCTACAATGGAATTAAGAGGGCTTACGACCTGGGCACGCGCACCCTCACCGACTTGCTTGCCGCAGAGAGCAAGTTGTTTAGTGCCATTCGGGATTATGAAAGCGCAAAATACGATTATGTTATTGAATCAATTCGACTTGATAAAACGGTGGGGAATTTATCCCCACTGAGCATAGAAAAAATAATGGCCTTGATGGTCAATGAGTCCAGCATTCGCGATATGGATGTGATACCCGAGCACTTAAAAAACTGACAGTGATAAAGAGTTTTCTTTCAACAACGAGTAGCAACAGGACAGGTCGATGAGTAGCGAGCATTTCTCCCAACGAATCACATTTGCCGATACGGTGTATCTCACCTTTTCGACCGTCATGTCGACTCTGTTTGCTTTGGTCTTACCCTTTTCTATCTTGATCATCTTTGACCGTGTTTTACCCAACCAAGCCAAAGATACCCTCTCCTTACTATTCGCTATCATTCTTGTTGCTATCTATCTGGACTACTTACTCAAGAAACAAGAAGAAGTGATCACGTCGACACTGATGAAGGACTTTGAAAGCGATTTGACCAACCGTGTGTTTAAGTCTGTGTGTTTGGCTGAAATAAACAGGTTTAATCAACTCGAGCCAGGTCAGTACTTAGAGCGTATTTCTACTATTCCTGAGATTAAAAGCTTCTTCGGTGGGGAAACCGTACGAGCTGTCATCAACGCTGTAGTGAGTGTGATAACCATCATCATTATTGGCCTTATCAATGTTGGTGCGGGTCTAACGTTGGTCGTGGCTTCAATCATTCTCTATGTCGCCGCGCTGCGTATTTCTAATCGAAAGATTGTGACGCTTGAAGAGAAATCTGAAATTGAAGGTCTTACCAACTCCAAAATCATAGAGATTGTTTCAAGTCCTCTAGACAATAAAAGCCGCACTATGGAGTACCGTTTAGAGAGCCTAATGACCGATATGGTCAAGGAGCGAGAGAGTAAAAATATTGAGTACGAAAATTTAGAGTCTCAGTTTAACTTGGTACTTGCGCTGATTCAGCAACTGTCTATAGCTTGCGTTGTGGTACTGCTCGCGATGTCAGTGATTAACCTGGCAGCAAGTCAGGGTGTAATGGCGGCCATTATCATGCTAACCAACCGATACTTTGCTCCTTATCAACAAGTTATGCGTACGATTGGCCGCTGGAAGCTTAACAAACTGCACATAGAGAAAGTGTCTGAGTTATTGGAGTTGGAATACAAGCAGCAACGTGATATTGCGTTGGTTGAAAGTCGCGATGAATCACTCCCCGCTCCGATTGACCAAGACATCGGCAATCTCATTGAAGTGAAACTCTCCACGGGACAGCGAATCGAGTTCACATTAGGTAGACCAACGGTTATTCGAGGACTCTCTGGCAGTGGCAAGAGTCACATTACTCGCTGTCTCACACGAGATGTTGAATGTGAAAAATCAGAAATCTACATTAATCACAAGCCTCTTCATGATATTCACTATCATACTTGGCGTGAAGCAGTCCATAGAGTAGATGGAAACAGTACCTTTGTTGAAGGCACCATCATCGATAACCTGACGTGTTTCAGGCCGATCTTAAACAGTGCTGCGTTTACCATTTGCAAGAACCTTGGCATCAAACATGAAATCGATGCGCTTACCGATGGTTTCTACACTCAACTTACCGGAAACAAAAACGCACCTGTTTCGAGGCAGGTTCAGTACGCTCTCTTAATAGTGCGAGCGATGCTAAGCCAAAAAAAATTACTTGTACTGGATGATATCGACGCTGTTTTTGACACCGCTTTTGGCGAACGAGTGGTTTCAACACTAATACCCAAAGCAAACCAACAGTTCCTAATTATTGTAAGTAACAAACTCAACAGCAGAAAGTATGGGCTCAAGTCGATTCGATTGACCGGTGAAGAGGTAGCAGCATGAGTATTCTTGTCGACTTCAACAACATCGGGCAACGACTCTCCGACTTTGAGTCCGAGCAGTTTCAGGAGCGTTACCTAGGCTCCCCTTTGCTTCGAGGGCTAGCTTATACGCTTATCGCTATGGAATGGGAAGGTACGCCCGAACTCCTATCTGATGCGTTTATGCCTGGAGAGTCAGATTCAGACGGTTTTGAGGCAACGTTAACAAGACTCGGCTATCAATGCCGCACCACTAAATATGAAAAAGCCGAGCTTGCTCAGACGCAGGGGTTACATTTACCCTGCTTTATCGAACTAGATAAGCTTGAAGCGATACTTCTTTCTGTGCGCGATGGCGTTGCTACGCTGTTTGATTACAAGAACAATAATAGCGTTACGGTGACATTGGTGGATGCAACATACTCAATTACCGTTATCTCTGAGTATTCTAAGCTGTTCCGAGAGCCGCCACCTGAGTCACAAGATAAGTCCAACTGGATCAAGTATGCGTTCTATCGCTACAACGATGAGTTTAAAAGTCTGATCTTCCTTTCGCTGGTTATCAATATTTTCGGTGCTTTGCAGCCATTCTTTATCATGAGCGTGTATAACTTCGCGCTCGCTTCTAGTTCTGTTTCTACATTGTATTGGCTGACCCTGTTTGCCGTCTTCCTAGGTTTTGCGGAATATGCCGTAAAAAAGGTTAGGATGAATATTCTCGCCACCTCTGGACAAGATTTGGCCGTTCACATCTCCCGGAATGTGATCGCAAAATTATTATGGCTGCCCTATTCGATGACCTCTTCTGCCGGTGTTTCATCTCAGTTGGCACGCTTAAAAGATATCGATCAGTTCAGAAAGCTCGTCACCGCTGAAGCGACACTGAGTTATTTCGATATGCCGTTTATCGTTATTTTCATTTTAGCGGTGACCATTCTCTCTGGATACGCTGCACTTACGGTCTTAGCGGGCATATTCCTAATGATCGTGTTCTGTATCTATTCGCGTTATATCTATTCTCAAGCGACGGCCAACAGCTCTAGAGCAAACGCGATGGTCTCTTATCAATGGAACGAACTACTTCGCGGTATTAATACAATACAGGGACTTCCTCTTCTTCGTGTAATTCAGTCTCGATTCAATGCATCCCACGAACAGAGCTCAAATGATGCTGCGCACGTTGCAATGACTAACAGTAAAATTCAAGCGATTGGTGGCGGCCTAATTCAGGCGATTGGTACGGCCTCGATTGTTACCGCCGTTATTACTGTGATGGATGGCAACTCTGATGCCGGCGCTATGTTAGCCACGGTCATTTTGGTTTGGAAAGCACTCGGTCCAATCATGGGCATATATAACTCTATTACTAAGTTTCAAACCATCAAATCTTCAGCTGCTCAGATCAACGCGCTAATGTCGCTTAACGACGACAAAACGTCTCTAGAGAAAAGTCCGCCTATTCGTAAGTTCGTCGGTGAAGTGGTGGGTAGCGGCATCACACATCGATACCAAGGTGCGCAAACCGGGCTAACTAACTTAGGATTTAAGCTCATGCCCGGGAGTAAAACCGCCATTTCTGGTCCTGCGGGTAGCGGTAAAACAACGCTGCTGATGATCATTGCTGGCCTAGAAGAGCGTTATCAAGGTGCGGTTTATATCGATGGTTACAATATCAAACAGTTCAACAACTATCGCTACAGAAAGGCGATTAATTTCATTCCGTTTGATATGCACCTTTTTGAGGGGTCTATTCGATCGAACTATGTTCTGCACAACGGAGTGATCTCGGAATCGCAAATGAACTACACCTTTAACCTTCTCGCGCTTTCTAAATGGTTTTGTGATGGGCTGGATACTCACTTAAATACCGATGTACTTAAGAATCTCCCCAGTGGCGTCATTCAAAAGCTGAAAATAGCGATCGGTCTCGGCGATATGTCGCAGAACCTATTCATTATTGATGAGCCTTTTGTCGGATGTGAGGCAGAGCACGCTGGGTATTTAAATCAACTCTTCACCGGAGCGTTAAAAGATAAGACCGTGGTGTACACAACGATGGATCCTGCGCTCATCACCAGCTCCACTCATTGCTTATTGTTAGAGCCTGATGGCAACCAGAAGTACTTCGGTCTGCCGGATAAAGTAATGAACGCTATGGGATGATGCCGTAAGCACTTTTCGAAACTAGCGAATAACGACTTGTCTTGATTCACCAGATGACGAAGTTACTGTGATAGTAACCGGCGCCTCAACACCTTCAAGTGTTGATTGTTTGACCGATTTTATTAACACATCATCCATATTCAGAACTTTAAATGTTAAAAGTTCTGATTTTGTGACGTTCAGCACCTTTGTCGAAGAATGATACAAAAATGTGATGTTTTCCTCTCCCACTTTCAGCTCGCACTGTTCGTTAACTGAACAATCTACCGTATTGGTCACATCGTGCGTCATCGTACGGTAACTAAATGCGGTAATGAGCACCAACATCATGATGATTATTTGTACAAGCCTTGCTTTTGTTAGCTTCTGTGCTGCCATTGTGACGAGTTCTCCGTGTAACAAACTTCAAAGTTTTGAAATAAATGGTCATAAACCAGACCAAGTGTAAGGTTACTACCCTGTTCTTGATTTGTTAATTGAAGTATTATTGTCGCTTGAAAATGCTACTTTTTGTTAAATCCGGCAAGAGAAGTAACGTTTTGATTCGACGTTAGTTCTTTTGATGGGTTGGGTAGCATTACGACATGTGTCGTGTTGGAAGTAAAGTGTAGTTAATTAGAAAATTGGAAGCATGTTAATGAGCCAAGAAAAGCAGCTTGAACAAGTCTACAACTATACCGTAGTACGCCAGTTCACATTAGTGACGATTCTCTGGGGTATTGTTGGTATGGCAGTAGGTGTTTTGATTGCCGCTCAATTAGTTTGGCCACAGCTCAACTTTGATACGCCGTGGTTGACGTACAGTCGTTTACGTCCTTTGCATACTAATGCGGTAATCTTTGCGTTTGGTACCAGTGCTCTGTTTGCAACGTCTTATTATGTTGTGCAGCGTACCTGTCAAACGAGATTATTTGGAGGCCCTCTTGTCGCATTCACCTTTTGGGGATGGCAAGCAATTATTTTAGCCGCTGCAATTACTCTGCCGTTAGGTTTTACCTCAGGTAAAGAGTATGCAGAATTAGAATGGCCAATCGATATCGCTATTGCAGTGGTATGGGTGTCTTACGCTATTGTGTTCTTCGGAACGCTCATCAAGCGTAAAACGTCACATATCTATGTAGCGAACTGGTTCTTTGGTGCGTTCATCATCACCGTTGCAGTACTTCACATTGTGAACAGTATGGCAATTCCTGTATCGATGGGTAAATCTTACTCCGTCTATTCAGGGGCCGTCGATGCGATGGTTCAATGGTGGTACGGCCACAACGCGGTAGGTTTCCTTCTTACAGCCGGTTTCTTGGGTATGATGTACTACTTCGTACCAAAGCAAGCTGAACGTCCTGTTTACTCTTACCGTCTATCGATCGTTCACTTCTGGGCGCTTGTCTCTCTGTATATTTGGGCTGGTCCTCACCACCTACACTATACAGCTCTACCAGACTGGACTCAGTCTCTAGGTATGGTGATGTCTTTGGTTCTATTTGCTCCTTCTTGGGGTGGTATGATCAACGGTATCATGACGCTGTCAGGTGCTTGGCACAAGCTGCGTTACGACCCAATTCTTCGTTTCTTGATCGTTTCCCTATCGTTCTACGGTATGTCAACGTTTGAAGGTCCGATGATGTCTATTAAGACGGTTAACGCTCTGTCTCACTACACCGACTGGACAATCGGTCACGTGCACTCAGGTGCTTTAGGTTGGGTTGCGATGGTTTCTATCGGTTCTGTTTACCACCTAGTACCTCGCCTATTCGGTCAAGAGCGTATGTACTCTGTCGGCCTTATTAACACCCACTTCTGGCTAGCAACTATCGGTACAGTTCTGTACATCGTTGCGATGTGGATCTCTGGTGTTATGCAAGGTCTGATGTGGCGTGCAGTTAACTCGGACGGTACGCTAACTTACAGCTTCGTTGAATCTGTACAAGCGTCGTACCCGTTCTACTTCGTTCGTTTTGTTGGCGGCTTCATCTTCTTAGCGGGTATGTTCTTAATGGCATACAACACGTATAAGACAGTAACAGCAGCTAAAGGTAGCTTGAAAGCTGCCCCTCAACCGGCTTAAGGAGATTAAAGATGAGCTCAAACTCTAACAATCGCCATGAAGTCGTTGAACGTAACGTTGGCTTACTGGCTATTTTAATCGTATTCGCAATCAGTTTAGGCGCGCTTGTTGAAATCACTCCGTTGATTTTCCAAAAGCAAACTACTGAACCTGTGAAAAATCTTCGTGCGTACAGTGCACTGGAAATGGAAGGTCGCGATATCTACATTCGTGAAGGTTGTAACGTTTGTCACAGCCAAATGATCCGTCCTTTCCGTTCAGAAACTGAGCGTTACGGTCACTACTCTGTCGCTGGTGAAAGCGTTTGGGAACACCCATTCCTATGGGGTTCTAAGCGTACTGGCCCAGATCTCGCCCGTGTTGGTGGACGTTACTCTGATGAGTGGCACCGAGTTCACCTAATCGATCCTCGCGAATTGGTTCCAGAATCAAACATGCCAGGTTTCCCTTGGCTAGAGGAAAACGTACTGGATGGCAAATTGACACAGAAGAAACTAGAAATCTTCCGTAACCAGTTTGGCGTTCCATACACGGATGAGCAAATCGCAAACGCGGCTAAAGACGTAGAAGGTAAAACAGAGATGGATGCCATCATTGCTTATCTTCAATCTTTAGGCCATGCGATGAAATAAGGAGGGGCTTATGGATATCGGTACTATTCACAGTATTTGGACCATAGTGTTGTTCGCAAGCTTCATTGGTGTTGTGTGGTGGGCCTTTGGCAAAAGCCGCAAAGCACGCTTTGAAGAAGATGCAAACTTAGTGTTCGCGGACGAACAAAAAGCCACCTCCGAAGAAAAAGGAGTGACTAAGTAATGACTACATTCTGGAGTCTATGGATTATTGTCATCACAGTCGGTACGCTGGTTGGTTGTGCAGCGATCCTATATTGGTGTGTTCGCGACAAAATGGGTGTCGAAGAAGGCGAAGATATGGGTCACGAATACGATGGTATTCGTGAGTTGAACAACCCACTGCCTAAGTGGTGGACTTATTTGTTTGTCGGTACGTTCATCTTTGCCGCTATTTACCTTGCTATGTACCCAGGCTTGGGTAACTACAAGGGTCTTCTTGGCTGGCAAAGTTCGGATCAAACCGTACGCTCACTTGAAGAGTCAAAAGCTTCTATTGCCGCTGCTCAAGAAAACAAAACTCTTGTTCAGTACGCAAAAGAGCTTGATGACGCAGATGCCTACTTCGGTGAAGCATTTAACCGCCTAGCAAAAACATCGGATGGTGCGCTACGCCCTATCCCTGAAATTGCTACCGACAGTGAAGCAATTAAAGTAGGTCAACGTTTGTTCCTACAAAACTGTTCACAATGTCACGGTTCGGATGCTCGCGGTCAAACTGGCTTCCCTAACCTAACGGACAATGCATGGCTATACGGCGGTGAGCCTGAGGCTATCGTTACTACTGTTATGCAAGGTCGTATTGGTCAGATGCCAGCGTGGAAAGAAGCGTTGGGCGAAGACGGCGTACGTGAAGTAGTTAGCTACACGTTAAGCCTTTCAGGTCGTAAAGTGAACGCTCGTGAAGCAGAAGCGGGTAAAGCTCGTTTCGTCGTGTGTGCAGCGTGTCATGGTACAGATGGTAAGGGCAACCCTGCTGTCGGAGCGCCAGATCTTACCGACCAAGTATGGTTATTTGGCGATTCTCGCGCGGCTGTAACAGAAACTGTTATGAATGGTCGCTCGGGTGTAATGCCAGCATGGAAAGACATCCTAGGTGAAGAAAAAGTACAGCTAGTATCAGCGTACGTTTGGAGCCTAAGTAATTCCGACAAATAAGTAACATTTCAATAACAGCCCCTTGTAAGGGGCTGTCTTTTCTAGATAAATTATAATTTCTTTCTTAGTCAGCTGTTGAGAACTTTTTTATGGTAAAGCCTTGGTATAAACAATTCTGGCCGTGGTTTCTAATCGCGTTGCCTCTGTCTGTTGTGATCGGAACTGGTTATCGAATCTCGCTGTTAATGGACAACCAAGTCAGCTTAGTTGCCGAGGATTACTATAAAAAAGGAAAAGGGATTAATGTTGATTTAACCAAGATAAACGTTGCTAGAGAGCTTGAACTCAATGCAGCGGTATCGTCAGCAGGCGATACTATTTTGATTAAGTTCCAAAAAGGTCAATTGCCTCACTTCCCTGCTCTTACTGCTACGTTTACCCACCGCACACTGCCGGACCGTGATTTTGAAAAGCTTGTCACTGCAGATGCTAAAGGCACCTACCGACTAACACTTGATCACGATGTTCAAGGTCCTTGGTTTGTAGAGCTACAACCACATGACCAAGCTTGGATGGTTCAAGGCCGAGTAACATTCCCAACTGAAACTGATGTAGTGTTGTTAGATTAAATTATGAGTAAGACGTGTTATCACTGCGGTGAAGATGTACCAGCCAACACGAACTTCAACGTAGAAATTTTAGGTGCAGACCGGGAGATGTGTTGTCCCGGCTGCGAAAGTGTGGCTCAAACGATTGTCGATAGTGGCTTAGTCTCCTATTACCAATATCGCACTACCACAGCAGAGAAGGCTGATTTAGTGCCCGAGCAGCTAAGAGCACTCATTCATTACGACAATGAAGATGTGCAAGCTGAGTTTGTAAGGAATCACGAAGACACCAAAGAAGTGACATTGTCACTTGAGGGGGTTTCCTGTGCAGCCTGTGCTTGGTTAATAGAAAAGCGCATGTCCGTCGAGCCTGGTGTTGTTTCTATTCGGGTTAACACCACGACAAACCGTGCTCTCCTTAAATGGGACAAAACTGCCACCCAACTCAGTCAGTTACTCTCCTCTATCCATACCCTCGGCTACAAAGCTGCACCGTTTGAGGCAGACAAGCAAGAAGCGGCTTATCATGCCACAATGAAGCAATACCTATATCGATTAGGTATTGCTGGCCTTGCGACCATGCAAGTGATGATGCTGGCAGTAGCCCTGTATCTAGAAGTATTTGGTAACCTTGAACCTGAGTTCAAAAGTTATTTCCGTTGGGTTAGCTTGATTTTCGCAACGCCTGTTCTCCTCTACTCTGCTCTTCCGTTCTATATCAATGCTTGGCGAAGTATCAAAGGCCGAACCCTTGGCATGGATGTCCCTGTCTCTATTGCTCTGATATTCGCTTATGTAGCGAGTTTAGTCGCAACAGTAACAGAGCAAGGGGAAGTGTTCTTCGAGTCTATCTCGATGTTTACGTTTTTCTTACTGATTGGCCGTTATTTAGAGATGCGAGCGCGAAGAAAAGCCGCCGCGGCAAGTGGGAACCTTCTAAAGCTTATTCCTGCCATTGCCAATAAACTCAATGGTGAACAAGTCCCGGTTAAGTCGCTTCAAATTGGCGATCAAATAAAAGTATTACCTGGGGAGCACATTCCAGCGGATGGTATCGTACTTAATGGCCGTATTCACATCGATGAATCAATGCTAACGGGTGAATCACTACCGGTTGTAAAAGGCAAAGACGACTTTGTCTATGCCGGTACGCTAAATGGTGATGAAGCCTTTGATCTTGAAGTGCGCTCCACCAAAGCCGACTCAATGATTTCTAGCATTGTTCGATTGCAAGATGAAGCCCAATTGAGCAAGCCTAAAATTGCCGAAATCGCTGACATCGTGGCACGTTACTTTGTTGCTATCATACTCGTAATTGCTGCAGGCACATGGTTGTTCTGGCATCAAACGGAACCTGATGATGCGTTTTGGATCATGCTGTCTGTGCTCGTAGCAACCTGCCCTTGTGCTCTATCATTAGCTACGCCGACCGCAATCACTTGTTCAAGTTCGCGTATGGGGACGTTAGGTATTCTATCTCGACGTGGACACGTATTTGAAACCTTGTGCAAAGTTAACCATCTCGTTGTCGACAAGACGGGTACTCTCACTCATGGGGACATTGAAATTGCTCGTACGCACGCGTTTGAGGAGCAATCTGAAGCGGAATTACTCAGCATTGCTGCATCCCTAGAAAGTCACGCCAACCACCCTATTGCTCGTGCATTCAAACCATACCTGAACCATTCAGTCTTGGTGACAGATGTAGAAAACGTTATCGGCTCAGGTTTGCAAGGTATCATTGATGGTAAGCTGGTTAAAATTGGTAACGCGCACTATGTATTAGGACGTGACGATGCTGCTCTAAACAGCGTTTATATGTCGATAGATGGTCAACATGTAGCAACATTCGAGTATCGTGACCCAATTCGTAAAGAAGCGGTCGAATTTATCAACAAGATGCGTGAAGCCGGTGTGAAAACAACACTACTTACTGGTGATACACTCTCCAACGCCGAACCTGTCGCGAAAGAAGTCGGTATTGATGACGTCATTGCCAGTGCTTCACCTAGCGATAAACTGAATTACCTCAAATCTCTCGATTCTGATGACATTACTATGATGATTGGTGATGGCATTAATGATGCTCCGACTCTAGCCGGCGCTCACCTATCTATAGCTATGGGTGGTGGTACCGATGTTGCCAAGGCTTCTGCTGATCTTGTTTTACTGGGTGACAGGTTGGATAAAATACTCACTGCTCGCGAACTCGCGTTAAGAACTCGCAAGATCATCAGAGAGAACTTAGCTTGGTCTTTAGGGTATAATGTTTTGATTCTACCATTAGCAGTCGCAGGACTCGTCGCGCCTTACATTGCGGTTGTGGGCATGTCAGCAAGCTCCATTATTGTCGTTTCAAACTCGCTACGCTTGCTTAAAGAAGAAGGTAAGTAACATGGAAAGCATCTATATCCTCATTCCCATCGCCATTGTTTTGGTGTGTGTGGCTGTTGCCATCTTCTTATGGGCGGTGAAAAGCGAACAATTTGAAGACCTAGAACGTCAAGGCCACAATATTTTGTTTGACGAAGACACCGACCAAAAAGCTAAAGCAAAACAAGCGAGTCACAAGCCGAAACAGGAAGACTCGCGTGAATCTTGACCTAGTTGGTGCTTTTACCATCGGCCTTTTAGGAGCAGGCCACTGCATGGGAATGTGCGGTGGTATTGCATCCCTTCTTTCCATTGGACAATCGAATAAAACCCCCACCGCACTTATAATCAATTACAACCTTGGCCGTTTGCTAAGTTACACGTTGATCGGTAGTGTTGTGGGTGGAACGATTGCAGGGATTGCATCGCTTTCCCAGTTCAATCAATCGCTTGCGTTTGTTCGTATCATCGCCGCTTTGTTTATGGTGTTGCTCGCTTTCTATGTTGGGCGATGGTGGAATGGACTACTAAAGGTTGAAGCTCTGGGTCAGTCGTTATGGAAGCGTATCTCGCCTCTCGCCAATAAACTACTGCCACTAAAACACAGTTCTCATGCCATACCGTTTGGTTTTTTATGGGGCTGGTTGCCATGCGGCCTTGTCTACTCGGTATTAACCTGGGCAGCCGTATCTGGAAGTGCATTGGGCGGTGGCGCCACCATGTTAGCTTTTGGTCTTGGTACCTTGCCCGCTATGTTGTTGGTAGGCACGAGCGCTACAAAATTAAAATCCCTGCAAAATTCACTTATTTTCCGCAACATCGCCGCAGTTTCGATACTCGTTTATGGACTATATACAGGTTACGAGTCGGTGATGATTTTTAGCGCAAACTAATAGATGATTGTTTTATCATTGATTTTTTAGCTACCCTTTGGGGGTAATGAATGATAAAATCTTGATGTACATCAAATAGTGAAAGGTTGTTATGATTTCTGAAAAGCCTGTAGCAAAACGTGTTCAGTCTGGCGGCTGTGCGATTCATTGCCAAGATTGCAGCATTAGTCAGCTCTGCATCCCCTTTACTCTCAACGAATCTGAGCTTGATCAACTAGACCAAATCATTGAGCGTAAAAAGCCGATCCAAAAAGGCCAAGAGCTATTCAAAGCAGGTGACGAATTGAAGTCACTTTATGCTATCCGCTCAGGGACAATTAAAAGTTACACCATTACCGAACAAGGCGACGAGCAGATCACTGCTTTCCACCTAGCTGGCGACCTAGTGGGTTTTGATGCCATCACCGGTGATGAACACCCAAGTTTTGCGCAAGCTCTTGAAACTTCGATGGTGTGCGAAATTCCTTACGAAATTCTAGATGACCTTTCAGGCAAAATGCCGAAACTTCGCCAGCAAATCATGCGTTTGATGTCGAATGAAATCAAAGGCGATCAAGAAATGATTTTGCTGCTTTCTAAGAAGAATGCTGAAGAGCGTCTTGCTGCTTTCCTATATAACCTATCAACTCGCTTCTCACAACGTGGTTTTAGCCCAAGGGAGTTCCGCCTGACTATGACTCGCGGTGACATCGGTAACTATTTGGGTCTAACGGTTGAGACCATCAGCCGCCTACTTGGCCGCTTCCAAAAAGCAGAAGTACTGAGTGTTAAAGGTAAATACATCACTATCATCGACCATGATGCACTGATGGAAATGGCCGGCGTTTCTAAAGAATAAGCTCGTCAGCTCACTAATTGTCGCAACCTTTCCTAAGTGGCTCTACAATGAGCCACTTCAAATTTTCTTCCCTTTAAAATCCAATTTTTCTAAAAAAATTCATAGATTTGCGCTAAAGTGTTTATAGGTAATGGCCCAATTAGGTAGGGAGTATCTATGAGCATCTACAGTAAAATCCTCGTCGTAGCGAATCTTAATAGCGATGAGCAGCCTGCCCTTGCTCGTGCGGTTCAGCTTGCTAAGAAGAGCAAATCCAGGAGCCACATTCGTTTCTTCTTATCTATCTACGATTTCTCTTACGACATGACTTCTATGTTGTCACATGAAGAACGTGACGCAATGAGGCGTGGTGTAATACACCAACGTGAAGAATGGATGAGAAGTGTCGCTAAACCTCACCTCGATGACAGCTTCGATTTCGACGTTACGGTTGTTTGGCATAACAGACCCTATGTAGCGATCGTGGAGGAAGTTTTTGAGGGACAGCAAGATATTGTCATCAAAGCCACTCGCAAACACGACATTCTCGAGTCGGTGATTTTCACACCAACAGATTGGCACTTACTTCGTAAATGCCCAGTACCTGTTTTGTTAGTTAAGAATGCCGATTGGCCAGAGAAAGCCAATATTATTGCATCGGTTCACGTTGGCTCAGAAAACCCAACCCATATCGATTTGAATGATTGTATGGTGAAGCAACTTGATAGCTTAACCGAACGTCTCGACGCAACGGGCTATCTCGTTAACGCCTACCCGGTTACACCTGCAAACATCACTATTGAGCTTCCAGAGTTCGATCCAGCAACCTACACCGACGCTGTTCGCGGTCACCATTTGACGGCTATGAAAGCGCTGCGTCAAAAACATGGTTATGCCGAAGACCAAACGATCGTTGAGCAAGGATTGCCAGAAGACATCATTCCGGATGTGGCTCGTCAGCTGGATGCTGGCATGGTGATTCTTGGTACTACTGGTCGCACTGGTTTGTCCGCGGTGTTTATTGGTAATACAGCAGAGCATGTGATTGATAAGATCAATTGTGATGTGATGGCGCTTAAGCCAGATGGCTATATTAGCCCTCTAGATCCAAGCCAATCTTAATAATCACATCACATGTCCAGTATTTCGTCACCCCTGCGCAGGCAGGGGTCTACTTAACGCATGCACCAAGCCTCGATTAGATTCCTGCCTGCGCAGGAATGACACGAGTACCCACCAAGCCTTGGATGAATGAGCTTAACTTCTATGTAACCAACATAAAAAAACGCCCCTCAAATAAGGGGCGTTTTCTTCAATCTAGCGGTGTACTAAACATTAGTCACATCAATAAACATAGACTCATCGATGTTTGTCGACGAAACCGTCGCTTCACTAAACTCATACTCTTCACGTGAGCCTTCACGATCCAATGGAAGGTTTACGAAATCAAACAATTCACGGTCAGCCAACTGACTTGGGCTAACGTTTTGAATCGATTTGAAGATAGCTTCAACGCGTCCCGGAGTCTTCTTATCCCAATCAATCAACATCGCCTTAATCGACTGACGTTGTAGGTTCTCCTGAGAACCACACAGGTTACAAGGAATGATTGGGAAATCTTTATGTTCAGCGTATTTGATCAGATCTTTTTCACGGCAATACGTTAGCGGACGAATCACCACGTTACGACCATCATCAGAACGAAGCTTAGGAGGCATCGCTTTTAGGCGAGAGCCGTGGAACATGTTCAAGAACATGGTTTCCACAATGTCATCAAGGTGGTGACCTAGTGCAATTTTAGTCGCGCCAATTTTCTCAGCAAATGAGTAGAGCGTTCCACGACGAAGACGCGAGCATAGACCACAAGTCGTTTTGCCCTCAGGGATCTTCTCTTTAACGACTGAGTACGTATCTTTATCAACGATGTAATAAGGAATGTTCAGTGTTTCAAAGTAATCTGGCAGGATGTGCTCTGGGAAACCTGGCTGTTTCTGATCAAGGTTAACCGCAACCACATCAAACTTGATTGGTGCTGCTTTTTGAAGATTCAATAGGATATCCAGCATCGCAAATGAATCTTTACCACCACTGATACACGCCATCACCACATCATTTTCTTCAATCATGTTGTAGTCGATAATTGCGTTGCCAACATTTCTTCTAAGACGCTTTTGAAGTTTGTTGAACTCTAGGGTTTCTTTTCTTGTATCTGTCTGATTCATCACGTGCTCTCACATTGCCGACAATGTCGACGATAGGATTTCCTACTGGGAATAATCTGGGGCGTGGATTATACGAGCTTTTTGATAAAGATTAAATGGTTGTTTGACCCCCTTTCGATTGGGAGTCAAACAATTCTAGAAAGATGCGCAGGCTTATTTGGCGCCAGGAAGGTAAGGTAGGATACGAAGTGTCTCTCCAGGGAGCGTCATGTACCCCCCCTCACCGATATCACTGAGACGTACTTGAGCTTTACCGTTTTCTAATGCTACCGAGTCACCATTCGAATAAGAAATCACGCCTTCCATATTAGGCGCGAACTCTAGAGTAATACCTTCAACATCCGGAGTGAACCAACTGGCAAACATGCCTCCTAAATCTTCTAGCATCACCTGCATTTGTGGCAGAAGTCTTTCAACCTCTGCATAAGTCACTTTGCCTGACATAGGTTCGGTCGTCATCACCACCATAGAGAAGTCGCAACGCTGATCTTGTGGAGTGTGTACAAACACCAACGGATTCGCTGACTTGAGGTTGTTATCTAGCGGCACTACGAGTTCGTTGATTGGACTCGCTGGCAACTCTTCATAATGCTCCTCTTTTTCCATCCAAGCTTTTTCAATAGGACACAAGCTTTTTGAGTCCGCATCGACAAAGAAGAAACCCACCTTCACATCCTCATGCCCTTCTTTCGCATTGTTCTTCATCTGCGAAAACAGTTTTGAATAGGTGAACATGTACTCTTGGGCAAGAGTGGGAACCGCAAATGTGGCTGCGGCAAAACCTAAAAGGGCTAACTTTACTACTTTCATGTTTAATTCTTTGATTATTATTGTGTTGTCCAGAACTTGTCATTATGTCGAATCATGGCTTGCAGGTCTTTGACGTATGCCTCACCCCGCTCCGAATAACGCAGTAATCCATTAGTGAGTTCCAGTGCAGCCGTCTCTGACAACAAATTTTCACCTCGATCTCTAATACCAGCACGAATATCACGCAATTCTTGGTAAGCGCGGTTGCGATTCACATTCATAAAGTAACCGTGGATAGATTGCTGAGGAGAGCTGAACTTAGCCACTTCATGCGACATTCCTTCGCTACGTTTCAACGGAACAAGGCCGCATCCCTTCGTATAACACCATTGACCAAAATAGTTATTGGCTTCGTTGGCAAAGCGCGATGTTCCCCATGCCGATTCGTTAGCCGCTTGCGTCAGTACCAGTGCTTCAGGCAGAACATCTACCCTTTCAAGCATTGCATTGACCCAATCATAGTTCACCTGTGAAGGCTCTAATGAATAGAGTTTACCAAGGCGCTTTGCCGTAGCTTGTTGTTCACTCGTCAGAGACTGCTCATCCAGCGCTAGTTTAATGCCAAGTAATCGTCTGCGCTCTTTTTCAATTCGCGCGTTTTCAATGGCGATTCCGGGTCTCAAGTAATCAAAAAAAGTCTGCTTCTTCTGATTGGTATCGGTAATGCTCGCGATATCTGGCTTGTCTTCCGCGATGGCAGGCAGCGTGATGGCTTCATCTTCATGGTCATCGGCGGATTTTTCAGAAAGGAACAAAAAAGCGCTCCCAGTCAGGAGCGCAGCTATAGAAAGAAATTTATGCGAACTACGCATCAAATACCTCAGGGTTCTTATTAGGCTTATCGTCGTTTCTTGGTGGTGTATTGTCGTTGTTATCGTCGTTGCTGTCGTTACCAGAGTCGTTTGAGCCATTATCTTCAGTGGCAACAATCTTTAGGGTGATACCAAACATCTCGCGATAAACAATGCCTTTTACATGGAAGAAAAACGGCAATACAAAGATAAGGCCAATACCGTAGAACATCGCGCCGACAATGAACATCAACATCACTAAGGTGTAGATACCTGCCAGAACGAAAATCTTCTTGTTTACCGCACGCAGTGATAAAAGCAAAGACTGGAGTGGTGAAACCTTTTTCTCGCAGATAAGCAATATAGATTGGCTAAACGCAAGAGATAGATACATCGAAAGGAATGGCAAAATCATGCTCACCACGCCTTGCAGCATCAAGCTAAACAGCGTAGCGATAATGACAGGCACGGTAAACTGTAGACCTTTGCCGATGTGTCTGGTTTTTGTTGTAAGACCCGCTGCGTGGCTCATTGCCATAAGTGAGATACCTGCAAATACAGGTGCACTCACTACTTCATAACTAAAATTGGCAACAAAAATAGCCTGAAAAATGCTCTGATCTAGCAAGCTTGGGTCCTGGAACGCTTGCAAGATAACGGATGGATCGCCAAGTTGTAATTGCAGTGCGATATAAAAAATACCCACTTGCACAAAAATGAGGGCAATAATTGCAGGAGAGAAAGACAAAAAATGCTTGATGGTTTGCTGCCACGCTTCTTGGAACACAGCCCCAGCCTTGAGGTCATATTTCCCTGAGATAGCGCGCTCAATTGAGCCACCTAAGTTGAAGTCTCTTTCAAAATCGTTTTTCATATGTTTTCCAAGTGACACTCTATACGAGTACATTTCTTCGTTGAAAAGGCTGCGACATTATAGCGGTAACGAGATTGTATTATCACTGTTATCACCTTGCTTTTCAGTCTTTTTGGGTGATAATTAACCAATTGATAAGGCAAAATATTCAACTCGACGCGCTCTAAACCTAGTATGGTAAATAATGTTTAGTTTTACCTGCGAAATTTTTTCGTTTCGGGATAAGAAAATGCTTTGATTTCACCCAATTGGTGATTATGATGCGCGCCTTAAATGTGTATAGCAACTGGCCGCTAAATTTTCGGCCGAGGTGGAGAAAAACAGACGTTGAACGCTAAACATTCAGAAGGAACACCAGTCGTACAGCTTGCTGGTGTGAGTAAAAGTTTCGATGGTAAGGAAATCATCGCAAATCTTAACTTAAACGTTAATCATGGTGAGTTTCTCACTATTTTGGGTCCTTCGGGCTGCGGTAAGACCACAGTACTAAGAATGATCGCCGGCTTTGAAACCGTCGACAGTGGTAGACTCAATCTCGCTGGCCAAGATGTAACGGAAGTCCCCGCTGAACAGAGACACGTCAATACTGTTTTCCAGAGCTATGCCCTCTTTCCTCATATGACCGTTTTCGAAAACGTGGCATTTGGTTTGCGTATGCAAAAAGTGCCAAATGCTGAGATTGAACCTCGCGTTCTCGAAGCATTGAAAATGGTTCGCCTAGAGAAAATGGCTCAGCGTAAACCGCACCAGCTTTCTGGTGGTCAGCAACAACGTATTGCGATTGCTCGCGCTGTCGTGAACAAGCCAAAGGTTCTACTTCTTGATGAATCACTGTCTGCACTTGACTACAAACTGCGTAAGCAAATGCAGATTGAGCTTAAACAGCTTCAGCGCCAACTAGGTATTACTTTTATTTTCGTTACTCACGATCAAGAAGAAGCATTGTCGATGTCGGATCGTATCATCGTAATGCGCGATGGCGTGATCGAGCAAGATGGTACCCCTCGTGAAATCTACGAAGAGCCGAAAAATCTCTTCGTTGCTCGTTTTATTGGCGAGATCAACGTATTTAACGCAACGGCCATCGACCGCATTGACGATAAACGTATCAATGCCGAAATAGAAGGTCAGAAGAGCATTGTTTACTACGACAAAGCGTTTGAATCTGGTGAAAAGCTTCAAGTATTGCTTCGTCCAGAAGATTTGCGTATCGAAGAGATCAAAGAGTCAGAAAATAGAGGCATCGTTGGTCACGTAGCAGAACGTACCTATAAAGGTATGACGCTAGATTCTGTCGTTGAACTAGAGTCTGGTATGCGTGTAATGGTGAGTGAATTCTTTAACGAAGATGATCCAGATGTCGACCACTCTCTAGGTCAAAAGGTTGCCGTTACTTGGGTTGAAAGCTGGGAAGTGGTGCTAAAAGATGAGCAAGAAGTTTAATCTACAGAACGCCATTATCACTCTGATTGTCGGTTGGTTGGTACTGTTTGTACTGATTCCCAATGTGATGATCATAGGTACAAGCTTCCTAACTCGAGACGAAGCTAACCTGATTGAAATGACGTTCACACTCGAGAACTACGCTCGATTACTCGACCCTCTATACGCTAAGGTCTTATTCCACTCGTTCTACATGGCGATCGTGGCAACCTTTATCTGTTTGGTGGTTGGTTATCCATTTGCGTATATCGTAGCGAAGATGCCAGAAAAATGGCGTCCGTTTATGCTGTTTTTGGTGATAGTTCCGTTCTGGACCAACTCGTTAATCCGTACCTATGGTTTGAAGATTGTTTTAGGTACCCAAGGCATCTTAAACAAGAGCTTAATAGCCTTAGATATTATCGATAAACCTTTGCGCATTATGTACACCGAGACCGCCGTGATGATCGGTTTGGTCTATATTCTGCTGCCTTTCATGATTCTTCCGCTCTACTCAGCGATTGAGAAACTGGACGGTACATATATTGAAGCAGCGCGCGATCTCGGTGCTAACAAATGGCAAACACTAACGAAAGTAATCTTGCCATTAACTATGCCAGGAATTATCGGCGGCTGTCTGCTTGTGCTACTTCCTGCATTAGGTATGTTCTACATCGCTGACCTATTGGGCGGCGCGAAGAACCTTCTAATTGGTAACGTGATTAAGAGTCAGATACTCAATGCTCGTGATTGGCCGTTTGGCGCGGCGACGAGTATCGCCCTAACTGCCGCGATGGCAGTGATGTTGTATGCCTACTACCGTGCAGGCAAGCTCTTAAACCGTAAAGTGGAGCTCGAATAATGGGACGCGCTGTAAGATTTAGCTTTATGACGGTAGTGTACGTGTTCTTGTATCTACCGATCATTGTTTTGATCGCTAACTCATTCAATGCCAACAAATTTGGCATGAAATGGGGGGGCTTTACGACCAAGTGGTACGACGCTCTGGTTAACAACGACAGCTTGATGCAAGCCGCTTGGCACTCGCTCAATGTCGCTGTTTTTTCGGCAACCGCTGCAACCATTATTGGTAGCTTAACCGCGGTTGCGCTGTTCCGTTACCAATTTAAGGGTAAAGGCGCAGTAAGTGGCTTACTCTTTATTGTGATGATGTCACCAGATATTGTGATGGCCATTTCGTTGTTAGCGATTTTCTTGGTGCTTGGTGCCCAACTAGGCTTCTTTAGCTTGTTGATCGCGCATATTACATTCTGTTTGCCGTTCGTGGTTGTGACTGTTTACAGCCGTTTAAAAGGCTTCGATGTAAAAATGCTTGAAGCGGCAAAAGATCTTGGTGCTGGTGAATGGACTATTCTTAAACAAATTATCTTGCCACTCGCTAAACCGGCAGTGGCGGCAGGTTGGTTATTGTCATTTACACTATCGCTAGATGACGTGATTGTGAGTTCGTTTGTGACAGGGCCGACGTACGAGATTTTGCCACTTAAGATTTATTCAATGGTAAAAGTCGGTATTTCACCAGAGGTGAACGCCCTTGCGACCATTATGTTAATTGTCTCTCTTGTCTTGGTTGTGACCTCTCAATTACTGGCTAGAGAAAAGGTCAAGTAAACCGCTATTTTACTAATGGAGCAGAATGGCGTTGTCATTCTGCTCTTTTTCTATCTATGCCTTAAAGGCAGCGTTTGTTTTGGAGCTAACGTCAATGAAAAAATGGGCTACTTTTTTAGCTGGTAGTGCATGCGCACTTTCTCTTCTATCTGGAGCAGCTAGTGCAAAAGAAGATAAAGAATTGGTATTTATGAACTGGGGGCCTTACATCAACAGTAATATCCTCGAGCAATTTACCAAAGAAACTGGCATCAAGGTCATCTACTCAACATACGAGTCAAACGAAACCTTGTATGCAAAGCTAAAAACGCACAATAAAGGCTATGATCTCGTCGTTCCATCGACCTACTTCGTAGCGAAAATGCGTGATGAAGGTATGCTACAAAAAATCGATAAGTCAAAGCTATCGAACTTCAGCAACCTGGATGCAAACTACCTAGACAAACCATACGATCCAAACAACGACTACTCTATCCCGCACGTTGTCGCGATCACCGGTCTTGCTGTAAATACAGACATGTATGATCCTGAAGAATTTACAAGTTGGGCTGACTTGTGGAAGCCAGAGCTTGAAGGCCAGCTAATGATGATGGATGACACGCGTGAAGTGTTCCACATCGCGCTACGTAAATTGGGCTACTCTGGTAACACGACTGACAAAGCACAAATTGACGAAGCTTACGCAGAACTGCAAAAGCTAATGCCAAACGTATTGGTGTTTAACTCAGACAACCCAGGTGCACCATACATGTCTGGTGAAGTTGGCTTAGGTATGCTTTGGAATGGCTCAGCAGCGGCTGCGCAAAATGAAGGTCTACCAATTAAGCTTGTATTCCCGAAAGAAGGCGGTATTGGTTGGGTAGACAACTTCGCGATCAGCTCAGGTGCGAAAAACGTTGATGCAGCACACAAGATGATCGACTTTTTGCTTCGCCCAGAAATCGCAGAGCAAATTTCTCGCGACACTGGCTACCTAACAGCAGTAAAAGCGTCAAACGAGCAGTTTAAAGACAGCCCTGCTCTATTCCCATCTCAAGAAGATTTGGATCGCGTAGAATGGCAAGATGCGGTTGGTGACAGCACGGTAGTTTACGAAGATTATTTCCTAAAACTAAAAGCAGGTCAGTAATCTTTACTCCTTCAGTGTAAAAAGGTGGCAGTAGCCACCTTTTTTTATGGCTAACGTTCTATATCCTTCTAAACGTTTAATTTTTGTAAACTCCAACATAGAGTATTCAATCATTGGCTGATATAATGTTGTGATGCACATCAAATAATGATGGCGTGCAAAGTAGTGTGGGAAGCCCTACTTTCCCATATCGTCATGTCTCTTAGAGACTCTTTGTTTACCAAAACAAACGGAAAAGTAATGAAAAGCAAATTGTATGCAGGCGCACTATGTGCGGCGACTCTCTTCACTACCCCGGCGTTTGCAGCCAACGAAGAACTTTACTTCTACAACTGGTCTGAATACATTCCTAGCGAAGTACTAGAAGACTTTACTAAAGAAACTGGCATTAAAGTCATCTACTCTACTTATGAATCCAATGAGAGCATGTATGCGAAATTAAAAACGCAAGGCTCTGGCTACGACCTCGTGGTTCCTTCTACCTACTTCGTATCTAAGATGCGTAAAGAAGGCATGCTTCAAGAGTTAGACAAAGAAAAGCTAGCTCACTATCAAGATCTGGATCCAAACTATCTAGACAAGCCTTTTGACCCAGACAACAAATTCTCGATTCCTTATATCTGGGGCGCAACCGGTATCGGTATCAATACAGATATGCTAGACCGTTCAGCGGTAAGCTCTTGGGGTGATTTATGGGATCCTCAATGGGACGGTCAGCTGATGATGATGGATGACTCACGTGAAGTATTCCACATCGCACTAACGAAACTTGGTTACTCGCCAAACACCACTAATCCAGATGAAATCAAAGCTGCATACGAAGAGCTTAGAAAGTTGGTACCAAATGTATTGGTGTTCAACTCAGATTTCCCGGCAAACCCATACCTTGCAGGTGAAGTATCACTGGGTATGCTTTGGAATGGTTCAGCATATATGGCTCGCCAAGAAGGCGCTTCTATCGAGATCGTATGGCCTGAAAAAGGCACGATTTTCTGGATGGATAGCCTAGCCATCCCATCAGGTGCGAAAAATACAGAAGCCGCACACAAGATGATTGATTTCCTACTTCGTCCAGAAAATGCTGCGAAAATTGCAGTGGAAATTGGTTACCCAACACCAGTTAAAACAGCTTATCCGCTACTACCAAGAGAATTTGCTGAAGATCCAAACGTGTTCCCACCTCAAAAAGTGATGGACTCGGGTACATGGCAAGATGAAGTTGGCGAAGCTGGCGCGCTTTACGAAGAATACTTCCAAAAGCTAAAAGTCGATAACTAATTTCTAGTATTGACTAAAGACAAAGCCCTCCTACTGGAGGGCTTTGTTATATCTAGTTTTCCTAAAAGTCGTCATCCCCTTTAAAAAGGGGATCTTCTATAGCGCGCTTTAGCCAACTTCAATGACTGTTACCACCCTGCACGCTTCGGGAGCTCCTCGATATCTCGAGGATGACGTAATGGTGGTATAGCACAATACACTACAGGTAATACGTAGTAGGTTTGGTTTTAAGCAGTATTACCTTGAGTCTGCAACTCTAAAATCTCTTTGACCAACTTAGGCACTTCAATACTCGCCTTTCCATATCGCTTCTCTTCAAACTCACTCTGTACTGCGCTTGGCTCTAGATTGATCTCTATGGTGTGAGCGCCATGCATTTTAGCATCATGAACAAAACCCGCAGCTGGATACACTACGCCTGAAGTACCAATGGAAACAAACAGGTCAGCTTTCTCAATAGCGGCGTAAATATCACCCATTCGAAGAGGCATCTCACCAAACCAGACGATATGTGGTCTCATTTGCGAAGGAATTTGGCAACAGTGGCATAAATCTCCAGTAAGGATATCGTCTTTGGTATCGATCACCTGCCCAGACTCTTCACAGCGTGCTTTAAGAAGTTCACCATGCATATGAATGATGTTTTCGCTTCCGCCGCGCTCGTGGAGATTGTCGATATTTTGAGTAATAACAGTAACCGTGCCGTCTAACTCTTTTTCAAGGTTTCCTAACGCGATATGAGCGGCGTTAGGCAAAATAGACTCCTGTTGGAGTTTGCTACGACGCTGATTATAAAAATTTTGGACAAGTTCTGGATTGCGTACAAAACCTTCTGGAGTGGCCACGTCTTCAATTCGGTGGTTTTCCCAAAGTCCGTCTTGTGCACGGAATGTTTGAATACCTGACTCCGCAGAAATACCCGCACCGGTCAAAACAACGACATTTTTGTAGGGAAACTTCATAGACCTTCCTTGTGCTGACTTATTGTTGTACCAACAAGAGTAACATGGAACGAATAACATCAATAGTTTTAGGGATTAGACCATGGTCTAATCCCTACGTGATTTCAGTTACTTAGAAGCAATAAGATAGTATTAATCTTCGTTTGTGGCTGAGATCTTGTGAATCGCCAAGTCCGCGCCTTTGTATTCCTCTTCTTCAGATAAACGCAAGCCAGTGAGCTTATCAAGAATGCCGTACACAAGACCAGCACCAATCACGGCAACAACGATACCAGCAGCTGTGCCAACTAATTGGGAGGCGAAGCTTACACCACCCATACCACCTAGTGCTTGCTGACCAAAAATACCTGCCGCGATACCGCCCCAAGCGCCACAGAGGCCATGTAGCGGCCATACACCCAATACGTCATCAATTTGCGTTTTATTCTGTAGATAAGTGAACACCCAAACAAACAATGCGCCTGCTACACCGCCAGTAATCAGAGCACCAATTGGATGCATCAGATCCGAACCCGCACAAACCGCTACTAAGCCTGCTAACGGTCCATTATGGATAAAACCAGGGTCATTTCTACCCGCAAACAGAGAAGCTAAGATGCCGCCTACCATTGCCATCAGTGAGTTCATCGCAACAAGACCACTAATTCCTTCGAGCGTTTGCGCAGACATCACGTTAAAGCCAAACCAACCAACACTTAGGATCCACGCCCCCAAAGCCAAGAAAGGAATATTTGACGGAGCAAAGTTGGTATGTTTACCAGCGCGAATACGCCCTTTTCGCATACCAAGGAAGATCACCGCAACCAAAGCAATCCAACCACCAACGCCATGCACCACCACTGAGCCAGCAAAGTCATGGAAACCCGCACCAAAGCTTGACTCTAAAAGGCTTTGAAAGCCAAAGTTACCATTCCAAATCATCCCTTCAAACAACGGGTAGACAAGACCCACGGTAAAGAAAGTCGCTAACAACACAGGGTAGAACCTTGCGCGCTCTGCAATACCACCAGAGACAATGGCTGGAATTGCGGCCGCAAACGTCAACAGGAAGAAGAACTTAACCAGCTCATAGCCATTTCCTTGCGACAAGGTTTCCGCATCCGCGAAAAATGTACCACCATAAGCTACCCAGTAGCCTATGAAAAAATAAGCAATCGCTGAAACACCAAAATCAGCCAAGATTTTCACTAAAGCATTCACCTGGTTTTTATGCCTTACCGTCCCCACTTCAAGAAATGCAAACCCAGCATGCATTAAGAACACCATAATGGCACCCAATAGTAAGAAAAGCGTATCTGAACTCTGAGTGAGTGTTTGTACTGCACCATGTACGTGCTCTACAGAGGGGGTCATAAGTCGATTACTCCTTTATCGTTTAGTTATGACACGCACCAAAAACGTGCCACACCTTCTTGCTTTACACCAATTTGGTGAGAGCGATTTTTTATTGAACGACAGTTAGAGCAAAGAACGTTCCAAGTTGACAGAAATAACAGATACGCATCTAAGTTATTGATTAATAATAAACCTTGATGGCACTGGCTTTAAAGAGTTACGACGTAGCACGTTTCTGTTGCACCATGGAAGGGATGACGCACCAATTTGGAGTGCACTAATAAGTTGCAATTATGTTGCAAAAAATAGGTCAGACAATAAAAAAGGAGTTGTAGTTAGCTACAACTCCTTTTCGATAGGACTACCAGTATTTACGGTAGATGCTTAATTGGCTCAGCAGTTTCACCAAACGTCATTGGTATGTTTTGCTTCAGTTTGTTCATGCCAGCAAACATACGAATAATCCAGACCACAATTGCGACCGAGGCAAACAACATACCAACATAGGGAATGAAGTTTGCAATCTGGTCGAGCCACGTTGCCTGATACCAATAGTGCGTGACGCCTTTGAGCAAGCCGTTAGAGGTTGCTACAGTGACGATTAACACAACAAAGAAGGTCAGATTGAGAAAGAAGGTTCTAATCAACCCGTAGTAATGAGAGTTAATCACATCACTATCCTCACCTTTGTCCAAACGATAACCAGCATAGACAATAGCAATAACGCCTGAGATTAATAACGTAAAAGGCGTAAAGAGGCTAAGAATGTAAGCTATCCAAATACCTTTGTGTTGTTGGTGCATATCTTAGTATTCTCCTTTAGCTTAGATCGCTTCGCGTCTTGCCATCAACGCCAGATGAAACTGACTCTTCTTTAGGCTTGGGGTTGTCCAGCTCATGTTTGACTTCCTCATACCAAAGATCGTGATGCTCTTTCGCCCACGTTTCGTCAACTTCACCCGTCACCATGCCTTCCAACGCTCCTTCCATCCCGAACAAGCCGATGTAAATATGGAAAATGAAACCACAGATCAGTATCAGTGCAGCCAGCATATGGATTAAGTTCGACCATTCCATATCACGACGTGTTTGACCAAAAATAGGGAAATCTAGAATAAGGCCACTGGCGGCGACAACAGCACCAACAATGATCAGCATCCAAAACAGAACCTTCTCACCCGCATTAGAAAAACCAGCAGAGGGGTGACTGCCTTTATGCTTGCCTGCCATACCGCCAAACTTCATAAACCACTGTACATCCACCTTAGTGAAAATAGATTTACTCCACCACTTAAAGAGCAGGGCAACGAGTAGCACTAAGAACATTGGCCCCATATAGTTATGGTACTGCTTCGCCAAATAAACGGTCCAGCCCCATAAGTCTGTAGGTACATAAGGCTTCATAAAGTGCTTACCGTAGACCAGCATCAGACCACTGAAGGCAAGCGTTAAGAAGACAAACGCCATACTCCAGTGAAGCGCTCTGTCCATACGGCTCCATCTTTGCAGTTTACGCCCAGTTCTCGCGCCAGATAGCTTCATTGGGCCACCAATGAAATACGCGAGCATCACAAGGGTAATACTACCGAAAATGGCTACTGCACCAGCAGGAGACATCCACTTTTCTTTCAAGATATACCACGTTTCACCAGGCGTACTGATTAACACACCGTGCTCAGGAGACGCAGAGGTGGTTGTCCCCTCTACCCCTTCTTTCACCATGCGCCAATAGTCAGCACCAGCAAGCTGTGTCATCTCACCTTGAACAACTTTATTGCTCTTACTTTCTTCAGCATGAACGCCAAACGACATTACAAGAACCACTGCTGCCAACACTGGCAGCAGCAATTGGAAGACAGAGCCAAGCAAACCTTGTTGTTTAGACAAAATAGCCATCGCTCTCTCCATTAGCTTTTAGTCGCATCGTAAGCGAGGTCATTCCCATCGGTCCAACCTGCATCTTTCGCACCACGCTCTACTACACGTTGACGGAAGATATCCGATACTTTCGCAGCGTCACCGGCTAGTAGAGCTTTTGTTGAACAAAGCTCGGCACACATTGGCAGCTTACCTTCAGCAATACGGTTTGCGCCATACTTAGCGCGCTCTTCTTCTGAATTATCTTCAGTTTCAGGGCCGCCCGCACAGAAAGTACATTTGTCCATTTTACCGCGTTCACCAAACGCAGCTTGTTTCGGGAACTGAGGTGCACCAAATGGACAGGCAAACAAGCAGTAGCCACAGCCGATACAGAGATCTTTGTTGTGAAGCACAATGCCATCTTCTGTACGCTCGAAGCAATCTGCAGGACACACAGCCATACATGGCGCGTCGGTACAGTGCATACAAGCCACAGAGATCGAGTTTTCACCGGGAAGACCATCGTTCAAAGTAACAACACGACGACGCTGGATACCCCATTGAAGCGCGTCATCATTTTCGTTTTTACATGCCGTGACACAGCCATTACATTCAATACAACGTTTGGTGTCACATAGGAATTTCATATTAGCCATTAGGTGACTCCTTACGCTTTCTTAATGTTACAGAGAGTGACTTTGGTTTCCTGCATTTGAGTCACTGGGTCATAACCATAGGTGGTTGCTGTGTTAGCGGCTTCACCGATGACGTAAGGCACGGTACCCTCTGGATACTTATTGGTGAGGTCTTCACCTTGGAACTTACCGCCAAAGTGGAATGGAATGAACGCCAGACCCGGTTTCACACGAGGTGTCACCATCGCTTTCACCTTAATACGCCCTTTTTCTGCACCTTCAACCCACACCATGTCACCGTCTTTGAAGCCAATGTCATTGGCATCTTTCGGGTTCACCTCAACAAACATTTCACGCTGAAGTTCGGCTAGCCATGGGTTAGAACGCGTTTCTTCACCACCACCTTCGTACTCAACCAATCGACCTGACGTTAGAACGATTGGATACTCGCCCGACACATCTTTGTCTTGAATTGATTTGTACATGGTAGGAAGACGGTAGATAGACTCACTGTCATCCCATGTTGGGTAATCTGCTACTAAATCACGTCTTGGCGTGTAAAGTGGCTCACGGTGCAAAGGCACTCTATCTGGGAATGTCCAAACAATGGCACGCGCTTTGGCATTACCAAAAGGCATACAGCCATGCTTAATCGCTACGCGCTGAATACCACCAGATAAGTCCGTCTTCCAGTTTTTACCTTCTGCTGCTGCTTTTTCTTCCGCCGTTAAGTCATCCCACCAACCTAATTGTTTGATGAGTTTATCCGTAAACTCTGGATAGCCATCTTCAAGTTCACAACCCAAGGAATAACTATCTTCAGCGAGTAGACTATTGCCTTCGAACTCAACACCAAAACGAGCACGGAAGTTACCACCACCGTCAGCGACTGCTTTAGACGTATCATAAAGAATGTGGGTACCTGGGTGTTTCATCTCAGCTGTGCCCCAGCATGGCCAAGGTAAACCGTAGGTTTCGCCATTGATTGGGCCGCCTTCCGCTACCAGTGAAGTTTTGTGGAACGTATGCCAGTTTTGTTGGTGCGCTTTAATACGCTCTGGGCTTTGGCCGGTGTAACCAATCGTCCACATGCCTTTGTTAAACTCACGCGTGATGTCTTCGATGTTTGGCTGATTGTTCTCAACCGCAACATTTTTGAATAGCTCTTTCTCGAAACCCAACTTCTTAGTTAGAAGGTACATGATTTCGTGGTCAGGCTTAGAGTCGAAAAGTGGTTCAATAACTTTGTCGCGCCATTGCAGTGAACGGTTAGAAGCCGTAACAGAGCCATACGTTTCAAACTGGGTGGTTGCAGGAAGCAGGTAAACGCCATCAGTACGGTTATTCATAACCGCTGCATGTGTTGGATACGGGTCAACGATCACCATCATATCCAGCTTCTGCATCGCTTTTTGCATCTCTACGCCACGGGTTTGCGAGTTAACCGCGTGACCCCAATAGAACATGGCACGAATGTTATCGTTCTGCTCGATATTGTCTTTATTCTCTAAAACACCATCAATCCAACGGGACACTGGAATGCCCATGTTGTTCATTGGCTTCTTGCCGCGGTATTCATTCTGGTCAAATCGCTCTTTGATCCACTCGTAGTCAACATCCCACACTTTTGCCCAGTGTTTCCATGAACCATCTGCTAGACCATAGTATCCAGGTAGAGTGTGAGAGAGTACGCCAAGGTCAGTAGCGCCTTGAACGTTGTCGTGACCACGGAAGATGTTGGCACCACCACCAGACTTACCAATGTTGCCCAGAGCAAGCTCGAGTACGCAGTAAGCACGTGTATTGTTATTACCTGTAGTGTGCTGAGTACCACCCATACACCAAATGATACTGCCAGGGCGGTTTTCAGAAAGGATCTTCGCCGCTTTGTAAACATCCGCTTCGCTAACGCCAGTAACGCGCTCCACTTCTTCTGGATTCCATTTCGCTACTTCAGTACGGATCTCATCCATACCGTAAACACGCTGGCGAATGAACTCTTGATCTTCCCACTTGTTTGCGAAGATATGCCACAAAAGACCCCAGATAAACGCTACGTCGGTACCAGGGCGAAGCGAGCAGTAGTGGTTGGCTTTTGCTGCGGTGCGAGTACGACGAGGATCTGCAACCACGATCTGACAGCGGTTTTTCTCTTTTGCGATCAGGATGTGCTGCATAGCCACCGGGTGTGCTTCCGCCGGGTTTGAACCAATGAACAGCATCGACTTACAGTTGTGCATGTCGTTGAACGAGTTGGTCATCGCCCCGTAGCCCCAAGTGTTAGCAACACCGGATACTGTGGTCGAGTGACAAATACGCGCTTGGTGGTCAACGTTGTTAGTGCCCCAAAGCGATGCCATTTTACGGAACATATACGCTTGTTCGTTGTTGTGCTTGGCACTACCCAGCCAGTAAACAGAATCTGGGCCTGATTCTTTGCGGATCTCTAAAACCTTATTACCGATCTCTTCAATCGCATCTTCCCAGCTAAGCTTCTTCCACTTACCGCCTTCGAGTTTCATTGGGTACTTAAGACGACGTTCACCATGACCATGCTCACGCAAGGCTGCACCTTTCGCACAGTGACCACCAGCATTAAATGGGTGGTCAAACGCTGGCTCTTGGCCAGTCCACACACCGTTTTGTACTTCGGCATAAACGCCACAGCCCACCGAACAGTGAGAACAGATGGTGCGCTTAACTTCCGTCTTTGCATCCACAGGAACCGATTCAGCCTGTGCTTTTCTGATCATACCTGGTGCGAACGTATAGGCACCCGCAGCCAAACCACCTGCAGCGATAGATGAATTGCGCATAAATGCACGGCGGCTAAGACCGAGCTTGTTTTCATTATTGCTCACATTGTCGGAGCGTTTCGTTAATTTCATGCTTTGCTCCTACAATGTGTCGTAATAATCTTTAACGTGCTGCGTTTCACGATAACCGGTTTTCTGATCGTTATCGGGCTTTGCTTCAACTAACTCAGTATTAGTCGTGGCATGTGCAGTACCTGAAATAACAGCGCCGGCGACAGCCGCAGTAGTCAGGCCTTTTAGTAGGTTTCGACGATTTTCGTTAAAATCACTTTTATCGTCACGTTTGGTTTGTTTACTCATAGTTTGCTCCCTGAGTGGATACCTATCCGTTGTGATGGCATCTCTCGTTAGCTGACATTACTTAGTGGTTATATTTTTTACGTCTATCTTCATTTTCGTCTGCGTAGTGCCTGGGTTTTGCGCATAGCTCACCTGCTCTACATCGAAAAATGCTTGCATTAATACCGCAACAGATGGATAAAACTGACCACTCGGCGCAGTTTCAATCTGGCGGCATAAATCTGTGTACCAAGGAGAAAGATGGTGGTTAAAGAAGGCTTTCGCTTCTTGCTCTTTCTGTTGGTCAATCAAGTGCGCTAACACTTCGCACACGGCTGAAATATGATCTTCTGGCTCTTTAACTGACTCTTCACGCTCTAGGCCTAAATGGCTAAGATCTTGGCGAAGCGCCGCCAGCGGCTTATCCATCAGAGAGCCGGTCAAATGCCAAGAAGCAAAAGGAATCACCTCACCTTTTCCGACACCTATGAACAAGTCTTGATACTCATCTTCAAGCGCACTGACTTCAGCGACTTTTGCAGCCTCAGCTAACCCTTGCCATGCACTGGTCATTTGATTAATGCCCGACTCGATCTCCAATGTTGATAGAAAATCAAGTAACTCACGCTCAGGCGCCCCACGGCATAGCGTTGAAATGAGTAGGTAGATGTCACTTCTTAGTTGGTTATTCTCGTTATCCATTGACATACGTTCCTAGTATTTAAGTTGTTGTTCAGGGTTTTCAGCCATATTTTCAAACATATCCACGACTCGACAATCTTCACACATCGCAATACGACGCAGTGCCGCTTCATTGTCAAAGTGAGAGTGACCGCGTAACTTATCTTGCAGCATCGTAATCATGGATTGCGGTGCAAATGGCTTACCACAACTTAAACATTCCGCCGCTTTCTCTTCATGAAGCGCAACGACTTTGGTGCGCGCTTCTTTGTCCCAATTGATTTGCTGAGTAAGGGATAACGCAGATTCTGGACACGCTTTTTCACACATGCCGCACTGCACGCAGTCTTGCTCAACAAAGTCTAGCGCAGGTCTATCACCCTTGTTGTAAAGCGCCTTCGTTGGGCAAACCGCTACACAGCCCATACACAAGGTACATTTGTCCGTATCACATTGAACAGTGCCATAAGGTGCGGTCGTCGGGAGTGGCTGAATGTTGTCAGTCACGCCTTGTTTGGCAGACAACACATCCAAAGAATGGAATAGTCGTTGACGTTTGTTGCCTTCAACATCGCCAATACGAAGCTCAAGGTCTAACTCAACTAATGTCGGCATACCTTCGCGCAATGACTCAAGGTACAAGATGTCGATGGTCTCACGTGCTAGACCTAGGTTTTCTAGAAGCTGCTGCGCCATACCTACTTCACGATTCAGTACCGTTTGAATGGTTTCTGGCATATGACGACTTGCAGAAAATATGACTTGAGTCGCGCCATTGGCCAACGCAGCGAACCAAGTATCAATTCCTACCGATGGTAGCTCTTCGACCACTACTGGAATCACATTGTCTGGCAATACTTTCAGCGCCATCACGTTATAGCTTTCATGACGTGAGCTACAGATTAGAACAATGGCATTCTCACCACCCTGCTGATGATAATTTGCCAGCGTACGTTCAATGAACTTTTGGGTATCTTGTGGTGTAGGAAGTGCGTAGTGAATCGCTTCCGTAGGACATGCTGTAGCGCAAGTACCGACACCTTGGCAAAGGTAAGGGTTGATTTCGATCTTATGACCAATTTTATCGTTACCTTGGCTGCTAAGCGCTCCAGCAGGACAAGCGTCTACACATCGCTCACAACCCTTTACACCTCGTGAGCTGTGGGCGCACAAATCCGTATCGAGTCGAAAATACTTTGGCTTATCAAACGTCCCCATTAAGCCCGGAATTTCTTCCAGTGCATCGGCAAGTGTTGGGTAACCACGACCAACTGGGTAGTAACCAGGTACAGGCACTTCTTCAGACATACAGCCGTTGAGAGAGTGATCCAAAACAATGTCGAAACAGTCTCGACCGATAGAGACTTCCGCTAAATTGCTGTGCGTGTGCTTATTTTGGATGTGAACGCTAAACGTACCCAAGAATCCAGTGATTTCGATGCTGTCAGCATAGTAGAGGTTACTATGCTCAGAGGGCTCGCCGTCAGTCGACAGTAGTGTTACCGAATGCATCGTCGTCAACTGCTCTGCTGTACTGGTGATAATCGCCGTAGGCCCAACGATTAACGTGTCACCATGACTTTCATAGCTCACCGTTGGTGGTATTAAGTTCGATAACTCAACGGTGTTTTCAAAAGCAAAGCTACGCGCGCGTCCGTTTTTAGATGTCGCTTGTTGTAATAGTTGTTTTATCATCGCTTGTTTCCAGTGGTGGAGTCTTTGCGCTCCGTTTTTTGGTTTCATATGAACCAACTACACAGGTTTGCAATTACTGTTCCAACTATAAATACGATAAAAAAACGCTATTAATTAATGCATTACCTCAGTTTTCCCTCAGATCGTTGAGGCTATTTGTCGCGTGAGACATTTTGTCTCATTCATTGAGAAACTAAAATGAGACAAAATGTACCTACTTTCTATGTGGTAAATTTTGTCTCAATATCAGCTTGTTAGGTAGGCTTGGTATCAGGCTTTATCTCAGAAATAGTTTCATCACCCGATTTGGTTTGCTGATCTGTTCTAGGGCTTTCCACAGACGCGTTCGCAACAGGCTCACTATCATCGGAATCAACACTTTCGGCATTACGCTCGGCATCACTCGATGTCAGTGTTGTTGAGTTCTGGGGGGCTTCTTCAGGTTCCAATTTCTCATCAATCTCTTTTACCCAGCCCCTAAGCGTTTCAGCGACTCCTGTAGCTAGGGGTTTAACGGCTGAGTAGTCATGGTCATAGTCATTTAACCCATCGACAACATTAAATTCTGGCTGCATAAAGAGCTTTCTAAGCGCGGCTTTTTTAACAGCTTTGTCCACTTCAGTATTAGCAAGAAGCTGAGATATAGAGAGATCCTCCTCCTCTGTATCAACTGTGGTTTCTGTCTCTACCTCTCCTTCCGTCTCTGATTCCAGCGAGTCATTAGACGCATCCAGTACAACATCCTCTTCTGCGACTGACTCCCCTGTTTGCTCATCTTCAATGGTCAGCAATTCTGGCTCAGTCTGTTGTTCGGACTGTTCCTCTAATTTACGCTGAGACCAACGTGATAGAAAACTATTTGCCACTTGAACGCCCCGCTCCTTTACGTTTTTTCCGTCTTACTTCGAGCAGTTCACCATGCCGACCGATGAACGCTTCCATCCATGCTTGGATAGGCAACGGAATAGGTTTAGAAAGCACCAAGTAGTCACCATCCATAAAAGATCCGGCTACAGCTTGTGACGCTGTGACGACAATCGGCTTTAGGCTGAGCTCATCATGGCTATCCAAAACAACGAACAACATTGGGTTCTGGGAACTTAGATTAAATCGGTAATCGGTACGCTCATCTCGATAGAGTTCTAAGATGGCATGAGGCTTGCTGTTATCCGTGACTTCTAATTGAAAACCCTCAAGCTCGCGCTGGGTGCTTGTCCAGCGTCCTACTTGCTTTTCAACAACAGACAAGTCGATTTGTATCGGCCATTGATGCTCGTTTTTTTCAATAAGCTGAGCATCAAAAGTAGAAGAATGGTTAGGAATGGGTTCAGGAGTTTCTGACTGCATTTCATATCCCTAAATTAGCGTAAGTTATTTGCGCGCCCAAACTTTATTGGTAATAATCGTTTAAGCATTAGTGAAAACTAAGCAAATATCAAGCCAATAGCCAAGTGCTACTGCCAGACCAAAAGGATATACGCGTGGTTAAACCCAACATTATTAGAACAAGCGAAAATCCCCTCCAAACTATCGAAGTCGACGTGTTCGACGAATATGGTGAAAAACTTACCAAGCAGATCGCCTGCGAACGCCCTCTTACTGTCATGCTGAACTGGAAAGAGATCGTGACGTTAATGACGCTCGGCTCAAGGCCTGACTCTCTCGTATTGGGCTACTTAAAGAACCAAGGCTTTCTGTCTGATCCTGCTGCCATTGAGTCATTAATAATCGACTGGGAAACGCATTCAGCGGCCGTGATCACCAAAGAAAATACGGACTTTCTTGAAGAAGCCTTGAAAAAGAAAACCGTCACCTCAGGCTGTGGTCAAGGCACCATGTATGGCAACGTTATGAAGCAACTTGAAGGCTATCAAGTGCCACAAACGCCCCTCAAGCAGTCTCAGATTTACGCGACGCTCGAAGCTCTGACCCATTACAACGACACCTATAAAAAAGCTGGCGCAGTTCATGGCTGTGCGATTTGTAAAGGTGACGAGGTTTTATCGTTTGTTGAAGATGTGGGCCGCCACAACGCAGTCGACACCCTTGCTGGTGAAATGTGGATCAATGAAGAAACGGGCGATGACAAAATCTTCTACACTACGGGTCGATTGACCTCAGAGATGGTGATCAAAGTAGCGCAGATGGGGATCCCAGTGCTGCTGTCTCGCTCTGGTGTGACTCAAATGGGGTTAGATCTCGCTAAACAGTTTGGCATCACCACGATCGCTCGAGCTAAAGGCTTACGCTTCCAAGTGTTTACTGGCGGTGAAAAAGTCGATTTTGATGTTAAAGGCAATAGCTAAGCTTGGTGCCAGTCAATTGAACCAAACAGCCTCCTAATTTAGGGGGCTTTTTTAATGAAATTGTCACCCAATAAGAATCGCCTCGCAGCCTTCACTCGTCTCCCCAATACAATCAAATTACTCTGTAACGAAACACTCAACCATTGCAGAGTCAGCATGAATCTTATCGTCAATGTTCACAAAGGTGTCCGTAAACTCGGATTTGAATGGGCTACACGCCAAGCGTGGAAATGCGGCATGAAAGCCAACCTAGTAACACGAGTTGTGGGTGTCGCCAAAGGACAAATCGTTTGTGTGATTGAAGGCGTGCGCGCTGAACTTTCAACCGAGATCAACAACCCACATCATAATGATGAAAAGCAAGGTCGATATGTATTTATTGGTGGCGAACTTTGGGAACCCAATAACCTACTTGCCCCTGCGTTTCCAAGTTTTATGTTTATGCATGTGCGCAATCTCGGCAATAAGCATAAGTACATGACGGATGATGAACTGCTGTTTAACTTAGCGTAATCCAAAAATGGTCGCTCTATTTCTCAAATGCTTAATTGGCGCAGCGGCTGTGATGCTGATTGCCATTCTATCTAAAAGTAAGAACTTCTTTATTGCAGGGTTGGTGCCACTGTTTCCAAGTTTTGCTTTGATCGCCCACTACATCGTCGCAACCGAGCGTAATATGGAAGCGCTTCGTATGACAGCGCTATTTGGGCTTTATTCGCTTATGCCTTATGCCGCTTATTTGATTGCAGTTTATTACTTTAGTTATCACTTGTCTGTTGTTGGGACGCTATTGTCGGCGGTGTTGGTTTGGGTGATGTTTGCGTATTTGTTGTTGATGGTTTGGGTTCGGGGTGTGGTTGTGGGTTGATTTTGGTGTTGATATCGAAATTCAAAAGAGCACCCCTCCTAGCCTCCCCTTATAAAGGGGAGGAACTACTGGCTCGCTAACGCATCGCCTAATATATCCGTGCAATGTTACGCCAGTAACGAGCACTGATTCTCCCCCTTTATAAGGGGGAGCTAGAGGGGGTGCTCTTAAGGCTCTAATCCCCTAAAACAAATACAAAAAAGCCCCGCATCCGCGAGGCTCCTATCAAAGCAATCTATCTGATTACCCATCAATACCTTTCGATTTCAAGAACTCAGCATACGTGCCGCGGAAGTCATTAATCTTCCCGTCTTTGATCTCTAGAACACGAGTCGCTAGCGAGTCTACAAACACACGGTCGTGCGATACGAAGAATAGCGTGCCTTTGTACTGCTCAAGCGCGTTGTTCAGCGATTCGATAGATTCCATATCCATGTGGTTGGTTGGTTCGTCCATCAGTAGCATGTTTGGTTTGTGCATCATGATCTTGCCAAGAAGCATACGACCTTGCTCACCACCTGAAAGTACTTTTACAGACTTCTTAATGTCGTCTTGACCAAATAGCATACGCCCTAGGAAGCTGCGGATAACTTGCTCGTCATCGCCTGCTTGACGCCATTGACCCATCCAGTCCATTAGGTTCATGTCTTCTTCGAAGTCATGTGCGTGATCCTGTGCGTAGTAACCGATGTTGCTGTTTTCTGACCACTTGTACTCACCAGTACGAGGCTCAAGTACGCCAGCAAGTGTGTTGAGTAGCGTAGTTTTACCCACGCCGTTCTCACCGATGATAGCAACGCGCTCGCCTACTTCGAAGATAGCATTGAAGCCAGTAAACAGATCGTTTTCGAAGCCTTGGCTCAGGTTTTCAACGTTTAGTGCGTTACGGAATAGCTCTTTCTCTTGGTCAAAACGAATAAACGGGTTTTGACGGCTTGAAGGTTTCACTTCTTCAAGTTGGATCTTATCAATCTGCTTAGCACGAGATGTTGCTTGCTTCGCTTTAGATGCGTTTGCAGAGAAACGCGCTACAAAGGTATTTAGCTCAGCGATTTGTGCTTTCTTCTTCGCATTGTCTGCCAATAAGCGCTCACGAGCTTGTGAAGCCGCAACCATGTATTCATCATAGTTACCTGTAAACAGACGAAGTTCACCGTAATCCAGGTCAGCCATGTGCGTACACACAGAGTTTAAGAAGTGACGGTCGTGCGAGATGATGATCATGGTGCAGTTGCGTTGGTTTAGCGTTTCTTCTAGCCAACGAATCGTGTCCATATCTAGGTTGTTGGTTGGTTCGTCGAGTAGCATGATATGCGGGTCAGCAAAAAGAACCTGAGCCAATAGCACACGAAGTTTCCAACCTGGAGCTACTTCGCTCATTAGGCCAAAGTGCTGCTCTTCTGGAATACCTACTGCCAATAGTAGCTCGCCAGCTTTCGCTTCGGCCATGTAGCCATCAAGTTCAGCAAACTGAACTTCAAGATCAGCCACTTTCATGCCATCTTCTTCGCTCATCTCTGCTAGCGAGTAAATACGGTCACGCTCTTGTTTGATTGCCCAAAGCTCTTTGTGACCCATGATAACAGTGTCGACAACCGTGAACTCTTCGTAAGCGAACTGGTCCTGGTTTAGCTTAGCTACGCGTTCGTTCGGATCATAAGAGACGTTTCCGCCTGTTGGTTCCAACTCGCCGCTCAAGATCTTCATGAAAGTTGATTTGCCACAGCCGTTTGCGCCGATGAGGCCATAACGGTTGCCTTCGCCAAACTTAATAGAGATGTTTTCAAACAGTGGCTTAGCACCAAACTGTTGAGTGATATTTGCGGTCGATAGCACGAGCGTTACCTATGTGAATGAACAAAACTGCGCAACCCTACAGTCTCTTGCTCCGAGATGCAAGTAGGAACCGCTTTAACGATAAAAACAGACTGTTTTTTCTGTTCTCAAGAGCAGAGCGCTTAGAGTCAAACTACACTAATAACAAATCAATAAGACTCAATCAGTTACGGGTGGGAAGCTGACAATGATAAAACAGACATTCTGGTTATGGTTGATGGTGATAACGCTGAGCTTCCCCTGTCACGCGCGCTGGGATTATCAAGACGATACGCTACCCACAGCATCGGAAGATGCGCTTTCTTTACAACAAGAAATTACCACCCTCCCAAAAGCGCTGTTTATGACGCCATCCGATATCAACAAAGTACGGCGCCTACTCTCCTACACCTTAGATCAACAAGATCGTAGCATTATTGAGTTTAATGAAGCTCTCGCAGTGTATAGAGATGAACCAAATGATGACCATTGGTTTGATGTTCAAAGTGATTATTTAACTTTAAACAGTTTAAGTTTGAGCAAACAGTCTTTATTGGAGTTGGCCTCAGAAAAGACCTTCGCCCAGTTAACTGGCTTTGGACCCGACGGTGTCACGCAGTTCAAACAAGAGTGGCGAATTACGCAGCTCAACGCGGAATATTTCCTGTTCTTTCAGCTTCGCAGTCTCAAGACTCTGATTAAAGAGATATTCATCTCTCCTGTCCCTGTTATTTGGGTTGGTGTGCAGGTCTTTATCATCTATTCGCTACTCATGTGGTGGTTAGCCAACCAGCGCCGGTTGTTTGAGCAATTCAAGGCTCATGTCTCGACCTCAATGAACAAACCTCCTGTATGGGTACGCTTGATCTGGTATATAGGGCGTGCAAGCAATGCGATCGCTTGGTTAATTGCTATTACCGTCTCTTTGCGAGTACTCAGCAGTATCGAAGCACTTTCACAGCTTTACTACATCGAACTGTTTACTTGGTGGATACTGGGTGGCTCAATTGCCATCTCGTTTATTCTTGAGTTTGTACAGCGCAATAGTCTTGCCACCAATAAAACCGTGGCTGCACTGAGGTTGTCTACGGTTAGACGCTATGTATGGAGCTTTATTGTTGTTGGCCTAGTTCTTCAAATTGCCTCACAGACGCTTGGCAAAGGCACTATCTATTATTGGATAACCAGTGTCTTTTCTTTCTGGTTTGCACTCATCACTCTCAGCGTCATCATCATGTGGAAACAGGTGGTGTTCGAATCGTTAGACAAAATCTCCGAGAAACCGATCATTGTTGTCTGGGCTGCGGCAAAAAAAGACGTATTCATTATCGGATGGATAGCAACCGCCATTGCGACTTTATGGATCGCTTTACATCATTTGAAAAATCGTCTCATTGGGCTTTTGTCCCGCTACACTATGTTCAATCAAGCGCTCACCTATCTGTTTAGGATTGAAGTGGCTAAGCAAACCAGCAACAGCGCCGACGAAAACCTAGTGCGCATTAAAGGTGATGCTGCTTTTGAATATATCCTCCCGGGTGATGACAGTAGCCCTTTGGTCGACTTTGCAAAACAGGAAATACAGCAACTTTCCAAATACCTGCTAACCAATAGCCCAGCGATTTGTATCGTCACTGGTGAGCGCGGTATCGGTGCTACCCGCTTACTTACTCAAATTCTTAGCAAAGTAAAAAACGCTGAGCCGATTTACATAAACTGCCCTAATTCCGGTTACAACGATCTGCTGATGCACTTGGCGGTAAGCCTAGGGCTAGAAGAAGAAACCAGCGAAGTAAAAATTCTCAGCCACCTAAGAAAGAGCGACACACATTACCTAATCGCAATTGATAACTGCCAACGAATGGTAAAACCAAAGGTGGGAGGATTAAACGACTTAATCCGATTCACCAATCTACTTCGCCGTTCCAAGAAAAGTCATCGAGCAGTATTTTCTATTGAAAAAGCCAGTTGGCGCTTTATCGACAGAGCGCGCGGCGAACGTTTGCTTTTCGACTGGGTGGCCTTTTTGCCAAGGTGGAACGAGGAACAAATGTCGGCGCTTCTCGACAGCCGTATTAATCCCAATATTAGCCACTCAGTAAGCTTCGAAGGGCTTGTCGTACCGAAACAGTGGGACAACGACAGTGAGTCTGAAGAAGACCGCGCGAAACAAGGCTTCTATCGAATCTTGTGGCATTACTCAGACGGCAATCCAACGGTAGCGTTACGATTTTTCCGTTTCTCGCTAAATCGAAACAAAGAAACGGAGCAAGTTGCAGTACGCCTATTCCACGCTCCTGAATCCGAGGAACTCGATAAAATGCCCAAACCCATGTTGGCTATTTTGCGCTCCATCGTCCAGCTTGAATCCGCTTCGCCAGAAGATGTCTCTGATTGTACTCAGCTCACCATATCTGAAGTCATCGGTTCTCTGAGATATTTCCAGAGCAGAGGCTATATTGAATGGCGCGAAGATAAGGCAAGGATTTCCGATCATTGGTTTAGACATATCACCAACGTATTAGACCGTCAGCATTTACTGGTTAAGTGAGCAGCTCAATGATGAAAAGAATGATGATAAAGCGTCTACTCCTACTTCCTTTGGTTTTGCTCGCATCGATAACTTGGGCAAGTGAGGAAATCCCATCTGTGGACAGTATTTCTCAGTTTGCCTCACTCATTCGCTGGTCGGGTGTGCTGGCGAGTATTCTTATTATTATGGCGACGTGGCTGCTGATTAAGTTCATGAACTCTATGGTAGACAGTATTGGCGGCCAGTTTGTTCAATATCGAATGCTACTGCAAAAGCTACAATCCTTCCTACAATTCTTTATTTACATGACTGCGGGCATCGTGGTTTTCATGCTCAGCTTTCGGATAAACGACCACATACTCGCCCTGATTGGTGGAACATTAGCTGTGTCTGTTGGTTTCGCGATGAAAGATCTCGCTGCCTCTTTTATTGCCGGATTAACGGTCATGATCGACAGGCCATTCCAAGTTGGTGACCGCGTCACATTTGAAGGCAATTATGGTGATATTTTGACGATAGGTCTGCGCTCCGTTCGGATGCGAACCCTCAATGATGACATCATCACCATCCCAAACAACAAGTTCTTAAACGAAGTAACCGTCAGTGGTAACTATGGCGCGCTTGACATGCAGGTTGTGATTCCATTTTATGTAGGAATGAATGAAGACATTGTATTGGCGCGTAACTTAATCCAAGAAGCCGCGTCATCGAGTCGTTATATTCACCTACCCAAACCCGTCACCGTACTCGTCAAACAAACCATTACCGATAACTATTTAGCGATTCAGCTGACCTGTAAAGCCTACGTCGTGGATACCGCGTATGAGAAGCTATTCGAAACGGACATCACGCTTCGGGTCATGAGCGAATTTCAAAAGCATGGTATCCATCCACCACAGATAGCCGTTAAGAATAGTTAGTAACTATAGGGGCTTAATGCATAGGCCATTTAGCCCTCATGAAAACACTTTAGTAACAAAGTGAGGGTTTGCGGTTAATACTTCTATACTCGCGATCTGATCGAGTTCGACTAGTCGCTCACCGCTTTGCTGGCTAAGCTTAATACACTCGGCTTTAACGTCATTCCGAGTGGTATCGAGCGCTGTACCTTCAATTTTGTGACCATTTTTCATAGATAACCTTACCGGATATCGATGCATGCACGCGATTTCTACATAGTCATAATCACTACAGCTAATCATTAGAACTCCTTGTTTATGAGAACTTGACTTAGTTATTGCTTTAACAGGCTCGGCCAGTTTAGATCTGCGCTGGCAATGTTGCCCGGAATATTCTGCTGCCATGTGCTTTGCACGGACTTACTATAATTAAGATACAGCTTGTCGTCGTGAATGTACCACGCATTAGGGTCGATTTTTGCCGTATAGCCTTTACTCACTGCCCAAGCGCAGTAACCACCGTACTGGGGTGCGTAGCGGTCTGGATTGGCAGTGAACAGGTCTTGGTTTTGCTTGGATGAGAAGTACCAAGTCGCGTCATTCCAATCATAGGTATAGTCACTATTACCTTTGACAGGTTTGCCTTGTGTAAAGTAATCCACTGGATCATAACCGCGAATCGCCTTACCAAAAAAGTCGCTATAAACAGGCTCGAGAGCATACGCGCTAGCGGCTAACACCAGCCAAAGATATAGAGAAGCAAACAGTTTGAATAGTGGCATGGGCTCTCCTTGTTTTGAATACGTATCAGCATAAGTAGACAGGACGAGATAGGATTATCTTTCAGCAACAATGGAGTTTCGCTGCGTACTATTAAGTCGAAAATAAAGTCACGTTTCAGGAGGCAGTTATGAAGTGGTTTTATATACTCGCGCTCACTATATCGAGCACTGCATTTGCAGGGGGAAACACAGGTGGTACCCCTACCGTTCCCTGCTGGGTCAATGGGGACTATCAAGGCAATATGTTGATCACTAAATGCTGGGATATGGGTGGTTTACCTAATAGAAAACGGTCAATGGAAAACTAAGGAACGTTTATCAAGGCAATTGCTCGAAGTGATCACGTTCCAACAGACCCCTGCTAAAAACAATAAAATTTGTCGTTTTCACAAAAACATCAAGTTGATACCTAGTGGTGCGCTACCTACTATTCCACGCACGTAACGCTGCATTCTTTACCCTTGGATGCAGCGTCGTTATAAAACTTTGGAGTAGTTGACTTGAACAAGTTATCACACATAAATTTCGATAAACTGGGTAAACAACGTATTAAGCGTGAGCACGACCTGTTGATGTTAAACCGTGTTACCGACCGCGAATTCGAATCTAGAATGGCCATCTGGGATGCGCTTTCTCTAGCAAGCGCACCATTTGGTGAAGCAAAACAGTTTATCGAAACAACCTTCAATAAACTTCAAAATGACATTATCCAAGCGCGCAAAGAGTTCACCATGAGCTTCAGTGATTTTGAAGTCATGGCGACCGAGGAGATTAACTACATTCGCGTCAATGTCGCCGATACCAAGTCTCAGAAAATTTGGTATGCCCTAATTACAGTAATGGTGCTTGGCACCGTTGCTATTTGTATGCAGTAAGCCATAAGCACGTATTAAACTTATCGCTACTGATAAAAAAACGCGAGGCTTACCTCGCGTTTTCTTTATGCACTCACCAACAGGTGATGGTCAGTTTTGTTCGGCAAATACAAAGTAAACTGACTGCCTTCCCCTTCCACTGACTGTACCTTTATCTCACCCCCGGTTTGACTCAAAATGCTTTGCGACACAGATAGACCAAGCCCAGTGCCGTCACGCTTTGTGGTAAAGAATGGGTCAAAAATACGCTTAAGATTTCGCTTCGAGATACCACAACCCTCATCAATCACGTGAATCAGTGCGCCCACGCTCTCTTTGCCTTCAATCCAATCTTCAGTGAGTACTGTCAAGCGCCCTTTACCACTCATTGCATGAATAGCGTTCATTTGTAAGTTCACCAATATTTGCAGCAGTTGATGACGATTCACCTCTACTGGCGTTTTGGCATGCAAGTCCACCACAAACTCAACATTGCGCTTTTTCGAGCCAGTTCGAACTAAGGTGACGCTCTCATCAACGATTGGATTCACGTGCTGCCAGGTGATTTCATCCTGAACGCCCCCCTGACGACTGTATTGCAAAAGGCTTCTAGTGATATTTCTAATGCGATCAATCTGCGCCAAAATGGCATCGACTTCCTCTTCGACACGCTCGATGTCGGAGCCAAGCTCAAACTTAATCAGCTCAACGTTACCTAGGATTACAGCCGTCGGGTTATTGATCTCATGCGCTATACCAGCGGTCAATTCACCCAACGCCGCTAACTTTTCATTGATAACGAGTTTATCTCGGGTCTGATTCAGAAGTTGAATGTGCAGTTCAAGCTGCTCGGTTTTCTCTTTGAGACTAGCAGTACGAGAATGAACCTTAGCCTCAAGTTCATGGGCAGCTTCTTGAATCTGTTCGTTTCGATATTGGAGCTGATTGAGCATATTGTCGAACTGGGTAGCAAGCTGACTTAGCTCGTGCTTAGAGTTCAACCCCAGCTCTCCAATACGTTCTTCATCCTTGCCAAGCTGCACCATTTTTACAACGCGGTGTATTTGCTCAATAGGTCGGAACAGATCTCTTGCACCTCGATACACAATGAACCCAGAAATGAGCAATAGCGACAAAATGATGGCGGTGACTTCGCCTAAGTTAGTGATATAGGTTTTAATCAAAGGCCAGACTAAGTACCCGGTGTAGGTGATACCTACTGTATTACCATGCCAATCCACAATGGGGTTATAACCGGCGATATACCAAGAGTCATAGACAAACGCTTTATCAATCCAAATCTCACCGCGCTCTAATACTGCCTCCCTAACCTGCTCTGACACAACCGTACCAAGAGCTCGCCTACCTTCGTAAGAGTCCTCCATAAAAACATTGGTCGCGATCCGCAAGTCATCAAGAAACAGCGTCACCGTGCCCTTATAGCTATTGCTTGAATAAATAGTGCTCTTTATCTCATCGACAAGCGCCAAATTATTATTCATCAGCACGCCACCATCGAGGTAACCAAGTAACTTGCTATTGAAGTCATACACTGCGGTCACTGTCCGACTAACAAGGGCGCGAGTTTCATTGATATGTTTAGCTTGGTGCCATACTTCTGCATGATCAGAGAGCATAGGGTCGATGGCAACTGCTTGCGTACGCGTCAGCACATCGAAGAAGCTCTTTTGCCTCGCCATCTGCGCATAATCGGTCAGATTGTTGATTTTTTGCTTAGGTATCCAACGTAAGTAATCCAGGCTATAACGCTCACGTTGAGAGCTGACCCAAGAGTCAAATTCGTCGTGGGTTTGTAGGTGGTCTAAACGGGTTCGAAACTCATAAGAGGAAGCAAATGCATCCAGATGGTCGTACTGACGGGTTTGCAAGCTTTCTATCTTGTCCTCAACGATGTTGAGGCGCTCTGCCACATCAACTAAAGCACTTTGCCAAGTGTAATGCACGGACCAATATGCAGTGATGCCAAATAGAGCAATCAAGGTCAAAAATATCGGTGCTGAAGTGAGAAACAGCAAGCGATATCGCACCATTGAAGTGACGCGGTAACGCCACTTGCTGATAAAGCGATTTTCTCTATTCATCGAACCCGCTCTCGTCCCATTCTTTGAACTTGCGCTCTAAAGTCTTACGTGCAACACCAAGATCACGCGATGCAGCAGATTTATTACCAGAGTGAAAGTCCACTACTTGTTGAATGTGTGACTTTTCAACGTCCTTTAATGACCAAGAATTTGGATAACCAAAATCTCCCTCAACGACTTCGCTGGTGCTAGGCATAGTGGTGAGGTCGTTTACCGACATAGTGATGGATGTATTCACCGTACCACCTTTCATTTCGTTGAAATGGTGAGCAGGTGGTTTGTTAAGCAAAATGCAGCGCTCAAGCATATTTTTAAGCTCTCGCACATTGCCAGGCCAATCGTAGTCTTGCATCGCATGCATGTCTTCGTGCGCCCATTTGGGTTCCACAACACCCAACTCTCTCGACAGTTGGCGAGTAAAAAATGGGACAAGATCGGATAGATCAGCAAGACGCTGCCTTAGTGCTGGTACATCTATCTTGAGTACATTCAGTCGATAGAAAAGATCTTCACGAAACTCTCCACTGGCCACTTGCTCGCGCAAATTTCGGTTAGTGGCTGCAACAACACGAACATCGATACTGATCTCTTTCTCGGTACCAACAGGTCTGACGGTTCGCTGCTCCAACACCCTCAACAACGAGGCTTGCATTGCTAAAGGCATCTCTCCAATCTCGTCTAAGAACAAAGTACCACCACTGGCCACGCGAAATAGACCCTCTCGGCTTTTCTTAGCGCCGGTAAAAGCACCCGCGGCATGTCCAAATAGCTCACTTTCCAATAACTCAGGAGCCAAAGCGCCACAGTTCACAGCAACAAAAGGGCCTTGTCTTTGACTGGCAGTATGAATTCCTCTTGCGACGAGCTCCTTGCCCGTACCCGATTCCCCTTCAATCAATACCGATGCACGTGAAGGAGCATATTGAGTAATCAGTTGCTTAAGCTGTTTGGTTTTCTCTGAGCTACCAATTAAGTCTTTGCTAACGCGGCGACTAATGTCATGGCTAAGCGCTAAATTCATTCTTTCGGTCAAACGCTTGTCCATACAGCGTTTAACCGCTTGTAGCATCTGCTCCAAATTGAAAGGCTTCAAAATGAAATCGGAGGCGCCAAGCTTTAACGCGCTAATCGCGACTTCTAAGTCAGCATAGCCCGTCATAAATATCACATCCGCTTTGCGCTCTTGATCGTTAAACGCTTCTTTCCACTCAATACCAGAGCGACCTGGAAGATTGATATCGAGAATGATCAGATCATAGTGGTTCTGGATACGAAGGCTTTCTGCTTCTTCTACACTATTCGCAGTGTCAACATGGCCAAAGCCTTTGCTGAGCGCCTTTTTAAGAACGGTTTGCATGCCGACTTCATCATCGACAACAAGCACCGAGAAAGCCAAATAAGGCGAAGATTGTTGGTTGGGGACATCAGAGGTTTGAAATAAAGTCATAAAGCGTTGTTATTGTTCCTATTTGAGACAGAGTGTACCAATCTATTGCAAAACATCATGGGTAAAAGTGCGACATTTTGTCCCAGCTCAAATTAATTGTAGTTTACCCTATGAAATTTTTAGCAAAATGTCGCACTTTGCCTCTTTTTTCCTATGGAAATTGTGGCATTGTCTTTGCTTAAGGATAGGGCTCGCAAAGAGCACATGGTTTACGATAAAAACAACAATGGACAATACTATGACCACCTCTCTATCAATTGCCTCTCGTTTGAAGGCTCCTCAATTAATAGTGACTGCAGTATCAATGGCAACACTGTCTGTTTCGGCTTATGCAGACAATGGCGAACAATCCCGAGTCCGCCTTGCTACCACCACGAGTACGTATCACTCAGGACTGCTCGATTACCTATTGCCGGAATTTACCCAAGAGACCGGTTACCAAGTGGATATCATCGCCGCGGGTACAGGGAAATCACTCAAAATGGGTGAAAATGGCGATGTAGATGTCGTGATGACCCACGCTCCCAAAGCAGAAGCGAGCTTTGTCGAGTCAGGCTTTGGCATTGAACCTCGCAGTGTCATGTACAACGATTTTGTGATTGTGGGTCCAGAGAAAGATCCAGCAGACGTTCACGACCAAAAAAGCATTGAAGAAGTCTTTGACCATATTGCCAAAACCAACGCGATTTTCATTTCACGCGGTGATGACTCAGGCACACACAAGAAAGAGCTGCAGATTTGGAAACAAGCCAAGATTGAACCAGACTTTGGCGGCTATCGCTCTGTAGGCCAAGGTATGGGGCCAACACTCAATATGGCGTCAGAAATGCAAGGCTACACCATGACCGATCGTGGTACCTGGCTCGCTTATCAAGCTAAACTTGAATTAACCGTCCTTTTCCAAGGTGATAAGCAATTGTTCAACCCTTACCAGGTTATCGTCGTCAACCCAGAGCGTTACCCTACCCTCAATACTAAAGGTGCTCGCGCACTCAGCGACTGGCTGGTGTCAGAGAAGGGACAATCGATGATCAATAACTACCGCAAAATGGGCGAACAACTGTTTGTCGCTGATGCTGAGAAAAACAACAGTTAATGAGCATTACTGAAACAACAATGGAGGCGTTAAGCCTCCTATTTAGCCTAGACAGAGACCTGTGGCGCATTGTGGCTGTCTCGTTCAGTGTATCTATCTCTGCGGTCTCTCTCGTCGTGTTGCCTGCGATAATCGCTTCCTACTTTTTGGCTTACACCAACTTTCCGGGTAAGTGGTTTTTGTTATCCCTAGTAAATACCATGCAAGCAATCCCAACGGTGGTGATCGGTCTTCTGCTGTATATGCTGCTATCTCGTTCTGGACCACTGGGTGATTGGGAAATGTTGTTTACACAGCGAGCGATGATCGTTGGACAGATCTTAATTTGCTTCCCTGTGTTGGTTTCTATGATGCACGGCGCACTGCAAAGTACCGATAAACGCGCACTTGAAACTTCGGTCACGCTTGGCGTATCACGTTTTCGCACCCTCATGACCTTGATTTGGGAGTCGCGATTTCCACTCATGGCAGCGGTCGTTGCAGGATTTTCACGCATAGTGACCGAAGTCGGCTGCTCAATGATGGTGGGTGGCAATATTATGGGGCTCACAAGAAACATCCCAACGGCTATCGCGATGGAAAGTCATAAAGGCGCATTTGCTCAAGGTGTTGCTCTTGGCATCGTTCTGCTCGTATTGGCTTTAGTGCTCAACTTCCTACTGTCTTCGATGCGAGGTAAAGGCGTACTTCGATCCTAGAAAATTCTCTATATATACAAGCCTGACTTTGCCTCTCAGGAAAAACGTCAGTTTTTGATACCCAAACTATAATTAACCCAAGACACTGCTTAAGGGACAACAATGACAATACAATTAAAAGCAAAGCAGGTTTCGATGCGGTTTAAAGATCGTGTCCTTTTTCATATTCCCAGTCTCACTATCGGCCCTAATGAAGCTGTGTACCTAAAAGGTGATAACGGCGTTGGTAAAACCACTCTACTAAAAATTCTTGCCGGACTTCTTAAGCCGACTTCCGGCACTATTGAACCACGCAGTCAGTCAATTGTTTCACGACTATTTAGTGGTTCTGGCCGCAAGGATGTTACCTATCTTCATCAGTCTCCCTATCTGTTTGATGGCACTGTCTATCAGAACGTCGTCTATGGTATTAAGCACAAACGCATCGACATTCACGATAAGCGCGCTGAAGTGATTTCTGCGTTGCGACTCGTTGGTTTAGAGACGTTAGCGGATGAGCATGTCTCTGTATTGTCTGGTGGTGAAAAGCAACGGGTTGCGATGGCAAGAGCGTGGGTATTAAAACCGTCTATATTGCTGATGGATGAACCCAGCGCCTCTCTCGATCAAGAGTCGATTGAGCGCTTGGTCTTTATGGCACAAGACCTATTGGAACATGGTTCTAGCATCGTGGTGACCAGCCACCAAACCAACGCCCTCACCCGCTTGTGTCGAAAACAATGGTGGATTAAAGACTGCACCTTGATAGAATCACCGCTGCTTCAAATCATCGATAAAAAACAGAAAGATAAAGAGAGTATTTATGTTGCATCCAACTCAGACTAGTTGGGTTATTCTTGCTGGTGGTCAAGCTTCTCGTATGGGTGGCAATGACAAAGGATTAATTGAGTTCAATGGGAAGCCGCTTATTGAACATGTGATGGAGCGCCTTAACGCGCAAACCAGTGACATCACTATCAATGCCAATCGAAACCAAGAGCGTTATCAACAATACGCCCCCGTCATTAGCGACTCGTATCCTGATTATCCCGGTCCGTTGGGTGGCATACATGCCGGACTTAAAAATTCAAACTCAGATTGGGTTGGTTTTGTACCTTGTGACAGTCCCTTTATTGATGCTGCGGTCGTAGAGCGATTCTGCCAATCTGTGACGGAGCAATCCGACATCCTAGTCGCTCACGACGGCGATTTTCATCAACCTGTATTCACTATGTTCCATAAACGTGTGCTTCCAAAACTAGAAGCCTTTTTGGAACGTGGCGATCGCAAAATCATCTTACTCTACAAAGAATGCCACACCGACTATGTCGACTTCTCAGACAGCCCCGAGTGTTTTGTGAATCTCAACACGCCGGAAGAATTGGCGAAACTTGCGACATCAAACGATCATCATTAAAGAGCGCACTATGACCATTAAGTCTACCAACAATGTTCCCCTTCTCGGTTTTGCAGCCTACAGTGGTACCGGTAAAACCACGTTACTTGAAGCCTTGCTGCCAAAGCTAACAGAAACTGGCCTGCGCATCGGTGTATTAAAACATGCTCACCACAATTTTGATGTCGATAAGCCAGGTAAAGACAGCTACCGCTTGAGAAAAGCTGGGGCGAGCCAGATGCTGATTTCATCTCGCAACCGTCACGCGCTTATGACTGAAACACCCGATGCTGAAGCGGATTTTGAACACTTGCTATCGCGATTTGACCATCAAGCACTCGACCTTATTTTGGTCGAAGGCTGTAAAAATATCGCTTTTCCGAAAATTGAGTTGAACCGCCAAGAAGTTGGAAAACCTTGGCTACACCCAAGCGATGACAATATTATCGCAATCGCTTCTGATAGTGAGCTTGATGTAGCAATCCCAACCATGAGCATCAATGATCTCGATGCTATCAAACAGTTCATCTTAGATTATGTGACATCGCGGAATGCAAGTTCACCAGTCGCTGCTGCTTGTTGCGATACACTTTCCCCTGCATTTCTATCTGTTGTGCAGGGACAGCAAAAGATACTAGAAGCCATATCTCCTATTGATGCGACAGAAACGATTACACTGGAACGCGCATACGGTCGCGTACTGTCCGAAGATATCAGCTCGCCTATCAATGTTCCGGCTTACACCAACTCGGCGATGGATGGTTACGCTATTCGGGGCGAAGACATTGCTCATGAGCAATTTGATGTAGTAGCGAGCATTATGGCTGGGCACGGTTACGACAAAACTCTGACTAAAGGCCAAGCTGCCCAAATAATGACAGGCGCACCTATGCCGGAAGGCGCTGATACCGTGGTCATGCGTGAGCAAGCGATTGTAGACGGCGAGCGCGTTGGTTTTGCTAATGCCTCAATTAAATTGGGACAAAATGTTCGCCAAGCGGGTGAAGATTTGGCGGTAGGTCAATCCGTATTTACCACCGGGACATTAGTACAAGCACCAGAGATGGGTATGATTGCGTCTTTAGGCATGAATGCCGTTAAGGTAAAACGTGCACTGCGCGTTGCCGTATTCTCGACTGGGGATGAAGTGCAAGCACCAGGTACGCCCCTTAACGCCAACTCGATTTATGACTCGAACCGCTACACCATTATGGCCATGCTTCATAAGCTTGGTTGTGAGATCGTTGACCTAGGTATTCTAGAAGATAACGAAGCCGTTATGGAGCAAGCCATTGTTGAAGCGAGCAAGAGTGCTGATCTTATTATTACGTCCGGTGGCGTCTCCGTGGGAGATGCCGACTTCATCAAAAATGTTTTAGAGAAACGTGGCAGTGTCGATTTCTGGCGTATTAATATGCGTCCAGGTCGCCCGCTTGCATTTGGTGATATCAGTGATGTGCCATTCTTTGGTCTTCCTGGTAATCCTGTTGCGGTCATGGTGTCGTTCATTAACTTTGTTGAGCCAGCCATTAAGAAAATGCAAGGTGTACTGAACTTTGAACCTCTTAAGGTACCGGCAATCGCGACAGAATCTCTGCGTTCACGTCAGGGTCGCACAGAGTTCAGCCGTGGGGTTTACGAAATCGATAGTCTTACAGGTCAGTTGAGCGTTAAAACAACCGGTAAACAAGGCTCTGGAATTCTGCGTTCAATGAGTGAGGCGAACTGTTTGATCGAAATCGCCCCGCATATCGATACAGTAAAACCGGGTGAAAGCGTGACAATCATCCCGCTTCAAGGCAGAATCTAGCGCTTAGATTTGTCAGGTAGCAATTTTAATAGGTAAACCTTATGGCTCGTACCATCATTTATGAATACAAAAACGAAGAGAAAACTCTGCTGTTTTCTTACCAGCAACATCGCAACATCCATGAGGCTGTCGCTGAAGCAGAAGGTATCGACCTGACAGAGTTTCTAAAGATGGAGCAACAGATTGAAGCCATCTCTGACACTAAAGCGGTTCGCAACTATCGTGACAACCACTTTAGAAAGCTTGGTTTTGGTAAGATCACGCTGATGCAGAAAGAAAACTTTGGTTTAGGCAAAAAGCCAAGACAAGACACCTAAAAAGCACTCTATTCGAAAACATCCAAACACCGAGCTGAAGCTCGGTGTTTTTTTATCCGTCATAAATCCTTCACGACACTCTTTGTTTTGCCACGCTAAACTCAAACTAAGGTCATGAAATGCGTGGTATTTAACGAATCATGTTTGCTGCAACTCCAAGAGAGCTAGGTCATATCCATGAATATGCCGAGCGCTACTCTGAACTATCACTCTCAACGCTAACTCACATTGAGCATCAAGGTTTTGAGATGCCAATACAGCAGCTTTCTCTTGGCTCAAGTCACCCCACTGCACCATGCTTGATCCTCACTGGATCGATCCATGGAGTCGAGCGTATTGGTAGCCAAATCATCTTGGCGTTCATTAGAAGCCTGCTAAAACGTCGACAATGGGACAGCCAGTTGAATGATACACTCAATAAAATTCGTATCCTCACCGTGCCCGTAGTGAATCCCTGGGGCGTCGCACTAAAAACGCGCTCCAATCATCGTGGTGTGGATCTAATGCGCAATGCTCCTATCAATGCCAGTAACCCTCGCTACCAACTGTATGCAGGTCAAAGCATTAGCCCAAAGCTGCCTTGGTATCGAGGGAACAGTGCCAAAATGGAGCAAGAGCTAATCGCCGTTTCAAGCAGCATTCTAAAGACCACACAGTCCGCGTCATCAACTATAGTGCTCGATTTACATAGTGGCTTTGGAACCCGAGATCGATTGTGGTTTCCATTTGCCCACCACAACCGTCCGCCAGAAACACTGCATCAGTTCTATTTAATTTACTCACAGTTTCGCAAAAGCTTCCCGCATTACGAGCTGTATCAGTTTGAACCTCAATGGCACCAATACACTACGCATGGCGACTTTTGGGACTGGATGTACTTACGCCACTATCAACAATCGACTTCGCCGTTCGTCCCACTCACATTAGAGCTGGGGTCTTGGCTCTGGGTTAAAAAGAACCCAATGCAATTGCTGAGCTTTAGCCAATTATTTCATCCCACTAAGCCACACCGAATTAAGCGCGTACAAAGAAGACACAGCACACTTCTAAGCTATTTAATGCAAGTTTTGTATAATGAGTTGTTAACACAGGTAAATGACAATGACCGTCTGATGCTGACGAAAAAGGCAAAAAAATTATGGTACCCATCGTATTAGTGAGAGGTTTACTACGTGAAGCAGGCCACTGGCATTTAATGGTGGATGCATTAAAGCGCCTTGACGACGAGCTACTCATCGTAACGCCTAATGTACCGGGAAATGGCTGTTTACATCAACAGACAAGCCCAATGAAAATAGAGCAGATGCTTGACCCTTTGCTTGAGCAACTACCCAAACAGTTCGAACGCTATCACGTTGTCGCCATATCCATGGGATCCATGTTGGCTTCTCATTGGGCGCATTTAGATAGCGATAAGGTTGCCAGTTTAACACTCATCAATCCAAGCTTTGCCCGATACAGTCCAATCCATGAACGCTTTAATCTCCGAGCTATTCCAAAACTGTTGAGCGCAAGGCTTCGCGGTCGAGATACCTTTGAAAAAGCGATTCTAGATGTCACCTTTCCTGATCATGTCACAAACCCAAGTATTTTGGCCTACCACCTCGCTCTAAACAGCAAGCACCCGGTTCGTTTTAGCAATGCTCTGCGTCAGTTGATAGCGGCAGCTAAGTTTGTCGGTCCTAATCAACCTCCATCCTGTCCTACTCAGGTTATTACCAGTAAGCATGATAAGTTAGTGCGTAGCCGAGCCGGGCAAGCTGTTGCCAGTAATTGGAATGTCCACCATCGTTCATTTTATAGTGATGCTCATGATCTACCGGCCGATTCACCCAACGAACTTGCCGACTATTTGTATCAATGGCTAAAAAAATTGAAACTCTAATGGAACTTGTGGCGCAAAAAGGCAACTAAATTCTCATTGAATCGCTACTATGCATTAAATGTTGAACGACTACCGGATCACGATGATTAAAACCCCAGTTACTTTCGCTCTAGCTGCAAGTTTACTTTTAACTTTGTCTGGCTGCGCCACTCATAACGAGTTCGCTTCGGAAGCAGATCTTCACTACCACAACCAGCAAGCGCGTGATTTTTGCAAACAGCTTAATGACGGAGCGGAGTATTATCAGTGCTTTGATCGATACATATTAAAAGCATCGTCAGTCACCGTACACAAATTGAATACCACCCAGCGCTCACTGCAACGAGCGATAGAAACCCGTTCGAGTTAATACTTAGAGCCACGTTAGACCACAGGCTCCTCCATCAGCAGTTTCACGCCCAGTCCAATCAAGACAACGCCGGTAGTCGCCTCCATCCATTGCGTAAATTTCGAACTCTTTAGCAGAGATTTAGCCGAATTTAACATCCCAGACAACCCGCACTGCCAAAGCATAGCAATAACAAAATGGATCGTCGCCATTAACATCGATTGTGCGAATGGAGAAAATTCTGGGTTAATAAATTGTGGGAGAAAGGCGAGATAAAACACGGCGGTTTTAGGGTTTAGCACATTAGATAGGAAACCTTCACGGAGAGAACGTTTACCAGAGACTTTGTTCACTACCGATTGTTCGACGGCCATAGACGTTCCGTGTCTAAATGAACGCAAACTAGAAAGCCCTAGCCAAATCAGGTAGGCCGCACCGATTGCTTTAACCACTGAAAACAGCTCTGCAGATTGAGTTAAAACAACCGAAATGCCGAGTGCAGAAAACGTCGCATGGACAAACAGTCCTAGGCAAATCCCTAAGCTCGTAACGGCGCCATCTTGGAAACCACCACGTGTTGTGTTTCGAATCACTAACGCAGTGTCTAGTCCTGGAGTCAATGTGAGGATAGTGATAGCGACAATAAACGCTTCGAAGTTTTGAATGTGCATAGTTAATAACTGTGTTCTAGGACAATTACCTGATTCTGCTTCAACTCGCCGCAAAAAGCGAATGTCTTTTAAGCATTATATAGCATTAACCTTTTCGCAACTCATTGTTAATGTTAACGTATAGCCCTCGTTCATACGATAGGTCACAGACATGGAATACTACAATAAACTGGTTGAACACTATAAAACGATTGCTAATTTTGGCCACCTTTCGGCTATTTGTGGTTGGGATGCCGCGGCGATGATGCCCTCTGGTGGTAACCAAGCTCGTTCGGAAGCGATGGCTCAGCTGTCGTTGCACATCCACCAGCTATCCACTGCTCCACAGCTTGGCGAATGGTTTGATAGAGTTGAATCCGACTCCCTTGATGCAATGCAAAAGGCCAGCCTTTCTGAAATGAAACGACAGTGGCGTTTAACGACAGTAGTCCCTGAAGATCTTGTCAAAGCTAAATCACTAGCGGGCTCTAAGTGTGAGCATGCGTGGCGCACTCAGCGCGGCGAGAATGACTGGAGCGGCTTTTGTTCAAACTTCGAAGAGGTTGTGAACCTGTCTCAACAAGAAGCGCAAATTCGCGCTGAACAAGCCGGCCTAACACCTTATGATGCAATGCTCGACATCTATGAGCCTGGAGTGAACTCTGCTCAGCTCGATGCATTATTTGGCGACCTCATCTCATGGTTGCCAGATCTGACCCAACAAGTCATTGAAAAGCAAAAGTCTGAGTCAGTTTATACCACACAAGAAAGTTACTCGACCGCTCAGCAGAACGCACTCGGCTTAGAGATAATGAAGCTGCTGAACTTTGATTTTGAGCACGGCCGCCTTGATATCAGTTCACACCCATTCTGCGGCGGGGTACCGCAAGACGTGCGCATAACTACCAGATATGATGAGTCTGATTTTGTTCAATCTTTAATGGGTATTGTCCACGAAACAGGTCATGCTCGATATGAACAAGGCCTACCAACCGCCTACGCAGGCTTACCCGTTGGTGAAGCGCGCTCAATGGGTATTCATGAATCCCAATCGCTGTTTTTTGAAATGCAGTTAGGTCGTAGCGACGGTTTTATTCACCATCTATCGCCTTTGGCACAGAAGCATTTCGCTTCCAATGACGCTAAGGTGTTTGAACCAAGTAACCTGCAAAAAATCTACACTCGAGTTCAACCGGGCTACATCCGCGTCGACGCCGATGAGCTAACCTACCCTGCTCACGTTATCCTACGCTATGAGATTGAACGTGATCTTATGAACGGTAAGATATCATACAAAGATATCCCAGAACTGTGGGATCAAAAAATGCAGCAGTACCTTAGTTTATCGACCAAAGGCAACTTCAAAGATGGCTGCATGCAAGACATTCACTGGACAGATGGCGCCTTCGGTTACTTCCCGTCCTACACGCTTGGCGCTATGTATGCGGCTCAGTTTATGGCAGCAATGAAGCAAACCGTTAATGTCGATGAAGCGATTAAGAGCGGTGACCTAAACCCAATTTTCACTTGGTTAAGTGACAATATTTGGTCAAAAGGTAGTTCACTATCAACAGAAGAGCTCGTGAAGCAAGCAACAGGTGAAACGCTGAATGCAGCGCACTTCCAATCACATTTGAGAAGCCGTTATCTGTAATGCCACATACAACAAAGGCGACATTACTGTCGCCTTTGTACACCTTAACCACGTTTAGTAACGCTTAGAAAATATGAAGCGTTGCGTTGATGGTGAAGCTGTCTAGATCTTTATCGTTTGAGAACGACGTTTTAATGCCGTTGAAACGCTGCCAGCTTGCGCCCACAGAAAGCATATCTGTTACGAAGTATTCTGCACCTACACCGTACATGAAGTCTGTACCGCTATCACTGCCATTAAGGTTGCCTTTGTAATCCGCGTTGTAGTAGTGGAAACCACCTTTTGCGTATAGCTGGATTGGGCCGATATCAATACTCGGCTTAAGTGCCGCATACCATGAGCCAAGCTCAGCATAGCCTGAGCTACCGTTGCTTGCAGTCATGTCGTAGTTACCGTGCTTCCAGTAACCACCTTCAACACCGATGATAGGTAGGATACCAGTACCCACATGGAAACCCATTGGCGTGTCGCTGTTTCCATTGTAGTCTGCACGACCTGCAGAAACACCACCATACAACCAAGCATCTGCAAACGCAGACGTTGAGGCACCAACAAGCGCAAGCGCTAAAAGTGTCTTTTTCATTTGTAACCTTCTTGTTTAATAGAATGCGGCGAATCCAATCAAAGCCACCGCGGAGCTTTATATATCACACACTATATCTCTTGAGAAACTCATCCGTTTTAATTTTTGGTAAAACCTGACGGTTTCTCAGAGACATAGATCAAAATTCTTGAAGCTAACCCAGTAAATATCGGTCAACAGGCGTCAATAGCGTTCAACACCCGTTTATCCGACACTGGGTATGGCGTACCAAGTTGCTGAGCGAAATAACTGACACGCAGCTCTTCGAGCATCCAACGGATCTCTTTGACGTTTTCCGGTATTTTCATGCCTTTCGGGATCTTGTTAAGCAGCTCTTTGTAATCCTGTGTTACTGATTCCACTTTTAGCATGTGCATGCGGTCTCGGTTTGGATCGATCGGTAGCTTTTCCATGCGTTTTTCAATGGCTTTAAGGTAGCGAAGAATATCTGGCAGACGTTTCCAGCCACACTCCGTTGCAAAGCCTTTGAAGATCAAACCCTCAACCTGAGCTTTAATGTCGGAAAGTGCGAAGGCCATTGTCAAGTCAACGCGGCCCTTAAGCTTTTTGTTGATAGTAAACGCCGTGGTAAGAATGGTTTCAACCTGCTTGGCAATATCAACTACCGTGTCACCTAATTCGCCTCTTACGTGCTCTTTTAACTGCTCGAACTTGTCAGCATCCCAGACAAGACCACCCTGTCCTTCAATGAGCTTGTCTATACCGCACGCTATACAGTCATCAATTAAGTCTAACACTTTACCGTAAGGGTTAAAATACAAACCCAGCTTAGATTTGTTCGGTAAGTTGGTGTGCAAGTATTTAATCGGAGAAGGTACGTTAAGCAGCAGAAGTCGACGCTGACCTTCTATCATGACCTGCTCTTGTTCTACCTCGGTCTCAAACAGCTTAATCTCAACGCTGTCTTTGTTATCCACCAGCGCTGGGTATGCTTTGACATCAAAACCACCACGTTTCTGAGAATACACTTTTGGTAGTTCACCAAAACTCCACGTGTGCAGGCCTTGCTGCTCAATATCATCATCAGCCACTTTAGACAGTGTGGCTTGGACTTTATCTTTCAAGCTTTCTTTCAGCTCATAAAGATTCCGATTCTCTTTCAGCTTACGATTGCGATGATCCACTGCGCGGAATGTAATGCGCAGGTGTTCAGGTAACTGGTCAAGTTTCCAATCATCACGAAGCACTTCAACACCCGTCATTCGACGTAGCTCTTTTTCCAGCGAATCGAGTAGCGGAGCTTCCATCGGCGTAGCGCGTGCTAGGAAGGCATCGGCATAGTTTGGTGCCGGTACAAAGTTCTTACGCAGCGTTTTTGGTAGCGCTTTGATAAGACTTACTATCAATTCATGACGCAAACCTGGGATCTGCCAATCAAAACCATCTTGGTCAATCTGGTTCAAAATTGGAAGTGGGATATGTACGGTCACACCATCGTTATCTTCGCCCGGCTCAAACTGATAGCTTAACTTCAGTTTGAAACCACCTTGGTGCCAGAAGTTCGGATAATCTAAGTCCGTAACGTGGCTAGCATCGCCCTTAAACAGCATCTCTTTTTCAAAATTAAGGAGCTCTTTGTTTTGCTGACTTGCTTTCTTCCACCAAGTATCAAAGTGTTTACCGGACACGACCTCCGTTCCAACACGCTGATCGTAGAATTCAAACAGTTCATCATCATCGACCAAGATGTCGCGGCGACGTGATTTGTGCTCTAATTCTTCGACTTCTTGGAGCAGTTTTCGATTTTGCTTAAAGAATGCGTGCTTGGTTTCCCAATCGCCTTCTACTAAGGCACTGCGAACAAACAACTCACGACTAATTACTGGATCGATGGCACCGTAGCTGACTAAGCGTTTAGGAACAATCGGTACCCCATAAAGCATCACTTTTTCGTGTGCCATGACCGCAGCACGTTTTTTCGACCAATGTGGCTCACTGTAACTACGCTTGATTAGATGCTTAGCGACCGGCTCAATCCATTCTGGTTGGATCTTGGCAATAATACGACCCCAAAGCTTGGACGTTTCCACCAGCTCTGCCGACATGATCCATTTCGGTTGCTTCTTAAACAAACCAGAAGCAGGGAAAATATGGAAACGAGCGTTACGTGCACCTTGATACTCGTTTTTCTCTTGGTCTTTGACACCAATATGCGATAACAATCCAACAAGAAGTGCACTGTGAACAGCTTGGTAGTTGCCTGGCTCTTGATTGAGCTTGGCATCCATTTCACGCATTGCTTGATGAATTTGGAAATAAACGTCCTGCCATTCACGAACGCGCAAGTAGTTCAGAAAATCCTGTTTACATTGCTTGCGGAACTGGTTTCCAGACAGCGTTTTTTGCTGCTTTTGGATGTAATCCCATACATTCACAAACGTTAAGAAGTCAGACTCCTTGTCGAAAAAACGGCGATGCTTGTCATCAGAAGATTGCTGTTTATCGCTTGGACGTTCGCGTGGGTCTTGAATAGATAGCGCCGATGCAATCACCATCACTTCTTTCAAACAACCAAGACGCGGTGCTTCAATCACCATACGAGCAAGTCGTGGGTCAATGGGTAGGCGCGCTAGCTGACGACCAATTGCTGTCAGGCGTTTTTTGGGATCTTTGGCTTTATCGTTAATAGCACCTAGCTCTTCAAGAAGACGCACACCGTCTTGGATGTTGCGTTTATCTGGTGCTTCAACGAATGGGAACGCTTCAATATCGCCAAGACCTAACGCCGTCATTTGAAGGATAACCGATGCCAAGTTGGTTCGTAGGATTTCTGGATCAGTAAACTCTGGACGCGATTCAAAGTCTTCCTCAGAGTACAAACGAATACAGATGCCTTCTTCAACACGACCACAACGACCTTTACGCTGGTTCGCACTCGCTTGCGACACTGGCTCAATCGGTAGACGCTGAACCTTAGTACGATAGCTATAGCGACTGATACGCGCAGTACCCGGGTCAATAACGTATTTGATGCCAGGTACGGTCAATGACGTTTCAGCGACGTTAGTGGCGAGAACAATACGACGACCCGCATGAGGCTGGAAGATTTTATTTTGCTCACCGGCCGATAGGCGCGCATACAAAGGCACGATTTCGGTATCACGAAGATTACGTTTACTCAGCGCATCCGCAGTATCACGAATTTCACGTTCACCGTTCATGAAGATTAGGATATCACCCAGCCCTTCATCACACAGTTCATCAACCGCTTCAAAAATACCCTCTAGCTGATCACGATCGGTATCGTCATCGCCACGCAATGGACGGTAGCGGGTATCCACTGGATAGGTTCGACCCGACACTTCGATAATTGGTGCGTTGTTAAAGTGCTTTGAAAAGCGCTCTGGGTCGATGGTCGCAGAAGTGATGATTACCTTCAGATCGGGACGCTTTGGCAGTAATTCACGCAAGTAACCAAGAATAAAATCAATGTTTAGACTGCGCTCGTGCGCTTCATCGATAATGATGGTGTCGTATTGATTTAAGAAACGGTCGTGCTGGATCTCAGCCAGTAAGATACCGTCTGTCATCAACTTAATTTGGGTGTTGTCAGAAATCTGATCGTTGAATCGTACTTTATAACCAACAAACTCACCCAAAGAGGTTTCCATCTCTTCGGCTATACGGTTCGCTACCGAGCGTGCAGCAAGGCGCCTTGGCTGCGTATGGCCAATTAGGCCAAATTTGCCGCGCCCAAGCTCTGAGCAGATTTTTGGCAGCTGAGTTGTCTTACCTGACCCCGTTTCACCAGCAACGATAACCACTTGGTTTTCTTCAATTGCTTTGGCAATGTCGTCTTTCTTTTGACTGACCGGAAGTAACTCGGGGTACTCGATGTGTTTTGATTGATTGGCGCGCTGCTCACCTTCCATCATCGATTTTGCGATATCTACGGCGATTTCATCGAATACGGCGGCTTGAGCCTCAGGCTTCTTAATTTTTGCTGCGCCAGCAATACGTTTACTCAGGCGAAAACGGTCGCGGATCATGCAGTCTTTTAATGCTTTTTTCAGTGACTGAGCGTTGTTCGCTTGAGCCTTGGCTGGCTGATTTGATTGTTGTGAGGAAGTCAAAACATTCCCTGCTATTTTTCTTATTTAAAACTGGCGCGATTGTAGCACAGCTACCAACCTTGGGTTAACTGACGCGCCAACAAAAAAGCTCCGCTTTCGCGGAGCTTTAGTAACAGTTTTTGATTTAGTATCAAGGTTCAGTTTAGCAACAATATTCAGCTTAGAAGTGATATTGCAGGTAAACCGTGCTGTAGTTACTACCGCCTTTGATACGACCAAACTGAGAAGACGCTTCAAAGATAGCACTGCGGTGGTGTAGAGAATAACCTAACCACAAATCTTCAAGCTCTGGCTTACGAATTAAAGAACCAATGCTGAGATCGTAAGAGATATCGATGTAGTTCATTAAATGACTCGCACGCTTCTCTTTCTTATCCATCTCTTGCTGCTCGATATAAGTAATGTTGTCGATGTACGACAGACCGTTACCCACACCTAAGCGCATTTTAATTGGCCACTCAATCGTGTAGTACGCCTTAATCAGAGTGACAAACTCTGTTGCACCGTTCTGCACTTCTGAGCTCCAGTGATGTGCGATACCTGGGCTTAGATAAATGTCCAGTGGTAAACCAAACAACTCGTCTGTCAAAGGATGACCATAGAACACCGATGATACTTGGTTGTTATAAGGGTCACGCTTGCCATTAAAGGTCAGGATGTCACCCATGTCTGATGGCGACGCCCAACCATGAGCAACTCGAACATAAGGCTTAGTGCTGATGTCGCGGCTTACTTGTTTCGCTTTAGAGGTACTCTTTTTCTTCTCATTGAAGAAGCCAACACCTACGAACACTTCACCTTCAAAGCGCTCTTTGATGACTGATGAGTGATACGCTTGGTTGTCCAACATACGAATGTTAGTAGAGCCCAACAAGTACAAGTTTGATGTAACGTGATAACGAGCATCCACACCCATAGCGTAATCCACGCCACCGCCTAGGTTATCAACCGTGTCGCGGTAAGTACCGTAGTATTGCGTATTAAAATCCGCATCTTTAAAACGCAGTGTTACGTTAGGACGAACTTCTAAGTCGCCATAATCTAACAAACCTTGAAGTCTAAAGTTGGCGTGAAAGCGATCTTCTCCATCCGTCATCAACTCAGCATCATAGTGCCAAACTGGATCAAAGTTATAACGCATTTGCAAACCGTAGTCTGCTGTGTCACCACCCACTGCGTTTTGTTCATCTGCGGGTATGTCGATATGTCGCATACGTGTGATCGCATTGAACTCTAATTGTTTATCATCCGTTTTATAGAGGTGGGCACCTGCCATGGTACCGTCAAGAAAGACATAGTCGTTCTTAAAGAACATCATCGGAATAAAGGTGCTAACAGTGGTGTCGCCTCCTTTTGTATCAAAAGGAACGTTGGCTGTACGCCACATTGCTGCAATACCCCACTCCGCTTCTTGCGCTTGCGATTCGGCTTGAACAACAGGGGATGTGATCAATGCTGCCGTAATCGCTAACGCGAGATTTTTCTTAATCATGTCTTGCAGTTTCTCCAACTGGAATAGTTATCAATCAGTAAATCGAATTCAGGGTACGTATATTGGCTAACTAATCACTCAGTATGTCTGGCTACGTTGTAAAGTCTATGCCAGTTTTTTTACTACTGGGCCTACCAACGCTATCTCTAAAGTGAAGAGTTGTTATATTATGTTGTTATTACACTTAATGTGTCACTAAACTGTGATTATTGAATATAGACCAATAAATAACCAACAGTTATCAAAGGCATAGTTTCCACTATTTAGACCTATCGTGAAAGTAGAAAAATTAAAAAAAATCCTCAATGATTTGCCAAAAGACCAAAATATTCAAATTGTCACCGGAGAGAAGTGGCTTCCTGAGCAATTGGTCAGTACTGAGCTCGATAACAATCTGTTATTTCTAGAGTTTGATAACGCCCCTGATGAAGGGGAACAAGCGATTGAAGCGCGTGGGTTTGTTGAGCACGAAGTGGAATTGCTTCGCCAGCGTCTCGGTCAAATCGTTGAACAAAGTGACGACCCGTCTCAATTATTAGACGCACTCACAGGATTTTTTGTTGTCGGGCACGAAGCGACAAGCGCGGAGTTCATTGAAATGCTAGAGCAGATGGAACCGAATGACGAAACCCTCGCTCATAGCGCCTGATGACATTATTGAAAAGGTGATTAGATCTGTATGACGACACTGCCCTCTCTATTAGCCGGTCCGGTTCTACGCCGCACTAACCGAAAAGAATTTACACTATGGTTTGCAACCTCGGTCGAACCAAGTTCACTTAGGCTTAATCTATGGGCGGAACAATGTCGTTCATATCCGTTTCCTAAATCGCAATGTGTACGGCTCAGTCCGAAACTATGGTTGGTCAACTTTACTATCCAGCACCTACTGCCAACCCAAGACCATATCGGCTACGATATTGTAGAAGCTGAAACCGGGATTTCTGTTCTACCAGAAGATATTCGCTACGCGGAACATCCTCATATCAAGGTACAGCTCACCGATACTGCTGACCATATCTTGCATGGCTCGTGTCGAAACCCGCACCATCCAAGCGCTGATAGCTTAGTGATGCTCGACGATCGAGTTAGCTGCGCCATCGCAAAAAAACAAGACACGGACACACCGGATTTACTGCTACTCACTGGTGATCAAATATACGCTGACCATATTGCAGGCCCCACCCTAGCAAGTATTCAGAAAGTCATAGAGCTATTAGCACTCCCTAACGAGCTATTCGAGCAAAGTTCGCTTGCGGATAGCAGTGCGCTTCACAGTGGCGAAATTGGGCTGTATGACCGCGATAGACTGCTTCCACGCTACCAAGATTCAACAAGCCGCCTTAAAAAATTCCTAAATCAGCAGCAGGCCGCTATCTTCAGCTCGCGTGATTGCGAAAACCACCTGATCAGTTTTTCAGAGTTCATTGCGATGTATCTTCTCAATTGGTCTCCCGAACTGTGGAAAGCGATAGACTTTGACACTCTAGAGCCTGAAGTTATCGCCGATGAACACATGGAGACATGGACGAAGGAGAAAGAAACCCTTCGAGATTTTGTGCAAGGCTTACCTAAAGTACGACGATTGCTCGCGCACATTCCGACCTACATGATTTTTGACGATCATGATGTGACAGATGACTGGAACTTGACGGTGGGATGGGAAAAAGCGGCTTATGAACACCCGTTTTCCAAGCAAATCATAGGTAACGCGCTGTTTAGTTACCTACTCTGTCAGGCATGGGGAAATAATCCAAAACAGATGGAAGCGGACTGGAGCGGTGAACTCGACGCTTTTTTCTCTGAAGCGACAAGCGGCAACTCGAATACATCGTGTCTTAACCAAGTTCAGCACAAAGAGCTTATTACCACACTGCTGCGCTATGAAAAGTGGCACTACACGTTGGATTCTCACCCAAAAGTTGTGGTACTTGATACCAGAACCCGCCGCTGGCGCTCAGAATCGAAAATGAATAAGCCATCCGGTCTAATGGACTGGGAGGCAATGGTGGAGTTTCAGCAAGAGCTACTAGGACTGGACTCCGTTGTCGTGGTGTCCCCTGCACCTATGTTTGGGGTTAAGTTCATAGAAACATTGCAAGCCGTGGCGACGAAGCTCGGTAACCCACTTATCATCGATGCAGAGAACTGGATGGCGCACCCAGGAAGCGCTAATACATTGCTATCAATTTTTACTCACAGCAAAACACCTGAGAACTTCGTCATTCTCTCCGGCGATGTTCACTACTCGTTCGTCTATGACGTGAAGCTGCGATTCAAACAGAGTGATTCGCATATCTATCAAATCACCTGCAGTGGCATAAAAAACGAGTTTCCAGAGCCTTTGCTCACTGTATGCGATTGGCTCGATAAGTGGCTGTACACACCTCGCTCACCACTCAACTGGTTTACCAAACGTAAACGCCTTAAAGTGTTTAAGCGAAAACCACAACCGAGCGAGCACAATCGATTAGTCAATCGAAGTGGTATCGGCCTGGTTAAACTCGACCCTTTTGGCAAGCCCGCTCACATTTCCGTGCTCCACGGTGACGGCAGTCAAACAGAGTTTCCTGAAACTTATTCTGAGGACTAAACTCTAAATACTTATCACTTTGCTTATGATCCAACTTGTGATCCATAGTTGCGGTCACCATGTAGTTACTGAAGTGACTACACTCATTTAGTGAATTGAAGTCATTATCGTCATTCAGCCAATAATTAGGTACGCCTATGTTTAATGCCATCACCTCTCTTTTCAAACAGCTTATCGAAGGAGACGATCTGTCTAAAACGCACGGTGTCAGCCCAAACTTAGCCATTGCATCACTGCTTTGTGAAGTGTCAAAAGCAGATTACCAAGTCGATGAAGAGGAAGAAGCCGCTAAACGTCAGCTAGTGGTTCGTTTACTTGGAATAGAAGACAGCGAAGCTGAGGGGCTTCTCACACAAGCGACCGAGCAGACACAAAACTCGGCGTCGCTTTATGATTTTACGTCTAGCTTGCGCGAACTTGGCCAGGAAAAACGCTTCGAGCTTATCAAAGCGATGTGGGAAGTGGCCAACGCCGATGGGGTTATCGACCCGTTAGAAGATGCCGTAATCCGAAAGGTCGCTGAGCTTCTCTATGTTGACCACAGTGAGTTCATTAGAGCCAAAATACAAGTGGTCGACAAGTAACCAATAAAACTGAAACCCACAACAAAAAGCCCCAAGATGAAGCATCTTTGGGGCTAAAAATCTGGGATCTATAGGTTAGACTTTACAGCAGCTTACAGCATAGTGAGAGCAAGTTTCGCCAAGTTGTATGCATCAACAAAACCTGAGTGCTGTCGCCCTTCCCACTCAATCCCCTTCTGCTCTTGTGCAGCTTTGTGGCCGATACGTTTGTCCTTCAAGCGATTTTGAATACGGTACAACGTGGCTAGATTGACGAACTCATTAAAAGGCATGTCTATACCTTTAGACTCACATTCAAGCCTCAAGATTTCGTCATCACGCCCCCAAGAAGCGTAAATCTTATTGGTTCCACCGAAGTTCTTCACCATCGATTTGATCACGGATTCCAACGGTCGACCTTGTTTCTCTACTTTGCGCGGTGTAATACCCGTCAGTTCAGTACAAAATAGTGAAACTTCATCCTGCTCTGGCTTTACATAATACTGAGCTCGCTTAACGACCTCTTGTTTGACCAGATCGATCTCCGCTAAACCCACTTCAATGATTTCACCGGTTGTGCCAACGCCATCGACGTTCCAGCAGCACATTTCAAGATCAAAGCAAACGACTCGGTTGTAATTCATAGCGACACAGTAAACAGTTATTAACACGGCGAAATTGTAGCGTATTCAAATCAAAAGCTCGACCATCGATCTACTGATTGCTCTTTATTCAAGCAACATTCGCTCTATTTCGTCCGTTGGCCTTACTAATGTACAACTGCTCATCCGCACGATTGATAAGCTGCTCTATTGTCTCACCACGATATACTGCCGCGCCTACACTCAGCGAACATCTGAAATTGGAGTCAATAGCATCCCAACTCAAGGTTGCGATTTCCGTACACATTCGAGTCAGATAGTGATGCAGTGTCCCGTAGTCAATACATCGACTTATTAGGGCAAACTCATCCCCACCAAGACGGAAAAGCATGTCATCAGGGTACATCTGCTCTTTAATGTAAACCGCCACCTGCATTAAGATTTCATCACCGACCACATGGCCATATTGATCGTTGATACGTTTGAAATTATCGACATCAATAATCACCAGGGAAAAAGGCTTGTGACAAGATATATGATATTCAGTCAATCGGTTAAATGCCCGGCGATTGTAGACTTCGGTAAGCGGATCTCGCTCAACTAAATATTGTAGATCTTTCGTTCGACGATTCACGATAATGGTGAGCCTACGCTGTTCACGGAGCATAAGGTATACGACATACGAAAGGAGAACTGAAATGAGCAGCCCGCCAGTGCCAACGAAGAACAAAATTAGCTTGTCGGTTTTCGAAATCGCAGCGTCGTGTTTAAATTGAATTTTCCACTGTCTGTCGTAAAGATCGATAACAATGTCTTTTGTTGGAGTATCCAGTAAACGCCACTGCTCGTTCTGATACAAGATTGGGTCATCTTCTGCATCAAAACCTAGGTCAACCACGCGCACGCCAATATCTTTGCCAATAGAGGTTCTAGCCACGATCTGCTTGAAATAAGCAGTAATACGGATAACCCCAATGACAACACCTCGAAGCGAATCTGTGCCAGCTTCAAATACCGGTACGTAAACCAGCATGCCTTGTTTTGGAATCGAACGATCAAAGCCATCTTGCAACAAGCGAATTTTATCTGAGAGGCTTGGCTCGCCAGTCACCCGAGTATTGCGAATCACTCTTCGAACTCTTTCACGAGATGAGTAGTAGCCCAAAGCTCGTAAATTACCTTCGTTCACTGGATAAATATCACTCGCGACGAACATCGGCTCATCATCAGTGAGGATGTAGCCCTCAACGCGAGGTTTATCTTTAGGTACCGTGTAAATTTGATAGCTCGGAAAGCGCTCTCTTACTCGCGCAGTATGAGTATCATATTGCTCGGGATAGACTTTTTTCATCCACTGCATAGCAATCAAGCTTTGCGAACCATCGACCAAAGGTGCGGCAAAACTAGCAAAGTTATCCCATGCCGAAGGCTGGGTCGCGTGATAAAAACTCGCCCCCGCGCCGATAAAACTAATATCAAGCATCACCAGTTCTTTGATGTTTTCCGCTTGATTATCAGTTAAGAACTCAAAGTTTGACTCGGCAAGCTGTTGTTGCCCTCGATACACGATGTGAGTGATAAATATTGTAAGAATTAACCCTATTATTAAAACCAGTGCCGCATAGCGTTTAACGCCACGGTCTTCTTTCTTTAAGCCTGCAACCATTTTTTGTCCTGACTGACTAATTATTGTCAGTTTTCTCATTTATGATACTTATATCCAACTGACGTATCATATGTATTGCTACTTTATTATTTTAGTGATAGCCCAAACGATTCTACACACCCATCGATTTCCAAGAAGTTGATGCGTTGATTTATAAAACACAGATCACTATATTTCAGAAAAACATCATTATCTGCTGATTTAACGTCCAAAAAACTCACTTTGTAATGACAAATCTGTGAAAGCGTCGCGCTAAGAGCCTTGATTATGCTAGACTTCGCCCCAAAATTAATGACTAACGACTGACACATAGAGAACCCCCTATGAACTTCGATCTAAATGCTATTCCACAGACCTTCGATATGCTGCACGCAGGCCTCGCTGCCTCAAGCGTTTTACTACTCGCGATCGCCGTTTCTCGTAAGAGCAAAGTTGTCGAGAAAGTAGTAGAAAAACCAGTTGAGAAGATTGTCGAAGTTGAAAAGCCAGTAGAAAAAATCGTAGAAGTTGAAAAAGTAGTTGAAGTAGAAAAAGTAGTTGAGAAGGTTGTAGAAGTTGAGTCGAAGCTAGCAACAGCCTCTACCGATTCTGCAATGCAATTGCTATCACTCATGCAGCAAGAAGCGCGCATGGTCGACTTCCTACAAGAAGATCTCACATCATTCTCAGACGAAGAAGTTGGCGCTGCTGCACGTGTTGTTCACTCAGGCGGTAAAAAAGTCATCACTGAATACTTTGAGCTTTCTCCTATCCGTAACGAAGAAGAAGAGACCCGTATTTCAATTGAAGAAGGCTTTGACTCACAAGCTGTTCGCCTAACAGGTAATGTAACTGGCAACGCGCCATTTAACGGTACTCTTGTTCATAAAGGCTGGAAAGCAGATAAAGTGACCCTTCCAAAACTGTCTGAGAACTACAACGCATCAATCATCGCACCGGCAGAGGTAGAGCTATAATGGAGCCTTCAGTGCACACTCACGATCAACAGCAAACTCAAGATCAACAGATTGCTAAATACAGTGTGGGTATCGACCTTGGTACCACCCACTGTGTTATGTCGTTTATCGACACTCAAAATGAAGACGCGCAAGTTGAAGTCGTGTCTATTCCACAATTGACGGCACCAGGTACCGTAGAGTCATACAAACAACTTGGCTCTTTTTTGTATCAGCCACACGAACATGAAATGGGCCAAGGCTCTCGCACTCTTCCTTGGACGAGTGAACCGAAAGCGCTAGTTGGTGCTGTGGCTCGTAACCTAGGCTCAAAGACACCCATTCGCCTAGTGGCAAGTGCTAAGTCTTGGCTATGCCACGGCGGCGTTAACCGTCGTGACAGCTTCCTACCACAAGGCAGCCCAGAAGAGGTCAGCAAAGTCTCCCCGCTTCGCGCAACTGAACTGTACCTTGAGCACTTAAAAGATGCTTGGAACCACATGCACCCAGAGCATAGCCTGGAGCAACAGGATGTGACCATCACGGTACCGGCCTCTTTTGACCCAGCTGCACGCGACCTTACTGCAGAAGCAGCACGCAACGTCGGTCTTGCCCATCTGACTCTATTGGAAGAGCCGCAGGCAGCACTTTACAGCTGGATTGACAACAGTGATGACAAATGGCGCGACGAAGTTAACGTCGGTGACGTTGTTCTAGTGGTCGATGTGGGCGGTGGTACGACCGACCTTTCATTGGTTGCAGTAACAGAACAAGATGGCAATCTTAATCTTGAGCGTGTAGCTGTTGGTGAGCATATTCTGCTTGGCGGCGATAACATGGATCTTGCCCTTGCCTACCGTTTAAAGATGAAACTCGCTCAAGATGGCAAAGAGCTTCAGCCTTGGCAAGTTCAGGCGATGACTCACGCTTGTCGTGACGCCAAAGAAGCGCTACTTAACGATGCTGGGCTTCAATCGGTGCCAATCGTCGTTCCAAGCCGTGGTTCAAAACTGCTGGGAGCAACGCTAAAAACTGAACTCACCCAGCAAGAAGTTCAACAAACATTGGTTGACGGCTTCTTCCCACAAGTGGCGGTCAATGAGCACCCAGTCCAACGTGCTCGCGGCGCTCTAACTCAAATGGGTCTGCCTTACGCGCAAGACGCTGCAATTACACGTCACATCGCCGCGTTTTTGAGCCGTCAAAGCAGCGCAGCAGACAACGCATTTGCTGGCATGCCGGGTATGGAAGTACCTGCCGAGTTTATTAAGCCGACAGCACTACTATTTAACGGTGGTGTACTCAAATCGAAGCTACTTTCTGATCGACTGTTCAACACAATCAATGCTTGGTTAGAAACAGCGAACGCTGACAAAGCAAAAATGCTTTCTGGCCTTGACCTTGATCTTGCTGTTGCCAGCGGCGCTGCTTATTACGGCAGTGTACGTCGCGGTCAAGGTGTACGTATTCGAGGCGGCATCGCCTCTAGCTACTACATCGGAATTGAAAGTGCGATGCCAGCTATTCCAGGCATGGCGCCACCAATGGAAGCACTATGTGTTGCTCCATTTGGTATGGAAGAAGGCAGCAGTGTTCAGGTTCCAAGCCAAGAGTTTGGTCTCGTTATCGGTCAGCCAGTGCACTTCCAATTCTTTGGTTCGACTACGCGCCGTGAAGACGAAGCAGGTGTTCACCTAGATTACTGGAAACCGGAAGAGCTAGAAGAGCTTCCAGAAATTCAAGTAACACTGCCAGTTTCTGAAGGCCGTAGCATCGGAGACGTTGTGCCAGTTACCCTATCATCACGCGTCACAGAACTTGGTACACTTTACCTAGAGGCTATTGCTTCTGACAACGGTCAAAAGTGGCATGTAGAGTTCGACGTTCGCGAAGACGTGTAATCGCAAAACTAAACGGCACCTCTGGTGCCGTTTTTTATCTCCAGTATCTGCGCTATTAGCTTTATAAGTATTCTAAATGGAGCGTGTTATGGCATCCGCACAATATTTGGTCGGCATTGATTTAGGTACAACCAACACGGTTGTCGCATTCTGTGAAATTCAGGACGACCTCTCAAACTCCCCTGTTGAACTGTTCGAAATTGACCAATTAGTTGGCCCTGGCGAAGTGGTTCGTAAACCTCTTCTACCCTCTTTTCGCTATCATCCAGCCAAGCAGCAAGTTTCTGAGGCTGACTTAACCCTCCCGTGGGAGCATCAACCTGTTGTAGGCGATATCCGTAACATTATCGTTGGTGAGTGGGCTCGTGAGCTCGGCGCTAAAGTCGAAGGCCGGCAAGTCTCCAGTGCAAAAAGTTGGCTATCACACACAGCCGTAGACCGAGAAGATGACATTCTTCCTTGGGCTGGAGCTCAAGATGTAGAAAAAGTGTCGCCAGTCATTGCCAGCGCAAGCTATCTCAATCATATCCGTCAAGCTTGGAACCACAGACACCATTACAACAAGTTAGAAGACCAAGATGTTGTCATTACAGTTCCCGCTTCTTTTGATGAAACAGCTCGTAAACTGACGCTGCAAGCGGCGAAGCTTGCTGGTTTACCAAAGGTTCATCTACTCGAAGAGCCACAAGCCGTATGTTACGACTGGTACGCACGCCATAAAGAAAGTGCATCGCAAGAGCTTGCTCAAGTGCCTCTTATACTCGTATGTGATGTGGGTGGTGGTACCACTGACCTTAGCCTTATTGAAGCTAAACACCATGACGATGAGTTAGAGCTTAACCGAATTGGTGTTGGTGAACATCTAATGCTGGGCGGCGACAACTTGGATTTAGCACTCGCCCACATGGCTGAACAGCGGTTCAATGAGTCGAAAAAACTCAATGCAGCAAGCCTCACTAAACTGATTCAACAGACTCGCAAAGCCAAAGAGGCATTGCTTTCTTCTAATGCACCCGCAGAAATGAAGATCACCATGCTCGGCAGTGGCTCGCGTCTAATTGGCGGAACCAAGAGCGTGGCACTCAGTCAACAAGAGGTTCATCAGATCGCTCTTGAGGGCTTTTTCCCTAAAACAGATTTTGGTACGCGACCAGACAAGAAACGCAGCGCCGTGGTTGAGTTTGGCCTACCGTATGTAGCCGACCCTGCTGTTAGTAAGCATGTTTCTGAGTTTCTTCACCTTCACCAAGAAGTGGCGAAAGAGGCGCTTGGAACCGATGCAGAACCCGCAATCCCGGTCGGTTTGCTGCTGAACGGTGGTGTTTTCAACAGTAACTTAGTCACTCGCCGACTCGTTGATATTGTCGAAAACTGGAAAGGTGCGCCAATATCACTACTTTCCAACCCTCACCCGGATTGGTCTGTCGCACTAGGTGCTGTAGCGTTCGCTAAGGCGAGACGCGGCGCGCAACTTAAAATTGGTGGTGGTAGTGCCCGCTCCTATTTCTTGCACCTCCAAGAAAAAAATAAGCTTGGTCAAGCGCTGTGTCTATTGGCGAAAGGAACCGATGAAGGACAAGAGATCCGTCTAACAGGTCGACGTTTTGCGCTTACGCTTGGCGAGCCAGTAAGGTTCAATTTACTAACCTCTACGCATGATGTGTTCGGTGAGCAGCAGAAAGTACAGAATGGTCTGATGGTCAATATCGATCCGGATCAATTTACACCGTTGCCGCCCTACATCAATACGTTACAGGGTAGCGAATCAGAACTCCAGGCGAATCAAAAAGAGCGTGTTGAAGTGCAGTTAGCGTGTCAGCTCACTGAAGTCGGTACATTAAAAGTCGAATGTGTCAGCTCAGAAGATGAACAGCAGCGATGGGAACTTGAATTTGAAGTGCGTAATCAGCAAGGTGCTCAGGAGACGGTTAAGGCTCACCCTGGATTAGATTCGAGTAAAGAATTGGTGTCTCGCTTATACAGTGGCAACAAAAACAGTGCAGACAGCAAAGAAATAAAACTCTTGTCTAAAACGCTGGAGAAAAACCTAGGTAAGAAAGACGAATGGGACTTTCATACCCTTCGCTCTTTGGTCGACAGCTTCTCTCTTGGTAGAAAACGTCGCCGTCGCTCTGAACAACACGAGAAAAACTGGTTGCGTCTGACTGGTTTTTGTATGCGTCCGGGCTTTGGAGATGCAACAGACTCTTGGCGTATGGAACAGATTTGGGGTTTGTACCAACAAGGTATTCAATTTCAGAACGCACAAGGCTGGAGTGATTGGTGGACATTTTGGCGACGTGTCTCAGGTGGCCTGAATGAAGAGCAGCAAGAAGTGATTCTAGGTGACATTGCCAAATACCTGCATCCTAGCGCAATGAAAAATGCAAAGACCTTCCAAGGTGCAAAAGACAAGGGCTACGAAGCCATGGTAAGGCTTTCCGCCAGTCTGGAAAACCTGTATGTCGACGATAAGGTGCTCCTAGCGAACTGGTACCTGAGTAAAGCTATCAACCAATCTCAATTCGAGCAAGCTCACTGGTGGGCATTGGGTCGCCTTGCTTCTCGCACGCCCCTGTACGGCAGCCAGCACAATGTGATTCCTCGCGAGCAAATCGAACAATGGCTACCTAAGTTACTAGAGCAAAACTGGCTCAAAGAGCCGATGGTTGCCTTTGCTTGTGTACTTATGTGTCGAAAAACCGGCGATCGCTCGTTGGATATATCTGATGACTACCGAGAGCAAGTGTCAAACAAGCTGAAATCTTCCAAGGCGCCATCTAGCTGGCTTGAGTTAGTTTCAGAGGTCAAAGCATTATCTGAAGCAGACTCTAAAAAGCTGTTTGGTGATGCGCTACCTGCTGGACTTCATTTACTTAAAGAGTAGCGAAATATGTATTTCGGCTTTTGCTTTAGGAATAACTGATATTCCAAGTAAAATACGAGACTTGGGTGTACATTGCCCGCCGAAAACATTTATAAAACAGGCGGGCTAATAATGAAAAAAATCGTCGTTGAGTTTCAACCTTTAGGGATTGGCGATTGGGTACAAGTGAAAGTCACCGCGGAAGTGGCTAGAGTGCTTGCCAAAGAGTACACCGAATACGGTTGGCCCGTGAGGGTTTATAGCTACCTCTACAGTGGAAACAATAACGGGCTCAAATGAGCTCGTTTTTTTATTTTTTACAACACCTTACGTATTTTATTAGTCTATCCTTTAGGTGATAAGCGTTGTTAGCCACACCAACGTTCACGCTTCATTTGTACAAGGATAGGCAATGAAACCACCTGCAATCACCACTTTTCTGCTCACTTCACTGATTTCGTCAGCTACCGTTGCGGACAGCTTTGGCGCAAATAAAAAAAGTAAAAGCGACGATGAATGGCAGTTCTTGCTTGTATTCCCCATGATTTGGACGCCGAGTATCTCTGGTACAGTGGGTGATACAGATGGTCGCACTAATATCGATATTCCGTTCTCTAATATTGTCAGTAACCTAAACTTTGGCATCATGGGCGATTTCTACGCACAAAAAAACCGATGGCTTTTTGGGTTTCGTACCAACTACCTCCATATCAAAAGTGACACTAGCGCCACTTACACGCCCAAATTGCCAATCTTTCCAGAGATAAATGCCAACGTTGACGTGGATGCCACAATGTCACTCAATGACTTCTTTGGTGGCTATGAGGTAACGAATGGATTAGTACTGCTCACTGGAGTTCGCCATACTTACAGTAGTTTTAATGTTGGAATCAACATCAACGGCTCCCCTATTACACCTATTGAATCTGCAGAGCATCAGTTTGATTGGCTGGTTGGGCTCAAGTACGCGCATTATTTCAATCAAGACTGGGGATTAAGCCTGACCGTAGATACCAATATCGCCGGTGACAATGACGTAAATCGAGGTCTGAATTTAGCTGGGATTTACCGGCTTAGCGAACTTAATAATATTTGGTTTGGTTACCGGTATTTAAACCTTAAAACTGAATCTGGCCCCACTACGGTCGATGTAACGCAGCAAGGGCCAATGTTAGGCTGGGCATTTAGCTTTTAAGCGTCCTCAGTTTCATCTGCAAACTTGTCGCTAGATCAACATGAAGCCACAGCTCTTGTATGTCTTGAACACGGAAATAAACAATCATAGGGCTCCTAAGTGTTATCTTATGACGACGATGTCACAAGCCAAACTATCATTCTTGGAGCTCTATGATTTACCTATCTGTGCCACCGAATCAAAAGACGTGTATGTTTCCAATTAAAACTGATATTTAAGGCCTGTTGATTCGAGCAAGTTGTAGATCTCTCTCTGACTTTCTGACGTTCTACCTTTAGTCCCTCCGGCTTCACGAAGTTTATTCCTCATCGAAATCCATTCTTCACTCCCCCAAAGTAATGAGTCCTGCTTAAGTAGTTCAAACTGTTGATTTAAGTCTGCAATGATCTCCTCCCCAGATAGGAAAAAACCGACTTCGTTGTTGTAGAGCAAGGAGCGGAAATCAAGATTAGTTGTGCCAACAAAAGCGTTGTCGTCAATGATGAGAAACTTCGCATGCAACTTACCGTAGAACTGGTCGCCACCCAGCAACACTGAGTCTGGCTTACCCAATTGATAGAACTTGATTCGTGGATGATTGATGGTTTTCTTCCACGCTTTAGAGTTTAAATACGCGCGGTTTAGCTCATTTTTTTCGAGGTCATCATCCAACCATTTCTGTTTCAAAGCATCATCAGTCATTATCATCGATGGCACAGTATGCATGTCGATTACAGCCTGCGTGAAGAAGTTATCACTGGTTAGCACTGAGTTAGTAATGATTTCAATCTTGCGCTCCGGGTCTTGTTCCAACCATGTAAGAGTAGTGTTGAGATCTTTATCCAAGACTCCTTCGTCTTTTAATAGATCAGATTGAAGGAAAAGATAAGGAGAGACGACACGAATGGTCTTGAGGTTACTGTTGCTGTATGCGGTTTTCGCCAGAATGCCGCTAATCGAGTTAGCGTTGGCGCTTTTGTTTGTGCTGTAACGGGATACGACATCTTCAGCGTTGAGGTTATCAAGCTCGTGCGCAAACTTTGTATCGGTATCTCGATAGCCTTGATTCACATAGCTATTAATATCTGCGTACACATGGCTAAATTCCGAATTGGCTTTAAGTTGCTCCAGTGCGCTAAGCAGCAATCCGCGATCACGATTATAACTCGCCCACGTATTGAGTTTTTTGTTTCCCGGCTTGGTAAACAGCACTGTAAAGTAATACTCACTGAGCAGAGTCGGAGATTGCTCTGGGTTCGCATCGAGTTTTGGTCTGACTAAGATTTCAATATCCCGAAATGCACTGAAGTCTTTTTCACCATCACTATCGATGCCGTAGTAATGAAGTGACATATTACGGCCACCCGTTATCAAGTAAGCATGCTCATTGTAGAATCCATCGACGATAAACAGTTTATCGTGTGAACGTCGATTCCAACGGGACTCCCCGTCTGTCAATGCGTTGAAGACCACTGCTTGCACACGCGCTTTTTGTGTTGTCGCTTCGCCCTGTCTATCTTTGACGTACCCAGCACTCTCCTCACACTGCATTAGCCCTTTCAAGTTGCCATTGTTTGGGCTGTATGAACCGAGACTATCCACCATAATACGAATATCAACCCCACGCTCTACCGCTCGACACAATGCTCCTAGCGTTGCTTTACCAGCCAAATCATCGGCAAAGATGTAGTACGTCATATCTATGGTGTGTTTGGCATTTTCGATGAGAAATATCTTTGCTGCTAAACTCGTGATCGCATCTTGCTGTTCCGTTCCTATTACTTTCACATTGGCCTTTTGAACTGGAAGCAGCGTTTCTGAGGCAAGTTTGAGGTAATCTTTATCGAGCTCATCCGCCCCTCGCCAGCGTCGAGACTCCATAAAATCAGACGTCCATTCATCATTCGAGGTAACAGGAGAGTGAGCGTTGGATGCACAGCCCCCCAGTAAAATTAGAGAAGCTAAAACTGAGATCCCTTTCCACATATTGGTTCCTAACTACGTAACGACTTAATTAAAGAGCGGCCTAGCGCAAAGCTATCTTCCGCACAGAACTAAATTCTGCACAGAGCTGTAATCAGCACAAATCGATAGTCATCATTGAGCTATAGAATGTGCTTGCCGCCAAATACGATTCGATATCAAAGGTGACGCCTATTTACTTCGACGCCATCATTTGCCCTTCAAACTTAAGAACTTTCCATTGACGAGTCTCGATAAAAAACGCCGCCACAACCATGTACACCGCCACCAATGCAAGCAGCCCTAGACGTATCCACATCTTTTCATCTATCACACCTGAGCTCATCAATGTGGTGCCAATTAGCACCAACGCAGTATTGAGTGCAGTGGCGTAGATAGGTGCCTTGGCTGATTCAGTGTACATTTTCTGCCCCATAAAAATCGCCAACAAAGCAATGAATAACGTGTAAAAGCCAATGTTTGGTACCAAGGCAAGAAAGCCAAACACAATGATGGCTATTACCCCACCAATGGCATTGCTAATCAAAAGAAACATACTTAACTTCAGCGACTTTTCGCCAGTAATCATCAGCGACAACAAGGCGATAAATATCATTGACAGCAAGGCTTCGGAAATCTGGAATACAAAAAAGACGCATACCACGGGAAAGGCAATAATCAGGGCGCGCACCGCCGAAAACCAACGAAACGAATCTGACAATTCAATCGCGTTATGGCTTTGATACGCCTCTTCGCACTCAGGGAGGTAGACATGCATAAGTGCAAAAATACCGACTGATATCGCACCAGATAAGCTCAGGCCTACGGCCAAGAAGATGGTTGTTCCAGTGCTTTGAATAGCCATAAATGGCAACATTAACGTCGACATCAGTAAAATGGTCGCAAACAAGTTCCATTTCGGATTAAGGAACAGGTAGTAACCCACCAGCATCAAAGCAGCGACACTGAGCAACATCGGGATTGGATACTGTGCAAACCCAACACTCAGCGCCACACCGATGGCTACTGTAACGATCATGGCTAGCAGAAGCTCATAGACAATATCAATATGCAGCACACGTTTTTCAAACAAAAATTTTGCCGTGAAAATCGGCGCAACAAAGGCTAGAGGCCAATCTATCCACGCTGCCAAAAACGTCGCTAAAGCGACGCCAATTGTGAAGCGCAAGATACGATTTTGAGTAGCATCAGAGAGCCCAGAAGTGACACCGCTATGAGCCTCATTAATCGAACTATCTGACATAAGACATCCAACTTACTAGACGGATCCAAGCTTTACCTAATAGATTAAAGATCCCGTTGTCACTGGTATACACGACTACATCGGCTTGCCCACCGATTCTTAACAAACCCGTTGTATCTGTGGTATCAAACTCGATACTCACTGGCAGCATTTGAGTTTGTCTCAACCAGCCGGTCTGATTGTTGGCTTGTGCCAATTTACCTGCTTGATTGCTTTGCCCCCAATCAACACCCCAATCGACGCTGGAAACACGTCCCTTCACTACCTTACCCGGCGCAAAATCCAAGGCGATTTCCACCTCGTTCCCTGGTTGGATATTACCTAGGCTGTTCTCTCGAAAGTACGCTTCAATCCAGATACTATCAGTAGAAACAAACGTCATGATAGGTTGACCCGCACTGGCATAAAAACCCTCAGAAAGGCTAAAGTTTGATACCCCGCCATTGGTCGGTGCGCGTACGACAGTGCGCTCTAGATCGAGCTGCGCTTTTTCTAACGCTAATAGCGCGGCTTTGATTTGGCTATTTTCTTCACCTTCAGCGCCGAGTTGGCGATTAGCACGCTCTAAATCAGCTTGAGCATTCGCGACGTTAGCTCTCGCAGTCGCGAGATTTGCACGTGCTTTATCCGCTTCAGAATCTGACACCACACCTTTCTCTGCTAGCCCCAACACTCGCCTAGTTTGCAACTCAACATTATCACGTTCAACGACTGCACTGGTGAGCCTCGCCTGAGCCGAGGCAATACTCGCGGTCTGTGCACCGACATTCTGCCCTGCAATTTCCAGATCTTGCTCAGCTTTCTTAACCGCAATCTCATAATCCACTGGATTAAGAGACACCAAGATATCGCCCTCAGAGACCAATTGATTTGGTCTTACTTGAATATCAATAACTTGACCTGACACTTGGGGTTTTACTGGCACGACATAACCTTGAACTCGGGCGTTGTCGGTTGAAGGGACAATTCTGTCAGAAATGATACTCACACCAAGGCTAACCGCTATAGCGATGATGAGGCCATTAGTCACCTTTTTGACTTTGTTTTGTTTAGCGTTCGCTTGCTGACTATCCAACTCTTTTTGCTCAGCATTATCCGTGGATGAGATAGCCGGTTCGCTTTTATCACTCATTATGTCGCCCTTGTTACAATTCTTCGACTTTAGTTTATTTAGGTATAGACTAAGTAAGCGGGGATTGAAAATTAATTACGTTATAAATTAGTACATTAGAGTCATCAATCATGCATTCAGCTTTCATTCTCAATCATTGATAATGTTAACGGGCACGATATCTAAAAGTTGCCATTTCACGCCAAGTGGCTAAGCTAAAAACAACGCTTTTCAAGAGTCAGAATCATGCCTACACCCCAAGAGCCCGCCAATCGACTGATCAAATCAAGTTATGCTCGTATTTTGGTCGAATTATTTCGTGAATACGGTGAAGATCCACACCAAGCGATCCGCGACTCAGGACTGCCACCCGATCTGTTTGATTTAGACCAAGAGTTTTTGCCCCAAGAGCCTGTAAAAAGGCTGTTATATTTACTCGGCAATCAACTTGGAATGACCAATTTTGGTGACCTAGTAAGAACCGCCATCAAGCAAAAGTCACTACCAAAGCTGTTAGGGCAATTCTCTGAGTGCAGTACAGTGAGAGACGCCTTGGAGCTCTCACGCGATGTATTTGCTTATGACGCCACCAACGTTAGCGTTGGACTTGAAACCGTGCACGGAAGAACCTGGTATTGGTGTAAGCGGGAGAATGATGGCAGTGACCCGTTTATTTGGTCTGAAGTCTGGGCTGTGTTGTATGCGATTGAGCTCGTGCGAGCGCTAACCAAGAGTCAATGGACGCCAAAACAGCTTAAAATCCAGATTGATGAAATCGAGCTTTACCAAGCGATCATTGGCAAATCGACTCAATACATCGTCAGTAATGATCGTATCGAGTGGCTAATCGAAGAGGAGATTTTAAATCAGCAGCCTAACATCACGGCCAAAGATACCGAAACCCAAGCGCCACTTGTCACCTGGCATGCCAACTTTACAGACCAAGTTTTTACCGCACTATTACCCTATGTACGTGAACATAACTTAACACTCGAAAACGCGTCCAAGCTCCTTAAGCTGTCCCCACGAACATTGCAAAGGCGCCTCAAAGAAGAGCGCACCAACTTTCGTCATATCAAAGATAACTTAGTTTTCACCGTTGCCGTCGACATGATGGGTGAGGAGCTGTCTCTTACTCATATTGCCAGTCAACTGGGATTCTCTGATATTTCCCATTTCTCGCGCTCGTTTAAACGCATTAGTGGACTAACGCCCAAGCTTTACCAGAAAACAATACTGAACCTAAACCACAATCATCGGGCTCAGTAGGCAAATAAGGCAATCCATTACCAACTGTTACACAACACGAATAAAAACTATAATTTGTACATGTACATAGTCGACTTATGCTGGTAGCGTGTCGGCGATATTGAGTAATGAGTTTTAGAGGTTGTCACTGTGCGTATACTTGCTTGGTTTTTCGCTATTGTTTCCGTGAGTGCTTATGCCAATGATTGGAGCTGGCAAGACCTAGCTCAGGAGATTGACGCACCAAGCTACAGTAATCATTTTAAAGACTACGACATCAGAGCACGCTACGATTTGATGATGATTGTTGACTATCAAAATAGTCATGATGATGAAAAGCTAGCGCGCGAAAATGATTATCGCCAAGCCCTGCTTCGCTTTGCTGAGAAAGACGTCAACATCCTTGAGCTGATTGAGGAACAAAAGCAAATAGACGAGGATCATTCAGACTGGAACATGAAAGTAAACAATGATCTGATTGGCAAACAAGGACGACTCCCAGGCTTTATCGTTCCACTGGAATTCGACAACTTAACAGTCACTGAATTTATCCTGGTTCCCACTGCCGGAGCCTGTATCCACACCCCGCCCCCACCAGCGAATCAAATGGTCGTAGTTAGCTTTCCGCAAGGCGTACAATTCAGAGGTTTATATACCCCAGTTTGGGTGGAAGGAACGCTGGCTCAACAAACTAACTCGTCTAATATTGAGCTGTCAGACGGCGCCACGGATGTGACCACCGCCTATACAATGGAAGCTCAGTCAGTAGAAGTGTACGAGTAGAAACCTAAGCGAACTTATTCGCTCTCTGTTTCAACCGTTCTTGGACGCTGACCAAGACGATAAATCTTTTCAGCGCGAGTACCGAAAAACCAAAAGCTTGCTGCGAGTACGGCAAAAAACAATGCTTTATGCGTGCCTTCCCAAAAGTACTCAACGAATCGTGTATACAGGTTAATAAACACGAAAATTAAACCAAAGCCGCGATTTAGCTCATCGTCAAACTTGATACCGTGATAAAGCGCCGCAAGCGAAGCGATGAGCAACAACACCGACCAATGGATGAGCGAAAACTGGCTCACATCCCCCCACTCTGCGAAATCGGCGTAATTGCCAAAAATGGAGACAACCCATAGCGACAGGAAGAACAAAAACAATCCATACGCACGAGTCGTAAAGGAAAAGTCTTCAAACTGTGGCCACTTACGCTGAGTTGCCATTCCCAGCGCAACCAAAATTGCACTAAACAATACAAACCGCAAAGGCAGTGTCATACCAAGAAAATAACCAGACTCATCCCACTGGTAGGTTTCAATGCCAAACCAAATGCTCAAACTGAGCAAGGCACACGCCCACACCAACAACGATGGTATCCAAAATCCAAGTAGCCCATAAACAATGGATGCAAGTAAGATCAGTTTCGTTAAGCTATTGGTTTCGATGACTTGACCAATAAAATAGATAGAAATAGCGGTGCTGATGATACCCAATACGAATAGTGCTTCATTACTGAATGTTTTATCTGGAGCGCTCGACTTTCTTCTTACACCGTAGAGATAAAAACCCGCAGCCACGACGGCAAAAAATCCACTTTTCGCGATATCCGGCGCGCTAAAGATTTGTTCGATAAATTCAATTAACCACTTGTCGAGCAGTACTGACAAAACTGAGAGTACGATACATAAAATGGCGACCCAGAATGAGTACTTAGCAATCATTGACCAGTCAATACTCGCCACTTCGTAACTGCCTTTGAGTTTGCTGCGATCTTCGTCAGTGATCACACCCTCTTCGTACCATTGGTCAATCGCACTGCTTACCACGCGACTTTCTCTTTTTGACAGCTTCATCGCTCTATTCTTCCGTTCAGTTGCTTGAGGTTAACCCTCAAAAATTTGTCGCCACACTATACAAATAGCTCAGACTTCGCAAACAAAACAGCGTCCCCGGATATCAGGACTTTGTCAGTTTTTAGTAACCCATAGAGAACGCCCGTCCGCGCTGAGGCTTGCAGCGCAGTCAAACTTGTCTTGTTTAGCCTTTCGCCCCAATAAGGCATGAGACCAGCGTGAATCGATCCTGTCACCGGATCTTCGTCCCCTCCATTTGCTGGCCAAAAATATCGGGAAACAAAATCATAGTGATCATCATCACTTAGCGCTGTTGCGACCACATCGAAAGGCGCCAAGCGCTTTAACTGTTCATTATCTGTTTCCAAATCGAGCACATCACTGGCTTGGTCGTACACAGCAAAATAGGCTTGCTCACTTCGTAAAATATGTTTGGGTTTTATAGAAAGACCGTCTAGGAGAGGCGTTGGAATTTCTGCTACCGGGTATGGAGCGTAATTGGGAAAAGTCATTTCGATTTTTCCCTGCTCACCTTTTGATACGACTAAGTCACCGACCTTTTCCGTAGAAAACGTGATTTTGCCTGTTAGTTTGAATTGCTCAAACAGCACATATGCCGATGCCAACGTCGCGTGACCACAAAAATCGATTTCCATCATGGGGGAAAACCAGCGGATGAAGTAGTGGTTGGTACCAAGGTGTTTTAAGAAGGCTGTTTCGGACAAGTTATTCTCGATTGCGACGTTTTGCATCCAAGTTTCATTCTGGTAATCATCAACGACGATGACAGCGGCACTATTGCCTTTAAATGGAACTTGGGTAAACGCATCAACAATCCATTGCTCAGTCATTGGTATCCTTCCCTTACTTTGCTGATCCCCGCTCAACTAGCTCGATTGGTGTAGGCAATCCGCTTGCGGTAGATTCGATAAACTAGAGCAAGTAGTATACAAACAATAGCAGGTACAACAAGCGCCAAAAATTCCAAGCTCTTGAAAAGTAAAGCACCAACAATGCCGCCAAGGATAAAGCCAAGCAAAATTGTCACAAACAGCTTCGCTTTACGCTTATCGAATGTCTCTCCTCGCAACGTAGAGCCAATCATAATCCCAAGATCAGTGACAATCCCAGTCACGTGCGTTGTACGAACAACCGCACCGCTAAATGTCGTTGCGAGCGCATTCTGCAGGCCACACGCCGCCGATGCAAAATAGCTACCGGTTTGCGAGCCACTAAGCAAAAAGTATGTCGCAGTGAATAAAAATAGGCTCTCGATACAAAGTAGCCATTCGTACTGTCGACCAAGCTTAAGTGATACGTTCGAAATGAATAGCCCAGAAATGGCCGACCCAACAAGAAAACTCACAACAATGGCCGACAAGTGCCCTGCCGCTGACCAATCATTGATTAGCTGAGTTCCAAGTAGCGTTGCCGTCCCTGATAGGTGTGAAATAGCTTGGTGTTGAAATCCCAGTAGACCGATAGCGTTTACGGTTCCCGCAAGCAACGCTAGAACAAAAGCTCCAGATTCAATCCAACGTGGTAGTTTAGAGATCACCTGAGTACCTCACGACAACAAAATAGGTTAACGACAAAATAGACTAGCGACGATTAAATCGAAGCGTGCATCATAGTCCTATCGAGCGGGTTTTCTTTGATTTGAAGCACATAATATGTTGCGGACCGGCTTCTCCCCCTAAATAGAGGTCTCCAGTGTCATCAAAACCGACTTTTTGATACAACTGGTAAGCGGCGGTGTTTTTGCAATTGACGGTCAGATACAAATCACAGGGCGCGATGTTAAGCCAAGAATGAAATTGTCCGGTAATGAGGTTCAGAGAAGCTTTGGCAAGCCCAAGTCCTTGATAGCGTTTATCGATAAAGTAGGCTCTTAGCCCTATCGCGCCGCTAGGTGCATCGCTCATAGTGCTTGCATAGCCTTGATCGAGTAAAAAGAATCCTACCGCTATGTCATTGGAATAAATGACCCATTGGGTCTCTAATGGCTTAGTGAGACTTTTATGAACAATTTCCGACGTGATACCCACAAATGGGAGTTGGCTGTCTTCTACCGAAAGAGTGACTAACTCCTCGGTAACTGGAACGTCTATTTTTCTAATCGTTAACGTCATAAAACCAATCCATGTTCATTCCAATCAAACTCCATTTGTTTCGCCGTTTTTAACGCCACCTCTCGGCCCTTTAGCTTTTCAACCAACCTTAGGCTCATATCGATGCCCGCAGATATCCCCCCAGAGGTCACTATGCTGCCAACATCCACCCAAAGTACTCCAGACTTAACCGTCAAATTCGGAAACTTCGCTTTTAAATCATCTTGGTCTTCCCAATGAGTAGTGACCGCTTGATTGGTAATAACCCCAGCTTTGGCTAACAAAAAAGCACCGGTACACACCGAAGCGACGAAATCCGCCTGTTGCGAAACTTTGGCAATCCAGTCCATAGATTTGTCATTATTCATCTCTGGTTCGTGAATACCGCCGGGAATAATGACAACGTCAAGTTTTGGATGACTTAGAATCGAGTGATCAGACTGAACGTTAAATCCGCCGCGCGCACTTACCGTACCGTGGTTATGTGATAGCAAACTGACGCTCCACTTGTCTTCATCAGACAAAAAGCGGTTTGCCGTAGAAAACACCTCAAACGGACCTGCGAAATCCAATACCTCGACGTCCCTATAGATATAAATCCCAATGTTCATGGCACCCGCCCTTTGTTAATACTCTGTTACCCACATTATTCAGATCTAACAAAAATATCAACTTCTGCGCGCACACTATTGTTTGCTGAACAAAGTGTTTGCTGAACAAAGTGTTAACTAGAGTTGAAGTCACGCTTTACGACAAACGCTTATACATCACATAACTATCAACATAACCAAGGCGACCATGGTTATAAGCTCTAGGTATCGTACCTATGATCTCGAAACCTAACCTCTTCCAAAGCTCTACCGCAATCTTATTGGACGATACAACACTGTTAAACTGCATCGCTTCAAACCCTAGCTCAATTGCAACTTGCTGAGAGTGCTCACACATTTGCCTTGCTATACCTTTACCTCGAGCATTTTCTGAAACCATGTAACCACAGTTGCAAATATGACGACTTGGTCCAGCAGCATTTGGCTTGATATAGTAGGAGCCCAATATCTCACCTTCAACAACATAGACAAAGGTCTTTAAAGGTACCTCGCACCATATTTCACGTGACTGCTCTAGCGTCATATGTGGTTCGAACGCGTAGGTTTCTTGAGCGGCGATGATTTGTGAAAAGGTAGGCCAAAATGCGTCAAAATCCTCTTTCGTCATTTCACGTAACATAGACTCTTCCTTGTCTCTAATATAAATCGGTTCAAACGCGCTCGAGATGATTCAACGGCGACCAACCCATTGCATCTTTGTCGCTGGACTTTGCACACCAAATCCAACCGTTGAGTTCAAATTCAGCAACAAGTAATTCACCCACAGATAAGCGATGCTCAATAGCCTGGTAGTCTTTCTGAACGGTTGCAATATCACTCTCTATGATGAGAATTTGCTTAGGAACCCAGCCCTTTTTGTCTTCGCCACGACAAAATATCCAATTCGGCCAATCACCGTGAGCGTCAGACTCTTCGATTACCTTGAGCTGCTCTCCTTTTGTGATGATGATTGGTTTCTCAGGGGTGTCTGTGTAGTCTTTAACGACCTTGTATTGCATATTGCATCCTTTCTTTTTCATGCGCGACCTAGATACCCTAAGAAACAAGATAAGCCAGCAAGTCTACTACTTGTTTCGGTGTCGTCGCCCATGCTTGCGCCGCACCATCGACCTCTTTCAGAGCGTGCACCAAGCTGTCGTCGTGTAATGTAATGTAAGGTTTGCCAAGTGCTGCGCAGTAACCTGCATCAAAAGCGGCGTTCCACTGTTTGTACTTATCGCCAAACCGGATAATCGCAACGTCACACGCTTTGATAGCTGTTTGAATGCGTATTGCGTTTACTTTGGCAGACTTATGATCGCGCCAAAACTGCTGAGACTCGACACCTAAGCCGTCGCCTGCAGCATCACTTGATTCATGATGGGTATTGGCAGAGGTGAAGCTGATATCAAGGCTCTTCGCTTTGCATCCCTCAATGATCTGCTCTCGCCAGTCGGTATGAATTTCACCTGATAGATAGACTTTCAACACGTACTCCATTAACACATTGATTTTTAAGTCAGTCTACCCTCAACACACGGGCTGAGCAATGATGTTATTACTTACAGAAAGTATCGATGTAGAGCGCTTCTACCTTTTCTCTCGCCCACGGAGTTCGGCGCAAAAACTTTAATGAAGATTTAATTGAAGGGTTGTTGTAAAAGCAGTTGATCTGAATTTCCGCATCCAAACCTTTCCAGCCGTAATGCTCTTGAAGACGGACTAATATTTTTTCTAACGTTAGACCATGTAATGGATTGTTGGGCTGCTCTTGACTCATGTTTTGTACCTGAAATTAGTTAACGGGCGGCAGTGTAACAGATTGTGCTTTCACAAGCCGCAGATTCATCACCGGAGTTACAAGCAACTACTTTAGTGAGTAGTTCGCATAGCCTGAACAGCTTCTTTGATAGAATTGAATCCAATTTTGATAACACATACTTGAGCCAGTGCAAATTCATGGGCTTGTACCAACGATGTCACCTCTTCAAGTGTCAGAGTTTTATACTGAGCTTTGAACGAGATGTTATGACTGGAGTCCAATTCTACCTTGAAAACCTCTCCGCTAGAGTCGATCAATATGTCTTCGTCACTGGCAATGAGTGACTCCAACTCATTAACTAAGTCAGCTTCCAATGCAAGGAATAGCAATTCATCATCACCTTCGAGTTTAAATAGACATGGCCATTGGATCATAATTGTGTTCGTTAATAACTAAAGGTATTTATGCGCATTATTGTACGCTTCAATCTCTATCGGCGATTCTTGATAACCAAATATCTTTAACTGCAAGAAGTATTCACGAGTGATGCCCTCTAGGCTTAGCTCCTCAGCTTGACGCACATGGATTAATTCATGAGACAGCAGCAGTTTATCACCTTTTGCGGCATGCTTAATGTAAATGCCATAGCCATAAGTCATCCCTACTAAGTATGGCGAATCTAGCCCCAACCGCTCCATTTGAAACTTAAGAGAGTCATTCTTGGGCATAGGTAATTCATCAACATACAATACCCTAACCCTCTCGGGATGCTTTATACCGACGCGCTGAGCAATGTCCATATACTGCGGCAATAATGGGACACCATTTTCTAGCGCGCGCCTTTCATTATTCTTAACAAACTCAAGCGCTAACGGCATATAAGGGTCAATTTGATCCGTGATGTATTGCGGTGGGTTTTGGTACAACTCGTGATTGTCTTTACAACCGACTATGCCACTTAAAAGTACTGGGATAAAGAGTAACGTTGTATACTTAAGCAATGAAAACCTACCTTAACTGATTGATAAGAAGCCATATTCAAATCAAACAACGCTACCATAAGTATTTGAATAATCGGAAAGGTTGGTGTGTTTCTATACTGTCTCTCGCAATTTTGGCACAAAAAAACGCGCTAGCTTAACTAGCGCGTTTTTCATCAAAATTCAATTACGCTTGAGCTGGGCGTAACATAAACCAGTAAGGGAAGTTTTCACTCTTAGAAAGGACGTCAAAACCACGTCGTTCAAACGTCTTCACGACCTTTTCACTTGAAGCAACAACATACGTTGGCTTGCCTGCCGCATCGGCTTGATCAGTGACCGTTTTAATAAGTGCACTTGCTAAACCTTTGCCACCTGCTTTCGGAGATACTCCCAAGCCCCATAGCCAGTAGCAGTCTTGCATTGGAGGTACGGCAAGCATTTGTTCGCATACTTCTTTGGCAATCTCGATTCGGTTAGAACCCATCATGCGAGTAACGATAGATAACACTTCCATTTTCTGCATGACATCGGGTTGATGAGTGCCTGGCGGGCGCATGATAACGCAGCCATCTCTTTCAGGTGTTGTATAAACTTCTCCACCAGCAAGTCCCCATTCGCCAATTGCCCAGCGCCAGTAACAATCATGGGCAAAATCTGCCACTTCATCTTGACGCAATGCGGCTTGCATTGCTTCATTATCTGCGTATGCATCTAAGAACATGGCACACAGATCAGACACGGCAGTGTAGTCGGCTTTAATAATTTGTAATTCAGACATGCTACTTCCTCTTGGCTAATATGGGTTAGCAAGTTCAACTTTCCGCTTGCTAGTCTTGAATTGTCACCCGCTTAGGTTACTTACGTGCAAAACACATTGTCAATCACTCGACGAAGCATTTGACCACTCGCTAACCAAATCACAACAGTCTTTCAATATTAGCCAATGCTCTACCTTTTGTTACTAAATGTATCATCATGACTTATAGAGATTCATTTGCAACAATAAGCAGCTATTCCACTTCTAACAAACCGCCTATATATCTGTACCTAAGAGCGCTTGATGAAAATAGCCACGACAGCCGCAATGGCGAGGGCAAAACAATAGTAAGAGTTCGCGATGACATCCAATGGCGACAAGTTAAATACCGAACCCAGTAATAGTACCTGAGCGCCATACGGCAGCAGCCCTTGGATCACACAAGAGTAGATATCTAGTAGACTTGCCGAACGTTTTGGCGCGACTTGATACTCATCGGCCAACTCTTTAGCCACACTGCCCGACACAATAATCGCCACGGTATTATTTGCAGTGCACAGGTTAACCATCGAAACTAAACCAGCGATACCAAACTCACTTGCTCGTCGGCTTGAGGTTTTATCATGTGTCGAGCCAAAAATGCGGATAGCTCGACTCACTAGCTTAGTTAAAAATGCCAATCCACCTTGCTGGCGCATCAGCTCACTCAAACCACCAATTAACATCGATAACAGGAAGATTTCCTGCATATTGCCAAAGCCAGTGTAAATATCCTGGCCGAGTGTCGTTAGACTGTAGTCATCAACAGATAGCAAACTCACTCCACCAGCAAGTAAAATACCGACAGTCAATACAACGAACACATTCAAACCAGATACTGCTAAAAAAAGAATGGCCAAATAAGGCATTACTTTAAACCACTCAATTTCGCCAGTTTCAGGTAAAGTCGTCGCCGAACTATTGAACGCGAAAAAAAGCATTGCAGCTAACGCAGCGGGAATTGCTATTTTAACATTCTCTTTAAACTTATCTCTCATGTGACACCCTTGAGAGCGAGTCGCTGCAATAGTGGTATCCGAGATAATCGACAAGTTATCGCCAAACATTGCGCCACTTAGCACCACACCAGCCGTCAACGGAATACTCATTCCCGCTGATTGAGCAATTCCTAGCGCGACCGGTGCAACCGCTGCGATTGTTCCCATCGACGTCCCCATTGCCGTCGCAATGAAAGCGGAAATAAGAAAAATGCCAGGCAAAATCATACTGGTTGGGATTGCAGAAAGGCCAAGGTTTACCGTTGCATCAACACCACCCGAGGCTTTAGCGACCGCAGCAAAAGCACCAGCCAATAAATAGATCATGCACATTGCAACGATGTCTTGATGGCCAACGCCACGCAAGAACTGCTCAATCGCACGGTTAAGCTTCTCTTTACTCAGCAAGACTGCCAATACCACTGCAGGGAGCGCTGCAATCGGTGCTGGTAGCTGATAGAAAGCAAATTCAACCCCTTTCCAAGATAGGTAACTACCTACTCCAATAAAAAGAGTTAAAAACAGAGCAAGAGGTAACAGAGCCACGCCAGAAGCTTTAACTGATTGAGAAGTTTGATGTTGTGTAGACATACTAAAAGTCGCGTCGATGATAGAAAGGCGAGCAGACTAATCTCAACCAATAGACTTGTCAACGTCTAGACGTCCAAATGGCCAATAATTAATTCCGATAACTACATGAGTTGCGTATGAGGAATTAAAGCGCCGTAGAGTAGTGGTCATAGTGCTCAAGCCAAGCGATCGCCTCATTCATTGGCATCGCTTTAGCATAGTAGAAACCTTGCGCAACTTTAATTCCGTACTCTCTCGCGAAAGCCTGTTGCTGTACCGTTTCTACTCCTTCAATGACGACATCAAACGACAGCTCCTTTGAAAGTAAGGTTATCGCTTTAATAATCGCTCTAGTTTCTGGCTTGTTGGCTGCTTCTTTAGTGAAAGAGCAATCAATTTTAACGGTGGAAAATGGGAAGTTTTTCAACAAGTCTAGCGAGGCATTACCAGTGCCAAAATCGTCCAACTGCAATGCAAAGCCCATTTGCTTGAGCCTGTCTAGAGAAAGCAGTGTTTCTTGCTTGTTTCGAAATATCGCGGTTTCCGTGAGTTCGAGCGGAAAACGGCTCGCACTCAGTCCTGTTTCAAGCACTCTTCGCTTCAAAAACGGAATAAAGTGCTCATGGTCGAGCTGCACGGCAGAGATATTTATCGACACAGTATGATTGAAACCGTTGCTCTCCAATATACGTTGAAACTCAATGCATTTTTCAAACACAAACTCGCCAACCCTTATAATGTCGACTGTTCTTTCGAGCATTGGAACAAAGACAGCTGGGCTCACGTAACTTCCATTATCCTGTTTCCAACGTAACAGTGCCTCAAACCCCGTCACATTCAAAGTGCCCACTTCTACTTGAGGCTGAAACCAGACCTCAAAACTGCCCTGTTCAACTGCTCTGCGAAGTTTATGATACAAACTGAATTTACGTCGACTCGCCTCCCCAATATCTACCGTGAAACGCTGAATACCTGACGTACTCACAGGATTGCGCTTCGAAAAATACATTGCCGTATCCGCGCAGAAAAGTAGAGACTTGATCTCTACACCATCATCTGGATAACGTGCTATCCCAATAGAGCAATCAATTCGGAGTTGAGTAGATTCAAAAGTCACAGGAAGACGGACGAGCGCCTGTAACTCACGAGCAAACAACAACGCTTCTTGTTCACTATCTGCGAAATGTAGAATGGCGAATTCGTCTCCGCCCAAACGAGCGATACTGTCCCGCTCATCAGAGAGCTGTAAAATAGCCGCGCTCACCGTTTTCAACAGTGTATCACCGGCTAAATGGCCTAAGTTGTCATTCACAGACTTAAAGTTATCGATATCAAGGAAAAACAAGAATGCGCTTCGGTTATTTTCAAGAAGGACTTTAAAGCGCTCAAAAAAACTCAATCGGTTAGGAAGACCAGTAAGAAAATCGGTGCGAGCGAGAGACACTGCGTTTCCTTCTGCCTCTTTACGCATTTCGACTTCCGCAACAAGCGCTTTTTTACTCACGGTTGTGACTTGCAACTCCCGGTACATCTCCTCTAGACTTTGAAACAGTTCATGCCATTCTCGAATGCGGGAATTTTTCGACTGGTTCGAGTCATAATGAGCATAGTCTTGGCCAATTTTCTTCATTTCATGTCGCACGGTTTTAAGCGGCACAATCAACGCAGTATATAGCACAACCAAAACTACGAGTGCGAGAAACGTGGTACTGCCCACCGCCACAGTTTGATACCAAGATAGTCTTGATAACTCGAGCGTCGCAAGCTGCCTCGCCTCCTCACTCAAGTTATGCAGTTGAGTAATCAAATTCTGACTGTAAGTGTTCAGATTGATGGTAATCCACTGAATGTCCTTATCTATCGTTGCTTCGCTCAATCTCTCAAACTGCATTCTTATCCGAGCAATATCGGTAGACAGGCGCTTGGCCAACATCTTCTCTTCCAAGTGAGTGATGTTGAGTAGTTGACCCGCTTGCTCCTCGATCTTGTCTAGGGTATTCGACCACAGGGTTAGAGAGTCAGAACGACGATACAGATTATAATCAGCGACGATTACGTTTAAACGCGATGCTTGTTGACTGATTGCAAAAGCCTGCTCATCCAAAGACAGTACTTCATCTCGCACCGCATTTTGCTTTTGGGATAGGTAAGCCGTGGTTAACATGAAAGCGGCAACCAAAGTTACAAACAGGGTTAGAATTTGCTTAATACTGGTTTTCATAATCTAAAATCGTCTGTCTAAGCGGCGCAGCATCACGAAGCGGTTTTGGTCTTAATAGGCTTTTTGTGTCGGTCATTGAGTCAGTTGACAGCCCATGTGACTGCAACCAAACAAACTCACGATCAAACAACGCGATGAGTGGCTGGTAAAGCGACACCGATAATACGCTGTCTGCGAGAAGCTTTTGCACTTGTTTGGCATCAGCATTAAAGCTGTCCATCAGCACTTGCTTGGCATAATCAGGCTGATCTTCTAGGACGGATTCTGCGTCAATCATTGCAAGCAGCAATCGCGATACGTCTTCATCGGAAAGGCGTCGATGCGCCAGCATCAATTCATATTGAAGGAACGTTCCGGGAAAATACTTCACAAAGCCGGTCTGGTTTGTTTGAGAAATAAGCTCTGAAACAAAGGGCTCTCGAATCGTTATATAGTCGCATTCACCTTCAATGAGGTGACGATTAAGCTTAGAGACGGGCACAAATTTAAAGATGACATTTTGCGCGCCACTTCGCTCAGCCAAAGCTTGTCCAAAAAAGTGCAGCGCTGATACATATTGTGTACAGAGCACCTTATTTTCCAGATCCGCAAGGCTCGAAAATGGTTGCAGGCTTGCAATAGCATTGGAGTTATCTGAATCAAAGACCGTCGCGACTACACGATAATCCGGTAGTAAATCTTGACGTGCGAGATAGGCAATATCCGCGGCGAATATGACGTCGGCATCGATTTCACCATCAATCACTGAACGCAGCGCTAATGTTCCACTGGGTCTGGGTTCGATTGTCAGGTTCAGATTTTGCTTTTCAAACCTTTCCGCGGCATGGGCGAGATACAACAAACTGGCACCGGGCTGAAGACCCGTTACCACCGTGACATCTTTAGGTCGAGATTGCGTCGTTTCCTTCTCGCCACAGCCCAAAAGCAGTGTGGCGCACAACATCATAATCGGCACACGTCCCATGTAATGTACCTCGCCTTTTTTCTTTTAATATAGTAAACAATTTGCCGTATTGTATATTTCCTTTAAAAGTACAGAGGAATGAACAATTAGACAGCAACAACATCTGAAAAATAGATTGTTGATTGCCATGTTTTGGCAGCGGTGGTCTAATATGGACTCAACGGAAAGCCCTGATTGTAAAGGCTCTCTCTCAGAACAAAGGAAGCATGCCCCATGTCTCAGCACCAACCCACTTTTTTCTTCTTCGATTACGAAACTTGGGGGGTGAGCCCGGCGAAAGACAGACCTTGTCAGTTCGCTGGGGTAAGAACGGATGCAGACTTTAATATCATTGGCGACCCTTTGGTCATTTATTGCCAGCCACCCGCCGATTACCTTCCTTCACCAGAAGCTGCGCTCATTACCGGTATTACCCCTCAGCTATGCCAAGAAAAAGGGCTCTCGGAGCCTGAGTTCATCGCCAAAATTCATGAACAATTAGCGACGCCAAATACGACTAGTCTTGGCTATAACAGCATCCGCTTTGACGATGAAGTGACTCGATACACTTGCTACCGCAATTTCATCGATCCTTATGCTTGGAGCTGGCAAAACGGGAACTCTCGTTGGGATCTACTCGATGTCATGAGAGCGTGTCACGCACTGCGCCCAGATGGTATTGAGTGGCCAGAAAATGAAGAAGGATTTACCAGTTTCAAATTGGAGCACCTTTCCGTTGCCAACGGTATTGAGCATGAAAATGCTCACGATGCGATGGCCGATGTAATCGCTACTATTGAGCTAGCAAAAAAAGTCAAAGCAGCTCAACCGAAGCTGTTTGATTATTTCTATTCAATGCGGCAAAAGCGTAAGCTGAACGAGTTGGTTGATATCGTCAATATGACGCCACTGATGCACGTATCAGGAATGCTTGGGAAGGAGTGCCAGTATACCAGCTGGGTAGTCCCTATTGCTTGGCATCCTACCAATCAAAACGCAGTTATTGTGGCGGATTTAGCGAAAGATCCTCAGCCTTTGCTTGACCTTGATGTTGAAGCTCTGCACCAAAGACTCTACACCAAGCGAGATGAACTCGGCCAAGATGAACTTCCGGTGCCACTCAAGCTTATTCACTTAAACAAGTGTCCAATTCTTGCACCGGCCAAAACACTAACCGCCGAAAATGCAGCGAACATTGGTATTGACCGCGAACAATGTTTAAAAAACCTTGCGCTTATTAAGCAGCACCCAGAAGTTCGTGAAAAGTTGATTGGCCTTTACAGCATTGAACGTGAATACGCCGAAGACAATGATGTTGATACTCAACTCTACAATGGATTTTTCACTCCAGCGGATAAAAGCGCGATGGATATTATTCGCGAAACGGATCCTAACAACCTGTCTGCATTAGACATTAGTTTTAGTGACTCTAGAATTGAGCCTCTGCTATTCCGTTATCGTGCGCGACATTTCGCTTGGACGCTTGATGAGTCGGAGCAAGCAAGATGGGCAAATCATTGTCGTGAATTTTTCGAAAGTCGTATTGAAGACTACATGCTAAATATGGAAAACTTAGTTCACGAACATGAGTCTGACGAGAAAAAGCTCGCCATACTAAAATCCGTCTACCGCTACGTGGAACGTCTCGTTTCTTAACACCTTCATCCTCGTAGTCGAAGGTAGCCTAATGAATCTATGTTTAGGCTGCCCACTGTATGTACACACTATTTTTTACTAAGAGGAAGCCATGCTAAAAACCGTGCTTCGCTATATAGCCTCTTTTGCCATTATTTTTGTTTCACTTTGGTTAGGTAACGCCCTTCAAAGCTTACTCGACGTTTCCATTCCCGGAAGTGTGTTTGGAATGTTGCTTCTATTTGCAGGCCTAGCCAGCGGCGTGATTCCGGTTCGCTTAGTGCAACCCGGAGCTCATGTGTTTATTCGCTATATGATTTTACTATTTGTGCCGATAAGTGTCGGCCTGATGAATCACTTCGATATGCTAGTAAGCAACGCGCTCCCTATTCTCGCTAGCGCAGTGGGCGGCTCGTTAATCGTGATGATTGCGCTTTCGGTCTTCCTTGATCGCTTTTTAAAGAAGGGAGACAAATAATATGTGGCTTCCTGTCACCGTTATCGTGTTTTTTATTGCGCGCTTTATCGCCATAAAAGCGAAGAATCCTATTTTCAATCCGCTTTTGCTCAGCATCGCAATGCTGATCCCTCTGCTATTGGTACTAAATGTACCATTTGATACCTATTACGCAGACAACGAGTGGATCAGCTATTTGCTTCAACCTGCAGTTGTTGCCCTAGCATACCCTCTGTATGAGCAACTTCCTCAGATACGCCAAAACTGGCGCATCATTGCCCTCGCCTGCGGTGTGGGAAGCATCGCGTCAATGTTTACAGCATCGATAATCGCCGTATCGCTAGGTGCAGACATGGAGCTTATTGCTAGCTTACTCGGTAAGTCCGTTACTACTCCTATAGCGATGGAGGTTTCTAGTCATCTCGGTGGCGAGCCTGCGATCGCAGCCATCCTTGTGTTACTTGTTGGTCTATTCGGTGCCATAATGGCCTATCCAATTTACCAACTATTAGGCGTCACCCATCCGATTGCGAAAGGCCTCACGATGGGAACGGTATCTCACGCTCTAGGCACAGCTACGAGCGCTGAAAAAGATCCTCGCGATGCCGCGTTTAGCTCTCTAGCACTGGTAATATGCGGTGTTATTACCTCCGTACTAGCCCCCTCTATGTTCGCCTTTTCAATTTGGTTAAGCCATTGGCTTGGCTAATACCTATTGCGGGTTGTCGATTCTAACAATCCGCAATTTTGTGTGACCTCACTCTTATATTGCAACATTTACAATCGTTGCACTCATACATGTGATCGGCATCACCTTTAGTTCCTTGAAACTTGCTTAGAATGTAAAAAAACACTTAATCACATAGGAAACCGCATGACTGATCGTTTTGATTCTGCGTTGGCCGACACTCCAGAGCATATTGCCACCTTTTTAAAGCCTATTTTAACGGCTCCAGATTTCGATGCGACTTTATCTAAAGAGCAGTTTGAAAAGCTCCAGGCATTGTCTGGTCTTGACGATAGCGAGTTGCGTGTCGCCCTTTTACCTTTTGCAGCAGCGTATTCCTATGCGCCCATTTCAGAGTTTTTTGTCGGCGCAATCGTTCGTGGGTTATCCGGACGCCTTTATTTTGGTGCCAACATGGAAATCATCGGCGCTCAGCTTGGTCAAACCGTCCATGCCGAGCAGTCCGCTATCAGCCACGCTTGGATGAAAGGTGAAACTGGTCTGAAAGACATCACTATCAACTACAGTCCTTGCGGTCACTGTCGTCAGTTCATGAACGAACTCACTACCGCAGATTCTTTGGTTGTGCAATTACCACAACGTGATGAAATGACGTTACAAGAGTACCTACCAGAATCCTTTGGCCCTAAAGATTTGGGTATTTCTGACGCGCTAATGAGTCCTAAACAACACGGGCTAACAACCGATGAGACAGACACATTGGTTCTAGCTGCTGTCGACGCGCTTAATCAAAGCCACTCGCCATATACTAAGAACCTTAGCGGCGTTGCTATTAACACTAAAGACGGCAATACCTACAACGGTGCTTATGCGGAAAACGCCGCATTCAACCCTAGTCTGCCACCGCTTCAAGTTGCTTTCATGCAGCTGTTACTCGCAGGGCAATCGTTCGAAGATATTAAACTCGTGGCTCTTGCAGAAATGGCCTCTGGCAAAATCAGCCACCTTGCTGATACACAAGCGACGCTTGAAGCGATCGACCCAGATATTCCGTTGGAATATATCGCTTTATAGTCATCGGTTTTATTGAACAAAATCATAGCCTCGCCCTATTGCGAGGCTATTTTTTTAGCGATTCTACTAACTCAATTAATTTTCGACGCAAACGTTTGCTTTTTGAGGATAATCCAGTATGATCCTCGGCAATTCTTCCTCATGAACGTCAAGGATTTTATATGTTTGGTACAGCAACTCGTGAAAACGCTACACGTGTATTACTGTTGGGCTCTGGTGAACTAGGTAAAGAAGTCGCCATCGAATGTCAGCGACTTGGTTTAGAAGTCATCGCCTGCGATCGCTACGAAGACGCACCAGCAATGCAAGTCGCTCACCGTAGCTATGTACTTGATATGTTGGATGGGGAAGCACTAGAAGCCATCATCGAGAAAGAGAAACCAAGCTATGTGGTTCCGGAAATTGAAGCCATCGCAACGGACAAGTTAGTCGAGCTTGAAAACAAAGGACTCAATGTCGTCCCTACTGCGAATGCGACCAAGCTCACTATGAACCGTGAAGGGATTCGACGCTTAGCAGCAGAAGAACTCGGGTTGAACACCTCCCCTTACCAGTTTGCAGACAACTATGACGATTTTAAAGCAGCCGTTGAACACGTTGGTGTTCCTTGCGTCGTTAAACCAGTAATGAGTTCGTCAGGCAAAGGTCAGAGCGTTATCAAAACCGAAGCGGACATCGAAAAAGCGTGGACATATGCTCAGGAAGGCGGCCGCACTGGTGCTGGTCGCGTAATTGTAGAAGGTTTCATCGACTTTGATTACGAGATTACATTGCTGACAGTACGTGCGGTTGACGGCGTTCACTTCTGCGCACCTATTGGCCACCGCCAGGAAGATGGCGACTACCGCGAATCTTGGCAGCCACAAGTAATGACTGAAAATGCACGCAAAGCAGCGGAGTACACAGCAGAGCAAGTGGTTAACGCACTTGGCGGCTACGGTATTTTTGGCGTAGAACTGTTCGTAAAAGGTGATAAAGTGATTTTCAATGAAGTATCACCACGTCCCCACGATACGGGCCTAGTCACACTGATTTCTCAAGAAATGTCTGAGTTTGCACTTCACGTACGTGCATTCACCGGTATGCCAGTCAATAGCATTGCTCAATATGGCCCTGCGGCTTCAGCGGTGATTCTTGGTCAAGGCACCTCTAATAACATTCGTTTTGAGGGTCTAGATGAAGCATTGGCACTGCCACAGACTCAGGTGCGCCTATTCGGTAAGCCAGATATCGATGGTCGTCGCCGTTTAGGTGTGATTTTGACTAAACGCAAATCGCTTGAAACAGCGGTAGATGAGGCAGTAAGCTGCGCGAAGAAAGTGAAAGTCATTTACTAAACACACACGTTCTATCAATGCCAGAAAGCAGGCTCTGGAATGATTCAGTGCCTGCTTTTTATTCTCTTTCCTTTACTCCGCGTTTAACGTGACGCAGACCAAACGGCGAACTCGTTGCCACTGGGTTCAGTAAAATGGAAGCGGCAACCACCGGGAAAATCAAAGATTTCACGAATAATCACGCCTTGGTTGGCTTCGACCTTTTTGTATGTTGCCTCTATGTCGGCGCTGTAGAAGACTAGCAATGCACCGCCATTCTCAGCCGTTGAACATAGCTCTGCACGATAGAAGCCGCCATTTAAGCCTTGATTTTCAAACGCTGTATAGTCATCACCATAATCCTGAAAAGACCAGTCAAATACAGCCGTAAAGAAACGCTTTGTTTTTTCTAAATCACCGGCCGCGAATTCAACGTAGTCCAGTTTTACTTGCTCACTCATTTCAGCTCCATTGTTTGAGTCATCAATTACCGTTCATAGTAAAAGATCTATCCCTTTAGGTTTGTGAGAAGATAGGCATTTATCTCATACCTCCTACTGATCAGCTATACACTAAGATTACGTAACAGGTAATTGAGACAAAGAAAATGTTCACTCGAACCATAGGGAATCAGGTCTAGCGTGCGCACTAAAAAGATTTCGCATTTAAATAAACTTTTCGCCAAGTCACCATTACTGCTTTTTATTGCAATGATGACAGGTTGTTTTGGCGATACACCGAATGCGCGCTTTCTTGATTACCAGAAACGCATTGCCAACATTCAGCAAAGTGAACTAATCCCTGCCCCAGTTCTTGAGCTGGTCGAGCTTCCCGCAAAGCGTCAGCTTACCAAAGAAATACCACGGACGACTCTAGGTCTAGTGGACAGCTATCAGCTAAGAAAATGCAATCTATTTGGCTTAATTGCAGAGCGCAACTCAGTGCTTGGTAAAGTTCAGGATCAGTTTAGAAACTTCGACTACCAGTTGCAGCTTATTGATGGGCTTGAGCGCTGCTTAACCTCAAATCAAATTGAGCCAGAGCTTAAAGAAAGTCTACAGAAAATATTGGATGTGAAGTACCAGTACTTACCTGACTACTTTTTTAATCTTGTTTACACCAGTGATGCCATGCGGCTGCAACTAAGTGGTTCGGATTGGATTGTGAAGCGCGATGCCAGCCATGCATTACAAATAAGGGAGCCATTGGAGGCGTTCAATACTGTTGCCAAATTCATTGCTACCAGCGAACGAGGAACACTTGAGCGCCCTCCACTACTGACTGACTATCAAGAAACACTTGAAAAACAGAACGTGATTGGGCGTTTGGCCTTTTCTTTGGAAGCGAGTGAGCGATGGTTAAAAACGGTCACAGCTCAACTGCATCAATATGACGATAGCATTCCTTGTGGTAAAAACCGCGACATGTCACGCTTTAATTATCTGGTCAACGTCTTTAACAATGTCTTTGTCAAAGAGCTGCAACCCTACCTCTCTTTCCTAGATTCTGAATATCAGGCATTGTCGGCTCAAACCCTGTTTGTATCTGCGCTGCTTCAGACCAAGGATGACAGCGGTTACAGTCTAGAGGCGAAGCATCTCGCCTTCAAGCAAGCAAACCGTGCACATGTCGAGTACTGGAAACGTCTTTTTAAACGCTGTGGTCGCGACTTGTCCTCAGTGGTGAATCGATAAAAGCCAAATCTTTGTTACTCCGTCTCTCGTATACGATGGTATCGCGCAAAGCGCGGTATGCCGTTTTCAGTCCACCCATTGTGCTTAAACGTGACCGTCTTTCCTATTGCTGGAGGATTGGCTCTCTCTTCGTCGGTAAAACCCGTACCGATATAAAGTCGAACACCATCGTTTATCTCCACCAATATTGCCCCCATCATACCGTCGTACTTTCCTTTGCCCGGTTTATATCCAACGACAATTCCTTCTGTATCTTGGACCGTTTTTACTTTAATTAAGCTATTGTTTCGTCCAGGGTGATAAATTTCATGACGCTTTTTCAGCATTAAGCCTTCAGCTTCATCGTGGGTTACTTGCGTAAGTAAAGCTTGTAGATCTTTGTGCGTCTCTACTACCTTTTGCTCAACACACTGAATATGCGTATACGGCAGCGACTCACAATAGTTTTTAAGGTAACCATATCGCTGTTCAAATGAACCCAAGTGACCTGGCACATCAAACAGCATAAAAGTAATTGCTTGCCACTGTGATGAATCAGGTACTTTATCAAGTACCGTTTTTTGTACTTGTCCAAAGCCACCTCTTCCTGCCCACAGCTCCCCTTCAATCGTTATCTCAGGTAAGTCCTTAATGAACCATTTGGGCGCATTTAAAATACGACCGGATCGCGTGACCAACTCCTTCCCTGTCCAAATAGCTCGAATTCCATCGAGTTTTTCGCTGACATAATAGCTTTCAAGGTCGATATCTTGATGGTATTCCAAAGCGTTGGTGACGTTGGGAGCTTGATCGAGAAATTGGATACCGTGAGCGTCCACTTTTGCCACTAGTGCAGCAAAAACAACGAGTGTAGATACTTTTTCCATCGGCTTATACACGTTAACTGCCTCTCCACTCTTTCCACTTAAAATGGCGTTGAATTAGATGTTAACGACAGTCTAGAAGTTTAAAGTAAGCAAGCCACGTACGGCGATGGAAATTACGAGTTAGGTGTGAAGAAGATTCGCAGAGAGACGTATCAATTGCATTAAGATTTGATGCAGCCCGAAATTGCGAGCAAGACGCTTCCTTTTACTTGTTGTTACTCAAAGTAAAAGGAAGCGAATTGAAGACTACTGGATACCCAGCTCAGTTTTCAGGGTGGCAATATGGTTAAGATCCATATTGTGAACTTTAAGCATCTGTTCAATCTGGCTCAGTGATGCAGTCGCAGAATCATATCGTTCACACGAGTCTGATTTCGCATCCCATGATGTACCTTCAAGATACAAATCACAGTCTTGTTTCAACCTTTGCAGGTTCGGAGTAATTTGAGCACGTTCTTGCTCAAGCTTAGCGACTTCAGCTTTGAGCTCAGCCTCGCGCTTAAATAGCTCTTGAGACTGTTCAAACATCGAGCTTTGAATATCATTCTTGCGCACTAGCTGGGTGTTTTCGTTCTCTTGTTTTACTAATTGCTGCTTTTTGCTCGACAACTGATTTTGCAAATCGGTTTTGTCTTGTTCGAGCTTAGAAATTGTCTCCTCAAGAGCGGCGACTTGTTCTTGGTGTACCGCAACCTTCTCCTCTACGGCTTTCCGAAGTTTAAGCTGTGCTTGCGACTCTGCCATTGATAGCTGCTCAGTCAACGTTTGCTCATGATCTTCGGTTTGAGTTACGGTTTGTTGATAGCGAGATTCCAGTTCAGCGTAACGCTGCTGCCAATCATTTTGAGTCACAGAGGCGCCAATCAGACCACCAGTTGCAATACCAAGCACCGCAGCTATCCCTATATAGAGCCTAGCTCGATTGTCTTTTTGCTCGATGACAACAACGTCATCATTCTCGGCTTGTTGGTTTTGTTGTTGCTTATCCACACCTACTCCTGGGAGTGACCATTACTATCGTATTAATTCTGAAATCACCAGCGTCGTCACGTAGATCGCAAACGCTGATAAGGCAGTGACTATGACCACTTTCTGGACTTTTTCATTGGTCCGATAGCGAAACAGCATAAAGGCAAGCACGACAAGAAAAGCGATCGCTAACAGTCGAGTCATATACATCTCCTTGTATTAGGGGAAGTCCCGAAAGCCAGATAAAACACCCTTTATGCTCACTGCACAAAGCGCCACTCTACCCCACTTCAACGAGTTTTACGTCAGAAACATTTCAAATATACCAAATGGTTGACTTTGCTACCCTATTTGCTCAAATAAAATTGTAAATTTATTCATGACATCGCTATTTAAATACGCTACGATTGCGCTCACAGATTATCTAGTATCTAGATATTTGTTCCGATGAAGACTGCAGGAGAGTGGTAATTAACCAAAATTTAACGTTTGGTTAAAACTACCCGCCGAAGAAGTAAATCTTTCAGGTGCTTTATTCTGAGAAATCAGAGCTTATCAATTGATAAGGATAAAGTGAGGACTGTAGTTGGAGGAACCTCTGGAGAGAACCGTTAGATCGGTCGCCGAAGGAGCAAGCTCATTTCAATGATGAGTGAAACTCTCAGGTACAAAGGACAGAGGAGAGAATAGCAACATTGAAACACTCAATTCAGTAACTGGCGCTATGCCAGTGTTTAGCGATACGAGTAGTCCTCTTCGATCATGCCATGCTTGATTGAGCGTACTGCCCTTTCTCTCTTCTCCTTAAGTTTTGTTTTATTAAGGGGAAATCATGAACAATCTTCAATCTACATTGCAAACTATTGACTCATTCGTTTGGGGTCCACCACTGCTTATTTTGTTGGTCGGTACCGGCGTTTACTTCACATTTAAATTGGGTCTTTTACAGTTTCGCCACCTTCCGACTGCATTAAAGCTTATATTCATCAAAGACAAATCCGGCCAAGGTGATGTGTCTAGCTTCGCAGCACTGTGTACCGCACTCTCTGCCACAATTGGTACGGGTAATATCGTCGGTGTTGCAACGGCCATTAAACTTGGTGGTCCCGGCGCACTATTTTGGATGTGGCTAGCAGCGCTTTTTGGTATGGCGACCAAATACGCTGAATGTTTGCTAGCGGTTAAATACCGTAAAGTCGATGACAAAGGCCAAATGCTTGGTGGTCCTATGTACTACCTTCGAGATGGTGTGGGCTCCAAGTTTCTCGCCACCATGTTCGCAATATTTGCTCTAGGTGTAGCATGCTTTGGTATTGGTACTTTTCCGCAAGTTAATGCCATCCTAGATGCCAGCGAGATCTCCTTTGGCGTATCACGTGAGCTTTCAGCAGCAGTACTCACGCTGTTAGTCGCGTTCGTAACCCTGGGAGGCATTCAGTCAATTGCCAAGGTGGCTGGTAAAGTCGTACCAACCATGGCGGTATTCTATGTGTTGGCATGTCTTAGCGTCATCATCATGAACGCAGATAAACTTGTGGATGCGGTGCAACTTGTCGTTGTTTCAGCGTTTAGCAGTACGGCTGCAACTGGTGGCTTTGTCGGCGCGAGCATCATGCTGGCGATCCAATCAGGTATCGCTCGTGGCGTATTCTCCAATGAAAGTGGTCTTGGTAGTGCACCAATGGCAGCAGCGGCAGCGAAAACTGACAGCTGCGTACGCCAAGGGCTTATCTCGATGACAGGTACCTTTATCGATACCATCATCATTTGTACCATGACGGGTCTTGCATTGATTCTCACTGGCGCATGGCAAAGTGACTTTGCTGGCGCCGCAATGACCACACACGCGTTCGCGACCGGTCTTAACGCTGAGTACTTTGGTCCAATGCTGGTATCGATTGGTTTGATGTTCTTTGCCTTCACAACGATTCTGGGCTGGAACTATTACGGTGAGCGCTGCGTGGTATTCCTGATGGGCACGAAAGCAGTACTGCCCTACAAAATCATCTTCGTAGGTTTGGTAGCCTCTGGCGCATTCCTACATCTCGATATGATCTGGATTATCGCCGACATCGTTAATGGTCTGATGGCAATACCTAACCTGATTGGTTTAGTGCTTCTTCGTGGTGTCGTCATTGAAGAAACTAAGCTCTACTTTGCCGCGCAATCTCGCACAAACAAAGTCGCTGCAACGGCATAATTTCGTTAGATTGAACAAAAAAGGTCTGAATAATCAGACCTTTTTTTACATAAACATAATGTCGGCTATGCCATCTAACGTAGCATCAACTGCGCCGTTTAACTGTACTGCTACGCTAGACATAAACGCCGAACAAGCTGCAATCAAAGCGATAATCATAAAAACCTCCTCGCTAAGTCAGTCTTTATTTTATCTCTAGATTTCTATCGGTAGTTACCCTTTTACGCCACGACCTTGATGATCTTGGTTTCTAAACAGCACCATAACTAAAGCCGGAACCAGAATGAGTACGGGCGTAACGAATACTTGAAGCAACAACGAACCTATCCCACTGTGAGATACCACGTTTTCCAACTGAAAATACCCAAGGAGCACAATAAGGATAAGAACCAGCGATAACAGCAACTCTTTTAAACACATGGTAGATCGCGGCAGTCGAACTCGACTTGCCAGTGTAAACAGTAGCATACCCAAACAAAGTCCAAGCCAGCTTAAAAATGTTGGGAATGGCCAAACATAGCAGAGCGTCGCTGCCACTGTCGTAAGCACCAACCAGACTCGAGTTCGGGTGAATGTATACACTTCACTTACGGCCAAACTCAGCGAATGGCGTACAAAGTGCCAGCCCACTAGCGCACCCAACAAGGCGCCAGCCAACATATCAGAAAGGAATGCTCCACCACTGATAAACTGATAGAACACCAACACGACACTAACAGTTATAAACGCAGACAGGAACAAGGTTCGAAATCTCGTGTGGATCTGACTCATCACGATAGTGGAAATCGATACCCAGTTTGCAATAAGTAAATCCGGAAAACTGTACCCACTTCGATCAGTGTAATTGATAGAAGGTAAATAAGCATGGGGAACCGCAAAACCAAAACCCTGTTTAGCTACCAAAATAAACAAAGAGGTGGCAGTCACTGCGAACATCAACTGACCGGTAAAGTGACGCCCCCATAGCCAAATAAACAGAGGTAAGAACGCCATTAAAAACAGAGGCTGAACGAGAACATATAAAATTCTTCCCCCCCACACTACCATCTCTCGAATATGTAAAGGCGCTTGCATTAAGATCTCTTGAGCGCTCTCTAACCAACCTAGTTCGATCTGGTGAATCGTCGGTGCTGATTCAATGAGGTTATCGATGAACTGGATCGGTTGGTTACCAGCCGTCTCGTACATCGTTTTTACCAAAGGCCACTGTTTTGGGTAACGGTAGTCTTTTGGTGCAACAGACTTGGGCTGTATCAATGTTGCACTGCGAACTTCTACACCAAAGTGAGGAGCGAAATAGATAGGTAACTCAATCCCTTTTGAGAACTTTGTCGCTTCATAAGCAATAATTGCCGACTCAACATGACATTCAAAAAATACGGCTTGGCGGGTACGTCCAAGTTCTCTACCAACATCAACAACCAACCCTGCTTCTTCCCATGTTTCTCGTTGAGCAGTCAGGCGTGGATCTTCGTTATTTTCTATCGTTCCGCCAGGCAGCGACAACTTACCCGTGATGATCTCATCCACGAGCAACAACCGATCTTTACTTCTGACGATACACAAAGACCCGCGAATAGAAGGTGCAAGTGGTGCTAGCGGCAATGGGTTTTGACTGGCTTTAGGTACGGCTTGCCCTATCGCTCCCTTAGTAGATAGCTCGGGAGATGATACTGAAGATGCAGCGAAACTCAGATTTGCAGTAAAAAGCGCAAGCAAGCACAAAAAAAACCAATGGCTCAACAATTGAGTCACGAATAATCCTAATTTATATTTTTTTTCTAAGACAATGAATATGAGGGAAAAATCCCTGCTTTTTATAGAGATTCAACGCTGACTGATTGAAATCCCACACTTCAACCATAAGCTGCGTTGCACCGAGCTGTTCTAGGCGTATTTGCGCCTCGATAAGTAACGCCTCAGCGATACCGTGTTGTCTCCACGATGGCGTCACAAACAGCTCATCGATATTGCCGACGAAACACGGCTTGCTAATGGGTGAAGTCAGTTCACAAAATTGAGCGGTAACGAAGCCGACAATCTTTGGGTCGTCACTTTTAGTTATAGAGGATGCAGCAACAATATTTTTTGCGGTTGCAACCAACACCAAGCAATCGGGTGAATCCAAATAGCGAGCGATACTTTTTTCTTGTTGTACTTCATCCGCAGATTTGAAGTCTGTCGGTACCGCACTATGGTGGTGATTATGTAATTCAAACATTAAATCATTAAGAATATCGAGATCTTGAATAGTCGCAGAACGAAGTGAGATGCGAGGTGAAGTCATCGGTATACGCTCGATTTAGTGGTTAAACAAACAGGTCACAAATGTGCGCATAGTGTGAGGGTTTTGTCAGGGATGTGCAAATAAAAAAACCTAACAATTGGGCGCGCCCGTCAAGCTTAGGGAAATTCTCACTATACTTGGGTATATATGTAAAATTAAAAGGATTGGTTATGACACTTTCTCGTTTTTGGTTACTTGCCGCTATGCTTCCCACCGCAACCCTGAGCGCTGAACTACCGTTAAAATGCCATTTAGACACATCGGCTGATCAGTTTTGGTTCTACCAAGACCAGCTCGTCTTCAAGAGTAACCAATTTATTATTTTTCAGAACTTCAAAGGCCGTGTAGTCACTCAAGTCGACGTTAAAACTGGAAAGTTCAGCCGTACCACCCACATTGGCGAACCTTTTGTTCCAAAGTATCAAATGTTATTTGGCACATGCGAAGAACCGAACCATGTCCTAAAAATGTGGCACATGAGTTCGGTTCAAATGGACGAGAGGTAGTTTCCTAGCTCTCTAATTTACTGATTAACTCGGATGAAGCGCTTTTTCAATCTCAGATAGGCTCGAAGGATCATCTATCGTTGAAGGTACCGTGTAGGTTTCACCATCAGCGATTTGCCTAATAACGCGACGTAAGATCTTACCTGAGCGTGTTTTTGGCAGTCTGTCGACAACCAGTGCATGTTTAAAGCACGCTACAGCACCGATTTCGGAACGCACTTTACCAACAAGCTCATTTTCAAGCGCCCCACTGTCCACTTTCACGCCGTCTTTAAGCACCACAAGACCCAGTGGTAGCTGACCTTTTAAGTCATCATGGACACCCACTACGGCACATTCGGCAATCGCAGGATGACCACCAACAATCTCTTCCATTTCGCCGGTTGAGAGGCGATGCCCCGCCACATTAATCACATCATCTACCCTACCCATGATAAACAAGTAACCATCTTCATCGAGATAGCCGCCGTCACCCGAGACGTAGTAGCCTTCAAATTGACTTAGGTAACCAGAATCAAATCTATCGTGATTGCGCCATACCGTGGTTAGACAGCTTGGTGGAAGTGGGCGTTTTAGTGACACAAAACCTTGCTGATTGGCACCAACAGGCTCTCCTAACTCATTCAAGATTTCGACTTTAAAACCAGGACTTGGCATGGTTGAAGAGCCTGCTTTAATTGGCATGGACTCGAGCCCCACAGGATTCGATGAGATTGCCCATCCTGTTTCTGTCTGCCACCAGTGGTCAATCACAGGTTTGTTGGTGTGGCTTTGTACCCACTCTAAGGTTGGAGGGTCGAGTCGCTCGCCAGCCATAAAGATGCTGTCTAAGGTGCTTAAATCATACTTATTTAGCTCTAGGCCTTCAGAGTCTTCTTTTTTAATCGCTCGAAACGCAGTCGGAGCAGAAAACAGCACCTTCACCTGATACTCTTCACAAACGCGCCAAAACGCACCCGGATCTGGTGTTCGTACCGGTTTGCCTTCAAACAAGATCGACGTACAGCCATGAATCAGCGGCGCATAAACAATGTAAGAGTGCCCCACTACCCAACCAACATCGGATGCTGCCCAAAACACCCCATCAGTTGGCATGTTGTAGATGGCATTCATGGAGTATTTCATCGCCACAGCATGACCGCCATTATCGCGTACCACTCCTTTCGGTTTACCCGTTGTGCCAGAGGTATACAGTATATAAAGGGGATCGGTAGCTAATACAGGGACACAAGCATGAGGTAGAGCGCGTTCATATTGCTCTGCCCAATCAAGATCGCGCTCTTGGTTTAGCTCAGCTAAGCACTGCGGTCGTTGTAGCACCAGTACCTTATCTGGTTTCCAGCGGCTATCCATTATGGCCTGATCCACCAGCGGTTTGTATGGCAAAACCTTGTTGATCTCGATGCCACAAGACGCGGTCATAATGACCTTAGGCTCGGCATCTTCAATTCGAACTGCCAGTTCGTTGGGAGCAAAACCGCCAAATACCACAGAGTGAATTGCACCAAGACGGGCACACGCTAGCATTGCCATCGCCGCCTCTGGGATCATCGGCATATAGATAATGACCCTATCGCCTTTCATCACGCCTTGCGATGCAAGCATTCCTGCAATCTTCTCCACCTTGTCACGCATTACATTGTAGCTATAACGCTCTTTAACCCCAGTGACAGGTGAGTCGTAAATCAGCGCCGTATTATCGCCTCGACCTTGTTCACAATGATAATCTAAGGCTAACCATGCGGTATTCATGACGCCATCAGGAAACCAGCGTTCGATGCCGTTGTCGTCTTTCGCTAAGATGGTTTTCGGCGCTTCAAACCAATCAATCTTTTCCGCTTGATGCTGCCAGAAGGATTCCGGTTGTTGCTCTGCCCATTGGTACTCTTTTTGATATGCAGACATAATGCGTCCTCCAATATGTCTTAAGTAGTTTGAAACGTCGTTAATTCGCTATTTCGTCATTAAGCAAGTTTCGTCATAAAGTAAAGCATCCGACGGTACCCGAACCCAGCCTTCCATAAGGATCCGTGCACTTCGACTCATAATGGCTCTTTCGACCGTCCAGCCTTGCTCAGACTGAGAAGCCACAGCACCCACCTTGAGCGTTCCCGACGGGTGCCCAAAGGTCACTCCTTCACGAGCGCCACCGCCCGCGGCCATATTGACCACCGTACCTTCTACGCTCACAGCGCATGCGATAGCAACGGCTGCCGTTCCCATCATGGCGTGATGAAGCTTACCCATCGACATTGCTCTCACTAGTAGATCGACATCTGCCGCCTCGATGGTTTTGTCGCTTGAAGAGCGATAAGGTTTAGGTTTAGAAACAAAGGCAACTTTGGGGGTGTGCTGGCGCGTTGCCGCTTGCTCAATATCGTCAATTAATCCCATTTTTAATGCCCCATGAGCACGAATGGTTTCGAACTTTTCAAGCCAGTCAGCATCACTATTGATGTCTTCTTGCAGCTCAGTACCTTCCAGACCAAGTTCGGCAGCATCGATAAAGATCGTTGGAATGCCCGCGTTGATCATCGTGGCATTGAACACGCCAACGTCTGGCACATGAAGGTCATCGACCAGGTTCCCCGTTGGAAACATCGAGCCTCCACTACTGCTTGGGTCAACAAACTCCACTGCAATTTCAGCCGCAGGAAATGTAACGCCGTCGAGAAGGAAATCGCCCAGCTCTTGGACTTCTCCATCCACCATCGGCACTTTAGCAACAATGGTTTTCTCTATGTTGGCTTGCCAGATCTTAATCTCTGCTATGCCATTTTCAGGGAGCACGCTTGGATCGATTAAGCCACTATGAATGGCAAACGGCGCCACTGCAGCTGATAAGTTTCCACAGTTGCCGCTCCAATCGACAAACGCCTTATCAATGGCCACTTGACCGAATAAGTAATCGATGTGATGGTCAGGGCGGCTGCTTTTCGACACAATCACCGTTTTACTGGTGCTCGATGTTGCCCCTCCCATACCATCAATCTGCTTGGCATAAGGATCAGGGCTGCCGATGACACGCATCAACAGTTGGTCTCGAACAACGCCAGGCTGCTTTGCTACTACAGGTAAATCTTCGAGGCTAAAGAACACACCTTTACTCGTCCCTCCGCGCATGTACGTGGCAGGCACTTTTATTTGTTTGCTCATGCTACGTCCCCTATTTAGCGAGAAAGTCTTGTGCGAATCGCTGCAATACACCGCCAGATGAATAAACGGCAACCTCGTCTTCCGTGTCTAGTCGACAAGTCACGGCAATATCGAGCTTGTCGCCATTGGCGCGCGTGACCACTAGAGCTAAATCGCAGCCAGGAGTAATATCGCCAATGACATCGTAGGTTTCTGTGCCATCAAGGCCTAAGGTTTCTCTATCAGTACCCGCTTTGAACTGAAGCGGTAATACGCCCATACCGACGAGGTTCGTCCTGTGGATTCGCTCAAATCCCTCAGCAACGATTGCCTCGACGCCGGCTAGGCGAACCCCCTTCGCTGCCCAATCTCGTGAAGAGCCTTGTCCATAATCCGCACCGGCGACAATGATCAAAGGCTGCTGACGCTGCATGTAGATTTCAATTGCTTCCCACATGCGCGTGACCTTGCCCTCTGGTTCAATTCGAGCCAATGAACCTTGAACAACGTCGCCGTTTTCAGTAACCATTTCATTGAACAATTTCGGGTTGGCAAAGGTTGCTCGCTGAGCGGTTAAGTGATCCCCGCGATGGGTCGCATAGGAGTTGTAATCTTCCTCTGGTACGCCCATGCTGGTGAGATATTCCCCCGCAGCACTGGACGCTAAGATAGCGTTGGATGGCGACAAATGGTCAGTGGTTATATTATCTCCAAGGATAGCTAGCGGTCTCATGCCACTTAGTGTGCGAGGCTTAGCAAGTGCCCCTTCCCAATAAGGAGGTCTGCGGATATAGGTACTCATCTCCCGCCAATCGTAGAGTGGACTGGAGCTTGCCGCTTCATCATTTAGCTTGAACATTTGTAGATAGACTTGATTGAACTGTTCAGGCTTAACATGCGCATTGACGACCGCATCGATTTCGTCATCGCTCGGCCAAATATCATTGAGATAGATAGGCTTGCCTTTGTCATCGACACCCAGCGAATCTCGCTCGATATCAAAACGGATCGTTCCTGCAATCGCATAAGCAACGACGAGAGGCGGCGATGCTAGAAATGCTTGCTTCGCATAAGGGTGAATACGTCCGTCAAAGTTACGGTTGCCTGATAACACTGCGGTTGTGTACAAGTCGTTGTCGATGATTTCTTTTTGGATCTCAGGGTCAAGCGCACCACTCATGCCGTTACAGGTCGTGCACGCGTACGCAACAATGCCAAAGCCAAGCTTCTCGAGTTCTGGCAGCAATCCCGACTCTTGCAAGTAGAGCTTGGCAACCTTAGAACCCGGCGCAAACGAGGATTTCACCCAAGGCTTGCGCACTAAGCCTAACTCGTTGGCTTTTTTGGCAATCAATCCAGCAGCGACCACGTTGCGAGGGTTACTGGTATTGGTACAGGATGTGATAGCGGCAATGATTACCGCGCCATCTGGCATGGTGTCAGATTTCTGCTCCCACGTGCCTGCAATACCCTGCTCGCTCAGTTGCGCGGTGGGCAATCGGCGATGAGGGTTAGACGGCCCTGCCAAGGTGCGCTCAACGCTTGATAAATCAAACTCCAGCACGCGTTCGTATTCTGCGTTAACCAACTCATCAGCCCAAAGCCCGGTTTGTTTGGCGTATTGTTCCACCAATCTAACTTGTACATCCTCGCGGCCAGTGAGTTTTAGGTAGTTGATGGTCTGCTCGTCGATGTAAAACATACCCGCCGATGCGCCGTATTCAGGCGTCATGTTCGAGATTGTTGCACGGTCACCAATGGTTAGCTGTTTGGTGCCCTCGCCAAAAAATTCCAGATAACTAGACACCACTTTTTGACTACGCAAAAACTCCGTTAATGCGAGCACAATATCGGTCGCGGTAATACCCGGTTGACGCTCTCCTGTGAGCTTAACACCGACAATATCCGGTAAGCGCATCATTGAGGGTCTACCCAGCATGACCGTTTCTGCCTCAAGACCACCGACACCAATGGCTATCACGCCTAGCGCATCTACATGAGGCGTATGGCTGTCCGTGCCGACACAGGTATCAGGAAAAGCGACGCCGTTTTTCACTTGTACCACTGGCGATAATTTCTCAAGGTTTATCTGGTGCATAATGCCGTTGCCAGCCGGCACCACACTGACATTCTCGAACGCGGTTTTGCACCACTCAATAAAGTGGAAACGGTCTTCATTGCGGCGCTCTTCCACAGCGCGATTTTTTTCAAAAGCATCCGGGTCAAAGCCGGCATGCTCAACAGCGAGGGAGTGATCAACAATTAGCTGAGTCTCTACCACTGGGTTTACCGCAGCCGGATCGCCCCCTTGCAGTGCGATAGCATCACGTAGACCCGCTAAGTCTACCAATGCGGTCTGTCCCAAAATATCGTGGCATACCACGCGCGCTGGGTACCAAGGGAAATCTTTATCACGTTTTCGATAAATCAGCTGAGACAAGCACGCTTCTAGCTCAGACGGCTCGCAGCGGTGCACTAAGTTCTCAGCCAGTACTTTCGCCGTGTAAGGCAAGCGCTCAAAAGCGCCTGGCTCAATATCATTAACGGCCGCTTGCGCATCAAAGTAATCAAGCTGAGTGCCAAGAAGCGGTTTGCGATATTGATAATTCATAGTGTTATTCGACATATTCACATCCTTCCCTAGCACTAATCACGCGCTTCGATCGGCGTCCACTCTCTAGCCTCAGGACCATCATAATCAGCACTAGGGCGAATGATGCGGTTATTAGCACGCTGCTCATAAACGTGTGCAGCCCAGCCTGTTAAACGGCTCATTACAAAAATTGGGGTAAATAGCTTAGTTGGGATATCCATGAAGTGATAAGCAGAAGCATGGAAGAAATCCGCGTTGCAAAATAGTCCCTTCTCTCGCTTCATTACCGATTCCACACGTACTGACACACCATAGAGATAAGTATCACCGACTGCCTCTGATAGCTCTTTTGACCAGCGTTTAATTAGCGCGTTACGCGGATCGCTTTCCCTATAGATGGCATGACCAAAGCCCATGATTTTGTCTTTATTCGCAAGCATCTGCATGATGTTCGCCTCTGCTTCATCGGCAGTTCTCCAATCTTGGATCATGTCCATTGCTGCTTCGTTAGCACCACCGTGAAGTGGTCCTCGAAGCGTACCGATAGCGGCAGTGATACACGAATGAATGTCGGATAGTGTGGAAGCGCAGACTCGCGCTGCAAAGGTAGAGGCATTAAACTCATGCTCGGCGTAAAGAATGAGTGAGCAATGCATGACTTGCTTGTGAAGTGCAGATGGTGCTTTATCGGTAAGCATTTTCAAAAAGTAGCCACCGATGCAATCTTCACTTTGATCTTCGGTATCGATGCGCACGCCATCATGACTAAATCGATACCAATAACAGATGATCGCCGGAAACAACGCAAGCATTCGCTCTGTCGCTTGTTGTTGCTGGGAAAAGTCCAGCTCTTGTTCAAGATTACCCAATACCGAACAGCCAGTTCGCATCACATCCATTGGATGCGCATCGGCTGGGATTAACTCAAGCGCTTGTTTCAGTGCCTCAGGCAGACCGCGAAGCCCGACAAGGATTGTTTTGTAATCATCCAACTCCTTTTGATTGGGTAGATGTCCACGCAGCAGCAAATGCGCGACTTCTTCGAACTGGGCATTGTTTGCAAGATCGGTAATGTCATAACCTCGATAGGTTAACCCGGTTCCAGATTGACCTACAGTACATAGCGATGTGGTACCTGCACTTTGGCCTCGTAGACCTGCTCCACCAATGGCTGAATTTGGCATATTGAACTCCTTTTCCCGCATGTCGCCCTTTCTGGGTCTTTTATAGCGGCGTTTCGTTATTGGATTAAATGTGTCTTTCTAATTTTTGGCGTTTCGATTTTTAACGGACAAATCAAGATTTGTTGTCAGCAAACAGCTGATCCAATTTGTCTTCGTAACTGTGATAATTCAGGTGATCATAGAGCTCTGCGCGAGTTTGCATTTGCGATGTCAACGCTTCTTGATTGCCCTCGGTGAGCAAGTGCTGGTAAACGTTCTCTGCAGCTTTGTTCATCGCTCTAAAGGCTGACAATGGGTAGAGAACCATATCCACACCGACACTGGCGAGTTCTTCGCAACCAAATAATGGCGTCTGCCCAAACTCAGTGATGTTGGCAAGAATAGGTACATCTTTACCCGTCGCGCTTGAAAGTGCTGATTTGAATTGTTTGTAGTGATCGAGTGAAGTCATCGCTTCAGGGAAGATCATATCTGCGCCCGCTTCCACACACGTAATAGCTCGCTCAATGGCTTTATCCATTCCCTCTACGGCAAGTGCATCCGTACGCGCCATGATGACAAAGCTTGGGTCGGTTTTGGCATCTACCGCGGCTTTTACGCGATCAACCATCTCTTGTTGCGTAACAATCGCCTTGTTAGGTCTATGGCCACAGCGCTTTTGTGCCACTTGGTCTTCAATATGAACGGCGGCTGCTCCGGCTTTTTCCATTGCTTTGATAGTGCGAGCAATGTTGAAGGCGCCGCCAAAGCCTGTGTCAATGTCCACCAGCAGTGGCAAATCACAAGCATTGGTAATCCTCTCTACATCGACTAACACATCGTTGAGCGTCGTAATGCCAAGGTCTGGCAAGCCGTAAGAAGCGTTAGCAATACCGCCACCAGAGAGATAAATAGCTTGATGACCAACATTTTTCGCCATCATCGCGCAGTACGGGTTTACTGTACCGACAACTTGAAGCGGGTTGCCTTTAGTGACGGCGTCACGAAATCTTTGTCCCGGGGATAATCGTTGACCTAGTGAAGATGACATACGTGTCTCCTTGTCCTTTTGTTTTTATGTGCTCATGGCTTTCTATCTAAGTCAGGCACATCGATATTCACGTTATTTGATTTAGATTTTGTTCTATTAAAGCTTTGCTTCTGGAGATGTGTCTTCTCATCAATAGCTCGGCCAGTTCTTGGTCACGGTTTTTAATCGCATCCAAGATAAATAAGTGCTCTTTCAATGCCGCCTCTGGTCTTGATTGGGTTCGTGGCGACTGATAACGGTACATTCGAAGCAAGTGGTATAGCTCATTGCAAAGCAAATGAACCAGTTGGCTATTTTGACTCGCCTTAATGATTCGATAATGAAAGTCAAAATCACCGTGCTGATGAAAGTAAGAGGCGCCAGCGACTTCATCAATATGCTCGGAGTGGCGAGCCAATAAGCCTTCTAGCTCCGCTACTTCTTCATCACTAATATGTGCAGCTGCTAGGCGAGCCGCCATACCTTCCAACGCTTCTCGAACCGAATACAGCTCAACGAGTTTTTGCTGACTCAGTGTGATAACTCGCGCTCCTACATGAGGGATTCGCTCAATCAGCCCCAACCCTTCGAGTCTCATGATCGCTTCTCTAAGCGGGCCTCGGCTGACCTCAAATCGCTTAGCAAGCTCTGGCTCAGAGATCTTACTGCCAGACTCAATTCGCCCTTCGACGATTTCCTCTATTAGTTGCTCTGTTAAATTTTCGGATTTCGTTGCCTCTTTAGAAGCGGCCACATCACCGATCGCAAACTCTGCACTCATCTCTACACTTACCCACTCGCTCAACAATATTGTTGACAATAAATAGTAACTGATGACTATTTAAGCAACTCGGCGTCTAAATATCAATCATATTGTCGACAATGTAGACTAATGTCTAACGTTAACGTCAAGCTGTGAACTTTATGAACAAAATTGAGCTAATGCACTTTATCCTCAATATCGACGCTTTATTGAAGAGTCATTAACAATTACGTAACCTTTCGACTAACCCAAAGAGGTCACGCCAGATCCCTCCAAGCTGGCAGACAATAAAGTCAACATAAGGAACGTGAACATGTTTAACGTATTGAAACCTACCCTCGCGGCGTCTATCGTCGCTGCTACTCTCTCTTTTGGCAGCTATGCTGCGGATCTGGATAAGATTCACTTCTTGATCCCTGGCGGCGCTGGTGGTGGTTGGGATATGACCGCACGTGGCACGGGTGATGTGTTAGTGAAAGCAGAGATTGTCGACAATGTCTCTTTCCAAAACTTATCCGGTGGTGGTGGCGGCAAAGCCATTGCTCACTTAATTGAAACTGCAGAGCGTCAAGAAGATACCTTGATGGTTAATTCCACCCCGATTGTGGTTCGCTCACTCACTGGTGTATTCCCACAGTCTTTCCGCGATCTAACACCTGTTGCTGCGACTATTGCTGACTACGGTGCGATTGTCGCGCATGCGGATTCTCCCTATAACACGTGGGAAGATGTGGTCGCTGACTTCAAAGAAAACCCACGTAAAGTCAAAATCGCTGGTGGCTCGGCACGAGGTAGTATGGATCACTTAGTTGTCGCTGCTGCGTTTAAAGGCGAAGGTTTTGATGCTAAGAAAGTTCGTTACATCGCTTATGATGCAGGCGGTAAAGCCATGGCTGCGCTACTTTCTGGCGAAACACAGTTGTTGTCTACCGGTCTTGGTGAAGTGCTTGAGATGTCTAAGTCTGGACAAGTAAAGGTACTTGCCGTTACTGCTCCCAAACGCCTTGAAGCAGCTCCAGACATTCCAACGCTAACGGAATATGGTAACGAAACCGTATTTGCTAACTGGCGTGGTTTCTTCGCCGCACCTGGCGCAAGTGAAGAAAAAGTCAAAGAGTGGAACGCTGCGCTGACCAAAATGTACAGCACCGATGAATGGGCAATAGTACGTGACCGCAATGGTTGGATTGATAACTACAAACCTGATCAAGACTTCTACAAATTCCTAGAAGACCAAGAGAAGCAAATGGGTGCGCTCATGACTGAGCTTGGTTTCCTTAATAACTAACAGTAACGGAGGGGTTCGCCCCTCCTCGATTCAAATACGTTACGTATATTCAACGTACACCAATTTTCGCCGTATATAAGCGACAATCTCGACTCCTTCAATTCTGGATTGTTCACGTTAGTAGTACTGACCCCTTAATCTCCTGGGGAAAGATTTATTCGGGTAAACGCTCTTTGTCCTGAGGCAATTTGCCCACTTGGTCGCCGCTCATCGACCCTTATATACGGTCTTTTCTTTATTCACTATTTGGAGTGAGTTATGTCCAATTTCACCTCTAAGCTGTTCACGAAAGAGAACTTGCTGTCTCGTGATCGTGTAGGTGCGATGATATTTTTGATCCTGTGTTTGTGCTACGGCTACCAAACATCGCTGATCCCAATGTTTCCAGGTGACGAATACGAACCCTTCACCGCACGTACCTTGCCTACTATCTTAACGTTTGTCGGCGTTGGCCTCTCTATTTTACTGCTGATTACCGGCCAGCCAGACAAAAAAAATGCTGACGAGCAACGCTTCAACTGGAAACTACTCATTGGCTTTTTAGTCTTGATGGCTGGATACGGGTTGGGATTAACCTATCTGGGATTTGTACTCGCGACAAGCTTCTTCCTTTTGGCAGGGTTCTATCTGTTGGGCGAGCGTCGCAAAGCAGTATTGTTTGGCGCTTCATTCCCTTTTGTTATCGCATTTTATCTATTACTCACTCAAGGTTTGGAAATCTACCTTGAGCCCGGGCTCATCTTTACGATCTGGTAGGACACCATTATGTTAGACGGAATTTTACAAGGCCTTTCCACGGCCGTGATGCCAATGAACATCATGATGGTGATCGTTGGCTGTTTTGTCGGTACCTTTATCGGCATGCTCCCAGGACTCGGCCCGATTTCAGCTATCGCGCTGATGATCCCTATCACATACGGACTTGACCCTTCATCGGGACTCATTCTCATGGCAGGCGTGTATTATGGCGCCGTTTTTGGCGGTTCAACCTCCTCCATTTTGATTAATGCCCCTGGCTGTTCGTCGACAGTGGTCACTGCTTTCGATGGCTATCCTATGGCGCAAAAAGGTCAAGCGGGTAAAGCATTGGCGCTTGCTGCTTACTCCTCATTCACGGGTGGTACATTATCCGCCATTATGTTGCTGTTTGCTGCTCCAGCATTGGCAAAAGTCTCTCTGAGTTTTCAGTCTTCCGACTATTTTGCACTGATGCTGCTTGGTCTATCTGCCGTTGCAGCGTTCGCTGGCAAAGGCCAAGTGCTGAAAGCTTGGATGATGGTGGTACTCGGACTGATGCTGTCTACAGTGGGGATCGACAAAGGCGTTGGCGTTGAGCGTTTTACCTTTGGTCTGACTGATCTTATGGATGGTTTTAGCTTCCTGTTGCTCGCAATGGCGACATTTGCGCTTGGCGAAACCTTGATGGGTATCCTAAAGCCAGAACAAGATACACGCCAAGATGAACAGAATAAGCTCAGTGACATCGGTAGCATGAAAATTACCAAAGAAGAGGTCAAAGAAGTCGCGCCTGTTTCTATTCGCTCATCTATTCTTGGCTTCTTTACAGGCGTCCTTCCGGGTGCTGGTGCAACAATCGCTGCGTTTCTCTCATACGGTATGGAGCGTAACCTTGCGCCAAAAGAGAAACGTGAAGAGTTTGGTAAAGGCAGTATTCGCGGCTTAGTCGCTCCCGAATCGGCCAACAATGCGGCATCAAGTGGCTCGTTTGTACCGCTGCTGACACTTGGTATTCCTGGGTCAGGCACTACCGCAATTATGCTGGGTGCACTGATCGCTTATGGTATTCAACCTGGCCCACGATTGTTTGTAGAACACCCCGATGTCTTCTGGTCAGTCATCATTTCGATGTACTTTGGTAACATTGTGCTAGTGATTTTGAATCTACCTTTGATTCCTTATATCTCTAAGCTGTTAGCGGTTCCAAGAACCGTGCTGCTTCCAATGATTTTGTTCTTCTCTATCACTGGTGTTTATCTCGTTTCATTCAACACTATGGATGTCTTTATCATGCTGTTGATTGCAATGGGTGCAATAGCACTAAGACTGGCTAACTTCCCGCTTGCCCCGCTACTGCTCGGCTTTATCCTTGGTGGCTTGATGGAAGAGAACCTTCGACGTGCGCTTATGATTAGTGATGGTGAGCTTGGCTTCTTATGGGAACGTCCTATTACGATGACGTTTACGGTGTTAGCTGTGCTGGTGTTAATCGGGCCGTCCATTTTCTCGTTGATGAAGAAGTGGTTCTATCAACCGAAGAAGGTTGAGTCTTAATGGGGCTGTTTCTCTCTTCTTTAAGCGATGCGAAGCGAGCCTTTAGCTCCTCCCCTTAATAAGGGGAGGCTGGGAGGGGTGCTCTTTTGCTCAGTAGTTTTTCTTAGTGACAAAACAAAGTGCCTAAGAGCACCCCCTCTAACTCCCCCGGCTACGCGCCCCGTTATTAAGGGGGAGAACCAAAAAACGCACAAACCGGGCACATCGTTTACAAAATTAACCAAGAACATCCTTTACGAGCGATGTACAACCCACCAAAACTAACAATGCCTCCGATAACAACGCTCCGGCCGCCCCACCGACCCATAGCTCACATCCGCTTCAAGCTCTCCAGTACCAACTAAAAACTCCAAATACCGCCTTGCAGTCGTTCGACTCGCACCAATGCTATCTCCCGCCTCATCCGCAGTAAATCGGCTATCTTGTCTAAACAGGGCGCGGATTTTTTCCAAGGTGACACCATCAATCCCTTTCGGTAAACGTACCTCAGAATTAGTTTCGGCGCTGTTGTTCTGCTGCATCATTTCATCAACGAGGGATTGATTAAGATCGTCAGCATGATGAAGCTGCTCTGTTCGTTTTTGATACTTTTTAAGCGCCGCCTCCAACCTTGGGAACATGACCGGCTTTAGTAGATAGTCGATCACACCACCGCGCATCGCATGCTGCAAGGTCTCGACATCTCGCGCAGCGGTAATCAAAATCACATCGCACTCTTGGTTAAGACTGCGAATATGACCAAGTATTTCAATCCCGGTGCCATCTGGTAAATATACATCCAGCATCACCAAGTCAGGTTCCAATACTTCAAGCTGCATCTCTGCTTCTAGTTTTGAGGTAGCAATACCTACGACCTCAAAACCGCCAATCTGCTCTAAATAGCGACGATGTAGCTCTGCGATCTTGAGATCGTCTTCTATTATCATGACTCGAGTAAAGTCATTCATACTAGTCCATCCTTCGGAATGTATACGGTAACACGGGTTCCCATGGTGTTGTTGTCTACCATCTCTAACTGCCCTTGATAACGCGCCGTCAGCTGTTTGACCAAAAACAAACCCACACCTCGATTTTGGGCTGATTTACTTGAAACGCCGCGGGTGGTTAAGGCATCAACATCAAGGTGCTGTGGCAGCCCACAGCCACTATCGGTAACCTCTAGGATGACTTCGTTACCAAAATCACTGACCGATACGTCGACTTTTGAGCGCTCTGCTCGCTGATTCGGGGTTTGCTTGATAACAGATAAGCTTGCCTCAAACGCGTTGTCGATCAAGTTACCCAATATGGTCACCAGGTCGTCAGCATTGATGCTGTCAGCCAAAGGTTCCAATCGAGATTCTTCATCAACAGTCAACGTCAAACCTAACTCACGAGCTCGCTCGGTTTTGCCCAATAACATTCCTGCTATCAGAGGGTCTTTGACTGTCTCTCTTAAAAATTCTATTAGGGATTGGTAGTGCGCAGTTTCTTGTCCAATTAGGTTTTGTACTGCATCCACTTCACCCATTTGCACCAAACCACTAATCGTATTGAGTTTGTTGCGATGTTCATGAGTTTGTGAGCGCAGCATCTCTGCATAAGCTTTGGTTTGCGACAGTTGGTCAGTCAGCTCACTAATTTCATCCCTGCGACGGAAACTTGAAACGGCGCCAACCACCTTATTCTCAACAACAATTGGGCTTCTATTTGCAACGATACGCTGTTGATTGAGATAGAGTTCTATGTCGTGATCCGCCTCTTGACTATCAATCAACGACTGGAGATCGGAATTAGGTAGCGCTTTACTCAGCGGTTGGTTAAGCACCTTCCCTTTATCCAACCCTAAGATGTCACAAGCACTGGTATTGATGGAACGCAGCACCCCGTTAGTATCGATACTGATGACCCCTTCTTTAATGGTACTCATGGTCACATCGAGCTCACCATACAAGCGGCCTATCTCTTCCGGTTCAAAGCCGAGAATAGCTTTTTGAAAACGTCTGGAAATGAAGTACGAAACAATCGCATTGGCTATGAGCACTAATACCGCCATTCCTAATAAGAACAGCAAGTAAGGCTCAATGCGATCTTGCAGTCTATCTAACAAATAACCGACAGAAACCACACCAATGATGTTACCGTCTTGATCAAATACAGCCGCTTTGCCGCGAACGGATTTACCTAGCGAGCCTTCTGCAAAGGACACATACGACTGACCGTGAACCAGAGCCTGGTCGTTGTCGCCCCCTTTCATAGGCAGGCCAATACGCTCATCCACTGGGTGTATTAAACGGATGCCTTGCTTGTCACCAATCACAATAAACGCCGCGCCGATCATCTCAGTGAGGCCACGATAGCGAGCTTGCATAAGCGAAGCCGTGTCGTACTCAATCATGTGGATAACAGCAGAAGACTGAGCAAGAAATGTCGCCACGCCTTTGGCCTTTAAGCCCACTTCCTGCTCTTGAGATTGTTTGATATAGCTAAAGCCTGCGAGCGTTAAGACAAGCAACTGCAACAATCCCGACACTGTCATGATGATCAGCATTCGGTATCGAAAACTTATCTGGTTCCATTTCATTTACACACTCCCCCAAACGCCAATGTAACAGTATTGCAACATGCCAGCATCCATACCGAGAGCGAACTGTGAACTGCTCAACTGTTTTGACATGGTTATCATTGTGTTGTCTATTTTTACATCAGTTTACAGACTCGTGATGTTGCAATCGTGTTCATTCTGTAACCTGACTAAGATCACACCGTTTTTAGGTTAAATTTAGAACTCTTGACTACCTCTTTCGTATAGTATGAAAGGTGCCCCAGTACAAAGCAGAAGAACAAGCATGTATTTATGCCCAAGACTCTAATCATACTGGTTGGCGCAACAACAAAAACAATAAGCAATGAAGCAGTAGTACCCGTAACTAATAGCAATATTAGGTATCTGATAAGGGAATTATTATGGAACGTGACTGTTTTGGAATTTGCCTTGATAAGGCTTTGCTGTCGCAACACCGACGAGCCACCTTTACTCACGTAAGGGCTTATCAAACTGCCACCTCTTTGGAAGACGATTTGGAGCAAGACGTTGTCGTCTCGTTCTCATCGCCTCAAATGTCAGGCAACGAAGTACTTAAGGTGCTGAAACAATCAAAACACTTGTTGTGGCGAGCGGGCTATCTTTGCCCTTCTCATGACTAGTGTCGTGACGAGCATCTAAAGGTCAACTAACAACAATAGCTAGGTAAAAAGCAACATCTCCCCAGATGTTGCTTTTTTTTCGTCACTTCAAGACACATCAATAAATTCGGAAAAACAAATACATACACACGTAATTTTCAATAAAGCATCTATAGTTAAGTTATTGCACACCATTTTATTAGAGCATATACTCTAGAAGTATTTTATAAACACCTGTTTGGAGCATTCATGAAGATCAAGTCCCTGCCATTGGCCATGGGCGTTTTATTAGGTTCGCTTTCATTTAGCACCGTAGCCGCAGAGGTCTCTTTTGATGAAGCATGGCAATTGCTTCAACAGAACAACAACTCCCTAGCGGCTCAACGTGCTAATGTAGAGCGATATGGCCATTTAAAAGACGCTTCAAGTAGTCTCAACCTCCCCAAAGTAACGGTGGGGGCAAACTATACGCGCCTTGACCAAGACGTCACATTGAGCGGCCAACAGTTCGCGGATAGTTTAAGTGGTGTACCTAATATCCCCATCCCAGGTTTGGGGCAAGCTCTTGGTAACTTACTTGGTGGTGTGACTTCCACCCTAGAGCACAAAGACATTTTCAGCTCCTCTATTCGTGCTGTCTGGCCTATCTTCACCGGTGGTCGTATTACGGCAGCGCAAACCGCGGCTGAAGGTAAACAAGAAGAAGCACAAAGCCAACTCGCGATGGAAGTCCAAGCGCGTTACGAAGATTTGAGTAAGTACTATTTCAGTGTCATTTTGGCCAAAAACGTTGTAGATACACGTTTAGCGGTTGAAAAAGGGCTGACTAAACATCGCGACTTTGCCCTCAAGATGGAAGAACAAGGACAGATCGCCCGAGTTGAGCGCCTTCAAGCAGAAGCGTCACTGGATAAAGCGGTCGTTGAGCGTAAAAAAGCCGAACATAGCCTAAACATTGCTCAAGCTGCGTTAACTCAAGTACTTGGCCAAATCGAGAAAGTCGAACCACGTGATGAACTTTTCATTAACCGAACTTTGCCACCGCTGGATGCTTTTATCGACCAAACCCTTGATACCTACCCTGGCCTTGCGATTCTCGATGCCAAAGAGAAGCAAGCCAGCAGCTTAATCAAAGCTGAAAAAGGTAAATACTACCCAGAAGTCTATGCGTACGGTGACTACAGTCTTTATCATGGTGACTCTTTAACTAGTCAGCTTAAACCTGATTGGCTGGTTGGCATTGGCGTCAGCGTGCCACTACTGGAAAACTCTGGCCGTAGCGAACAAATGAAAGCAGCCGGTAGCGCCGTCTCTCAAGTTCAGTTTTTGCGTAAGCAAGCTCGCCAAGATTTGAGCGTGTTGGTTGAAAAAACCTATCTTGAAGCACAGCAAGCACTTGATGAAGTTCAGGGACTAAATTCCAGTATCAAACTGGCGCAAGAGAATCTAAAACTGCGTCAGAAAGCCTTCTCTCAAGGGCTAGGCCGCTCTCTCGATGTGGTTGACGCTGAGCTCTACCTTGCGAGTATCAAAACTCAACAAGACGCAGCGAGTTTTCAATATCTGCTGTCTTTAAACAAACTGCTCGCGCTTTCTAGCGAGATGAACAATTTCTCCAGCTACAAATACAACGCTATCACCCCTGCCCAATTACGATCTGAGGATGCATCATGAACAAGGTAAAACCCACTTTAGTTACACTAGGCGCCGTTGCCGTTATTGGTTGGGTTGGCTATAAGTTTTTCGATGCTTACCAAGCCCCGGCAATGCATATTCAAGGCCAAATAGAGTCACAGCAATACAGCATTTCGTCAAAAGTACCTGGTCGTATCGATGACGTACTCGTCCGAAAAGGTGACAACGTCACTGAGGGTCAGCTCATCTTCACTATCCACAGCCCGGAAATTGAAGCCAAGCTGGAACAAGCGGTTGCAGGTGAAAAAGCCGCTGGCGCGCTCGCGAAAGAAGCTGAAATTGGCGCGAGACAACAACAAATTAAAGCCGCTGAAGACCAATGGCGCAAAGCGAAAGCCGCTGCTTCGCTAATGGAAAAGACCTACCTTCGTGTTAACAACCTCTATAAAGATGGCGTTGTGGCCGAGCAAAGACGTGATGAAGTGCTAACCCAATGGCAAGCAGCGAAATACACTGAAAGCGCAGCGTTTCAAATGTTCCAGATGACCAAAGAAGGCGCCCGTGACGAAACCAAACTTGCTGCGGCAGAAAAAGCACGTATGGCGGCTGGTGCGGTTGCGGAAGTTGAAGCGTATGCTGCCGATACTCAAATCCACTCTTGGTTTGATGGTGAAGTCTCTCAAGTGCTCCTTCATAGTGGTGAGCTTGCCCCGCAAGGTTTCCCTGTAGTGACCGTTATCGATACCAAAGATACTTGGGCTGTGCTCAATGTTCGTGAAGATGCGCTAAGTCAATTTGAAAAAGGCAGCGAATTTGACGCTTACGTCCCTGCTCTAGACGATACGATCACCTTTAAAGTCACTCACGTGGCGGTGATGGGTGACTTTGCAACATGGCGTTCTACCGATGCCACGCAAGGGTTTGATCTTCGCACTTTTGAAGTAGAGGCTCGCCCAGTGGATGAGGCTCCGCTTCGAATGGGTATGAGCTTGGTTGTGGAACTATAGGAACGACTATGCCACAAGAATCATCCCATACTTCAGCTAAAACCCTAGAGCAGACTCATGCTCTAGGGAAGATAACCACAAGGCGAAAGTTGGTGAAAAGCCACTTTCGGAGTCAGTGGCATCTACTTAGGCACGACAAATGGTTATTGTCGTGCCTCACTTGGCTGCCCATCGTTTTGTGTTTATCCATCTACTGGATATTCTCTCAAGGGATAGCACATAGCCTTCCTATTGGCGTTGTCGACCTTAGCCAAAGTACATTGTCACAAAGACTTGTCCGTAATTATGACGCGACGTCTATGTTAAGCGTCGATCATCAATACAGCGACATAGGCCAAGCCAAGACAGCAATGATAGACGGCGATATCTACGCCATTTTGTACATTCCCCATGGCTTTGATAAGTCGGTAATGAAATCTATGCCGCCGCAAGTAACGCTGTTTTATAACAGTCAATATATCTTGGTTGGTCGGCTAATTAATTCTGCCGCACTGCAGGCGCAAGGGACATTCAACGCACAGGTCGAAGTGGTTAAAGCGCTTGCCAAAGGCAATACCACTAGCGCCGCTGCAGTGGGTAAAGCCGTTTCAGTAAGAACGCAAATCACGCCGCTGTTCAATAAAGGCACGAACTACGCTCAGTTCTTAGTGACGGCAATTGTGCCAGCCATTTGGCAAATCGCTATAGTCTCCTTTACGGTATTAGTGCTCAGTGCCAACTATCGAGTCGCCGGAATTAAACCTTGGCTTGGCGAAACCAAACTGGTTCGTCACCTTGCAGCGACACTGATGCCCTACTTTGTTTGGTTCTCTACACTCGGGTTTGCCTTCTTGATTTGGTTCTATGACATCATTGGCTGGCCGATGGAAGGAAGCTGGATAGTGCTCATCATCGCGCAATTGGTCACAACGGTTGCTTGCATGATCATGGGCGCGCTGTTCTTTTTCCTTACCTGTGATGCGGCTCGTGCGATGAGCTTTGCGGGTGCGTTTACCGCCCCGAGTTTTGCTTTTATGGGTATCACTTTTCCTGCCACCAATATGAGTCCACTGGCGCTGTTCTGGCGGGAGCTTCTCCCAATCAGTCACTATATTGAGGTTCAAGTAAGCCAAGCAAGTTACGGCGTACACGCGGCTCAATCACTGGTGCATTTGGCTCCAATGTTGGGGTATGCACTACCCCTTGCGCTTACCGTGTTACTGATCAAAAAGCATCTCAGTAAGGAGTTGTCAGCATGACATTACTGGAGCACATCAAACTCGAGCTTCGCGCTATTTTAACCAATCCAGTCGTGGTGTTGACTGTGTTCGGCGGCGTGATTTTTTACTCGTTCCTATACCCGCTTCCTTACAGCCACCAAACGCCGCGTGAGCAGCCTATCTCAGTGGTCAACCTCGATCAAAGCCAAACCAGCTTCCAACTTGAGAGAATGGTAGACGCTACTCCGAACGTCCATGTCGTCCAGCGTGACTACACAATAGAAGCCGCTAAACAGGCCTTTCTAAAAGGTGAAATTACTGGCTTTTTGGTGATCCCCGAGCACTTTTATAAAAATTTGATGCTCGGTAAAAGCCCTGTGCTGGCCTACGCTGGTGACGCGTCACTCTTCCTAGTTTACGGGACGGTTGTTGAAGGTTTGGCACAAGCCGGCGGTACGTTGGCCGCCAAAGCTAAGGTCTCTAAATTACTTATTGATGGTGTGCCGCTCGAACTGGCTAGTGAGCAATATTCGGCAACTAAGCTGAATTCTAAGCCCACGTTCAACCCTCGGATGGGATATGTCGATTACGTCGTGCCTGCGGTATTTGTCCTAATTCTTCAACAAACACTGGCTATGGCATCGGGTTTGGTTGGCGGTACACAGCGCCAAGGTAAAGGATATTGGAGCCTACGCCCTGTATTGAGCGTCGTCTTAGTGCGAACTTTAGTGCTCACCGCTATCTATTACTTGCTTGGTATGTTTTATTTCGGTGCCAGCTTCGATATGTACGGGATCAGTAAGCTCGCCAACCCGTTTGAAATGCTGACGTTGATGCTACCGTTCTTTTTGACGTCTTGCTTTATCGGCATATTTCTTGGTGCCATCACGCCAAGGCGAGAGCTGGTTACCGTGCTGGTACTCATCAGCTCGATGCCTCTTATCTTCTCTGCGGGCTTTATATGGCCAGTAGAAATGTTACCTGTACCGATGCAGTGGTTTGCAGCGTTATTCCCTACTCAGGCTGCTATCAGTGGCTTTTTGAAGCTAAATCAAATGGGTGCCGAATGGTACCAGATTCGAGAGCATTGGAATCATCTGTGGCTGCTTACGGCCGTTTGGGGGGCACTCGCTACTTATTGCTTTAGCAAGTATCGTAGCCAACCTGCTGGGTAAGCTAGGACACTACAAAAAACAAAAGGGGTTAGCGCATTAAGCACTGACCCCTTTTTGATTATTATAGCTTATTGATTTAGAAGCTTAGCTACGCGCCAACTCCACTTTTTCTTCTTTCTCACCTGCAGCTGGGTCATTGAATTTCTCAAGATCCAATGCACCTTCTGACTTAGCAACAATACAAGTTACTGCACTGTCACCAGTGATATTTACAGCAGTACGAATCATATCAAGTAGACGGTCAACACCCATGATTAGTGCAATACCTTCAAGCGGCAGACCGACTTGGTTAAGTACCATAGCTAGCATGATAAGACCTACGCCAGGGACACCTGCAGTACCGATTGATGCTAGCGTTGCCGTTAGAATCACTGTCAGGTAATCACCCATAGTTAGATCGATGTTGAATGCCTGAGCAATAAATGCAGTCGCAACACCTTGCATGATAGCCGTACCATCCATGTTGATGGTCGCGCCAAGAGGAATGGTGAAAGACGATACTTTATTGTCTACACCCAAACGGTTTTGCGCAGTTTCCATCGTCACAGGGATGGTTGCGTTTGATGATGCGGTCGAGAACGCAAACATCACCGCATCTTCCATCTTCTTAAGGAAGGTGATTGGGCTTAGTCCAGTGAAAGACTTAAGCATCACGCTGTAGGTAACTAGGCCGTGTAGCAATAGCGTCGCTGTAAGCACTAGGAAGTACTCAGCTAGGTTTAAGATGGCACCCAAGCCAAGACCTGTGAACAGTTTTGCCATCAGGAAGAACACACCGTATGGGGCGATATTCATCAATAGCGCAACAAGCTTCATGATAACGTCATTCAGATCGCGGAATGTCGCAGCAATGCGCTCACCTGGCTCACCAGCTGCACTGATCGCGATACCGAATAGCACGGCAAACACGATAACTTGAAGGGTCTTACCTTCAGCCATTGCGCTGATTGGGTTCGTTGGGAACATATCGATGATGACTTGACCCAGCGATGGCGCTTCTGTCGCTGCAAATGAACTTGCTGCAGTTAGGTCAGCACCTGCACCTGGCTGGAATACTGTGCCCATAGTCAGTGCCAGTGTAATGGCAACTGCTGTGGTAGCGACGTAGAATAGAACTGTCTTTCCACCTAAACGGCCTAGAGTGGTGACATCTTTAAGAGAGCTGGTGCCGCATACAAGCGATACGAAAACCAGTGGAACAACGAGCATTTTCAAGCTGGCGATAAAGACTTGACCACCAACCTCAAAAAGGCCGTTTACAATGTAAGCGTCTACAAATCCGTTCTCAGCAAATAGACCTCGAATAGCGAAGCCCGTCAAAATACCTGCAACCATACCGATAATCACGCGACTCGTCAGTGACATTGGTTTCTTGGCATTAGTCATAATTACTCCTTTTTTTATATTGCTTGTTGATGGAGACATCAAAAGCCGGAGCAGATTAGCAGTACCCTTTAGGCGATTAGAATCACAAATTTGTTTTCCGATCACACGACGTGACACAGATCACCAAACTTGTTATAGAACGCAAGCCATAACCAACATAAAACCCACAAAATGGTCACACAATAAGTTAAAATACAACTTTTGATAACTTATTGAGCATTATATTCTTTTCATCTTCAGATAAGTTTTATTTATAACTAAAGATTATGTCAAAATTGAATGTCAGCCGAAACGAAAAGGCCAGCATTAAATGCTGGCCTTGTTAGCTACATAGACGTTTATACTATTGTGCCTTTATCGACTCTAACTTGATATCAAAGATAACCGCAGTTTCCGCTGGAACCGTCGGGTGAGCGTCTTCTTGGTACGCAAGATGCGCGGGTACGTAAAGGCGCCAAGTCGCTCCAAATGGCATTTCTTTGAGTGCGACAATCCACGCAACAGGCGCTTGATGCAGCATGACACTCATCGGCTCAGGAAGATGAGCTGACCCATCCACCTGCTGACCATTCAAAAGCCACGTTTTATGACGAATCAGGAACTGGCTGCTAGGATCAGATTCGTGTCGCTCTCCACCCTCATCAATGATCTCAATTTGGATGCCAGAGCTGTGCGTCGCCACTTGTTCACGGGCGGCGTTACGCTCAAAAAACGTTGCTTCAAACTGTTGTTTTTTCTCAAGATGCTCAGCTTGTGCACGTTTGCGTTGCTCTTCCATTTCCTTTTTCAGTACTTCCGCTTCACTAGGATCGAAAGGCCATGGCTTTTGCATAAACGATTCCATGATCGCTTCTTGAATGATCTTGATGTTCATTTTTGGAAATGATTTTTGAGCAAGCTCTTTAGCAATTTCTCGGCCGTAGATATAGCTTACTTTTTGTTCTAGTGTTTCGATTTCCATAACAACCTCTTGGATTCTGGTTATGGGGTTATGATACGTATCAACCCAGAAAAGAAAAGTATGTTACGGATACTCGACCTCATCAGAAAAGCTAAGGGCCACAATGGACCCTTAATGATTTACGCTGTTTGAGATTCAGACGCACCTGACTCGGTTTGCTCATTCACATCAATGGACTCGATGATTGGCAGGGTTTGAGCAACGTATTCACCTGGTGCCGCGCCCAGAACTGGATAGTCTTCATTGCCTACTGGGAATGGGTCAACTTGTTCTTCTGGAATGTATTGAGCAAGCCACTCATTCCAGTGTAACCACCAAGACCCTTTGTGATGATCGGCATTATTAATCCACTCTTCCGCTGACTCATCCAGCGTTGAGTTTGTCCAAAAGCCATACTTCTCTTTTTTGGGATGGTTAACGATACCGGCGATATGCCCTGACTCACCAAGCACAAAGGTCTTGTTGCCACCCATTTTCAAAGCACCGCGATACGTGCCTTGCCACAGAGCAATATGGTCTTCTTTTGTAGAGATGAAATAGCTTGGAATACGAATCTTATCTAGGTCAATCCAAACACCGCCAATTTTAACCCCTTTGTCTGCAATCAACTTGTTCTCTAAGTACAGTTGACGTAATAAGAAGTTATGCGTCGCTGCGGCAACGTTCGTACTATCACTGTTCCAGTACAACAAATCAAAATCGACCGGGCTATTTCCCTTGAGGTAGTTATCAACGTAGTAATTCCAATACAAACTGTTCTCACGCAGTAGACTGAAGGTCACACTCAATGAGCGGCCGTCCATGTAACCCAGAGAATTATTCTGAAGTTCTATCGCACGAATAATAGTATCGTTGATGTAGGCACCGACTTCACCAGGCTGGCTGAAGTCTAGTAACGTCGTAAAGAAAGACGCTGATACAATGCGCTTCTTCATACGTTTAGCGGCATAGTAAGCCACGGTAGACGCCAACACCGTGCCACCAATACAGTAGCCCGCAGCATTGATCTGATCTTTACCTGTAATCGACTCAATCGCCGCTACCGCTTTGACAACCCCTTCCGTCACATAGTCGCCAAATTCTACTTTAGCTTGTGATGGACCAGGGTTTCGCCAAGACATCATAAACACCGAATGACCTTGCTCTAGAAGCCATTTCACCATCGAGTTTTTCTCACGAAGATCGAGGATGTAATACTTATTAATGAACGGCGGAACGATCAGTAGCGGTGTTGCATTCACCTTTTCAGTCAGCGGGCGGTATTGAATAAGCTCAAACAACTCATTTTTAAATACCACATCTCCAGACGTGTTCGCGACATGCTCACCAACCTGGAACGCTTCTGTATTCGTCATGCGAATTTTCAGTACATCCGCGCTCGCTTCCATGTCTTCCTGAAACTGCTGTAAACCTGCAAGCAAGTTTTCACCGTTTTGCTCAAGCGTAAGCTTTAGAAGCTCTGGGTTGGTTGCGATAAAGTTGGTTGGCGATAGTGCGTTTAAAGTTTGACGGGAGAAGAACGTGAGACGCTCTTTGATTTTCTCGTCCACACCTTCAACGGAGTTGATAGTGTCGAGGTACGTTTTACTGAATAAAACGTAAGACTGTTTGATGAAGTTGTAAAACGCTTCTTCTTTCCACGCGTCGTCTTGGAATCGACGATCGCCTTTTTCAACGTCAACAACTTGTTCTTTACTGGATTGCAGCGCGACACGCTGCCATATTTCGAGTTGCTGCATCCACCACTTGGTTTGCATATCCAACATAGCGGCGGGTTGCTTGGATGCCTTGTCCATAAACTCTGCAGTGTCCTCAGCATTGAGTTCCTGCATCGCTTTTGTCAGAGGGCTATTTACGGCTGCCTTGCCTTGCTCGAAGTCTTTCCACCATTGCTGGTTGCTCTCCTGCAGTTTCACAAGGTAGTCCGAAAAGAAGTTTTGGAACATAGCTAAAACCCTTTTCTTGGAAACAAAAAAAGGTTGCGGGAACGAGTGCCCCCGCAACCCTCTATCTATATAGGTACTGAATCTACCTAAAACTGATATTAAGCAGGTGTGCTCGCTTTAACAGCGTCAGTAGTGATAGTTTCTAGGTCTTCTTTGAACTCTTTTGCTACTTGCTGAAGCTTGTTGCTGTCATCCATCATTTGTTGTGACAGACGAGACATCGTGCTCAGTTGCTGGCTGTTGAAAACCGCTAGAGATGAAACATCTTTAATTTCTGTTGCAGCTTTCATTTGGCTAACACCCAACTCGCTGTATGCGCGCATAGCATTCAATTGAAGTTCAGTGAGTGTTTCAACATTTTTCGTCATGAGCTTGTTGAACTTCACGTAAGGTTCAAACGTTTTTTCAGACTGCTCGTTGATTACTTTGAAAATATCCGTGTACATAATCATTTCTCCTAAGAAATATACATTCCAGTTTCTAAATCAAATCTATCCCAGTAAATTGGGCTTCCGACAACACAATTAACAGCGCTTAACAACGACTGCAGTTCCCATGCCACCACCAATACATAAAGAGGCGACACCTAGATCTTTGTTTTCTCTTAGCATCTCGTGAATCAAAGTCACGATGATGCGGTTACCTGAAGCACCCAGAGGATGCCCTAACGCAATCGCGCCCCCATTCGGGTTTGCACGTTGCAAAATTGACTCAGCAGATACGCCATGTTCAGAGGCTAAATTACGAATAACACCAAGGGCTTGCGCCGCAAATGCTTCGTTTAGCTCAAACACATTCACATCAGAAATCGTTAGCTCTGCTTTGGCTAATGCACTGGTCACAGCTTGCACCGGACCTAAGCCCATCACTTGAGGATCCAGCCCCGTTTGGGCACTTGCCACCAGCTCGCAAAGTGGTGTCAAACCCAAACGATTTACCGCAGATTCTGACGCTACAACCAGAGCACTTGCACCATCATTGATCCCAGATGCATTGCCAGCGGTCACTGACCCTTCACGGTCAAATGCAGGTCTTAGCTTGGCAAGACCTTCCATTGTTGCATCCAATTTTGGATACTCATCCGTAGCAAACTCAACCACATTACGACGGACTTTGACTTCTACAGGGACAATCTCTTGTTCAAACTTACCCGCTTCGATAGCTGCGACTGCTTTTTGCTGACTGCTTAGCGCATAAGCGTCTTGATCATCGCGTGATATATCGACTTGCTTTGCGATGTTCTCTGCCGTCACACCCATGTGATAAGCATTGAAAACATCCGTCAAACCATCCGAGACCAACAGGTCTTTTGCAGTCATGTCACCCATTTTGTGACCACTGCGCGCTGTCGGCGGCATCGCAAAAGGTATTTGTGACATCACTTCAACACCCGCCGCAACAACCACATCGGCTTCACCAGTTTTAATATGAGAAGCAGCATCCATTAAGGTTTTCATTCCACTGCCGCACACCATATTTAACGTATAAGCTGGAACTTGTGCCGGAATACCTGCTTTAATTGAAGCTTGACGACCAATGCCCATTCCTTGATTTGCACTGACCACATTACCAACAATAACTTCATCAATGTCTTCGACTGATATCGCGGTTGACTCCAGCGCGCCTTTTATTGCCGCCGCCGCTAAGTCACCTGCTGATATATTTTTAAGGGTACCGCCAAAACTACCAATTGCAGTTCGTTTTGCTGCAACTATAAATACTTTTTCCATTGTTATCCCTTATTAGCCTTACGCCATGTATAAGCCGCCATTAATAGCGATTGTTTCACCCGTAATATAACCCGCTTCTTCACTTGCCAAATAAGCAACTGATGCGGCAATTTCTTCTGGTTTAGCTAAACGCTTTAATGGAATAGTACTCTTAATTGAATCCAATACTTCTTCACGCATAGCTTCAACCATAGGAGTACCTGTATAACCAGGAGCCACAACATTCGCGGTCACACCAGAACGAGCACCTTCTGCAGCCAAAGCTTTAGTAAAACCAATCATGCCCGCTTTTGCTGCGGCATAGTTGGTCTGACCAAACTGACCTTTTTGTCCGTTGACAGATGAAATGTTAATGACACGACCATTACCTTTTTCGCACATGGCCGCAAAGAGAGGTTGGGTAACGTTAAACACGCTATTTAGGTTGGTATTGATGACATCAAACCAGCTGTCTGAGGTCATTTTTTTGAACTGGCCATCGCGAGTAATACCGGCATTGTTTACAACAAGGTCAAAAGTACCTTCTTCTTGTTGCAGCAATCCTAGCTTTTCCTTGCACTCCTCGGTATTCGTCACATCGAGTTCGAACAAACGAACCTGATCTTCTGTAAAGCCTTTTTCATCAAACCAGCGCTTAGCACACTCATAGTTCCCTGTGCTGTACGTTGCAATGAGACGATAATCTTGTTGAACAAGTTTCGAAGAGATAGCAGAACCAATTCCGCCTTTTGATCCCGTAATTATTGCGAGTTTTTTCATTGGTGACTCCATTCCTAGCAACTAGCTTTATTAGCTATTTTTTAAAATTATAAATAAGACGACTTAGTACGCTTTTTTACTTAGCTGACTTTTATTATTGAAATTACACAGCTTTTATTACGATTTAAGTTTTAAATATAAACTTAAAGGAATCTTAATATTTCACCATCGAATATTTAAGTAACACGCCATAAAGTTGATCGCTATCACAAATAATAATGTAACTGACAACAAACAATGTAAACAAACATTAAAATCATCCACAACAACACAACCCACTGATTTGGCGCATTAATTTATTTAATTGACACTTCTATAAATAAATTCTAACAATCAAATGCGCACTAAAAAAGTGCACTCACTTGTGAATTAAGTATCAACATAATAGCGTATTTTTGAATGCTAACTATCAGGCAATTTTATTAACCCCCTGAAATGCCACAGTATTAAAATAGAGCCAATAATTTAATACATCACACAATCGCAACATTGATTAACATAAAAATAACACCCGCCCCATAACAAGTCGCAATACGTCTCATTGTGGTGCTTTGCAAAATAACGTGAGCAAATTCACCCACAAAAGGCAAGGTCAATCAGAGAGGAAACTTTAGAGGATAGTCGCAATTACAAATATGTACAGAGATTGGCCATCTACACGTCAAGGTAGATAACCAATTCTTTTGGAGAACCACAGATAGTAGTTGTGACCGATGGTCACTAAATGTCCAACAAACGCATTTGAGCTTGATTGAGTCATAGTGCTGTATGCGGTAGCAACCATTTCTTTTGATCTTGCTGTTGAATGCCGTCACGTGAGACATAAAGGCCGTGTAGCACCCGTCTTCTAGTACCGACATGGTTTATGGTGCCTCCATGCCAAGTATGAGCATTGAAAATCATGATGCTCCCAGCTGGACACTCCAAGTAAACCTCTTGCGGGTGTAGTGGTTTAATGATTCCGGACACCAAATTAGGTGGTAAAGTCTCCACCATAAATGAGGTGTTCAATGACAAAACGACAACGACGTACATTTTCTCCTGAGTTCAAGGTAGATGCCGCAAGCTTAGTTCTTGATCAAGGTTACTCAATTTCTGAGGCGGCACGCTCCTTAGATATCGGTGATCGGCCTTACGACGCTGGGTCGATCAACTAAAGATTGAGCGTGGCGGAGAAACGCCAACGGCTAAAGCTCTGACACCAGAACAGCAGAAGATCCAAGAGCTAGAAGCTAGGATTAATCGCTTAGAAAGAGAAAAATCCATACTAAAAAAAGCTACAGCTCTCTTAATGTCGGTCGAACTCGAACGTTCTCGCTAATTGACCAGTTGAGGGAGCATGAACCGGTCAAAGTTCTTTGTGAGCTGTTCGATGTCGCGTCTTCCTGCTACTACGAGTTTAAACAACGAAAGCCGGATGCCAATCGCATTCGGTTAGCCAGCCGAGTTAAGCAGCTCTTTAACATGACTCGTGGCACTGCTGGTAGTCGGACTCTTGCTTCTATGCTGCAGTCTGAGGGCTTCGATGTCGGACGCTTCAAAGTACGCAAGCTTATGCAAGAAGCCGAGCTGATAAGCAAACAACCAGGCTCGCATCGCTATAAGCAGGCTAAGCTAGAGCGACCAGATATCCCCAATAGGTTGAAGCGTGAGTTCTCCGTTTCCACTCCAAATGAAGTTTGGTGTGGCGATATTACTTACATCTGGTCCGGTTCAAAGTGGAGCTATCTGGCTGTTGTACTCGACTTATTTAGCCGCCGAGTAGTGGGTTGGGCGCTATCAGACAAACCCAATGCAGAGTTGACTTGCAAAGCTTTGGATATGGCTTGGGAACAACGAGGACGACCTAGCAACGTGATGTTCCACTCAGACCAAGGAAGCCAATACAGTAGCCTAAAGTACCGTCAAAGGCTTTGGCGATATCGCATAACTCAGAGCATGAGTCGTCGAGGTAACTGCTGGGATAATGCTCCTATGGAGAGGCTATTTAGAAGCCTGAAAACCGAATGGATACCAGCTACTGGGTACTTGACCCAAACTCAGGCAAAGAAGGATATCAGCTATTACTTGATGGATTACTACAATAGGCAACGGCCTCATCAAGCAAATGATGGGCTGTCACCAGTTACTGCCGAAAATCGGCTTAAGTTAGTGTCCGGAATTTGTTGACCACTACACCCCTTTATAAGGGGAGGCCGGGAGGGGTGCTATTTTTCTCTTAACCCACTAATAAAAAAGAGCATAAGAGCCCCCCCTCTAGCTCCCCCGGCTACGCGCCCCGTTATAAAGGGGGAGAACTACTTGGCTCGCTACGCATCGCCCTATGTTTCAATTAAACGTCCCAATACGTCCTTTCTAAACCCTAAACTACCCCACCACTCCACTCCATTCCAAGCTCTGACAACGTTGTTCCATACCAAATCAAAATGTTTCCGTGTTATTGATAGTCTAACCACTCTATGGTTATACAAAGCAGCTTTTCTTTACACGAACAGAAGTTTTAATCGGGGGTTATATGAAGGCGCCGGAAGCCATGGTGATTTGTTTACCGCGTCGATAGGGAGGGGTGAGAAGGATGTTGAATATTGAGCCCTCAATCGAGCGACGCGCAGCGAGCCCTTTAACTCCTCCCCTTTATAAGGGGAGGCTGGGAGGGGTGCTCTTCTTCTCTTAAACCACTAATACAAAAAGAAAAAAGAGCCTAAGAGCACCCCCTCTAACTCCCCCGGCTACGCGCCCCGTTATAAAGGGGGAGAACACTACGAGCTCGCTACGCATCCTTTCTAAACCCTAAACTGCCCCACCACATCATCCAAACTCTGGCAACGCTGCTCGAGGCCAACACAAGACGCTTCCGCACGCTTAATAATCTCTGCCATTTTGTGGCTATCTTCAGCGATTTTCTGAATACTCGCGTTTAGCTCACCACTTACCGAAGTTTGTTGCGATGCCGCCGTGGCAATGTGCGTGTTCATCTCGTTGATAATGCCTACTGAGCTTGAGATCTCGCTTAGAGCAGTCGACGCGCTTTGTACCAATGAAATTGTTTTCTCGCTCGTTGAACGGCTGGATTCCATGGCATGAACCACAACGCTGGTACCTTCTTGAAGCCGCTCAATCATAGTTTGAATATCACCGGTGCTTTCTTGAGTTTTACTCGCCAAAGAGCGAACTTCGTCAGCTACTACCGCAAACCCACGTCCCTGTTCACCTGCACGTGCAGCTTCGATTGCAGCGTTAAGCGCAAGCAAGTTGGTTTGTTCGGCAATACCACGGATAACATCAAGCACAGAGACAATATTGGTCACATCTTGATTCAGTCGTTGAACACTTTCTTCAGCAGCAGAAATTTCTGTTGCTAGCCCTTGAATAGAAGTTACCGTATCACCTATACCCTGATTCGCCACAGCGGCTTCTTCAGAGCTTCTGTCCGTCGCCTGTGCGGCTTCTTGAGCATTTTGACTGACGTTCTCACTGGTCACACGCATTTCGTCAATGGCAGTCGCCACCATGTCACTTTCTTGCTGCTGAGATTGAGAAGATTCGGTGATTTCAGACGCTAGCTTAATTAAATCTTGAGTTTGTTGTCTGACTTGCGAGGTAGACTCAATGACCTCCGTCACGGTAGTTTGAATTTTGCCTACAAACAGGTTAAATGACTGACCCAATCGGCCGATTTCATCAAAGGAAGTCACATCAACACGACGTGTCAGGTCGCCTTCGCCTGAGGCTATATCAGCCATTGATTGCTCAAGACGCTGGATTGGGCTCACGATCAAACGCGTCACCCAAGCGGCCAGTGCCAGTGCAATCACAATCGCCACTAGTGTACCCACTTCAATAGCAAATTCAGCTTCTTTGACCGCTTTATCGCTATCAACGCGAGCTTGATCTTGGAGCCTCTCCATTTCATCAAGAATGACTTTCAAGTCACTTCGCATAGTCGTGAACAAGTCTACCAATCGACCTTTATCTTGAGAGAAAGCTGCCATAGACTGCTCATGATCAGCAAACATCGCTTCATAGCCGGCAACAAACTGCCTAGTGTTGCTCAGCAGCGTGTCCAAGTACGGCTGGAAACGTGAATCAAGAATACCTTGATCGATAAGCTGCTGAACAATTTCAACCCTTGGCACTGCGTTGTAAGCATTATCTTCAAATTCGAACTTTTGCTTATCAAACTCAACAGGGTCGCCATTAGCTACTAGCATCGCATAACTTGCGCCCACAACTTGGTAGTAGTCACGATAAGCATCTTCTAACGAGTTCATGACTGGGGTGATCTGGTCGTTGAGCTGATCATTTATTGCGGCTTGCTTGTTAAACAACAACACGTTGTAAACTGCGAGACCACTGAATATCACCGCCATTAACAGCACGGGCAACAACATTTTTAGCCTTAGGCTGGTATTATCAAACCATTGCATACATTACTCCAATTATTAGACTTAACTTTATTTTTCTTTCTCTGTTATCGCCTAAAAATCGACACCCTTTAGAACATAGCGTGCCCTATGTTAGATTAGTCGCACTTATTTATGAAAACATAAGGATAGTCCGACAACTAACCGTCTGATTTATAAATAGCTCTCATTGAATGTTTCATTTTCGTTACACCCTACAATGCGCTAAACTGAAACCTGTTTGCGGTTATTACAAGGATGTTGGGTTATGCCAGACCGTCGTTCAGACACCTCTCAATCCCTACGAAAGATTCTAATATCAGGTGGTTGCGCCATTATGGTGCTGCTCGCAATTTTCTTCTACATCGAACGCTCATTTGATCAAACCAAACAGCAACTCATCGAGCTCCAAAAAGATGTACTAAAAGCGGCAAACTCAATGCTTATGATGCGCCGTCATGAGAAGGACTTTATTGCGCGAGTTGAAAATCAATATGTCGAAAAAATGGAGTCTGAGTACCAAAGCATTCTGTCCCAAATTGGACAAATCAATACAGGAGTGATGGAATCTGGCATCAACATTGATTACAACGGACAACAAGCACTCGCCAATGTAGACGCGTATACCCAACGATTTTTCAAACTCGGAGAGTTAGTGGTAGTCATTCATGGCGCAGACCAAGGACAAGGTCTGATTACGCATTTTAAAGATAAGGTTCTTGCGCTCGAACACGCGCTCATTCGCGCCAATTCAAATAACGTCGACCAGATAGCACTTGTCACTAAAGACCTTATGTATCAGTTCTTCAGCGATCTTGACCCTAGCATTTTACCGCGCATCGATCGCAATCTCGCACAGCTTCAGCAAGCGATTACTCAAGAACAGCTAGGCTTTGAAACCTTCAGCCAATTTCAAGAATTCAAACTCGCATTTTACGCGTTGCAAAGTGCCTATGAAGAGTTTGGCTACACACATCAGCAAGGCGAGCTTGGTGAATTAAGAGCCACCATCCACCAGTTGGAGCAATCACTCGATAGCTTGTTTAATGATTTACCGCCATTAATTACGGCCAAGCTCAGCGACTATGAATCCTATCGCATCTTGTCGGCGATTGCTTTGGTCGCCGCTATTATCCTAGTCCTTCTCAGTGTTACCCAACGAGTGACCACACTTGAGAAGCAACTCATCCAAGCACGTAAGGACGAAGCGCAAGCTAGCAAGGCGAAGAGCGCCTTTCTTGCCAATATGTCCCATGAAATTCGCACTCCGCTTAACGGCATATTGGGAATGACAGAGATACTTTCTGATACTAAGTTATCCGCTAGCCAAAAGGACTACCTAGAGACCATTAACGCGTCTTCACAAACTCTGTTGATGTTGATTAATGACATTCTCGATCTATCCAAAATTGAATCTGGGCACCTTGAGATTTGCCCTCACACCACAGCCATTAAAGAAACTATTTATGATACTGCCGCTCTTATCGCTCCCAAAGCGCAGCAAAAGTCACTGGATATCATTATCGACATAGACCCAAACGTGCCTGATTACGTTCAAGCGGATGAGCAAAAGGTGCGTCAGACCCTGATGAATCTTGCATCCAACGCAATCAAGTTTACCGATACTGGGAGCATCTCCTTTGCGTTAAAAGCCATTCAATCCAGTGACACTGAGGTCTCTATCGGTTTTAGCGTCAAGGACACTGGCATTGGTATTGACCTAGAAAAGCAGCGCCACGTATTCGAAGAGTTCAAGCAAGAAGATGCAGATACGTCTAAGCACTATGGTGGAACCGGTCTGGGTCTCGCCATCTGTGCAAAAATAGTTGAGATGATGGGCGGCGAGATTGAGCTTCAATCTAAGAAAGGTTCTGGTAGCCAGTTTAATTTCACATTAACTTTCAAGCGTGATGACCATGAAGTTAAAAACGAAGATAGCTTGAGCATCGCCTATGTTTCTCAAAAGCCGAGCTCCTTACTTACTAACGAGTTACAACGCTTTGGTTGTAACTTAATTCAACTCTCCGATGTAGGCGACGAACTCTTCCATCTCAGCACAACAACCATCATTATTTCAGATGACGCACAACATATTGCTGGGTTACAAAAAGCAGGTGCCCCTTGTCGTTTAGTATTGCTGCGTGATAATAAGCAAGGGCAAGAAAACTCAGATATCAACGTCGATGGCTACCTGACCGCCCCACTTTTCGGTAAAAGGATGATGAACACGCTTCAACAGATTGCCGCCAATTCCAGGGAAAACGTTAGTTCTAACATATCTACCAGCGACAACGCTTATGATGGTAGTACAGCCGTTGTTACTTCCGCCGCCGAGAGTGATAACACTTCAGCGGCTGACACATCAACAGAAAACAATGAAGAGCTAAACAGACGCCACTTCAAAATTTTGGTGGTTGAAGATAATAAGGTGAATCAGCAAATTGTCAGCCTTAATTTGAAAAAGCTCTCTATTGACTTTGTCATTGCTAATAATGGACAAGAAGCCGTCGATATTTATCAGCATCAACACGACTCTATTGGCCTTATCCTTATGGATTGCATGATGCCTGTACTGGACGGTTTTGAAGCAACGAAAGCCATTCGAGATTATGAAAAGAGTGAGGGAATTAAACAGACTCACATCATCGCACTTACCGCATCCGTACTCGACGATGACATTAAACGATGTTACGACAGTGGTATGGATGACTATCTGCCTAAACCATTTAAGCGCGATATCCTTATGGAAAAGCTCGATGCTCGTATTCAAGCCTCTTAAAACTTAATTAAGATGCTTGAATACCTAAAGTAGGCACAATCGTTAAAACTAAAAAGGGAGGCGATCATCGCCTCCCTTGCCGTTTACTAGTAGGTCACTAGGCACCAATCACGCCACCATCTTTACGTGTAATCATCACCACCGATGAACGCGGCACTGCATTCCCACCTTCAGGGAAATGCGAAGGTGCTAGATCTTCACCTGGGTGCTGAACGCCAACAAACATGGTTTTGTAGTCGGGCGAGAAGGTCAAGCCAGTGATCTCACACGCAATAGGCCCGGTTAAGAAACGGCGGATTTCGCCCGTCGCTGGATCGCTACACAACATTTGGTTGTTACCCATACCTGCAAAGTCACCTTTGTTTGAGTACTTACCATCTGTTTGTATCCACAAACGACCTGATTTATCAAAACCAATGCCGTCTGGGCTGTTAAACATGTTGTCTTTGTTGATGTTGTCCGTGCCTGCCATCAAGCCAGACTTGTGGACTTCTGGATTACCCGCAATCACGTAAATGTCCCACTCAAAGGTATCTGACGTATGATTCCCTGCTGTAGGGTTCCAGCGGACAATATGCCCATAAGGATTTTTTTCACGCGGGTTAACCGCATTGATCGGCTGCGACTCTTTAACACCACGATATTTGTTGTTGGTAAGTGTACAGAACACTGACTGATTGTCAGGGTGGACGGTTACCCACTCTGGGCGATCCATTGTCGTCGCACCAACTTGCGTTGCAGCCATACGAGCGAAAATCATCACCGACGCCGCATCTGGAAAGCCATTCTCTGGTGTTAAGCCATTCTTGCCCCAAGTCAGCTCAAGCCACTGACCTTTGCCTTTGAGTTCACCTTGCGTGCCTTCAAACTTAGCAACATACAATGTGCCTTCTTCCAATAGGTCACGATTCGATTCTGCACCTTCAACATACTTATTCTTAGAAACGAACTTGTATAGGTGCTCGCCGCGTTCATCATCACCTAGATAAACCACAACATGGCCATCATCGTTGACCGTTAGCGCCGCATTTTCATGCTTAAATCGACCTAGTGCACTGCGTTTTTTCGGTGTCGAGTTAGGGTTCATCGGATCAATTTCAACAACCCAACCGTGACGGTGAGGTTCATTTGGCTCTTTACCCATGTCAAAACGAGCATCGTGCTTGTACCAATCGTAGCCACGATCTTTCTTGTTTAGCCCATAACGTGCATAGCTTTCACCAAGCTCTGTACCTTTAGTATCGGCAAAGTAACCATTGAAGTTTTCTTCACATGTAAGGTATGTGCCCCAAGGCGTTTGGCCATTGGCACAGTTGTTAAATGTACCTAGAATCTTCTTGCCTGATTTGTCTGCGCTTGTCTTTAGTAAGTCATGACCCGCGGCAACGCCTGTCATTTCCATCTCGGTATACGCGGTCACGCGTCGGTTAAGGCGCCCGTCTAGGTTTACTTGCCACTGACCAAAGTTCTTTTTAAGTTCAATGACAGATACGCCGTGTGCTGCTTGCGCTTTGCGAGCATCATCGGCAGTAATACTTTTACCTTGGTGAGGATACAAATATTCGTTATTGGTGTACTCGTTATTGACCACCAACACTGCGCGATCATTGTCAATTAAGAAAAATGTCATGCCATCATTGTTGTCACCAAACTGCATTTCTTGTGCTTTGGAGTCATTGTTCTGACTGAAGGCAGGCGCGCCATTTTTAATCGCATCGCCCCATGAAATAAGCACGTTCGCTTGGTAACCTTCTGGAACCGTGACAGCGTCTGAAGTCGAAATCGGAATAGCATCAAAACCTATCAAAGCAGACGACGCTGGTTTTACACTTGCTACCGCTTGACTTAAAGGCGTAGCAGCAAAAAAACCAACGGTGGCAGCCGCTCCAGTCCCTTTTAGAAAACCTCGGCGCGACATCGCTGCATCGACAAACTTATTAAATTCTGGTTCTTGATCGAGTGGACGCTGATCATCGTCGTAATTAAATTGGCTCACGTTGACTTCCTTTTATACTAAACTTCGTAACTGGTAAGTTACTGTAATAATTTACGCACAATAATGATCCAGAGTCATGACAAACGCGTTACATTTCGTTGGCAAATAGATGTCAGTAACGTATTTTTATACCTTAAGCATTCAGTCAAAATTCCACATTTATAAGGATAGTGTATGGCGCATCAGCTAAAGCAGCTTGTCCCCCTTGTGACTTTATTCACCTCCCTCTCGGCCTTCGCAAATTCTCAAGCCACAGATGCATTTGCTCCAGAAATCGCCACTGGTTTAGACAAGAAATCACTCGTCGTCAGTCAAGATTGGATGGTGACAGCCGCGAACCCCACAGCAACTAATGCAGGTGCTAAGGTGCTTGAACAAGGTGGCAACGCCATTGATGCGATGGTCGCCATTCAACTTATGCTCGGTCTTGTTGAGCCTCAATCGAGCGGCATTGGTGGCGGGTCTTTTTTGGTGTATTGGGATAGCAAACAATCAAAGTTAACTACTTATGATGGCCGAGAAACGGCGCCAGCTGCCGTCGATGGCGATCTATTTATTGGCGAAGATGCCAAACCGAAGGGCTTTTTTGACGCCGTCGTTGGTGGTCGCTCGGTGGGCACGCCTGGCACTGTAAAACTACTCTGGGACGTACATCAGAAATACGGTAAGTTGGATTGGAAACAAATCATCGAACCTATTGCAGAGCAAGCAGAACAAGGCTTCGTGATTAGTGCCCGACTCGCCAAACTGATAGCAAATGATGTTACCTTTCTTGGCAAGCATCCTGATACTGCTCGCTATTTCTTGCAAAGTGACGGCTCACCGAAAATGGAAGGCACGCTACTCAAGAACCCACAATATGCAGAAACTCTGCGACTCATGGCGGCTAAAGGTAGTGATGGCTTCTACAAAGGCGCCGTGGCCGAATCTATGGTCAATGCCGTTAAAAGTCAGTCGAAAACCAACCCTGGGCTGTTAACGCTCGACGATCTAACTCGTTATCAAGTTGCTGAGCGCAGCGCAGTCTGTGCACCTTATAGGCAGTTCGATATTTGTGGAATGGGTCCACCAAGTAGCGGCGCACTGACACTCGGGCAAATTATGATGCTCACCGAACCACATAAGCTCGATAAACTCGGCAGTGACAACCCGGTGAGTTGGCAGATTTTAGCCGACGCTTCAAGGCTCGCCTTTGCTGACCGTGGTTTATTTATGGCGGACAGTGATTTTGTTGATGTGCCTGTAGCGGGCTTACTTGATTCCAACTATATGCGCTTACGCAGCGAACTCATTACACCAAACCGTGCGTTGGGATCAGTGGCAGCCGGTACTCCACCTTCTGTTAATACAAGCAGCCTTTCGGCCGATCAAAGTCTTGAGCTACCTTCAACGACTCACTTTAATGTGGTCGATAGCGAAGGCAATGTAGTATCGATGACATCTTCCATCGAGAATGTGTTTGGTTCACGAGTCATGGCTAGCGGTTTTCTGCTCAACAATGAACTTACCGATTTTTCATTCGTGGCCGAAAGCAACGGCAAACCCGTTGCCAATCGCGTAGAGCCTAACAAACGACCTCGCTCATCAATGGCACCCACTATTGTTATGGAGCAAGGAAAGCCCTACATGGCCATTGGGTCACCGGGCGGAAGCCGCATCATAGGCTATGTCGCTCAAACTCTGATAGCGCATTTAGATTGGGGGATGACTATTCAAGAAGCGATAGACCAACCGAGAATGATCAATCGATTTGGTGAAATGGATATTGAAGTCAATACACCGCTGGCAGAGTACGCACAGCAGTTTGAGAAGATGGGCTTTAAAGTGAAAGCTCGTGAACTCAACTCAGGTTTGCACGCAATTAGGATTACTTCTGAGGGACTTGAAGGAGCGGCCGATCCGCGAAGAGAAGGTATCGCTGTCGGGAAATGATGTATGAGCGTCATGTTAAGACGTTAGCAAGCATTCGAACTGAGCTAGATGCAATGTCCCACTATTGACTCGCGCTGGCTCAGTTCGTTCCGATACCTTATTGAAACCTGACTTTTCTAAGACTCGTATCGACGCAGGATTATTAGTCGCGGCTTTCGCATAGACAAGCTGCACACCGTAATCTTTATGAAGAAGTTGCAGCACTCTAGCAACCGCAAAAGAAGCGACGCCTTGCTGTTGGTAGTCTTCCGCTACTCGATAGCCTAACTCACATTCTCTAGAAGCGCACGCTCTATGAGTGGACTCCCCTGCAGTCAGTTGGGTCGCATTTATCCGCGCAACAATTTTGTCCGAGTCAACAACAACAAAAAATAGACTGGTTTCCTGCTCATGTTCGTCAAGTAGTGCTTGCTGAGCCTGACAGAACGAAACGAAATTAGAGTAGCTAGCAGGCCTTGCTGGAACAAACTGTTCAAACCAGGCTTTGTTCTCTTGTTCAAAATCGAACAACGCATCGAAATGCTGTGTATTGAGTCGCTCTACATCCATTTCTGCTACTCCACATCCCAATAAGCGCTAATAGCACCTTGGCTTCGTTTTTTTAGCTGGCTTTTTTAACGAACTTAGCGGTGATCATCATTTCACCCGCACCGTCAACTTTGCAATCCAGCTGATGGTCTTTGCCCTCAACGATACGCCTTACCACCGCTTTGGTGCCGATTTTTAACACCAGCGAGCTACCTTTGACTTTCAAATCTTTGGCTAACGTGACACGGTCACCTTCTTCAAGCTTTGTGCCGTTCGCATCTTTGATGTTCAGTTCACTGTCCTCTGCAAGCTCTACAGGATTCCACTCATGAGCACATTCAGGACAAATCAATTGGTTTTGGTCTTGATAGACATATTCAGACTGGCAATTTGGACAAGGAGGCAACGACATAACTTCATCAATTCTTTAGCAAATAATGCGGGGTATTCTGCCTTATTAACCACATCATGTCGACCTGCCACACTAGGTGTTCAAGTGTTGAATCACTTTCCTAGCAACTTGAGCTGGAGTGAGTTCCGTATTGTCGATTAGTAAGTGAGAAAACTGCAACACATCCTTTTCATTGCTGTTCATTCGATGTTTCTCATTCGCGCGAAGTAACCGTGACTCAGACTGCACAATATTTCGTTTCGATGGCTTCTCTTGAAGGCGCTCTTCAGTTGTATTGCGATATAGTCTCTGTTCTAAAGATGCTGTTAATTCCACCAGCAGTACAGATGCTCCCGCATCTTTAAATTGATTACAGGTTTTCTCGACAAACTGATGATCATGAGCACTGTCCAAATCCCATACATAAGTAAAAATAAGTCCATCAAGTTTACTCACTATGGTCTCTTCAAAAATCATTTGTCTGTAAGTAGAAACAAAACGTCGAAATGACGAACTGCCGTGTTCGAAGAACTGTAAAGCAGGTTCGATAGACATATGATTGTGGAACAGTGGAATACCAAGCTGCTTACTGAGTGTTCGACCGACAGACATTTTACCTACCGCAGGCGGTCCAAAAAGTATAATAAAATTCATTAAGTTAACCGTTCAATACGTAATATTGATCTAACCTTAACTAATTAGCTGACACAATCTTACTGTTTTCGATAAGAACCAGATCGGCTTCACAATTATCAAGTACCAAGACTAAGACTACGAACTATCCTGGATTCAGTTTCGTACATTAAACACTCCCTGCGGGGAACTATCGTTAGAACAAACAACAAGGAACCACGTTATGATTCAACAAGGTCAATCATTACCCGCCTCGACGCTCAGTGAACTCACTTCTGATGGCATGGTTAACCATGAAGTAGAAACCCTATTTAAAGATAAGAAAGTCGTTTTATTTGCCGTTCCGGGTGCGTTTACACCAACCTGTTCGGAAGCGCATTTACCAGGATTTATTGTTCTAGCTGATAAATTAAAAGAGAAAGGCGTGGATTTAATTTGCTGCGTTTCAGTTAATGACGCGTTTGTGATGAAGGCATGGGGCGACTCCCAAAATGCCAGTGAACTGATGATGCTCGCTGATGGCGATGGCGCATTCACCAAAGCCATTGGCCTAGATATGGATACCGCTTCGTTTGGTGGAGTCCGCTCTCAACGCTACGCAATGATTGTAGATGACGGCGTGGTAACCCAACTCAATGTCGAAGCACCGAGCCAGTTTGAAGTCAGTACCGCTGAGGCCATTCTAAAAGCGCTTTAATCCTTACATGCAGATGATGGTGAGCCTCTACCAATCGGACTTTCTACCAAGGGATGCTCACCATCATGGCAATTAAGACGCCCGCCGAAAAGCTCTTCCAATGAAATCGATTATCTTGGGCTTTGTAGTACTCTCGGTGAACTTCTTCTTGAAACGTTTTTATCGCAAGTGTTTTGTCGTAGTTGTTTTGCATAGTCTGCCCTCTTTAGTTTTCCCTAAATACAGGCTAAGCGTAAAACCTCAAGTTACATTGAGGTCAACAACTAATTTTCATTCATTTTGCTTGTGATCACCTGAAGCTGCGGCCAATGCGTCAGCCATCGCTTTTCTTCAACTCGTTGCAGAAAAATGCGTCTGTCTCTTTTGGGATTGTGAGTAATCTGGCCAGAGAGAAGCGTTTCAAAACCAAATGCAGCGATACATTCAAACTCATTCTCAGCAAGCTTTCTTATGCCTACTGCCGTCTCTTTTTCCGGCCAGAAACTCATCGCATGTAATGTGCTTGTGTAAGAGCCATCACCGTTTCTTTGGTGCATTAAAGCTTGGTTGCGAACTTGCCATTCAAGTAGCGGCATCGCTGTAGAAAGCTGATGCTGATAATCAAGGTAAGCGTTGAGGTTGGACTCACGTTCGTCAAAATAGATAACGTCGATATCATTGAGAGGCGTTGCAACAGGCTTATTATGTAAATGATCCCAAACTAGATTTCTTAAAAATCCAGCGGCGACATAACACTGAGGCAAATCTAGCCTACGGACTTGCTCTAATACCGACAGTCTTATCGGATCTTGCTTAATAAGATCAAGTATTTGCTGCATTGAGTAGTCCTAGCGTGTGACGGAGCGCGCTATTGTTTCACCACAAGCAAAACACCGCAAGAAGCGAAAACCCCACTGGAGAGTTTGCTTAACCAGCGACTTGAGAGCCTGTCTTTCAGTTGATCACGCATTGCGGTCGCAAAGCCAGCATAAAATGTCAGCACGCCACCCACGGCGAACATCGAAAGCATATAGATAGTGGCACTATCAACGATTGTTAGCGAACTAAGATCAACGAATGCAGGAAGAAAGCCCATGTAAAACAAAATGGCTTTGGGGTTGGAAAGCGTCATCACTAAGCCTGTCAACACACTGGAACCTGACCCCTCTACAACACTTTGCTCAGTATTAGGATTCGAATGCCACATCTTCCATGCCATCCATACTAGATAAGATGCTCCAATATACTTCAATATTGCAGCGAACTCGCCTAAGAGTGAAGCTAATGTCGTTAGCCCAAGTAGCGCCAAACTAATCAAGACTATGTCCGCGATAATCACACCGACTACCACCAGCACCCCTTGTGCCATGCCACTCGACAAACTCCTAGAGACGACAGCTAAAACACTTGGGCCTGGAATGGCGGCGGAAAGTGCCAAAGCAAAGAATAGAGCGAATGATGAAGCGAGGGTCATAATACCGTCTCCCGAACAATCATCGGCAAATCAGTACAACCAAAATCTACGCCTATTTGACTCAATAAACAGGTAAGTTGGCCTCTATGATGAGTTTGATGATTAAAGATATGCTGACAAAACTGAGCGACTGTTCGCTCCATCAGTATGCCTTCTGTCGTAGTGTAGCGAACAAGTCGTTGGCAAGATTCATGTGTAAGCTGACGAGTGACACCGATATAAATGTCATCGACAGTGCTTCTTAGAGATTTTAAATGTTCGATATCTTTTACAAAGGTATCGTGGATCGATTTGGATGTAGGGAGATTGGCTAGCTTATCCTCCCCGACATCAACACACTGGTTGGCGACCAAGCGTTGTAACATGATCAAATCACCAAACAATATGTGGTTCCAATGCGCCATAATCGACGTAAAAAATGCACCGCGATCTTGGTGAAGCTCTTCATTACTCAGAGTTTCGCATACTTTTATCAGTTGCTGATTCATTCGCTGGTTGTACAGCGCCAACACTCTAAAGTTAGCTGCAATATCCATAGAGCCTCCTTGCTCTTACATAATTCACTGTTGGGTAAGCTCTTGCCCCTGGTAGTACTTTACATCGGCAAGCTCCAGCATAGGCAGATCCTCTGGAGTATCGCCATAGACGTAAATTTTGCCAAACTGACTGATATTGAGTGAAGATTTTAGAAACGTCACCTTACGCTCTTCGCTGCAATCCCCTTGAACATAACGCCCAGTATAGCGAGCCCCCCTCACCTCTAATTGACTACAGATGAGTTTAACACCCTGTTGTTCACACCAAATCCGAAGATAAGGGTCTAGCGATGCAGAGACGACAATGACCTCATCACCTTGCTGCTGATGCCAACGGATCCTCTCGACCATTTCAGGTCTTACTACCTTGTTTAAGTACTCATGATTAAAGTGGCGAGCACAGGCAATCACATCGCTTTCTTTTCGGTGCCAATAGGCAACCTTCGATAAAATGGGGCGCGTTTTGCTCGCGGGCAACCAACCTATTTTGTAAAGAGCGATCACCGGCCACACTATACTAAGCCCAATGACAATTCGTGACTTGGAAGATGCGTAAAACAAAAAAGCAGTAAACGTATCCTCAGTGGTAATGGTGCCGTCAAAATCAAATAGTGCTAGATTCACTTTTCAACCAATCAATCTTCAACTTCAAAAATTGAATCAATAATAATAGGTAAGTTAGCTCTTAGCGACTGCGCACCAAAGACCGAACGAGCATGAACCCCCTTATCTCCGAATATTTGTGCCATCAAGTCCGAACAGCCATCTAGGACTTTAGGGTGTTGTTCAAACGTCTCTGTGGCATTAACAAAGCCTTGAAGCTTGACCACTCTAGCAACTTTATCAAGGCTGCCCAATTCAAGTTTCACAGCAGCCAATATGTCTAGTCCTGTCACCTTAGCAAACTCATATCCTTGCTCAGTCGTATATTCTCGACCGAGTTTACCTTTAGGGACATCATTTAGACCTGCTACGGGGCCTTTTCCAGACACATACAAAAGATTTCCGGTACGGACACAGTTGCAATAGCTACCCTGAGGATCACTCGCTGTAGGGAGAACGAGTTCGAGTTCAGCCATTCTACTTTCGATAGACATAAATTTTCCTTTAGTGCACAAGCTACTCTTGTTTTAATCCAGCTCGTTCTACAATCTCGGATTCAAAACCATCAATACTTTGCTGATTTTTCTTTCGCCAATAATTCTCGATACCCTCAGAACCAAGTCTATCCGCCCACTTATCCAAGTCATCTCGATCGCCTTCATATTGATAGTACGGGACTGACATACCACAAGATGCCTGAACGAGATCTATATCAAGAATGAAGATTTGCCTGTTGGAATGACTATGAGGAAATAGAGGCGCGTAATCGTTCCAACGCTCATCATTAATATGAAGCGCTTCTGCTTGCCCGTAAGTTCTCAAAATCAGAGGGGCACCTTCGAATGCACAAAACATCAGCGTCATACGGCTATTAAGAAGAACATGAGCGGCAGATTCATTGCCACTCCCTGTTAAATTCAGCCAAGCGATCTGTTTGTTGTTAATGACTCGAAGTGAGTCTCCCCCCTTCGGTGACAAATTTACTGTGCCACTCTCAGCCGCCGTTGCCACAAAATAGATTTTCTGCGACTCAATAAACTCAACGTGCTTTTGTGTTAACTCACTAAATTTCTTTCCCATAGATCTTAATTCCCTGTGCCAAACGGATTGTTATTTTTCCCAACCAAACTAATGTCACTATCATCGAGATTAGCTTGAGTTTCTATATCCAAGTATTCAACCAGTTGAATCAATAAATGTAACCTTTAACAAGACTATTTTTTGAACTGCCTCGGGAAGTTAACAGAAGATTTAACATGTAATCGAAAACACTACACGTCGAGATTAAACGGGGGGCGATACTCTTCGCGTGGGGAAACTAGTTTCATGTACAATCCTTTTTATTCGCTATACAAACTACAGTGCGAGTATCATTAAAGAATTCTAATTTGCTCCAATCTGAATAGATCTCTACTAATTCAAGACCTGCCATAGTCAGACAATTACGAATTTCTTCAATAGAGCGATATCTTAACTCGATGGTGGTTTTGCGAGTATCGCTATGCTCATAATCACGTTGAATATCATAAATAACGGTATTCTTAATACTTTCATGTACTCTTTGAACGCCCCTCACCTGAACCTGTTCCCCCCCGGACGTTAAATAACTGTCGCTATAGGTAGAAGAATCGGCTCGACTTAGCCCACGAAGGCGCGTATCAAACACAAATAAACTCTCATCTTTCATATGGCAACGAATACTTTTCAGCATCGCAAGACAGTCTTCGTCAGTGAGAAACGCTTGAAAGGCATTTCCAGTCATAACGACTAAGTCAAAGTCAACGTCCAAAGCAAAATCAGTTGCATCGGCGTGTATAAATTTAACATTCGAGTGAGCCGACTTCAGCCTAGCGTGATCCAGCATAGGTTCGGATATATCTATACCCACCACACAATCAATCCAATTGGACATCTCTATCGTCAAAAGTCCTGTCCCACAGCAAACATCTAGAGATGTTTTAAAGTTGAATCGCTCTACTAACGACTTCAAAAATGCCAGCTCTTCATCGTACAATTCACTATATTGGTCATCGTACTCAGCGCCAGACCAGAACTCACTTTGACTTTGTTTCATTCACCGCTCCAGAAACCACTTCGGCATTTTTAACTCCTATCTTGCTATGCCTTACCCAACGCACTATCGCAACAACCACAAACGCGAGTAAAAAGATCCAATACAACATTCCAAGCATACTCTTGGTTACGGTAAACATTGAGGCAGTCTCGGCCATCAACGGAGTCACATCCTCATAGCTCGATAGCATCAACCAAATACTGATGTTTTCTAGATAGTCGGCAACTGCAGAGAGCACGGGCAACATTGCCAACCATTGCCATACGCCGTTGATGATTCCGCATTTCGCTAGAAGCCAGACAAACAAAAGGTAATAAGTCATCGCAAACATTGCCGGATAGATCATATCCAGTGCTAGCTGAGTTAAATAGAATGCACGCCCTTCACCGCCAAGTGCGGCCAACAAGGTCATAGCTTGATCGTAACTGTAACCCATTGGTGACATATCAAATATTGGCAACCCAGAGGAGTACTCCATTAATGTGGGTATGGTATAGCCCAGCATTAATGCATAGATCAAATTAGTTACGATTAATAGAGCGATTATCTGCCTTCCTGATGGCAGCTTTGGTAAATAACGTATCATGGTTCTTCCTTGTTCACCGTGTATCTTGACCCCATTTCGAGGTATCTCATGCGATGCGGATATTCAATCAGTTGACAAGCAAGTTGTAACTACACTAAGTGAGGATTTTTGAAGTGACTCTAGAATAGAGCAAAGATATGCCGTACTCGCTATCAGAACTTGGACAATACAGACTTTAGTTGGAAAGATTAAAACTTCGAGGATTATACGAATCTTGTTTATGACGGAGGCGGCAAGTGGTATCGCCACCTCAAAGAGATCTATCGTTATTTCTATAGCGACTATTGAAGTTCTGTCGCTTGATTTTCTACTTTTTTGTTTCCGCAAAAGGTACACGTAAGTACCAGCTCTTGCTCATCCAGTTTTTTAAGTGCCATATCTGTGTTTTCACCTATTAGCAGAGTCTCAACGACGTACTTCTTTACCCCACCCCAGAATGTATTAGGATAGTTATCTTTTGCCTCTTGAAGATGCTGTTTATGTTGAGTAACTTGACTGCACTTTTTACAATAGCTTTCCATATAGTCCGCCTTTGGTTAATTATCTCGCCAAGACTAACCAAACACAGAAGTTGTGAAAACACTCAATAATAAATTTTACGCAAAAATGTAACCACAATGTGAAGTACGTAGTCAACACTCCAGCCATTAACAAATTTGATAGTTATATATGACCGGAGAATTGACTGCTACTTGCTATTTTCTATTTTCTATTTGCTTCGGTGATAGCCAGGAGTAATAAAAGGCCCCAACAACATGTTAAGCTTTTTGAAAAAACCTTGATGTTCATCTTTGAAGATCGTTTCTGCTTCTTTGGCGCTATCTGCACTAATGATCAAAGACTGTTCAATAAACCCCTGTTCAATCAACTGACTTGCCTCTTGCTTGTAGGTCTCAGAACTTGTCTCTAAGTAGGTATATCCGCCATCTTTCGTAAAGAACTTAAACTCCATGAATCCCCCCAAATAGTGTCAATTCAGTACTGACGCTAACAGATAGATTTAAGGATAGGATATTAATTTTCCCACGATACGAGTCATCACACATCCGCGACTAAAGTCTTTGCAATAATATTTTCATTCTCTTTCAAATAGGCAATATCTGAAAGGTAGGCAAGATGATGACCGTCGTTGATATTCTCAAGAAAAGCCTGATTACCTTGATTTGCTTGTGTATGCATGAAATCTACTAACGCCTGAATTCGATTCACCATTACCTCGACTAAACACAGCCTCAACTCAACACCTAAGCTGTAGGCATCACAAAACAACTTTGCTCTCTGCATCTGAATCTGTAAATCACCGAATGCATCATCGCTGTGAGTTTTGAAAGGTGCCCAAGTATAAACGGCGTAGGCGATGTCCCAAATCCTAGAGCCTGGGTGCGCGGTATCAAAATCAAATACCCCGACTACCGAGGGTCCATTCAAGGCAACGTTGTATGGCGCAAAGTCTCCATGACAAATAACCTCTATCGGTTCTATCGTAGGTAGCATCCAACGCATAGTACTCACGTCTGCGGTCTCAACTAAACTGCTTGATGCATCATGATACGCTCGCAACAGTTGTGCCGCTGAAGCGAGTGCATCAGATAAGGCAATATCACCCTCAAGAGGGAAGTTCGTCGTTTCGCCTGGCACAAACGACAAAATTTCATTACCGTTTTCGTCAAAACCAAAAGACTTGGGTGCGGCTGAAAACCCGACGCGTTCTAGATGATTCAGTAATGTATGAACCGCTGGCGACCAAGGGCCAGCCGGCCTCAGGACTTTATCTTCCTTTCGATAGATGGCAGCACCTCTGCCACCGGATAATTCCTCTATCAAGTTCAACGCTCCCTACATAAATCTGATAGTTAACTAAATATCTACTGCTGCTACTCTGGACAGTACTTGTTAAACATCACGCAGCAGGTTAGGACAAAAGCTAAAAATAAACTCACGCCCCAAAGACCATCGCTATAAAACGACATCTCGCCTTCGGACCATACCCTAAGACCAATGTTAAACAACTCGCCATTAATACCAAGCACCAATACTGATGCCGCGAAATATCGAACAAACTCGATTGTGAGCCGTTTCGTCGTTTCTAGATGCTTAGCCAATGTCTATTCCTTATAGTGGCTATTCGAGGATGACAAACCGTAAACTGGGGGTTAATGTTCTTTGGCGTAATGGTTACTTTGCCACAAAGGCATGTCGCTGATTGGCTCATATCAACCTCCTTGTTATTTTATCGGATTTCGCTTTTTGACATACTTAAAGGCGCGAAACTCGTTATTTGGAGTAGGTGTACTTACGTGATTTTCACATTGCCGAATTTTTCATGAAAATGGTGGCTGTGTGACTAATTACTGATTACCTTCGAATGGCTTTAAGTCTATGCCTTCTAATTCACAGACCGCCTTTATCGTTGGGTTGGCACACAACCGTTTCAAGTAAGCCGCCAAATACTCAAAACTAAGCGGAGAATTCTCAATAGGTAACGACCACTCAGCCAACATAAAAAGAAAGTAGTCACATGCCGTTAACTGGTCGCCAATCAGGTACTTATTATGCTCCAGCTGCCCGTTAATAATTGATAATGCTTCCGCTATTCTCTCATCCTGCGCAGCAACTATATTCGGAATCGCCTTTTCATCATTTGTATGACGATGAGGGTAATATCGAACCATCAGCTCGGCCTGCAATGTATTGTTCAAAAATGCTAGCCACTGCAAGAACAATGGTCGCTTAGGGCTACCTATCACAGGCATTAGGCCAGAGTCCGGATGCAATTCACAGATGTGAATGCAAATCGCCGGGCTTTCAAAAATAGGCTGTTGATTGACAACAAGTGTCGGTATCCTCCCCGCAGGGTTGAGCTTCAGGTAGTCTGCCGATTTTTGTGAATTCGATTCTTTATCTACCAAAAGCAGCTCGTAATCTGCTCTCACGTGATGTAGCAGAAAATGGGGCGCTAAACTCGCATTATTTGGATAGTAATATAGTTTGAACAACACTCACTCCTTGTATAGCTGTTACCGATACTTCTCAATAGTCGAATTACGCTTTACTGTTAAACAACACGCAAAGTCATCGGCACAAATCGTATCCCATTAAATTCTGACTCAGACCCTGTTGCAACAAAGCCATGCTTCTCATAGAAACTCATCGCGTTGACTGAGGAACGTAGACTGACTTCTGCCACATCTGTGCTGCCTAACAAGTGTGACAAAATAAAATCTCCAACCCCCATTCCCTGTGATTGTTTTGAGACAAATAGATGTGTTAGATAATTTCCATCACGAATAGCACCATATCCGACTATCTCCCCTTCAACCAAAGCTTTAACGCTGTAGTAAGAGGATGTATCAAAGGTCGACTCTATGTCACCCAGAACACGCGTTATAAATTCATTCTGTCCTTGCGTATTGAGGAGAGGTAATACATCAATGGTCGCCACCTCCTTGACCAATGCATGTACGCTACTCAAATCATTTTTTGAAACAATATGTACTTCCATACTTCCCGATGCTCCCCATTTTCATGACATCGTGAAAGCCATTATTTTATGGACCGAATCTGAAGTCACGCCAATTTCAACCCACCCCATGGCCTGATAGAACTCTGGAATATCTGTGTATGCCAAAGTTTGAGACTGTCCCAACGCCATCACTTTTTGCGTAGCGAGCTCCAGCAGTTGTGTCGCGACACCTTTTTTACGAAATTTGGGTAAGACATAAAGTGCATTTATCCATATCACCGACTTACGAGTCAAAGGGTGTGGATAATGCGTAAAAGTAATGCCTGCGACAAGCTTGTTATCGGCTACGACAGCTATCGGCTGTGGTAACTGAACATTATAGTTATCGAAAGAAAAATCCGGCCACTGCACCTTAAATAGCCCTTCGACTTCAAAGAAATATTCAGAGTCTGGCTCACACTGGACTATGTTCATACCGCCTCTCTTCTTTGTGCACCTGATTAATCAAAGCTCATCCTACGTACTTGAGATCAAAGCAGAGTCTAGATAAGCCCTTACCTTTATCAGCCTTCCATGACCAAATTCACATACCCAACAATACCGGTTGTTAAAAGGTCGACCGGACTTGGTATATGAATCGGCCACGAGCTTCACAGCAGCGCTCGAACCATATAGACTTCTTACTCTTTGTCTAGAGGTCTAGTTACGCATATACACAAAGTGCTCATCTTGGTTGACAACCGTAAAGCCAAATCTCTCATACAAGCTATGTACTTGATTACCTTTAAGGTAACAAAGATGGATAGTTTTCGAGCGAGATCGCGCAATACAAGCTTTCATGACAGCGCTTCCAATACCCATACCTTGATAGTCGGGCAACAAGAAGAAACGGCCGAAGTAGTAACCATCAGGTTGTACTTCGAATAGATAACTACCTATCCTTTTCCCATCAAGTTCGATTATTGTTGGCTTAGCTTCGTTCCACTCTTGTTCGTGTAATTGGCGCTGAGTTGTTTCATCCCAACCAAAGACTCTAACCACCGCGTCATACTCAGCGGCTTTCTTGAGTTCAAAAAGAAACTCAAAGTCATCATGAGAGGCCGCTCTCTCTTTGTACTTCATGCGCCAGATGATTCCCTTGTTTTCATTTTAAACAACTCTACACGCTACCTTCAATTGCGATTGCTACCCTCACATTACCCAACGAAAGTACGGCCTCTGTCCGTCCAAACGTTCCACCTCCGCTCCGAGTCTTTTATAGAACACATGGGCTTTGTTATTGTGGGGACTAGCAGTCCACGAGATGTGGGAAACAGATGATGATATTGCTTGCGTTTTTAAGGCCAACATTAGCTTGTGGCCGTGACCTTTTGATCTTTGATTTTCTGCCACTAAGAGGTCATCAAGCCAGATGGAAGGCTCTCCACTAAAAGAAGAATATCGGTAGTGGAATAAGGCAAAACCTAAAACGTCGTCGTCCTGCTCCAATAATAAAGCGTGCGCAAATGGATAATCACCAAACAAAGTGCGTTCAATCTTCTCAACCGTCGTAGAGATTTCACCATTAAAGCCCTTCATAGCACGGTCAAACTCCGCTTTTTGCTCAATAAGGCTCAACAGCGTAATTGCGTCACTCTTAATCGCACTCCTTACGATCACAATCATCTCCCTACCTAGAACCAATTGGTCAATATCAATCCATTTGTTAAGTGTTAATTAGGCGCTAGCCTCAAGCTTCCAAGGTGGGTTTAACCGATTTTCTCCCGCCCAATACAGCTTAATTTTGTTGCCTGATGGGTCTGTTAACGCGGCTTCTTCCCAAAGGTAAGTTTGCATAGTGATATCTTGCGTGAACTCGATGTCAGCTGCCTTTAGATCAGCGACCAATTGATGCAGGTTTTCATGCTCAAAGTAAACGACTCCACGGCAATCTAGGCCTTGTTTTTCTGTGTCTAAATAAACAGAAAACGTAGCGTCGCCATCAGGAAACGAAAAGCGAGCATAATGATCGTTACCAACAATTTGAGTCAACCCCAGTTTCTTATAAAACTCGACCGCCAACTTTATATCGTGAACGGCTAATGTAACCTGGTTTAGATTCATGTACTTTCCTTGTTTTATTTTTCACCGCTAACACCTAACTCAGCAAATTTAGCATCCGGGTCTTTCATTACATCTTCCAATAGTTGTTTTCTGCGATCAAATTCTAAGAAAAGCCGCGCTATACAACAAACGCTACCAAACTAAATCGCCTAAAGCAGTAGTAGATTTTTCGCACTAATGATTAGACCATCTCCAACACACGCATATCGAGGTAAGCAATGATTTTATGGGAAGAAGAGTCACTTAAAGATCGTGAAAACATCTTTGAGTTTCTCTATGACTTCAACCCTGATGCGGCAGAGAAAACTGACAACCTCATCGAAGCAAAAGTAGAAAATTCGCTAGAGCAGCCACTTATGAGTGTGCAGGGAGACGGTATTCGTGGGCGACTACATATAATTGCTGAGATTTTGATGGTCGTCTCCTATTGGATCGAAGGAGACATTATCCGAATTATGCGCGTGCTCCACCAGAAACAAAAATTTCCCATGGATTGATTGCTTCCCCTGGGGAACTAACGCATTGTTAAGTAGCAGCTAACCACCACCGAACCCAAGCAAAGCCACCGTAATCACTAAAATCAATTCAAGCCAAAAGTGCCAACTGTTAGCTGTCTGGCTGAACAATTTGTTGCATGCCTTTTTATCGCATATACTTTATGCGCACTATCGATGCGCAGAGGAGAAAACCATGCGACATACTTACAGCACACAAGCACCAAAGAAGGCAACAAACCTTAGCTTAAACAGTGAATTACTAAGTGAAGCAAAACGCCTAAACATAAACCTGTCAGCCACGATGGAAAAAGCACTAGAACAAGAAGTCAGGAAGCGATTGAAAGCTGAGTGGCTAGAGCAAAATGCTGAAGCCATTGACGCATGCAATGAACTAACTGAAAAGCATGGACTATTTTCTGATTCGCACCGAGTATTCTGATGTCGCAATTTACGCTCTACAAAAACAACGATAAAAGCACCGCAACTGCATACCCTTACTTTGTCGATGTCCAAAGCGAGTTATTAGATACACTTAATACTCGCTTGGTTATTCCATTGACTCCACTTGAGTTAATTGAAAAAAAGACCCCTACTCATTTATGTCCAACTATCCACATCGAAGAAGATGACTTCGCAATTCTTACCCATCAGATGGCGAGTGTACCAGTGCAAATCCTGACTGACCCAGTTAATGAACTGACTGCATTCAGAAATGAAATAATCGCTGCAATAGACTTCTTAGTGACTGGCATATAACGCCCAACTAAGTAATGAGTAACGCAGTGACCAAGCCACCGCATACCACTTACAACACGAAAACCAACGCATAGTAAATTCGCCGAGCGTTACGAATCTGCTTGAATTGTTTGTTAGGCATTTTTGTCGTGAGAGAAACATTGCCTTGTTACTGTTCCCCATTTATGGTCTTCATATACGTCTTCAACATAATTTCCAGACGTGTAATCCCCGACCACATCACGCCAGAAACTGATAGCATATTCAGCACCCGCTACCTGTTTGATTTCCCATGAGCCTCCAAGCTGTTTAAACAAAATGGAAATAAAGCGTTTCCCTACTTTGTTTTTGCGAAAGCAAGGCAGGACATAAAAATCACAGATTTCAAATCCTTTTGGTGACTTCTCGTCTATTGCTGTCAAAGCAGCCGGAAGTCCATCTAAGTAGAGCAAGTAACCTGTCACTGTTCCATTTAGCTGAGGATAAACCTCGAACAGACCATTTTCATCAGGCTTATCATCGATGATTCTCGAAAATTCAGCGCCATACGCTTGGTAGAGGTTGGCATAAACATGAGCATTTGTATTGTCTACTTTCACTATATTCATCATGTATCCCCATGATTATCGAGCTATATTCACTATACTACCGTGACTTTGTTTTTCAGAGAACAACCAGATTCAAAAGTGAGAACCAATTTGATGCCTAACGCCTTGCTAAGTTGCAGCTAACAACCGCTGCTCTCAAACAAAACCACCGTAATCACTTAACTCAACCAAACCAAAATCGCCGACTGTTAGCTGTCTTCTTGAATTGTTTTGTTAGCATTACAGTTCCCACCCAGACTTATATGTTCTAGCACTCAATAAACTACAGAGCTCATCCATTACTTTCATAGATTTTTCAAGTCTGGGTAGCCTTTCATCCGAAAGGGTATCATTGACCCAGTGACGACTATGAACATACAAGTTGTAAGGGTTGATAATACACTTGAAATCAATGCTTAGTGACGTCGAGAGCGCAGAATCAGCCATGTAGCTATGAGGTAGCCCCGCTGAGGTTACAAACGTCACCACTTTATCGAAGAGTGCGCCAGTTAAGCTACCATCAGGAGGTGTAGACCCAACATATTCAATGTATTTCTTTAACTCAGAACAACATCCCCAGTTATAAATTGGGCTGCATAAAACAATACCACTCGCCTCAGACGTTAACTTATGTAACACCTTATATTGTTCCGTATTATATATTTTGTCGTTATCAAAATTTGGCACATTAAGTTCCGCCAAATCAACAAACTTAACTTGTCTATCCAACGATTGTAGTTCGTCAATACACAGCTTAGCGATTTGACGACTTCGACTATTTGGATCCAAGCTCGAACTTACTACCAAAATGTACATGTTATCTCCTGTCGAATGCTAACGCCTTGCTAAGGTGTGAGCAACGCAATACCTTAGACTCCGCATAATACCTTAAACACATAAACCGACGCATAGTAAAAATGCCACGCGTTGCGAATCACTCTTAAGCAACTTGTTATACCGCTTTGTTGAGGCTAAAATGACCAACATAAAGACCACTTAAGAGACCGATTATATGACCACTAGAATTTTAGCCGATGTTGCTGCAAGCATTACCGAGTTGAAAGCTAACCCTATGAAAGTTGCAACTAGTGCTTATGGCGAGCCTGTTGCTGTATTAAACCGAAATGAGCCAGCATTTTATTGCGTACCTGCCGAAGCGTACGAAATGATGATGGACAGACTCGAAGATCTTGAACTACTAGCTATCGCTAAAGAGCGAGAATCTGAAGAGAGCATTTCGGTAAATATTGATGACCTATAAACTCGACTTTAAAAAGAGCGCACTCAAAGAGTGGAAAAAGCTTGGCTCTACTCTGCAACAACAATTTAAGAAAAAGCTAATCGAGCGCTTAGATAACCCACATGTTCCAGCTTCAAAACTTTCTGGAGCCGACAACATGTATAAAATTAAGTTGCGTCAATCGGGCTACCGTCTCGTCTACAAAGTTGAAGACGATGTCATCATTGTAACCGTCTTAGCAGTCGGGAAACGAGAACGTAGCGATGTTTACCGTAAAGCCATGAAAAGGTTAGATGATTGATTACGGTATAACGAATGACATGGATTCCCCCTCCCGAGGATCTGCCACACTCTTGTGGTACTTGTTAGAACCGGAGGCACCATGTCTGATTATTCGTATTCTGGCGGTATCGACTTAGCTAAGAACCACTTCAGTCTTCATGTCGTTGACCAAAAAGGCAAAGTTATTCTACATAAGTCGGTTACACGCTCTAAGTTGCTGACTACCATATCAAACCTTCCGCATATGCGTATAGGCTTGGAAGCGTGCGGTGGTGCACATTACTGGGCAAGAACACTCAACAAACTTGGCCACGATACGCGCATCATGGCGGCTAAATATGTCGCTCCATACAGAACTAAAGGAAAGAACGACCTCAATGATGCCGTCGCGATATGTGACGCTGTTCAACGTCCTGCGACTCGTTTTGTTCCAACAAAGTCACCTGAGCAGCAAGCTATCTTGTCGGTACACCGTATGCGTGAGCATTGGGTTCGCGAGCGAACTGCTATCATGAACCGCATTCGAGCTTTGCTTTCTGAGTTTGGGCTTGTTATGCCCGTCGGGCGCTCGTCATTAATGAAACAAGTTCCACTCATTCTCGAAGGTGCAGAAAACGAACTTCCTCAACTTGCTAGAGTCGTCCTCCATGACGCATACCAACACCTTGATGCTCTCAACCAACGCATTGCGGATACCGAACAGACATTCGAGTCCTTCGCTAAGATCAGTGATAACGTTCAACGCATTATGAAAGTTCGAGGGATCGGCCCTCAAACCGCGACCGCCATATTAGCCTCGATAGGTAATGGAGCTCAGTTTGATAAGAGCCGAGACTTCTCTGCCTGGCTCGGCCTAGTTCCCAAGCAATATTCTACGGGCGGTAAACCCAAACTAGGGAGAATTAACAAACATGGGGACAAGTACCTTCGTACACTGCTCGTTCACGGAGCAAGAACCGTCATAGCCAACCTCGGCGATAAGTAAGACAGGCTGAGTCAGTGGTGTCGGAATGTATTGGAACGACGAGGCATGAACAGAGCGGTTGTCGCTTTAGCGGCTAAGAACGCCCGAATTATCTGGTCACTGTTACACAATCAAACGGAGTATGAAAACTACGCTGCTTAAGCTCTGACGAGCCCAAGCAGCGAGAGTATTACACCCACCGGGTCATAGCAGACGCAATGGATGGAGATAGGTTAAGACCACGTGCGGAGAGCCTGTTAATGCGGCGGACATTAAAATGTCATCTAACGAATAAGGCACCGCAGTCGCGCAAAGTCATCAGGGTCACGATGTTGCGAATCATTGATAAGTAGACCGAATGTAGAGCGGCAGTCCAAAACCCATCACTTGAAGTTTAGCGGATGTTTGACAGCCGGGGGAATCCATGTAGCCTTGTTAAGTAGCAGCTAACGAACACAACACTTAAGCAAAGCCACGTAATCACTGAACTCAACCAAACCAAAATCGCCGACTATTAGCTGTCTGCTTGAACAATTTGTTATGTGAATTTTCGACTGAAACGCCGAACCTTTGTACGCATGTTCTTCATTGGTGAAGACGTATTAAATTGAATCATCCTACCAAGCGTCCACTTCTCATACCAATCAACACCATACAGCTCATCATCACTTAAGGTCGAAATTAACAAAAGAACCTTATCGGTCGTCGACTCCAGCTCAATAAGCAATTCTTCGTAGCTCAAGTGTTGATATTTGCGATGAAAGCTCTCAGCCAACAAGCCTAATTCGTTCCACTTGTAGCCAGTTTCGGGAAAGTCTACTTGTTTACCTTGTGACTTAAGGGTATGCCACTTTAAAACAAGTTGCCCCCAACCAATCAGGTAAGCTACCGTGTCACAAACACTGATTTGCGTACCTTTAACATTCCCTTCAACACCGATTTCACGAGAGAGTTCTTCAGGTATTTGGCGATAATCTGCCAACAACTTGGGGAATATCGAGTTTATCGCCAGCACTAGTTCGTTCTTATTTTTTGGTACAGAAGACATTGTTATCTCCATTCACATAACGCCAAATTAAGTAGTGAGCAACGCTACCACCTACCTAAACCATTGTGCCGTAAAGACTAAAGCCGATTTCAAACCGAAAGTGCCAAGCGTTGCGAATCTGCTTAAATTTATTGTTAGTTTTATTTCTGGCGACTCAGTAACAAGCTTGCTCCAGACATAGCCAAAAAAATTGCACAACCTCTATTGAAGCGCTTTGCCATTTTCGGCTTCGTGAACCACTGCCTTAAGTACATTCCAAATATCGCATAAATTGATATTGCACCCATTTCTAAAATCAGGAACGTAGCCCCTAAAGCGAAGAACTGTTCATTTACACTTGCTGAAACATCGACGAACTGTGGTAGAAAGGCGGTAAAGATTAAGATCGCCTTTGGATTACCGGCGGCTAGAAAAAATTCTTGTTTAGCTAAACCTAATCGGTTGCGAGTATTTTCTAGTTCAGAAACAGGACTTGCTTCCGAGCGCCAAAGATTAAAGGCAATCCACAACAAATAAGCCGCGCCCACAATTTTAATCGTTAGAAATAGGGTCTCAGAAGCATAAAGAACGACTGCTAAACCAGAAGCAGCCAAGACAATCATTACAGCGAATGCAGCAATACGACCAAGTCCTGCAATAAAAGCGGATTTGAAACCGTAACAACGAGCATTGTTCATTGACAATAGATTGTTTGGACCAGGAGTCATATTGAGCGCAAAACACGCAGGTATAAAGAACAATAACTTCCAGATTTCCACAATATTTCCTCCATAAAACTAACGCCTTGTTAAGGTGTGAGGCACGCAATACCTGAGCTTCCGCATAACACCTTAACCACCAAACGCAACGCATAGTAAAAATGCCACGCGTGCCGAATCACTCTTAAACAATTTGTTATAAGCACCTGCCAGTGGATAGGAAATGAACCCAGTCATTTCTGCCTCGCTTTTGGGCTTCACTTACAGCACTTTCAACATCATACGTTACCTTATGAAAAACTACGTCCCACTTGCCGTCTGTGTTTTGCTGTAATGTTGCGTATGATGCTCTTGAAGAATAGTTTTGCATTGAGTGAACACTTGGTTCGTCATCCATATATGCCTGTAAACCAACACTACCAGGGTTTATTATTAATTGCCCTGTAGATAACTCAACACACCTTGGTGTATGCGTATGACCACATATAATAACCGGAGAGGATATACCATTTAGTCTTTCAATGATTTCCTGCTCAGTCCGAACTATTGGTTTTCCAGTACTAATGTCTTCTAACAAATATACAAGGTCATCAGTCGGTGTTCCATGACATGCATAAATGTCATTTGTGATTTGTAAGTCAAACGGTAGTCGCTTCATCCAATTTAATGGCTCCTGCCCTAACTCACTTAGAATAAATTGCATTGTAGGGTTTGATTCTATTTCAGCGTCCGTGGCCTCGTATATCTGACGGTCTTGATTACCCGATATAGTTATCGCCCCCAATGATTGCAAGTAATCGTATGTCTGCCTCGGTGCTATTGGGCCGTATAAAATATCACCTAGATTAATGAAAGCCGTAAAACCTTTTGCTCTAGCATCATTAACCACTGCCTCAAGCGCAAAAATGTTACTATGGATATCTGACAATATTGCGAATTTTTCCACTATGCACTCCTTGTGCTTATAACGCCTTGTTAAGTAGCAGCTAACTACCACTGCACCCAAACAAAGCCACCGTAATCACTAAACTCAACCAAACCAAAATCGCCAAACGTTAGCTGTCTGCTTGAACAATTTGTTATGTGTTACTCATACTCTTGGCATTGGCGCAGCTCTGAGTCTGGGTTGTACCAATTAGCTTTTTGGGAAACCCAAATATGCGCCTGTTCTGGCGACGAAATGTCGCTATCAAGCGAACCGAGCCTCAGTATAATATGTTCAGTATCTTCACGTTTGGCATAGACTTGAGTACCGCAATTTGAGCAAAAGTAACGATGCTTCCCTTTTGATGACTCAAAGAATTTAAGCTTATCAGAGCCGAACACTGAGAAATCCCCATCCTTGACAGCAGCGACACTCGAGAATGCGGCTCCATGCGCTTTCCTACAGGTTTTGCAGTGGCAATGCACTATGTCACCAATTTTACCGGTAATCTCGTACTTAACTGAGCCACACAAACAACTCCCTTTGACCATAATTTCCTCAATACTCGAATGACACATAACGCCGCGTTAAGTAGTGAGCAACGCTACCACGAAACCTAACCATACCACCGTAAACACAAGACCCAACGATGGAATGAAAAATGCCATGCGTTGGGAATCTGTCTTAAACGTTTTGTTAGGTGCGGACCTACAGATTACCTTTACGCATTGAGACTTGCCAACCTCTGTTGATGTAACCTTTACTCTCAGCCTTTATAATTTTGTGAGTCTCTTCTTTAGTAGGAAAGCTAATAACTATAGAGTCGTGATGCTCAGTTACTTTTGCTTTGTAATGATTACTAGCAAATCGCCCTAAAACCTTGTCCTCAGTGTTTAGCTTAACTCCCTTGTTCATGGCAGTAGCCAAAATTAGCAAGTCATTTACCGTGTTCTTAATATTGTCTTTTACTTGTATATTTTTCATAAATTCAGATAGCAATGTCATACCAGATTCACAATCTTCCGAATTTAGAGCGTGACATATCACGTTGTTATCAAGTAAAAACTCCATTTTTTTCTTTAGCATTTTTTGCTTATTCTTGTCTAAATGAGCGATGCTCATTTGAAAAAAATGCATAGATTTATTGTTGATAATTTCAGTTATCGCCTCGTTACCGAACATTCGATAAGAATCAAAATCTTGTTTTAAGTCGATTATTACGCTGTCTGTCCGTTTAGAACCCATTTTCGCCCATTTTGCATTTGTAATATCACCATGAGACTGAGCAAATTGCGGAGGCATATGCTTCCCACCAAACTGAATCGGGTTAAGGACATAATAGTCAGCTTTACTGTTTTCTCTAGTATGAAACAGAAGGAACTCGCTTGCTGTTACCGACGATATTTCAGCACCTTGCGCTTTAGTTTGCTCCCAGTGTCCCGAATGACAATAGGATATTATTTGAGTATCAAAGATCATATTTATACCATTTAAGCACCTAACGCTTTGTTAAGTAGCAGCTAACTACCACTGTACTCAAACAAGACCACCGGAATCACTAAACTCAACCAAACCAAAATCGCCGACTGTTAGCTGTCTGCTTGAACAATTTGTTAGGCTTTTAACTCCATGAGGTGCTCTGAACCTTCATGGCCTATAGTCTCGAATCCCAAGCGTTCATAAAGCGCTTTCGCTGGATTTGAGTCAATTACACTTAACCCTACTTTAGCGTCAGACTTTGCTGCGGTATCGATGAGTTCAGTGATTAGCTTGCTACCAATGCCCAAACCTTGAAAGGCAGGTAATATTTGAATTTGTATAATCTGCCAATGGTTGGTTTCGTGTTGATAAACCGCTTTAAACAAACCTACTGATTGATTGTCGACTTCCACTATCTGAGCCGACTGAAACTCAAATTGAATACGTGCTTGATATGAATCGTATGAAACCGGCATATCTGCTTGTTCAAGGTAGCTACGCATAGTTTGGTCTCTTAGCAAGTGAAGAAAATCCATATCCTTAGCAGTCGCCGATCTTAGACATATTTCCATGTTACCCTCTGAAAGCCTAACGCCTTGCTAAGTTGCAGCTAACGAACACAGCACCTAAGCAAAGCCACGTAATCACTGAACTCAACCAAACCG
>NZ_JBNNXW010000008.1:0-201720 GCF_052879755.1 Vibrio sp. DNB22_10_4 | reverse complement strand
TTCATGGTGAGGCCTTAGTGTGTATTGAAGGGGACTCGATTAGTCAGGTTGGGGAGCGTCTTGGTTTCTCGGATGGCGATGTTTCAAATGATGAAGTCGTCGTCAATTTAGTGAACGTGCTCGTGTCATCTTTTTTGGTTTCTCTATCTGAGCAGCTGTGCCTGGAGTTTTCGCTTCGTGAGCCACTGAGAATCACCGATTTTAGTCCAGATAATTCGATGTTAAGTGATAACGAGCACGTGTTCACGGTTGAGTACACCTATGATGCTGAAGCGTTAGATCTGTTTTGTTCGGTACTGTTTATGTTTGATGAAGAGTCCGTGGATATCATTCGTCGTCAAATGGAGCTTCTACAATGACAACCATGACCTTAGATCTCTCCGATTTCCATTGGACAATGCAACTACTGGATACTTTGGATGCAGGGCTTGTGGTGATTGATCGTGACTATCGTGTCTGTGCGTGGAATAGCTTTATGCAGAACTACAGCGGTATTCATGCTGAAGCTATTATGGGGAAGAGTCTATTCCACAGTTGTCCAGATTTACCGGAAAGTTGGCTACGTGCAAAGCTAGAGTCCGCAAGTAAACTGAAGACTCGAGGGTTTTCAAACTGGGAAGATAGACCGGTTGTGTTTGAATTCAAAAACTTTTCACCCGTCTCCCAAGGTTTACTGAAAATGTACCAGAACATGGTGATTACTCCGTTGAAATCACCGACCGGCGATGTGACGCACTTTGCGATTATGCTTCAAGACGTAAGCGACGTAGCCAAGAGTAAAATGCACCTAAAGCGCTCAAACGAAAAACTCACCGAGATTGGCCGTACCGATGGCCTAACAGGACTGTTTAATCGCGCTTTTTGGGAAGCCAACTTTGTAGATGAGTTCCACTTGGTCCAGACCACAGGGCAAGTCTCTTCACTGGTGATGTTCGATATCGACCGCTTTAAGAAAGTAAACGACACCTATGGCCATGCGTTAGGCGATAAGGTGATCAAAGAAACCGCCAAACAATTGATGAAAGCTGCTCGCGGTACCGACGTGTGTGGTCGTTACGGCGGTGAAGAATTTGCAGTATTGCTGTCAGGTACCACAGCCGACCAGGCGATGTACTTTGCTGAGCGCCTTAGGAAAAATATTGAGCAGACGCCCGTGGTGCTCTCTGGCAATGAGCTTAATTACACCATTAGTCTGGGTATTACTGAGTGTCGTACCGATGATGCCAATCACCTTCAATGGCTAATGCGAGCCGACAAAGCTCTTTATCAATCTAAAGAGCTTGGCAGAAATAAAACGTCAGTGATTTAAACTAATCATTAGAGTCTAGTTATTAGTGCGTTACTGCCTGAGCGCGAGGAAGCCGCTAAGAATGACTGCTCGTTGCGACAACAGCTTGCTGCTTGCGCCTAAGTCCAATAATGATCAGTGCTAATACTGTAATGACGACACCACTGATCAATAAGAAATTCATTACGCCTAATATGTTTTTCGCATCAATCAGTACTCCTACACAGTAAGTGCCTACCGAAAATCCCAGTGATACTGCAGCGGCCATATAACCTTGTGACGTTGCAGGAGAATAAGGGCTAATTTGATCCGCGAGCGCTGCGATGGAAATGTCATTCCAAGCGCCATTTATGATTGAGAGTAAGATAAGAGAAAGAGGCAGTATCGTTACGACGTGATTGCCATACATTCCCCACATGACAGCTGCAACAAACAGGTTGATAAGAATGGTGACCAGCCAAAGCGCTTGAGAGCCATGCTTTTCCATCCACTTACCCGCTGGCGCCAGAGAAACCAGCGTGACCATGGCTGCTATTGCCATTCCAAATGCACTACTTGCAACGCTGACTCCAAACGCTTGTTCAATGATGACGGGGCCAAGTTCAACCATATTGGAGCCGATAAACATCGACAGTGCAACGCACAAAACGAAGCCAAACCAAATTGCAGCAGATGGCTTACGGGTTTGCGATACTGCTTCTTCGTCATGAGTTAGTTCAAAATTGATGTCAGCAGGTGGAGCAATCGCGATGAGTATGAGCAAAGCAAAATCAAACACAATGAGCGACACAATTTGCACCGTTTGCGACAAACCAAAGTAGTTGAGTGTTCCGACGGATACCCCAGCAATAGCGACACCCAACATTTGGATCTGGAATAGGCGTTTGAGCGCTCGAGTTTGCATCGCCGGTCGAGTATTCAGTTTGAGTGCAAATGTCGGGTTTAGAATAAGAATGAGGTTGCTGCCTAATCCCACCAAAATAGCAATCAGCCAATAATGCCATACAGTCTGACTTGCCCAGAGCAGTAGCAATAGCGCTATGCAGTGGCAGGTAAGGGCGAAGAAGTGCAGTTGCCTGTGCCATGAAAAACGATCAGCCATAGCACCCAGTAGGGGGGCAATTAGTCCAACGAGCCCAAGAATGAGCATCACTTGACCCACTAAAATCGCACTGCCGGTACGAGACAAAATAACTGGGGCGATGATGATCGCGACACCAATCCACTGGACAATGCCCATAGAGGCTTGAGAGAACTGCCAAAGGCTGTTTTTTTGCATAATAATCATGGCTGAAGAATTGAACCACGATTATATAAAAAGGCGAGCACGGGGACGTGCTCGCTCACTGTCAATAAAATTGAAGCCTAATTAAAGGAGCTGTTATTAGCTCAGCACAAGGCGTGGGTTGGAAACAATTTGCTGCCAACGCTTCTTATGCTCTTTTAGGTTTAAATCGAGCTGCTCGAGTCTGACACGCAGAAGTGCTTGCTCATATTTTTCTTTTACGCTGGATTTCGCTGAGTCGATAACCTGGCTTCGCAATTGATCGTATTCCGTCAACTTACTTAGCAGTAACTGAAACTCTTGCTCTAAGGCTGCTTGGAGCTGGTCGGCATTGGGCAAAGTAAATATTTTGTCTTTAGCGTTTGCCATGGTCTGAATTAACCTCGCTTTCTCTATTCGGTATGCTGACACGGTTTTTAGGTTTGAGGTTAGACCTAAGCTCGCGCAAGAACGAATCAACCATTTGGTAGGATCGAATTGCCACCAGCGAATGCCATTGCGGTAGTCGTGCTCGAAAATGTGATGGAAATTGTGGTAACCCTCCCCAAAAGTGAAAAAGGCCAAAATACCATTGTCTCTCGCCGTGTTTTTACTGGTGTATGGTTGAGAGCCCCAGATATGCGCTAGAGAGTTAATAAAAAAGGTGGTGTGGTGACTGAGTACTAAACGTAAAGCGCCAACAATCAACAAAAAGCCCAAAACGTCACCGTACCAAAGCCCTAGGGCTAGAGGGATACCAAAGTTCGTCGCCAGAGCCAGTAATACATAATGCTTGTGTTGCCACATTACAATTGAGTCTTTTTGTAGGTCGCGACAGTTTCTGTAGTCTTCGTAGCGCTCAGCTTGATATTCTCGAAGCATCCAACCTATGTGTGAGTACCAGAAACCGCGCTTGGCAGAATAGGGATCTTTGTCGTTGTTATCGACATGCTTGTGATGAACCCGATGGTCGGAAGACCAATGTAACGCACTGTTTTGTAGCGCAAATGCTCCGCCAATCGCGAAGAGGAGTCTTAGTGAGCGATGAGCTTGATAGGTCTTATGAGACCAAAGGCGATGATAGCCTGCGGTAATTGACATGCCGCAAAATATAAAAGCAATCACGAGCCAAACCCAGTGAGCTGCGCTGTAGCCTTCAACCATGCCGTACCAAATCACACCCACTGTCGCCAAAATAAACGTACCTAGAAATATCGTCACATTTAGCCAAATAACCGGGGGCTTTTTCACCGTATCCATCAACTCTCTCCATTTAAGCTTACAACTGTTCGCTAGAATATCAGCGTACACGTGTAAGTCAAAGAGTAAGATGTTAATTTGTTTGTCGATATTTGCATCAATTGAGAAAAACCATGCAACTTTTCAGTGCATTCTTGGATAGTGATTTTCTGTAACTTACTGACTTTATTGGGTTCACATGCATGGCACGCATATTGCTCACCATACTGTCGTAGGTTTGTATACAATTAAAAATACAGAAAGGAAGTCATATGGAACACGACAAAGGCGATCTCATTTATGGATTGGACGATAAACCGTCAGTCAAAGCCGCAAGCTATGCGGCGCTGCAGCATGTGCTGGCAAGCTTTGTAGGGATTATCACACCGACACTTATTATCGGCGGTGTACTTGGTTTGGGCGAGCACGTTCCTTACTTAATTAGTATGGCGTTGATGGTTTCGGGCGTCGGTACATTTATTCAAGCTAGGCGTATAGGTCCTGTGGGCGCTGGCATGATTTGTGTCCAAGGTACGAGCTTTGCGTTTTTAGGCTCAGTGTTAGGTGCGGGGTTCTTGGTCAAAGCCAATGGTGGTGGCCCTGATGAAATGTTGGCGACGATTTTCGGTGTCTGCTTTTTTGGCGCCTTTGTTGAGATAGTGTTGTCACGATTTATCGACAAACTAAAAATAGTGATTACTCCTGTTGTGACTGGGATTGTGATTACTACGATTGGTATCTACTTGATTAAAGTGGGTGTGACCGACATAGCCGGTGGTGTCGGTGCAGAGGATTTTGGTTCTGCAACCAATCTTCTACTAGGCAGCTTAGTACTAGGCACGATCGTGGCGCTCAATATGAGCCGCAATATTATGGTAAGGCTATCCTCAATTTTAGTTGGACTTCTGGTCGGTTGGTTAGTGGCCTTGATGATTGGAAAAGCATCGATGGTCGATTTTGCCTCTCAACCACTTTTGAGCATTCCGGTTCCGTTTAAATACGGTTTTGCTTTCGATTGGCATGCTTTTGTACCAATTGCGTTTATCTATTTGATCACAGCTATCGAGTCTACCGGGGATTTGACAGCTAACTGCATGTTCTCAAAGCAGCCTATTAGTGGAAGTGGTTATCTGCAGCGCATTAAAGGTGGCGTTTTGGCGGACGGTATCAACTCTTTGATTGCTGCGACATTTAATACCTTCCCGAACACAACATTCAGTCAAAATAATGGCGTGATCCACTTAACCGGGATTGCTAGTCGATACATTGGCTATTTCATTGCTGGGATTTTATTTGTGCTTGGTATGTTCCCTATACTGGGTGCGGTATTGATGACTATTCCTAAACCTGTTCTTGGTGGAGCGACCCTGGTTATGTTTGGCACCGTTGCGGCGGCGGGCATTAAAATCATCGCTAATGAAGAACTCGATAGACGTAAAATTATGACGATTGCTATCTCATTTGGTTTAGGGCTAGGCGTCATGCTAGTTCCAGACTTATTGAAGGAGGCACCTAAATTGGTGCAGACCGTCTTGGGGTCGCCTGTCACTATGTCCGGTATTGCGGCGCTGACAATGGCTGGCTTGCTATCGCTATTTCCCGAATCGGAAAAGTCGCCGAAGCGAGTTGAAGCTTCTGAGGCATAATCTAAAAAGAGACATCCAGCGGGATGTCTCTTTCGTTTCCACCTAGCGAGCGTTGATGAGAATTTTGGCTAACTCGGCAAACCCATAACCCCCGTTACCCGCCGTAACGAAGCTTGGTGGCGTGCTGAGTTTTCCTAGCAAAGGCGTAATGTTGTTTACTCCAAATGTCACCGGCAGCCACTCAAACATGGCTTCATCGTTGAGTGAGTCACCAATATAAGCCACATTAGACAAACTCAAAGTGTCAAAATCTGGCTGTTGCTTTAGATAGCGCTCACTTGATACACGCTTATTGTGCTCTCCAACCCAAACGTTGATGTGAATAGAGCTTTGCGTGGCTTTCACCTTCTGTCCATTCAATGTCAGTTGGCAAATGTCACTGAGTAGTTTTGCTGCAACATCGGCTTCAACAGGTTTGCGATCTTGTCCAAGATTAATGGCGACATCGCAAAAGCGAAAGTCCTGATCACTGGCAAAGCCAATCCCTGGATAGTCACGTAGCAGCTGTGTCAGCTGTTTAATGAGAGCTTGCTGCTGAGCTCGCATCGTGAGCATTGGGCTGAGTGACTGAGTCTGGAACCCAGACTGCTTTTTTTGCATCCAAAAAGCGCCATTTTCGCCAATGACACCGTGAAGCGGCCACAGTTTCGCAATTTGGTCACACCAACCAGCACACGCACCTGTTACGGCGACAACGTTAATGCCTGCTTTTTGCAGTTTCGATAAAGCATCGAGTGATTCTGGCGGGAGTTGCCCCTGCCAAGTCAAAGTATCATCGACATCTGTTAGTAGCCATTGGATCTCTTTTGCCTGAGCGTGAGACAGCGCTGCTAAAGACTTAGGCATTCATAACCTCTTGTTGTTGCGTTTTGCTATCAAAGTGAATGCGTTTTGATGTTTCACTATCAAAAAGATGGATGTGTTCTACATCGATATCAAGGCCAAGTTTGTCGCCAATAGCGATTTTTGAGTGCCCCTCAACACGTACGACAAGTTTTTGAGAGTGCGGGCCAAGTGTTTTGCAATAGAGAAGCAAGTCGGCACCAAGAGCTTCGATGAGCTCAACTTCAACCTGGAACCAAGGATTGTCTTCATTCAGGATTAGATGCTCAGGCCTTAGGCCTAATTTAATATCGCCAAGCCCAAGCGAAGAAGTGTTGATATTCAGCCGCGCGTCATCGAGTTCAATACCTTCAATGGATACATTGGCATCGAAGATGTTCATTGATGGTGAGCCAATGAAGGTTGCCACAAACAGTGAAGCTGGATTGTCGTAGATTTCAAGTGGCGTACCCACCTGTTCGACATTACCTTTGTTCAAAACGACCAGTTTATCAGCAAGCGTCATAGCCTCTACCTGATCATGTGTTACATAAACCGAGGTGGTGCCTAGTCGGCGCTGAAGGCGCTTTATTTCTAAACGCATCTGCACCCGAAGCTTTGCATCCAGGTTTGAAAGCGGCTCATCGAACAAGAAGACTTTTGGTTCGCGAACAATTGCACGCCCCATAGCAACACGCTGCCTTTGACCACCAGAAAGCTGCTTAGGCTTACGATCCAGCAAGCCGTTGAGCTCTAGCATGTCAGCCGCTTCACTGACCAAGCGTTTGATCTCTGCTTTTGGTGTTTTCCGGTTTTTTAGTCCATAGGCCATATTGTCGTATACCGTCATGTGGGGATACAACGCGTAATTTTGAAACACCATCGCGATGTCACGTTCGCCAGGCTCTAGGTCGTTGACGACCTTCTCATCGATCTGCAGCGTACCTGCGCTGATTTCCTCTAGACCGGCAAGCATGCGCAGCAGTGTAGACTTGCCACAGCCACTGGGACCAACCAAAACGACCATTTCGCCGTCTTCAATGTTCAAATTGATGTTTGGGATCGCTTGGTAGCCGTTTGGGTAACATTTAGCGATGTTTGAAAGAGTGAGTGTAGACATTTATTTCTCCGAATCTACCAAGCCTTTGACGAATGCTTTTTGCATTGCAATCACAACGATGACGGGTGGCAACATAGCGATAATGGTGGTTGCCATAATTTTGTTCCATTCGATGACGCCATCAACCACACCAAGCATCTGTTTGATACCCATAACAATGGTGTAGTACTGAGCATCAGTGGTGATGAGTAGTGGCCATAAATACTGATTCCAGCCATAGATGAAAGTAATCACGAACAGAGCTGCGATATTGGTGCGAGAAAGGGGCAGCAAAATATCGAAAAAGAATTTAATCGGCCCGGCACCATCGATTCTCGCCGCTTCAACTAACTCATTGGGAATGGTCATGAAGAACTGGCGAAATAAGAACGTAGCCGTTGCGCTAGCAATCAATGGAATCGTAAGTCCATAGAATGAATTGAGCATGTTGAGGTTAGTGATCACCTCAAAGGTTGGCATGATCCGCACTTCCACTGGCAGCATGAGGGTGAAAAAGATCATCCAAAACGCCACCATTCGACCGCGAAAGCGAAAGAACACGACTGCGTATGCCGACATGATAGAAATAACCAGCTTACCGCAGGTAATGCATAGCGCCATGATCAGCGAGTTGGTTAGCATGTGGGTGATCGGCAACGCGTTATTGTTAAACGAACTTTGGTTACTGAGCAGCTCACCAAACACGCTAAATCCAAGGTCGCCAAACCAAAGAGGTGTACCCGTAGCAAACGCGGTGTTTTCATGTGTCGTTGCCACCAGTGCTATCCATACAGGGAGTGCAATAGAGATGATGCCTAGTGCTAAAATGACGTGGCAAAAAATCGTAAATAGGGGTCTTCTTTCTACCATTAGTACGCCACCTTTTTTTCGACATATTTAAATTGGATCACCGTGAGTAAGGCGACAAGAACCATTAGGATGACCGACTGAGCGGCCGATGAGCCAAGATCTAGCCCGATAAATCCATCGTTGTAGACTTTGTAAACTAAGGTAGACGTGCTGTTACTTGGTCCGCCCTGGGTCATGGCATGAATGATGGCGAACGTATCAAAAAAGGCGTACACAAAATTGACGACCAACAAGAAAAAACTGGTTGGTGAAATCAGTGGGAAACTGATGGTCAGAAATCGCTTCACCGGACCACTACCATCAATAGCTGCCGCTTCATGCAATGACTTTGGCACCGATTGTAGCGCGGCTAAAAAGAACAGAAAGTTGTAACTGATCTGCTTCCAGGTAGATGTAATGACGACCATCCACATCGCGTGAGTGCCATTGAGGGTAGGGTTCCATTGAACGCCAAACCATTTGAGCACGTCGGTAATGACGCCAATCGTCGGATCAAACAGAAACAGCCAAAGTGAGCCGGCAACAACGGGTGCGACGGCGTATGGCCAAATTAAAAAGGTGCGGTACATAGTCGCACCGCGCACGATATGCTCGGCAAATGCAGAGAGAATCAGTGCGCTCACCAAAGCCAAAACAGCGACGCAAATGCTGAACTGTATGGTGGTGAAAAAGGAATCAAGGTAGTAACTGTCGCCTAGCAGTTTGCTAAAATTCTCAAGTCCAACAAACTCTCGACTTATACCGAAGGCGTCTTCTAACTGAGAAGATTGAAATACCGCTTGGCCAGCTGGCCAGATAAAAAACACTAGGGTGATCACCAGCTGAGGCGCAATCAGCGCGTAGGGTAACCATTTATTTTTAAAAATTACTTGTGAAGACATAAACAATACCGACATGCCGCCACTTAAATGAAGTGGCGGCGTAAAAAAGACAACGGGTTATTTCTGTGTGCGCTCGAAGCGACGTAGTTGCTCGTCACCACGACGAACCGCGTTGTTAAGTGCCGATTTTGCCGTGGCTTTGCCTGCCCAAACCGCTTCTAGCTCCTCGTTGATGATGTCACGAGTTTGCAGGAAGTTACCAAAGCGAATGCCTTTCGAGTTGGCTGTTGGTTCAGTCGAGGTCATTTGCACTACAGCCGTGTCCGTGCCAGGGTTCGCTGTGTAGAAACCTTGCTGCTTCGTCAGTTCATAAGCTTGTTGGGTGATAGGTAGGTAGCCGGTAAACTGGTGCCAATCAGCCTGAACTTCTGCACTTGAAAGGTAGCTAAAGAACTTCGCTACGCCCTTGTACTCTTCAGAAGAATGGCCACGGAGTACCCACAGTGACGCACCACCAATGATGGTGTTTTGTGGTTTGGCAATCAGCTCATCATCGTATGGAAGCTGGGCAACACCGACCTCGATGCCTTTCATGTTTTCTTGAATACCCGCTAGACCTGCTGATGAGCCCATGGTCATCGCACACTCTTGGGTGTAGAAAAGTGGCATACCATCAGATTGGCGACCGCCGTATTTATAGATGCCTTCTTTTGACCACTCACCAAGCTTCTCAATGTGTTTTACATAAGGCGCTGCATTGAACTTAAATTCTGTATCGAAGCCGCCAAAACCGTTGTTTTGCGTCGCGACTGGAATGTTGTTACGAGCACCAAAGTTTTCGATTTGAGTCCAAGATTGCCATGTTGTTGTGAAGCCACATTGAGCGCCGGATTCAAGCAGTTTGCGTGACACTTGCTCCATCTCTTTCCAAGTTTTAGGCGCAGAGGTGATCCCGGCTTTCGCGAACATATCCTTGTTGTAGTACATCACAGGCGTTGAGCTATTAAAGGGCATCGATAGCATCTGACCGTCATTGGTGGTGTAGTAGCCTGTCACAGCGGACAGATAATTGTCTGGGTTAAACGGTTCTTTGGTATCTTCCATGAGTTCGTAAACTGGGTAGATTGCCTGTTTCGCACCCATCATGGTCGCTGTACCCACTTCAAACACCTGAACAATGGCTGGTTGCTCTTTTGCTCGGAAAGCGGCGATCGCGCTGGTCATGGTTTCTGCGTAGCTACCTTTGTAAACCGGTTTGATCTCGTATTCGTCTTGGCTTGCATTGAAATCCGCAGCAATATCATTGACTTTTTGACCCAGGGCGCCGCCCATAGCGTGCCACCACTCAACCTCAGTTTTTGCTTGAGCACCTGTGCTCATTAGCGCCACTGCCACCGCCATTCCTGTGAGGTGTTTAATAGACATATTGTTTCCCTTAAATGTGAAAATGTTGGTTTTCAGTTCAAAAGCAGACGTTCACTTGGTGTAGAGCCACTGCTTTAAAATGTTCAAGTGAAAGTTAAACTGAGCAAATGACGATTGGGTGACAGTTAAATGAACTTATTTGAAACATTTTATGGCCATGGAAACGCAATAAAACGGCAATAATAGTGTCACGGAGAGTTGCAATCCTTTCATTTGAATGCAAATGAAAATGGTAAAGGAATCAATGAAAATCACAGCGCATCGTGGCGTCTCTAGCCTCGCACCAGAAAATACGTTAGCCGCTTTTGAACAGGCGGCTCTGTTAGGGCTAGAATGGATTGAGATTGATGTTCAGCTTAGTCAAGATAAGGTGCCAGTCGTTATCCATGATCGTACCGTAAACCGTTGCACTAATGGTCGTGGTCGCGTCGCTGATATGAGTGTTCAGGCGCTAAAAGCCTTAGATGCTGGCCTATGGTTTGGTGATGCCTATGAAGGTGAGAGCATTCCAACATTAGCTGAGACCCTATTGTTGGCGCAAAGACATGGTTTGACGGTCAATGTTGAGCTAAAGCATTATGAAGGTGATGATATTGAGCTTTTGTGTCAGCAAGTTAAGTTGGTTATGACCGAGCTAGGTATTGCCACAGAGCAGGTGCTATTCTCTAGTTTTAGTACGCAGGCGCTGACGGTTATGCAGCGCATTATGCCGTCCATACGCCGTGGGCAACTGTGGCAACAAATACCGGACAACGCGCTAGCTATTCTCGATAAATTAGATGCTTACAGCGTACATTGCGACTTTCACTTTCTCGATGAGAAAACGGCTCGATGGATAAAATCAGCGGGCTACCAGCTCTATTGTTACACGCCGAATCATCCGGTGTTGGTTGAATCATTTTGGGGGTGGGGTGTGGATATGATGATAAGCGACGTGCCTCAGGATTATCAAAGACAGTCATCAGCATCAAAACCGCAAGATTTAGTTGATGCCTAATGTGAAATAGAGGAGTAGGTAACGACCATCATGCACCATCTCAGTTTGCGACAAAAAAGTATTATTGACCTGATACATACTCAAGAATATTGCACCATAGAGGCGCTTTCGAGCCACTTTGATGTTACGACTCAGACTATTCGTCGTGATATTAATGAGCTTTGCAGCCTCGGCCTTGCTCGTCGTCATCATGGTGGAGTAGGTTTGCCGACCACGCTAAGCAATCGCAGCTTTACCTCACGTAGTGCAACCAACTTGACGGAAAAACAGCAGATTGCCAAACAGGTAGTTACCAATATCCCTGATGGCTGCACGCTGTTTTTAGGCATCGGTACTACGATAGCAGCGATTGCAGAGCATTTAAGTGGCCACAAGCATCTTCGCGTTGTCACCAATAACTATCAGGCTGCGCATATCTTGGCGCAGTTTGAACAGGTGGAAACCTGGATTGCTGGTGGACGAATGCGCACCAATGATGGCGATGTGGTCGGGGAGTATGTTGCCAACTTTTTCGGGCAGTTCTCTGCTGATATTGGAATTGTATGCTGCGCGGCGGTGAATCTTGCGTCGAGCGTTACGGAGCAACCGGTTTTGGAGCCTCAAAAAGAAGAGTTTGCTTTGGAGCATGAGCTTCGCGAGGCGGCGATCAGTCAAGCGATTTTGGCAGGTTCGCAGCAAAGGTGGCTGGTTGCTAACAGCACAAAGTGGCAAAGCAAAGCGAGCGCTCGCGTTGCCCCTTTATCCTATTTTGACCGAGTGTATGGTCGCCCTGCCGGGTAGCATGACTTACTTAGCCAGATGAGCTTCTGACTCTGGCTGCGGTGGAAACGTATGATAGATCGCCTTGAATCGCTCTAGGTTGCTAAGCAGTGTTTCTACCAACAATGGATCAAACGCGGTGCCCGCTTGTTCAGCAAGATAATGCTGGGTGTCTTCAAGGCTCCATGCCTGCTTATAGGTGCGTTTGCTCAGCAGGGCATCAAACACATCGGCAATGGTGATGATCCTAGCCTCTAACGGAATATCAATCCCGCCAATCTTGGTGGGATAACCCACTCCGTCAAAGCGTTCATGATGGAAATAGATAATGTTCTTCAAGAAAGAGACTTCAGCACTGGACGCACTGACCACGTCAATGTTTTCGATGACCTCGTCGATAATGTCTACCCCGTAATCAACATGTTTGTTCATGATGGCACGCTCATCTGGAGTGTAGCGGTTGGGGCTAAACAGAATGTGGTCAGGGATCCGGTATTTGCCGATATCGTGAAAAGGTGAGTAAAGCTCTATCCACTGAATAAATCGATGATCGACGGGCAGCTTGTGAGCGAGAAGTTCGGCGAGAAGCTTGCTGTACTGGCTCATCCGCTGCAGGTGATCCGCTGTTTCTGGATCACGTTTGTGGCTTATCTTTAATGCTAGCTTCAAAGCTTGGACGAACATTTGGTGCTTGTAACGGTCGTGGCAAAGCAGGCTTATGATGACCTCTCGAATAAACAAAAGGTCTGAGTGCAAAGCGCCATCGCTGAAGTAATCTACTTGGGTTGAATTTAGAAAGAGTACTGCACCGAATCCGCTCTCTATGTTTAACCCCATGGTAAAACTGCTTCGGTGACCAAGTTCGATAAGGCGTTTATTTTGGGTGTTTGGCTTTAGCTCATAAAGATCGTCGACCACCCTAATTTCCTGATTCTCGATTATTTTAATCAAAGGAGCGCAGCGCTCCGAATGCATTGAGATAACGTCGAACTTGTCGGAATCATCTTGAAAGTCGATGACGTGGAAGTTCTCTAGGTGATCCGCAGACGTCACTGAGAGACACAATCTCGATAGATGCGGGTACTTGGTTCTTAGGGTGTGAAACAGATCATCAATACCGTTGCGGCAACTCAACGCTCTGTTCGTGCTGGCAATACAATCTATATAGTCCATACATTATTATCATTAGTTTTAATATGGTTACTCAATAGTAGCGAGTGTGAGTGGATTCCCACAAGTGATCGGTTTCACAGCTATGGATGCAATTGCGTGAATATCTGTGGTATTGATGCAATACCCAATGGGAAAAGATTGCCTATTTATAAGTAAGGCGTTGATTCCGTTTGTGTTCGAGAGTAATAATATGCAAACAAATGTTTATATAATCGGACAAGTGTCTAATGACTGAGCGCGAACAACAAATACTAGAATTAATCAAGCTTGATCCCATGATTGCTCAGAGTACTTTAGCTGATATGCTCAACATCAGTCGAAGTGCCGTAGCGGGGCATATCATGAACTTGACGAGAAAAGGGTTCATACAAGGTAAAGGGTATTTGATTGCCCCTGATCGTTTTGCTGTTGTAATTGGTGGCGCGAATATGGATTTATGTGGCCGCGCTACCTCGGAATTAGTGATGGGAAGCTCCAATCCCGGCGCTTTAACGGCGGGGGCGGGTGGTGTTGGACGTAATATTGCAGAGCACCTAGCGCGTCTTGGCAGCAAAGTGGAGTTGATTAGTGCTGTGGGCGATGACTTATGGGGGGAGCAACTGCTGGATTCTTGCCGCGATGTTGACGTTGGTATAGAGCATTGTTTAGTGGCACCCAATAGAGCAACCAGCAGTTATCTCTCCATTCAAGGGCCTGATGGTAAGCTGCAATTGGCTCTTAACGATATGTCGCTCTTTGATGAGCTCAATGCGCAGCAACTCGCAAAGCGAGCACCATTATTGAACCGCGCTACTGCCATCGCTATCGACACAAACCTAAGTGAATCAGCACTGGAATACCTATTCCAAACTCAAGCCTCAAAGCCCATCTTTGTGGATCCGGTTTCGGTATTAAAAGTGCAGAAAATCAAACCTTATTTGTCGTGTATTCATACACTAAAGCTCAACCTCGCAGAAGCTGCGCAGCTGTCAGGTGAAAGTATATCTAAACGCAGCGACATACCTAAAACAGCACGATGCCTTCATGATGTGGGCGTACATCAAGTGGTAATTAGTTTGGACGAGAATGGCGCCTATGCAAGTCGAGATAAAAAAGGGCACTTTTATGCTCGCGATGGTGCTACAACCAACTTACCGGTCGAGCAACATGAAGGGCTGTTGTCCGGTCTCATTCATGGCTGTCTACAAAGCTTAACTTGGCAGCATTCGATGGAATCTGCACTAGTCGCAGGTGGACTCGCTCACCAACAAACCTTTGCGTCTACCGCGCGAAAGGGGCGTAATACTGGTTCGTCGCGATTTTCTACTACGAGCTCAAGAGATACGGATATAGAGTTGTACTAGAGTAAAAAACAAACTTTAATCTAGCGTCTCTCGTAGGAAAACCATATGTCGGCTGCACACCTGAGCGCAGCCAAATACAGCTTCTACTCACCAATCTATTTAAAGCAGGCGACCTAGTCTATGAACATTTGCCAACTAGGCCTGAATGGTGTGGCCTGACGCGTCTACTATCAATTTCATTCGTATGACAATCTTATGATGCTTTAGTGACGATAAACTCTACAGAGCCTAATCCTAATTAGACTTTATCTAGTTATATGAAATCTAGATTCAATATTTCTACTTCAAAATGCCTCACATCAAACAATATTAAGAAGTTCGGTAGTTAAGATGTGGCGTTTTAAAAATCCTGTTGAAATCGTGAGTGGTCACGAAGCATTAAACTCCTTGAAAGAACGAGTAGGCGGTCGAGCTTATTCGATTGTTACTTATTCCAATGATATTTTTTCCAGCTACACCCGTGAAGTTATTGAAGCTGTGGGGCACGACCCTATTAGCATTATCGATGGCGTGGTTGAAAATCCACATTTTTCGAATCTTCGTGGCCTATGCCAGCAGTTGAGCGAGCAAGGTGAGCAAACGCAAGTATTTGTGGCTTTGGGTGGTGGTTCTGTAATGGATACTGCGAAAGTGCTCGCTGCCAGCGGTGGTGACTTCGAGACCGTCGAGGCGTTCTTAAAAGGTAAGGCTGATGCACAAAACCTCAGTATCAAGGAAATCATCGCGGTACCGACGACGGCAGGCACAGGAAGTGAAGTCACACATTGGGGAACCGTTTGGGATCCAGAAAACGACGCAAAATACTCGCTATCTGATACTCGGCTCTATCCGAGCGCAGCAATTGTACACGCGCCTTTTACTTCTCAGTTACCAGTATCCATAACCATTAGCACGGCGCTAGATGCGTTATCGCATGCGTTGGAAAGTCTATGGAACAAAAACCGCAATCCAATTAGCGCAATGTTCGCTGTAACTGCCAGCAGAGCCATTATCGAAACCTTGCCGCTATTGGTGCAAGACCCAACCAGTTTAGCGCTTCGCACCAAGATCCAAGAGGCGGCGTTGATGGCGGGCTTAGCATTCTCCAATACCAAAACCTCTATTGCTCACAACATGTCTTATGCCGTAACCCTTGATAAAGGTGTTGTTCATGGTATCGCGTGCAGTTTTACGCTACCGGCGATTATTGCAGCGGTTGATCGCAACGACCATGAACTTATCGGCTATATCACCACTATTTTCAATTCCAGTATTGAGCAAGCTAGCCAACATATGGCGGCTTTCCTGGAGGCTCTGGATGTAAAGGTTTCTCCAAATGCCTACGGCTATACCCATGAAGAATGGCAAGCGTTGGTAAGAGACGCCGCACAGGGTCAAAGAGGGCAGAACTTTTCGGGCAATGTAGAGCAGTTAATTTCTCAGTTTTAATCAAAACAATCAGTAGGTTTAGAAATGAATAAAGTAGAAGCCGTCATTTTTGACTGGGCGGGAACCACCGTGGATTTTGGTTCTTTTGCGCCAACCACCATTTTCGTTGAAGCGTTTAAGCAAGCCTTCGATTTTGACATCTCATTAGAGGAAGCAAGAGGCCCGATGGGGATGGGTAAATGGGATCACATTCGAACCTTGGGTAATGATCCTAAGATTTCTCAGCGTTGGGTGGATCAGTTTGGGTCATCAATGACCGACGAGCAGGTCACGCAAATCTATAACACATTTATGCCGCTTCAGATTGAGAAAGTGAAGCAGCCTGAACACGCAAGCTTAATCCCTGGAGTAAAAGAGACACTGAGCTTTCTTCAAGAACAAGAGGTGAAGATTGGTTCTTGCTCGGGATATCCGCGCCCAGTAATGGATGCACTTGTAGAAGCTGCAAGCGACCTTGGCTATAACCCAGAATGCGTTGTTGCTAGTGATGACTTAAAGGCGGGTAGTCGACCAGGCCCATGGATGGCATTGCAGAATGTGATTGAGTTAGGCATTAAAAATGTCTCTCACTGCGTCAAAGTTGATGATGCGGTGCCTGGTATTGAAGAAGGGCTAAACGCTGGAATGTGGACCGTTGGGTTGGCTCTTTCTGGTAATGAAGCAGGGTTCACGCTCGAAGAATTTTTGCAGGCATCGGACGAAGAGAAAGCTCATGCTCGCCAACGTGCGAGTAGCAAGATGAAGGGTGCGAATGCGCACTATGTCATCGATACCATTGCAGATCTTCCTGCAGTTATTACCGACATCAATCGCCGCATGGCTGATGGCGAACGTCCTTAACCTAAATAAAGACTAACATCATGGCAGATATTCAGCTTTCAAATATTAAGAAATCGTTTGGCCAAACCGAGATCCTCAAAGGTATCAATTTAGATATCAAAGATGGTGAGTTTATGACCTTGGTTGGTGCTTCAGGCAGCGGTAAATCAACACTTCTACGTATTATTTCAGGATTAGAAGAGCAATCTTCCGGCACCATTCGAATTGGTGGCACTGATATTTCCGATAAGCGACCTAAAGAGCGAGATCTCGCCATGGTGTTTCAGTCTTATGCGTTGTACCCGCATTTATCGGTTAAAGACAATATGCGCGTACCGCTGAGAATGCGCACGCCACTATGGCAAAGGGTGCCACTGGCAACGTTACTTTCCCAAGATACTAAACATGCGCTTGCTGCGATTGATTCGAGAGTAGAGGAGGTTGCGGCGCAGTTACATATCGAGCATCTCCTTGATCGAAAACCGAGTGAGTTGTCTGGTGGTCAATGTCAGCGCGTTGCGCTAGGGCGAGCAATGGTTCGCGAACCTTCAGCATTTTTGATGGATGAGCCTTTATCAAATCTTGATGCCAAGCTTCGTGTACATATGAGGGGGGAATTGACCCAGCTTCATCGAGAAATTGGCACAACGTTTGTCTACGTCACACATGACCAAGTGGAAGCGATGACGATGTCGGATCGGATTGCACTTCTAGTGGAAGGTGAGCTTATCCAGGTGGATACACCAAACAATATGTACAACAACCCTAACCATTTAAAAGTTGCTGAGTTTATCGGTAGCCCAAAGATCAACACGATTCCAGCTTTAGTCGATGATGAAGGCAATATCTTATTTGATGGTCAAGAGTTAAGTGGCATTAAGCTCAACGCAACGACCTGTGATGCGCCAATTACCATTGCGGTGCGCTCTGAAGATATTCGAATATGTTCAAGTAACAACATGCCTGCGGTTATCACCCATATCGAAAATATGGGAGGTGAAAAAATCATCTTTGCAAGTGCTGCATGGGCGAACGGAAGCATAGCAATTAAATTGACAGCCGATGAGTCAAAAGGCTTTTCTCAAGGTGACAACATTCACCTAGAAGTCGCTCCTGACAAGCTTATGTTTTTCAATCGACATGGGCAGCGCATTCAAAAGATCGACATCATGATGGAGGCGGCCTGATATGTCTCAAGATATTGCTATGAAGCTGCCTAAGCGTATCACTACGAAGAAAACGCTTGGGCAGGTTCGAGAGCAAAACACTGCATGGTTGCTTACTCTGCCGGCCATTCTGCTGATGGTGCTATTTCTGATAGGCCCCATTGTGGCGATTGTCATTTTGTCCTTCACGGATTGGCAATTGGGTATGACCACATTTTCATGGGTAGGCTTAGATAACTATATTGAGCTTAAAAACGATAGTGCGTTTTGGCAGGCCTTAAAGAACACCTTGTTGTACGTTTCCATTGTACTGCCTTTCTCTGTGGTTGGTGGACTCGCTATTGCGATTCTTATTGAAGCTCGTCCGAGTGGAAGAGGCGCGTATCGTACCGCTTTCTTCTTGCCCGTAATGGGGACGCTAATCGCTATGTCTATCGTTTGGGAGTACATCTTACAACCAGACTTTGGCTTGCTGAACATGATGTTGGATAAGCTTGGGGTCGATGGCAAAAACTGGCTCAACGACCCAGACACTGTGGTTTATGTGCTTGCAGGAATCGGTATCTGGCATCAACTCGGCTACAACATGGTGCTGTTCATGTCCGGTTTGATGGCCATACCGCGCCACCTCTATGAGGCTGCCGAGATGGATGGTGTGCCAAATGGATGGTCTCGATTTAGCTTAATCACTTGGCCGATGTTAGGGCCGGTCACTCTGTTTGTTCTTGTTATCTCGGCAATTAAGGCGTTTCAAGTTTTCGATACTGTTGAAGTGCTCACTCAGGGTGGACCTGGAAAAAGCTCGGAAGTCCTACTGCACTTGATGTATGTGGAAGGATTCCAGTTCTTCCGTACAAGTTATGCCGCTGCTATCACTGTGATTTTCTTGTTCATTGTCTTGCTCATCACGGTAATCAAGATGCGTTTCATGGAAAAGAAGGTGCATTACTAATGAAGAGAATTGACTTATTTGGCTTATTTCGCCACGTGACGCTAATTGCTTTAGCAGCCCTATTTCTTCTTCCTTTTGTTTGGATGGTTCTCACGTCGTTCAAGCCAGAAGATGAGATTTTTGTTAACGAAATCAGGTTGATTCCAGAGCGGTTCGCCGCTTATGAGAACTACTCGATTGCGTTTTCTGAGACGCCATTAGTTCGCTTCATGTTAAACGGCGTGATCGTCACCGTCGCCATTTTTCTGAGCCAAATAGCGATAGCAGTCCCAGCGTCTTATGCATTGGCCAAGTTAAATTTCAAAGGTAAACAGGTTGTCTTTATTGCGATTCTGGCATGCCTGATGATCCCACCTCAAGCGGTTTCCATCCCTTGGTATCTATTGATGTACAAGTTTGGTTGGCTGAACAGTTATGAAGCGCTTATTGCCCCATTTTCTATTTCGGTATTTGGCATCTTTCTGATGAGACAGTTTTTTAACTCAGTGCCGGACGATTTGATTTCTGCTGCTCGCCTAGATGGGTTTAGTGAATTTGGAATCATTTGGCGAATCATGGTTCCTACGGCGATTCCAGCACTGATTGCCTTCGGGATTTTCTCAATCGTGGCTCACTGGAATGATTACTTTTGGCCGTTAATTGTCGCGAACAGCCAAGATATTTACACCCCGCCACTTGGTGTTGTTGCATTCAAGAGTGACGAAGCAGGGGACAGTTACGGCCCGCTTATGGCTGCGGCAACTGTCATTGTTGCACCCCTCATTATTGCCTACTTGTGTGCTCAAAAGCGGTTCATTGAAGGCATCACGATGTCTGGAATGAAATAACAAATTTTTAAACAGGAGCCTTTAATTTTAAGGGCTCTTCAAACCCTAAATAATCAACACGCATTAAAAGATAAATGAATGGAGTTTAAAATGCGCCTTAGAATCTCTACTTTTGCAGCGATGCTACTATCAGCATCGGCCTTTGCTCAAACAACGTTAGTCGTTCAATATCCTTATGGCGAGCTTTTTGATGGGCTACAACGTCAACTAGCTGAAGACTTTCAAAAAGAGAACCCAGACATCAAAATTGAGTTTCGTTCTAACTACGAAAACTATGAAGATGCGACTCAGAAAGTCATGCGAGAAGCGATTACTAATCAACTACCTGATGTTAGCTTTCAAGGTTTGAACCGAGTCCTTCCGCTTTACGAGCGCAATATCGCAGTACCTTTGGATCAGTTCATTACAGCAGAAGATAGATCTGAAAATGGATTTGATGACTCAATGATGTCACCAAGCCGTTTTGATGGCAAAACCTATGGCCTGCCTTTCGCAGTTTCAATGCCAATTGTGTATTTCAATGCGGACTTAGTCGAGAAAGCGACGGGCAGTTCTACGCTGCCGGATTCGTGGGAAGATATCTTTGCAGTAGCAGCCAAGATCAATGCTTTGGAAGGCAATGAACAAGGTTTTTATTATGACTGGAACATCACAGGTAACTGGCTTTGGTTGTCGCTGGTTATGTCACAAGGGGGCGATATCCTAAAAGATGGCAAAGTGGCGTTTGATGGTGAAGAAGGGCAGTGGGCGATTAATAAACTGGCTCAGATGCACAATCAAGCTGAAATGCCAGACTACCAGCGTAGAAGTGCAGAGCGCTCATTCAGTGCAGGTAATATTGGTATCTACGTTACATCGACTTCAAACCTTGGCATGTTTGAGCGCGCGATTGGTGAACGATTTGAACTAAAAACCACACAGTTCCCTGAAGTAGCTGAAAATGGCAGTTTACCTGTGGGTGGCAATGCTGTGGTCATGCTGGCGAAAGATAAGAAACAGCAAGTGGCGGCGTGGAAGTATATCAAATATATTACCGGCCCTGTTGGAAACCAACAGATTCCCCACTTTACCGGATATATGCCACCAAACCAGGTCGCAAACGCGAAGTTAGGTAGCTTTTACGAGGATCGCCCAAACCATAAAACAGCGGTCACGTCTCTGCCATGGATGGATACTTGGGTTTCTTTCCCAGGGGCAAACGGCTTGAAAATCACAGATGTGATTTCAGATGAGTTGCATTCTGTTGTTTCTGGCCGTCGTGCAGACGGGAGCGAGCCTAATCAGGTACTCGAAGAAATGACAGAAAAAGTAAACAACTATCTATAGAACTGCAAAGGAAGCTCCCAGCCCAGTGCTGGGAGCAATTCATCATTAGGTAAATGAATTAATGGTTATTTTTGACTTTGACGGTGTGATTTGCGACAGCCTAAAGCTGTGCCGTGATGCATGTCAATTCGCTGCTAAGCAACAAAACTCCTTGGTGATTCTTGAGACCAATCCGTTTCGTTATCTTGACCCGGTCACGTTTGAAGCGGTTGCACAGGAACTAGGGTTGAATGAAAAGACTTTTTCACGTGATGTCGCCAGTTATCTCTACGAGTACGGCGAACAAGCTCCGTTTTTCTTTGGTATTTCTCAAGCGATAGAAACCATCGCCGCCAGTCATAAACTATTTATCGTCAGTGCCAGCCACAGTGACGTGATCAGAAAACAGCTTCAGCGACATAAACTGCTCTCAAGCTTTGATGGGATTTTGGGCGGTGATATAGACGGGAGTAAAAAGGAAAAAATCCAACAACTGCAAACCACGTGTAAAACCAAGGCGATCATGCTGGGAGACAGCATTAGTGATATTAAAGCGGCTAATGAAAGTGATGCTCTATCAATCGCCGTTACGTGGGGCTGGCAGCCTCAAGGTTATATAGAGAAGCAGAACCCAACATTGGTGGTTCACCATACTTACGACATAGCGAAAGCAGTTATATCGCTTGAATCTCAACTAAAATAGACCCTACTGACTATGAAAATTATCCATCTTACTGATACACATTTTGGTTACACAGGACAGAAAATTTATCAGCGCTCTCCTCAACCTGCTTTAACTAAAGCGGTGGAGAGCATTAATCGAGAACACAGTGATGCTGAAATGGTCGTGATAACGGGCGACCTTGCTCATGCTGGACACCCAGAAGCGTATACCAATTTGCAAAGCACCTTATCTAAGCTCGTTATCCCGTATCACCTTGTTATTGGCAACCATGACCATCGTCCAACGCTGGCTGAAACCTTTAGCAATTTTGAATTCGACGAAAATGGATTTGCACAAAAGGTGATTCAAACAGAGCGTGGGGTGTTTATTCTTCTTGATACAGTGAAAGAGGGAACACACGCAGGGACTTACTGTGAGCAACGCTTTCAATGGTTGAAGCAGCAGATTGATAGCGCCAACGGCCAACCTGTTTATCTATTTATGCACCATGCTCCGTTTGATACTGGTATTCCAGCAATGGATGCGATTAGCCTCGACAAGGCTCATGGTGAGCAGTTGGGTAATCTCTTAACTCAACACTCTAATATTAAACATCTGTTTTTTGGTCATTACCACCGCCCAATTGCAGGGCAATGGCGCGGCATTGCTTTTTCAACACTACGCAGCATGAACCATCAGGTAAGGTTAGATCTTAACGATGAGGTAATGATTCAAGGGAACTTTGAAGAGCCTCAATATTGTGTCGTGCTATTGGAAAGCGATCGCACGGTGATTCATTATCATGATTACATGCATGAGTCTGAAGAGTTCGAGATCGGCAGTCCGCTTGAGGCTCATGTCTAGGCCTTCGTTTGATCATTTCTGTGCGCAGAACGAACTAAATCGCTCTGCGCATTTATTATTGGAGCGGTTGCTTTAAATGTTTCTCTGTACATTGCAGAAAGGCTTGAATTAGCCGACTACCCAACCTCTCATTGGAAACGACGAAACTATATTTCATTGAAAGATCGACATTTCTAAATTGCTTGGCGACAATCTTCTCATCATGGTTATGCTCATGGTCCGTGACCACGCCAATTCCCAGCCCTTGGATAACACCCTCGCGGATAGCTTCTCTACTGCCTATTTCAACACGGGATAAAGGCTCTATTTCTCGTTTTCGCATTTCGGTTTCAAAAATATCCTGAGTGATAGACCCTTTTTCACGGCAAAGAAGTATCTCTCCTTTGATGTCTTCGGCATTTAAGAATTCATTCCTCGAGAGTGGATTGTCTTTCGGTATGATGGCAATAATCTGATCTTCTTTGCAGAGAAAGCTACTGAACCCTGGAGTCGGCGAGTTGTGAACAAATAATCCGATATCGACTTCACCGGCTTGCAGTAAGTGAAGGGCATTTCTATTTGAACCATAAATCACCTTAACTTTGATTTTTGGATATTTAGCGATAAAGGTCTTTAATGCTTGAGTGACATAGTAGGGGCTTACCGCCGCTATCGTTAGTGTTCCATGTATCAGCTTGCCGTGAGATTGCATGAACTCATCAATCTCTTTCACACCATTAATGACCGAACGGCAAAGAGGCATCAGTTGCAAACCTAAATCCGTTAGCCGGTTGTTGTTTCTTCCTCTGGTGAATAGCTTTGCGTTGTATTGCTGCTCAAGCTCGCCAACTTGTTTGATGATCGTAGGCTGCGACAAGCCTAAGTTCTCAGCAGCTTGCTTGAAACTTCGTGAACGTCCTACTTCATAGAAAGATTTTAGTAATGAGAGGGTTGGAGTTGGTTTTTTTGTTGTCATACGTTTGAGAAGATAACATAAATTGACACTTTTATCAGTGACAATCATATTCAACCTGGTTGCTTAGAAGGCCTGAAAATTAACTCTTCATTGTTATAGATCTATATGGCAGTTGTATGACACGTGGAGTCTTTAGTCTTTGGAACATGAACTTCAATTACCGGTCAACATAGATTTAGAGTCTACTCAAACGCTCCAAGGGCGCTTTAAGAGCCGCTGGCATCATATAAAGCATCATTAATCTCATCACGTGATTGATGGCGACAAAGGCCGGTTCAAGCCCGAGTAACAACGCTACAGCTGTCATGGCTTCAACGCTTCCTGGCACCCAAGCAAGCAACAATACCTGCCAATCTATCCCCGTTAAGAAATGGAAACTAGCGGCAAAACAAAGGGTGACGCTGACGCCCAGAAGGGTGACAATAAACCCTGCCTTGGAATAGCTGATGGCCTCTCTCAGTGTTGTGGGGGCGAGGCGAACGCCAATGAGCACACCTAATATTGCCGTTGCGAACATAATCAATGATTCAGGAACGGTGAGGGCGAGATCCGGCAATGAACTATGATAGGCTGCCGCGGTGACGAGACTGGTTAACAAGAATGGTGCTGGTATTCCTACTTTTCCAACCAGCTTACCAAGCAAAAAGCTCGTGACTGCAAGCAGTGTAAGATGCCCTGTTAGTGCAAGGTTAAATGATTGAGTCAGTTGAGAAGCATGGCTTTCGCCTGTGGATGCAATGACGCCAGCTAAAACGACCAGTAGTAATAACCGAATAGAGTGCGAGAAGACAATCTTAGGAGAAGGTTTCTCTTGTCCTTCACTTATCACTAATATTGCCGCCATTGCACCAGGGATCGCACCAAGTAGGGATTCAAACGGTGTCCACTTTTCCTTTTTGTAAAGCCAAAGAAAGTTCACAGTCGTTTGGCAAAGCATACATAGGACGAGTCCCAAAAATAGAGGTAATGAAAATGAGCCAACGAGCTCGGCCACAGGTACTGTGATGCCGATACTAATGCCAAGTATTAGCTGGATTAGGGTGAGTATGATATCGGGCAGCTTGATGGTTTGAGCGCTCAATCGCAGATAAAGGATAGTGGCGAATGCAGCGGCAAAAAGTTCAGACAATGGCAGTGGGATAGGGCTCGCAAGCAATGCTCCAGCCAAACCTATCAAGATGGTTTTCCATACCGCCATAACTATTCCTTTGATTCAATGTGCCTTTTTCATGTCGATTATATACTGAAGTCCATGCGTGCAGCGAGGATACTTGGTTATATCCTTACACGAATCTGTGCCGCTATTTACTTGGCAATATTCACTCGGATACGGCACAATGCGCTCAGATAAAGGTGTTGGCCTTATTTGGATGCATTGGAAAAAGAGAGAGAAATGAATTTTAAAGCTGCGATTTTCGACATGGACGGATTGCTGTTGGATACAGAAAACGTCTGCAAAGGTATCTTTGAGAAAGCTTGCGAAGCGTTAGGGGTGCCATTTCTTGAAGAGAAGTATTTGTCGATTATCGGCTGTAATTCAAAAACCATTCACGCCAAATTAGGCGAGGCATATGCTGGAATTATTGACTATAAAGTGATCAATGAAGAGTGGCGCCAGCGTTACACAAGCGTTGTATTCCATCAAGCAATTCCCAAAAAGCACGGCGTTATTGAGCTGCTAGATTGGTTAACCTCCAAGAACATTCCAATCGCTGTTGCGACCTCTACTCATCGTGAGGTCGCTGAAAAGAAACTTAAGCTCGCGGGCTTAGACGGCTACTTTAACTGTTTAGCGACTGGATGTGAGGTGACGTGTGGCAAACCAGATCCAGAGATCTACCACTTAGCGGCTAAGCGACTTGGCGTTGCTTCAGAGCATTGTTTGGCGTTTGAAGATTCCAATAACGGCGTCAAAGCCGCCGTGGCGGCAGCTATGCATACTTACCAAGTGCCAGACTTGGTTGCACCATGTGAGGATGTTAAAGCACTAAATGTGCAAACTAGAACCTCACTATTTGAGGTATACCAAGAGCTGTCAGGTAGTTACCTAACTCGCTAATATCGTTCGATGCTCAGTTCGGGTAATTCTTGTTTTCCGTTTGAAGCAATCAGCTCGGTAAGAATATCCGCGGAACCACAGGCCATCGTCCAACCTAATGTGCCATGTCCGGTATTCGTATAAAGGTTGGTCAGTGGAGTTTTACCGATGATTGGCGTTCCGTCTGGCGTCATCGGGCGAAACCCTGTCCAGTAATCGGCGCTCGCCAAATCTACGCCTTGAGGAAACAAGTCGCTGACTACGTGGTTTAGAGTCGCTAAACGTTTGTCGGGAAGAGCGGGATCAAATCCGGCTAATTCCGCAGTGCCCGCAACGCGAATTCGGTCATCAAAACGGGTGACGGCCACTTTAAAGGTCTCATCCATGATGGTCGACGACGGCGCGTGGCTTGGTTCGATGATAGGCAAAGTCAATGAGTAGCCTTTGACCGGATAAATGGGCAGATCAATGCCATGTGGTTGCAGCAGAGCCTTTGAGTAACTGCCAAGTGCCACCACAAAGTGCTCTCCAGTGATGGTACCGTTTGAGGTGGTTACACCGACGACACGGCGCTGCTCAGTTATTAGAGTGTTGATGTGAGTATCGAATAGGAATTTAACACCTGATTGCTCCGCCATCTTCTGCAGTTGCTGGCAGAAAAGGTAACAGTCGCCCGTCTCATCGTCGGGCAAGTAAAGTCCGCCAACCAAATCCCCAAGCATATTTGCGAGCCCCGGCTCTTGTTTCAAGCACTGCTGGGTATCAAACAGCTGGAATCGAGTTCCGCTTTCAGTCAATAGCGCTATGTCTTTCTCAATGGCATCAAGTTGCTGTTGAGAGCGGAAAATTTGTAATGTTCCTTGTGTTCGCCCTTGGTATTGGAGAGTGTGGTCTTGATTTAGCTGCGCCAGACATCGACGGCTTCGATTGGCAATGGTCAGCATTCGGGATTTATTCAGTTTGTACCTGCCCAGCTGACAGTTGATCAGCATCTGGGTTGCCCAGCGAAAAAGCTCTGGGCTCAAACTCGGTTTTATCTTAAGTGGCGCGTGTTGCTCAAATAGCCATTTAATGGCCTTGGAGGGAATACCTGGTGCAGCCCAAGGTGAAGAATAGCCATAGGAAATTTGTCCTGCATTGGCGAAACTGGTTTCCTCGCCAGCTCTAGACTGCCTGTCGACAACCGTTACCTCAAAGCCTGCCTGAGACAAATACCACGCACTAGTGAGTCCAACGACTCCGCTTCCCAATACAATGACTTTCACTATCGCTTCTCGCACTTTTAAATTTTACCTAGAATGGTCAATTTACATTTGGTTAACAATCGATAAGAATTAATAGCAGGTTTTAGAAATATTAAAGGCTCGAAATGAAGTCAGCATTGTTAAATGGGGTGAACTTAGTTTGTGTTGTTGCTCGACATACCAGTATTACCAGTGCAGCAAAGCAACTCAATCTAACAGTCGGTGCAGTAAGTCAGCAATTGCAACAGGTAGAGGATAAGTTAGGTTTTAGTGTATTTGAACGCCATGCTCGTGGAGTACGATTAACGGAGCAGGGTAATCGGTTAGTGGAAGCCACAAGTCATCACTTAGCCGCTATTGAGGAAAATGTATTCCAACTAACTCGTGTTTCTGAACGTAAACAGATCAGGCTCAAATTAACTCCCTCGTTTGCTTTTAAGTGGTTAGTGCCCAGACTCGAGGACTTTCATCGTCGCTATCCAGACGTCCAGATTCATACCTTGGCTGAGGGGGCGTTGGTGGACAGCGACAATCGGGACTTTGATATCGCCATAGATTATGGGTCGATGCCTTATAAACGCCCAGAGGCTGAATTGCTGATGGAAGAGTGGTTAATCCCTGTGTTGAGTCGCGATTATCTGGCTAAACACCCAGGGCTACAGCAAGGGAGCGAGGCATGGCATCAGGTGACATTACTCCACGACATAATGCCGTGGCAGGGAGTGCCAAAGGACTATGAATGGCAATACTGGGCTTCTGAGCAAAGACTGGACATCGAGACTAATAGAGGACACTTTTTCAATCGAACCGATATGGCTATGTCAGCAGCGGAGGCGGGTGTAGGCGTTGCGTTAGCGAGACAAGCGTTACTAGGGAATGAGATTGAACAGGGACGACTGATCGCCCCTTTTGCACCGATAGCGGCTCATGCAGGGTACTTTATCATTACCCAATTCGACGACCCGTATACAAGATTATTCAAAGACTGGCTGAAAGAACAGAGCCAGTCGACGTTGAACTAGCCTATTGCTGACAGTAATGGATGTGATCACCCATTTCGATCAACTTGTCTAGAATGCGCTCCCCATCTGCTCGCAACCCGTTATGTTCATATTCGTTGGTGATCCAAGCTTTTGAATTGGGGATTTTAGCGAGTGTTTCCCGGCTGATGTCCATCTCAACAAACATATCGTCAGCGTACACGGCGCAACTTACGGGAACGCGGTTGTTTGCCAATACTTCTGCATTGTATAGCGAACCCCAATCCGCTTTTTCTGTGAGTAGGTTGGCGGCATCTTTAAGGGGTTCTAAGCATTGGTATTGCTCAAACATCCACGGGAATACCATTTCGCCGGTGAAATAGAAACAATCGTCGCCCGGTTGGTAATTAAACTCATCGTGCTGCTGCCTAACGCGATCAGCAGACCAATTTGATGCAAAGCCTTGGCAATAAATGGACTCGTGCAAAAGCGCATAAATAGGGTTGGTTTGAAATGCCTGTTGCGCCAGCATTTCATTCAGGAATTCGTAACGTAATGTTGGTTTTCCATCCACTTCAATGAACGCATTTTCAAGAGAGTAATAGGTTGGAAGGAAGGTATCGCTGACTCCAAAATTAATCCCGATTTGCTGAAATTGTTCCACGGTGAAAACCTGCCCATTCGGTAAAGTCACCTCGTTTGTCGCCAGATGGTTAGCAATTTTTTTGCAGAGCGATTGGGCATGTGGGAACTGATGGAAAAACTGTTGGTTTTTCTCTTTGGTACGCTTGAACGTAGCGTTGTAGACATCGTCAGGATGTCGTTCTATTGAGGGTACGCCGCCCGTTATGTAAGCACGGCTCAGACTATCCGGAAATAGTGACAAGTAGGTCAGAGAGCAAAAACCGCCAAAGCTTTGTCCCAAGATAGCCCATTGTGTGACCCCAAAAGCCTGACGAATAAATTCAGCATCCCGAACGATGTTATCTGCACGGAAATGGCTTAAGTATTCAGCTTGGTCATTTGGAGAAAGGTGTGCCAAGGTCTGGTGACTGACAACACTACTGTTCCCTGTGCCCCGCTGGTCAAGCAGCAATACGCGATAGTCCTGCAAAGCGCGTTTTAGCCAGCCACTGTTGCCATTGGGGCGCGGAGATGGAAAGCCAGGGCCGCCTTGAAAAAAGACCAGCCAGGGCTTTTTGGCGTTGTCTTTGGCGAGAGTGACTTCTCTCGCGAAGAGTTGCAACGAACCTTTTGCAGAGTCTTGGTAGTCGAGAGGAACCGTAAAGTAGTGAGGGGTATATTTTAAACCGCCATCAATAAAAGCAGGGGAAGTTTGGGTCATATTCAAGCATCCGTGAAGAATAACAGTACATTTAACAATAGAATCGACGCGCTGTTACTCTGACAGCGCTCGCTGAACTTAGCGGTTTTCGTGTGAAAACACCACTGTTTAGTGCCGATTCTCTAGTTTCTTTTCAGATAGTTATGCCGAACGAGCGCGAGTCATCTTCACTCCGTCACGAATGTTGAGCCCCATGAGAGTAAGATTGGTAAGACCTGCTACAAGTTCGATTGCCTGTATCACGTAGAAGGTTGTATTGAAACTTCCGATACTCGCTAGGTGCTGAAGATAGATAGCGGCAGGAAGTAAAATCAGAAGACCATTAGCCGCAACAAACGGCATACGCTTTTTCTTGGCACCAACGAGTCCTTTTGTTGCTTTTGGAGCCAGTTTCGTACCAGTAATTCCGGCTGTCGCCATAGCTGGGATGAGTAGCCACACCGCATAACAAATGTAGGTCTTAACCGTTAGAATGGCGTTGTATCCACCAAAGATTTCGACCATAACCGTGCTTAGAAAAAATGACGAAATTAAAAGAAAGGCCGTTAAAGCCGCAGTGCGGTGTATTGTTGATAGCGTTTTTTTCATGCCAATCGTTCCACTTATAACTGTTGAATAGAAAGTGATGACCATGGTCATCATTTAATATCAGGCATACTACACTGCAATAGTTGCGTTTGCAACTATTGTTTGTGCACTTTTTAATTTGAAGATAGGCACTGAATCAGGTGCAGAAGCGTAAAAAAACGCACCAGGCGGTGCGTTATTATTGTAGGGCTAAGCCTAATGAGTTTTCGTTCGCCCAATAGCCGTCAACCAACCGTCGTAAAGAGTCTCACGTTTTTCGCGTTCTAATTCAGGACTAAAGGTTCGCTCGATCTCCTTTTTATCAGCGAGTTCTTCTTGGTTGTTCCAATAGCCAACGGCGAGTCCAGCAAGCATGGCAGCTCCCAGAGCTGTTGACTCACGAACCATTGGACGAACCACTTTGCTACCCATGATGTCGGATTGAAATTGCATCAAAAAATCATTGGCGACAGCGCCGCCATCGACTCGTATTTGATTGAGTTTGATGCCTGAGTCTTCTTCCATTGCCAGTAACACATCTTTACTTTGATAAGCTATAGCTTCCAGTGCTGCGCGAATAATATGATTGCGATTAGTCCCTCGGGTTAAGCCAACTAAGCTGCCTCTCGCATGAGGATCCCAATAAGGCGCACCCAGCCCGACAAATGCTGGCACTAAATAAACACCGTTTGAGCTGTCCACTTGCTGGGCAAAATACGCCGTGTCTTTGGCATCACGAATCAACCCTAACTCGTCTCGCAGCCACTGAATTGTTGCACCACCCATAAATACGCTGCCTTCAAGGGCATACGTGACTTCATCGCCGATTTGATAGCCTACTGTAGTGAGTAGACCATGTTGAGATTTAACTGGCTTGCTCCCAGTGTTCATCAGCAAAAAGCAACCCGTGCCATAGGTGTTCTTCACCATGCCTTTTTTGACACATTGCTGGCCAAACAGCGCAGCTTGTTGGTCCCCAGCGATACCACTAATGGCAATAGCATGGCTGCCACCGCCTATTTGTGTATGGCCGTAGATTTCGCTCGATGACTTTACACTTGGCAACATGGTTCGCGGAATATCAAAGAGGTCGAGTAATTCTTCATCCCATTCTAGGGTATGAATGTTGAATAGCATGGTTCTTGAAGCGTTACTCACGTCAGTCACATGCGCTTTACCGTGGGTAAGTTTCCAAACTAACCAGGTATCGACCGTGCCGAAGAGCAGTTCATCGTTATCGGCCTTTTCGCGCGCACCTTCTACGTTGTCCAGTATCCACGCCACTTTTGATGCGGAGAAATACGCATCCACGACTAAGCCCGTTTTGTCTTGAATCATTTGCTCGTGGCCATTGGCTTTGAGTTTGTCACAGTAATCAGCAGTGCGGCGACATTGCCAAACGATAGCGTTGTAGATGGGTTGTCCGGAGTTTTTATCCCAGACGATAGTGGTTTCTCTTTGATTGGTAATGCCAATTGCGGCGACTTGATCACTGCCAATATCTGCTTGGGCGAGGGCTTCGGTCAGCGATGAGCGTTGTGTTGCCCAAATTTCCATGGGGTCATGCTCAACCCAACCTGGTTGCGGGTAGATTTGAGTGAATTCGCGTTGAGAAGTTGTGATGACATTGGCGTCATGATCAAAGACGATCGCTCGTGAGCTGGTGGTGCCTTGGTCGAGAGCGATGATGACGTTTTTGTTATTCATAGAGTATCCGTCTATCTATCAATGAGTGTTAATGAAAGAATCTGTTCGTTTTCGACCATGAGTCGAAAGCGATACAGAGAACAATATTGGATGATAATAGTGGTGTTGATAATAATATTCAAAGCAGGACGAAGAATGTGTGAGCAAAGTGAGAGAAATGAACAAATTTAACATTTTGCTATCAAAATGCTCGCATTGTTCGTTTTCGAGCATTATATTGTTCGTATGTGCTCATTGAATGGCGAAACTAACGGAGGCAATCGGGGATGGGTGAATCGAACAACAATTACGACGTAATAGTTATAGGCGGCGGTATTAATGGTGTGGCTGTGGCTGCCGATGCAGCGGGGCGTGGATTGGATGTCGCTCTGGTTGAGATGAACGATCTTGCTTCGGCTACGTCATCAGCCAGCAGCAAACTCATTCATGGTGGGCTTAGATACCTTGAACATTACGAGTTTCGTTTGGTGTCAGAAGCATTAGCTGAAAGAGAAGTGCTGTTGAAAAACGCTCCCCACTTAGTCGCCCCATTGCGCTTCCAGTTACCTCATCGCCCTCATCTGCGTCCAGCGTGGATGATACGCGCTGGGCTTTTCCTTTACGATCACTTAGGAAAACGAGTGTCTTTACTTGGCAGCAATAGCGTTAAATTTTCTGGCGATGAAAGTCCACTTCTACCAGAGATGAAAATTGGTTTTGAGTACTCTGACTGTGCGGTTGATGATGCGCGTTTAGTTGTCGCTAACGCCATGCTGGCAACGGAGAAAGGAGCCGAGATATTGACGCAAACCAAATGCACAGGAGCCCGCAGATTGGCAGACGGCTGGCTTGTTGAAACCAGTAATGCTCTAACTGGAGAAACTCAGTCGTTACGAGCTAAAGCCTTAGTTAACGCAGCTGGCCCTTGGGTTGACCGCTTTTTTGATGACCAACTAGCTTTACCATCTCCAAGAAGCATCCGATTGGTCAAAGGGAGTCACATTGTTGTTCCCCGCATGTACCAAGGCGATCACGCCTACATTTTGCAAAACGAGGACAAGCGTATTGTTTTCGTCATCCCTTATATGGATAAATACTCTGTGGTTGGTACGACGGATGTGGATTATCAAGGCGACCCGAGCAAGGTGGTGATTGATGACAGCGAAACGGACTATTTGTGTGAAATAGTGAACCAACACTTCAAAACAAAAATCAACAAACAAGACATAGTGTCGGATTGGTCTGGTGTAAGACCACTGTGCGAAGATGAATCAGATGATCCGCAAGCGGTAACTCGTGATTACACGATTGAGCTCGATGATGAGCTTGATGACGCTCCATTGCTATCGATTTTTGGCGGCAAGCTCACAACGTATCGTAAACTCGGACAGGCGGCGGTGGATAAGCTAGCGCCATTCTTCCCGCATATGGGCTCGCCTTGGACAAAAGAGGCGATACTGCCGGGCGGAAACTTCTCTACCAGAGAAGCCTTAGCGAAAAAAACCGCGAAACGCTATCCGTGGCTTGATGTTGATCTTATCAATCGCTGGGTACGGGCTTACGGTACAAGCTTGGAGAAAATTGTTGCTGGGGCTTCGGAAAATGAAGCGCTTGGTGAACATTTTGGTCATGGACTCTATCAAGCGGAAGTTGATTACCTGATGCAAAATGAATGGGCAACCTGCTGTGATGATGTATTGTGGCGAAGAACTAAGCTAGGACTAGAGTTCTCGGAACTGCAAACTGAGAAGCTTGCAGCGTACATGGCAAGATGTCTCTCTGCGCGAAGACTTACAATGCTGAAATGTGCGGGCGAGTAGACAGTGAGCGCGCCAAGGCGCGCTTTTTTTTTTGTTAGCGTTTTCGCAAGCGAATCATAGAACTGAGTCGATAAAAAATGAGCGAGCCAAGTAGTAGTGAACAGCCAAGTATTTTGTTAAACGGCATAGGCTCGTGATATATCATCACGCTCAAAATCAGTGTCCAAATGGGCTCCAATAGCATCAGTAGCGCCGCGTTGGTTGGGTTCGCCAGCTTCTGACCTGTGGTCTGCATTAAGTAACGCAGGCTTGTCGCTAGGACGACACTAAGCCCGAACCATTTCCAAGTCGTTGTCGAAACTTCACTTGGCCAAGTCTCGGTAAAGTAGGACAGGATCAGACCAAGCACACCGGTAGAAAATAACTGTAACGTAGCAAGTAGGATCGGTGAGAGCCGAACTGAATACTTGCTGTTGAAGTTAAAATGCACTGCAAGTCCGATGGCGGAAATCAAAAACCACAGTTGGCTCGCATCAAATGTCCAACTTCCTTTCCACGATAATAAGAATAAACCAACCATGGCGATAGGTAGTGATAGCCAAAACGCACGGATAGGTTTAGTTTTGAACAGCATCCAAGCCACTATGGGCACGATGAGCATAGAAAGGCTCATGATAAACGCGCCTTCACCTAGCGTGTCACTAATAGAAATCGCATAGATCCAGCTAAAAATGGCGCAGCCTAAAAATCCACCGACGCTGAGTGCTCGTAAGCAATCGGCGAGCGGAGCCGCTTTAAGCGCTTTAAGACAAAATGGCAGAAGTAATAGCGACGCTAAGACAAAGCGTAACCCAATAAAGCCAAAAGGTGGCAATCCGGCAATGGCTTCTTTGGAGAATACCCATCCGGCACCAGCAAGCAATGTAGTGAAAACTAAAATTAATTCAGCGCGATAGTTCAAAATCGTATGGTCTTTATGTTTTTTGTGTATTCTGCGCCAAAAAGCGTGTCTTAGCCACATCAATATTGAGGACAAACACTGTTTGTTGTCGAATGCTGTACGAATAAAAAAATGCGACTATATTCATATGTGAAGATAAATAAAATTTAACTCAACAAACCACACTCATCTTGGCTAGAGGTGTTTATGACTTTCGCAACGTATAGCAATGACTCGTTGACCGTAATTGAAGTCGAGTCCGCTAGGTTTGACGCCAAACTGGTCACCCAGTTTCGTGATTTTATTGATGATATGCCAGAGACAGGGGATAAGCCCATTTTGCTCGACTTGACCCATGTGAGTTTTATGGACAGTAGTGCCCTTGGGGTACTGATGGCATTTAAGAAACACCACCAACAATCGGACATTTCTGTTGTCACGGAGAGTGCGCCGGTATTGCAGCTTTTCAAAGTCACCAAAGTCGATCAAATCGTTAAGGTATACAGTGATTTAGAGCAAGCTATTTTAGCTGATTAGCTTTTTACGCTTAAAAACAACGCAAATCGCCCATGCAACTTTCTGTTTTTGTTGACGACTCTCGCTGAGTCATACACACTTAGTGTCAACAATTCGTGACACTTTCTACAGGAACACAAAGTGCGTTTAGAAGTCCTTTGCGAAGACAGACTCGGGTTAACTCGAGAGCTGCTCGATATCTTGGCATCCAATAGTATCGACTTACGTGGTATCGAAATCGATATCACGGGCATCATTTATCTCAATTGCCCCGATATAGACTTTGAAACTTTTCGCGACCTGATGGCGGAAATCCGCCGTATTTCAGGGGTGAAAGACGTACGAAAAATCCAGTTTATGCCTAGTGAGCGACACAACACCGAGTTGGTGTCTTTGCTGACTAATTTACCATATCCGGTACTTTCCATTGATCTTAAGGGCGCCATCGATATGGCAAACCATGCGGCGCTCAAACTACTCGCAAAGAGTGAAGATGAGGCCATGGGTCAGCTTATCTCCCATGTATTGCCAAGCTTTAACTTTGCCAAATGGATCGAAGGCGATATCACTAGACAAAAACAAGCGATTGTCATCGACGGCTTGGATTATACCATGGAGATCTTGCCGGTTTATATTACTGGTGAGTCGAATGAAACGGTGCTCGCCAGTGCTGTAATGAGTATTCATCCCACCACTCACGCCATGACAACTGAGTCGTTGGCGGACAGTAACACGTTAGGCTTTGAGCACTTTGTTGGTCTCTCAAACCGTCACAAAGCACTAATGAGCCAAGCGAAAAAGCTTGCCATGCTTGACCAGCCACTTCTGATTGAAGGTGAGACTGGTACAGGCAAAGAGATGTTAGCAAAGGCGTGTCATAACCGCTCTCATCGCGCTTCTCAGCCATTTTTGGTACTCAGTTGTGCCTCTATGCCGGATGATGTGGCGGAAACAGAGCTGTTTGGCCATGCGCCAGGCTCGTTTAATCACCAACACGGCCATAAAGGTATTTTTGAGCAGGCTAATGGCGGCACTGTGTTACTTGATGAAATTGGTGAGATGAGTCCGCACCTACAAATTAAGCTATTGCGCTTCTTGCAAGACGGCACTTTCCGCCGTGTCGGTGAAGAACACGAAGTGCATGTCGATGTCAAAATCATTGCTTCAACTCGTCACAACTTAGCGGATTTGGCAGAGCAGGGCGCATTTAGGGAAGACCTTTATTATCGACTCAATGTACTGACGTTGACGATACCGCCGCTTAGAGAGCGAGCGAGCGACATCGCCCCACTGCTTGAGCTGTTCGTTGCCAAGCACAGCGCTAAACTGGGCATCACCAAACCAGAAGCTGACGATGAACTTCTGGATGCGCTCAGCAATTACCCTTGGCCTGGCAACATGAGACAGCTTGATAATATGGTGTTGCGCGCACTCACCCAAGCGAGTGGTGCAAGACTGAAGTTAGAAGATTTCAACTTACCGAAACTGGAAGCGGTGAGTGCAGGAAATGTGAATCTGAACATTGATGGCTCGTTGGATGACATTATGAAAGACTACGAGTCAAAGGTACTCGAAAAGCTTTATCAGTCGTTTCCATCCAGCCGTAAGCTTGCCAAGCGATTGAATGTTTCTCACACCTCAATTGCTAACAAGCTGCGCGATTACAACATCAGGAAGAATTAATGGAAGACAGAAGCTCAGCGGTGCAATTGCATCGCTGTGAGGGCAATGTGCTGGTTCGAAGTTCAGCGCCCTCAGACGCTTACACCGTGGCTCAGTATTTTCGTGACAATCGTGAATTTTTAGAGCCATGGGAGCCAAAGCGTGAACCCGGTTTCTTCCAAGTGGATACTTGGGCGAATAAACTGCTCAAACTGGAAGAGTTGCACCGATTAGGTTTGGCTTATTACTGTCTGGTATTTGATGCAGACACCAAAGAAATGAAGGGGACGGTTTCGTTTAGCAATTTAGTTCGCTTTCCCTTCCATTCATGCAATTTAGGCTACTCTCTGGCACAAGATGCGCAAGGGCAAGGGTACATGCGCCGCGCCTTGTCTATGGCCATCCCTTACATGTTTGAGTTTCAAAATATGCATCGCATAGCTGCCAGCTATATGCCTCACAATAAGCGAAGTGAAGCCGTGTTGCAGCATATGGGATTTGAGCGAGAAGGGTTTGCTAAAGATTATTTGCTGATCAATGGCCAGTGGGAAGATCACATACTGACGGCGCTTCATAATCCAAATTGGAAGGAATCATGAGCAATAGACTAGAGCAGCAACTGAACTTATTGATGGAGTTAGACAGGTTGAAGTCTGTCTTGCGCCGTACCCGTGTTCGCAGTGCAGAAAGCCGTTTTGAAAATAGTGCGGAGCACAGTTGGCATGTCGCCATGATGGCGTTGCTGTTTCAAGAGCATGCCAATGAGCCAGTGGATATAACAAAAGTTATTAAGATGCTACTTTTGCACGATATTGTCGAAATTGATGCTGGAGATACCTTTGTCTACGATGTCCAGGCATCTCAATTGCAAGAGCAAAAAGAGCTTGAAGCGGCTGAACGATTGTTTGGCATGCTACCTGAGGACCAAGGTGAAGAGCTGTTTACAATTTGGCGAGAGTTTGAGCAAGCTGAATCGGCGGAAGCCAAGTTCGCTAAAGCGCTAGATAGATTGATACCAATGTTACTTAACTATCACAATCAGGGACAAAGTTGGATTGAGAACGAAGTAACAGAGACACAAGCGATTCAGGTGAATCAAAAGATAGAAAAAGGTTCACAAGTGCTTTGGGATAAAGCAAAATCGCTCATTGAAGAAGCCGTCGAAAATGGCTGGTTAAAGAATTAGGATACTGAATGTCGTACACAACTTTGGATGAATACCAAAGAAAATGGATTTTTACTCATCAATCAATGCCGGTACCAGAGTCTGACTGGCCGCAAATCAAACCTATGACCGAGGCGCGTGCTGCTCAGTTTTGGAAAGAAAATGTCAGCGCTCAAAGCCCAGATGCCGAGCGTTTAAGTAGCCAAGATTGGCCGATGAAAGATAGCAACTGGTGGGATGAAGTTGATTGGATGCAGGCTTGGGACGCGGATGAAAACGATCTACCAGAGGCTGTAACTCAGTTTATTGACTGGCAGGACGACGTTACCGTGTACTTCTGCTATGAAAAGTACAACGTGATTGAAACGAAATGGTCGACCTTCAAACGCTATTGGAAAAACTTTCTATTTTACGATGACGGTCCAATCTTGTTAGGCCGACGCCGCTCTGAAGCGTTATGGTTTTCAACCAACGGCACCGTGAAACTCGGCAAGCGTAAATAAACAATAAAGCCAGCGATATCGCTGGCTTTTTTTCGTTTGATTCTTCAATCATGGCCTCTTCAGCTAAGCCACTGTTGTTTTTTCAGCCTTAGCGGTTATCGACTAGATCGGCATAACTAGAACTCAAGGCCAAGCTTACGAAGCGCATGCACAGCTTGTTCAGCACTTGAAAATTGAATCGCATGCAGGCCATTTTTCAACGCCCCGTCAACATTGTACGGCATGTCATCGAGGAACACAGTTTCATTCGCTATAAGGTTATTCTGTTCCAGCACCGCTTGGTAGATGTCATCACTAGGCTTTAGTACTCCAAGCTCTGCAGAAACGGTGGCATGCTCAAACAGTTCCCAAAATTCGTAGCGCTGTCGCAGGTGGGCGACAATTTCATGAACGTTATCGGTGAGAGCGAAAATACGATAGCCAGCAGTTTTAAGTTTCATGATGAGATCGACAGAGCCATGCAACAGTATTTGTGTTTCCTTCACATAGTAAAATAGCCTGTCACACTCTTCTGGAGTCAGTCCGATTTCAGTTTGGTATCGCGACTTCGTTTCAGCTTCGGTTAGCTGACCTTTGTTAAGCTCTAACCAAATATCGCTTTGAAAAATTTGTTTCGCACGCTGGTGGGAAACATCACCTTGGGTACCAAACGTTAAACTGACGATTTCAGTTGGAGACCATCGGACAATCACGTTGCCCACGTCAAAAACCACATTCTTTATTGAAGCGCTACTCACGATCGATTCCTTGTTATTAGGTGGACTTTAAAGAGTATCTTGGATTGATTACAAATGCTGTGCTATTGGCTGAAAATATTTCAAAACCAAACAAGGTGTTTGTGTTGTCAAAAGTGGTATAAAAAACGGCAGCCTTGCGAGCCGCCGTTTTGTCACTTCAGTTTCTTTATTCACAAGGTGGAGCAAGGTGAATCAGTGCTAAACCGCCTTGAGAGGTTTCACGATATTTTTTATTCATATCTTTACCAGTTTGGTACATGGTATCAATGACTTTATCGAGAGAGATTAAGCATTTGCTAGTACGCTTAAGCGCCATACGTGAAGCGTTAATGGCTTTCATCGCACCCATTGCGTTGCGTTCAATACATGGAACTTGAACCAAACCACCGATAGGGTCACAAGTCATACCCAGCGAGTGCTCCATCGCGATTTCCGCCGCGATACACATTTGCTCGTTGCTGCCGCCGCGAAGTGCTGTTAGACCTGCCGCTGCCATTGAAGAGGACACACCAACTTCACCCTGACACCCTACTTCAGCACCAGAGATAGAGGCATTGGTTTTGTACAAGATGCCAATAGCGCCGGACACAGCAAGGAAATCTTTAAGCTGCTTAGTGTCGAGCTCTTTGATGAATCTGTGGTAGTACATCAAGACTGCAGGAATAACGCCAGCCGCACCATTAGTCGGTGAGGTGACCACTTGACCGCCTGCTGCATTTTCTTCACTAACAGCAAAAGCGAACAAGTTAATCCAATCCATGATTTCCATTGGATCGTTTTCTATTGCTGCATTGGCTTCGAGTTTCTTCAGAAGGTTAGGGGCACGGCGAGTCACGTTTAGACCACCATCTAAGATACCTTCCGTCTCAAATCCGCGCTTCATACAGCGCGTCATCACGCGCCAAATCTGCTCGGTTTTCTCGTTGATCTCTTCGATGTCTTTGAATGCTAATTCGTTACGAAGCACCATACCACCGAGGCTCATGCCGTTCTTCTCGGCAAGTGCTAACATCTCATCCGCGCTAGTGAATGGATACTCAACGCTGACGTCTTCTTCGTCTTTTCCGTGTTGTAACTCATGTTCCGTTGCGATGAAACCGCCACCGATTGAGTAATAGGTTTCGAAACCAACACGATTGCCTTCTTTATCAAAAGCGGAGATCGTCATGCCGTTTTCATGGAGAGGGAGGTTTTCTTCATGGAACAGCATGTCGGTTTTGTAGTCGAATGCGATGGTATGCGTATCAGCAAGAGGTAGTTCGCCTTCATTAATCGCTTTCTTCATTGCTTGGTTAGCACTAGAAATCTTGATGGTGTCTGGCTTGTTGCCAAGTAGACCTAGGATTGTTGCTCTATCGGTATGGTGACCAATACCCGTTAAAGAGAGCGAACCATAGAGGTCAATCTGTACGCGATTTACCTTATCAAGGTTGTCAGCAATGAGCTTTGTGAACTGATAGCCAGCGATCATTGGCCCATTCGTGTGGGAACTTGAAGGGCCGACACCAACTTTATATATGTCGAAGATGGACAACATAACTTATTACCTTATTACAGCAGTACTGAACTGAGCCAGTCAGGGATATAGAGACAAATAACCACAGTGAACGCTGCGAAGACAAAGAGCCCGTAGTGGCTGGCTTTTGGCTTAGCGATCAAGTGCTTCTGTTTATGAATAAAGTCTAGCTGTTCGGACGTTACTTCGCCCCATTTATAGCTAGTGGCCAATCCTACGACCAAAAATACCAAAGTCCCTATTGGTGCAAACCACGGCCACGCGATGTCCATTCCTTTAGCAGCAAATACGGCGACCATGCTAACAATACTTCCGAGAATAATGCCTTTTTCGTTGGCTTTCTTAGATGCTATTCCTAACACAAAAGAGCCAAGACGAATACCTACAAAAATTGAGGTCAGACTAGCGATCGTCTTTAATACTGATTCGTTGGAGACAGCTAAAATTGCCGGCACGACAACCGAAGCTGCTGCGACTAAACTCATTTTTCTCGCGGTACTTTCATAATGAGCATCTTCAGCATCGGTCTTAATAAAGCGCTTATAAATATCAAATGTCGCTACGGTAGCCATGGAGTTGTAGGTTGAATCCAGCGTCGACATCGCGGCAGCTGCCAGTGCTGAAATGATCAAACCAATAATAATTGGATTGGTGTGATTGAACACAAAATCCAAGATAACTTCATTTTGGTTATCAAAGACTTGACCATCGTAGAACAGATTAAGCAGCACACCTAAAATTGCGAATAGTAGGTAGATAAAAAACGCGCCGTAACCGCAAAGCAGCATAGACTTTTGAGCCGTGTTGACGTCCTTGGTGGCTAGAGTGCGCTGGATAATAAGCTGGTTGGTGCCATAAACGCTTAAATGCAGAAACGCAACCGCAACCAAGCCTGCCCAGAGTGTCGTATCGATACTCAGATCCATGCTCAGGTTTATGACGTTGAGCATTTCCGGCGTCGATTTCACGCCGCTTTCTAGATCAAAAATTAAGATAAAGAATATCGCAACCGTACCTATAACAAGGATCAGTGACTGAAGCATGTCTGTCCATATAACCGTCGATATACCGCCTGCATAGGTATAAATAGCGGTAAATACACTAATGCATAAGATCGCCTGGGTAATGGTGATAGGTAAAACCTGAACTAGAATTAGCGACACCGCATACAAAATGACACCTGCGGAGATACATTGCACCACAAGAAAAACGATCGAGTTGATGGTTCTGGCATAGATACCAAAACGCATCTCTAAATACTCATAGATAGAAGTCAGCTTGAGCTTGTAGAAGATAGGAACGAAAAACACCACGGTAAAAAAGATTACCAAAGGGTAGTTGAGATGGATCGCCATCGCTTCCATCCCTGTTCCATAGACCCACCCTGGCATTCCGATGAAGGTCATTGCACTTATATAAGTCGCGAGAATGGATACTCCCGCAGTAAACCAACCAAATTGACGTCCACCTGTCGAAAAGTCTCCACCCGTTTTCAGCCTCTTGTTTACTAAGTAGCTGATAAATATGGTTGTTGTAATGTATAAGGCGATTACAACGAGGCTTGAGTACGTAACCATTCTTGATTATTCCAAAACATCTTTCGCTTCAAATTCGAGTGGATTCTATCGTCATTGTAGGCGAATGATACAGTTCTGAGTCAAGAAATGTGAGATCTATCGACTAAACTGACTGTAAATACACCAAAATGGCGAATTTGACGCGTTAGTGTGACCTATGTCACTAAAATCTGCACTTTGGGTGCGTATTCATTGGTTTTTGATATGGATCACGGATCTTTAAACCACAAAAAAAGTAAGATTCATCTCGCAGGACGGGGGCAGTCAAACAAAGTTTAGAAACACTGTACTCGCCATTAAAAATACTATACCTAATTAAAATAAGGGTTTAACGGCTATGACCGCTAAAAAACACATGAGCGAAGTTCCAATGTTCCAAAGGGTAGCTGCCTATTTAGCTATCTTGGTTGGTTACTTCTTTTACTGTTATAACTTTGTAATTATTGACTACGTACGCCCCTACATTGTTGAAGCGTACGACGGAATTAGCTTGTCGGATACGGCTCAGTTCTATACATGGCAGTCCGTTGGTGCCCTGATTGGTGCATTAAGCTGTGCTTGGTTCGCAACCAAGTTTGGTAAAAAGAACACCTTGATTGCCATTACTGCACTGAACGGTGGCGCAACCATCATCAATATGATGTTTACCGACTACGCTACATGGGCAGCAATGCGTTTCATCATCGGTCTATCACTGGGCGGTTACTTCACGGTTGCTGTATCACTGATGATTGGCCTATTCACGCCAACAGTACGTGGTAAGTTGACGGCATTTGCATCTTCTATGTTCTCTGTGGCTTTGATGGTAATGGGTGCGTATGCAGCATTTATCACAAGCATCGATGCTCCATGGCAAAGTCTAATGTGGGTTGGTGGTGTGCCACCACTAGCGGCAGCAGCTCTAATGATCTTCGTTCTACCGAGCGACAAGAAAGTTATCGCTTACGGTGAAGAAGAGCAGGCGGCGGCAGAGGCTTCAACAGACGCTAACGTGACGGCGAAGAAAGGTTCATGGGGCGAAATGCTAAGCAAGCCTTACCGTACTATCACTATGACTTGTTTGCTACTTGCAGGTCTGAACTTCTACGGCTTTCAATTCTTCGGTGGTTTCGTAACGACTTACCTACGTGAAGTTCGTATGTTTGACGGTGCAACAATCGGTCTAATCTTCTCCATCTCAGCATTTGGCTCGCTATTTGGTGCTTGGTTTTGGGGTTGGGCGGCAGACAAGTTTGGTCGTAAGGTGAACGCATTTGGTTTCATCCTAGCCGGTATCATGGTGTCAATCTTCTTCATCGCACCCGGTAATATGGTTATTGGCGGCCTGAACATGCTTGCTATCCTTGGCCTGATTTATAACTTCGGTCTGTCTTCATCAGCCGTATGGGGTGGTTACTTCTCAGAGCTATTCCCAGCACACCTTCGCAGCTACGGTGCAGCACTGTTCCACGGTGGTCGTATCCTAGGTATGTGGGCGCCAATGGTACTTATCTTTATCCAAGAGCGTACCGACCTACAAACAGCAATGTGGGGTTCACCAATTGTATGGATCATTGCAGGTCTTCTATGGCTAACACTGCCAGAGACACTAAAAGGCGGCGTGTTCTACAAAGAGAAGAAAGTAGAAAAAGCGAGCGCTTAATTAAAGAGCTTAGTCTTTAACGAACCTTAGTCTTTAACGAAGCTCAGTTTTTAACGAACTTTGGTCTTTAACGAATTTAGTCGACGGGTAGATTCTCTCCGGTATCTGAAGATACCTGTCGACAACCTAACTTAATTACGAGTCCTGTTCCAACACCGACTCATCATTAATAAGAGAGATGATTATGTCTAAATATCAAGAAGCAAAACGCGTTGTACGTGAATACTTCGACGCAATGGAAAACGCAACGCACGAAAACGTTGCTGAAGTACTAAAAGCTCACACTTCAGAAGATTACCTATGGCGTGGTGTTTACCCATTCCGTGAGCAAGAAGGTGCGGAAGCAGCTGCAGAAGTTTTCTGGGCTCCTTTGATGAAATCTATGACTCGCATGCAACGTCGCCAAGATATCTTTATCGGCGGTGAAAACGAAGTAACTTCAGGTGAAATCTGGGTTATGAGCATGGGTCACTTCATGGGTCTATTCGATGCAGAATACCTGGGTATGCGTCCAACAGGCAAAATCATGAACATCCGTTACGCTGAATTCAACTGCGTAGAGAACGGTAAAATTACTAAAACAGGTCTCTTCTTAGACCTACTAGGTGCGATGGACCAAGCGGGTTGCTACCCACTTCCACCTTCAACAGGTAAGCACTTCACTTACCCTGGTCCTCGTAACCATGACGGTCTATTGTTTGAAGATGCAGCGCCTGAAGAAGGTCAAGCGACTCTAGATCTAGTAAACAAGATGGTTGCTGACCTATCTGCACTTAACGACAGCGGCGCTATGGGTTGTCCACCAGAAGTACTAGCGAAGAGCTGGTCTGAAGACATGATCTGGTACGGTCCATGTGGCATCGGTGCGTCTTACACGATTCCTCGTTACCAACAGCAGCACCAGCTTCCGTTCCGTAACAACCTAAAAGACAAGAAATTTAACGGCCACGTGTGTCGTTTCGCAGAAGGTAGTTTCTCTTGCTTCTTCGGCTGGCCAAACCTATCAAACACGCCAATCGGTGGTTTCCTAGGTATGACTGGCGGTGAAGTTCGTGCGGACATGCAAGTAGTAGACGTTTACTACCGTGACGGCGACAAGCTATCTGAGAACTGGGTACTGATTGACCTACCTTACTGGCTAAAACAGCAAGGTCTAGACGTGTTCGAGCGTACTTCAAGCATCCTTAACCCTTCTCTATAAAAGCAATACCTACGGCTTGAGCGTCCTCTCAACCTCAAGCCTGCTCCCAACCGATGCCACAGGACGTGGCATCGTTTTTCCTGATTATTATTTTTAACGGGCTGTTAGGCACGGAGGCTTTCTATTGCCTGTAAAGTAGGAAGCAAATGAAAAAGTCTGCATTAAATGTACTAGTGGTAACTGCACTTACTTCTGCCTCTGCAATGGCCGCACACACTTTTACCAATGAAAATGGTGACTCTTTAACTATTGACGGTCGTTTTGAAGTTCGCTACCAAAACAAAGCTCGCAATTTTGATGACACAGCTGGCGAGTATGAAGCTCGCAGTGACGAATTCAACAGTGGTAGTTCTCGTTTCGGGTTTAAAGGCGTTAAGCAACTTGAAAATGGCTGGCAAGGCTTTGGTCACGCAGAGTGGGGTTATAACTCTTCTTCGACTGCTAACGATATCTACAGCCGTCTTCTATACGCAGGCTTAGAACACGAAAAATGGGGTAAAATCGCGGCAGGTACTAAGCAGTGGAGTACTTTCTATGACGTGGCTTGGTATACCGACTTAGGTCGTACCTATGGTTCACGTGGTACTGGCTATTACAATCTAGCTGATTGGGGTATTGCTTCAGGCACAGGTCGTGCAGAAAACTCCATCACGTATCGTAACAACGTGGGTGGAGATTGGAAGTATGGCTTTACTTACCAAACAACACGTAACGATGTTGGTCTAGCTGGTATTGCAACTGCTACATTGAAAAACGGTATGGGCGCATCTACATCTTACTCGTTTGAAAATGGTCTAACGCTTGGTTTGGCGTATCACCAGAATGAACTTACCGATATCGAGAATGCGTCAAACATCAACGATGGTGACATCCAGCGTATCGCGTTGCTTGGTGCAAACTACTCACTAGGCGGTTTCTATGTTGGCGCGACATACAGCGAAGGCTCTAACTGGGAAGTAAATGACAACGCTGAGTTTTATGACTCGCGTGGTGCAGAGCTTTACACGTACTACCATTTCGAAAATGGTCTTCGTCCAACGCTTAACGTTAACTACCTAACTAGCAAAGATGACAACGGTAACGGCTACGAGCGTCAAACCATCATTCCAGGTCTAGAGTATCACTTTACAAAGAACACCTTCCTTCTTTGGGCTGAATACCAGTTTGACCAAGGTAATGATCAATACGTTCAAGACCACTACGATAACCGTGATAACCAGTTCTCCGCGGGTATCCGTTACTACTTCTAATGATTTGTTCCCACAACCTGCGGCAATTTGGGAACAGGTAATTGCTTTAGGTTGATGGGTACAACCCAATTTAGATGGTATCTAAGCATTAAAGCCTTACATTTAAACGATGTAAGGCTTTTCTGTTTATGCATACGTACCAGTTTATGCTACATTTAGCGCCATTGGCTCGGTGAATTAGACAAAATAAATGAATATTCCAAAACAGACGGTCACGTCAAAAGACGTCGCTAAACTTGCTGGGGTCTCTCAATCGACAGTATCCCGCGTCTTTGTCGAGGGAAGCTCTGTTTCAGAGAAGACCAAACAAAAGGTGTTTGAGGCAGCAAAAGCACTCAACTACCGCCCCAATGCGTTCGCGCGAAGTCTGACAACCAATCAGTCTAAACTTATCGGCTTAGTCTTCCCTGACGCTGATTATCCTATCCACATGAAGACGCTGCAGCTCATAAGTAGCGAGTTGCAAAAAATTGGTTACTCAGCAGTTCTAATTCCGTGGCAAGTTGATGATGAGAATCAGCATTCGATCCCAAATATTTTCCAATATCGAGTAGACGGTGTTATCGCGGCGTCAGCAACGTTCAATACTGCGCTTTATGAAGAGTGTGAAGAATTTAATATTCCTGTAGTGCAATATGCTCGTGTTGTCGAGGGCACGAAGAGTAGCTATGTCATTAGTGATAACTACTCTGCGGGACAAATTGCAGCCCACCGATTTGCAGATAGCAAGTTATCAGATGTAGCGTACCTGACAGGCGAGGTACCCACTTTGACAAACCAAGAGCGCGTCAATGGTTTTTGCGATGAGTTCCAATCGCTAACCGGCAAGATGCCAAAAGTCGTTGAAGCTAATTACGATTATGGTGGCGCGCTGGAAGAGATCCGTGCATTGCTTAAGAGTGGGGCAAAACCACAAGGCGTGTTCTGCGCAACAGACAACCTGGCCATGGCTTTTATGGACATCGCCCGTTTTGAGTTTGATTTGAAGATCCCTGAAGATGTTCAGGTGATTGGCTTTGATGATATTCCACAGGCGACTTGGCTAAGCTATGAGCTGTCGACCTTCCGCCAAGACTTCACTCGTCTCGCTAGAGAATCGGTAAAAATCATTTCAAATCAAATCAAAGAGAAGGACTCAAGCTTGGTTCGCTTGATGGTTCCAGTACGCTTTATTGAGCGAAATAGCACTAACTAGCCACGAACATTTCTAAACTGACTATAATAGTCGTGGTCAGACCTTATCATTTGAGTGAATTTGCCTATCCTTTGGATAGGCAAAACTTATTTTCTTTTTATCTAGCACGCTGTTAACATTGCGTCCGCTAAACAATTGCCCCATTGTCTAAGGAAAAAAGATGGTAATACCTGAAAACAGTAGCATCGTGATTTTTGGTGCTTCAGGCGACCTTACGTACCGTAAGTTGATCCCTGCTCTTTACCATTTGTACGCTAGCGACCAGCTACCAAAATCATTTGCAATTCTTGGTGTCAGCCGTACTCAGTACAGTGATGAGTCTTATCGCGAGAAGTTGAAAACTTCGTTGCAAGAGATGGAAAAGACCGAGCCAGAAACGCTCGACGCATTTTGTAACCATCTTCATTATCAAGCGATTGATACCTCAGATACCCAAGACTACGCGAAACTCGCAACCCGCCTTGATGACGTTGCTAACCAATACGGTTTTGAACAACGTAACACGCTATTCTATTTGGCGACGCCGCCAAGCCTTTACAGCATTATCCCTGCGAGCCTAGCCGCTCACGGCCTTAATGATGAAAGCCAAGGCTGGAAACGCCTTATTATCGAAAAGCCATTCGGCTACGACTTAGCGTCTGCACGTCAACTCGATAAAGAGATCCACGAGCACTTCCAAGAGCACCAAATCTATCGTATCGACCACTACCTTGGTAAAGAAACCGTTCAGAACCTACTTGTTCTGCGTTTCTCAAATGCGATGTTTGAACCACTTTGGAACCACCAGTACGTCGACTACGTCGAAATTACTGGCGCGGAATTCCTCGGTGTTGAAGAGCGTGGTGGCTATTACGATGGTTCTGGCGCGGTGCGCGATATGTTCCAAAACCACTTGCTACAAGTATTAGCGATGGTGGGTATGGAATCTCCGGCACAAATTAATGCTGACGCGATCCGTAACGAAGTGGTTAAAGTGCTGCAATGTCTGCGCCCACTATCTGATGACGATTTGCGAAACAACCTTGTATTGGGTCAATACACAGAATCAAACGTTCGCGGACAGTTCCTGCCAAGCTATCGTGATGAACATGGTGTAGCGGATGACTCGCGCACGGAAACCTACGTTGGTTTGAAGATGTTTATCGACAACTGGCGTTGGAATGGCGTGCCTTTTTATGTGCGCACAGGTAAACGTTTGCCAACACGTGTGACTGAAGTCGTGATTCACTTTAAACAAACACCACACCCGGTGTTTGGCAAAGATGCACCAGAGAATAAGTTGATCATTCGTATTCAACCGGATGAAGGCATTCAAATGAGCTTTGGCTTAAAAGAGCCAGGCGCAGGTTTCAATGCCAAAGAAGTGAAGATGAACTTCCACTACGCGTCATTGCAAGAAACACAAATGCTTACAGCATACGAACGTCTTCTTCTTGATGCGCTAAATGGTGATGCTACGCTGTTCGCTCGAAGTGATGCGGTTGAGGCATGTTGGGAGTTTGTACAACCAATTCTGGACTTCAAACAAGATCCACAAGCGCTCTTTGGCTATGCATGTGGTACTTGGGGTCCTAAAGAGTGTGATCAGCTGCTTCACAACGACGGTCGCGCATGGCGCTTCCCTTGTAAGAACCTGACAGACACAGATTACTGCGAACTGTAATCAACGAATTATGTCGCGCTAGGAGAGCTGCACAACTTGGCGCGACCAAAAATTTCAAAGCAGCAAGTTAAGTTGCCGAATTGATGGAGAGAATGATGAAAGGTGATATTGGTGTAATTGGTCTGGCGGTAATGGGTCAGAACCTTATCCTAAACATGAATGACCATGGCTTTAAAGTTGTGGCTCACAACCGTACTGCTGCAAAAGTTGACGAGTTCCTAGAAGGCCCAGCGAAAGGCACGAACATTGTTGGCGCTTACTCACTAGAAGAGCTAGTTGAGAAGCTAGAAACACCACGTAAAGTGATGCTAATGGTACGTGCTGGTGACGTTGTCGATAAGTTCATCGAAGCACTAGTACCCCTACTAGACAAAGGCGACATCATCATTGATGGCGGTAACACAAACTACCCAGATACGAACCGTCGCGTTGCTGAGTGTCGTGAGAAAGGCATTCACTTCATTGGTACAGGTGTTTCTGGTGGTGAAGAAGGCGCTCGTTTTGGCCCTTCAATCATGCCAGGTGGCGCGGCTGAAGCTTGGGAAGCGGTTAAGCCTATCTTCCAAGGTATCTCTGCAAAAACTGACGCTGGTGAGCCTTGCTGTGACTGGGTTGGTAACGATGGTGCAGGTCACTTCGTTAAAATGGTACACAACGGTATCGAATACGGTGACATGCAGCTGATCACTGAAGCGTACCAGTTCATGAAAGATGGTCTAGGCATGTCTGCTGACGAAATGCAGGCTGTATTCGCAGATTGGAACAAGACAGAACTAGACAGCTACTTAGTAGAAATCACTGCTGATATCCTTGGTTACAAAGATGAAGACGGTGAGCCACTAGTAGAGAAAATCCTTGATACTGCCGGCCAAAAAGGCACAGGTAAATGGACAGGTATCAACGCACTAGACCTAGGTATTCCACTAACGCTTATCTCTGAGTCTGTTTTCTCTCGCTGTCTGTCTGCTCTTAAAGACCAACGCGTTGAAGCTGAGTCTCTATTCGGTAAGACAATCACACCAGTAGAAGGTGACAAGCAAGAGTGGGTTGATGCACTTCGTCAAGCACTACTAGCATCAAAGATCATCTCTTACGCTCAAGGTTTCATGCTAATGCGTGAAGCGTCAAACGAGAATGGTTGGGATCTAAACTACGGCAACGTAGCACTAATGTGGCGTGGTGGTTGTATCATCCGCAGCGCGTTCCTAGGTAACATCCGTGATGCATACGAAGCGAACCCAGATATCGCGTTCCTAGGTTCTGATGAGTACTTCAAAAACATCCTGAAAGGCAGCCTAGCGGCATGGCGTAAAGTAGCAGCGAAATCTCTTGAAGCGGGCATCCCAATGCCATGTACGATTTCGGCACTGTCTTTCCTAGACGGCTACACAACAGCGCGTTTGCCAGCGAACTTGCTTCAAGCTCAACGTGACTACTTCGGTGCTCACACTTACGAGCGTACTGACCGTCCACGTGGTGAGTTCTTCCACACTAACTGGACTGGTACAGGCGGCGATACAGCGTCTACAACTTACGACGTGTAATCCGTTCGACATCTAGAACAACGAATATTAAGCCTCGCTATTTAGCGAGGCTTTTTTTCGTCCAATGGCAAGAAACAGAAGCAGGTCACAGGATTCTCGCATCACTGCGAGACCTATTCGAAAATAAGATACCTTCTAACGCACGACAAAGGTGACCGTCTGTCATAATGGAACGACTTTCATAGATAACATTGGACAGTTATCAAAAGGACTACTTAAGAAGGAAACGCCATGAGCTCATATCTCAATATTCTCTCTGCTGACGCTGCGTTATTTGACATAGTGACGCAGGCTCCACAACTTACTGACGTTGACCTTATTGAGCTTCCACCTCTAGATGGTAAGCCAAGTGTTGCTTACTTTGGGCCAAAACTAGATAACCACTCGATCTTAGAGCGATTGTCAAAGCAGGCGAGCGACAAGGATATTTACTATCGATATACAGATACTCATCAACAAGGTGCAGACAGCGCATTAGTTCACTATCGCAATGGGATCACGCGGGTATTACTTAAGTTTTCAAGTGATAATGGGGATTCACGGCGTTATCAAAATGAGTTGATTGCTGAAACGCATCAGCTAAGCCTGTAGACCTTTTATCAGCACTTCTCTCATTTACAGTATGAGATTAAGTAAGAGGGACTTTTGCAAATATGACAAAAGACATTTGTGACTTTGGTAATAAATTGTCATCCGGCAACTTGGTAGACTGAATGGATAACAATCAAAACTAAGGAGAAATCATGTCCCTTTCAATTCCAACGCTTGGTGCTGGTACATTTCGTTTGAAAGGCGAGGATGCCTACAATTCGGTAAAAATGGCGTTAGAGGCGGGATATCGTCACATTGATACCGCGCAGATCTACGGTAACGAAAAAGAAGTAGGTCAGGCTATTGCGGATTCGGGTATTGCGCGTGAAGAGCTGTATGTCACCACCAAAATCTGGATGGACAAGCTGGGGAAAGCGTCTTTCATTCCAAGCCTTGATGAGAGTCTAAAAGACTTGCAGCTAGAACAGGTTGATTTGCTATTGATCCACTGGCCTCTAAAAGACGATGCAGTCCCAATGGAAGAGTATCTACAGGAACTTAAACACGCGCAGGATACGGGTCTTGCTCGTCATATTGGCGTATCTAACTTTACCGTCGTGCAAATGCAGCAGGCGATTGCTATTTTAGGCGAGGGCGTTCTCTACACCAACCAAGTTGAGGTTCACCCTTATCTGCAGAACCGTCAGGTTGTCGATTTTTGTCAGCAGCACAGTCTCATCGTAACCGGCTATATGCCATTTGCATACGGTGACGTACTAAAGGACGGCTCAATTAAACACATTGCAGAGAAACATCAGTCGACACCTGCACAAGTTGTGTTAGCGTGGATGGCGAAATCGGGCTTCGTGACCATTCCATCATCGACTAAGAAGGCTAACATCGAGAGCAATCTTGGCTACGTGGATGTGATGCTAACCGATGAAGATATGGAGACCATTGCCCATCTCGATCGAGGTCATCGTTTGGCAAACCCAGATTTCGCACCAGATTGGGACTAGATTTGGTGAGTTAGCTGCGAAGGATGAAAGAAAAACGTCAGGTATTTGCCTGACGTTTTTTATGACCGCCGTACCTACAAAAGCAATTGCACTAGCATACGTACACCGGTAATTAGCAGTACGATAGCAAACACTTTTTTGAGCTTATTTGCGTCCAGTTTCGTGGCTAGAGAAGCCCCTATGGGTGCAAACAAGACTGTCAGAGGCACAATGCATAGGAACGCCAATAGGTTGACAAGACCAAATGTCCCTACCGGGGCGTCGGCAGGTGATTGACCTAAAATAAGCATAGTGACAGCGCCAGGTAGAGAAATAATTAATCCGATAGCAGCTGCTGTGCCAACGGCTTTGTGAGCGGGGTAATTGTAAAGTGTCAGAAGCGGAACGGATATAGTGCCACCACCGATGCCAACCATTGAGCTAAAAAAGCCGACAGAAGTGCCCATAGCCACTTGTCCGCCTTTACCGGGTAATGATTGAAACATCGCTGACTTACCCGTTCGAAATAGCATATTAAGAGCAGACATGCTTGCTATTGCACCAAATAATGCGCTGAGCCACGTGCCGTTCATGCGCGTCACCAGCCAGCTTCCAGCCAAAACCCCAATAAAAATAAACATCGCCCAGTGCTTTAAAAGATCGAAGTCGACATTGTCTTTTCGCTTGTGGGAGCGGATAGAACTGATTGAAGTTGGAATAATCGTGGCCAAAGAGGTCGCTGTTGCAACGACCATCGCGGATTCTGGCGATACACCAAAACTCTGAAAAATGAAGAACAAGACGGGTACGATAACGATGCCTCCGCCCACCCCTAACAATCCCGCTAAGACGCCTGCAAATGCGCCCGTTGCAATTAGAGCTATAAGTGTCGAAATATTGTTGCTTAGAAACTCAATCATATTCAAAAATCGATAACGTTAAAATGATTACAAATAAAAACCAACAAACGAGATGTTAAGCGCAGAGCTCTTTTCGGACTATTTCAGCGCCAGCTGCTAAAGCCTGTAGCTTGTTTCTTGCCACATCTCTTGAAAGAGGCGCCATGCCACAGTTGGTGCAAGGCAATAGCTTATCGGCATCAACATACTTTAGCGCTTCGCGAATCGTTGCCGCGACTTCTTCGGGCGTTTCAATGTTATTCGTGGCCACATCAATGGCACCGACCATCACTTTTTTGCCTTTTAGGAGTTCAAGGACTTCAAATGGCACTCGACCGTTATGACACTCTAAAGAGATAATATCGATAGTCGATTTTTGGAGCGCTGGAAATGTTCTTTCATAGTGGCGCCATTCTGTGCCTAGTGTTTTTTTCCAATCCGTGTTGGCTTTGATTCCATAGCCATAGCAGATGTGAACCGCAGTTTCGCATTTTAAGCCTTCACAGGCTTTTTCTAGTGCTTGTATGCCCCAATCATTAACCTCATCGAGAAAGACATTAAAAGCCGGCTCATCAAACTGAATTATATTAACGCCAGCGGCTTCCAGCTCTTTGGCCTCTTCGTTTAGCGCTTTGGCAAACTCAAAAGCAAGCGTTCTACGATCTTGGTAATAATCATCATAAAGTGTGTCCACCATTGTCATCGGCCCAGGCAAAGCCCACTTTATCGGTTGATCTGTCTGTGTGCGCAAAAACTTGGCATCGTCTACAAAGACCGGCTTTTGGCGGCTCACGGAGCCGACAACGCCAGGCACACTGGCATCGTATCGGTCACGGATTCTCACTGTTTTCTTGTTTTCAAAATCAACACCACTCAAATTTTCAATAAAGGTGGTGACGAAGTGCTGGCGGCTTTGCTCACCATCACTGACAATATCAATGCCTGATGCTTCTTGCTCTTGCAGGGTGATGCGCAGCGCATCTTGTTTACCGGTAATCAGCTCGTCTCCCTCTAACTTCCAAGGTGACCAAAGCGTTTCAGGTTCAGCCAACCAAGTTGGTTTTGGTAGGCTTCCGGCGGTTGAGGTTGGGAATAGTTTTTTCATCATCAATTCTTTCTATACCTTAAAGTTAGAGTGCAGGCTCAGCAAAGTTGGCCACCCATTTTTCTAGAGTCAGTTGGTGCCTTTGAATAAAGTGCTCTTCACACCACTTACCTTGCTCAACAGCTAGGCGATTACGTTCCCCTCGGTCGTAAACCACTTGTGTTAAGGAGCAATCTAGGTTTTTAAGGCTCGGCTTGTACACTTCGCCCGCAACGGCATTTGAGTTATAGATCTCTGGGCGATATATTTTCTGGAAGGTTTCCATGGTGCTCAGCGTGCTGATCAATTCGAGCGTGCTGTAGTCATTCAACAAATCACCAAAGAAGAAGAACGCATACGGAGCGACACTGTTTGGCGGCATGAAATAGCGCACATCCATGCCCATTGTTTTGAAGTATTGCTCTGTCAATGAAGACTCATTGGGCTTGTACTCAACACCAAGAACAGGATGTTGATTACTCGTGCGATGATAGGTTTTGTTGTCTGATACACTCAAACAAATCACGGGGGGCTTACTGAAGTTTTCTTTGTAAGCGCTGGAGCTTATAAAGTCTTGGAACATTTTGCCGTGTAATTCACCATAATTAGCGGGTACAGAAAAGTGATCTTGACCTTGGTTGTGGTTGCGCAATACCACACTGAAATCGTAGTCACGGATGTAGGAAGAAAAGTTATTCCCCACAATACCTTCAATGCGTTTATTCGTATGGTTATCGACAATGTAGGTTTTTAACACCTCGATAGTGGGAAAGGTTTCACCATTACCCTCAACGTCAATATCGACGTGCACAATATCAAGCTCAACGGAATAACGGTTTTTATTTGGGTTGTCCCAATGTGCCAGACTGTTGAAACAGTTATTAATCATGTTGATTGCTTTACGAAGGTTTTCTTGGCGAGCTTCCCCGCGAGCCAAGTTAGCAAAGTTTGTCGTAAGACGTGTATCGCTCGATGGTGAATAGTGTTCATCAAATCGAACAGATTGAATGGAATAAATGAAATCGCTACTCATAATTGCCTAATACCCAAAGTTGATAAAAGCTTGAAAAAATGTCTTGGGTCAATACTAGGTTGAATTAACTATGATGAATATTGATTTAATTTTATTAATCCATGAGTGTTGCTCATGGATTGGCGCGGGTAGTGGTGGTGACCAGTTAGAAAAATGGCGCACCTTAACGTGTTAGAAGACTTTAATGTGCGCCATTGAGAGGGATTAGTGGTAGACGATGGGTATTAACTTATTTATCTATTTTGCCCGTCGGATGGTTATAACTGCGCGCCGTTTTTATGAAGGCGGTAAGGTAGTCGATGTTGCTGTCGCCTTCACGACGGCCTAAATAAATCTGTTTGGCGATACCATTTTCCCCTAAGCGAACAACCGACAATGGCAGTTTTTTGCAATACTCTTCTGCGAGCCAGCGCGGTAGTGCCGCTACTCCGCGCCCACATGCAACCATCTGCAACATGATATCGGTTGTTTCAACGGTTTTGTGTTGTTTCGGGACAACTTGAGCCGGGTTAAGGAACTGAGCGTAAACATCAAGGCGATCTTTTTCGACTGGGTAGGTAAATAATACTTGGTCACGCAGATCTTCAGCTGTCGCATACGGAAGGGAAGTTAACGTGTGATCAGTGGGCACAACAAGCACTTGTTCGTAATCAAATACGGGTTCAAAAACTAGGCCAGACTTGTAGTACGGATCCGGAGTTACCAGAAGGTCAATTTCATAATCCAATAACGCGCCAACGCCACCGAATTGGAATTTCTGTATGACATCGACATCTACGTCTGACCACGTCTCTAAGAAAGGCGATACTACTTTGAGAAGCCACTGATAGCAGGGGTGGCACTCCATACCAATCCTCAATGTGCCTCGTTCGCCCAAAGCGATTTGTTTGAGTCGTTCTTCAGCACTTACTAAGAGAGGAAGTGCGCGATTGGCAATGTTGAGGAGGTATTGGCCGGCTTGGGTCAGTCTTAGGCTTCTCCCATCACGTACCCAAACTTCTGTCCCGAGATTGGCTTCCAGTTTACGCATTGTATGACTTAATGCGGACTGTGTGACACAGAGTTCTTTTGCAGCGGCAGTCAGTGAGCCGTGCTGATGGACGGCATGAATAATTTTAAGATGAATACGTTCTAGCATATTTTATTATGAATAAAAGTAATCGATTGTTTATATTATATCACTTTTGATCATCTGAAAACTGCTCTAGTCTGTCCGTTAATCGAATGGCTTACTTTAACGGACAAGCTTTCAAGGAAAGTGATTTCTAGGACAGAGAATTATGAACAATGAAACTACAGAGCTCCCCATTGCGCGTCACTTAGTCAGTGTGACGGATATTGTGCCATTGAATAAGCACACCTACTTAATTGAACTTCTCGCGCCAAAGGAAACATCGCTAGACTACCGAGCGGGGCAATACTTGAAGCTTGAACTTGATGTGAACCAAGATGATAAACCGCTATGGCTTTCTTACACCATCTCCAGCCGGCTAGATCCTGAACAGCCAAATCGGGTGTGCTTGATTATACAATGTACTAGCGAGTTCTCAGGTAAAGTTATTGACTGTTTGGCTGCACTGAAAACTAACCAAAAGCCAGTAAGCATCATGCTGGCTATGGGAAAAGCGTTTCTACAGACCAAACTCGACACGCCTCATCTGCTGGTGGCGGCGGGTTCAGGAATATCGAAAATTAAATGTATAACCGAAGAAATTTTACATAAAAGTCCCGAAACACCTATTGATATCTATTGGACTAATCGCAGCCGCGAGGACTTCTTCCTTTTAGAACTGTTTCATGATTGGGCAGCGCAATATAAAAATTTGAGATTCACCGAGATTTTAGAATCTGCACAGTTAGGCTGGACGGGAAGGGTGGGCTTTCTCTATGAAGTGATACAACAAGATTTTTCAGATCTTAAAGATGCCAGTGTTTATTTGTGTGGCTCGGAAAAAATGGTTTACGGCACAATTGACCAGCTTAAATCTAACGGCTTGGAAGAGGCGAGTTGTTATTCAGACGTATTTGAATTTGCACCGAGACTTTAGTACGAAGAATAGGGGAGCAACAAAGGCGGAATGAATAGATTTGGATAGAGCCTATTTACTACAAAGGTCATGACGAAAAGAAAGAGGACTGCGCCTCTTTCTTTTTGTTTACATGAGCCACTACTTCTTCTTCATCATATTCGCAAGATCGGCAAATGGATTGTGCGTCGCCGCCTGATGATTGTCCTCTCCCGGTTTCACCTCACTACCGTACAAATCGTGTTCGGTGTACTTTGAATGCTCGTGATCATGACAGTAAAGGCACAGCAACTCCCAGTTGCTGCCGTCTTCAGGGTTGTTAGTATGATCGTGATCTTTGTGGTGAACAGTTAGTTCTCGTAGATTGGAGTACACAAACTCGCGCGCGCAACTGCCACATACCCAAGGGTAGAGCTTGAGCGCTTTTTCTCGGTAGTCACTCTCTTTGCGTGCATAAGCGGCACTGGTACCAAAATAGTCAGAAGACATGATGTTCCTTACTCTTTTAACGTATGAAAGCCAGAATAAATACGTGTAAACGTGGTAAACCAACAGGCAATGCCAAACACAATTGCTATTGGGGCAAAGTACTGCGGAAGCAGGCAAAGTAGCACGAAACAACCAATCGTTTCTGTGCCTTCGGTCAAACCACTCATGTAATAGAGCGATTTGTGTTGATAGACTGGGTTCTCAATGCCACGTTTGCCTGCCATGACGGCAAAGGCTAAAAAGCTGGTGCCAGTCCCGATAAAAGAAAAAATCAAAAATGCACCCGCTACGGCATTGTGTTCCGGGTCAGCCACCACAAAACCAAAGGGGATCAATGAATAGAACAGAAAATCTAAGCTGATATCTAAAAATCCACCTGCATCGGTAATTCCTTGTATTCGAGCCAGCGCACCGTCCAGTCCATCACAGATCCGGTTTAGCAAAATACACACCAAAGCAAGATCGTAATGAGCATAGGCAAGAGCGGGGAAGGCTAGGCAACCTAATGCGAAACCAAATAAGGTGGTTTGATTGGCTGTCACTCCTGCTCGGTCGAGCAGTTTGGCGGATTGAGCCAGTGGCCAGCGAATAACTTTGATACTCAGTCGATCAAGCATGTGCATTCTCCCATGGCCATGTCAGTACCTGGCTACCCGGAGGGATGTCATCTTCATCATGAGTCACCATCAGAGTGGGGATATTCGCATTCGAAAGCTGTTCCATCACCCAATCACGAAATTGCATGCGCAGCTCTTTGTCGAGCTTGCTAAAGGGTTCGTCGAGTAGCGCTACTTTGGGTTTTGCTAGTAGCATACGAGTTAAACTGATGCGTGCTCTTTGTCCACCGGAGAGCTGCTCGGGGTAATGATTGGCTACGGTTGAAAGACGAACCTTATCGAGCGCTTCAAGCGCCTGCTGTTTGCGCAACTCACCCTTAACGTTATTGGGCAGCGCAAAAGCGAGATTTTCCCACACGTTTAAATGTGGAAACAGTAAGTCATCTTGAAACAGGATGCCAACGTGTCGCTTGTGGGGAGCGATGGTATCGATACGCTCATCATCAAGATAGACGTTGCCAGTGTAGGTAAAGTCGGGCGCTAGATGACCCGCGACCACATCGAGCAGTGTCGACTTACCACAACCACTCGGTCCCATAAGAGTGAGTATTTCACCGGGGTTGATGGTGAAGTGACAATCAGAAAACAGCACCTCGCCATCGCGCTTACGGATGGTGAGGTTTTCTAGCAAGAGTGTCATTCAATAACAATCCTTTTATTTTAATTCGACGATAGCGAGTGTGATAGCGATTAACAATAACCGCGAGAGTGAAAAAGAGTAGCGGCAATAGTGCTTGGAACAGCGCATAGATGGCGGTGACTCGCCTATCAAAGCCACTCGATAAGGCAACCGCTTCGGTGGTGACTGTGGCAATTCTGCCTGCACCGAGAATAAGAGTGGGTAAATACTGCGCCAAAGAGACACTGATACCGATAGCCCAAGCAAAAACCATTGCAGGTAACAGCTGCGGTAATTTTACATGTAGCCAAGTGTGTATCGGGCTTTTGCCGAGACTCAAAGAGAGCTGAGTAAACTTATCGTTGTAGCCACGCCATGGCCCATCTAAGGCTAGATAAACGTATGGAAAGGCGAAAAATACGTGCGACCAACATACCCACAATAGATAGTGCCCATCACTTAGCATTAACGTCGCCACTTGTAGCCCAAACAAAATACTGAGCTGAGGGACAAGCATCGGAATAGCAATGACATAGCCTGGCACTTGAAGGCGATACTTAATCCGGTATTCGTGACCAATGACTGCAAGCAGTAGCGCGATGGTCGCAGATATAAGTGCGATAGTAAGACTTTGTGTCATCACTGACGTCATACCTTCCCACTCATACTCCCAGAAACGTAATGTATATCGAGAGGGAAATAGATCAGGAAAGCGCCAGCGTTGGGCAAATGTCCACAAAACAGTGAGTGGCAGCATAGCGGCGACAACGGTAATCAGTGCAATGAATAGCCACTTCCCTGGCAGACGAATTGTGGTGCGTCCCGAATATTGCCAGCGATTGGCGAAGTTGATTGTACCAAACTCAATGCCACGAGCGACACCAATCAATATTGATGCTATCGCAAACAACACGACTGCCCCGGCGCTCGCGCGTGGTAGCAACTCAAGGTCCGGATCGTTAAACCACTGCCAAACCAAAACAGCAAATGTCGGCGGATTGGTTGGCCCAATGATCAACGCCACATCTACGACCGATAAGCTATAGGCAATCACAGCGAGCATTGGGAAACGTAGTTTGTTGAACCATTGAGGTAGAATGACTTTCCACCAAGCAGCGGACTGTGAATAGCCGAGTGACATTGCGATCTTTAAAGATTCGTTGACTTTGAGTTGGCGTAAAATGGGAATACTCATCAGCAGTAGGAAAGGGATTTCTTTCATCGCCGACATGAGTGTTAGTCCTATACCGTAAGGGTCTTTAACCAGCCAGACCATCTCTTCAATACTGTTTGTCGACTCGATGCCCAATAGCTCCACTAACGCTCTCACGCCAAATCCTGTTGGGGAAAATAGAAACGCGAAACCAATAGCAAAGGCGACATGTGGAAGAGCCAGAAGAGGCGATAACGTTAACTCAATTTTATTCCACCAGCGACTGTTCCAACTGCTGGCAAGGATGGCAAAGCAGATAAGGCAAGCGAGATAACTACTTACAAGTGCGGTGCCAATGGTTAGCATGATGGATGTTTTGACGCCTTGCCAAGCGAAGACTTGTTCAAATCCTTCAAGGGAGAACTGAGTCATACTTAGCGGGGGGATGTACCCAAGCGAAGCTACTACCACTCCAAGAAGCCCAGGAATGGTAGGGAGAATGCAGACAACAACCAATGTGGCGTACAACAGTCTTAGCATAATTTAAGGCTCAATCTCCGGTTAGCTGCCGTAGCGCTTGAGCCATTCTTGCTCGAGTGCGCTTTGCCAGCTCGGATGAGGCTCTGCCACAGACTTAAATTGTTGAGTCTTGGCTGCACTTCCTTTTAGATATTGTTTATTCAGCACCGAAGGATCGCCCCAAATATTGATGTCACCTTTACGAGACTGTGCTTCTGGACTCAATAAGAAGTTAATCGCCACCAACGCCCCTTCTTTGGCATTAGCATTCCAAGGTATCGCAAGGAAATGGATGTTGGATAGCGCGCCGCTTTCCATTGCATAAGCACTTGTCGTATCGCTTAGATTCCCGCTAGCTTGAGCGGAAAAAACAGCGTTAGGGTTAAATGTGAGCGCAAGATCTAACTGACCATCATCAAGCAATTGAATGGTTTCTGCTGTGCCTGCAGGGAACTGCTTACCACCGCGCCAAGCGACTTTATGAAATTCGTCTAGATAGTTCCAAAGCGGCTGGGTGACAATCTCGAAATCCGCCTCTGAAACCGGCTTAGCCAAGGATGGATCGTTGTCGGTGAGCTCGATTAACAGCGATTTTAGAAAACTGGTGCCATGAAACTCAGGTGGTTTAGGGTAGCTTAGCTTGTTCGGAAATGCCTTAGCATAATTGAGCATTTCGGAATAAGACACTGGTGGGTTATTCAGGCTTTGCGTGTCGTGGATGAAAACCAGCTGGCCGACACCCCAAGGGGCTTCCAACCCTTCAGTCGGTTCAGAGAAATCGCTATCGACAGGGAGAGATTTGTCTACGTACTGCCAGTTTGGTAGCGTGGACACGAATGGGCCGTAAAGTAAGGCATTATCTTTCATAGATTTAAAGTTTTCGCCGTTAATCCACACCATATCGACACTGCCACCGTCGCTCTTACCGGCTGCTTTTTCCGCTAATAAACGTGAACCCGTTTCTGAGATATCGGTAACTTTGACGTGATTGAAGTCTACGCCATATTGAGCCTTTAGTTCTTTGCCTGCCCACTGAAGGTAGCGGTTGATTTCTTGGCTTCCTCCCCAAGCGTGGAAGTACACGGATTGACCTTCCGCTTGCTTGACGATGTTTTCCCAAGACTTTTCTTCAGCGAAAGCGCTGGATGTGCTGAGCGCTGCGGCAATTAACGCGGCGGAAGAAACCACTGAAGTGTTGAACATAGAATTTTTCATGCTGGTGTCCGTATCTTTATAGTGTGTGGCTAACCTTGCCAAAAAATGGAACAAACCATTTAGGTGTAAGTAAATGATAGTAAAGGTTAGAGCACGTTTATCAATACCCTTTGCTCGAACAATAGGGCTATCACAAAATTAGATTCAACGAACGAGACCGTTACATGACATGCAAAATTTCAAGATTTGTTAAAAAACATTTATAACAACAAGTAGCAAGGCTTTTGTAATGACTTGTCGCTGGGAAACAATGAGATGGCACTCGGTGACCTATTGCCAATGATGGTGTAAAAGGCGTTCGACTCGCGTTTTTGAACAAGTACGATAAGAACGTACTAAATGTCCGCCTTCATAAACATCAACGCGGGCGTAGTCACACTCCTGCACCTCTATCTCGGATGAAAGCTCGTCGAGTAGCATGCTGAGTTGATAAAACTCAAGGCTGGCTTGACAGAGTGGTGAGCGGCTCTCCCCGGAATAAAGTTTGACCTTAGTTGACATACTCTGTGCTCCTTGCCTTGATTCAATGAGACGAAACTGGTTTTGGCGTTACCGAACTTGGTACGATGAAGCCGAAATACAAGACCAGAGCTAGAGAGAAAAAATTTCAGTGGATAGTATCTGATGTGTCGGAGTGATTATTTCTCGACAATTCCATTGCGCACGAGGCTGCGTCTTACGCTAGTGCATAGCTTAGTGAAGCGGCGAAACTGCTCAAAGTTTGGTGCTATGCCGCGCACCAATGCACTCTCCCAATAACTGACATCAGTTTCCACCAACTCCAATAACTTTTTAGGGCACCCAATACAGGTATTGTTGGGTCCACAAACGAAGGTGTCTTGATCATACAAAGGCAGTTCATCTTTGACTTGTTGAATCAGCAGTTGTGTCGCTTCTGCTAGGGTTGGTTTGCGACTCATACGGAGTAACCGAGAAGAAATGAGAGCGACATCATAGGCGATCGACACTGATGAAAATATTCTCCTTTGGAGTTAAAGCTAACTGTTGTTTGAGATTGTCTCAATTTTGAGTATTTAATTAATAACGGCTTTGTTGAGTGGGAGAAGCTTTTGAAACTGATGCAATATGTAATGGAATAAAGATGAGGAGCTGCACGATTGTCGTTTCGGAAAGCGCAATTCGGCCACTATGATTGCAGTCCACGAGCGGTAAGGAGGGAGCCTATGGACAAGCCTATTGCGAGACTTGATGAGTCTATATCGCGTTTGTTCGACGTAACGCCGATTCCAACCGCCATTACCTGCCCAAAAGGCCGTTTACTCTATACCAACCCCGCACTTTGCCAATTTCTTGGTTATTCACGCAATGAATTAATGTCTAACGATGTGGTGATGACTCACCCTGATGATTTAGCGCTTAATCAGCGCATTCGTAGCCAATTGAGTCGAGAGCCTTTCACTCCAATACAGATTGAGAAACGTTATCGCCACAAACAAGGCTACACTCTTATTGCTCAGCTCAACATTGCTGCTGATGTTAATGAAGTCGGAAGGGTGCATCATTTTGTGTCTCAGATCGTTGATATGACAGCGATGAGGAAATCTCATGCGGCGGAGCTACTATTAAACCATATGGTTAAAAAGTGCTCAGATGCAATCTATGTTGCTGAAATGGAATATGGCCACATTCTCAATTGTAACGAGCTTGCGTATAAGAGACTCGGTTACAGCAAGGAAGAGTTGCTTCAACTATCAGTGATTGATATTAACCCTCGATTTAGCAAAGAGACGACGTGGAGTGAGCATGTTCGTCGAATGAAGCTCCACGGAGAGGCGTGCATTGAGACGACACACAGACGTAAGGATGGAAAGGAGATCCCTGTTGAAGCCAACGTGAATATGGTTGAATTTGATGGACAACAGTACTTCTTAGCCATAGTGCGTGATATTTCTGAGCGAAAAGAGAAAGAGCTCAAAGCCATTGAAGCACAAAACCTTGACCCATTAACGAGTCTACCTAATCGGCGATTATTGGAATCTCAACTCAAGCAGTTAGCGGGTGAGTGCCGTAAAAAGGGCGAGAAAATAGCCTTCATGTATGTAGATATTGATAACTTTAAATCTTTAAACGATCAGCATGGTCATGTAGTGGGTGATAAAATACTGACCGAGTTCGCTAAGCGATTGCAAGACTTTACTCGGCAATCCGACTTGGTTGGCCGTTTAGGTGGTGATGAGTTTCTAATTGTATTACCCGGATTGAACAGTCGCGAACATGTGTTGAGTATTGCCCAACACATCCTGCAAGTTACTTCACATCCAATTGATGCTGGCGAGTCTGAGTCGATTTCTATCAATGTTAGCTTGGGTGCAACCCTTTGTGATAGCCAAGGGCTCAATCGTGTCCGGGCGGTGAGTGTCGCCGATAAAGCGATGTACGTCGCCAAAACACACCAAGGTTCCGCCTGTCACTTTTTCGATCTAGATGATCACACGATCTAGAGCAAGACTCGATTTAAACCAGACTGAATCAAGACCACGTTCTCCTTTAATTGCGCTTTATTTCTGAGATGCAGAATTTCTTACAAAAAAACTAAGCCAAGTTGCCGTTTTTATTCTAATTTGTGGGTAGAGGTTATCAATTTTTTGCTTCGCTTCCTGCTGTATTCTTAAGTCACCAATTTGGCGGCGAGGCTTGACCTTTCAAGCCAGCAGAGACGGCGAAGTACTCACACTATAAGGAGTCCGTGAGATGAGAAAACCAATGTCTGTTTTGCTTGCGTCGTTAGTGCTTTGCTCATCGGCGACGGCTTTCGCGTTGGTCACACCGAACCCACCTTCATTGAATGCCAAAGGCTATGTCCTAATGGACTATCAGTCGGGAGAGATCATTGTTGGAGGCAATCAAGATGCTGCACTTGCACCAGCGAGCTTAACCAAGCTGATGACGGCTTATGTCGTCGGCATGGAGATAGCATCTGGTCGCACAGCATGGGATAGCAAGGTTGCCGTTAGTGAAAATGCTTGGTCGGTTAAGTTTCCAGACTCTTCAAAGATGTTCATTAAGCCAGGTGATGATGTAACGGTTGCCGATTTGATGCGAGGGTTGATTGTTCAGTCGGGTAACGATGCAGCGGTTGCCTTAGCAGAGCATATTGCTGGGACTGAAAATGGCTTTGTGGCACTGATGAATCAGTGGGCTATTAACTTAGGAATGAATAGTTCTCAGTTTATCAACGCACACGGTTTGGATGGACAAGGCATTCACACCACCCCGCAAGATATGGCGATATTGATGAGGCGTATTATCGAGGATGTGCCAGAGGTCTATAAGATCTACTCCGAGAAGCGATTTGTATGGGCAGACATTAAGCAGTACAACCGAAATAGATTGCTTTGGGACAACTCACTCAATGTGGATGGTGGGAAAACCGGTTATACCTCCGAAGCAGGATACAGTTTGGTCAGCTCTGCAACCCAAGGACAAATGCGACTTATCTCGGTAGTGATGGGTACCCCAAGCGCTCAGACTCGTGTAGAAGCATCAAGGCAGTTGCTTAACTACGGTTTCCGCTTCTATGAGACTGACCAGCTCGCAGAATCGGATGCGACTGAAGTGACGGCAAAAGTCTGGAAGGGAGCAAGTAGTGCGATTCCTTTAGGCTTTGAACAAGACGTCTACGCCACCTACCTTCGAGGGAATAGCCGTAGCGTTTCTAAGGAGGTCGAGGTATTCGCCCCTCTAATCGCGCCAATCAATCAAGGAGACATTATCGGCAGTGTCACTTGGAAAGTAGGTAACGATGACATTGCCACGGAACCTTTAGTCGCTAAATCGACGGTGGAACAAGGCTCTATCTTCAAGCGTGTGTGGGATACGGTTGTTCTTTGGTTCAAGTCGCTATTCACTGATGCTAAGGATCTTTGGGAGCAGTAGTCCAGACAAATAGGACGTAAGCATTATAAAGTCCGTCATCCCCGCGCAGGCGGGGATCTATTCGCAGCGTGTTTCGACATTAATGTTCGTGACCAATTACATATGTTCTTTATTTCAACTCTTAGCCTCGCTAGAATAGCGCGCTCTTTGATAGCAACACCGCAATGGTTATGAGCCCATATCTCAAGTACATCTCAGGTTATCCTCAACACCTTGTCGAGCAGATCGATGGTATGGTGTCGTCGGGGCGTTTTATTCAATGGTTTGAAAACCGCTTTCCACAACGTCATCAAATTAAGAGCGAAAAAGCACTGTTCGATTACACTATGGACATTAAGCAGCGTTACATGAAAAAAACGCCGCCTATCTCGAAAGTCATTTGGGACAATAAGATCCATCTCATCAACAATGCGCTTGGTCTGCATACCTATATCTCTCGCGCACATGGTGGCAAACTTAAAGCAAAGAACGAGATCCGCATCGCGAGCGTGTTTAAAGATGCACCAGAGCCTCTGCTGCGTATGCTGGTGGTTCATGAACTCGCCCACATCAAAGAAAAGAACCACGATAAAGCGTTTTATCAACTATGTTGTCATATGGAACCTGACTACCATCAGCTTGAGTTCGATGCGCGCCTTTTTATGATCTATAAAGAACTTCTCAATGACTCGTCAAAATAAATCTAACCAACGACCTCGTAAGCAAGATAAGTCCTCGACAATGGTTGTCGACAAGCGAAGTGCGAGTGGGCTTCATGCAAACAACAAACACCAAGGCCGTTATGACTTTAAGCATCTGATTGAAGCGGAACCTGAATTGGCAGACCATGTTGTGAGAAATCCACATGGTGATATGAGCATTGTGTTTTCAAACTCTGAGTCAGTAAAAGTGCTCAATCGGGCTCTGTTAAAAGCGTATTACGGATTAAGTCACTGGGATATTCCAAATGGATATTTGTGTCCACCAATCCCAGGACGCGCAGACTACATTCACCGACTCAACGAATGGCTCCAATACGACCTAATGCAAGAACGTCCAGCAAGGGCACGGCTTAAAGTGACAGCTTTGGACATAGGCGTTGGCGCAAACTGTATTTATCCGATTGTTGGTGCGACGCAATACCACTGGAACTGGGTAGGAAGCGATGTCGATGAAGGCTCGCTAAAAAGCGCAAAAAACAATGTCACACTCAATGATAAACTGACGAGAAAAATTGAGTTAAGGCACCAAAGCCACAGTGAACATATTTTCGAAGGCGTGATTCAACATGGCGATGTGTTCGTCGCGACAACCTGTAATCCTCCATTCCATAAATCAGCGGAAGATGCCCAGAAGGGGACTGAGCGCAAGAATGCCAATCTAGCGAAAAATAGAGAACAGCGTGGCGATCTGTCTCAGGAAAAGAGTCAGCCAGCTAAAAAGAGTGAAGGGCTCAATTTTGGCGGCCAGAATGCGGAGCTTTGGTGTCCAGGTGGTGAGGAAGCATTTGTTCTGAATATGGCAAACGAGAGTAAGAAGTTCGCACATCAAGTAATTTGGTTCTCGACTCTTCTTTCTAAGAAGGACAATATTCGTCCATTACAAAAACGCCTAGAAAAGTTGGGTGCGACACATGTCCTGATCCAAGAAATGGCTCAAGGGCAGAAGAAAAGCCGCTTTTTGGCATGGTCGTTTATGAGTCACGAGCAACGTCTGGCTGTGAGTGGGCATTTGTTGTAAGTCGCTATTCATGGATGCTATTGGTTACATAAGGCAGCGTCATCCTCGTGAAAGCGAGGATCGTTGTCAGCGAGTGTTGTCCTCAGTTTGTGCGAGCCAACTCCACGCCCGTTAACTATCATTTGTTAAGTCATCTAACAGCGCTTGATATTTCTCAGCCATAACCACATTCCCAACCTTTCGCTCTAAATTACGAAGCACGGTCAAGCTCGGTTTTTGAAATCCAAATCTATGATGGAACTTTAAAAGTCTCGCGCGCGCTTTGCTGTAATCGCCGGCATTAACTTCAATGGCTGCAAGCTGAATAGTCGCGTTGGGTCGATAAGGGTCATGCTCTAGTGATTTCTCAAAAAACCTTCTTGCTTCATTTGACCGTTCTGCTTTGAGGGCACACAAGCCCGCGTTCTCATAACTTTCGGCGATTTGGTAGTAATTTGGCTGCTCTGTGGCTGCGACTAGCATTGTTTCAGCTAGATCGTATTTACCGCGTTTACAAAGGAAAGTACCGTAGTTGTGGTAGACTTCGCCATTACTTGGCGCGACTTGTAGCGCGGTTTGATAAGTATCGCTGGCTTGTTCAAACTGACCTACAGCCTCGAAATAATAAGCCATAGAAAGGTGAGTTCGGTAGTATTTAGGAGCGAACTCGAGCGCTTTTTCGAAGTCTTGTTTGGCACGGCTGTATTGCTCTCTTTTCATGTACGCAAGCCCAAGTTCAATGCGCGTTTCGGCGGCATCCATTGGGGCTGCTGCCACCTTAGACTCTTCACTAACAGTCACGCACCCTGATGTAAACAAAATAAAAAGCGTAGATAGTATTGCCAAACTGAGTTTCATTCGTTTCTAGCTCATAAATTGATAGTTGTGATTATTCTAAAAGCGGGGCTGAACTCTCGGGGAGGTAAAGGTATGTTGCTGCGACACACAGCACAAACTCTGATCTCTGAATGACATAATTGCTTATAAAACAAGCGATCAAATTAGAATAATCACTCAATTCTTTAGTCGTCCCCCCTTCTTAGATAAAGTAGCTAGGTCTAACTATGAAGGTATGAATTTGATGAGCAATGCGAACCGAAACGGACATAAACCTTGGCTAAAGACTTACCCAAGTGATGTGCCTGAATTTGTTGATGTTGACCAGTACACCAACATCAATGAGATGTTTAAAGCGCCTTTTGAGAAGTTTGCCGATAACACTGCATTTGTGAACATGGGGCATTCTCTAACGTATCGTGAGTTGAATGAAAAGAGCGAAGCATTTGCGGCCTATTTGCAAACGGAGCTTCACGCTAAAAAGGGCGATCGCATTGCACTGATGATGCCAAACCTTCTGCAATATCCTATTGCTATCTTGGGTGCGCTAAAAGCAGGTCTTGTGGTAGTGAACGTCAATCCGCTGTACACACCGCGTGAGCTTGAACACCAGCTTCGTGACTCAGGCGCCACCATCATTGTTGCGGTAACCAACTTTGGCAATAGCTTGCAACAAGTGATAGAAAAGACCAGCATCAAGCACGTGATTTTAACCAGTATCGGTGATGCACTAGCGCCTCATAAGCGCACCTTGGTGAATTTTGTCGTTAAGTATGTAAAAAAGATGGTTCCTAAATACAACTTACCAGGTGCTATCTCCCTTCGTCGTGCATTGACTGATGGCAAACAAATGACCTTTGCTGCGCCAGAATTAACCCGCGATGATTTGGCGTACTTGCAATATACAGGTGGGACAACTGGGCTCGCTAAAGGCGCGATGCTGACACACCGCAACATTATTGCCAATGTGCTTCAGGTTTTTGGACATTTTGGTCCGCGCACTGCGAAAGAGCAAGAGCGCGCAGTGACACCATTACCGCTTTATCATATTTTTGCTAACTCGGTCAGCATGATGCTGATGATGTACATGGGGGCAAGCAATCTATTGATCACTAACCCTCGTGATCTAAACAGCTTTGTCAATGACTTGAGCAAGTATCCGTTTACCATGATCTTTGGTTTGAATACCTTGCTTGCGGCGCTTAACAAGCATGAGAAGTTTAAAACGCTCGATTTTTCTAACGCAGAATTCACCATTGCTGGCGGCATGGCGACTCAAAAGCATGTTGCAGAGGAATGGCAAAGAATCACGGGAATGCCAATCATTGAGGGCTATGGTCTGACAGAATGTTCACCTGTCGTAGCGGGCGGTGTACATACTCAACAAGCCTACGTGGCAGCGGTTGGAGTGCCGTTGCCAAGTACTGAACTGCGTATTGTTGATGATCAGGGTCAGGCGCTTGGAGTGAATCAAGTGGGTGAAATACAAATTCGTGGCCCACAGGTGATGAAAGGCTACTGGAAGCAAGACGCTGAAACCCAAGCGATCCTCGCAGAAGACGGTTGGCTCTATTCTGGTGATATTGGCCGAATGGATGAGGAAGGCATTTTCTACATTGAAGATCGCAAAAAAGACATGATTCTCGTGTCTGGCTTCAATGTGTTCCCAACAGAAGTTGAAGAAGTTGCAACCCTACATCCGAAAGTGACTGAGGCGGCTGCGGTCGGTATTCCAGATGATATTGCCGGCGAGCGGGTGAAGCTGTTTGTCGTTGCTAACGGCAACGTGACTGCGGATGAAATTAAGCAGCACTGCCGTAAACATTTGACCGGCTATAAAATTCCGACCTTTATTGAATTTAAGGATGAGCTGCCAAAAACCAACGTAGGCAAGATTTTAAGGCGCGAGCTACGCGATCAGTAGAACTGAATTTTCAGATCAATTAGCCACCAAACTGGCGCAATACGCACTACTAAGCCACACTTTAAATGTGGCTTTTTTTTGTTTGAAGGAGATAGCGATGAGAAACGAACTTGATCCCAACAAAATTCTTCGAGCGTATGACGCGGTGATGGAGAACGGTACAGACACCGAATTTGGCAAAATTTACGAAGGCGTTGAAGCCTATTCCGATTACGATGGGTACAACGTTTATATGCGGGGTAATGGTGTGGAACTTAAAGTGGGTTTTCACAATACCTATCACCTTGAATACGACCAAGAGCACTTACGTGATAGTTTTTTAAAGAAAGTCGCGATGTTGGCGAAGTGAAATACCTAATGCCTCCCTCCTTAAAGGGAGGCATTGCAGATGAAGGCTATTCGTCTTTTGTAAATGCAGCTTCACTAAAGTGGTCAAGATCGTAAGGTGTTTGCTGGTAAACACAGTAGTTAAGCCAGTTCGCAAACAGCAAATGACCATGGCTACGCCAGCTAGCAATCGGCTTATTGTCTGGGTTGTTGTTAGGGTAGTAGTTAATTGGAATAGCTGGCTCCATACCTTCCCCCAAATCTCTCACATATTCATTATGTAGCGTATGAGAATCATACTCAGGGTGACCTGTTACGAATACATTTCGCTTATCTTTCGTGGCCGCAAGATACACACCAGCGACATCAGAGGTTGCAAGAATATCGAGATCGGTGTGTGAGTCTAGATACTCCGGTGAGAAGTCAGCGTATCGGGAGTGCGGTGCTAAAAAGGTGTCGTCAAAACCGCGAAGGATAGGGTGGTGTGGATCGTGGATTTCATGATGATATACACCGGATAGCTTTTCTTTTCGCGTGCGCTTTGGAAGATCAAACAGTAGCTTCAAGCCCGCTTGTGCCGCCCAACACACGTAAAGTGTTGACGTGACGTGTTTGCTTGCCCAGTTCATGATGGTTTGTAGATGCTCCCAATAAATCACATCTTCAAACTGCACGAGACCGAGTGGTGCACCAGTAATAATCAGTCCATCAAAGTTGCGGTTTTTGATGGTTTCGAACTGACGATAGAAGGTGTCTAGGTGTTCCGTTGGCGTATTTTTACTTGGGCGATCATCAATGCGCAGTAGCTCTACATCAACTTGCAGTGGGCTATTAGAGAGTAGCCTCAAAAACTGAGTTTCAGTTTCAATTTTCTTTGGCATCAAATTGAGGATCAACACTTTAAGTGGGCGAATTTCTTGAGTCGCCGCACGTGTTTCCGACATTACAAAGATGTTCTCTTGTTGCAATACATTGGATGCAGGCAGTTGATCGGGGATCTTAATTGGCACAGCTTTCTCCCTAAGCTCTGTTTTAGTCTTCTGGACGTCTATACATCTAAATTAACGCAAACGTTATTTCTTGTCGATAATTAATTTTAGCTTACGTTAGTGTGCAAGTGCGCTACTAATGATGCCAAGACAAGGTACAATAATGCCTTTGCATAAACTGATAGCGGAAACGAGTTTGAAACTAACGCTCATTCGTGGCTTACCTGGTTCTGGGAAAAGTACCTTAGCCAAAACGTTCAATGCGGCTCACTACGAGGCCGATATGTATTTTTTGAATGCTGATGGCGACTATCATTATGATGTGAGCAAAATCGCCGACGCCCATGCTTGGTGTCAAAAACAAGTGGAATCTGCGCTTGCAACCAACCAAGACGTGGTGGTCGCCAATACGTTTGTTCGCTTGTGGGAGATGAAAGCTTACAAAACACTCGCTAAGCGTTATAAGGCTGAACTAGAGATCATCGTTTGCCGAGGTCGGTATCTAAATATTCATGGTGTTAGTGATGATGTCATAGCGTCTATGCAAAAACGCTGGCAAGATTAACCCCAACCATTAGAACAGAAAAATAAAAGAAAATTTACCATGGCGAAGCGTTCACCTGTCGTAGAAATGACCTCTTATGGCATTTACTCCACTTGGGATTCAGGCTCCAAAGATCTCCCTAAAATTCAAGAATTCACAACTATCGTACCTGCGGATGAGCATATTGAGTTTGGCTTTATTGTGAACATCAAAAAGGCCAAAGGGGAGAAGGTTCGATATTGTATCTATCACCCTGGGGTGCTGAGTAAAAAAGGGCAGGTGTTAGCGCCTTTTGATGGCGATGAACACGTCGGTAGCAATGACTGGGACTTCTACCTTGGCGATACTATTCAGTTACTCGATCCTATCAATGGCTTTGAGAGTAACTTAGGCGATTGGCGCATGGTGATCGAGATGCAGGGTAAAACCATCGCAGAAAAAACCTTTAAAGTCACAGCAAGAGATGAAGGTCAGTTTTGGAAACGTCGCGGTTTTTAGTGTCGGTAAAGCTGAATAGCTTTGTTCACCGCGTTGAAGATAAAGCTATCGTCATGGCCTGTGCTGTGAAGTATGGCTGTACGCTAAAACGTATTAGACGCTCACGCAACTGGACACTGAGCGGAGAGCCTTCTGCATTATTGAAATTTTCTATCGAGGCCAATGTCGGCTGGATTTCTGTTGCGATAAATAAAGTGCTAGATGGCTACAAGTCACCCATTCAAGAAGTCCTTGAGCGGGAGCCTGAGATCACGGTCGCTGATTTGATGTATCAATCTGGGTGCACGCTGGCAGAGGCTCGCGCTGCGATTGATGAATTTGAAGATTTGTGATGATAAAAAAGCCGCTTCGCTGTGAGCAGAGGCGGCTTCTATTTTTACTGTATGATTAAGCGGTTACGTAGCTAATCACAAAGTCGGTGATCTTCACCATGTCATCAACAGCGATGAACTCTTCTGTGGTGTGCACTTTAGACATACCTGTAGATAGGTTTACTGTCGTTAAACCTTTCTCGTTGAAGTTGTTAGCATCGCTGCCACCGCCTGTATGCTTAGTGTTTGCTTCAACACCGTTTGACGCAAACACTTCTTTGATTTTCAGAACGTGAGCATCATCTTCAGCGATAACAAACGCGTCGTAAGCGCGAGTTGACTCAATCTCCACCTCTGCACCAAACTTCTCTGCTGATGCTTGGAATGTCTCAACCATGTGGTTAACTTGAGCAGTAAGTTTGTCGCTATTTAGAGAGCGCGCTTCTGCAACGACTGTTAGCTCAGGCATAACAATGTTTGTTGCTTGACCGCCGTGTACTGAACCGATGTTTGCTGTGGTCTGCTCGTCGATGCGCAGTAGTTTCATGTTAGCGATAGCGTCCGCTGCAACCATAGCGGCACTGATGCCTTCTTCTGGCGCAAGACCTGCGTGAGCTGGATGACCTTTGATCTTAGCGACAATTTTTTGCTGACCAGGTGCACCAGTAACGATAGTGCCGATAGGACCGCCTGTATCCAATACGATAGCGTTTTTCGATTGAATGTAAGACATGTCGAAATGCTCAGATCCAAACAGACCACCTTCTTCATGAACCGTGAATGCAACTTCAATCGTTTTGTGTTCGCGGTTTTGCTCCTGTAAGCAACGAACGGCTTCCATCACTGCCGCGATACCTGACTTGTCATCACCACCAAGGATCGTGTCGCCTTTTGAGCGGATGATGCCATCTTCGATGATAGGCTCGATACCGATGCCCGGTGTGACTGTGTCCATGTGAGCACTGAAGACGATGCTGCCTTCTTGTTTGCCCTCTAAGCGTCCGTAGACGTTAAAGCCATTGGTGTATTGCTCTGGTACTGGCAATTTGCTTACCACAAAGCCTAGCTCACCAAGTTGCTCAGCAATCGCTTCAGCAACGGCTTTTTCGTTGCCAGATTCACTGTCGATTTTTACTAGTTCACAAAAATGGTTTACGAGGCGCTCTGTATTTACTTGAGTCATGGGGTCACTTCACGTTATGAAACAGGGAAGACCACTTTACACGTTACTGAACATCCTAAGACCTGAGGTAAATCAATAAAAGTGTCGCCTTGTAGTCAATCTGACTGTATTTTGGACTATTTTTGTGCTGAAAATTTGTAACAAGCTGCAATCGTAGTGGTTATGACAATGAAGCACCCTAACCATTGCACTGGGGTCATGGTTTCACTTAGGAACAGGCTAGCAAACAGCAAACCAAACATTGGCTCAGTACCCATAAGTAATGATGCCTGACTGGCTGGCAAGTGTTTCACTGCGTAATTTTGTACAAAGAACGCCAGTAATGTGCAACAAAGCGCTAGATAGAGTAGGCTCGCCCAATCCTGACTATTGAGTGTTTGTAGAGTTCTTATCAGTGCGGGTCTATCAGAATCCAATAGAACGAGACAGAAACTGATAAGCGTAACTACTGACAGTTGAATTAGGGTGATAATTTCTATTTGCAATGGTGTTTTAGTAAACGCTTTACGGCACGTAACGACCATCACGGCTCGAAGTAGGGCTGCGATGATCACCAAACCAACCCCAAGATCTACGCTCAGCTCACTAGGGCTTGCTATCATCACCAGGCCAGTAAAACCTATGCTGCAAAACAGCATGATTCCTTTGGGAAGTTTGACTTTGAGCCATGCAGTTTCGAGTAATGGTGTAAAGAGCACGCATAGACTAATCAATACAGCGACTTGCCCAGCTTGAACCAGTTTAACCGCCCATGTTTCGGTTAAGAAAATGCAGCTTAAGATAAGCCCAGTGGAAATGCCGACTTGTAGGTAGCGACGCCACTGCGAAGTGAACATTCTGATTTGTTGCTTGAAATAGATAACGCTCAGCAGGACGGCGCAGCTAATAACAAAGCGAACCAAAAGCAATTCGACCACGGAGAGTTGGTTCAATATCTGTTTGGAGACACCGTAGCTCGTGCCCCAAACAATCGAAACTATCAGTAAACCTATGATTGCCCAATGAAATGAGATCTTGTTAGCGAAATTTGTTTCCATATGTGTCGTTGTAATAAAGTCTAATGCAAGTATATGTTCTACTATGCTAGCTTATGAATATAAGCGTGATAATACTTCCAAACCTCATAGGACTTGTGACTAATGGACACAAATAAGCTCATGGCATTACTGCCGGACATCGTGGCGTTCGTCACGGTTGTTGATTCAGGTAGCTTTACAGCAGCGTCGCAAAGATTGGGAGTAACCCCATCAGGTGTTAGCCGTCAGATCAGTCGCCTAGAGGCCGCTTTAAATGCAGATTTGCTAGAGCGCACGACGAGAAAGCAAGTGACAACGGAAATGGGCAAAGTGGTTTACGAATTCAGTCAGAAGATCATTGATTCAGCTGACGATATAGTTCACGTGACGAGCCAAGAGTTAGGTGAGGTGACAGGCGAGTTGCGCATTGCAGCGCCTAAAGCGTTTAGCCGCCGTATCTTACAACCACTGATGCTTGAATTTTTAGCCAAATACCCAAAAGCCAAACTACGTTTGATGGTCAGTGATGAGTTTGTTGACCCGTTTGGGCATAACCTTGACTTTGTGTTTGAACTGACTCACTTCCCGAGGGAAAACCTGGTTGCGAAGTCGCTAGGGCATACTAATGCAGTGTTGTGCGCCAGTCGAAGCTATTTGCAATCGCATGGTATTCCTTTTCATCCAGACAACTTATCGCAGCATGATTGCCTGTACCTTAATGAGCAGCCAAATGACAATGTTTGGCGTTTTTCAAAGGGTGGAGAGGATGTCAAAGTCGAGGTAGAAGGACCATACTCGGTCAACCATTCAGAAATTCGCCTAAACGCAGTTAAGCAAGGGTTGGGAATAGGTATATTCCCAGAGTTTGTGGTTGAAGAGGCGATTCAAAACGGTGAAGTCATTCAAGTGCTTCCAGAATGGCGAGTGATCTCACGCTATCAAGGTGAGATCACGTTGCAGTTTCCTCAGTCGAAATTCATGCCGGCTCGAAGACGCGCGTTTATCGACTTTATGGTCGCATCACTAAACCCAGAGCCTTAGATTGACCGGGGAGCGGTAAGTTAAGCTCCGCAGGATCTCGATTAAATAAAGCGCGTTGGATAGTCAGTAAAGATGGCGTCTACTTTATCTAAGTATTTGAACGATTTTGGGTTGTTTACTGTATAGCACCAAATTTCTACTTCAAGTTCACGCAGCATATTAATGTGGTTAGCGGTTAGCCATTTGTAGTCTAAGTGGCAACTGAATGCGTTGACGTTTTGAATGCTGGCAATGGCTTTGCGGTTCAATCGTTTGGCAAGCACACCAAGACGTGTTTCCAATTTTGCTTCGAACAGTGCTTGCATTACTTCAGCGCTGAAGCTGGAGATAATAAGACATTCTCTATCTATAGGATGGATATCCAGTACCGATTTGAGCAAAGAGACAACATGGTTGGCGTCGTGGCTATCGATCTTGACCTCAAGGTTGATGCACATATTGTACTGGTGACAAAAATCGAGCAACTGTACTAGTGTCATGATGCGTTCTTGCTCAAACGCTTCTGACTTCCAAGCACCAAAATCAAGCTTACTGAGCTGCTCGATAGTTTGCTCGTCAATGCGCCCCTTTCCGTTACTGCAGCGGTTCACTGTATGGTCGTGACAGACCACTAAAACATCGTCTTTGGTTGGTTGAATATCCACTTCAATCCATTGCAATCCTAGCGCGTGCGCCTGTTGAATACTGACCATGGTGTTCTCTGGGTGAGTCCCTGCTACACCTCTATGACCAACATAAATGACACTCATAAATGAACCTCAGAAAGCGAAGTCTATCGCTATATATAATAGGGCTTGTTGCAATATTGTTAATATCAGGTTATCTTGCATCAAGGTTGTCTGACCAGTTAGCAAGGCTTATGAAAATCCATCAGATTTCAGGTTATATCCAACAGATTTATCTCGCTGAGTATCCAGATAAATTGCTGTTACTGGACGGCGCAAGCCGAGCCGATGTCGGCACGATTTTACGCTATATTCGGGACGAACTGAATCGTCCTGTTTCTGATCTCAAAGCCATCGTCGTCACGCATATGCACCCGGATCACGCCGGAGCGGCTCATAGGTTGAAAGCGTTGACTGGAGCGGACATTGTCTCCAGTGAGCAGCCAAAAGCTTGGTATGCGGGAATTGATGGTGTGGCTATGCACCTAACGGATTTGATTTTGGCCCGGTATATGGCGAATCGAATGGGTAAGCCCAAGCGCAACTTATGGTATCAACGCAAACTCAAAGTCGATCATGCCGTGGGCGATGGTGATACTTTACCGTATTTTGACGATTGGCAGGTACTCACAACACCAGGCCATACAGATCGCGACATTTCTGTATACAATGCCAAGCAGTCGACGGTTTATGTGGCGGATCTTATGGTGGAGGTCAAGCAGCGTTTAATTGCGCCTTTTCCTGTATTTCATCCCAATCAATATCGAAATTCGATTGATAAAATATACAAGCTCAATGCTGAGCGGGTGTTACTTGCTCATCGTGGTCCCGTCTCGTTTGATGAAAAGGCTAAGCAACATATCCTCGAAACAGCACCAAGAAGACCGGTCACTCATTGGCGCGTGACGAAGATTAAACTTAAAAGCTTGGTAAAATCTTTGCTCGCTAGGGGTTAGCGAGCAAGCGTTAATTCACTTCGGCTTTGTCGTGTTTTGGGAAGATTAAGTTCTCAGTATCAAATCCAGCGACGTTCGCGCGCTCTACATACTTCTCAAGCTGCTTAGATTCAATCGATGGTGTTCGAGAAAGGATCCAAAAATATTCCGAGTTATAACCGCTTACCAATGCGACTGAATAGTCAGGTTCTAGGTAGTAGACAACATAACTGCCATAGAAAGGCCCAAAGAAGGATACCTTTAGATGAGCAATGTCTTCAGATTCAACAAACTTAGCTTTACCTTCCGCCTCAGACCATTCCAAATCCTCTGTATCCCAACCTCGATTGAGTACTTTTACACTGCCGTCTTCATTGAGCGAGTAGGTGGCAGATACATTATCTAAACCACGCTCAAAGCTGTGGTCTAGCCTCGCGACTTCATACCATTTGCCGAGGTAACGGTTTAGTTCAAAGTTGGAGACGGGTTTAACACTTTCTGGCATGCCGGTACAGCCAAGGAGTACCACGCTGATGGAAATCAGCAAACATTGACGTAGCAGTTTCATCCTAAAACCTCTAATAGTTTGGTTACTTATTGAATATACGTCATTTTGTGTCGGTAAGACTACAAAGATTGCATCTATTAGGTATTGCGCTTAATCTGAGCAAGTATTGTCTACTTAGCCATTGGGTATTGCTAAAAACATGTTTGAGATTTTTATCGTCTTTGCTTTGCTGGTGGGTTTTTCCATGGTAGCGCTGAAATACTTTGTAAAACAGGAAGATACCAAATCGTATCAATACAAAGTGAAAGGTCCCATTTTATCTTCAGCACAAACGGCGTTTTATAATGCGTTAAAAGAAGCCGTGGGCGATCATGGGGTGATACTGACTAAAGTTAGCATGGCAAATGTTGTGACACCGCAGCAAATGAAAAGCAAGAAGCAGTGGTTTATCGCAAATAACGTGATCGCCAAAAGCTATTTTGATTTCGTCGTCTGTGACCCAAGAACGATGCAACCACGCGTGATCATAGAATATGATAATGGTCAGAAGCTACATAAAGGAAAAATTGAGCGTCAGCGACTGATCATGCAAGTGTGTAAATCGGCGAACGTTCCGTTGATTGGCGCTTCGGTAAAGCTTAGCTATCAAGTAGGTAAAATTCGCCGTTTACTGGCTGCCCATATCGATTTGATAGAACCAGACAAAGAAGTTCGCTTCTGTAAGCGTTGTGGCAGTCCAATGACAATTAAGACCGCCATGCAAGGGGAGTTCAAAGGTCGACGCTTTTTCACATGTAGCCGCCAACCGCTGTGTCAGTACACAGAGAACTATAATGTGGTGTTCGACGACGAGCAATCGGCATAATTCGTTAGTTTGTTGATTATAATTATTCGCCAAAGAGCTGATAGCCTTCACATTTTTTAGGCTCTGACGCATAAAAAAGAGTCGATTTGATGGCGATTAGACCAAACGGCATCAAAAATACAAAAATGTGCTTGCAGAGCTAAGGTAGTCTGGTTAATATCCTTCTCGTTCCAGAGAGATGGGTCCGTAGCTCAGTTGGTTAGAGTACTACCTTGACATGGTAGGGGTCGGCGATTCGAGTTCGCCCGGACCCACCATCCTTCTCTGAATCCTTATTCAGAATGGAACAAAAATTTGGGTCCGTAGCTCAGTTGGTTAGAGTACTACCTTGACATGGTAGGGGTCGGCGATTCGAATTCGCCCGGACCCACCAAATTTCGAAAAAGCCCGCTTTTGAAGCGGGCTTTTTTGTATCTGCACGTTATGACTTTTCTCCACTGTCTCACAATCTCATGCCTGCTGCCCAATGATGACTAACATGCTGCCTGTCTCCTGATTCAAACCGCTAACTTTTTAACACCTAAGAGTTTTCGATATTCAGTACATAAATATCAGAATTACTTTTTGCCCTATAGTTTGAATAAGTCGAGGCGTTTAAGCTTTGCTCATCTTAAAACATGAAGGCAAAACATCATGAAATTAACCTCGATTCAAAAATCTAAACTATTTTGCTCTGCACTTGCTGTCGCTTTACTTGCAGGCTGCTCATCAAGTGGTGGAAGCTCATCGCCGACAGAACCACTGCCTGAGTTTGATGGCGACCTGGGTTTTGAAAATGTGGATCCAGGCTATGGTAATAGTGTACCAGAGGACTCTGAGCCAACAGAGCCAGGTTTAGGCTTTGACTTCGGCTATGTGTATATCCCAGATTTAGACCAAGATGTCCCTGTGCACTTACCGGAATATGAAACACCGGTTAACCCAGATGCGAAGATCTCTACGGTCAAAGAGCGTGAAACAGAAGGTGAGACTCTGTACTCCATTACTTATAATGGCGTTCGTATTGGTGAAATCTTGGTTCAAGATGATGTGATTACTATCTCTTCGCTGCACACAGAGCATACGATTACCGGTAGCAAAAATGACAATGGCACTTGGACTGTCCGAGGACCCGATGGGAATGTTCGTGGCGATGTGAAACGTATCGATGACGGTAAGTGGGTGGTACGTGAGGAGATCAGCCGTGCATCTTATATCGTTGTCTATCATGAGGGCGAATGGAAGGCCGTTCCAGTGGCGGACATTAAGCCTCAGCTAAAAGAGCGCATCAATAAAGAGCGCATTGACCGAGTTAAGCAGCGTGTGAAGATGAGCCGTCCGAGCTAATGACTTTTTTGTAATCATAGAAAAGCCCGCATCTTGCGGGCTTTTTGATAGGTATTTAGCTTAACTACTGCTGGCTTCCGTGTCCGTAACTTGCCAGTCTCCCCCCAAGGCCTTGAAACGCCAACCGTCACTTGCGCAGTCTGCAACCTAGCTGCCACTAATCTGTCTTCCATTAGACGCTGCTGGCGCTGTGCATCAAGAAGGGCAAGATGGTTGATAAGACCCGCTTTGTACAGCGATTGAGCCTTGCTGAGTGCGTTTTCGGAGGCGGTCAGTGCTTTTTGAATACGTTGCTCATTTTGTTGGCTTCGTCCATAGGCAAACAACATCGAATCAACCTCAGTGATAGCCGAGTTTACCGAGTGCTCGTAACCAAGCACTGCGGCATCAAAGCGCGCTTCGTTTAACTCAACCAACGGTTCGCCCCTTCCTCCATCAAATACATTCCAGCTCACGCCGACTGCAGCTGCCCATCCGAAAGAGTCAGAGTCAAATAAATCATCAAAGCTGCTTGCCGATACACCCGGAGTGCCAGTTAGGAAAAACTTGGGATAACGATTGGCGATGCTTGCTGCGACTTCTTCATTTAGCGCGGCCATTTCGCGCTCAGCCATGCGTATATCTGGACGGCGTTTTAGCAAATCTGAAGGCAGTCCAACGGGAATGACGCCTTCTAAGCTCGGCAGACTCGAACGGTTCGCAAGACGAATATCGACTTGAGTCAGGGGTTCTCCCAGTAAAGTCGCTAGTCTTTGCTTATGAACCTGCTGAGCGATCTCCAACTGAGGGATCACCGATTCTGTTGCAGCCAGCATTGTTTGTGCTTGTGCTAAATCGAGCTCAGAGCCGTAGCCGCTTTTCACCAGCTTTTTGACCAAGTCTAATGTCTTGGTTTGGTCGGCCAAGTTTTCTTCGACCAAGACCATTCTTTCTTGAGCCCCACGATATTGCAGGTAGTTGTGCACCAAATCTGCGGTGATCAATGTATTGAGTCCACTGCGATAGATTTCTGCTTGTTCAACGCGGATTTTGGCCGCATTCGATTGTCTATCGATACGCCCAAATAAATCCATTTCCCAGCCGATACTTGCACCAGCGAAGACACCATCGTGTTGGTTATCCAGAAGGGTCACTGAGTCCAGCGGCGTTCCTGTCGGCATTGACGCGCCAATAGGGTTTAACGCCGAACCCAGCAGTGAGTCATTTTTACTTAATTGATAGTTAAAATAGCCCGCGCCAAGACTGACTGTAGGGACTTTGAATGAGCTCACTATCGATTGATAGCTGTTGGCCATTTTAATCCGCTCAGCTGCTATTTGGAGTGGGATGTTTTGACGTTGTACATCTTCGACCATTTGATTTAGTGAAGCGTCATTAAAACTTGTCCACCAGTAATCGGTCTTAGCTTGCTGCTCATTAGTTCCGTGAAGGTAGGCGCTCGATAGTGCGATCGTTGGCTCTGAATAATCAGGGCCAACAGCACATCCCGACAAAGCAACTGCAAGGGTTAAAGGAGTCAGTTTTAACGCCTTCATTAGGCATTTACGTGATTGATGCGTTTTCATGTCTTATGCCTTTTGTTCTGAAGTGATGAGTATGTCTTGTGTCGATGAAGCCTCTGGTAGCGGTGACTCTTTGTAAGCTAATCGATACCATGCTGGCATAACAAAGAGTGACAACACGGTTGCCGCGGCCAGTCCGCCAATGATGGTGGCTGCCATCTGATCAAACAATAGGTCACTGAGTAATGGAATCATTCCTAACGCAGTAGTTAAGGCACCCATAGAGATAGCCATCGTGCGATTGATCGTCGCTGATTTTATGGCTTCAGAAAGTCCTAAGCCGTTTTGTCTTTCTAGCTCAATTTGATCCATGAGCACGATGCCGTTTTTAATGATCATCCCCATGAGGGTCACAGCGCCAATCAGTGCCATGAAACCAAAAGGTTTATCAAAGGCGAGTAGGGCAAAAGTTGCGCCTGTTGCTGCTAGTGGAATCGTGGAAAGAATGATCACTGGTTGTTTAAAACCATTGAACATAGCAACAAGGATAATCACCATAATCAGCAGTGCTTTGGGAAGCTGCTTCAGAATGTCTGATACGGCTTTGTATTCGTCGTAATACTCGCCACCCCATTCCATTGAGTAGCCTGGCGGAAGTTCGATTGCTTCGATCTGATATTTAATAGCATTTCGAACTGTTGCAGGAGTGCTGGTACGTTCAACTCCTGCTTGAGCGGTGATGGTTTTCACTCTGTCACGGCGCCAGATCATGCTCTCTTCACTCTTTAATTCGAAGCCATCCACAACTTGCCCTAATGGAACGCTGTGCAAACCTAGTATGGATTTAACAGGCAACGTCTCTAGTGATGCCATGGTTTGTTCTGAGCCTCGAAGTTGAATGGTAATCAACTCATCATTGAGGTTCATTTGGCCGAGTGGCATACCGTCTGAAGCGCGCTTCATCGCAAAGGCGATATCGGTGCGATTGATGCCTGCTCGGCGCGCTTTGTCTTGGTTAATAATTGGAGTCAGCACTTTGCTTTGTTGGCGCCAATCGTCTCGTACGTACTTCGCATCAGGGTGCTCGACCATAATGGCTTTGGCTTGATTGGCAAGCTGGTGCAGCACGGTTTCATCTGGACCCGAGAAGCGCGCTTCGACGGCGTATTTATCTGCGGTAGCAAGCTTCAAAGCTCGGAATCGCGGCTCTGCATTTGGAAACTGTTCTTTTACCCAGGCGTCACCTCGTGCAACAAGTGCAGATATCGATGGGTAGTCTTTGGTATTGATCAGGATCTGACCGTAAGCTGGATCAAACGGTTCTGGCTCAACCGTCACAGAAAATCGAGGAACGCTTCCGCCAATCGCTGTAGCAATGCTCTCTACTTCAGGTTGTTGTAGCAGCCAATCTTCCATTTTTTTCATGTCCGCTGAGGTCTGTTCTACCTTAGCGCCATTTGGTAGCCAATAGTCGAAGAACACAACCGGGCGATCGGATTGCGGGATAAAGTTAATAGCGATATAAGGAACGGCTACTGCAGTCACCACTATTAACGGGATCAGTGCTGCGAGCGCTTTCTTTGGATTATCGACCGTCCAGTATACGCACTGTTTGTAACGAGCCATCTTGTCGTCGCTGCTTTCTGAGTTCGGTTTGATGAACAGCCAGCACATAAGTGTGGTGAATGTCATTGCGACAAGCCAAGACAGTAATAGAGAAGAAGCGATGATGTAGAATACAGAGCCCGCGAACTCAGCTGCATCTGTTTTAGAAAACAAGACTGGACTTGCACCCATGATGGCGATGATGGTCGCACCTAACAATGGAACCCCGGTTTCCTTAACCGAATCCAAAGCCGCTTGTGTTCGCTCGACGCCTTTATTGAGCTTTGCAATCATCATATCGGTGATGACAATCGCGTTATCGACCAACATCCCAAGCGCTAAGATAAAGGTGCCTAACGACACTCGATGTAAATCTATGTCATTGATGTTCATATAGATAAGCGTCAACAGAATCGTCAGAAGCAGGCTACCCCCAACAATGGTTGCACTCTTAAAGCCCATGAAAATCAATAGCACGACAAATACGATGGCAACGCTTTCTAAGAGGTTACCGACAAAGTTGTCGATGGCCTTTTGTACCTCGTCAGGTTGAAACGCTATCGTCGAGATATTAACGCCAAGAGGTAGGCTAGCTTGGTAGTCATTGATTATTTCTTGAATGGTATCGCCCAGCGACACCACGTTGATACCTGGAACCGGACTGACAGCCAATGTGACTGAGTCTTGTCCGTTGTAGCGGTTTTCTGTCAGTGCTGGTGTTTGATAGCCCATGGTGACATCGGCAACATCACCAAGCCGAATTAGCCCAGTACCAAATTCACTCACTCCACCTTTAATCATGAGATTGCGAATATCCGCAAGAGATTGAAATTCACTGCCTTGATGGACTCGAATTCGCTCTGACCCTGAATCGAACTTACCCGCTTCGAAAGTGGTATTGGTGCTATTGAGTTGATTCCAGACTTGAGCAACCGATAAGCCATATTGCGCAAGACGTTCATCAGGAAGGTCAATATAGACCACACGTGGCTGTACGCCGTGTAATTCAATTTTCTTAATACCTTCTACGGCCTTTAAGCGGCGTTGTAGTTCTTCGGAGTATCGACGCAGTTCTTCCGGCTTGGCATCGTCACTATGAATGGCAAACAACATGCCATAGACCTCGGAAAACTCATCTTGCACTATGCTGATTTGAGCCGTAGCTGGGAGCTGTAGTTTGACATCTTGAACCTTACTGCGAAGTATGTCCCATTGCTGCGGTAAGTGTTTGGAATTTAGGCTTTCTTTAAGATCAACAAACACCATAGACATGCCAGGGCGAGACAGTGAACGTAACCGATTCAGTTCTCCCATTTCTTGCAGTTTGGTTTCGACTGTATCGGTCACTTGTTTCTCAACTTGCTGCGCCGACGCTCCTGGATATAGGGTAACGACAACGGCCGTTTTTACAGTAAAGCTTGGGTCTTTTAGTTTACCGAGATCAAAATAGGAATAGATGCCAGCGATGACACTCAGCGTAATAAAAAACAACAGAAACGTTCTTTGACGAATGGCGAATTCGGCGAGTTTAATCATGGTCTATGTCCTTCAAAGGCGAGCTGCTTTGAGGCGAAGAGATAAATTAGCGGGTCAATCGTAATACCAGCGCATCGTCTACAATGACTGCGTTGCCTGGCCTAAAGGTCGCGAGGTTTTCAGCAAAGCTCCAATCTCCTTTACCCCAGCGGTTGCTATCGAAGTAAGTAAAGTCATCGCGCCATTCAAGGGTAAATTCCCCATTGTCATAGGCGTAGTACTCAATCCAATCGATGGTTTGCTCCAGCGGTAGGTTGTTTATATTGAAGCGACCGGCCCAATCGATGGAGTCTGCAACCCAAAGGTTCATTCGATAGCTTTGTGGCGTACCACGCATGTCTTGAACTTGCAGAGACTGCGAAGCCAGTTCTTGATGTATGGTCACGCCATCAACTTGCCAGGTAATTTCGTCCGGTGTCCAGATAAGAGTATGTTCATGAAATTCATCGATATCATCAACAGTGTGGAGCTGTTCTGAGTGGATACGATGGCTTGCTTCACCAGTGATTAAGTTGGTTTGCAGCAAATCCTTTCGTTTTCCTACCGACTCAATATCGATTTCACGCCAAGGTATCCCCCCGGCCCAGCTTTCGTTGTCATAGGTAAAGAACGATGAAATGACGCCGGGACTAGAGACCATTTTCATGCGGATAACGAACTTTCCGAACAGTACTTTGTCATGACTAAACACTTCAGCGCCATACAAAGGTTGATCTGCAGTATTGAAGGAGGGGGAATTGCCCTCGTTGCCTTGCGGCGGTGTTTTGCTCTCTGAGCTGCAAGCGGTGATCAGTATTGCAGGGATAAGCCAAACGAGTTTTAACATTGTGGTCATTGTGAACCTCTTAAAAGTAGGCAAATGGCCAGCCTAGAGGCTGGCCATTTGGATTGATTCAAAAAAGCTCAATATTAGTGCAGATTTCCCTCGTCCAAAGCTGACGCAACCCAAACCAGCGGAGCATTCCAGTTAATGGTGATTTCATTGAGTGACCATGCACCAATGTTATCTCGATAGCAGGTTTGTCCGATGCATTGTCCTTTCATTGTTGCCGCAATGGGGTCGGAAAAGCTGATCGAGTTAGGCCCACCAATTAAAGCACCAGGTGCAGGAGCCGGAGAGTTTTCATCTGCCGCCTTTGCCCAAAAACGGTGGTGAGGATTTTGCGCCGCGTGGCTGCCATAACCGGTAACATAGGAAATGTTCATAGGGTTGGCACCCAGTATGTAATCCATCGCGTTCGCTGCTGCCTTTAGAAACTTCACTTCGCCACTGAAGTCATTGGCATATACTAAGAATAAGCTTCGGTTAACCAAGTTTGAGTTTGACCCCCAAGGGTACTCTTCGACAGAGTAAGGAATGTGGTAACCCTCTTTAGTCACTTGTGCTTCGTAGTTAGAGGCCGTTTGAATGATGTTGGTTCTAGCTTGTGAAATCGCTTCTATCCCTAGGTTATTAGGAACAACGGCAAGGCTGATGGTGCCGAGTGGCGCAGTGTATTGCCAGAAAATATCGCCGTCGGTGGCAATGTTACCTTTTGGTGTCTCTAGATAGTGTGGAGAGCTTTTCAAGAAGTCGCGATATTGAGCGTTACCCGTGGTAATGAACAGTTCACTCGCCGCCCAATAGAACTCATCACTCAAAACCAAGTCATCATATGGGCCTGAGCCGGTGAAGTTGTCGTAGGCAAAAATGTCCGGATGCGCTATTGCTGCTGTCCACGCTTTTTCGGCGGCGGTTAGACAACGTTTGGCGAAGCTAGGATCGATATCTTTCCACAATCGTCCACATTGAGCGCCAATCGCCGCAAGGTTAAGAGTCGCAGCCGTACTTGGCTGGCCGACATAGCGCTTTTTATCGTCTTTGTGCGGTGGTAATGGCATACCAGTCCACACTTCGTCGGCGACTTTATGAAACGCCAGATGAGAAGCATCAATGGCGGTCAGCTCAAGTGCTTTACTAGCAGATTGATCGCCAATAGGAACGCTAACATTTTGTCCTTCGGGTACTTGCATTGCCAGCATGAACTCGACATTCCAGCGCGCTTCCGACAGTACTGGATTAACATCTTGTGTGGCTTCGGGGATTTTTACCTGTTCGCCGTCAAACGGAAGCTTGGCATTGTCGAGCCATAACCCGCGTTCATACAGGTTGAGTAGTGTCCATGTAGTGATGCCGCCATTAACCGTATATTTACCGTGATCGCCTGCATCATACCAACCGCCAGTCACGTCTATAGAAAGCTCACAACCGGGCCACTGATTTCCCCATGCATCCTCTTTATCAAAGCAGGTTACGCGGTCGCTAGTATGCCCTGCAGGCCTCGCTAAATCGGCTCTTTGCACATACTCTTTTTGGATCTCAATACCACTACGGTTTTGATAGAAGTAGGAGAAAGCGTCGTGTTTTAGTGAGCGGTAAACGTTCTTTTGAATGCTAAATGGATAGCTCTCTTCGCCATCGACCGAGATCGTCAGTCCGGTTTGCTCAGTGGTTAGGTTTGATAGGTCGATTTGATGAAGGTGCTCACCAGAGGCTGGATTTAAACCAAATACCGATGTTCGACCTAGATCGATGTTGATGCCTTGGGCATTTTTAAGCGTCCAGCGTAAAGGCTGTTTGGAGTCAGAAGTGATAAAGATAAGTTTATCCGCTTGAGGGTAAAAGCCGACTTGATTGGCGCGGATGGGCGAGGTCTTAGACACCTCAAAATAGGGCTTTCCTTCGATTGAGACATTGGCAACACACACCAAGCCTGTTTTCTGTGCACCCATTTGGAACTGGAATTCGCCTCCGGCATCACTGTCGAGCTGATGTGTAAACTCATATTGATACGACTCAGGTTGGGTAGAAAGTACGGTTTCTGTAAGAAAGTAATGAGTGTAAGGAGGACCTTCATGTTGTATCAGGGTTTTCATTTGGGTATCGACGCTAGCGTAGGCATCAAAGCGAATGGCGTACTTCTCGCCTTGTTCCAAACCCACTCCGGCATGACCTAAGATCACGCTCCAAGCGTCATTGCCTGTGCTCTTTATATCCATACAAGCGAAGCCATCCTTTGGCGTTGCGCTTGCACCCGCAGTCCACCAACCGTCGAGAGCACTATTAAAATTACCATTACGGATCATCTCATCACTCAGCGCGCCTGAAGAATGAAAAGTGGCACAAAGAATAACAGCACTTACCTTGTTTAGTTTTGTCATATGTCCTCCTTTATTTTGTCTAACCATATATTGGGTAGTGCCTAAGGCAAGGGACATTGGTGGAAAATTGAATTTAAATAAATGCTTAGCATTATAACTGTGAACAAATATACAACGGCCATAGTGCTGGTGAATAGTTTTCATGAAAATATTTATGTAGCCATGAAAGTGTATTGCGAGCTCGCAAGGGTAATCGGGACAATGAGCCGTCAGAAATTAACGTGACTAGTATCACGAAAATGGATGTTTTACAGTTCTGTACTATTATTGTATTGACATTTTCTTATTGGTTAATGTCGATAGTAGGGCATATTTTCTTGAAACCGGTTTCGTGTTTCAACGTGTCTTATTCGTCTTTTATAAGGTTAAGGAATATTGTTATGAGAGCAAAGTTAATTGCGTTGACCATTATTGCATCAGCGGTTTCATTTACAGCAAGTAGCCAGGATGCGCTGGATTATATGACCATACAATCGATCAAAAGTAGTATGTCAAAAAGCGATATAGAACAGGCGCTAGAAAACTGGAGGAGCGCACAACTTGAGAACATAGAAGTACGCGCGAGATACGTCTCTGATAGAGCGCCAAGGCAGTATGTCATTGATACTATTGAAGATGAGTACCAAGTGGCGCGACAGAAGCTAGGACTATAGACAAGAGCACTCTTATCATTACAGCCCATGCACACGCTTTTTTGGTGTCTGCATGGGTTTCTTTATTACCTAGGTCACTATTTCCAAACCTGATTTCATGAAAGAGTTTCATGGCTAATGAAAAACTTGCCATCGCACTCAATATTCGGCAATTTCAAAATTTTCCCTTCAATTCCATGTGAGTTATATCACGCTTCACTGACTTCATATACGAAATACTCTGCTTGAAAACGGTTTCATGCAGGGGCGTATCGAGGTTATTTTGGCGACTATCAAAGATGTATCAGAGTTAGCAGGTGTATCTCAGGCGACAGTATCACGAGTCATCAATGGTACCAGCCGAGTGAGTCACGACAAAAAGCTAAAGGTTGAAAAAGCCATTAAAGATCTGGCTTATAAACCTAACTCAATCGCCCAAGCGCTTGCGTTTAGTCGCACCGGAAGTGTCGGTATCATGGTGCCTGAACTGGGCGGCCCGTTTTATTCTGGGATACTTCACAACATGGAAGAGCACCTAAGACGCTTTGGTTATCATGTCGTCGTCAGTGCGGGTTCGAATACGGAAGCGAGTCAGAAAGAGTCGATTGAATTCTTAATTAGCCGCCGAGTCGATGCGTTGATTGTTCATGCGCAAAATGTTCCTGATGACTACTTAATTCAAATTGAAGAGTCGGGCATTCCGCTTGTGATCATTAATCGATTCATCCCGGAAATGAAATCTAGTTGTATCACCATCGACAATGAACTTGGTGGAAAAATAGCAACACAATATCTCCTTAAAATGGGACACACGGATATTGTCTGTATTACTGGACCTTTAGATAAATCCGATGCCAGAGGGCGTCTGCAAGGTTATAGAAATGCACTGTTTGACGAAGGTATTGAATATGATGAAGTGCTTGTTGCCGAAGCGTCATTTACCGAAGAAAGTGGTGCCAGTGCTATGGAGAAAATAATAAGGAGGAAATGCCACTTTACCGCAGTATTTGCTACTAATGATCATATGGCTTTAGGTGCGTATGAGGTGCTGGCAGAGCAAGGATATTCAGTGCCAGAACAAGTGTCACTCATTGGGTTTGATGACATTTTGTTCGCTCGCTATTTAACGCCAAAATTAACGACAATGAATTTTCCAATTGAACAAATGAGTTTAGAAGCTGTACAGCTTGTTATTCAGAAATTGGGAAATAATAAGTGTGACGTTAATTTTAAATTACTCCCTTCACTAGTGGTTAGAAATTCAGTTAAGGATCTACTTACTACCCTATAATTCTATTAAGGATATAACATGAAATTAAAGAGTTTAGTACTTTATAGTGCGATTTCGCTTGGAACAATTACCGCTGTTAATGCAGAAGAAGCGATTCGCTTTGATGGTTTTCCAGATTTTGACAGCAGCTTAAAAGTGCTGCTACCTGAGTTTGAAAAGGAAAATGACATCAAGGTTGATTACTTGATGAACAACCATGGTGACCATCACACTAAACTGACGACTAACCTAGCGACGGGCTCAGGTGCGGGTGACGTCATTGTTGTTGATGTGGAGAAAATTGGTCCATTTGTAGCGTCTGGTGGTTTGGTCAACCTTTCTGAAAAATACGGTGCAGATAAATACGCTGAGCGTTTTGCTCCCTACGCATGGGCACAAGGTAAGGGCTCTGATGGCAACATGTACGGCATTCCAGTGGATCTAGGCCCTGGCGTTATGTATTACCGTACAGATTTATTTGAAAAAGCGGGCATCGACGTGAAAGATGCCATCAAAGATTGGGACTCGTACATTGCTGCGGGTGAAAAACTGAAGCAGCAAAACGTTCAACTGATCGCATCTGCTGCGGATGTTGCACAAGCAATCATCTATACCACAGTTCCAGAAGGCGAAGGTCTTTACTTCGATAAAGACGGTCAGCCAGTCGTTACATCTGAGCGCTTTGTTCACGCTTTTGAAGTCGCGAAGAAAATTCGTGAAAAAGGTCTAGATGGCCGTATTTTGGCATGGTCAAACGAGTGGTATGAAGGCTTTAGAAATGGCACGTTTGCGACTCAACAATCGGGTGCATGGCTGCTTGGTCACTTGAACAACTGGATTGCACCAGAAACAAAAGGTAAATGGGCAGTATCAAACCTACCTGATGGCATCTACGGCAGCTGGGGTGGCTCTTTCCTTTCAATTCCTACTCAGTCACAGCACCAAGATGAAGCGTGGAAGCTGATCGAATTCATGACAGCAGATCGTGACTCACAGCTTAAGCACTTTGAGACGATTGCTGCGTTCCCAGCTAACGTAACGACTTACGACGACAAACTGTTTGACCAAGAAGTTGAGTTCCTTGGTGGTCAAAAAGCGCGTCAGCTATTTGCTGAAGTAGCGAACAACATCAAACCGGTCGCACCGGCGAAAGGTGACCACGTTGCTCGCTCAATCGTTCTAGAAAATGCACTGATGGAAGTATTGGATGAAGATAAAGACATCAAAACTGCATTGGCCGAGGCTGAGCGCCTAATTAAACGCAGAACGCGTAACCTTTAATCCGTTTTTGAGTTTGATTTAAGGAAGCGTGCTAGCGCGCTTCCTTCTTTAAGAGGTCGTTACTATGAGTCATTCAGCGAGCAACGTCATGGAAGCAACATCAAGGCAGAGTATTATTGCTCGTATTAATGCCAAGGCATTAGCCCCCTATGGGTTTTTGTTGCCGTTCCTAATTATTTTTTCTGTATTTGGTATTTTTCCACTTCTATTTTCAGTGTTCCTTTCTTTTCACGAATGGAACCCAGTAGAAGGTCTTGGAGCGATGAACTTCGTTGGACTAGAAAACTACCACATTGCGCTTACCGACCCGTGGTTGTGGCGCTCCCTTAAGAACACATTTTGGCTAGCAATCACTTCTGGTGTGGCGCAGCACTTAGTCGCAATTCCAGTGGCTTATATTTTGGTTTCCCTTGGCGACCGACTTCGTCATTGGCTGACGTCTGCTTACTTTTTGCCTTTCATCACATCAACGGTCGCCGCGTCACTTATCTTCTTCAATATGTATTCGCCAAGCTCAGGCATCATCAACCAAACGTTGATTTACTTGGCTGATACCACGGTTCTTGGTTGGGCATTTGCGTGGGTCAATGACTATCAGCCTATTCGCTGGCTTGACGATGCAACGCTGATCAAACCATCGATTGCCATCATGGTTTTCTGGAAATACACCGGTTTTAACATCGTTCTTTACACCACAGGTTTAATGACAATTCCTAAAGACATTTTGGAAGCTGCACGAATGGATGGTGCTAACGCACTGCGCCGCTTCTGGCATGTTTCACTACCAATGATTCGCCCTTTTGTCTTTTTTGCAGTCACTATGACCATCATCGGTAACTTGCAGTTGTTCGAAGAACCCTTCGTGCTTACTCGCGGTGGTGGCGGTACTGGTCAGGCGGGTCTAACCATCTCTATGTACCTATACAAAGTGGGCTGGGAATGGCTAGAAATGGGCACAGCATCTGCAATCTCATGGTTACTGTTCGCGCTCATCGCTGGTTGTACAACAATTCAATTTTTATTCTTTGGTAAGAAAGGTTTAGGGGAGCACTAATATGACGACTCTAACGCATAACTCGAGTGCCGTAATGGCAAAATTAAAACCGAGCGATCGCACTGTAGAGCTGCTGGTGAAAGCGTTAATGGTACTGCTTGCAGCGATACTAATTGTCTCTGCAATAATAACCGTGTTCCCGTTTATTTGGTCGGCACTACTATCGACACGTGACCGCAGTGAAATCTTTGGCACTGGTATCAGTTTTGCCATCGGAGATAGCTTGGCGATTAACTACGCGAAGCTGCAAGAAATCATGCCTTTCTGGCAGGCGATGTTTAACTCTGTCTACGTGGCCTTTGTGGGCACCACCATTTCCCTGCTGTTCTGTAGCATGGGTGGTTACGCTTTTGCGGTTCACAAGTTCAAGGGTAAGAACATTCTATTTGGCATGCTGGTAGGCTCGATGATGATTCCACCAGTGTTGAGCTTGATTCCTTACTTTATGATCGTGAAGTTTCTGGGATTGCTCGATAACCATGTCGCGGTTTGGCTTCCGTTTACCACGACGCCGTTTGGTATTTTCCTGATGCGCCAGCACGTGGTGGCCTCTATTCCACGTGAGCTTCTCGAAGCAGCAAAATTGGACGGTGCTGGTGAACTACGTACTTACTGGAGCGTGGTACTGCCGCTGATGAAACCAGCGCTTGCCACACTCGCGATTGTTCAATTCGTATTCTTCTGGAACATGTTCATGCAGCCATTGGTTGTTCTTAACTCGCCAGAAAACTACGTGATTACTCAGGCACTAAGAAGTGTGCAGGGCATACCAAATACCCCATGGGGCGCAGTAATGCTTGGTACCACTATCTCAATTCTTCCTTTGGTTGTGACTTATCTGTTTGCCTCTAAACAGATGATTAGTGGCCTAACATCTGGCGCGGTTAAGGGGTAGATGATGGAACAGTTTCAACTGCCACTTGGCTCAAAAATGCGTGACCCGCAGTTTGTCTTTGGTGTGGCTACTTCCTCTTATCAAATTGAGGGCGCGACGAAAGAAGGCGGGCGTAGTGATTCGATTTGGGATACGTTTTGTCGACAACCAGGCAAAGTAGACAACGGTGACAATGGCGATATTGCTTGTGACCATTACCACCTGTGGGAACAAGATATCGAGATGATTCATTCTCTTGGTGTCGACGCGTACAGGCTGTCAATTGCATGGCCGCGCATCCTGCCTGAAGAAGACGCGGTCAACACTCAAGGCTTGGTGTTTTATGAGCGCATTATCGATAAATGTCATGCTCTGGGTATGAAAGTCTATGTCACGCTTTACCACTGGGATTTGCCTCAATATTTGGAAGACAGAGGTGGATGGCTTAATCGTGAAACGGCGTATAAGTTTGCTCACTATGCTGAGGTAGTGAGTCGCTACTTTGGCAATAAGATCGATGTCTACACCACACTTAACGAGCCGTTTGTATCCGCTTTCCTTGGTTATCGCTGGGGGATCCATGCACCAGGCGTGGTCGGGGAGTCTGAAGGGCTTTTAGCGTCGCATCACCTATTACTGGCACATGGTCTAGCAATGCCAGTACTGCGTGAAAACGCGCCTGATTCATTGCACGGGATTGTTTACAACGCCACACCGTTCTATCCAGAAAGCGAAAAGGACGAAGGTGCGGCTATGTACAAAGACGCTGCAAATTATCACTGGTTTATGGATCCCGTTCTCAAGGGAAGTTATCCCGAATTAGTACTAGAGCGTGAATACGCCCACAAACCTATGGTGCTAGAAGGGGATCTAGAGATTATTTCTGCACCGGTCGATTACATCGGAATCAACTACTACTCACGTGGCGTGGTGAGATTTGATGAAAATGGCGATATCGAAGCCATCCCTCAAACAAACTCGGAGCACACTCATATCGGTTGGGAAATCTACCCACAGGGACTGACTGATCTATTGGTTCGAATCAAGTCACGCTATCCAAATCTGCCACCGATCTACATTACTGAAAATGGCGCCGCAGGCAATGATGAGTGTATTGAAGGAAAGGTGGATGACGAGCAGCGTCAACGCTACCTGCAACAGCACTTGCTTGCTCTAGATAAGGCGATAGAAAGCGGCGTTAACGTCCACGGTTACTTCGCTTGGAGCTTAATGGACAACTTTGAATGGGCGTTCGGTTACGTCCAGCGATTCGGCATTGTACATGTCGATTATCAAACACAAAAAAGAACACTGAAACAGAGTGCGATTGCCTATCGCAATATGCTTCTGGCGCGCTCTGAGGAGAACAAAAATGGCTAAAGTAGAATTTCGCAATATCAAAAAATCATTCGGTGACGTAGAAGTCGTAAAAGAGTTCGACTTTACCGTCCAGGACGGTGAGTTCGTGGTGTTTCTTGGCCCTTCTGGTTGCGGAAAATCAACAACTTTAAGAATGCTGGCTGGCTTAGAAGACATCACATCAGGTGATATCTTTGTGGGCGACAAGCGCATGAACAAAGTGGACGCAAAAGACAGAGACTTGGCGATGGTGTTCCAAAGTTATGCTTTGTACCCCCACATGACAGTGTATGAAAACATTGCTTTTGCTCTCAAACTAAAGGGCATGGCTAAGCGTGATATCGATGTTGAAGTTCGCAAAGCCGCGACCATGCTAGAGCTAACGCCACTGCTCGATCGTAAGCCGAAAGAACTGTCTGGCGGCCAACGTCAACGTGTCGCGATGGGGCGTGCGATGGTACGCACACCGAAAGTATTTTTGTTTGATGAGCCATTGTCGAACTTGGATGCCAAATTGCGCGGCACAATGCGAGAAGAAATCAAAGAACTGCATCGTAAACTACAGACCACAACCATTTACGTGACTCACGACCAGATCGAAGCCATGACGCTCGCTGATCGCATCGTCATTCTGAAGGATGGCTACGTTGCACAGGTTGGCACACCAACGGATGTCTTTAAACGTCCAGCCAACAAGTTTGTTGCTCAGTTTATTGGGAACCCATCAATGAACATGCTCGACGCACAGCTTGTCGACATCGATGGCGAATTTTTTGTTGAGCTTGGTGATGTACATATTCCACTGCCAGAACGCTTTAAAGCGCACGCTTCAAAAAATGTTGCTCTGCACTTTGGTGTACGTCCAACAGACCTTTATCTGCGCCCAGAGCAAGTCGACCATGACCGTGTGCTCCCAATCCCTGTATCAATCAAAGACAAGGAACTACTTGGCGCGAGCATCCTGTTGAAGACCGAAGTGGCTGGTCAGCCATTTGTGGTTGAAACGCAAGCAGCAGAGGTCGATGTTGACGAGCTTACTCTTTATCTGGATCTAGATGCAATCCACTTGTTCGATGCCTTAAGCGAAAACTCACTCGCCATCGACTAGTCCGCAGACCAACGACTTTAATTTAACTTTGAATAAACCCCTTTGAGAGTAAAGGGGTTAGGGAACACGACGATGAAATTTGGATATTTTGATGACGCGGCGAAGGAATATGTCGCCACGACACCGTGCACACCGATTAAATGGTGTAATTATGTGGGCACGCTCAATTTTGGCGGCTTGGTGGATAGTAATGGTGGAGTGCTGCTGTGTAAGGGGGACCCAGCACTCAACAGGGTCACCAAATACATCGCCCAGCTGCCAAACTCCGATTTTAAGGGGTCTACGACCTATATTAAGGTACAAGACGCTGATGGTAATGTAGAAATTTTCTCGCCATTCTACACGCCGACACTCAAGCCTCTGGAGCGCTATGAAAACCATACAGGCTTGTCGTACACCACCATCGTATCGGAAGGGTATGGGGTGCGTTGTGAAGCGACATTCTTTGTACCGCACAACGATCCCGTGCTGCTGCAGGACATTAAAGTTACTAACATCTCAGACAAACCACTGCATGTAGATGTGATTCCAGTGTATGAGTTCACTCACTTTGATGCTTTAAAGCAGCTTCTTAATGCGGACTGGGTACCACAAACCATGACGCTGAAAGCGCACAAGCAGCAGAGCGGTCATACTGTGCTTGAACAATACGCCTTTATGAAGCGAGATTTTGCCGTCAACCTAATGACGGCGGACAAAATCGCGACTTCATTTGATGGTGATCGTCAGCAATTTCTTGGCAATATGGGCTACGGAAGTTGGGCAGCTCCGCAAGCGTTAAATCACCAAGAGCTGAACAACTCTGAATGTCTGCGTGGCGACAACATTGGTGCACTGAACCTAAGATTAGGCTGGCTAGAGCCAGAGCAGCAGGAGCGCACTGTGGTGCAGCTAACTCAGATGGAAAGTTTAGAACAAGCGACAGAGCTTCTTGCTAAATATCGCGATCACCAAACGGTCGATGAGGCGTTTAACGCGTTGGCTTCTCATTGGGAGCAGTATTTAGCAACACTGCACGTCGACACGCCTGATCCGGCCATGAACTCAATGCTGAATGTACACAACCCGCGTCAGTGTCACACCACGAAAAATTGGTCGCGTTACTTGTCGCTGTATCAACTGGGCTATGGTGCGCGCGGTATTGGCTTTAGGGATTCTTCTCAAGATACCTTGGGTGTTATTTCACATATGCCAGAAGAAGCTCGCGAGTTGATTGAGCGATTGCTAACAGTACAAAACACCGATGGTTCGGCTATGCACCAGTTCTTCCCGTCAACCATGGAAGCGAATGCAGGTGACTCAAGGGAGGAAGAAGACCGTCCAGATTATTACGGTGATGATCACCTCTGGATTATCTTTGCGGTCACTCAGTACGTCAAAGAGACCGGTAATGCCGCGTTCCTAGATAAGGTGCTGCCTTACTATCAAAAAGATAAACACGGCAACTCTATTGAGTCGGCGAGCATTTGGGATCACTTGTGCCGTGCGATTGAATTTACTTACAGCAATCGTGGTCAGCATGGTTTGCCGCTGTTAGGTTTTGCGGACTGGAATGATACGGTGAACTTGCCGACGGGCGCTGAGTCTATGATGATCGCCAATATGTACGGTAAGGCGTTACTGGATATGCTCGACCTCTGCAAACTGCGTACAGATAGTGCGTTAGAGCAGCGCTTTGAAGAGTACTATCAAGAGATGCAGCGTATCGTCAATGACTATGGTTGGGATGGGCATTGGTACATTCGTTACTTTGATGAGAAAGGCGAGCCTATCGGCTCACATGTGAATCAGCAAGGGCAGATATACACTAATGGCCAAAGCTGGCCGGTTATTTCAGGTTTTGCTACTGAAGAGCGTGCGACTCAAGCGTTAGAGTCCGTGTATCAAAAACTCAATACACGTAATGGTATTAAGTTGTCGACACCGGGCTACAACGGGTTTGATCCAAAATTGGGCGGTGTATCCACTTATCCTCCGGGCGCGAAAGAGAATGGCGGTATATTCTTGCACTCTAACCCATGGGTCATGATTGCTGAAGCGAAAATGGGCAATGGTGATAGAGCTTATGAATACTATCGTCAAATCAACCCAGCATCGAAAAACGATCACATTGATGTGTTTGAATCTGAACCCTACTGCTATCCGCAGAACATTTTAGGGGATGAGCATGAGCAATTTGGCTTAGGAAGAAATGCTTGGTTGTCGGGTACGTCGTCTTGGACTTATGTGGCGGGTACGCAGTGGATTTTAGGCGTTCGACCCGATGTCGACGGCCTGATCATTGACCCATGTATTCCAAAAGCCTGGCCTGGATTTAAAGTGAAACGTCAGTTCCGCGGAGCAACTTACTGCATTGAAGTGACCAACCCAGAGCACGTTTCGAAAGGAGTTACGAAAGTGCTGGTTAATGGCGAACTGATTGACGGTAACAAGATCCCGGTGCTTGCAGAAGGTGAACACCAAATCGAAGTGACACTCGGGTAAATAAAAAAAGGGGCGCTAAGCGCCCCTTCTGACGGTGTGGTGGTTTAGGCTTGATAGCTAACCTGACATTGCCAAGTAAAACGCTCCAGCTGGTTGGGGCTTAGCTCTTTAAGACCGATGTGATTATTAAACGCATTCGCCGGGCAAGTCATGGGCTCAATAGCCAACGTGGGCTCGGAGTTGGGTGTATAGAGTTGGATGAATGGGTAGCTTGCATCTTGCTGGTAACGAATAGAGGCTCGTTGATCTGCTCGCTCAAGAGACAAAGCGATAGGGCGTGACAGCTCGAACTGAAAACAGTGATTCAGCTCCGCGTCGCCTAGCCAAGCGCCATGGGCAAACTGGTCAAATGGTTTGAATGAACCAGTAGGAAGGCCAGATTCTGAAACGAGTTCTTGGCTTGAAGGCATGGTTAGTTTTACTTGGTCACGCTCACAGCCTAACGAAAAGTATGGGTGCCATGCATCACCATAGGGCAGAGAGTTAACACCGGTATTCGTGACTTCGGTGGTGCAAGTTAAGACACCATCAATATCGATACGGTAGATGACATCTAATAGGAAGCTGTGTGGAAAACCAGCACAAAGGTGCTCGGTGTTGTAGCGAAGGCTAACTTCGGCATAGTCAACATTGGCATCGGTATGAAGGATTGAGAATGGTTGGTTGTAAAGTAACCCGTGAACAGCATCTTGAGACCAAGGAAAGTTCGCGGGTAGGATAAATGTTTGCTGTTGGAATTGGTACTGGCCATTTTCTAGGCGGTTTGGGAATGGAAACAGTTTGGCGCTACGAGAAAAGAATGGATGGGTTTTGGTTAATTCTTCCGCGCTCTGATAGCCCTGAATAAATGAGAAAGGACTATTGTTGATAATGAGTTTATTTATTACTGCGCCAAAGTCTTGGATGATTTCCAATAATATGCCGCGTTTAGAGTTTTTAATTTGCAACGAACCAAAGTGGCCGAAGTTATCTTGGGTTATTTTAAACATTTTCGACTCCATTTTTAATTGATGCTATCACAATAAAAAAGATATTCAATAAGGGATTGTTATGATTCTTAATATAGAAAATACCACTTACAAGGGCACAGTGAATGAACTGTGTGCTAAGGGGAATGCGGTTGAATTTATTCAACCTTGGTACGTACCTATCTCCACGACACCTGAAAATACAGGGATGGCAGTAGGCGGCATCGGCAGCGCATTCACGTTAACACCGCTTGGTTCAACGCCAAACTTTAGCTTTGTTCCGGGGATTTTTATCGATATTGAAACTGAGGATGTAAACTTCAATGATTTCCACGCTTCAGTTATGGATATTCCATCGGTTGATAATTTGATAATAGCCGATATGGATGCGTTGATTCAGTACCTTAAATACTACCCGGTCGTGTTGAACGGAAATTTAGCGACCGATATTTCAAAAGAAAATGTAGAGAGTGAAATTAAACGTGCTCTAGCTGATGCTACGTTTTATAGTGATAATAAAGATCGATTTTTAAAGTGGAACGTCGAGTTTTCTGATAAAACACAGCGTGAATTGGAACTTAAAGCAAACAGTGTTTCAACGCAGGTGCGAGTTGCTGTTGATTTCTTTGATGGACATTTGATCAACAATACCGCTCAGCTTCGCTCGTTAAATGCGGTAAGCCAATCGGCGATAGACAGTGTGGCACGCGAAGACATTCAGTACCAAGCCATGTACCCTATTGCGCAGTATCAGTATTCATCGTTTGAAGATATTAAACTGACTCGAAATGTGGTGTCACCGATTGTTAAAGGCGACAAAACACTGTGCTCGTTGCCGCTTCACTGGAACCTGTTCTCAGTTGAAAACAGTGGTACTGAAACCAAAGTGGTGACGATTGTTCAGCCACTCACGAATCTTATTGGCTCTACCTATCGCAAAGGCCGCGATGGTGTGCAAGATTCATTTTGTACTCTGACGCAAAACCCAATCGATCAGTCGCACCGTCCTGTCACCATTACAACGGATAACTCGGTATTTAAAGGCGTGGCACTGACAAGTCAGTCACCTTATGCGTCTGATATTGAGGGCGAAGTTTGCTTTGGTGTTCAATCGGACTCGGATTTGCTTGAAAGCGGTAAAGTCACCGTCTCGGTAAAACCGTCTTTATATACCACACAATCGCAAAAAGCGCTGGAAACCAGCTTAAAAACTGGCCGAACCAATCAGTTGTTCGACAAAGGCATATACAGTGGCCGTGAATGTTTACAGGGCTTGGTTTGTGTTCAAGTGGAGCTTGAGCCAGGTCAAACGGTCGATCTTCGTTTCGTTCAGGTGATGGATCACAGCAAAATCTCCTTTGATGGATGGGAGTCGAGAAAATCGTACGCTCAATTCTACCAAGAATCACAACCTGCGCAGTCGATACTTAAAGATACTCTGCCAAAACTGAGCGATATCGAACATCGAATTGTCTCGCAGCAACAGGCATTTTATCAAGAAGCTCAAGCGAACTTTGAAAGTAGTGAGAGCGCTGCCCGCTTTACCACAATGGCAATGAATACACTGTCGTTTCTAGCAGAATCGACAGTGTGGGATTGCCAGGATAAGTTCTTGGTGAAAGAGTGCGTGGACTATCCTTTCTTTAACTCGCTTGATGTGTATTTCTATGGCTCATTCTCTTTGCTTTATCTATTGCCAGAGCTCGACGGTGTTGTCATGCGCGAGTTTGCTAACGCGATTATGGCCTCCGATCCAACTAAGCGTCGCTATTGGGAGTATGCCGAAAAGCCAAATGCAGAACTATGTGATGCTAAGTATGAGGGCGTACGAGCGATCAAAGGTGCGGTTATCCATGATTTAGGTAGTCCTTATGACATCCAGCCAGACGCTTATGATTGGCATAACGTGAAAGAGTGGAAAGATCTTGCACCCAAATACATCCTAATGGTTTACCGTCACTATGTGCATTCTAACGATTTATCGGTCGTTCAAGCCTGCTGGCCTGCCATTGTGGAAAGCGTTGAGTATTTGACGGCGCTTATTGAAGAGGGTGACACACTGCCGCTGACGCGTGGTACGGATGATACTTTCGATAACTTGGCTTCTCACGGCATTTCCATTTACTGTGCTAGCCTCTGGTCCGCCGGACTCAAAGCCGCCAGTAAACTGGCTAAATTGATGGATGAAAAGGACTTAGCAGATTGGTATCAACAACGCTCGTCTGCTGCGCTAGACACGTTGGAGCGCGCATTGTGGGATGAAAGAAATGGTTATTACCATTTCTTCGCAACGCCAGTACAAGCCATGCATTTAACGGGTGAAACCAATGACTCTTTACAGTCATTAGGCCTATCACTAACTGGCGATAAAACCGAAGACAAAAAGGTGATTAACGCTTATTTAGATAATGTTGATCTTGGGTCTGAGCTGAGCATGTTCGAGCAGCGAGTCTCTAAAAAACATCGTTTGCTAGAGCTCGCCCCAGATGTGTTTACCGCTGCGTATAAGGACATCTTACTTGACTCAGATAATAGCTTTGGCGATGCCTTGCTTGCTGACAGTTATTTGAAACTGATTGGTGATAAAGGGCTGTTTGAAGATGATAAAGTCGCTCGTACCCTAGATTATATCTACCGTACAAACTTTAAAGAGAATAGCCCTAAGTTGGGTGTGGCTAACATGACCCTTTGCGATGGCGCACCCCATGATGCGTTTCAGGCACAAGACGTTTGGATTGGTGTACAGTTCAGTACTGCAACGGCGTTAAAACTGGCAGGTAAGCAGCAGCAAGCCGAGGCTTTGATAGATTCTGTCTATACAGCGCTCTACCACTACGCGAAGATCCCATTCGCAGCGCCAGAAGGGTTTAACTGCTCAGTGGCTGTTTCTCAGTCTGATTTAGTCGAGCAATTTGGCTTAGCGGAATCCGCGGCTGAGCAATGGCTGCAAAGTCTAAAAGCAACAAATTGTATTTTGGCTGATGGCAGAGTAAATCCAGATTTGACGCCGGACTTTGCTGAGTTTCGTAGCGCGTTTACAGAAGCTATGCCTGACGAACAGGCGGTCAAGCTACATACCTGGTTGCTCAACACTGGGCTTAAATACACCGCTGGGCGCTATTTCAGACCGGGTATGATTTTCTCTTATTTATGCTAATGGCAAAGAGTAGAGAAAGGATACCGATAGACTGAGACAAAAGGGTTAGGAGGAGATCCTAGCCCTTTATTACTCATCTATGTTTTATCTGAAAGAAATAAATGTAATGAAATCATATAAACAATATTATATTTTCTTTTTGAGGTGTATTTATGGACGTTGAATTTGTAATAGTATCCATGAAGTAAATAGATAGGGTGCGGTTGTTTATGAACTGGAACTGCTTAAATTATATGCTGATTTTTCTTATGGGTATAAAACCCCATGAATTTATGCATGAGGGTTTGTTTTTTTTTAAAGTTAATCTTTATTAAAAATAGAACTTGTTGACTGGCGAATTATTAAATCTATAGGCGGCATTCTAGCCTCATATTGGCCTTTTAAAACCATACTCAGAATAGAGTTTGCACATACAGTTCCTATCTCTTCAATCGGCTGCCTTAGCGTGGTGAGAGCGGGCGTAAAGTATTTTGAAGTCGGTAAGTCATCAAAACCAACCACGGAAACATCTTGAGGAACCTTAAGGCCGTTGTCATGCAGCGCCTTTATAGCGCCATAGGCGGTGAGGTCATTGGCTGCAAAAATTGCGGAAAAATAGATGTTGGAGTCGATTAACTCTTTTGTTGCACTGTAGCCCAAATCCATACCAAAATCGCCTCTTTTGACCAGTTTGGAGTTGACCGGGATGCTGGCTTCACTAAGTGCCTGTTTATAACCTTCAAAACGTGCAGATGCATCAGGTTGTGATGATAATCCCTTGATATGAGCAATATTTTTGTGGCCTTGCTGGAGTAAATGAAGAGTAGCGATGTAACCACCCATGACATTATCAAGGTTAAGCGAACAAATGCTGTCTCCCTTAATATCGTAACCAACCGTAACAACAGGAATCGACTTCGCTGTCGAGATGATTTTTTGGTTGTCTAAGTTGCCAGTTACAATAATGATGCCGTCAACATTGCTCTTAATTAAGTATTCAAGCGCATGATTTTCAAGCTTGTTTTGCCAGTGTCCAGAGGCCATAACTAAAGAGTAGCCTTTGCTGATCAGCGTCTTTTCCATATCGTTGACGATAGTCGAGGTATATGGGCTATCTGGGTGTTGTACTAACACGCCGATGGTCATTGAACGTCGACTCAAGTCCTGTTGCATTTGGAAACTAGGCTTGTAACCGGTCTTTTTAACCGCATCCTCAATGCGTTCACTTTTCTCATCTGATACGTAGGTGGTACGGTTAAGAAAGCGTGAGACAGTACTGGGTGACACACCGGCGAGTTTAGCCACATCGTAAACCGTGGCGGACTTTTTTTTCTTTTTCATTATTATGGCTTAAGCAGCATAGCGAAGGTATAAAGTGATATTAATATTATTACCCAATTTTTAGTTAGTTTGATTTAGTCAATTTGTGCGGAGTATCAAGCTATTTCGTGTTTATGAAGATAGCTTGATATACCCAGCATATGGATCTTTCATAAGTGTAGTGAATGTAACCTGTGTAACTAATCCTAACTGTTGGCAGTTTTTTGTTTCATTCTTTCTCTCTGTATTTTCGTATTTTCCTTGACTATTTCGATTCTGGTAATGGTACTAATTCTTTATCTAGCGGAAGCTTGAAATTAGCGGTGAGTGTTAACTGTTTTTCTGCCATTTGCTCTAAACTAAGCCCATGTTGAGTGAGGGATTTAAATTTGTCAGCACTCGATTCTGATAGCTTGAAAATATCATTGACACTGCTTGTTACCTCACTGGCAACCGATTGATGCTCCGTTGTTGCTGAAGCAATGTTGGTACTGCGATTTTCAATATCGTTAAGTAGAAGGTGTATGCCCTTTAGATTCTGTTCGACACTACCTGCTTGAGTGATACATTGGTTCATATCATGAGCACAGAGGTTGATTTGTGAGACGGCAAATTCAGTACTGGTTTGTAGCTGCTCTATTTTCTGCTTAATTTCAAAGGTCGAGTTGGTGGTTTTTGCAGCCAGTACTCGTACTTCATCAGCCACAACTGAAAATCCTCTTCCTTGTTCGCCCGCACGAGCGGCTTCAATGGCGGCATTGAGTGCCAGTAGGTTTGTTTGCTCTGAAATCCCTGAGATGACTTCCAAAATTGTTTCGATACTTGCAACTTCTTGTTCCAACTCTTCTATCGTCGCCGTTGACTCCGAAAGTCGAGAGGACAGAGTGCCTAGCAGATTAGCATTGGCATTAATCGCACTTTGTCCTTGAGAAGAGAGGTCAACTGCTTCTGTTACAGTAGAAAGCGTATCGTTGGCAGATTGAGCAATTTCCTTGACCGCACATTCAATCTGCTTCATTGCGGTCGCAACTTGAGTGGTTTGCATCGTCTGACGCGTTATGTCTTCGGTAAGTTGGTCACTGGTTTGTTGGTTCTCAATAGATGCTTGATTAAGCTGATCTGCAGAGCTGCGCAATTGGAATATTACTTCAGATAAGTGCTCCAAAACTAGGTTCACTTTGTTGGCAATGCTTCCAAACTCGTTGCGGCTCTGACATTCTACTTTTGCCGAGAGATCTTTTTGTGCTAGGTGTTCTAGTGCATTTTGTACTTGTTTGCTCGGCCTTCTTACTGATGTAGCAAGACGAATGGCAATAACAAGAGCAATAAGGATTGAGAAAGCTAGCACGCCTATCAAAACAGATACGACATGGTGAGCGCTGTCTATTGCCTCCGTTTCTACGACTTTAGTGCTCGAGTCTGCATAGTCAGACAGCTGCTGTATAGCCGTCAGGTGTGCGTCGATTAATGTGGCTAAGTGCGCTCTTTGTGTCGATAGTTGGTCGAATAGGTCGTAAGCCCTAATATGCAGGCTCATTGCACCAGACTTGCTAAATAGCTGATTGGAAAAAAGTTTCGTCGCTTGTTCGGTAGAGCGAGAGAGAGTAGGTGAAGCGGTTCTCAATACATCGACGGCTTGTAGAAACCGTTCTTGGCGCGAAGAGAAACTTCGTTTCGAAGCATTTAGCTCGACAATATCTTGCATTGAAAATGCTTTGTTAGCATCTACGCTGAGCACACTCAGTTGCGAGAGTAGCCCTTGGATGGCTGCTCGCTCATTCGAATTACTTGCATTAGACAATCCACTGACGAGATCAGAAGTGAGTTGATTAACAATCGGTTGAAACTTTGATTGCTGAAAGTCATCTTGATCCTTGAGGTCGAGGAATTGTTCATACAAGTCGGTTACATTTGCGATTTGTTTCAGCACTTCAGCACTACCAGACTTAATAATAGAGAGTGTTTCTTGGGTGCTTGTATTGAACTCTAAGTGTTGTGATATCCATTGCTCCTCGGTGTGATAGTAGGCATTTTTTGTTTTAATGTCCGTGGCTAAAGGTTCAAGCTCATCGATGTACATTGCGGCCAAGTAGCGGGTAAGGCTTCGATTAATATCAAGGAAAGCGATGGTCAACGCCGATGTGTGCATCATAAGTGGCGTTGATTCATGAGTGATGGATTCAATTCGATCAGTCATTTTTGAAGTGGACTGAATCGCGTACCAAGATGAAGCCATCATGATAGCGATAAGTACAAAGAAGCTAATGTAAATTCGAGTGACGATTGAGGACAGTTTCATCGAATAAACTCCTAGATAGTGAAAACAAATGGTGCGAACTTGGAGTTTGTAGCGCAGACAAAAAGTGGGAAAAAAGGGCCTGACCTGTCAGGCCCAAACAGTGGGAACCCTAATTGTTCATTACCACCATGCTTCAAACATTGCGCCAGCAGCTAACGTGTCTACCTTCTCAACGTCTGTTGCTTTAACGTCACCTGCTGTTACGTAGAAGCGCAGCATAGGGCGACTCCATGGCAGACCACCAAGTGATACGTTTTGAGAAAGCGTTACTTTCCAACCCTTTTTCTCAGTGTTGTTATCGTGATCTTCCATCGCATAACCGGCTTCTAACCAGGTAGAGTGAACGTCATCCCATTGGTACATTGGACGAGCAATAACTGAGTATTCATTGCGGTCAGAAGTATCATCGCCATTTAGCTGTTTGAAAGAGGCTAGGTAGTCAACTTTCAACGCTTCGGTAGGGCTAATGCCACCTTCTAAACTTGCATAGATAACTTTGAGGTCTTCATTAAGATCAAATGCACTGTTGTCTGAATTGTTCGCATACTTAAAAACGAATTTATTTGATGCACCAAGACCCATTGTGGCACCCAATTGCCAAGAGTTATTATCTTGTACCGATACATCAGCTTGCTTAGACGCAAAGCCATAGTTGGCATACAAATCCAGTGCACCAATGCCCAGGTCAATGCCGTGAAGTTTTGAGGTCAGTGCGTATTTACCGTTGTCATTACCCAGTGCACCAGTTTCAGAGTCGACTTGGCCAACAATACCCATATCGAGCTTAACGCCACCTAGGTTTAGGTTGTTGAAACCACCACCTTGCCCATCATGTGACATCCAGAAGTAGTCGTTTAGACCTTGTTGAGGACGTTGGTGGAAGTCGCGACCTGCCCACATGTAAAGCTCAGGTTGGCTCTCAAACACGTTAGTGACACCGGCGTACATTTTCTTAAGGTTGATACCACCTTCTGAGCCCCATGCACGGTTACCCCATTGGTCGAACATGGCAACAATGTCCCACACCGCACCATTGTCTGCTTTCTTAGCGTAAGCAAATTGGATTTCACCACCGTTTGCTTCGTTACCAAGACGACCCACTGAGCGACCAGAACTACCGACATCAATATAAGCTGAGTCGCTATCTGAATAGTGCATGCCATAACGAGCATAACCAGAGAAAATAAGGCCTTGAGGTGGCTCAAAATCTGGAGTAAGTACGGCTGGTTGTTGGTCATAGATATAATCTGTTTCCTGAACTTTCGTTTCAAGCTCCTGAATGCGCTTTGTCAGCTCTTCAATTTGAGCAGCATTGTTACTTTCAGTTTCTGAAAATGATGAAAAAGAGACTAGAGATGCAGCCACTGCTACGGCAACAGGAAGTTTTTTAAGATGGTACATACTATTTCCTTATAAGTTTGCTTTAATACTTGGTTGTTTTTGTTATTAATAATCTTAAGGAATGAAATGAATGAAAATATAGATTGGCTTCACATCTAATTAGGGGCAATTAATCTATGAAACAAATTGATCTTTGCGGTGTGTGTCTAACCTGTTGATTTAGTGGTAAAATTATATGTTATGAAAAGTTTGGTCTGTTTTTGAATGCGGTTTCGTTTCATGGGTTAGAAAGCGACCAATCACAGGTTTTTGAATTGATGTTATGTGTTAAATGATGATAGTTATGAAAGGTTTCAAAATAATGTAATATATGAAATATATATCGTGATCATTATCAAATGATGGTCTTGTGAGTGGGGTTATGTGAGATTTTATTTTTATAGTTTGGGTGATGGTATGTGTTAATTAATATTAATTATTGAAACTTATATAATGATTTCACAAAGAGTATATAAAAAAGGCCGAACTCTTGCTGCCGATTTTTCTAGGGAGAGTCCAACCCGAAAGCTCTATTTAAAGATCTACGGAGCTTAGGTTTCGTCAACCTACGGCTAAATTACGAGGATCTCTTTGCTCTCAGAAGGTAGCCCCTTCTCCTGGTTGGATGAGTGGAATAGTTCGCTCAATTCGTATGGCATCATGGCAATTCCTTGTGTCGTGCGCACCATTGCCAAAAGGTGTGCTTATAGTCACTATCAGGTGACTTGATACTAGCTTGTCAGGGTGTGTGAGCTCATCAAATCGAGTAAAAATAATAGAGCTGTGAGTTCATACGAATTATGATTGCCCTAATCATATCTAAAAAACTCATTAATGGGACGGGCTTACGCCCACTAACCCATGCGTGCCCCACGGAACCTACCGGTATGTCATAGCCTTCAGGTTCGACAATCTTTAAACGGACAAAATGTGTTTTGTTATGAAGGTTTCTCTGTGCCACATTGTTTACATTTTGATCCCAACCAAACAAATTGCTTTGCGCTTCACCTGTTGCCTCAACAATCCCTTCGACTTCCGCTGCGAATATTTTCCCGGGATACACTGAGGAAGAGAACTCTGCTGGCGCGCCGAAAGCAATATTTCGAATAGCTTGATGATTCACTCTCATCAAAACATATTTTTCATCCGTGTACATTTGAATACGGGGTAAGACTGAGACCCGTTGCCCTTCTCGTAGAATAAAGTTAGTGACAAAACCATCGGTTGGGGCTCGCACTTTTGTGCTTTTCAGATCCCAAGCGGCTTGGTCTTGAAGTTCAATCGATTTATCAAGTTCGGCAAGTCGCACCTCAATAGTGGATTGTGCCTTTTCGACACTAAAGCGTGCTTTAGATTTCTCGATTTCTAAAGCGGCCAGCTCAGCCTCATATGCCTCTAGAGCTAACTCAGAGTATTTGGTTAGACTAGCTTGCTTATCAATATCGCTTTGCGTGATTGAATTATTAGATGCTTTGTTCTGCTTTTTGTAGCGAGACAGCATAGCGGTTTGATAATCAAGATCGGTCTTAGCTCCATCTATTCGTGCCCTGGCTGTAATTATCTTCTGCTGAGCAGTCCCATAGGATGCGTGGGCTATATCAGTATCTTTATACGCTTGCTCAACGGCTAATTTTGCCGCTTCCGTGACCGCCACAGCATGAGTCAGCTTCGACTTATACAAGGTGTCATCGATTGTGTAAACCAACTGACCTTTTCTCACTGTTTGATTGGGTTTGACCTCTATTGAGGTTACTTTTCCTGTCACATTGGTTGAATCTGGTCGAAGCTGGATATGAGGAGATTGAACCAACGCGCCTCCCGATAAATCCATAGGAGCGTAGTTAAGCAAACCAACCCAAACAAACATTAACCAGCTTGTACCGCCAAGATAAGCGAAAACTTTTGTAAAGCGATTCCAAGGCATGCCAGCCCAACGCAAAAGATAGATGAATAGAGCCCAAACAGCTAAACCTTCTAACATGTTATACCTCTCGATCGCTCAACTTGTTTTCTGACGCTCCGTGCCACGTATCTCTTATAGAAATTACGGCTTTTTCTAGGTCAACAAATGCCAGGAAAACCGCGACTACCCATACCCAATGCCATATAAACCCAATCCATGTTAGTACTGTGATAAGACCCACTTGGTTGTGATTTTGTCGGTGGGCTTTGTCGATGGGAAGTTCGTGGACTCGCCAAAAACCATATAAACCCGCTCCGACAGACGCAAGCAATGCAACCAATGCCACAATGTGTATAGCGAAGTCAGCATTGGTTCCTACGAATAAAGGACTTTGCTGTAAAACCATGGTTGTACCTCTTGTCATGAATTTGAGCGAATTCTGCTTTGATACTTGCATCAATAAATGATTGGTGACATTTTATGTACATTGAATACAGATATTGATGTAAAATGTTATGAACAGGGTGTGCTTTGTAAGAGCGTTTGATTTTATCGATTTCTATAAACAGGTGCTAAATCGTTATCGGCTTGCCCCAGAACAACTGTCAATCCCGCCTCTAGTTTTTAAAGACTCAATGTCACTGGTGCCTTTGAACGAACTTTCTAAGCTGTATGAGGAGCTTGACGCACTTGTTCCTGACCATGACTTTGTCATCAATACCATGTCTGATTTACCGATAAACAGATTGGGTTCACTGGGAAGGTGGGTACTTTCCGCGACGGATTTCGCTATGTGTTTGCGTCGTTTAAGCAATGGTATGCCTTGCACTAACTCGGGGGCGAACTTGAGTACTGCAATCGTGGGGAACATCGTAAAGTGGACATACACGACCACATCATTAAGCAATATTGCTCAGACTCATGACAGCATTCGTCACTGCCTTTTTCTGCTCAAAATCATGCAATATTACCTCGGTGAAGATTACAAACCGCATAGGGTGTTTCTTTGCGGATATCGTGACAACAGCGCTGTCTATGAGGATATTTTCGGCTGTGATGTTACATGGGGCAGTGCTCAATCGGAGATTTGGTTTCCTTCACATTATCGATTTCTTCCCTTTCAAACTCAATCGAGGCTGAGCTCTAATCTCGCAATGACCTATAGCGATTTAGATAACCTGCTTGATATGCCCAACCCAGATGACAGTATCAAAACGATATCAGAGTTAATCAAGTACAGTCGCCACTATGGATTCCCTACTATTTCTAGGGTATCGACGCTTGCAGGGTGTTCGATACAGCAACTACAAAGGGAGCTAACTAAGAGAGATTTGAGCTACAGAGTACTAAGCGGTCACGTTTTAAGTCATTTTGCTATCGAGCAAATGTTGTTGGGTCATACCGCCAAATTTGTTGCTGAATCCATTGGCTATGACAATGTAGCGAGTTTCAATAGAATGTTTAAGAATCAAAGGGGGTTAACTCCGAAACAGTTTTTAGGTCAAATTGAATGATGTTCTGGTGCTTGGTTGCAGGATTCGCAATTCAAGGTTGCATCACTTTCTGTTCTCCTACATTCAGCGATTAGTGATAATCGATGTCACTGCAAAATCGTGTGACAATGGAGAATGTATGGCACACATAGACACCCTAAACCAAAATTTGACCAATAACCGGATGATTGGTTATGCCTTTTCTTTGATTAGAGTTTACTACGGATATCTATGGTTTATCGCTGGTTACAATAAACTAACTTCTGATTTCATTATCGTAGGCTTTTTCAATTACTTTGTGCTTAGCGAACACAGCATCGTGCAATTTCAAGCCGCAAAAGGGGAGTGGGGCGCATCCATCTGGCTTTGGTTTGTTGAAAGCTTGTTTATACCGCTAGCACCGATGCTCAATATCTTTATCCCAGTATTAGAGGTGTTCATCGGTATTTTGCTGATCATTGGTTATTATCGCGTGTTGATTTGCTATGTTGCCTGTTTTCTAAACTTCACTTTTATAATGTCAGGCGTCGTTTGGCCTGGTATACATTTTGTTTTCTTTCAACTGCTCATTGCATACTCAAAAAATGCACACGAAATAAGCTTAGATAACTACCTCATTTGGCGTCGTGAACAAGCTTTAATTCATCAGTAAAAGGTAATATATTTCAAATCGTTAATAGGTCGGTGCTGTGAGTTTGCTTGCAACCAAACTGTGATAATCTGCGGAGATAAACAGAGAGGTTGCAATGAACACCAATGATATAGAAGCCTTTGTTACCGTCGTAGAGTACAAAAGTTATACACGAGCATCGACCCACCTAAGCTTATCCCCCTCGGCTTTAAGTCGCCGAATTCAATCGCTGGAAAAGTCACTGCAATCTCAATTGCTGATTCGTGATTCGCACGGAATCACATTGACGCAAAGCGGTGAGTTGTTTCTTAAACATGCGCAAGTTATTGTGAACAAAATTGGACAGGCGACACGAGAAATTCGCAGCCATCAATCAGAATTCTCAGGTGAGCTTACGGTATTTTCCTCGCTTGGAATGGCAAAGTTGGTCATGCCAGTTATCAATGATCTATCGAAAAATGCTCCGCAAATGACGGTTAAGTGGCTGTTAAGCGAAGGAAGGCAGGCTCAGTTAAATAGAGTAGTCTATGATGTCATGCTGCATATTGATACGCCGAATGACTCCGAGATGATTGGCCAATATCTTGGAGATGTAGAGATGGATTTTTATGCTAGCCCAATGTACCTCGCGCAAAACGGGAGAATTGGCACCACCGATGATATCGATCGACTGGGCATTATTTACTCCTCGGCGGATCCGGATGCAACAAAAAATTGGAAGCTCACCATTGGAGGAGAAGTTAAAACCATTGAACTTAAGCCCAGATACAACGTTGGCAGCCCTGAACTTGCATTAGAGCTCGCACTTTCAAATCATGGTATTGCTAGGTTACCCAAATTTCTAGCTGAAGAACTAGTAAAGCAAGGGAAGCTCGCACTTGCGTGTATCGAGCCACAACAGTTTTCATTTGCGATCTACGCTATTTATCCCAGTAGAGACTACTTGCCTAAAAAGTCTCGATTGTTTATTGAGAATGTTAGATTAGTCCTTGATAAGTTAGGGAATTCTAATTAACAGGCAGGCTTTGTTTCCGAAACATAATTCACTAAATCAGAATCTTACGATCAGGTTCATGATATTCGTTCACTAATAATGATGTCATGCTGAAGCCTCACTACAAAGCAGCTGACTAGCACATGCCCTTTGTCTGAGTTCAACAACCAAGCCGTATGGCATTTCTACCCATTTCCAAAAACCTCGCCTCTTTACTCCCATTCGCTATTTATCCTCTAGAAGAGCAACTCACGCTCTGTCAATACCGTTTGTCGCAAGTATAAGTACCGTTGAGATAATCGCTTTATCTTGGTGCTTAGAAATTCAGAGCTAAAGGAGAGCGTCATGAACGGTAAGAACATAAGACTAGTATTGAGATGGGTACACATATTATTAGCGCTGCTTGTTGGTGCCGCATTCTACCCACCTCTAGCAAGTAGTGAGGCCTACATGGCAGCTACGCTGTGGGGCTTTATACCAGCGCTCGCTTTGACAGGTATTGGTATGTGGAAGCAGTCGTCAGTGATGAAACTTTTAGAACCAGTCAACAAGAAAGCTCACCAATAAAGGAAAGCCAACGCGAGACCCGCTAAAGCTTGCGCTCGTTTTTTGTTTAAGGTCTAAAACGAAGCTGGAGGAGTTCAAGCTTGAACTCGCCAGACTTCTTGTCAGCGATGAGTAGGCCTATTTGTTCAATCTCTGAAGCGGTAAGCTCTGGTGCGCCGCTGATCAAGCGTCCTCGAAAAACGGCTTGGAACTTGTTGAGAGCAAAGCTCAGCACTTGTCGCTCGTCTCGCTGTGTTGAAAAGTTGTGTTTGTAATTGATGCGAACGCCATCTTGCCAAGTTGTGGCGCGCAATTGATAGGTTCGACCATCACCGACAACTTCTAACTCCGCGTGAGAAATGTCTGAGCTTAAAGGTTGAATAGGGCGGTTAACTGAACTGAAGCCGCCGTTGTTCTCTAAAGAAAGCTCGCCAGAGAAAAGGCTTTTGCCATTACTGTACGTCATTTGTCCACTCGAAATGCCACCCATGACGTTGTCGTTAGTGGCATCCCAATTTAGGTGCTCGTCTTGCTGAGTGAAATTAATCATTAAAGTCCCTGAAGCAAAAGCGTATGAGTAGCTTACAGTGCTAACAATCAACATGAACCCAATGTGTTTGAGTAAGTTAGCAAACACGTAGTGAAGTGTATTGTTCGAGAGGCTGTTATCCATGCTCCCCTCCGTGGAATACTGTGAGATTTGAATAAGTTTACGATATTTCGCTACTTTTTCGATCACAAAGCGGTTGAATTTCGTCAGTATTCCATCTGTTCTTGGTGCTGAGAAAGATGGTGCTACTCACTCTGGCTTGCGTACTGTTTAAACCACTCACTCTCACTGATGAGGTCTTGATTTGACTCTAACCGATCAACAAATGTAATGCCATCTAAGTGGTCGAGCTCATGTTGAAAAACTCGCGCCAAAAAACCATCGAAGGTGGTTTGTTGCAACTTGGCTTGTTGGTCGTAGTAACGTACTGAAATTTTCTGATGACGAGGCACAAAACCGCGCAGACTTGGCACACTTAAACAGCCCTCCCAACCTTTTTCCATTTCCGCACTGGCATTAACAATCTCTGGGTTGATAATCGCTGTAATCGGCATAGACGGAGCATTGGGGTAACGGGTATTCGGCTTTGAGCTCATAATAAAGACGCGCAAGCTCTGATAAACCTGAGGCGCGGCGATGCCAACACCATTGGCTTGCTCGACGGTATCTATCATCTTACCAATCAATCGCTGACATTCGGGTGACAAGATGTCCTCAACTGACTTAGCTTGTTGTTTTAAAACAGAGTGACCGAGTTGGGCGATATCTGGCTTCGACGGGTTGCTTGGCTGCATGCTGAACCTTTAAGTGAGAGAGATTGAGACGACAACGTGTCTAATGTTTATCAATACGAAATGTACATCTCTGAAGGGTAGTTTAGGTTGGTTTGAGTTTGACATCTAAACCGCCTTCTAGGAAAGCGGTTTGTCACACTTGGTATGTTTCGGATTCTCACAAAATTAAGCGCTGCTGCGTGAGACTAGCTCTCCTTGCTCAAGCAAATATTCACCGCTTGCGTCCAGATTGCCATTGATGCGAGCCATTAAATCTTCGACCGCATTCTTTACAATCTTGTCGACAGGTTGCGCGATTGTGGTTAGGTCATAGCTTGGCCATGAAGACATTGGAATGTTGTCCACGCCCATTACCGCATAATCAGAGGGTATCTGAGCCCCAGATTTGCGCAGACCGTCCATGACCCCCATGGCTAGGATGTCATTGGCACAAAAGATGGCATCGGGTTTAGCGGGATGTTCGAGCACCTCTGTAGCAGCGCTGAGGCCGGCTTCGAAGTTATACTTGGATTGAATAAAGATTGGCGTTGAAAGGCCTAGTTCTTTTACTCGGGTAGAGAATCCAATCCAGCGCTCTTCACTGGTCATAGAGCCAGCATCTCCACTGATAAAGGCAAGCTGCTTGTAGCCCTTATCGACTAAATAGTCTGCCGCCTGTTTACCTGCCAGTTGATTATCGATACCAGCGCTGTTTGCGTTAATATTTTCAACGTATCGGTTGATAAGGCTCAGGTGCACGCCGAACTTTTCACATTGTGCAAACGCTCTGGATGTTAAGCGGCTGGTGGCAATGATCAGCCCATCTACTTGATATTCAATAGCGCGAGATATCGCAAGATCCAAATCATCTTTGTCGATAGGGCAGAGTACAACCTGACCTCCGCGTTTTTGTATTTCTAACGCTAGGGTTCGAGATTGAATGTCATACATCGGGTTCGACTCGCTATCTAAAGCGATAGCCACAAGACCTGAGCGATTGGATATCAGACTCCGCGCGATAGCATTTGGCGTGTAACCCAGCTTTGCAGCGGCGTCCATGACCATTTTGCGTTTCTTGTCACTAATACTGGCGGTTTGGCTGAAAGCTCTGGAAACCGTTGACTGAGAGACGCCGAGCATTTTCGCCACGTCTATCGAAGTTACTTTCGCTTTAATGGTATTACTCCTTTTCGAGAGCGAGCTATTTCCAATAAGACGAGAGTGTAGAGGCCTTGAGGGCATACTGTCTAGCGACTTATCCTTTAGAACAATAAATATAAGATAAACATCAAGAATTAAACGCCGCTTGCTCACTTCGGAAGCCATCAATAATCATTTTATGCTCTGATCCAACGGCAAAGAAACTGACGCCCGCTTCACGCCATTGATTTGCTTGTTCAGCAGTGGCGACGAACATACCAACAGGTTTACCTGCGTGTTTCGCAGCGTCAATGACTTTGAAACTGGCTGCTCGTACGACCTCATCATTTACCGTTTCAGCACCGTAAGCGACCGTGAGGTCAACCTGACCGATAAATATGGCATCGATACCCTTAACGGCGGCAATCGCTTCAGCATTGTCGACGCCTTCAGGATCTTCAATTTGCGCAATCACCGTAGTGATATTTTTGCTGTCAGCTAAATGATTGGACATCGCCTTTGTGGCGTACTGGGCAGCTCGGCTTGATCCTGCGTAACCCCTTCCTTGATGACCATAGTGGCACTGTCGAACGATTTGCTCTGCTTGTTCTGCGTTGCATACGTGAGGGATTTGCACACCTGTAGCTCCGCAATCGAGAGCATTAAGTATGGTTGATGGGGCACTGTTTTCGACGCGAACCAGACAGGGCAGGTTATGCGCGCGAGCCGCTAGAATGCATTGATCTAATGCCGTCCTGCCAAAAGGGGCATGCTCAGCGTCCAATATGATGAAGGGCAAGTTTGCCATTGATAAAACTTCGACAATGTGAGGGTGCGGAGTTTTTACAAAGGTACCCATGAGCGCCTTTTCATTCAGTTGTTGTTTAAAGTTCGTCATACTTTTCTCCGTTTGCAAAGGTATCCAAAAATTAGCACGGGCAAGTGTAAATTAAGAGTAAAATTTATGTGATCAAAATAGCATTTCTTGCCATTTTTTGGTTCTGATCTGAGATTGAATGGCTGTTTTTGTATATGTTTTTGGTTTTGGTTCAATGCTTTAACTATTGATTTGATGTTTCATTCATCATGCTTGTCAAATGTTAATTTTGTGTTTAATCTAATTTTGCATTCGTATCCAAAACTACAAAATACCAGTCAGTCGAAATCATCAAGGAGAAATACACATGGCTCGCATTATCAAAAATGGCATCACGGAAGAAGCATCAGCATCCAACGACGCGAAAGTACGTCAAATTGTCGAAGATATTCTGACCGACATTGAGTCCAACGGTGACAAGGCTGTTCGTACCCTTTCCGAAAAGTTTGATAACTGGTCTCCAGATCAATTCCGTCTAACGGACGACCAGATCCAAGCCTGTGTCGATGCTTTGGACGAATCAACTCGTCATGATATTGAGTTCGCACAAGCGCAAGTTCGCAACTTTGCCCAGATTCAGCGCGACTCAATGAAAGATGTGGAAGTGGAGACGATGCCGGGCGTCGTACTAGGACATAAAAACATCCCAGTAAACAGCGTTGGTTGCTACATTCCAGGCGGGAAGTATCCTCTCGTTGCTTCTGCACATATGTCGGTTTTGACCGCGAAAGTCGCGGGTGTAAAACGTGTCATCGCTTGTGCACCTCCATTTAATGGCCAACCAAATGTCGCAATCGTAGCGGCGATGGCGATGGCTGGAGCGGATGAAATCTACTGCTTTGGCGGCGTGCAAGCTGTCGGGGCAATGGCGCTTGGTACGGAGACGATTGCTCCGGTTGATATGATTGTTGGCCCGGGCAACGCCTTTGTTGCAGAAGCAAAAAGACAGCTATTTGGCCGCGTAGGCATCGACTTGTTCGCCGGCCCAACAGAGACGTTGGTGATTGCAGATGAGAAGGGTTGTGACCCAGAGCTAGCGGCAGCGGATCTGCTTGGTCAAGCTGAGCATGGTTACAACTCACCAGCAGTTCTTCTTACTAATAGCGAGCAGTTTGCTCAAGAGACCATAAAAGAGGTTGAGCGTCAGTTGACGATCCTTCCAACTGCTGAAGTGGCTGGTAAAGCGTGGGCAGATTACGGCCAAGTAATTGTTTGTGATTCTTATGAAGAGATGGTTGAAGTGGCGGATGACATCGCGTCTGAGCACGTTCAGGTGATGACAGAAGATCCAAAATACTTCCTAAATAACATGACGAACTACGGTGCGCTATTCCTAGGCCGTGAGACCAATGTGTCATACGGCGATAAGTGTATTGGTACAAACCACACGCTACCAACGAAAAAAGCAGCTCGCTATACGGGTGGTTTGTGGGTAGGTAAGTTCATCAAGACATGTACGTACCAACGAGTGACTGAGTCAGCTTCTCTAAAAGTCGGCGAATACTGCTCTCGCTTGTGTGCCCTAGAAGGATTTGCAGGTCACAAAGAGCAAGCAGATATTCGAGTGCGCCGTTACAAAGGAAAAGTGGAGGAGGCGTAACATGACAAAACTCGCCTTAATCACGGGCGGCAGTGGCGGCTTAGGATCCGCCATCTGTACTAAGCTCGCTCAAAATGGCTATCGTGTCATATTCACCTACAACAGTAATGCTCAAGCAGCTGAAGAGGTGTTATCTAACCTCGAAGGCAGTGGGCATGGCGCATACCAATTAAACGTATTGGATGCACAAGCCATTGAGAAATTGGTGCATCAGGTAAGCGAAATCAGTAATGAGCTGGATGTATTGGTGAACTGTGCCGGTATGACAAAGTTTGTGCCTCATTCAGACCTTAACGGGTTAGATGACGGCCTGTTTGACAAAATCTTTCAGGTAAATGTTCGAGCACCTTTTGCTTTGGTAAGAGCGTTTGAAAGTCAACTTCGTAAAGCGAAAGGCTGCGTAGTTAACATCACCTCAATTGCTGCTCAAACTGCCATGGGTAGCAACATTGCTTACTGTGCCAGTAAGTCTGCGGCTGAAAATATGACTCGCTCACTGGCTCGCGCATTATCACCGGATGTTCGAGTTCTAGCGGTTGCACCTGGCTTGGTTGATACCGAGTTCGTTAAAGGTCTTGATGACGAATGGCGACATCAACAAGAGCAATCCACACCACTTAAGCGCCTAGCGGGTGAAAAAGAAGTCGCTGATGCGGTATATGCTGCAACGGATGTGCTGACATTTTCTACGGGAAGCACCATTTCAGTTGATGGTGGACGCCCACTCGGATCGTAAATTTGAATCATGTAAATAAAAACAAAAAAGGCTCGCTGACACTCAGTATTTGGCTAGGGCACTTGGACAGAATACAAGGACAATAATCATGTCTCTACAAAATAAAATTAATGACAATTTGGTTCGGTACATGGAGCTAATACCCGGGACAAGTGCATTTATTGATGCACGTACACCAGGTAGCGACTTAAAGGATAACTTCTGCATTATTGGTGCAGGCGTTGCGGAAAGCAGCCGTCAGCACGTTCACATTCGTGAAACAGCAGGCTTCAACATTGGTGCCGCTGGTCAACCACCGGGCATTAAAAACTCGCTGCATTCACACCGTACAGCAGAGCTGTTTGTCGTATTTCGTGGTCAGTTTAGGTTTTACTGGGGGAACGACGGCGAACATGAAGCGGTGCTATCTCACGGTGACGTCATCTCAATACCAACCAATCTGTTCCGCGGCTTTGAGGTAGTAGGGCGTGACTATGGCTTCATGTTCTCAGTGCTGGGAGGTGACGATTCGGGCGGCGGTGTGATCTGGCATCCAAACGTCATCAAAGATAGCCAAGGCCATGGTTTGTATTTGAAAGCCGATGGCACCTTGGTTGATACCATAGACGGCGACAAAGTGCCGGACGAGTCTGAGCTGATGCCTTTGCTTACTGCGCAAGAGTTAGCAACATTTGATAGCTATACAGCCCAGGAGATGATGCCGTTTGTTGCGCTTCGTAAAGACTACGTTCCGACTGGGGGGGATTTTGAAACCAACAACGTTAAGCAGTACGCACTAACCGGTCACCCTCTTGCTGACTACGACTTCCAGGTGAAGAGTGAGGATGAGGTCAGCATTATGGCTTACGAATTGAAAGAAGGCGGCTCAATACCTCAGCATGCCCGCTCAGAGAAGCAAGTACTCATTAATTTTGATGGTGATACCGAAGTAGTGTTGACTCATAAAGGCGAGCAGGCAAGCGTGACGCTTACTCGTGGTGACGTATTTAGCGTTCCGGAAGGCGCTTCTTATTCGTTGACCAATTTACGAGGAAGTAGCCTTACCTATTGTATTCTCGGCTCAGACAAGCCAAAAAAACTGTAAGGAGTCTAAGATGACGCAACCGTTGCCACTAATCTGGCTGCCTGGGTTACTGTGTGATGATGCGCTGTTTGAAGACGTAAATAAGGCGCTACCCGATTGGGTAGCGCCTTCTACGATCAAACTTGCGCCATTGCCATCCATGACGGAACTTGCGAAGGATGTGCTGGCACAAGCGCCGGATGAATTCATACTTGGCGGGCTCTCTATGGGGGGAATACTTGCTTTTGAGGTGTACCGACTCGCACCCCATAGAGTAAAGGGGCTAATCCTAATGGACACAAACGCGGCAGATGAAAAGCAGGAGGTCACAGACAAGCGCGATGCCTTGGTTGAGCGCGCGGAAAATGGTGAGTTTTACCATATTACGCCGGAAGTCTTGATGCCAGTCTTGATTCACCCAAGTCGACTGAAAAAAGAAGAGTTGACCAATCGTATCGAACAAATGGCGTTGAATGTTGGCCTAACGGCATTTAAAGCTCATGCTAAAGCGCTAGCGACACGGCCAGATGCAAGGCCTCTGCTTGGCGACATTTCAGTACCAACATTAGTCATTACAGGGAAGGAAGATTTGCTCTGTCCTATGAATAATCATCTACTAATGGCCGAGCACATTCCGGATGTAACATTGCACGTTATTCCAAAGTGCGGTCACTTATCTACCATGGAGAAGCCGAGTAGGGTGGCGATGCATGTTAGTCACTGGTTGTCTCTGAATACAATACTATTTTCTTGATTGTTCAATATGAACTGGTTGCTTTGCTAATTACGAAAAAACTGTTGCTGTTAGTAGACTTATAAGGGTAGTTGCACTCCGGTTCGCCTTCTGTCGGTAGATCCTAGGGTTTGTTTGTGCAATTACTCTTGTTAGTCGAACCATTGTGACACAAGCGTTGAGGCTGAACGTTTTTATGACTCAGATCCACAGCCTGGAATGATAAAAAGGTCTGGATTTTTCAGGGAGTCTTTTAGACATTACTAGTTCAGCCGCCAACTTATCGTCATTTCGCACTAGATGCGGAATCTACCTAACGCGCGTGCTGAAAGTCAAAGGGTGCGCTGTTAGTTACTTATTTAGGTTTAAATTATTTTTGGACAGAAACGTGTCAGTGAAATCCCTAAATTAGCAAAATATGAATTAACTCAGGTATGGTAAATTAATGCGTCACGTATTCATTAAGCAATATTTGTCTACAGACGCCTTATCAATGTAGCTACCTCACAATATGTAGCCTTTACGCCATAGTATAATGAGTGTCTCCCTACACAGAGTGTTGTGTTATGACAAAGGAAATCCTATGCCATCCCAAACCTTTCTAAATCTTCCGGCTGAAAAACAGACGATTCTATTGAACAGTGCATTTACAGTATTTTCAGAAAAGCCTTATGAAGCTGTAAAGGTGGTACACCTTAGTGAAGCAATGGGGATTCCACGAGTTACTTTTTATAGTTACTTTACGAATCTTGCCGATCTCTATGGCTACCTTCTCCAGCGGATTATGCATAATGTTGACGAAAACATTAAGCCGGCAGACGAAGTTGAGCATATTCTCAAGAATGCCGATACATTTCTCCAGCGGGTGGTTGCATCTGATCAGGGACAAAAAGTGATCTTTGAAGCAATGAAAGGTTATAGCGAGAGTGATAAACTCGAGACTCACATACTGCTATCACTAGCTAGGCAGTATCAACTAAAGTTATTAAGTTCTGAAACGTTTTCTCATGAATACCAAAAGCTTACTCAATTGCTAAATAATGAACAAACTGGGTCATAGACAGTTTCGCCACTCTGTATATTGAACTTGATTAACGTTACTCGTATTTTGTGCAAATTGAAGTTAACCCAAAAGAGCACACTATGGACATCCCCTTTGATCAATACAACGTTCGAATAGCCACTCCCGACGATTATCCCTATGTCGTTGATGTTCTCACACAGTCATTTCGCAATGACCTACAGATGAACTGGATTCTTGATACTAAAAACAATCCTAATGCTTTAGAGAAGGCTATCTCACTTATGGTAAAAGTGGCATATGAACAGAGCATGATTACTATTACAGAAGAGCTGGATGGAGTTGCTATTTGGGAGTTGCCTACCTCTGGTCGTCTTTCCTTTGCCCATATACCAAAGATACTGTCTTTTATCGTTACTGCTGGGTTTAAAAGTCTCTATCGAATCTATGAAGATAAAAAAAGTACCGAGATCCGCCGCCCAGACAGCGCTCACTACTATTTAGCTATGCTTGCTGTACTTCCACAGGCTCAAGGAAAAGGGGTAGCTAGCCGCATGATGAACCCAGTAGTTAGTACTTGCAAAGCCCAAAAGATGCCGATATATCTCGAAACTGGAAACCCTAAAAATGTTGAAATATACAAGAAAAAAGGATTTTCATTAAGCGACATTGTCACTAATGATACGTTAACTCGTTTCTATATGAATACTGAAATTAATAGCCACATCGTTGCTCAGAGTTGCCCATCACCAAAATAGATTTATTCTGGGTTACCTCGAACCTGATGACTGTTAATTCACGCGGCTTTGTTGCTTAATTCAGAGAAAGACATGCCTGTCCCATCGTGCTTGATTCTTAAGCGATATACTGAGGTTCAGGCATACCTAGCCCTGTAAGCTTATTCAACGCTTTGATCATTGCGTAAGTCTCGCCAACCTGAGCATTGTAATTTCTCAAGCTTAATTTCCCACCTAACAACTGTTTCACCCGATACATTGCTGTCTCTGATATCGAGCGTTTATGGTAGCCATACCGCTTTTTCCACTTATTGTTGGAGCCGTAGAGCTTCTGGCAACCTACAGCTAAATTGCGAGGGTGCCCTTGCTCCCAGAAGGCTGCTCCCTCCCTTGGCGGGATAAGCGGAATCGCTCGTTTGCTCTGTATGGCATCATGGCAATTCCTTGTGTCATAAGCGCCATCACCTGATATTTCAATGATTTTACGGCGTGTCTGCTTGAGTAAATGGGGAGCACTTCGCCATCGGTTACGTTAGATAAGCTTAGCTCTGCTGCGACTATTTCGTGGGTGCTGGTATCTACTGCGATATGCAGCTTACGCCATACTCTGCGTTTCCCATCAGTGCCATGCTTCTTGACCTTCCATTCACCTTCACCGTAAACCATGAGGCCAGTGGCATCAATGGCGAGGTGTTGTATCGCACCTCTGGTTTTGGTTTTAAATGAAACCTCAACTTCCTTGGCTCGACGGCTAATACAGGTGTAGTGCGGACAAACTAGCGGGATGTTAGCAGGCTTAAATACTGAGTCGAGAAAACCTTGCAGCGCTCTTAATGGCATAGAGAAAACGCGTTTCACCATCAGTGCGGTTGTAATGGCCAAGTCGCTGAATCGGCGAGGTCTACCACGCTTACCTTGTTTGTTTTGCTTCTACTCGGTTATTGTTTCCTCATCAATCCAAAAGGTCAGAGAACCACGGTTGATCAAAGAGCTATTATACTGTTTCCAGTTGGTTGTTTTGTAACGAGGTTTAGGCATGAGGCTACGATGATTGATGGGTGTAGCCGATCAGATCGTAGTTTCCTGATTTAGTTCCATCGAATTAGGCAACAAAGCCTGTAAACTCTGCAACTACTGAGGATTCCTCGGTAGTTGTTCATTAGCTAATTCTATGGGTTTTACTGTGGCTCCTGAAACGTTTTGGGGCAATAGTGAGTTAGCGCAATGTAGATTTATTTGGTCTGACGATGTCGAACATTGCTCGAGCATAGGTGCTCAAAACCCCTCTAACTTCGCCAATGTTGGATAGGTCAGCAAAGCAGTCAGACTCAGTGTACAGGGGAGGAGAGACGTTCTTTAACTTGGTGGATGTGTGGCAAATTAATTAGTTTGGATTTAAGCCACATATTAGGTGAGGAGAGGAGGGTTTCAATTAATTAGACGGAGGTGAAGTTTGAGTAGGGCAAAAAGTAAAATCCGCCTCATAGAAAGGCGGATTTTAGTCGAGTGTCATTCTTAAGGCGTTTGACTAGTTTGTATCGCCTGTTTTGTCGTCTTGGCTTGCTTCAACGAGTAAATGGCATAGCCCACCACGCTCACGGCGACAATCAAAGAGCAACCTCTTATAAAGTTAATGAGCATTGGTGCGTTGTCGATGAACTCATTAAGTCCCCAAAGCAGTACCAATGAGAACACGAACATCACCAAGAGCCCGTAACACGGCGCATCTATTTTGCCTGGAACCACATACCAACCGTTCTCTTTAACAGGTTTGTTTAATCGAGCGTATTCAGCTTGTTGACCTTTAACCGTGTAGAGATGCATGGTTGTTTGTTTGCCCGTAGTGGCTAGGCTCGCGACGTAAGCCACGATAGCGTTGACGACAACGCCGATCACGCAATACCAAGGCCAAGCAATATCCGTTGCAACTGCTACGTACCAAATTGCGATGAAGCTTGCTGCGACGCCAATCAATAGCCCTTTCTCTGTAATGTGCTTTGAGTAGAAACCGAGAACAAACATACAGAAGCTTGCGCCAACGAAGTAGGAGCCAGCTTTGCTGAGTACCTCAAGTACTGAACCTGTACTCGTTGCAAACATAAAGGCAGGGATGATGATGAGAACTGCCCACATCACAGTAAAAAATCGTGATGCCTTAAGGTAATGCTCTTCCGACTCATTTGGCTTGTAGAAGCGCTTGTAGAAATCAGCTACAGACACTGTTGCCATGGAGTTAAACGCGGAATCCAAGCTCGACATACTAGCCGCAAGAATAGCCGCAGCAATGATGCCCATTAGTCCAGGCAAGCCGTACTCACTTGCGTAGTGCAGGATAATAGTATTACCGTTATCAAACTCTTTACCATCGTAATAGGCGTTGAATAGCACGCCCAACAAAATGAATACAAAGTAGATAAAGAACGCTACGTATCCCATCATCAACATGGCTTTTTTCGCGTCGCCCATACTTTTAGCGGCCATACAGCGTTGAACCATCATTTGATTACCGCCGTAGACGGTCGTATGGAACATGGTCATAGCAATGACGCCCGCCCAAACTGTAGTAACCTCGCTGAGATTCATGCTGGTGTTGAGTGCATCGGTCATGCCTTTTTCTTTCAAGCTAACCATCACGTCTGTCATCGGCATCGGCATTCCATTCCAAACCGCTTCAATGATAATGAAGGCACCAACGAATAGGATGAGCGCTTGAATTACATCTGTCCAAATAACGGCAGCCATACCGCCCATGACTGTATAGATGAGTGCAATAGTGGTGACAATCATGATGCAATACATCACATCAATCCCGGTGATGAACTCAAGGATCATGGCCGTCGCATAGAGTACTGCCGCTGAGCTGAGCGCTTGTTTGATAAGAAAAATGAATGACAGCGTAATGCGAGAAGCCTTGCCGAAACGACGCTCTTGGTACTCGTAAATAGAAGTGAGCCCATTGTTGTAAAAGAAGGGCATAAATACCGCAACAATGAAGAAAATTACCAATGGGTAGTTAAGGTGGATTGCAATAACAGACAAGCCTTCTTTGTATGACCATGCAGGACCACCAAGAAAGGACATGGCACTGACATAAGTACACACCACCGAGATACCGATGGCCCACCAAGGGATGGTCTTATCACCGAGAGCAAAATCTTTTGCGGAGGTAACTCGCTTGCCAATAACCGCGCCCAATACAAGGGTCAATACAATGTAAGTACCTAGGATGCTCCAGTTAAGTACGCCAAACTCATACATAATGTTGTCCCTCTAACTGCTGTTCCATTTGCGCGAAAAGGTCGTAGCCCAGTTGCTTCAGTATGTGAGCGATATCGATACCGACCCAGTTCTCTTTTAGAAGGTCGCCTTCGCGTCGCCAAAAATCCATAACACGCAGTTCAATGTGCTTGCTTGTTGCTGGTAAACCTAACCATTCACCATCACCGGAATGCGTGCCATGCATGTGTGGCCAACCTCCTGTGGATACGTAGTCATTTTCGGCCAAAATATTCAACTTAATATCGACGCTTCGGTCAGGGAAAGACAATACAAAAGGTCCCTGATGATGTTTTCTAAAGCCTTCAATACCGCGAGTAGTGCCAATGGCTGCAGGTCCGTACCACATAAAGTCGGAATGCCAGTAGTCTTCTAGCTTCATTGATTGCAGATCCTTGCCATCAAACCCGCCTAAACAGTCGAGCATATCTAGCACCAACTGTTTACTCTTATCACTTTCCGCGGCTAGGATCTCGACGCGGCTCAAGCCATCTTGTGTTGCTGGTGCTGGCACCAGGCCTGCGTGCCCAAGACTCGATCTGAGTGGATTAATACCCACTTGGTTCATGACATCGATAAAATCAGGGATTAGATAGCTTTCTGAGATTTGACCGTTTTCTACACAAACCATCTCTGAATAACGCAAGTAGAGCGTTTTACCTGTACTTGGGATCCCGAAAAGCGGCTGGCTAAAGGTACCGACAAAATAGCCAGTTGAGTTGATCCAAAGTCGGCCTTCGTGTTCACCTTGCATAGTAATTTGGGGGCGACGTTCAATATCAGGTAGAGCGTTTAACAATGGCTGGAGGAAGTTTGTCTCAGTGTCGTTAATTCCAGTCAAATCGTTAATCGGATGAGCAACACACCATTTTACATTGCTACGCAGCATTTCTTGGACAACGGCAGTACGTTCGCTTGGGTGAGCGTTGAAGAAGCGCAGATAAAAATTGTCAATCACGTTGAGAGTCATAGGATTTCCTTATCAATTAGCCTTGCTGCAACAAGATTTGTTTCCAAACCGCGCTTTCATCGAGCAGAGTAAACTCTCGGCGCAGGCCCCAAGGGCCAAACTCAGCATGGCTGATACCCATAATGTAAACTTCTTTCCCCGATGGCTTGCCAAACATGCCATAGCCTTCGTGTTTGCCTTGTAATGACCAGCGAATAGCTGCGCGTGGAGACATCATCTTCTCATCCAGGCCGATACGGTGATGGACCTTAAACTCGGCATTAGGGAACGATGAACGGAGAGACATCCAAAATTGATCAATTTCAGAATGCGACAGCGCAGTCTGGCCGCCCGTGTACTCACCAATGCAAGCACGATCATATTCTTTAGGAATGGCAGAGAACTCAGCACTCATGATGCGGCGTAATACGTCTTCGTAACGTTGGCCATATTCATTGTCGTTACCGATACCTTGATAAGGTCCGTCGATATCGATTGCGGGTGTGAACGGGAAGGCACTGTGTTCAACGCCACCTTCCGCTTCAATCAACTGGCGAGCGTATTGTTCAGAGGTCATGCCAAGCTGTTTAGCAATGGCGCCAATATCGCGAATCATCCATTCGTCGTTGATTTGATTATTGATGGCGTGACAATCGGCAATGATGCGAAATTTCAATTGCTTCTGGCTTGCTTTGCCAAATACGCCATCTTTTGCATGTGTTGCCGTAGAGATGATGCGGTGTGAGGACAGCATGCCTTGTTCTGGTGTGCCGGACCAAATGACGTCTTCTCCCAAAAGTTGTCGGTCAGGGAACTCGGCCAGTGTTCCCATGGTTGCGCCAATAACATTTTGGTTACCCTTCACAATAGACAATGGCGTACGGACGATAATATCGGGCGAGTAATAATGGTGCAGGGTGCTTAGCCCTCGGTCTTCCCAAATCTCTTGCGTGATACCTAGTATGTAGTCTGGAAAATCACGCCACTTCTCATCAAAGCCTGCCATGGTCATGTGTTGCCTCCTTAGTGTTGGGTTGTCTTTTGGTATTCGTTATTATTTCTTGTTTTTGATTACGTATCCAAAATGTTACTTTGTTGCAAATATGTCAATACTTTGTTTGTGTTGTAACGTAAATGCGTGATAGCGATCTAAAGGTTGGTCGTGTTATAAGCGAATTTGATTATGAGGTATGACCAGTGAGGCTAGGCTCTCCCATGTAACAATACGTTAATGCAATTGCGTATGACCTTGGTGTGAGGCTAAAAAGCTAACAGTGGAATAAAGGAGCGGCAGGTTTAGCAGACGACAGGACCGTGCTAACTCCGTTGTTTAATTATGAAATATCGTCAATCATAAATTTGCATTCGTATGCATTATTGTTCCTGTGCTGTCATTGTTTTAGCGGACAGCAGGACTAATTGTGGATACTGGACGTTTACTCGACAAGTAAAGTTCAAATAAGCTGTTCACAATGATCACGCTTGCACCGAGCATTTGCTGTGCGTTCAAGTGCTCTGAAAATACCATCCACCCGAGAATAAGTGCAGTGACGGGTTCTAAATAGGAAATGGTGGCATAGGAGGCCGAACTCAGCCGCCGAATCGCATAAACAGCCAGAGTTAAGCCGAGAAACCCAGGAACCAAGCCTGTGAGGAGCATCCACAACCACTGTTCAGAATATTGTATATGGCTGTCGCTCAGCAGTACCAAAGGCAAAAGAATTAAACTGCCCGCCATCAATTGCCACGCGGTATCGCTCCATTCACTGGCTGCGGATTTACCAAACTTATTCAGTAAGATGAACGAGCAGTAACACGCCATGGACGCAAGCGAGAACAGAAAGCCGGTTGTATCGTGGCTTATTTCATCACCGGATCCTTGAATCACCAGAATAAAACCCGCAATGGCTATCATTACTGATAGAAGGGCTGAGCGGCTCAATTTATCATTCAGAAACAAATGGCTGACTAGTGATGCCACCGGCGGCGCTGCATAGAGTGTAATGACAGCGACGAGAATCGTTGTGTGCTGCATGGCCTCAATGTAAAAAAGGATGAAGGCTGCGATGAAAACACCACTTAGGATCGCCGTTTTTGTTGGTTTGCTTAAGCCAGATTTTATTTGTCCGGTGATAGCTAAAAAAATCCAGAGGAAAAGTGCACCAAAAGCTAGCCTATAAAAGGTGACTGTCACTGAGTCGACCTCCGATAGTCTAGCCATCAATCCTATAGTGCCCATAGACACTGCGGCTCCAGCCGCAGCGACTACTGCAATAAATACAGAACGATTCATATCTAGTAACTTAGACAAAGATTATTGTGAATAGTGGCCAAAGCGAGATTGATTGAGTTCACGCATTCGCGCAAACACATCAACGCCCAACTGATGATAGACATCTAAGATATCTACCAAGACCCAGTTCTCTCGGATGAGTGGTCCCTCACAACGCCAAAAGTCTAAACTGCGCATCGTGATTTCTTTGTCACTCGGTGCGATGCCAAGCCAGCCGTCACCGGACAGTGTCATACTCATTCCGGGCCAAGCGGTAAACGCAACGTAATTGTTCTCAGCGAAGAGAACACCGTTTTCCCATATCGTGGTTCTGTCTGGCATAGCATTAAGAAATGGGATCTGATGATGTTTTCTGAAGCCTTGAATGCCGCGGGCTGTTCCAATTGTAGATGGGCCATACCAGTTGCAATGTGGGTGCCAATATGACTCAAGCCCCATGGCTTTGGCTCCACCTTCTGCATGTTTCAGCAGGCCATGAAGCATATTGTTCACAACATGGAAGGTTTCTTGGGTGAGACTTTGGTTAGTGTCGCCAAACATTAATCCGTCTTGAGTTGCTGGCGCGGGTACGTGCCATTCACGCCCAAGGCTAGGTGATAGAGGCCATGACTGAGCTTGGATCATTAGCTCCGGAATATCCCATAGTGCTTGGATCTCCACCACTTTTCCGTCTTTTACTCGGTAGAATTCATGAAAACGCATAGAGACTTGTTTACCCGTCGGAGGAATATCAAGCCAAGGCTTCTCAAATGTTCCTGTGTAGTAACCACCCGCACCAACCCATTCGTCCCCATTGGCCATTAGGATATAGGTGCGTTTCTCTAGATCTGGGATAGCGTTGAAAAGCGGCTCGAAAGCCTTAGTGTAATATTCTTGAGGTCCTTGCAAGGTTTCAAAAGGGAAGCACATATGCACGCCCGCATCGGGTGACAAGGTATCATCGAGTAGACTAGAAAATCGTTGTGGTTGGCCGCTATAAAGCGCATCGTTGAGTGTGTTGATTAGAGCTTTATTTGATGAATACATTGTCATTGTTTTCTCCGAAATAAGGATTGTAGGGAGTGGTCAAAAAAGAAAGTTCTATTCTGACGAATTTATAAGATTAACCTCGGTTTCCAACCTTTGAATAAGCGATTGTGTAACAGAGTTTTTAACGAAAGCTATACAAATTACGCATGTTCTAATGCCGTGTTAGTCGAGGTCGGAAGTCTATCAAGTAGGTCGACACCACATTGCTGCCCAAACTCAATAAGGTCTATGAGCACCCAGTTCTCGTGAAGCTTGTCATCGCGGCGGACGTAAAAGTCCATAATGTTCATACCTATCGCGCTATTTGTCGGTTGAAAGCCTCTAAAGGGTTTACCGGTAAAGTGACCTTTCAAACTTGGCCAACCAGTAAAAGCTGAAGTCAATCCATCCGCAATCCGTGCTTGATGATATCCGCCAGTACGGCCGGGAAAACTTGCCACAGATGGCCCCTGAGCAAACTCTTGGAATTCTATAAATCCGTAGCAAGACCCAACGCCCCAAGGACCATGCCATACCATATCTTCATGCCAAAAATCGGCCATTCCCATGCTCGCGAGTTTGCTGCCTTTTAGGCGGTTACAGCCACCGAGCATGTCTTCGACAAGCTCAAGGGTTTTGCGTGATTCATCAGGGTCTTGGTCGTTGTAACACAGACCATTATCAAGAGCCGGGCCGGGAGCAACATCGCGGCGACCTTCGAAGGGGGGGAGAAGGGGATAACCCGCTTGAGCCGCTAACCCCAAAATGTCGAATAAACAGCGGATCTCGACAATCTGTTCATTTTCGATTCTATAGAACTCTCCAAATCGCATTTTTACTGGCTGATCAGCCTTTGGAATACCTAGGTAGGGAGCTCGCATTTCACCGACAAATTCCCCCGCAGAGACGACCCAGGTTCCACCTTCAAACTCGCCGCCTAGAAAAAGGTATTCCCTGCGATGCACGACGGGAAATGTTTTTGCTAGTGGCCGGTAAACATTATCAAAGAGCGAACCGATGCCAGAGAGCTCACCAATAGGCTGTGGCCCAAAAAACGCCATGCTGTTTGAGAAAACGGCTTCGTCTGGTAGTTGGTAAGTAGATTGAGGTTCGGCGAGGTGTTTCCAAAGTTGTTCGACAAGCTTTTTTGCACTTTTAACTGATGTTGAAGGCGACATAGAGTTCTCCGAGAGGATATACATATCTGGGTGTGTTTATGAATACTAATGGATTTCATGCATACCTATCCATTTTCTAGTTGCGTAATATTTACTCAGTTAATGAGTTTTTGTAAACAACCTGTTTCATCGATCTTGAAGGATTTCTTGTAGATTTAGTCTTGTGTTTAACTGCTTTTTATTGACATGACTTTCCTTTGTTGCTGGGTTTTTGGTCATGTGTGGTTTTATGTGCTGTTATTCTGCGATTATTTAAATTTACTATCTTTTGGGTGTTATTTGCTCAAAGTCTCATTATTAACAATACGGCCATTTAAAAATTTGCATTCGTATCCATTGTGTGAAAACTTTTAGTTAACTTGTTGCGTAAATGTTACTTCGGAGGAAGTGTGGCTAGAATTCAACTCAAATCCCTGACTAAAAAATGGGGAAAGGTCTACGGCGTAAATGACGTTAACCTAGACATCAAAGATCAAGAATTTGTGGTCTTTCTCGGGCCATCTGGTTGCGGGAAGACGACCACAATGCGGATGATTGCGGGCTTGGAAGATCCCTCTAGTGGTGAAATACAGATTGGCGATCGCGTCGTTAACGAGCTTGACCCCAAAGACCGAGACGTAGCTATGGTGTTTCAGAGCTACGGCCTGTATCCCAACCTAACCATCTACGAAAACATTCGCTTCCCACTCAAGGTTCGCAAAGTCGACCCAACGACTCATGATGAAAGAGTCAAACGCGCAGCGGAAATGGTAGAACTGGGTGACTTACTGGATCGCTATCCTCGTGAATTGTCCGGTGGGCAACGTCAGCGTGTGGCACTTGCTCGTGCTGTGGTTCGTGAGCCCACGGTTTTTTTGATGGATGAGCCATTATCCAACCTTGATGCCAAGTTAAGGGTATCAACGCGAGCTCAACTTAAGCACCTACAGCATGAGCTGAAAGTGACAACCATCTATGTTACCCACGATCAAATCGAGGCGATGACTTTGGCTGATCGCGTGGTTGTGATGAACGGCGGAGAAATCCAACAAGTGGGGACACCAACAGAGATCTACAACAATCCAGCAAACGTGTTTGTAGCGAGTTTTATTGGCTCTCCAGCGATGAACTTAGTTGAGGGCACCATCAATGACGGTGTTTTTGAGGCCGAGAATATTCGCATTAGCGGACTAAGCGCTGAGGTGACAGGCGAGGTGATATTGGGTTATCGCGCAGAAGATGCACAAGTAACCGAGCATCAAGCGTTAAGCAGCGTACCTCTATACAAAAGTTACAGCGAACTGGGGTCAGCAGCCCGAAAGCGCCAAGAATTTGAGCCTCAAGTTGCTATCAGTGCGCCCGTTTACAGCATGGAGTTGTTGGGCGATGCCACTATGGTGACGGTTAAAACAGGCAATGCTCTGTTTGCGGCAAAAGCTGATAAACACTTCAGAATTGATATTGACCAACCCGTGAGTTTTGAACTGGATGTCTCTCATTGTCACTTGTTTGATAAAAAAACAGGTCAGCGTATTTAATTTCAATCTATATAAGTATCGGCTTGTTTATGTGGTTCTTAGTTTGTCTATGAGCATACTAGCGCCAATACGCCGAGTTTTTACTTATCTAGATTGATGCAATGTACAGAAATATAAAGGATTAATAATGTATAAACGTATATTAACTGCCGTCGCCATCACTTCTACTTTGTTCGCTGCTTCTGCGAATGCTGATTGTGGGTTTACCAATGAAACGGAGATCAAGTCACTCTCTGCAAGCTTCCAAGCATGGAAGGTTATTGCGGGAGAGATGCAAAAGTGTGGAAGAGTCTCTACAGAGTTAGATAACGAATTTAAGATCAAACAGCCAGCGGCGTTTGCGACTCAGCCTTCGCTTTATCATATCGCGGGTGTTTCCAATGAAACGCTTCAGCCTTTATTGAATGAGAAAACAGTTCGACCTTTAGATGACTTGGTTGCCAAATACGGTGAGAGTTTATCTCCTAATCAGCTGATCAAGGTTGATGGGAAAATCATGGCAATTGCGATGATGATTAACACTCAGCACCTGATCTATCGCGAAGATATCTTGGATCAGTTAAACATCGCAACCCCAACCACTTATGATGAGGTGTTAGAGGCGGCGAAGGCAATACGTGAAGCGGGCGTGATGCAGTATCCGCTGGCGGGAACCTATAAAACAGGTTGGGATCTGGGTATGGAGTTTACCAACTTGTACATCAGTTATGGCGGTCAGTTCTTTAATGAATCGAATCAGCCCATGGTAAACAGTGAAGCCGGTAAGCGAACACTGATGACGATGAAAGCGTACACGGAATATATGGATCCGGAGTACCTCATCGCTGACTCTACTCAAGTCCAGAAAAAACTGCAGCAAAATAAGGCCGCTATTGCCAACCTATGGGCATCACGTGCCGGCGCCGTTGATGACGAGTCCGAGTCTTTAGTCTCGGGCAAAATCGCGTTGGCTGCGGCTCCCTCAGCACTTCCCGGTGGAAAGCCTGCGGCGACTTTGTGGTGGGACGGTATGACTATCGCTGCGAACATTACTGATGAAGAAGCAGAAGCGGCATTCCGTACAGCCGTGTCCGCACTGACTCCTGAGATGGCTAATGCAAACAGCACGGTTGCAACGTGGCTTATTAAAGGATACGAGCCTAGCAAGTACTCCACGGGCTCTATCGCCAATGCACAAAAAGGGACGCCAGCGTATCCGGCTTCTGTGCAAATGGGGATGATGCAAGCAGCGCTAGGCAACACAGTGTCAAGTTACCTAACTGGTAGCACTTCTCTTGATGCGACCCTAGAAGAGATTGAGTCTAAATACCTAGCAACGGCTAAAGAGTCAGGGCTACTTTAAAGCCTTTATAACGTTACCCCTCAATTAGGAGGGGTAACGCCATCATCGCCTCTATCTATCCGCGTCAATTTAACGTGCGTCGTTACACAAACGCACACTAGCCTTACCAGACGCTAGGCGATTCAAGGACGACGTATATTTCAGGAGAAAGCAATGCGACGCAGTACCTTTTTGGCATTTATTGCCCCCTCCATTTTTATGATGGTGTTTTTTATTGCAGCACCATTAATAAGCGTATTTTGGCAAAGTCTTCACGTGACCAAACCTGTTTTTGAAGAAGTGAAAATAGAGAAGTGCTCGCCTGGTTTTCTGGAACAAATCTGTACTACAGAAGTGACCAGCCGCCCAACGTTTGATGGTGAGGGCAAACCGATTCAAGTTACCGAATTCGTGGGTCTTAATAGCTATCGAGAGATGCTACAGCCCGAGCGAGTTATCGCAGCGTTGACTGAAGAGGGGGGGACTTTAGCGAGTATATTCTCTATTGATTTCTACAAAGCACTACGCTTTACCTTGACCTTTACCCTTATTACTTTGCCGCTGGTGCTTGGTTTAGGACTCGCATTGGCCATCGCTGTTCAAAACACAGTTAAGTCGTTACGCGGCCCTATCATCTTTGTCTCTTTGTTGCCATTTATCATAACACCTGTCATCGGAGCGCTATCCATCCGTTGGCTCTTTGTCAGTGATGGCATTTTGAGTGCTGGCCTAAATCACATGCTGGGTTATGAATTTTCAATGTTTGCTCAATCATGGACCATCGAAATATTGATGATGTTTTATCGGGTTTGGCATGTCGCTCCCTTCGCTTTCATCATTTTCTATGCAGGCTTGCAGTCTGTTAATCAGGATACGTTAGATGCCGCTATCGTCGATGGCGCGTCACGCTGGGAGCGCACGCGCTCAGTGATTATTCCGCATTTGATGCCTTTGATTATCTTTGTCTCTATGGTTCATCTCATGGATGCTTATCGAGTGTTTGAAGAAGTCATAGGGTTTAGTAGTGAAGCTCATGTAATTTCATTGCAATGGCTCACGTTTGATTTGCTTACTCCAGACAATACAGGCAACCGTTCAATATCACGTGCTTCGGCCTCATCGATGTTGACCTTAATTGGAATTGTGGTGCTGCTGATCCCCGTCCTGCAACGTACTTGGCGTGATCACAAACGCAGCTAATCTACAAATCAGAGGATTAAATTTATGGTTATTTCAGAAGTACCACGAGCGTTTCGTCAGCCAGCTAGCCTCAAGTTAACCACCAATGCGTTGTTGGCAGTATGGGTGGTAGTGGCCTCATTTCCGCTGGTCTGGATCGCGGTAATGTCTTTCAAACTGCCAATGGATTCGTTTGCGAACAATCCATTGCAGGTATTAATGGGTTTTGAAACCCTGCAAAGCGCTGGTGGCCTATCAACATTTCAGGTGATGCTCTGGGCAAGTTTTGCTTACATTGTCTTTAAAGCGCCGGGAAAATATGGCGCTAAACTAGTGACCTACTTATCGAGCCTGAGTGACACTCCTCGCCCTAAGTGGGTTAGTTGCTCATATGCTTTAGGGATCTATTTATTAGCGCTTGCTGGCGGTGCGTTAGTGGTCATACCCACAGTGAACTTCGTGGCAACTTTTGCGCTAGGGTCTATACCGTTCGTTGGCGGCCTTGTGGAACCAATAATCGGTTTTACTTGGCAACATTATCAATCTGTATGGATAGACAATGGTTTTTATAATCAGTTTACCAACTCAATGATTGTGACCGCCGGGGTCGTATGTATCTCGTTATCGATTGGTACCTTAGCGGGTTATGCATTGTCTCGAACTAACTCTAATCTGGCATTTTGGCTGCTGATTATTGCGCTTATCTTACGTGCGCTGCCACATTCCGTTCTGGTTGCAGGGTATTTGCCCGCGTTTATAAATTCCAGCGAGATCTTAGCGCCACTGTGGGAAAGTGCTTGGACAGGGTGGTTGTTTGGGTTGTTCAGTGATACTGCGCCAACTCTCTATGGCAAACCAATGGCAATCATCATTGTTCTCGTTGCTATTAATCAACCTTTTACCATTTGGATGTTGCGTTCGTTTTTCCAGAATATTCCGCAAGATTTAGATGAAGCTGCAATGGTGGATGGTTGTACTCGCTTTGAGGCGTTTCGACGTGCGGTTTTACCGGTTGCTTGGCCGGGTATTATCACCGCGGGATTATTTTCATTCTTGTTGGGCTACAACGATTTCCTGGTCACCTCTCTATTGCTGGACGCTCAGTCGCAGACCATGGTACCCGCTATCAGCCAGTACTTTAATCGCGAAACGACAATGACGGATCAAGTGGAAGCCGTTGCCGCAGCAGTATCAATCACAGCGCCGCTTTTCTTACTCGTTATCGTGTTCCAGAAACAGATAGTGTCTGGCTTAACTCAAGGCGCAGTGAAAGGCTAGGGCGCCGAAAGTGAACACTACCTTTAAACTACGATGGAAGTATATTTAGATGAAAGGCTTTAATCCGAAGTGGCAAGATTTTCCTGATTACATTATCGGTGTGACGAAAGAGATATGGGAAGATCGTGGAATCCACACATTAAAACATTACTATGCACCAGACATTATCGTTCGTTCACCGGCTTCTGTGGTTCAGGGTAATGAGGGAGTGATAGCGGCAACCATGTCAACGCTGACAGAGCTACCAGATCGTCAGCTTTTCGGTGAAGACGTCATTTGGACGGGTACACCAGAGCAAGGCATGTTGTCGTCGCATCGCTTGCTATGTACTGCAACACATAGTCATTTTGGAGCTTACGGGGAGCCGACAGGTAAGCAAATTAAGTATCGAATCTTGGCGGATTGCCATGCAATTAATGACCAAATTAATGATGAGTGGTTAGTAAGAGATCAAGGTGCAATTGCATTACAGCTTGGCAAAACTCCGTTGGAATATGCGCGAGAACTCATTGAACGTGAGGGTGGTTTAGAGAAATGTGTGAAACCCTTTACGCCATCGCTCGATATTGAGGGGCCGTATCAAGGTAGTGGAAACGAGAGTGAATGGGGCGACGCGTATCAAGATACGTTGAATCGAATCATGCACGCAGAGTTCTCCGTTATTCCAGATGTCTATGATCGTGCTTGTATAGGTGAATATGCGAGCAATCAAACGGCGCTTTCTTATGGTGAAATCGACCAATTCTGGATGAGCTTGAGATCGAGTCTGCCGGATGCAGAGTTTAAAATTGAGCATGTGATGGGCAATGACGATGCCATGATGTCGCCAAGAGCAGCAATACGTTGGTCGCTACATGGGACTCACAGTGGATATGGATTGCTGGGTAAACCAACCCAACAACTCGTCTATATTATGGGGATTTCCCATGCGGAATTCGGGCCTTGGGGCATTCGCCGAGAATACACTTTGATCGATGAAGTGGCGATTTCGAAGCAAATCTTGCTTGGTCAGGGCTAAGGTTAGTTCACCAAGTGGCGAAAGCGCATTTCCTTTACAGTCGACACCGAGTCATTACGGTTTCTTCAATACGTATGGGTCATACACTGAATAATAGCCTGAGTGACAGTGTCACTCATTGGGTTCGTCTCAGTTTAAACCGCGCTTAAGTTAACTTGAATTCTAAAAAAAGCCCGCTCCATTTTGAGCGGGCTTAGTTATATATGTTGCCATAAAAGCTAGATGACATGGAGTCACTGCTTTGCTATTACGCGGCACGTTTCGATACCTCGTGACGATAAACGCGCATACCCGTTCTTGTATTTTCATACACGGCCGATTCATTAAGGTATGACCAAGCATGGATATCGGTATGAGTTTGTGCTGCTAGTCTTTCAATGACTGAATCAATGTTACGACCCGCATAGTCTTTAGTTGGTACAAATAAATTTTTAATCACTGACAACATATTAACATTCCTTGTAATTTTGTTACCAAAGTTGGTGGGTCAACTATACTATTAAACAAAAGTGTGATCAATGTCCGTAATTTACTTTCATTAAACTTTAATTTGGCGTAACTGTTAATTCAGAGATTAGCCGATAAGAGGAGCATTAGAGCTAGTGAAAAGAAGTGAGCGTTGCATTACTACCTCGCCCCCACAACTCGCTATTACTACTAGACACCTGTATCCCTTCCATATCGACAGCGCCTCTCTTTCTACGAATAGAAATTTATTTGAACACTTAAAGTGAGCCGAAAAACGACAATGTATGCTGCACATACCGTTTTTTTGTTTGGCCTTTTCTTTTTTTGCTTATCAAATTCGAATCTCATTACTCCGAGCAAATTATCAATATAGTAGCTCCAGATGTTACCGGTAACCACCCTGTGACCAACGATTAATGTCAAGCTATAGGTCTAGTTTTCGATGTTGAGAAAATCGTTTGTTTGGTCACTAACTGTAAAAGTAAAGTGTCTGAAGTGGGTTGCCCAACTCACGAACTTCGACAATGTCGGTGACATGATTGAGCAAGTTGAGCAGTCAGCGGACAAGGAATCTGAAGTCGTATTTTTACCTTACCTTTCTGGCGAGAGAACGCCGCACAACAACCCAGATGCGAAAGGTGTATTCTTCGGAATGACGCATACAACGACCCGTTTGGAGCTCGCGCAAGCCGTAATGGAAGGGGTAGGCTTTGCTTTCGCTGATGGCTTTGATGCGTTGCATGTGACTAAGAATATACCGGAAGAAGTATCATTGATTGGTGGTGGAGCCCGCAGTCAGTATTGGCGTCAAATGCTTGCTAATATCGTAAATATGCCTTTAGTTTATCGTGAAGGTGGTGATGTAGGCCCAGCCCTAGGAGCGGCTAGACTGGCGATTCTGGGCACGTTAGAAGGGGCAACACTGCATGACATTTGTCCGACGCCAAAGCTCGTTGAAAGACATGAGCCAAACTCAGTAGCGGTAGAACAATACAAAAAGAAACGTTTGGTCTATCAAGCGCTATATCAACAGCTGAAGGACTTGTTTTAATCAGTGAATAATATGAGGGCTTGACCGGTCAATTCGGTGTAAGCCCTTATTAGTAATGATATTTCCTTAGTAATACTTCGAACTTGTATATTCGACTGCTAAATACCAGATTTAGTTGAAGAGAGTATATAGCGAGGTATGCTTCGTCACGCCTACCAATCTTGCATGCGACTACTTGTACCTGTACTCTTTAACCAAATAAATGTCACTTGGTTAGAAAATTCTTGTCAGATATTTATGTGAATCAGATCAAGAATTGTTACATTACCTAAAAGATTAATCACAATAAATAAAATCTTCATAGTGAACTTAAGAGTAATTACTCTGCGGTTATCATATTTAACTTTGGCATTTCTTTATTTTGTAAGTGTGTCACCTATCACGCCAATTTTATAGTCAATAATGTCTCTGATGTATTAGTCGTGATCAAATCCTTACTCGTTAAATACGTTAACAATAGAAGTAAAAAACATAATTGTTTTTAGGCGGGTATAAATTAAACATATAAGATAACAAAGCGTGTTTGATTGACATATCAGGGTAGGCCATGGCAACGATTCAATTTAAAAATATAGATAAGATTTACTCGGGAAATGCTCACATTGTAAAGAAATTCAATTTGTACATTGAGGATGGAGAGTTCGTTGTTTTTCTAGGCCCCTCGGGATGCGGAAAATCAACGACTCTACGCATGTTATCCGGGCTAGAGGAGATCTCCGCCGGGGAAATACTCATCGGTGACTCGGTGGTAAATGATTTATCACCAAAGGAGCGAAATATCGCCATGGTGTTTCAGAGCTATGCTTTGTATCCGCACATGACGGTTTTCGACAATATTGGTTTCTCCTTGAAGATGGAAGGCCAAAGTAAAGAGGCAATCAATAAGCAGGTGAGAGCCGTAGCCGACATGCTACAACTTACCCCTTTACTCAAAAGAAAACCTCGTGCCCTGTCCGGTGGACAGCGTCAACGTGTCGCTATGGGTAGAGCGATGGTAAGAACGCCGGAGGTTTTTCTGTTCGATGAACCCCTGTCGAACCTCGATGCAAAGCTAAGAAACGTCATGCGTTCTGAGATAAAGCAGTTACACAGAAAGCACAAAAAAACCACGGTGTATGTGACTCATGATCAAATTGAAGCGATGACTCTCGCTGACAAAGTAGTCATTTTACGTGATGGTTTAATTGAGCAAGTGGGTACGCCAAAAGAGATCTATCACCACCCGGTGAATGAGTTTGTGGCGGGCTTTATTGGTAGTCCAACCATGAACATGGTTCCTGTGGACCTTGAATGTTATGACGATGAAGTCCGAATTCTACTGAATAAACAAGTATTCGATGTTAGAAATAATGATGTCGGTAATACCTCTGGGAAAGGTAAGCTTGGTATTAGACCAAGTGACATTAGCCTTAAAAAGACCAGCATTTCAATACCAGTTCAAATTGATGTTGAAGCTAGCGAATTACTTGGTACCACCAAACTAGTCTATGGCCGCCTAAATGGAAGTGATATCACAATAGAGCTAGATTCCAGTGCAGATATTACTGTGGGAGAAAGTGTGGAAATATATATCGATAACTCTCGTCTCCATATATTCGATGAACGAGGTGTCAATATTTCCATTGGCTAGCTTGTCAGAATAGCAAGAAACAAAACAATCTATTTCTAAGGCCATGTCTATGGTAAGTAAGATGTTCTGTTGATGTGTAAAGAATAGTGAAATGAACAAATTAATTTAGGTGGCATGATGGCATCGGTAACTTTTAGAAATTTAGTAAAGGACTATGGTGAAACTCAAGTCGTTAAAAATATCGATCTTGATATTAAACACGGTGAGTTCTTAGTGCTGTTGGGTCCATCAGGATGTGGCAAATCGACCATTTTGAGAATGCTAGCGGGGTTAGAAGAGATAACGGATGGAGATGTCTTCATTGATGATCTGTTGGTCAATGAACTACACCCCATTGAGCGCAATATTGCAATGGTGTTTCAGAGCTATGCGTTGTACCCCCATATGACGGTGGGTGAAAACATCGGATTTAGTTTAGAGAACATGAAGGTACCAAAAGAAGAGCGACAGCAAATGATCCAAGACGTTGCCGAGGCGTTAGAGCTCACTCCTTTGTTGGATCGCAAGCCAAAAGAGCTCTCTGGTGGACAAAGACAGCGAGTGGCGATGGGACGAGCGATGGTGCGCACCCCGAAGGTCTTCCTGTTTGATGAGCCACTCTCCAACCTTGACGCTAAGCTGCGTGGCCAAATGCGCAAAGAAATACGTGCCTTGCACGAAAAAGTGAAAACGACCGTTATCTACGTTACTCATGACCAAGTCGAAGCGATGACGCTTGCCGATCGCGTTGTGATATTGAACAACGGGCACATTGAGCAGATAGGTACACCGGAAGAGATCTTCAAGACACCGAAAACCCAATTCGTCGCTCGATTTATTGGCAGCCCAGAGATCAACTTATTCGATGTAGATTCTAGCGATATCAAGAGCTGTATTTCAGAACTATCTAGCTCAGTTAAATCGGTGGGTATCAGAGCTCAAGACTTTAGCCTAGACCGAGCAGATATCGACGAGAGCCACTGTGCTGAGATGAAAGTCCAGGTTAATGAAAACGAGGTGCTAGGTTCCGTGATTCAACTCGGGTGTAGTTTCGGCGACAAACGATTTATTGCGGAAACAAAATATACCGAAGCCCCAATTAATGGTGAGCAGACGCTCTACTTCGATAAACGCAACGTTCATTACTTTGATTCCAAAGAACAAACCACCCTACAGTAAAAAGGAATTCCCCCATGAAGAATATAAGTTTAAAGGCGGTATCACTCTCTATTGCTGCCGTCTTTTCTACCAGTGCCTTTGCTGAGCCAGTAGAGATTACTGTCGCGTCTTTCCCAAACTTTAACCAAGTCGCAGAGGCTGCCATCCCTGTGTTTGAAAAAGCAAACCCGGACATCAAGGTAAAGCTGGTGGTGCTTTCTTACAATGATCACCATAACTTGATGACAACGGCACTTGCTACTGGGGCGAACCTACCAGATGTAATGGGTATCGAAAATGCGTATGTGGGACGTTTTATCGAGTCCGGTGGTCTTGAAGATCTAAACAGCGATAACTACAAAGCAGGCACGTTTACTCAAAACCTTATCCCTTATTCCGTTGCACAGGTAACAAATTCGAGGGGAGAGCTAGCTGGCGTTCCTACAGATATCGGTCCGGGTGCCACCTTTTTCCGCCAAGACATTCTAGATAAAGCCGGTGTGTCAGAAGAAGACCTACTTAAAAGTTGGGACTCGTTTATCGAGTCGGGTGTGAAGATCAAAGAGAAAACCGGTAGCTACCTATTATCCAATGCTAATGACATTAAAGATATCTATATTCGTTCTGATCTAAAACCAGGAGAAGGGATCTACTTTGATACAGACCACAATGTGCTGGTTAACTCAGAGCGCTTCAAAGAAGCATTTCGCTTAGCTAAAAAAGCACGCGACGCGGGTGTTGATGCTGAGTTAAGTGCTTGGTCGAATGAATGGTCAGAGAGCCTTCGCCGCGGAACGATTACCGTGCAAATGATGGGGGCTTGGCTAGGCGGTCACCTAGAGGATTACATTGCACCCGAATCGTCAGGCTTATGGCGTACATCAGCGCTTCCAAATCACGCCTTAGCAAGTTGGGGTGGTTCTTTCTACAGCATTCCTAAAAAAGCTAAACACAAAGAGGAAGCATGGCGCTTTATCGAGTTTATGGCGACTTCACCAGAGGCTCAGTTAATTGGGTTCAAAGAAATAAACGCATTCCCCGCACTAACGTCGACTCACCAAGACCCATTCTTCGATGAAAAACTTGCGTACCTAGGTGATCAACAGGCGCGTCATGTTTGGAGAGAATCGGCGGAACTCATTCCGGCTGTCGGTGTTGACCGATATGACCCAGTTGCGCGTCAGGTTATCGATGATGCCCTAGAGAGAGTCCTTGAGCACGATGCTGACATCGACGAAGTGTTGGCCGCAGCCGAGAAGCAAATTCAGCGTCGCGCGCGTCGCCGTTAAGAGTAATGAGAGCCAGCACCGATATGGCGCTGGCTCGATAGTTAGTTGGGATAAGTAAAATGAGTACTATCGCTGAATCAAACCAAGCTAGAACCTCCCGAAATGGGAACTTCTGGCTTCGAAAGGGCAACAAAATTGCGCCTTACCTTTTTGTCAGCCCATTCTTTATTGTCTTTGGAGTTTTTGGACTGTTTCCACTGCTTTTTTCATTGTACCTTTCTTTCCATTACTGGGAGCCTGCAATGGGGCTCGCTTCAATGGAGTGGGTGGGTTGGGAAAACTATGTGTTTGCCATCGAAGATGACTGGTTCCAGAAATCGGTCTACAACACATTCATTATTGCGTTGAAATCAGGAATTCCGCAGCACGCAATCGCACTTCCTTTAGCTTACTTTATCCACACGAGCTTCAGTCGAATGCGTAACACAGTGATAGGGGTGTACTTTGTTCCCTATATCACATCAACGGTTGCGATTTCCCTAGTTTTTACCACTCTGTTTTCTCGTGATTTTGGGATGGTAAACCAAGTTCTTACCTCTTTGGGTAACTTTACCATCGGTGATACTAAAGTCCTGTCTTGGTTGTTCCCAACACAGAACATCGATTGGAATCGTCCTGAATACACCAAAGATATGATCTCATTTGTGGTGTTCTGGCGTTTTGTTGGTTGGAATACAGTGCTCTACTTATCTGCGCTTCAAACGATTCCAAAGGACATCTACGAAGCAGCTACTGTGGACGGCGCAAGTCGATACCAGCAATTCTGGCACATTACGCTGCCGATGCTTAAGCCGATGGCTTTCTTTGCAGTAACGCTGACTATCATCGGCAACCTGCAACTGTTTGAAGAACCGTTCATTATTACGGGAGGTACCGGTGGTATCGATCAAGCAGGTAAGACAGCGGCTATGCACATGTATATCACCGCGTTCGTAGAGAGTGATTTTGGTACGGCGTCAGCGATATCGTGGATTCTGTTTATGTTGATCGCAGGACTTACTTGGGTGAATAACAAATTGTTAGGTGGAGACAATCAATAATGAAGAATATGTCAAAGGATAAACTGATTGCTTACATTATTGTTGCACTTGGCGGCTTGATAATGTTGGCGCCATTCTACTTCATGTTTATTTTCTCTTCTCAATCAAACAGTGGCATTTTGTCAGTACCGCCACCAATTTGGTTTGGAGAGCAGCTGCTCGACAACTTAAGAGTTCTTGTCGACTTTCTACCGTACTTTTGGCACAACTTGGGGCTGAGCTTGTACATTGCGGTTGTTGTTACCGTACTCAACTTGCTGTTTTGCTCGTTGGCGGGCTATGCGTTTGCCATGTTTGAGTTCCGGTTTAAGAATCTAATGTTCATTGGCATTATGGCCACTATGTTGTTGCCTCCATTTCTAGGAATGATTCCTACAGCGATGATTATGTCGACTATCGGCTGGATGAACGATCCGAAAGCACTGATTGTTCCTGCAGCGTGCGGTGCAATGGGTATTTTCATGATGCGACAGTTTATTGCTAGCTCAATTCCAAAGGAGTTAGTTGAAGCAGCGCGAATGGATGGTTGCGGTGAGTTTAAGATTTACTATCGAGTTATTGTGCCATTAATTAAACCGGCGTTTGGTACTCTGGGTTTGATAACGTTTATCGGCTCGTGGAACAACTTTATGGGGCCTTTAGTCGTTATGAACGACATGAAGATGTTCACAATCCCTCTAGCACTTCGTGCTTTGCAGGGTACTGCTGGACAAGTCCCATGGGGTGCGGTTTCTCTTGGTGCAACGATAGCAGTATTGCCTTTGCTGTTCCTATTCATAATGGCGTCACGTCGATTGATCGATGGACTGACTGCCGGTGCTGTCAAAGGTTAATGCGGTAATTGCTTGTAAACGAAAAGACCTGTCGAGACAGGTCTTTTTGGCAATAGAGCTTTTGCAGCTACATGCAGTTTTTTTATCTTTAGTACGATTAACCAAACATAAAGCTATACAGGTAACCTGCACTCACCGCCATACCTAAAATTACCACCAAGAATGCTGCAATCATCTGGTTTTTGAAGATAGATTTAAGCAAGATAACTTCAGTCAGGCTTGCACCCGCACTACCAATAATCAGAGCCATCACTGAGCCTAGCGCCATACCTTTCTGCACTAGTGCCGCACTCAAAGGAATCACTGCTTCAGCACGAATGTACAGTGGAATACCAATGACTGCCGCAATAGGAATCGCATACCAAACCCCTTCACCAGCGTATTGTGCGATAAGGTCTGTTGGAATAAAGCCGTAAATGAATGACCCTAGTAGAATGCCCACCATTAGGTATGGGAATACTTGCTTAAAGTCTTTCCAAGTCGATTTCCAAATACGAAGCCAACGATTGTCTTCTTTTGGTGTTGCTACTGCAGTGTCGCAACACGCGCTGCCGTCTGCATTAATGCTAGCAATAGTTGGTTCTGGCTCTTTTTCTGCACAGCATGATGTTGCCGGTGCAGGTGTTGAGCAAGAGCTGTCTGCCGCGCAGCTAGCTGCTGCTGGCTTCAAAGACTCAACCTTTGGAGTGCCGCAGCTTATAGACGTTGCACATGATGATTCTTGAGTCGCAGCTGGTTTAGTGTCACCACAAGAGGTACCACATGAGCTTGCAGTTTGTGCTTCGTACGCCTCAGGTTTTACATAGCGCTCGAAACCTAACTTCTCTAGTACATAGCCAGCAGTAACCGAAACAAACATGGCTATCGCGAAGTAAAAAACGGCGACTTTAATGCCGAATGTTACGACAAACAGGCCAATGATTACTGGATTTAGCAGTGGGCTGGCGAACAAGAACACCATCATAGGTCCAAATCCAGCGCGAGCGCGCAGCAACCCTTTCAAGAAAGGAATCGTAGAGCACGAGCAAAATGGAGTGATGGAACCAAGTAGTGCAGCGACAAAGTAACCTCTACCATTCTTTGAGCTAAGAATAGATTGGATCTTTTCTGGTGTTAGGAACTCTTGCAGAACACCAACAATGTAGCTGATAGCCAAAAATAGAATAATTAACTCGGTCGCTAAGAAGGCGAACATGTTGGCGGTTTCTTTGGCCATTGAAAGGAATTCAGGGCTCATATTAGTTTCTCCTAATAATTCGATATATTTCGAATTATAGAAATAACTAAGCTGAGATCAAGCTTTATTTCGATAAAACTGGAAATAAATTTTAACTTATTGAATTCATACAAAAACAGCGCCATAAGGCGCTGTTTCGTTTGGAAGGAGTCGTGAGACTATGCGTTGGCTTCCTCGAGCGAGGGTTGTTTTTTCTTGAGTAGACGGCTGGTAATGGTACCCGCTGTCATGGCGCCTGATACGTTTAGTGCCGTACGTGCCATATCAATCAGTGGCTCGATTGAAATCAATAGAGCAGCAATCGTAACTGGAAGCCCCATCGCAGGTAGTACGATGAGCGCAGCAAAGGTCGCTCCGCCGCCAACGCCTGCAATACCAAATGAGCTGATGGTAATGATAGCAATCAACGAAAGAATGAAGTTAAAGTCCATTGGATCGATACCAACCGAAGGCGCAACCATCACTGCTAGCATCGCAGGGTAGATTCCTGCACATCCATTTTGGCCGATTGTCGCACCAAATGAAGCCGATAGGTTTGCAATCGCGGGTGGTACGTTCAGTTTTGTTACTTGAGCTTCCACGTTTAGAGGAATCGTTGCTGCTGAGCTTCGAGATGAGAATGCGAAAGTCAGTACAGGCCAGATTTTTTGGAAGTACTCTTTCGGGCTCACACCAACAAGTGAAACCAGTAGGCCGTGAACAACAAACATTAAGAAGATAGCTAGGTAAGATGCAACGATGAAACCTAGAAGGTTAAGAATATCGCCAGCGCTTGATGTTGCTACTACTTTTGCCATCAGAGCCGCGATGCCGTATGGCGTTAGTGCCATGATCATCTTAACCAGACGCATAACGATAGACTGAGTTGCTTCAACAAAGGTGCGAATTGGTGATTCTAGCTCTTCTTTTTCGGCCATCACTTTACGTGCTGCGATGCCGGTGAGAACACCGAAGATAACAACGGCGATAATAGACGTTGAGCGTGAACCCGTCAGATCAGCAAAAGGATTCGTTGGAATGAAGCTAACCAGCATTTGTGGGATGGTTAGATCACTCACGCTACCAACACGGTTTTCAAGAACAGCGATACGAGCCGTTTCACGCGCGCCTTCAGTCAGTCCTTCGGCACTTAAACCAAAGGCTTGGGTGACAACAATACCAATGAGTGCAGAGATAGCGGTTGTCGCCAGAAGAATGGAGATTGTCAGACCACTGATTTTGCCTAGTGAGCCGCCTTTTTCAAGCTTCACTACTGCTGCAATCATAGAGACTAGTACAAGTGGCATGATGATCATCTTCAGAAGACCAACATAGCCGCGACCGACAACATTGACCCACTCTAGAGTACCGCCAATAGCTGCATGACCTTCACCAAACAGAAGCTGTAGGCCAAGACCAAATGCGCTACCCAAAACCAATCCGAAAAGAACTAAGCGAGAGAGTGTGTGGCTTTTTTGCTGCTGTCCGTATAAGAAATAGAGAATGCCTAAAAATACCGCGAGCGACGCGATAACCGCAATTGACATATAAAGAGTCCTTTTTTTTTCAACTGACAAAGTCCCCACATAAGGTGTGGGAAATGGAAGTGTGGATGGCTAAAGTAACGCTTGCAGTGCACAGATGACAATAAGTAAAAGTTATTACTTAGAGATGTAAGTTATATAGAGCGGGATTGTTAGAAATATTTTGCGAGTCAGTTGGCGTATTCGCTCAGTAAATCACGCATGTTAGCAGAGTTGTATGCGACGGATTTGGCATTGTTAGGCTGTAACACGCTGTATAACATTGCTTTTGCAACTAGCTCTGCAGGAATAGGGGTGAAGGCGCGCAGTGAGCCGATCATAATAGGTGAGATCACCGTGAAGAGTTTTTGTACCAATACTTCGTCGCTGCGAGTGTCGATTTCACGCCCTGCCAGTGGGCCTGGCCTGACAAAGACGACATGCTCAAAGCCCATTTGATTGATGCGCTGTTCCACTTTGCCTTTGCATTTTAAGTAGTGAGACAGGGAGCGAGGTGAAGCGCCTAAACTCGACACGATAGCGATACGTTTAACGCCAACCATCTTCATAGTTTGCGCAACGTCGCAGACCAAGTCGAGGTCGATCTTTTCCAATGCGGCTTTACTGCCGGCTTTTTTTAATGTGGTGCCCAGACAGATAAAACCAAGGGTTGGGGTAGGATGGGTATCATCCCAATCGGTGATCCTAAGCGCGCCGTCCATGATTTGGTGTGTTTTATGATGTGCTCTTTCAAGCGGGGAGCGGCACAGTGCGTACACAGTATCGATATGCGACGTTTCCTCAAGTAAGGAAAGCAATTTACTACCAACCAGTCCTGAGCTTCCGGCAATAATCGCGTTGTAGCTGTGCTGCATAAAAAAGTCCCACTCATCAAGATGTAGTGGGACTATAGTCAAAATCTGGCTAACGTGTTGTGATTACATAGACATATAGTTGAAACTAATCGATTTCCGCCGCCGTTAAATCTTGTTTTCTTAACTTCTCTCGAAGCGTTTCCATTGCCACTTTCTGAATTTGTCGCACTCGTTCGCGTGTCACGCCAACAATACTGCCCACTTCTTCTAGTGTTTTAGGCTCATCATCAAGAAGTCCGAAACGGTGGTATAGAATGGTCTTATGTTTATCTGGCAGACCATCAACTAGGCTAACCAATTCTTTGTTTAAGTTCTGTGTGACAATGTCACGTTCTGGTAGATCGAAAACGTCATCGTCATCGATAGTTTGCAAGTGATCTTTTTTGTCACCATCATCATCCCAACCATTGTCGAGAGATAGAGATTGTTCTGACAGCTTAAGTAATTTACTTACCTCGCCTGCAGAGCGGCCGGTTTTCTCGGCGATTTCTGCAAAGGTAGGCTCATGTTTGCCTTCTCTTCGAAGTTGATGGGCGGCCTTGCTGCATTCACGAATTTGTTTGGTTACATGAACGGGAACGCGGATAGTGCGCCCTTGGTTCATAATAGCGCGGTCTATAGATTGTTGGATCCACCAAACAGCGTAGGTTGAAAAGCGGTAGCCAAGTTCAGGGTCAAATTTATCGACAGCCTGAATGAGGCCAATGTTGCCTTCGTTAATGAGGTCATAAAAGTCGAGTCCTCGATTGGCGTAGCGTTTTGCAGTTTTGATGACCAGGCGTAAATTGGCGTTAATCAAACGCTGTCTTGCTTCATCATCGCCCGTACGAGCCTTACGTGCTATGAGCTTTTCTTCTTCGGCGGTGAGCAGATTGTGGTTTGATACCTGTTTAAAGTAGCTAGTACCAATATTGGCAGTGTCGTCCTTGTGTGTGGAGCTTCGTTGAGCACGGTTTTCTTCAAGTTTCAAATTAACCCCTTACCAACTGCGTCATTGGTTTATTATTAGTCTTATAATTTGTGTGAATACATGCTCACATCAAGACTATAAATTACTATAACTACGTAACAATGAACAGCGTACGCTTATCAAGTAATTACACATGTTTGTAACATTTTGGCGCGTCCTAGGGTGAGTATTTGGTTATTTATAGAAAATAAGAATCGTTCTTATAATGGTTGTATTTTTGACTGATAAAAACGTTGATTTGTATCATGTTGAAATAACAGCTTATTCGACCATTTATAAATATGATTATTGCGTTTGAGAGCGATAGAAGAAGATCATTGATGCCATTGTAAACTTAGGTTTCTCAAATTAGTTTACAGGTGATAGGGTTATGGTACTTTAGGGGGTGCTACTATACATTTGAGACGCATCAGAGCAATTCACTGATTTACCATGATTTAATCCGGATATTAGGTCATAACAGTGTTATGGGTAGTGGTTTTGACTGTAATTAAAAGTAATGTTTGTTTGTGTGATTTTAAGTCAGAAAATCAATGCAAAAAATAGCCTGTTACTTAGTATCTTTACAAAAATTTTACAGTAAGAGTGTGATTTATAAATTTATTGGCAAAATCGAAAATACGAGTCTTCTATCATTTTTCGACAATAGTGAGTGCTATTAACACATTTCATTAAACTTTAGTCTAAGCTAGCGTTAAGAATAATAAATAATAGTTTGGACACAACAGGATGAATACAGAACTCAAACAAAAGATCGAAGAGTTATTGTTGCTCGCTAAGTCTCAAGGCGTTTCAATTATTGGCGTTGTTGACTCGCCTGAAAGCGATGATTGTCGTATTTTTAAGTCACTAGAGTTGGACTGCAAAGCGGGCACTCGCAATTTAGATAGCTTATTAATGGGTCAGCACTGCAAAATGGATAAGGAGTGCTGTAAAACGTGTAATCTGGCGAAGCCTCGAGTCTCTGATGACGGTTTGGCGATCTTGTTTTCAGAGTTACGCGAAGAGGAAGCGGTTTAGTTTTAGATTTAGTGCTTTATGTGAGTAAGCTACTAACCCAAATGTCTAGCAGTCTAGACTTGCTATCGCTTTGCGATACCCGCCGCTGTTGGTCGCTTACTCTTTAACCTCGCTATTTAATCCACTCCTGTCCCTCTGCTATTGATTTCTTTTCATGCACTTACAGATATAACTTCATTTGGTTTGAAAGCCCGACACGCGTACACTAGCAAAAAACCATTAAGGTTCAGGCGAGAGCAAAACTTGCTTGAGACAAACCGACTTGAGACAGATATAGCGAAATGGACACAATGCTAAGCAATCAATTTGACCTTCAGATTCAAAATCATATCGATCAAAAAACTAAACCTCTTGGTGCTCTTGGTGAGTTAGAGAACGTCGCCGCGCAGCTCGCCAAAATTCAAAGTCACTCTTCTGGTCAGTTTGTAAATAAAGTAGCCCTGTCCAACCCTAAGGTGGTGGTGTTCGCAGGCGATCACGGTATCGCAGAGCAGGGCGTTAGTATTGCGCCGAGTGCGGTAACGCAGCAGATGGTCACAAATTTTCTTTCCGGTGGTGCAGCGATCAATTGTTTTTGTCGAGTGAACAATATTGATTTTCAAGTGGTCGACTGTGGCATGCTAGCGGCCATTGATACGCCGTCTTCTCAATTGATACTAAGTCGTCTTGGCTGTGGAACCGAGGACTTTTCGACTCAGCCTGCAATGAGTCCATCTCAACTCGCGCAAGGTTTAGAGGGTGGAAGAACGGTGGTGAGTCAGTGCGTGGCGGATGGAGCTGATCTGTTGATTTTTGGTGAGATGGGGATAGGCAATACCAGTTCGGCATCAGCACTGCTTTCTGCGTTGACCGATCTTTCGGTGGCTGAAAGTGTAGGTCTTGGTACCGGTATCAATCCAGAGCAACTGGTGAGAAAGACGGGTTTGGTTGAACAAGCGTTATCTCGCTTTGATGAACGAGATGTGATGACGGTTCTAGCGCAGCTAGGTGGGTTTGAAATTGTTCATATGGTTGGCGCGTTTTTGCAAGCGAGCAAGCAGCAGGTTCCGGTACTTGTCGATGGCTTTATTGTATCAGTTGCCGCGTTAGCCGCGTGCAAGCTTGAACCAACTGTACGCGAGTATCTGATTTTCTCTCATGTCTCAAATGAAGGTGCGCATCGTTTTGTTTTGGATGAGCTTAACGCTTCTCCGCTACTTGATTTGTCCATGCGTCTTGGTGAGGGTACGGGAGCAGCCTTGGCGCTACCTCTCATTCGTTGCGCGGTTGAGTTTTACAATGAAATGGCGAGCTTTGAGAGTGCAGGGGTAACAGTGTGAGTGAGCGAGCATCGTTTTGGCGCTACCAGTGGCAACTGTTCTGTTTGGCACTGAGTTTTTTCTCAAGGCTGCCGATACCAGCCAACACCCCATATTCTAATGAAAGAATGAATAGAGCTGGGCGCTATTTTGCTTTGGTTGGCGTGTTATTGGGTGCCTTATGCGGTGGCTTTTTCACGGTTGTTAGCGAGCTTTTGCCAGCCAGTATTGCGATAGTCCTTACCATGGTGTTTAGCCTGCTGCTCACAGGTGCGTTTCACGAAGATGGGCTCGCAGACATGGCGGACGGTATTGGCGGAGGGATGACGCAAGAGCGCCGCCTCGAGATCATGAAAGACAGTCGTCTTGGCACTTACGGCGTGTCGACCCTAGTCATGGCTTTGCTTTTGAAATATGCCACTTTAGTAGAGCTTTCCACACAAGCTAACCTATTTGCCGTTTTCGTCATCGGTTACGCGTTTAGTCGCGCCGTTGCCGCTTCACTTATTTCCGCGATGCCTTATGTGTCCGATCCGAAAGGGAGTAAGAGTAAACCCCTTGCCAATACACAGACTCCAGGTGAACTTGTATTTTTGGCACTGTGTGGCGTGTTGCCTGCCTTGATGTACGACATAACGTTGGCAGCAATTCTAATTGCTTTTGCCTTGGTATTTCGATTGGTATTTACGAAATGGCTTCTGGCACGTTTAGGTGGTTTTACTGGTGACTGCTTAGGTGCAGCTCAACAGTTGGTTGAGCTAATGACCTACGTACTCATGTTAATGGTTTTGATGGTGTAGTGAGATAGCGATGACGGTGGAGTTAGTGTTGGGCGGCGCCCGTTCTGGTAAGTCGCGCTTTGCTGAGCAAAGAGTCTTTTCATTATGTGGGTCGGGTGGTCGTGGTCAGTGTGGCATGACCAAACATTATCTAGCAACCTCTGAGCCGCTGGATGAGGAAATGCAGCAACGTATCGCTCATCATCAGCAGCAGCGCGGTGACGGCTGGACAGAGTGGGAAGTTCCTCTAGATCTATCAGCGACACTAATGGCGTTGTCTAGTCGTGATGTAGTTTTAGTTGAATGCTTAACCTTGTGGCTCAACAATGTCATCTATTATGCACAGCAGAACGGGGGTGATGTAGAGCGAGAGATTGAGCGCGCTATTGCATCGTTAGTCGAAAGCCTAGAACGTTGTGAAGCCCACATTATTTTGGTATCCAATGAAGTTGGCCTTGGCGTGGTGCCGTTAGGCGAAGTTTCGCGTTTGTTTGTCGACAATGCCGGAAGAATGAATCAGCGCGTCGCTGCTATTGCGCAGCAAGTGACTCTGGTGGCGGCAGGATTGCCCTTGGTGTTAAAGGGGGCTGCTCAATGAAAGTGAACGTGTTTTTACTGCGTCACGCAAAAGTTGATGGTGCCGCTGCCCTTTATGGCCATACCGATGTTGGTGTGAAGGCTGAGCAAAATAACCAAGCGCTACAAGCTTTATTGAGTGAATCACTTAACGTAAGTCGAGTCATTAGCTCACCACTGTCGCGGTGCATGAACCTTGCAAAACCCTTCAGCGAACAATCTGGCATCGAACTTAGCATCGAACCCGCATTCGCTGAAATGGACTTTGGTGATTACGATGGCGTGCCTTTTGATCGTATGTCAAAAGAGGAGTGGCAAACGTTAGAGCCGTTCTGGTCAACACCCGCAACATGCCAGTTACCCAATGCAGAAACGCTTGAAGATTTTCACCTTCGAGTGAGTAAGGCTTGGCAGCAGCTAGCTCAAACCAAACAACAGACACTTCTTGTTTGTCACGGCGGGGTTATTCGCCAAATTCTAGCCGATGTGCTCGGCCTTGATTGGCGCAACCCTAAGCTTTACGCGGCGCTTGCGATTGGCAATGCGACCGTAACACAGCTGCAGTTTGATTCGCGTTATCCATCGATGATCAATGTTAAAGTGATTGGGCAGCCTATCGCTTCTTTTACGTTGATGAATTGAATCTGAAACCGCCTTATCCAATACCACACGATCTTCCTAACTAATTGAAAATTATTAAGCATTGAAACTTGATGATGCTGTCTCCATATTAGTTCGTATATGTACTGCTATATGCACAATCACATAATGATCTACTAGGGAAAGCTTATGAAAAACGCGGTTTGGGATTTATCGATTGCCTATAAAGGATTGAATGACCCCAAGGTTGAACAAGACATTGAGCTGATTCAACGCTCGATTTCATTACTGACTCATCATCAAGAAGAACGTCAGCACGTGGTTGCGATGCAAAACGCTATTCAGACCATGGAAGCGGCGAGCACCTTGCTCAATACGGTAAGCACTCTGGCAAACTGCCATGCCTCGACCAATGCCCAAAACACGCAAGCTAAACAGTTGATTGGTCGTTTGTCTCAATTGAGCTCGGAGTTGGAGCAAGCATTCAGCCCTTATGAAAATGTTCTGGCGTTTGCAGACGTATCCTTTATTCAGCAAGTCCTCGATCATGATAACCCTTCTGTAGCGGGCCAAGGTTTTCAAATCGAACTTCTACAGCGCAAGGCACAGACTCAACTCAGCATTGCTGAAGAGCAGTTGCTGTCGGCAATGCAGGTTGATGGCCGCGACGCGTGGGGACGCCTCTATGACAACATTACTGGCTCACTTAGCATCGCTATTGAAACGGAGCAGGGCAAAGAAACGTTAGGCTTCTCAGCGGCAGCAAGCCTTTTGTATGGTGGCGAGTTTGCAAAACAAGAAGCGGCTTGGAAAGGGATTCAAGCGGCAATGAAGGCCAACGACACTTCTTTTGCAGCCATCGTGAATGCGCTTGCTGGCTGGCGTCACAATGAGGGAAAAAAGCGCTCTCAGAATAGCGAAGAGCACTTTCTCGACCCAAGCCTCAGAGCGAATCGCATTCAACGTGAGACCTTAGAAGCAATGATGTCGGTGGCAAAAAGCCATCGTGTTATCGGTCAAAAAGCGGGTAAGTTGATGGCGAAAGTCCATGGCTTGCCAAGTATGACGCCGTGGAACCACCTTGCTGCTATGCCGCCATTAGGCAACGGCGAAGCCAAAGTCTACGAGTTTTCAGAAGGCATTGAAGTGATAAAATGTGCCTTTGAGCAAGTGAATCCAGAGATGGCTGAGTTTGTACAAACTATGATCGATAACGGTTGGATAGATGCTGAGCCATCAGAAAACCGTCGCCTTGGCGCTTACTGCACGCAGTTGGCCGCCACTCGTACACCTCTTGTGTTCATGACTTGGGGTGGCAGCCGCTCTGATCTGCTGACGCTTGCTCACGAACTAGGCCATGCATTCCACAATTGGGTGATGCGTGATTTGCCACTATGTCGCACTAGCTACCCGATGACCCTTGCTGAAACCGCCTCTATTTTTGCTGAAAACATCGTTCGTGACTATTTGCTGGAGCAAGCAAAAACCAGTGAAGAAAAGCTGGAAATGTTGTGGGAAGAGTTGTCGTCTGCTTATGCACTTACCATTAATATTCCGGTTCGTTTTGAGTTTGAAAAAGCGTTCTATCAAGCGCGTCAGGAGAGTGAGCTCGATGCGGAACAGCTATGCGAGCTGATGTCGACAACATGGTCAGAGTGGTATGGTGATTCGATGGAGGGCACTGACCCTTACTTCTGGGCGAGTAAACTGCACTTTAGTATTTCTGAACTGAGCTTCTACAACTACCCGTACTTATTTGGCTACTTGTTTAGTCAGGGTGTGTATGCGCAGCGTGAGCAAAAAGGAGAGTCTTTCTATCCTGATTACGTGGCGCTACTTCGAGATACTGGTTCGCATCTTGCGGAAGATGTGGTGTTTAAACACATGAACAAAGATCTCACGCAATCGGAGTTTTGGGAACAAAGTATGCGAAGCTTATCGATGAAAGTTGATGAGTTTGAGGCACTTCTCAACGAGGTTGGTTGATAGCACTGCTTAGCCCTCACCAGTATTAAGGTTTTACTGCTGGTGGGGGCAAACTGGCTTTAGATGGCCTGTTTTTTGAACAGTTTGGAGTTTTTCTCCCCAAGTAACGCGACTTACTTCGATAAACGCGATCATATTCGTATAATTTTCTCTCTTGTTTCATTACCATACCGCTGTTAGATAGGGAGCAGCGCATGACGAAATCGTTTTTTCGCCAGTCATTTCTAAAAGATACTTTAGAAACCGAAACTGAATTCACCGCAATATCAAAAACTACCGACGACGGAGTAAAGTTCGATCACCGCTATCGTGGTGTATTGGAAATCACACCTTGTGAGCTTGACGAGGACAGTGAGCACATCATCATCTCTTGTGGGATCCACGGTGATGAGACTGCGCCAATGGAGTTAGTCGATAAGATCGTTGACGATATTGAATCGGGTTTTTTAAAGCTCAAGGCGCGTTGTTTGTTTATCATCGCACACCCAGAAGCCACCAACCGTCACACGCGTTTTATCGATGAGAATCTGAACCGCCTTTTCGGTAATAAAGAGGGCACTGTGAACCGCGAAGTCGCGATAGCAAAGCACCTTAAAAAACTTGTGAACGACTTCTATCAAGACACGGCCGTTGCGCGTCGTTGGCACCTTGACCTGCATTGCGCTATCCGAGAGTCTAAGCACTATTCTTTTGTGGTGAGTCCTAAGACGCGCCATGCTGTGCGCAGTAAAGCCTTGTTTGACTATGTGTCCAGCGCTCATATGGACGCTGTGCTGCTGTCTAACGCTCCGTCTAGTACCTTCAGTTGGTTCTCAGCCGAGAACTACGGTGCACAGGCGCTGACAATGGAGTTAGGTCGCGTGGCTCGCATTGGCGAGAACGATCTGACCAAACTGCTGGCATTTGATTTAGCGACTAGAGACTTGCTGGCTGCTGAGAAGCCTGAACATTTGGCAAAGACGCCGATCATCTATCGCGTTTCTCGCACCGTTGTTCGTCACCATGACGACTTCGACTTCTTGTTTGACGATGATGTCGAGAACTTCACGGAGTTTAAGCATGGGGAAGTATTCGGTCATGATGGAGATAAGCCGTTGATGGCGAAAAACGATCACGAAGCGATTGTATTCCCAAATCGCAAAGTGGTGATAGGGCAAAGAGCGGCTCTAATGGTGGTTAAAGTGGCAACTCGCTATGAGGATGACCAACTGGTCTACGATTAATAGAAAATCAGTGGCGTTCTTGAGCGCGGCTGTTATGCTCCCCTAATGGAATTCAATCAGTTACTGAATCAAAACCAAAGACGCTGGCACATCCTAATGATAGTGATGTCAGGCGTCTTATTTACTTGTGCGCTACTTCATCTCTCTGTTGGCGAAGTATTCATCAATCCTTTTTCTCCGCAATCGGCGCTAGAGTCTCGTCTTCTTTACGATCTGCGTATGCCTAGGCTATTTGCCGCTGCCGCGATAGGCGCTGCGCTGGCGCTCTCTGGTGCTTCGCTTCAAGTTCTATTGGGTAATGTGTTGGCCGAACCGGGTGTGCTCGGTATTTCCGGTGGTGCCAGTTTGGGCATGGTGCTGGTGTTGTTTGCTTTCCCGGCTGCTGCGACGCCGTTAGGATTTATGCTCGCCGGCGTTCTTGGAGCGCTTGGTTTTACGCTTATTCTTGTCTCGATGGCAAAAACTATGCGGCTGACCACGACTCGCTTACTGTTAGTCGGGGTGGCATTAGGTATTTTGTCTGGTGCTGTGGTGACGTGGGCATTTTACTTTAGTGATGATTTGAGTATTCGCCAGCTCATGTATTGGCTGATGGGCAGCGTTGGTGGCGTGAGTTGGTATCAGCACACACTCACCATTGCTATGATTCCTGTGGCTATTTGGCTGTGCAGCAAAGGCGCAACGCTCGATAAGCTAATGGTGGGGGAAATCCACGCTAAGCAACTCGGTATCGATGTACTCCGAATTCGCTGGCAACTGATACTCGCTGTCTCACTGTTGGTGGGTGGCTCTGTGGCTCTTGGCGGTGTTATCAGCTTTGTTGGTTTGGTCGTGCCACACCTTTTGCGCTTGGCGTTTGGTACTGAAAATCGATACTTGCTGCCGTTGTCAGCGTTGACTGGAGCGGCCTTGTTAGTGATATCCGATATCTTGGCGAGAACGGTGCTAGACTCCGCAGAGTTGCCCGTTGGCGTCATGACGACGACGATCGGTGCTCCTGTGTTTATTTGGATGCTGTTAAGAAACCATGATTCAAGTTCATAATCTTGCCATAGGTACTCGACTTTTGCCCGCTAGCCTTTCATTTCCCGAAGGCCAGCTAACTCATGTCATCGGTCCAAATGGCAGTGGCAAGAGTACTTTGCTTGCCGCGCTAGCAGGCGTGCTTAACTATGAAGGGCAGGTGGAAATTGCTGGTATGGACTTAGCCGATATGTCACTCCCTGACATGGCGATGATACGTGCATATCTGCCACAGGCTGCGCGCCCTGCGTTTAACATGCCTGTGTACCAGTATCTCTCCTTATCCATTCCTAATGGGCAGACTAGTTCTAACGGAAAGGGTGGTGAAGCAATCCTGAACCAAACTATCTCTGAGATCACTGCGCTTTTAAAGCTCGATAACATGCTGTCAAGAACGGTGCACCATTTGTCGGGTGGTGAGTGGCAGAGAGTTAGACTAGCCGCATGCTGCTTGCAGATATGGCGCCCATTGAACCCCCATTCAAAAGTATTGATTCTTGATGAGCCGGCAGCGCCACTGGATGTTGGGCAAGAGAAATACCTCAATCAGTTGATTGAGCTTGTGACGTCTCAAGGGCTTTCAGTGGTGGTGGCGAATCACGATTTAAATACCACGCTTAGACGTGCGGATCATGTGGTGATGCTCAATAATGGTGTCGTTGAAGCCGTAGGAACGGGCGATGAAGTACTAACGCCAGAGAATATTGAGTCCGTATATCAAACTTCGGTAAGCAAGATAGAAGTGAACGGCAAGCCGTTATTGATCTTCAATGAATGAAGATAAAATTTAAGTGATGGAAAATCTATACGATTAAAAACGGCCTCTGTTGAGGCCGTTTCTTTAGAAGGTTTTATACCAACGGTGACAAGTCCGCAGGGCGGTAGTAGACCGACTTTAACACTTTACCTTTACGGATGGTCTTCGCTTCTGAAACGAAGTCTTCTGCGCATTTAGCGATAATGTATTCGCCTTTAGTCACGGCCATCAGCTTGATGCCTTGCTCAGCGTAGTGCGCTTCGGTTTCTTGGTACTCTTTTTCGTTGCGGCACACTTTACTCATGTTGCTTGAGTGAATTTCATCCCAGCATTTGATGAAGTCGATGTCGCGGTTTGCTGCAACGTGCAGAAGCAGTTCAATCAGATAGCTGATCGCAACGTTGTCTTCTACTTTGCTGTCGCCAAGATGAACTAAACGACCCATCAAAACATATACTGAATCGATGATTGCGTCCGCTTGTTCTACTTTCGAGTCCGCTTCTGCAAGCTCTGTCATTTCTTCGATAGCGAGTGAGCTATGTAGCGTGTCTGCTGCATCATCTAGTGAGCTAGCATCATTGACTGGAAGATCAAACGTAGTACGGAACCCGGTAATATCGCGGTATAGGTGATCAAAGATCGGTTGGGTAAGTTTGGTTAGTTTCATCGATTTTGCTGTTTGATAATTGGTGATGAGATCCTATCAGAGCAGAGGTTTATGCGCTACACCGATGGTCATTTTCTTGAGACTCGAATATCGAACACCGGTCAGTCTTTTACTCTGATATTGTTTTTAGGCGCGTATAAAGGTAGGATTCTTAAACTATTCAACTGGTTGACTGAATTGTTAATATCACCAATACGTCTATTTGGGTGATGACCTAATCGATTGTGTCATCATGCCAACAGTTTCAAAGAGTACACGTACTTTTTGGAAAACGTCGTTTCGGATTAGGGTCCCGAGTCGTCGTATTTAAAGGCCACCTTTCGAGGTGGCCTTTTAACAGCTTTCTTGGAACTAGTTTTCTTGGGACTGTTGATAAAACGTATCAAACTGTCCCCACATCTCAAGCAACTGTCCAACGTAACGAGTATCGATAAACTTGCTGTCGATATGATTGCTGCCTTCCATAATCACTAAGTAATGCAGAGTGACTTCTGAAGCACTGGGTATCTTGTCCCAGATTTCGACAGCGCGTGTTGCAGAGGGTGCTTGATAACTGGCTAGCTCGACACCAGTTTTGCCAACGTTAGTAAAAATTGTGAGTGCTAGACTCATTGGTCACCCGTATTGTGCGGCGTTTATTATTCATCAAGACTATCAATCAAGGGGTGATTGTGGAAGTAAAGGAATGTAAGAATTCCATCAATTCCCCCACTTAAGCCGATTTACTCGTCGCGTAGGGGATTGTCGAGAATGACTGCCAAAAGCTGGGAAAATAGAGAGTGAGTAGTTTGCTCTGTGGGTGTTTACTCAGGACTCGCTTGCTTCGCGACCGTTTGCGAAACGACAACTTGTTGTTCAGCCGCTTGACTGTGGTCGTATTGATCGATGACATCATAAATAACGACATAGCCGACCAAAAGGCAAAGCGGGATAAATTTGATCCAAGGTTTCATGGTGATGCTCTCAATAGGTGAATATCGATACCTTAGCAGCGACAGGCGCTATTGAGTATCTACATTATCGCAACCTAATATTGAGCCGATCTATTGCGAATAACCCGCTATGCAGTCGATGTTTTAAGAGAAAAGATAGGGGAACAGGCGTTTTCTCTCGTGCTCGTCAAGTTCACTGACCCTCGCAATGTTATTGTCTGGAATCGCTTCTGGATCAGGGTAGTGCTTAAGAACACGCTCCATGCTCTCTTCACGGATGAGGTGAAAGATTGGGTATGGAGAGCGATTGGTTAGATTTTCTGGGTCTTCAGGCTCGACTCCACCAAAGCAATAGTTTGGGTGGAAGGTAGCAACCTGATAAATACCTTCCCAGTCATTTTGCTTAATGAGGGCTTCGACCCAGTCGATGAAGAAGTTGTAGTCAACAAAGTCATGCAGCATCTTAGGGACGACCACTAGTGTGGTTTCAAGATCTTTCGCATCGGTTTGTTCAAGCAGCATAAGCTCACTGAGAATATCTTCTAGCAGGCCTTCTTCTTTGTCAGCAAGGCTAACAAAAGTCTTAATCTGCTTATTGCGCTCAGGCTTGGCTGCGAATGGACATAGGTTTAAACCAATGACCACGTCCTTTAGCCATTGCTGAACTTGTTGTTCAATCTTTACTACTTCTTCACGTAACGACATAACATTTACCATATTTAATACAACGGCAATTATATGCTGCTATGGCGGCGATAGCGAACGTAATCTCGTTGTCTAGCCCTAATTGATTGACTAAGACCGATGGTCAATAGGCTTAACGGCAACTAGGCTGCGCTGGTTGATGTTATACAGTTTGTAGCAAAGTCCAAATAGCGCCGCATAGAGTAATGCACCACCTTCGACGACACCCGGCCATCGACCTACCTGCCAGCAATAGAGTAAGAAAAATCCGCCTAAACTACCGCCAATGTAATAGTGCACCAGATAGAGGGCAGTGGCGGTCGCTTTTGCTTGTGTCGCCTTTTGACTTACCCATGCATAGGCCAACGTATGTGTGAAGAATGCGCCGCCACTGATGAGTAGAAGGCCTAGCAGCATCATAGGGATGGATTCAAATAAGGCGACCAGCATACCCAGTAGGCTCAACAAGGTTCCAAATACCATTCCTGGAATCGGTGGAAACTTTTTGCGCCAGTTTGCGCTGAGTTTTGATGACACCGTCCCCGCTAAATAGCATAGGAAAATGAGTGAGCTAAGCGCAATGGGTAGGTTGTGCGGAGCCTCGACCAAGCGAAATCCCATCACCGAGTAGAGGTTGACGAACAGCGCAAAGTTAATGCCGCCAATGAGCATCGCCACCCAAATCGTTGGGTTTGAGATGTGGATAACTAAACTGCGATTGTGATGGTAGAACAGCCCCCGAGCGGGTTTAAAGTGCTGCTGTTTAGGTAGCATCGCGATGACCACCAAAGTAGAAATCAGTGTGAAAGTGGCGATAACAAACACCGCCGTTTTCCAGTCAAAATAGTCGGTCAACACTCCGCCTGCGACGCGCCCAGCAATACCACCTAGTGAATTTGCGGCAATATATCCGCCAATTGCTTTAGTGAACGCATCGGGTGACAGTTCTTCTACCATGTAGGCAACGGCGACAGAGGCAAAGGCCGCTAGCCCAACGCCCATCGCAGCTCTCAATAAGACAATCGTGGTTAAGCTATCGGTTAACATCATCGCATAACCGATGGCAGGCAGCGACATTAGGCCACCAATCATTACGGCACGGCGACCAACACTTTCTGAGGTGATTGCCCAAGGAACCAAGCATAGGGATAGTGCGAGAGTCGAGGCAGCAAATACCCAGTTGATTTCCGTTTCAGACACCTCAAAGTGACTACTTAACTGAGGCAAGATTGGTTGAAACACATAAAGATTGCAAAACACCAAAAACGAGCCCAATGCGAGAGCGAGGGTAATACGTCGATATTGAGGAGAGTGCAATTCAATCACGGTAAAGCCTTACTGCAAAAATGGTTAACTATGTGATCAAACTAGCATTGCTATTTTGATTAATGAAATATATTAAAAATATGGTTTGAATATATTTTATTAATGATGGACGTTAAGCAGCTCACTCACTTTCTTGCAGTGGTCGACCACCAAAATTTTACCCGAGCCGCGCAAGCCGTAATGATCGCTCAGCCCGCGTTGAGTATTTCTATCCGTAAATTCGAGCAGCAGCTTGGCATCCAACTATTCACTCGAATCGACAAACAAGTGCGTCTCACTCAAGAAGGGCGAGCACTTGAGCCTCACGCGCGTAAGGTATTGCAGCAAATAGAGGATGCCAAGCTTGCCGTAGACGAAATGAAAGGCCTGCTAAAAGGAGAAGTTCGTCTCGGGACGCCAAGCATGATGGGGTCGTACTTTTTCCCTGAAATCGTAATGGCGTTTAAAAGTGCTTATCCCCACCTTAAAATGACGGTGGTTGAGGCGGGAACCCAAGACATTCGTCGGATGCTGCTAAGTGGTGAGATCGATCTCGGTGTCATCAGAAACAAAGACGTTCCGGATGATCTCGAAGTGGATCAGATTTTTCGCTCTGAAATGGTGGCTGTCGTTAGTCAGCATCATCATTTTGCTAGCCGAACTTCATTAGATTTTGATGAGTTTTTTGATGAAGAGCTGGTGATGTTCAAACCGGGTTACTTTCATCGAGACTTTATTGATGAAGAGCGCAAACGCAGACAGATTGAGGCCGAGTTTTCATTCGAAACCAATTTGTTGCCCATGATCCTCTCTATTGTGAAACATGAATACGCGATCACTGCACTCCTTGAACTGGTGACGGAACATGAGCCGGAAGTAAAAGGCATTTCATTTGAACCGCCCGTGTTTGTCGATTTGGCATTGGCTTGGCGGAAAGATGGGTATTTATCACGGGCAGATAGAAGCTTTATCGACTTTACTAAAAAGCAGATGCAGTGCAGAGCTGACTAGGCTCCAACCGGCTCAGTGCCGCCTCAATCGGCGTTACATGATAATAAGTACTGCCATTGTGTTTACTACTGCTGGTAACCAAGCCAACCAAGGTGTCTGTCGCACCAATGAGGCTGATAACAGGCGTACCTGCGATGAGTTCGCTCATTTCGTCGCAATTGCTCAAGGTGAGCTGTTTGTTTTCATTGGAATCAAGTAGACACGTTTCCACCGACAGAGCATCGCGAGCCCTGTCCCAAACGGCCAGTTGAACAGGCTCCGACTGCCAGCCTTGCTTAGGCATCACCAGCAGTGAATGCAATTGCTGGTGGCAGCCTAGATCGGTGTTGACCTCTAAAATTGCCCAATCTTGCTCAGTCGTGACTTGTGCCAACTTGTGATGATCGGTGGTGACAGACACCACATGTGCATAGGTATAGCGTTCATCTTGGGAAAATAGCGGTGTAAGACGAAGGTGTCTTAAAGGGTAGAGTGTGGCGTCTGATTTTGATACCAAGCAGTGCGCAGGGGTTACAAGAGTCTTATTGCCGATTTGAATCGCTAAGCAGTTTAACGACGGATCGTTGGCCTCATTGAACTGCAACATGTAAAGCCGTTGATTGGCGATTCGAGCTTCATCAAGGGGGAGGGTGGCGCTTGTGAAGTTGCTTGTTAGGGCTATCGATATTACGCCTAAAAGACGCGTCAGAAACCGCGTTGGAAAAGAATGGTACATCCAATGCCCCTTGTGATTAGCGAGTTGCTTTGCGAGATAGGGGCAGTATAGGAAATCGTGAGTTAATTGCTGCTATACATTTTCTCAAAATTGTTTGGGTTCCAGCCAATCATATAGCGGTCACCAATCTTCAATACAGGCAATGAACGGGCACCAATGGCGTCGAGCTCTTTACGGCCGCGCTGCATTTTTGCGTTGGTAAGACGATATTTATAGCCTTTGCTGTCTAGGTAGCGTTGAGCATCTTTGCAATGTGGGCATTTGTCTTTAACGTAGAGGACAAGTCGTTTCATATTGATCGCGCTGTAATGAAAAAGTGGCCGTATGGTACGTAGTTCGACTAAGAACCTCAAGCCACTTTCGATTTTAATCGCTTGGTTAACCTTGTTTCGCCAAGCTGGCTAATCTGTGTTGTTTAACCGCTTGTAGTGTTTGCGGAACCAAAGACATCATGATCATGCCAATCATCAATGCGTACTGGGTTTGCGTAAATGACTCACCTAGTAGCACCATGCCACAGACAATACCCGCGATAGGGTTGGCGATACCGCCAAAGGTAAAGTCGACCACACTCATGCGTTGTAGCAACCAAACGTACATGCCGTAGCTTAATGCGGTATTAAGACCCACGACCCAAAGCAGTCCCATTAGGTTCTGAGTCGAAAAATTGTCGATAACCGATACATAGATTTGCGGTTCAAGCGCTGCTTGGACACCGGATGCGAGACCGAGTACTGCGCCCCCTAAGATCAACTGCCAAGTTAGAATCGTCCACCAATGGATACGACTACCGAGCGTCTTAGTCATACCACTGCCGACAACAATACACATAATGGCGGCGAGCATGGCACCAAGGCCAATTGGATTGAGTGAAATCGAGCCCGGTGAGAACAGGAAGAAGGCAAACAGTACCAACGCGAATCCACTTAACGTTTGTAACCAGCTTGGGCGTTTGCGGTTCACTAACCATTGATACAACATGGCAAATACGGGTACAGACACCATGCCAACACCGGATATGGTCGAAGGTAACGTTTGTGCCATTACAAAGATAAGGCCGAAGAAGGTGGCGATGTTTACCGTACCGAGAATGAACAAGGTTCGCCATTCACCTTTCTTTGGTAATGACGGTTTAACGAGTAGCAATAGCAAACCTGCTGGCAGTGCGCGAAGAGCACCCAGCAAAATTGGCGGCCAGTCAGGAAGGGTAAACTTCGTGACCGCGTAGGTTGTGCCCCAGAAAAAGGCGGGAATCATTGCTAGAAGTATGTTCATGTAATTTATCTTTATGTTAAGATATCTGCCGCCACTTTAACCATCTTTGAGCTGTCTGTAAAGTATCTTTATGTTAAACTAGTTTTATTGAGCCTTGTATTCTTATAACTAAACAGCGAGAACATATTGGAATGGACGCGATAGATCGAGTGGTCGAACAGTGGGCAAAACAAAAGCCAGAGCTGGATACAGATCCGATGGCAATGATGGGACGACTGATGCGCATTGCCAAATATATGGAAACCAAAGTCGCAGATTTGCACAAGAAGTACGACCTAAAGCTGGGGGAATTTGACGTGTTGGCGACCCTTCGACGTAGCGGTAAGCCTTATCGATTAACGCCTTCCGAGCTCATTGATACTATGATGCTCACATCCGGTGCGATGACGAACCGCCTCGATAAGCTCGAGAATAAGGGATTAATTTCCAGAGAGCACAGCAAAGAAGATCGCCGCAGTGTCACCGTACAATTAACCCAAGACGGCCTTGTACTGATTGATAAGTTAATTGAAGAACATGCCGATGTGCAAAAGAGTCTAGTAAAGTCCATGACAGCGGCGCAGAAGAAACAAGCCAATCAACTGCTTAAGGTATGGCTGAGCCAATACGAGTAGCATCAGTGAATGTGAATAGAAAAAGAGGTCTAGGAAACTAGACCTCTTTTTTTGTCTTTATGTAAATTGGCGTTATGCAGCTAGCTCGTCACTAAACAAGTTTGCTGCAGCGATACCGATTAATGCACAGCGCTCATCGGTATCGGACAAATCGCCACTCACACCAATTGCGCCAATTACATGCTTGTCCTTGTCTCGAATCAGCAGACCACCGGGCACAGGAACCATGTTGCCATCTGCCAAAACGTTCACTGCAGAGATAAACGCCGGTCTAACATCGGCATCTTGTGCCAACTTTCTAGACGAACAACCGAGAGCGAGTGCCCCCCAAGCTTTAGCTATGGCGATATCAGGCCTCATCATACTGGAGCCGTCTTGGCGCTGCAGAGAGATGAGCTTGCCGCCGCTATCCAGTACTGCCGCAGTTAATGGTGCGCATTCATGGCTTTTTCCTGCATTGAAGGTCGCGTCAATAATCGTCAGTGCTTGGTTAAGAGTTAAACTTCCCATGTTGTTTCCTCGTCGTCTAGTCGCTTGCGCTTTTCCCGATTGATAGTGAGCTCCCTCGAAACAAGTTAGCCCACTATCGACGCTTAGAGCAGGGAATAGCTAGGTAAGGTCAGGAAGCTAGCGAACTGTTTAGATGTCGACAGCTCGTAGAAAAGGTCAGCGGTTTCGTTAAAGCGCCCGGCATAATAACGCGTATCGCCCACTTCCTGTTGAATGGTATTGAGCTCTTGGTAGAGCCATGTATGAAAGAGCTCTGCGGTAAAAGGTTGGCCATCATCAAGAGTGATCCCGTGATGAATCCATTGCCAAATATTGGCTCGGGAGATCTCTGCCGTTGCCGCATCTTCCATCAGTCCGTAGATAGGGACGCAGCCTTGGCCTTGGATCCACGCTTCAATGTAATAGAGCGCGATGCGAATGTTCTTGCGAACACCGGCTTCGTCACGAGTTCCTTCGCATGGCTCAAGGAGTGTTTCTGCAGTTATCTCAGTATCAGGACTCACGAAGTCGAGCTGATTAATTTTGCCTTTTAGATGCTTATCAAATGTCGACATGGCTAAGTTGACCAGAGCGGGGTGTGCAACCCAAGTACCGTCATGGCCGTTTTGAGATTCACGCTGTTTGTCTTCAATCACTTTTGCAGTGACGCGAGCCATTTCTTGTGGCTCTTTCGCGGGAATAAAGGCCGACATGCCACCCATCGCAAGGGCGCCTCGAGCGTGACAAGTTCTCACTAACAATTGGCTATAGGCATTAAGAAAGGCTTGATCCATACCTATGCCGTGGCGATCTGGCAGAATGCGGTCTTGATGATTCTTAAGCGTTTTGATGTAGCTAAAAATGTAGTCCCAGCGGCCGCAGTTCATAGCAACAATGTGGTCTTTCATTGCGTACAAAATCTCGTCCATTTGGAATACCGCAGGGAGCGTTTCAATCAGCACTGTGGCTCTGATGGTGCCAGTAGGAACACCAAAATAGGCCTCAGTAAATGCGAAGACATCATCCCACCATTTGGCTTCTTCCATGCTTTCTAGTTTGGGAATGTAGTAGTACACACCAAGCCCTTTGTCGGCGCGTGATTGATGGTTGTGGAAGAAATACAGTGCAAAATCCATCAAGCAACCGGCGATCGGTTTGCCATCAAACACTATCGATTTTTCCGGTAAATGTAGGCCTCTTGGGCGTGCGATAAGAAGAGCAGGATCGCTACTTAGCTTGTAGTCCTTGTCTTTATTCTCATCGTAATGACTGATGGTACCCAGGTTGGCATCTCTAAGGTTGATTTGGCCTTCAATCATATTCGCCCAAGTCGGTGCAGAGGCGTCTTCAAAACAGCACATAAATACTTTGGCGCCGGAGTTGAGTGCATTAATGACCATTTTTCGATCGACCGGCCCGGTTATCTCCACTCGGCGATCCAGCAATGGCTCGGGAATAGGGTTCACGCGCCAGCTTTTGTTGTTGCGAATCGATTCAGTATCGCTGCGAAATCCAGGCAGCTCTCCCTTGTCGTATTCAGCTTGCTTAATATCTCTTTGTGCGAGTAGTTGTTCTCTACGATCACCAAAGTGCTCTACAAGCGTAGAGAGGAACGCAACGGCTTCTTCACATAGTATTGCTTGGTAAGCACGATTGTTCATCGCGCCTGTTACATTCAACCGATTTGCAGCGGTAGTGTTCATTCCTTCGATTACGGCCATTGCCTGTCTCCTTTACACAATATTATTATTTTTTGTATACAAAGATGTATCTCACTTCTACTTATATGAGAAAAGTTACAAATGATCAAAGACTATTTTTCATTAATTTAACGAGTAGATTTTTTGAAAGTATTTTTACGTTAAGATAATTTATGTAAAGTATTTATATTCAGTAGATACGGGGTAAGTAACCACTTAGTGCATGAGCTCTATGTGAAAATATTGTGAATTTAAGACTTGCGAATGTTCGGAATTGGTTCATAGTACACAAAGTGATCGAAAATTGTACACAATCTAGTGGAGGGGTTGGAATGGCAAGAATGAAAGCAATAGAAGCGGCAGTAGCAGTACTAAAAAAAGAAGGGGTGCACGTTGCGTTTGGTGTACCAGGCGCTGCTATTAATCCTATGTATGCAGCGATGAAAGCGCTGGGTGGCATAGAGCATGTATTGGCACGTCACGTAGAGGGTGCCTCGCATATGGCAGAAGGGTTTACGCGCACTGACCAAGATAATATCGGTGTGTGTATAGGAACATCGGGTCCTGCTGGTACGGATATGATTACTGGCCTTTATTCCGCGTCAGCGGACTCGATTCCAATTTTATGTATCACGGGTCAAGCCCCAAGAGCACGTCTGCATAAGGAAGATTTTCAGGCTGTTGATATTGAATCCATTGCTAAGCCTGTAACTAAGTGGGCGACAACAGTACTTGAACCTGCTCAGGTGCCACGCGCATTTCAAAAAGCCTTTCACATCATGCGTTCGGGTCGCCCAGGTCCAGTTCTCATTGACCTACCTCTCGATGTCCAATTGGCAGAAATTGAGTTTGATATCGATAGCTATGAACCACTAGCAGCGTTTAAACCTTCTGCTAGTCGTGAACAAGTTGAGAAAGCGTTGGACATGTTAGCCGCATCGGAAAAACCAGTGATTGTCTCTGGAGGTGGGGTTATTAACGCGGGTGCCTCTGATCTGTTACAACAGTTCGCCGAGCTGACAGGGGTGCCTGTGATCCCAACTCTTATGGGCTGGGGTTCTATTCCTGATGATCATGAACTCATGGCAGGCATGGTTGGGCTACAAACGGCACATCGTTACGGTAACCAGACCTTGCTGGATTCCGATTTTGTGTTTGGGGTCGGTAACCGCTTTGCCAATAGACATACGGGTTCACTAGACGTTTATACCCAAGGTCGAAAATTCGTTCATATCGATATTGAACCTACTCAGATTGGCCGCGTGTTCTGTCCAGATCTCGGTATCGTATCTGATGCCAAAGCGGCGCTTGAGCTGATGGTCGATGTCGCTAAAGAGCGAGCGAAAAAAGGCACGCTTCCGGATAGATCGGCTTGGGTTGGACAATGTCAGCATCGTAAAGCTACCATGCTCCGCAAAACGCATTTCACCGACACGCCGATTAAACCAATGCGCGTGTATGAAGAGATGAATCAGGCATTTGGTACAGATACTTGTTATGTCAGCACGATTGGTTTGTCTCAGATCGCTGCGGCACAGTTTCTTCATGTGTATAAGCCAAGACACTGGATTAATTGCGGACAAGCAGGGCCGCTAGGTTGGACGATTCCTGCCGCGCTTGGTGTAAAAGTGGCGGATCCGCAGCGCGATGTTGTCGCGATTTCCGGCGATTACGACTTCCAATTCATGATTGAGGAGTTGGCCGTAGGCGCACAGTTTAATCTGCCGTACATCCATGTTGTGGTTAACAACTCTTACCTTGGGTTGATACGACAGGCGCAGCGTCAGTTTGATATCGACTATTGCGTGCAACTGGCGTTTGAAAACCAAAATTCACCGGAGGTAGAAGGCTACGGTGTCGATCACGTGAAAGTGGTTGAAGGACTGGGCTGTAAGGCGATTCGTGTGACCGATCCAGCCAAAATTCAAGATGCTTTTGCACAGGCGCGCGTCTTAATGGCGGCGCATCAAGTGCCGGTTGTGGTGGAAGTGATCTTAGAACGCGTGACCAATATTTCCATGGGAACAGAGATCAATGCCATCAATGAATTTGAGCCACTTGCTGACAATGACAGTGATGCCCCGACCTCGATGGCGTCTCATAAATTGTCACAGTAGTCGTTGTCCACCAATCGTTTATCAAGGAGAGAGCAATGCCAAAATTTGCTGCCAACTTATCGATGTTATTTACCGAGTTTGATTTCTTAGAACGCTTTGAACAAGCAGCGCAAGCCGGCTTTCGTGGGGTCGAGTATCTATTTCCGTATGATTTTGATGCCGAGACCATTAAGAGCAAGCTAGAAGAAAACAGCCTCGAGCAAGTCTTATTTAACTTACCCGCTGGTGATTGGGATGCTGGGGATCGCGGCATCGCGGTTGACCCGAGTCGAATCGAAGAGTTTCAACTCGGTGTCGCGAAAGCAATTGAGTACGCGAAAGTATTAGGGAACACACAAGTGAACTGCCTTGCCGGCATTATTCCCCAAGGGGTGACGCAGCAAGACGCGCACACAACCTTTGTTATCAACCTTCGTTACGCTGCTCAGCAGCTTGAAGCGGCGGGCATCAACCTAGTCATAGAAGCCATTAATACCCGAGATATCCCTGGTTTCTTTTTGAACACGACAGAGCAAGCTCAATCAGTCATCGCTGAAGTGGGCAGTGACAATGTATTTGTCCAATACGATATCTACCATATGCAAATCATGGAAGGTGATCTATCGCCAACGATTGCAAATAACTTACCGAAGATAGCGCATATCCAATTGGCGGATAACCCAGGCCGACATGAGCCTGGTACTGGGGAAATCAACTATGACTTCTTGCTGCCTCATATTGATGAGCTTGGCTATCAAGGATGGATTGGGTGCGAATACAAACCAAAGGCTGGTACTCAACAAGGGCTGTCGTGGTTAAACGCTTTTCAGTAATAGAGAACATTAAGGAGAATATTCTATGAAAGTTGCATTTATCGGAACCGGAATCATGGGACTGCCAATGGCGAAGAACCTGCAAAATGCAGGCTATGAATTGGTACTTTCTGACCACTTTACACCGCCACCCGCAGAGCTAGTCGCACGTGGGGCTACTGTGTGTCATTCACCGAAAGAGGCGACTCAACTCGCTGATATTACGATTCTCATGCTGCCAAATACGCCGCAAGTTGAAGACGTCCTATTCGAAACCGACGGTGTGGAAGCGGGTCTTGTAGGCAGTGCCAATAAGCTGGTCATTGACATGAGCTCTATCTCCCCGATGGCCACTCAATCTTTTGCTAAACGCATTAAAGAGAGTGGTGCGCAATACTTAGATGCGCCGGTATCAGGGGGTGAAGTAGGGGCGGTGAATGCGACACTGAGTATTATGGTTGGTGGCGATCAGCCAGCCTTTGATGCGGCGAGACCTCTATTTGAAGTGATGGGTAAAAATATCACGCTGGTGGGTGACAGCGGCGCAGGACAGACTTGTAAAGTAGCGAACCAAATCATAGTGGCGTTAAACATTGAGGCGGTGTCTGAAGCGTTAGTGTTTGCGTCGAAAGCCGGTGCTGATCCAGCTCGGGTACGCCAAGCTTTATTAGGTGGTTTTGCCAGCTCAAAAATTCTTGAAGTTCACGGTGAAAGAATGATTGAAGGCAGTTTTAATCCAGGCTTCAAAATTGCTCTGCACCAAAAAGACCTTAACCTTGCTCTTAGCGGAGCTAAAGAACTTGGGGTTGCGTTGCCGAATACTGAAACGGCTCAAGCGCTCTTTGATGAATGTGCTGACCAAGGTGGTGAGAACTGGGATCATTCAGCGCTCATTAAAGCGCTTGAAATGCGCTCAGGCCACTCAATTCGTAACGACTGAGGAAAGTAATTACAGGTTACCTATCCAAAAGTTTCCGTCTTAATCGCGTAGTTTTGTCTCCTTTTATGCGCGTTCCCGAAGTTATTCCACTGCGTTGAGGTTTACGGCTTCAAACTTCAACAATCAGACGCAGTTGGTATTGGCTTCGGGATTTTTTATGTCCTGCGCTCGCTCGGAGTTACGCATCTCTAGCTTTGTACTTAGTATTTAAATTCATTAAGATAGGTTAAATACCAAGTATAAAACAACGATAGTAAGGACAAGCATGTCGCGCATTAGACGGAAGAATCAAGATTTGATCATTGAAGTGGCCAGTGAGCAGTTTGCAACTCACGGGTACGCGGCGACAAAAATGGTCGACATCGCCAAGGCGGCGGATATTCCCAAACCTAATGTGTTCTATTACTTCAGCTCTAAAGATAAACTCTATTATGCGGTGCTAGAAACCGTTACCCAGCCCCTTCTTGAAGCATCATTACCTATCGAGCAACTCGATGATCCGGTTGAAGCGCTCACCCAATACATTCGAACCAAGCTGATGATTTCCAGAGACCATCCGCACGCGTCCCGTGTATTTGCCAGTGAAGTGATGTCGGGTGCTAAGGTGTTGCCAGAAAGTATTCGCTCGAAGCTGTTTCAGCAGTCACAACTTATATTAGAGAAGTTCGCCAATTGGGCAGAGCAGGGGCTAATGGATGACGTACCGCCCCATCACCTCATGTTTGCTATTTGGTCGTCCACTCAAACGTATGCGGACTTTAGCTGGCAGATATGCAGCGTACTCGATAAGCCAGCGCTAACCGACTGTGATTTTGACGAGGCGGCGACGTTTCTAACTAAGATGGTGATTCAAGGTTGCGGAGTGAAAAGCCGTTAGTTCGTGGCTTTGGTATACAGAATTACACCAATTTGTGATGAGCCATAGAAAAGCGGCAAACGAATTTACGTTTGCCGCTTTTTGCTTTTCTGTTTATCTCATTCTGGAAATGAGAGTGTGGAAACGCGTTATTGGAAGCGATAGCTTAGCCAATAAAGACCAGTTTCGCGATGAACACGGCGCTCAGGATATACATTGAGATCGAGACATCTTTGGTTTTACCAGTGGCGACTTTTAGCACTGTGTAGGTGATAAAGCCAAGCGCGATACCATTGGCTATTGAGAAGGTCAGCGGCATCATGAGTGCGGTAATAGCAGCAGGTGCACCGTTAGTAAAGTCTTTCCAATCAACATGCTGCATACTGCTCATCATGACAAAGGCCACGTAAATAAGAGCGCCAGCGGTCGCGTAAGCGGGGATCATACCTGCAAGAGGCGATAGGAAAATAGCCGCAAGGAATAGAATAGCTACGACAATGGCCGAGAGACCGGTTCTCGCCCCCGCAGCGACACCTGCAGCACTTTCAACATAACTGGTTACCGGTGGACAACCTACGCAAGCGCCTGCGACACTAGAAATACTGTCCGCTTTGAGTGCTTTGCTTAAGCCTTCTATTTTACCGGTTTCTTTGTTGACGAGATTTGCACGCTCAGCCACGCCCATAAGCGTACCAGCAGTATCAAACATGTTCACGAATAGGAACGCTAGGATAACGCTCACCATAGAGATATTAAGCGCACCGGTAATATCCATAGCAAGGAAGGTTGGTGCAATGCTTGGAGGCGCTGAGAAAAAGCCATTGTACTGAACAATTCCCATCATCATGCCAATCATAGTGACACTAAGAATACCGATAAGTACAGCGCCGAAAACGCGGCGTTCACTCAACACGGCAATGATCAGGAACGCCACGGCTGCTAGCAACGCGTCTGGTTTAGTAAAATCACCTAAAGACACCAATGTTGCCGGGTTTTCGACGACGATGCCTGCAGTTTTGAGACCAATCAGACCCAAGAATAGACCTACGCCCGCGGTCATTGCGTAACGAAGACTTTCTGGGATACTCTCAATAATCCATTGTCGTATCTTGTAGAAACTCATCCCAACAAACAACACACCCGAGATAAATACCGCACCTAGCGCCACTTCCCAGCTATAACCCATTTCACTTACGACGGTAAATGAGAAAAATGCATTGAGACCCATGCCTGGTGCTAATCCCACAGGCCAGTTGGCAAATAAGCCCATCAGTAAACAGCCTATTGCTGCGCCTATACAGGTCGCGACAAATACCGCCCCTTGATCCATGCCTGATGCGGCCATGATACTTGGGTTTACAAAGATGATGTAGGCCATGGTGGCAAAGGTGGTAACGCCACCTAAGAGTTCGTTTTTAACACTTGAACCGTGTTGTTTGATCTTAAAATAGCGCTCTAAGAGGCCGTTTTGGGATGCTTCATTGAGCACTTCTGCTTTGGTTTCATTCATTTGAGTAAGTCCTTTTCGCATTACCCTTGAAGGTTGAGTGGGTAAAATTACTATTGCTTATCCTTAAATTGAAAACAGCAGTACCCCTGACTCCGCATAGACACAATAAGCGTAAGCAAAGAGCCATGCCTCGAGAGAGGTGGTTCATTTCAATTTGTTGGTTGTGCGCATTGTATTGATGCGCCGCTCATACAAAGCTGTGTTGACAACTTTTAAGAGACGAGTGACACCGAGTTAGCTGCCTCGGTAGGTCGAAAAACTGTAAGGGGAAACCAACAAAGGCACGTGATAGTGGGCGTCTTCATCATTGAGTCCAAATCGGATCACTACATCATCCAAGAATGGAATGTCATCGAGCTGAATGCCTTTAGTTTGGTAGTAGGAAGCGACATGGAACACGAGCTGATACTTTCCAGAGACAAAGGCTTCACCCTCCAAAATTGGCGAGTCAGTTCGCCCATCGGAGTTGGTGTAAACACGCTTGATGAACTGAAGAGTGTCGCCTTGTACACGAAACAGTTCTACTTGGATCTCGGCGCCTGGAACGCCGTTGGTCGTATCCAATACATGTGTTGTCAGTCTTCCCATATCACTCTCGTACTTTCGTACGCTCCTTTAATTGATCGTTCCATCTTGTATACAACGAGGTCGTACCAAGACCTTTACTGATATTAATATGTACACAATTAAGTCGATTAGTAAAGTTTTGAGTTACAAAAATGTTGATCTATTTCTCTGCTTTGTGATGGTGCAGGGTGCACTAGATCTGAGCGTTCAACAGAGATATTTAACTTAACTTATTGATTTTGAGTGAGTTAATCTAACAATTTAATTCAATAAACAAAATCTTTACATTAAGATAAATTATTGTATACAATTAAGTTAACGAAATGAGTAATTGAACATGCAGTTGCAAGTTCACCGAGATGGTAAAGGAGTCAGTGGATGAATAAGGACTATTCGCGCAACCTCATCGGCTATGGAGCCAACCCTCCACACCCCAAGTGGCCGAACAATGCTCGAATCGCCGTATCCTTTGTATTGAACTACGAAGAGGGTGGAGAGCGCTGCATTTTGCACGGTGACGATGAATCGGAAGCATTTCTCTCTGAGATCCCAGCGGCAACACCGATAAAAGGTGAACGTCACATCAGCATGGAGTCTATCTACGAATACGGTAGCCGCGCAGGTGTTTGGCGTGTGCTTCGATTGTTTGAACAATACGATATCCCTCTCACGATTTTTGCTGTTGCCATGGCCGTTGAGCGCTATCCCGAGGTGGCAAAGGCGATGAAGGAGGCTGGGCACGAGATTTGCAGCCACGGTTATCGCTGGATTGACTATCAGTATATGGATGAATCCGAAGAGCGTGATCACATGGCAAAAGCGATTTCGATTATCAAAGAAGTCACGGGTGAGCGCCCTGTGGGTTGGTACACCGGACGTACCGGTCCTAATACTCGTCGTCTCGTCGCTGAAGAAGGCGGCTTCTTGTATGACTCAGACGCCTACGATGATGACCTTCCGTATTGGCATACAGAGACAGGCCGACCTCAGCTGGTGATTCCTTATACACTAGATGTGAACGATATGCGTTTTGCCACGACGCAAGGTTTTAACTCTGGTGAGCAGTTCTATCAGTATCTCAAGGATACGTTTGACACCTTATACGAAGAGGGCGAACACGCACCGAAAATGATGTCGGTTGGCTTACATTGTCGTTTGATTGGTCGCCCAGGAAGAATTGCGTCTCTTCGACGCTTTTTAGACTATGTCAGTCAGCATGAAGACGTATGGCTATGCCGTAGGGTCGATATTGCCAAGCACTGGCATCAGCATCACCCGTACAACCCGAATCAATAATAACAATCACAAGGAGCAAAGTGATGACGCAATTTAAAAGCTGTAAGCCAACGGAAATGGTTCGAGATGAGTTTGTCTCATGCTTTGCGGATATTTATGAACATAGTCCTTGGGTCGCTGAGTCTGTCTTTGATTCAGGACTTGATCCAGATGACGACCACATTGAAAGCCTGCATTTAAAGATGTCGATGGCGCTATTAAATGCAGCCGAGTCTAAACAGCTCGATTTGATTAATGCTCACCCCGACTTAGCTGGGCGAGCCGCCATAAATGGCGAATTAACCGCGGCCTCGACGGCTGAACAAGCTGGTGCCGGAATTGACCAATGTTCAGAGGAAGAGTTTGCCAAATTTACCACCTACAACAACAGCTACAAAAGTCGCTTCAACTTTCCCTTCATTATGGCAGTCAAGGGAGCCAATCGTTACCAAATTCTTGAGTCGTTCGAGAAGCGATTAGGCAATGATAGTGAAACTGAGTTTGTTACGGCGCTTAACGAAATCAACAAGATAGCGTTATTTCGCTTAAGAGATATGTAAGTCAGGGAAACGGCAGCTATCTCTCTCATTTTATTATTTATTGAATAATTGAACTGGATGACAACAAATGTCTTTGAAAATTGAACAATACATTAATTTAGCAGACGACAAACTAGGCGCTGAAGCGCTCTACGCCACGGATGACTTTTTCGCGGACAAGAGCCGATTACTCAGTCGACTAGACCCGGTATGGAAAGATGACGTCTATGACGATAACGGTAAGTGGATGGACGGCTGGGAGAGCCGTCGTAAGCGTGGTGAAGGTTATGACTACTGTGTCGTTAAACTTGGCTTAGCGGGCACCATTGCTGGCGTGGATATTGATACCTCTTTTTTCACGGGTAACTATCCGCCATCAGCGTCAATCGATGCTATTTACAGCCCAGAAGCCGATCCGACAAACTCGCAAGAGTGGGAAGAGATTTTACCGTCTCAGAGCTTGTCTGGTGACGAGCACCATATCAGTGAGATCGCGAGTGAAAAAGTCTACACCCACGTGAGACTGAATATCTACCCGGATGGCGGTGTAGCACGCCTACGTGTGTATGGCACACCGAGTGTCGATTGGGATGCTATCGATGAATTGCAGCAAATTGATCTCGCCGCCGTAGAACATGGTGGTAGAGCATTAGCATGTAGCGACGAGCACTACGGCAACAAGTCGAACATCTTAGGTCCTGGTCGCGGTGAAAACATGGGCGATGGTTGGGAAACCGCACGCCGAAGAACGCCTGGCAATGATTGGGTCATCGTAGCATTAGGGCATGCTGGCAATATTGGTCGCGTGGTAGTGGATACTGCCCATTTTAAAGGTAACTATCCAGACAGTTGCTCGATTCAAGCGGCCTATGTAAAAGGGGGAACTGACGATCAAGTGGCGACCCAAAGCTTGTTCTGGAAAGAACTCCTGCCCTCTCAAAAACTCGATGCTCACTCTATTCATGAGTTTGTCTCTGAGGTGAATGAGATAGGCCCTATCACCCATGTACGACTGAACATTTTCCCTGATGGCGGTGTTAGTCGCTTGCGCCTCTTTGGCACCAAGGCGAACTAAACTTAGTAGAGGGATTTTATATGAGTAATGGTATACGTCGAATCAAAATAGAGCTTTTGGACAAGCGCACATTTGCCGAGTTTGGGGATGTGATAGAAGTGGAGAATAGCGACTACTTTATGATCAATAACGGGTCAACACGTCGCTATCACAAACTAGCAGAGGCTGATGTGGCAGATCAGGGTGGCAAAGCCATCATTAGTATCTTTCAAGCGACGCCTTTGCAGTATCCACTAACGATTGAGATGCTAGAAAGACATCCTTTGGGGTCGCAAGCATTTATACCATTACTTGGACAACCGTATCTTATCGTCGTCGCGCCGAAGGGAGATACCCCGTCTTTAGCGAACTGCCGTGCTTTTCTCAGCAACGGTAAGCAAGGGGTGAATTACCATAAAGGCGTTTGGCATCATCCAGTATTGGCTCTTACAGACCAAGACCAGTTTTTAATAGTCGATAGGTCTGGTGATGGAAACAATTGCGATGAAGTGTTTTTCAATGAAGGGCTCATTCAAATAAGCCTTGATGATCTCCCTAGCTTCGCCGATAAGATGCAACAAGATAAGGATGAGCAGCAAGTCTCTGTCTAAGCTGCTGACGAGGAGTGTGTTATGGATCCGCACGTAACAGAATGGCTGAACCTGATTATTCGTTGGGTTCACATGATAGTAGGTATCGCATGGATTGGTGCGTCGTTCTACTTTGTATGGTTAGAGAATAATTTAAATCGCAGTAATCCCCGAGATGGTTTGTCGGGCGATCTCTGGGCGATTCACGGTGGTGGTATTTACCATCTTGAAAAGTACAAACTCGCGCCCCCAAAGATGCCAGAAAACTTACACTGGTTTAAATGGGAAGCGTATTTCACTTGGATCACCGGTGTGCTGCTTTTGGGTGTGGTGTACTACTTAAACGCAGAAATCTACCTAGTCGCACCAGGTTCAGGTATCGATTCGACCAGCGCAATTATGATTGGTGTGGCCTCTTTGGTTGCAGGTTGGGTCATTTACAACCTTTTGTGTAACTCCCCTCTAGGTAAAACGCCAATCGTCTTAGGCATTGTATTGTTTGTTGGCCTGGTGGCAGCTGCGTATGGACTTAGTCAGGTATTCAGTGGTCGCGGTGCTTATATTCATGTCGGTGCCATCATAGGTACTATCATGGTCGGTAACGTTTTCTTCGTTATTATGCCGGCTCAGCGTAATTTGGTAAAAGCGATTGAAAACAACCAAGAGCCTGACCCAGCATTGCCGGCGAAAGGATTACTGCGCTCTAGACACAATAACTACCTAACGTTGCCTGTGTTGTTCATAATGATCAGTAACCACTTTCCGAGCACTTACGGTCACGAATACAACTGGGCGATTCTAGCGGGCTTGTCAGTGTTTAGTATTTTGGTTAGACACTATTTTAATACGCGCCACGGTAGCCAGAAGTTTGCATGGACGATTCCTGCTGCGGCACTAGGTATGATCACGCTTGCTTTTGTCAGCTCACCTTACGCAAATAAGCCGTCAGCACCAGTGGCAAAAGCTCCGACAACGCAAAGCACAACTGAACAAACCGGGGATAGTAACGATCAGTTAGCGCAAGCTTCACAACATGCAGCAGATGGCGCCATTCCTTTTTCACAGATCAACCAAGTGATTCAAGAGCGCTGCTCAGTTTGTCACTCGGCAACGCCAACACACGCCGCATTCCAAACAGCACCGGGCGGCGTGATACTCGATACGCCAGAGGAGATCAAAGTGAATGTGCCACGCATTGTCGCTCAAACGGTCACGACCAAAGTTATGCCACTGGGTAATCTGACTCAAATGACCGATGAAGAACGTACGCTCATTGGTGAATGGGTTGAGCAGGGGGCTCAGTTGCAATAAAAGTTAATACCAATTAAAAAGCCGCTCAATGATAGAGCGGCTTTTTTACGTTATCAAACGAGTGCTATTGAACTGTGGAGACGATACGCTTGTTAATAAAGCACAACTGTTCATAAAGCGCCGTTGTCTTTGGCATCGAGACGCCACCTTTTGCTCCAAGTTCAATCGCATTCTTGTACATATATTGCAGCTCAAGTTCGCGGCCATTACGCCTGTCTAGCAGCATACTTGTTAAATACGGCTTCATCTTGGCGGTATTGCCTAGCATGGTATCGATGAGTGAGGTTGGGATTTCAGTATCGGTGGTTTGTGCGGCTTGCTGTACTTCCATCATGATGTCTTTTGATAGGTTGACCAGTTCTTGGCAGTCCATTATTTGTGCGGTGTCACTATCTAGCACAGTTGACAGGCCATTAAATGGTACGTTCCAGAGAAGCTTCTTCCAGCGTGCATCCATGATCTTTGGGTCTATATCCACTTCCACACTGCTAGTGGTTAGGTCTTTAGCGAATGATTCCAGTGGTGCGATTCCATCTTCGCCGTATACGCCGATGGTTATGCGGCCATAATCTATGTGGTCAATGTGCCCAGGTGCGACCTTATTTGAACAGATAAAACACAAGCCACCACCGACGTATGGGAGGTTAAACGCTTCTGCTACTTCTTGTTCCGCTCCAATACCATTTTGCAGCAACATGACCAAGGTGTCTGGTTTTAATAAAGGACGAATGAGGGCTTCGAGCAGGTGATTTTGGGTGGTTTTTAGTGCGACGAGAATAACATCGGCTTTAGGCATATCTGCGGACTTGTCGTAAGCATTGATATCGTTGGCAGTGATGGAGTAGTCACCGTAGTGAGAGTCGACTTTTAGTCCGTTATTAATCACATGTTGGTAGTCGCTATTAAAAAGGAAATGAACATCGTGACCGCCATGATGGAGTCGTGCACCGTAATAACCACCTATCGCACCTGTCCCAATGACTGCGAATACCTTTTTACTCATCCTATGTCCCTATTTTTGAATTGTGCTCGTATTACTGTACAGGAAAATAATTGGGAATGAAGTGCTACGCTTGAAAGAGTGTAGTGATAAGGAAATGAACAGTGGCAAATTTTACTGGTGTGATTCTTGTTTTGCTCAGCGTCGTGGTAGGAACGACGTTGGCCTCGCAAGCCGGTGTTAATGCGCAGCTTCGTACTGGATTAGGGTCACCGCTTCAAGCAGCGTTTATCTCATTCGTTATTGGGACATTAGTACTGGGTACGCTGGTTATGTTGGAAGGGAAGCCTTGGTTTCCAAATGGAACCCTAAAAACCTTGCCATGGTGGGCTTGGTTAGGAGGGTTTTTAGGGGCGTTTAACATAGCGATGTCAATCTACTTAGCGCCCAAACTAGGCGCGTTGGCATTGGCGATAGCGATTGTTTGCGGTCAAGTGACGGCGTCACTTTTGTACGATCAGTATGGACTTCTAGGTTACCCCAAAATACAACTATCGCCCCAGCGGATCGGTGGGGCGATATTGATAGTGCTTGGGGTAATACTGGTTGCTTATCACCCCAGCAAAGGCAGTTGAACTTCTCTAATGATTAACCCGCGATAGCAACACGTTTTACGTCAATTTTAGTGTCTTCAAATGCGTCTTTGTCTACACGACCAGAAATAATCACTTTGTCGTTTGGTGTTACATCCACACCACGCCAGTCATCGTTGTCGATTTCAATCACGATGGTGTTTTGACCGTCGGTGAATTGATACTCTTCATCACCAATAGATTGGGTAATGTTGCCCGTAATTTGAACTGCTGTGTCGTCTTTTGCTTCTAGTGCTTGAGCAACGGTAGTTTGTGCACCAAGAACAGGGCCGTTAAAACCGCCTTGAGCAGGCATAGATTTAGCTGCTGCGAAACCAGACGTTAGGATTAGTGCTGTAGCGATGATAACTTTTTTCATAATAACCTCAATTTGGACATCTTTGTTTAGTTGACGATGTCAGTATGCGCCTGTCTAGATTAACTAACCTTGAAACGAATATTCAGAATTCGTTCATATTCGAAAAAAGTTTAAAAAAGTTTGTTTTTCGGGGTAAAACCTCGTCATTCCACTGGCCGTGCGCCTACGCAGGCAGGAATCTTGTTGAGGTTTGGTGCGCGCTTAAAAAAGACCCCTGCCTGCGCAGGGGTGACGAAATGTTTTGGAGCTAGTACTTTTCGCAACGTCATTCCACTGGCCGTGCGCCTACGCAGGCAGGAATCTTGTTGAGGCGTGGTGGGTGCTTTAAGAAGACCCCTGCCTGCGCAGGGGTGACGAAATGTTTAGGATCTAGAACTTTCCGCAACGTCATTCCACTGGCCGTGCGCCTACGTAGGCAGGAAACTTGTTGAGGCTTGGTGGGTGCTTTAAGAAGACCCCTGCCTGCGCAGGGGTGACGAAAGGTTTAGGATCTAGAACTTTCCGCAACGTCATTCCACTGGCCGTGCGCCTACGCAGGCAGGAATCTACTTGAAGCTTGGTGCGTGCTTTGAGAGACCACCTGTCTGTTCAGGCGCACGGCTAGTGGGGGGAGACGATAGTGTGATGTAGTGTGTTGATAAACACTGTCTATTAACGTTCGTCAACTAACCAGTCGCTTGTCACGTTCACCTTTGGCATCATAGGCAAGGTCGCCATAGATATACGTCTCACAAACGGTTCGATCATCACCAAGGCTCATTAATACGAATAGCTTCTCTTCAAGCGTCGTTGCCTGGTTCATTCTAAAGCGCATTAACTGTGTAGCATGCAAATCAAGAACGACGAAATCTGCTTCTTTGCCAATCTCTAAGTTGCCGATTTTGTCCTCGAGGTGCAGGGCTTTCGCGCCGCCGAGTGTTGCGAGATACAAAGATTTAATAGGATGCAGTTTTTCCTGTTGTAACTGCATGATCTTATAGGCTTCACTCATGGTTTGTAAGATAGAGAAGCTTGTTCCTGCGCCTACGTCGGTTCCCATTCCGACTCTGATCCCTTTGTCTTCCATCTTGTTGAGCTTAAACAAGCCTGATCCCAGAAACAGGTTAGATGTCGGGCAGAAGGCAATAGCGGATTCCGTGTCTGCTAAACGTTGGCATTCACAATCTGAAAGATGAATGCCATGGGCGAATACCGACCGTTTATGAAGCAGACCGTAGTGGTCGTAAACATCTAAATAGCTTTCTCGCTCTGGGAATAGGTCGAGAACCCACTCGATCTCCTTTTTGTTCTCAGAAAGGTGGGTATGCATGTAAACATCTGGGTACTCCTCGAGAAGTTTACCCACCATTGCGAGCTGCTCAGGAGTACTAGTAGGAGCGAATCTTGGTGTGACAGCGTAGTGAAGCCTGCCTCGATTATGCCATTTCTCAATGAGCTCCTTGGAGGCTTGATAGCCAGACTCTGGGGTGTCGGTTAAGTAGTCAGGAGCGTTACGATCCATCAATACTTTGCCGCAAATCATACGAAGGTTACGTCTCTCTGCCTCACCAAAGAACACATCGACAGATTCTTTGTGTACGGTGCCAAAGACTAACGCTGTGGTCGTACCGTTACTTGCTAGTTCGTCTAAGAAAAGTTTGGCAACTTTAAGTGCGTAAATAGGGTTCTTAAAACGACGTTCTTCTGGGAAGGTGTAGTTTTCCAGCCAATCTAAAAGCTGTTCACCATAGGAGGCGATCATTCCGGTTTGTGGGTAGTGTATATGAGTATCGATAAAGCCGGAGGTGATGAGCTTATCTTTATAAGTCTTAATCTTCATTGGCTTTGTATGTCTAGCCAATATATCGGTTGCGCTGCCGATATCGACGATGTGACCGTTTTCTACGACGATCATGCCGTCTTCAAAAAATTGGTATGAGTTTTCCAGCCCCACATCCTTGGGGTCAGCAATGCTATGTAAAATGCTGGCACGGTAGGCCTTGCGTTGTGTTGTCATGACACTTCCTTTCTCCACCTAAATTCCTCAGGCAGTATTATTATTTTAATCCTTTAGCGGCCTTTTAGCCTGCTTGGTCTAGATCTTGGCGCGTGTGCGCTGGGCGCTTTTGCTCTACAGGGTTACCTTGATAGTGCGAAATCAGCTCACCAGCAACCGAGACAGCAATCTCTGCTGGGTGTTTGCCAGTGACCGCTCCGATACCTATCGGGCAGGTCATGGTGTTGATCTCATCTTGATTAAAGCCACGCTGCGCCAACCGGAAGTCAAACTTCTTACGCTTGGTCAGTGACCCAATCATTCCAAAGTAGGAGCTGTCACCACGCTTGATAATCGCTTTAGCTAGGTCAAAATCGAGTTGATGATTGTGAGTCATCACTAGGTAATAACTGTTTGGTGGCATCTGAGCGATTTCGCCCACCGGATCGTCGGTCACGAGCTTGTTGACGCCTTGCGGCAAGTTTTCTGGAAATTCCGCCTCACGCTCGTCAATCCACGTTACTCTAAAGGGCAGGGTAGCGACAATATGAACCAGTGCTTTTGCCACATGACCTGCACCAAAAAGTACCAAATGCTTTTGCGAAGTGCCAATGGGTTCAAAGCTGAGTGTCGCCATACCACCGCAGCATTGACCTAACCGAGCACCCAAATTAAACCTTTCTACTTTGAGACTTTGCTCTCCAGAAAGAAGCATTTCTCGTGCCATTTTAGAGGCGACATGCTCTAAATGACCGCCACCAATGGTCGCGATGATGTTATCCCGCGTTACGAGCATTTTTGTACCCGCATCTCGCGGCACGGAGCCGCGATCTTCAAGTACGGTCACCATGACACAAGGTTCGTGTTGCTCTTCAAGTCTAGCAAGCTCATGAATCCAGTTATCCTTAAACATAGTGACCTCCTGTTAATTGGTTTCCGTGAAGGATGCCGTGTTAACGCTTTGTCCTTGTGTCACGGCCTGTACCGCCATTAACACACGCTCTGGTGTTGCTGGGGTATCCAGTTTGGGAATCGCACCATCAACGGCGACATATGAGATGGCGTCTTTTAGTGCGCTCCATACCGACATGCCTAGCATGAAAGGCGGTTCACCCACCGCTTTGGAGTTGAACACTGTGTCTTCAGGGTTACTTCGGTTTTCAAGCAGGTGCGTTCTAAAATCGATCGGCATATCAGCAATTGCAGGGATTTTGTAGCTTGCAGGACCATTGGTCATCAATCGTCCTTGCTCGTTCCAGACGAGCTCTTCAGTTGTTAACCACCCCACACCTTGAACGAAGCCACCTTCTACCTGACCAATATCGATAGCAGGGTTAAGTGACGCGCCCACATCATGCAAGATATCCACGCGCAAGATTTTGTACTCGCCAGTGAGGGTATCGATGATGACTTCTGAACACGACGCCCCGTACGCGTAATAATAGAAAGGGCGGCCACGCGCTTTTTCATGGTCGTAGTAGATTTTAGGCGTACGATAAAATCCAGTGCTCGATAGCGAGATTTGGTTCATCCACGCTAGTTGCGCAAAGTCTGCAAATGTCATGATCTGCTCGCGGATTTGTACCATGCCATTTTTAAACAGTACTTCTTCGGGAGTCACCTTAAAGTGAGAAGACGCAAACTCTATCAGACGCTGTTTAATGGTTATTGCGGCGTTTTGTGCGGCTTTACCGTTGAGATCGGCGCCCGATGAGGCCGCCGTGGGCGAGGTGTTCGGCACCTTGTCGGTGTTGGTAGCGGTGATTTGGATACGGTCAACATCTACTTGAAACTCCTCTGCAACGATTTGCGCCACTTTGATATTCAGACCTTGACCCATCTCAGTACCACCGTGGTTTAGGTGAATACTGCCATCAGTATAGATATGAATAAGTGCGCCGGCTTGGTTTAGGAAGGTGGCGGTAAACGAGATACCAAATTTGACGGGCGTGATCGACAATCCCTTTTTCAAAATTGGGCTGTTTTTGTTGAACTCAGCGATCTCTTTTCGTCTTGCGTGGTAATCGCTGTTTTGCTCTAACTGCTCCGTGATTTCAGGAAGGAAGTTATCTTCCACTGTTTGGTAGTAGTGGGTGACGTTGCGACCTTCTTCGCCGTAGTAGTTGGCTTTACGGACTTCTAACGGGTCTTTGTTTAGGTAGCGTGCGATCTCATCCATGATGTGTTCAATGGTCATCATCCCCTGAGGACCACCAAAACCACGGTAAGCTGTGTTCGACGCCGTATTGGTTTTGCAGCGGTGTCCGGTAACGGTCGCATCACCTAAGTAATAAGCATTGTCAGAGTGGAACATAGCACGGTCGACAATCGAGCTCGACAGATCTGGCGAGTAGCCACAGTTGCCGGCGACAACAATATCGGCACCTTGAATCACGCCATTATCATCAAACCCAATCTTATATTGGTTGTAGAATGGGTGACGTTTACCGGTCATGGTCATATCTTCATTACGAAGCAGTCGCATCTTGGTTGGTCGACCTGTCAAATGAGCGATCACTGCCGCCATACAAGCAGGCGCAGCCGCTTGCGTTTCCTTACCACCAAAACCGCCACCCATGCGGCGCATGTCGATAACCACTTTGTGCATCGCAACTCCGAGTACCTCAGAGACCAGCTTTTGCACCTCTGTCGGGTTTTGCGTAGAGGTATAGACAATCATGCCGCCGTCTTCGGTTGGCATAACGCTGCTAACTTGTGTTTCGAGGTAGAAGTGTTCTTGACCGCCAATTTCGATTTCACCCTCGATGACGTGTTTGGCGTTGGCAAGGGCTTTGGCTGAGTCACCGCGCTTTTGCTGGTGGCTTTCTGTCACGAAATGCTTTTTCGCGAGTGCTTCTTTGACATCCAGAATGGCAGGCAGCGGTTCGTATTCAACGATGGCTGCGTGCGCTGCTTTTCTGGCAGTTTCTAGATCGCTCGCCGCCACTGCGATGATGGGTTGACCGTAGTACTCGACGATGCCATCGGCAAGCAGAGGATCTCCTGGAAGGATAGCGCCAATATCAAGCTGTCCTGGCACGTCTTTGGACGTAATCGCAATAGCAACACCAGCGAAGTCATAACAAGGAGAGACGTCTATCTTAGTGATTTTTGCGTGTGCTTGCGTACTCAGTAGCGCGTAGACATGAAGCTGGTTTGGGAACTCAAGTCTGTCATCGATATAAACAGCCTCACCCGTCACTTGTTTTGGCGCGCTGTCGTGCTTAACACTTTTACCAACACCTGTTTTAAGATCTTGTTTGACGATAGCAACCATCTCTTCGTGAGTCAGCTGCTGATGATTCACATTAGACATAAGATGTTACCCTCGTTTCAATCAGATTGTTGGTGTTGTTTGTTTCGATGTAATAGCGTTTGAGCATATTGGCGGCAGTGAGGCTTCGGTAACTTTGGCTTGCGCGAAAATCCGAAAGGGGTTCAAAGTCATTACTAAGTGCTTCCATTGCCTTGCTAATGGTTTCTTCATTCCAAGGCTGTCCGACCAACGTCTGCTCACAAGATATTGCTCGTTTAGGTGTTGCAGCCATGCCGCCAAAGGCGATACGAGCACTTACTACATTGTTATCTTTCACTTCAATGCTGAAAGCACCGCAAACTGCAGAAATATCGTCATCCAGACGTTTCGAGAGTTTATAAGCGCGGAATATGCTTGATGATGGCTTAGGTATAAATATCTTTTCAATGAACTCGCTCGGTTGCTGCGCCGTGACTTTGTAGCTGATGAAGTAGTCTTCAATAGGCATGACGCGTGTTTCATCACCGCAGCGTAGTTGGATAGTTGCATCAAGAGCAATGAGCAGAGGAGGTGTGTCTCCGATAGGAGAAGCGTTAGCAATATTGCCACCTATGGTGCCTTGATTTCTAACTTGCAAAGAGGCGAAGCGGTGCAACAGTTCGCCGAAGTCAGGGTAGTGCTTGTTTAGTAGTGTATAGGCATCGCTGATTGGAAGGTTTGCGCCAATCTCTAGGCTGTCTTCTGTCTCTTGGCAAACTTTCATCTCTTCGACAAGGTTCACGCTGATAAGAGTTTCTATCTCACGATGGAATTGGGTGACTTCGAGCGCCAAATCGGTACCACCAGCAACCAGTTTGGCTTGTGGGTGAGCCTTGTAAAGTTTGGCAAGCTCTTCAGTGTTTTTCGGAGAAAACGCAGTAAGGTGCCCAAGTCTAAGACTTGCTTCCTCAGTTTGTATCTTTTCAAGTTTAGCGATGGTCACTCGTTCAAGCTCTGAAAATTGGTCAACGATTTGTTGTTCCGAACACAGTGACAGCGCGGAATCGACAATAGGTCGGTAGCCCGTGCAGCGGCAGAGATTGCCAGCTAGAGACTCCATCACATCGGCTTTGTTAGCATTCGGCTTGTTCTTAGTAAGCGCGAACATCGACATGATAAATCCAGGTGTACAGTAGCCACACTGGGAACCATGGAAATCGACAATGGCTTGTTGAACAGGGTGAAGTGACTTATCTCGTGATTGCAGACCTTCCACCGTGATAAGTTGCTTACCGTGAAGAGCAGAAATGAACGTCAGGCAGGAGTTAACGCTGCGATACTCGAGTTTGCCGTCGACGAGCTCACCGAGAACCACGGTACATGCACCGCAATCACCAGAACCGCATCCTTCCTTGGTGCCTGTTTTATTCACATGATTGCGCAGATAGTTCAGCACCGTCATGTTTGGGGAGACATTTACTTCCTGTCTGATTTCTTGATTGAGTAAAAAGGTAATCAAGAGACCTCCTTGTACAGTATATTCTTGAAATTATTTTTTCTGACCTTTGGGTCAATAATTGGCCAAATTGACCACGAGGTCAACTATTAATTTACAAGTTGGCAACATTTCTAATGGGTTGAGATCGAGGTCAAATTGGAGATTGGGGCTAGGTTGTTGGTTTGACGGGGGTTGCAGAGAGGCGAAGAACGGCGTGTTTGATACTATAAATCATCGATGCAAAGTACAGTTGAATTGTCGTTTCATCAAAATAAGAAGGGAATGTAAAAAGACCAGCATATTGAATGCTGGTCTCGGAATTAGCTCGCTTTGTTCTTCAAAACATCTGAGAACACGACATGCAGGTCATTGGAAGCGGTGCTGTCATCTAAGTTGAGCTTAGAGCGAATATGCTCAAGGTGCTCGCCCATTAGATCCAGCGCTTGTTGCTTATCACCAGTCTCGATCGCGTTGAGCAATTCACTATGTTCATCTTGAGAGCAATTAGAGTGGTTGCCAGTTTCATACATGGCGATTAGCAGAGAAGACTGCGATACGATGCTTCTTTGGAATGCCAATAGGGGAGCATTGTCTGCCATTTCTGCGAGTTTGATATGGAACTCACCGGAAAGTCTCAGCCCTTTACCGTAGTCATCTTGTGCAAAGGCTTGGTTTTCTTCTTCTACTAGCTTTCGACATTCATCTATTTGTAACTTGGTTGCATTCTCAACAGCCAGTTCAATGATTGCGTTTTCCAGTACTTCTCGAGCTTTGAATATTTGTTTCGCTTCCTCGACAGAAGGGGCTGAAACAGTCGCACCTCGGTTGGGCTTGATGTCGATAACCTTTTCGATGGATAGCCTTAATAAGGCACGGCGGATAATGGTTCTGCTAACGCCAAAGATCTCGGCTAATGCCTCTTCACTGAGTTTAGTGGCAGGTGGCAATCGCTGTTCGAGAATAGCATCGAAAATATGGCAATAGACCACGTCATCTTGTGTCTGTCCTGCGACTTTGGTTTTGACACCTTTATTGACTGAGTTTTTCAGGTTTCCCATTGGATTACAGCACTCTACAGTTTTCGTTCCTTGTTAAGACAATAATACTTCACTTTGTATACAAATAGCCACTATGACCAGGTTTTGTGAGACGACCTACAATATTGGCAGCAAGGAGGGGACCAACAGATTTGATTGAGTGAGAAGGAGGGGAGATTTCCCTCCTTCTGTGAAACGAATAGAGTTTGCTTTAGATGCCGAAATCGTAGCCTTGGTAGATATCGGATAAGGTTTTGGGCTTTTTACTCCGTTTTGGCTGCGCTGGGTGATACTCAGTTTCTAATGCTTCAGCATGAGCTTGCGCGGATTTCATGAATTCAGGATTGGCCATCGCTTTTTTACGCAGCTCGTTGATGCGTTCTAGTTTTTCTTGCAACATAACTACACCTCATGAATTACTGTATGTAAAAACAGTATATTCAGTGACTGTATAAAGATCCAGTATTCGAGGTTAATCATTGGAATTTTGTACTCAGTAGACCGCGAGAGGGGTAATTGCGAAGTATGATTGGGTTAAATTTGACTTAAAAGTTGCAAAACCTGGCTAAGATATGTGATTTAGATCAAACAATTGTGATTGTGTGAGGGTACATAAATTGACCGCTTTAACAAAAGTAATGCAGTGAGTTGCACTTGGTTGGTTATCTTTTTGCTACCGTTGATTTTGCGGGTTATCAAGGTGTTAAAAGTATAGGTATTTACGCTAACTGACTGAAAGAAATGATTAATAGTTGGTTGAGATGTTTTTTTGAACAATGTTTTTCACAAATTACCATTATGAGTAAAGTATTGCCTATCGTAATGACTGGTTAATTATTCATGCTTATTGCGTAAAGATTGTTAAAGTTTGTCGCAGGCGAGCGTTGTCGGTATAGTCTCGGCCAACTACGAAAATGTGTCTAATTGTTTCAAGAAGACATCAGTTAAGGAGATTTATCGACATGATCGCAAATGATGCTGTCATTATGGGTTTACTAGCCGTTATCCTCGGCGCTGTATTTATTACCGAAACCAGTAGTAACCCGTTATGGAAAAAATTCTATTCCGTCGTCCCTGGCCTGTTGCTGTGTTACTTTCTACCGTCATTGCTCAATACTACTGGTTTGATTGATGGCTCAGCGTCTAATTTGTATTTCGTTGCAAGTCGCTATCTTCTTCCGGGCGCACTAGTCCTGCTCATTGTCTCTGCTGATCTGAAGAAGATATTTGGTCTCGGTTCTAAAGCCGTCATTATGTTCTTGACTGGTACGCTTGGTATCATCATCGGCGGCCCTGCAGCGATTGTTATTCTAGATTTCATCAATCCTGATCTAGTTTCTGGAGACGTGTGGCGCGGCCTTACGACCGTTGCAGGCTCTTGGATTGGTGGCGGTGCTAACCAAGCGGCGATGAAAGAAGTGTTTGGTGTGGGTGACCAGCTATTCTCTGCAATGATCACTGTTGACGTTATCTGTGCCAACATTTGGATGGCAATCCTACTGATTATGGCTGGTCGTCAGAAGAAGATGGACGCGTGGCTAAAAGCAGACACCACATCCATTGATGAGCTTAAAGAGACAGTGGCGAAGTACGAAGAAGAGAATTCTCGTCCAATTACAACAACGGATATGATGAAGGTTGTTGCTATCGCATTTGGTCTAACGGGTTTGGCTCACTTTGGTGCGGACATTATCGCGCCTTGGATAGCGACCAATGCGCCAGAGCTTGAGAAGTACAGCCTTACTTCTGGTTTCTTCTGGCTAATTGTATTAGTGACCACGTTTGCACTTATTGCTTCTACGTTTAAATCTGCGCGTACTCTTGAGCACGCTGGCGCATCAAAAATCGGTTCTGCATTCATCTATATTCTTGTCGCGACCATTGGTATGCAAATGGATGTGACGGCGATTCTTGATAATCCGGGTTATTTCTTCATCGGTATCACTTGGCTGACGATTCACGCACTGTTAATGATTGGCGTTGCGAAGCTGATTAAAGCGCCGCTGTTCTTTATGGCAGTGGGTAGCCAAGCAAACGTTGGTGGTGCAGCATCTGCGCCTGTGGTAGCGGCTGCTTTCCACCCGTCACTTGCGCCTGTGGGTATTTTGATGGCTGTACTAGGCTATGCGCTCGGTACGTATGGTGCTTATATCTGCGGCATCATTATGCAGGCCGCTGTGGGTGTTGTCGGCTAGTCAATAACTACTTTCAACTAAATGGTAGAAAGCAGTGCCTTTGGGTGCTGCTTTTTTTATGCGCCAAAAACCATTAGTAGCATCGTGTTTTCCTTTTTGTGGGCTTGCGTTTCGCTTGTTTTTCAGACAAGGTGTTGAATAGTTATTCAATTAGTTACAGGCAGGAAGCCAAATGAAACCGCAAATTAAACCCGCTAATCCCAATTTCTCATCTGGGCCTTGCAGCAAGCGCCCTGGTTATCAGTTATCAAGTTTAGATACTGCCTCACTGGGTCGCAGTCACCGCTCATCATTAGGCAAAGCGGTGCTGGCTGAATCTATCGCAAAAACCAAAGCAATTTTAGGTATTCCTGATGATTACCGCGTTGGTATTGTTGCCGGCTCCGATACTGGAGCGATGGAAATGGTGATGTGGTCGATGTTGGGTGCCCGCCCAGTCGACGTTTTTCACTGGGAGTCGTTTGGCTCTGGTTGGTTAACCGATATCACTAAGCAGCTGAAGTTAGATAATGTGAACAGTTATCTAGCCGACTACGGTGAGCTGCCAGATTTGTCTTTGGCTAATCCAAGCCATGACGCTGTGTTTACTTGGAACGGCACTACGTCTGGCGTAAAAGTCCCTAACGGTGATTGGATTCTTGATGAGCGTGAAGGTCTGACGATTTGTGATGCAACCTCTGCGGTTTTTGCAATGCCAATGCCTTGGGAAAAACTCGATGTGGTGACCTACAGCTGGCAGAAAGTGCTAGGTGGAGAGGGCGGTCACGGCGTGATTGTGTTGAGTCCCAAAGCGGTAGAGCGCCTTGAGAGTTACACGCCTTCATGGCCTCTACCGAAGATCTTCCGCATGACGAAAGGTGGCAAGTTAATCGAGGGCATTTTCAAAGGTGCCACCATTAATACGCCTTCCATGCTGTGTGTGGTGGATTACATTGATGCGCTAGATTGGGTTGATGGAATTGGCGGTGTAGACGCGGTAATTGAGAAGTCTCAAGCCAACCTTGCGGTACTGACCAATTTTGTTGAATCACGAGATTGGATTCAATTTTTAGCGAAACAGCCTGATCAGCGCTCTAACACAAGCGTGTGTTTGACACTAGATGCGACGGAAGAGCAGGTAAAAGCGCTGATTAAGCTGCTTGATGAAGAGCAAGTCGCGTATGACATTGGTGCGTATCGTGATGCGCCGGCCGGCTTAAGGATATGGGCGGGTGCCACGGTCGAGGCTGCGGATATTGAAGCATTGCTGCCTTGGTTAGATTGGGCTTACGCAGAAGTCACTAAATAAAGAACAAAGCACCTGCTTATCAGGTGCTTTGTTGTCTCTGGCACAACAAAAAAACGCCAGTATTGGGACGAGTAAAGTGCACTGATGGGTAGAAAAGGATTTTCAACTTAAAGTGGAACCGATAATGAAACAAATAAAAACCTACAACGCGATTGCCAATAAAGGGTTGGATAAATTTTCTCGTGATATTTACGAAGTCTCGAGCGAGTTTAGTGCGCCTGACGCGATTCTTTTAAGAAGCCAAAAACTGCATGATGAACCGATAGCCTCCAGTGTCAAAGCCATTGCGCGCTGCGGGGCAGGGGTGAACAACATTCCTATCCAGGCCTGCACCGAAAATGGCATTGTGGTGTTCAATACACCGGGTGCTAATGCGAATGCTGTTAAAGAGTTAGTATTAACCGGTTTGTTGCTCTCTGCGCGTGATGTTTGTGGTGGTATGCAGTACTCCCAGTCTCTCACTGAATTTTCTGACTCGACGGCGATGGACAAGCTGTTAGAAAAAGAGAAAAAGCGCTTCTCTGGATCTGAGATCAAAGGTAAGACGCTGGGTGTTATTGGCTTGGGGGCAATAGGTGCTTCAGTAGCGAACACGGCGATTGATTTAGGCATGGAGGTCATTGGGTTTGACTCGGCGCTGAGTGTTGAGGCTGCGTGGCGCTTGTCGAGCCGTATTCAACGTGCTGAAAACTTGCAATCACTGATTAGTAAATGTGACTTTGTCACCGTACATGTTCCTGCGCTACCTGCCACTATCGGATTGATTAGCAGCGAGTTATTGGCTGCGGCCAAACCTGGCCTAGTGCTACTGAATTTTGCTCGTAAAGAAATCGTTGATACTGATGCGGTCGTTACCGCGCTTGAAAATGGTCAAGTTGGGCAGTATGTAACCGATTTTCCAACGCCATCTTTGATAGGGCGAGAGGGGGTTATTCTGATGCCGCATATCGGCGCCTCAACGGCAGAAGCGGAGGAAAACTGCGCTGTGATGGGGGCAATGCAGCTCATTGATTTTTTGGAGAACGGCAACATTACCAACTCAGTCAACTTTCCTCAGATTACCCTAGAGCGAGCCGAGGGCTACAGGATCACATTTGCCAACGACAACGTCCCTAAGGTGCTGGGTACGGTGCTCTCTTTATTGGCCGATCTTAATATTAACGTGTTGGATATGCTCAACAAGAGCCGTGACGAAGTGGCTTATACCATTTTGGATATCGAGAATCAGCCGACTGACGAGTTGTTATCGGCGATCAGTGGTGTCGAGCATGTGTTTAATGTGAGAGCACTATAGGTATTCGTTACCATAAGTAAATTTGACGCCCAGCGTTACATTGTTGTGACGCAGGGCGTTAATGACAAGGGATTTAATCATATAATTTTGTTATTATTCCCCCATCAAAGGATGTACATAACTCTATGGATGGCACACTCAGCAAATAGGTGTTGCTATGCAAACGTATCAAATCGGTTCTTCTCTCGTTGGTTCTTCTTTTTCTGATCAATTGGAGGCGTCACGCACTTCAATGATGACCAACGCGCTTTCTCTCCCTACGTCTGTGTCCGTTGTCGGTGAGCCAATGAATGCTCATAGCGTGGTGGTGTTCTCTTCACAAGCTTCACTGCACGAACTTGAAATGTTCGCGGCAATTAAGCGTGAGTTTTGTGAGTCTTATTCGTTTTTGGATGTGTACTGCGATGCCACGATTGCTGACCTGAGTGTATCTCGTCAATCGGCGGTGAGCACTCTACCAATGGATGTGAATGCATCACACTGTGAAACTGCACAGCAAGTCTTAGAGCGTTCGATTGGCCGTAATGTGGTTGTCGTCGCCAGTGATAGCAATATTGATTTATGCGTTCAAGCCTGTGAGCTAGAAGGGCTCAATGTCGTGAGTACAGTTTCTTTGTGCACTAAGCGTCCAGATCTGTTGGCGCTGCAGTCATAATACTTCTCTAGCGCAAGCTAACATATTGGATAGTAACAACATCATGACTCACTTATGGTGTTGTTTTTTTATTTGAGCCAACTATTCTTGAAATAACAGCCCTTTAAAACTTAGGTGGCGTTATTTCAACGAGCCATACTCTCTCTTCTTTGCGAAAGTATTCGATTCTGCTGGTCGAAGACGACGCTGTCATGCGCGCAAGGTTGCGTTTACTGCTCGAAAAACGCGGTTATGAGATTCTGGTGGCGTGTGATGGTATTGAGGCTCTATCACTGCTTGAAAAAAATGAACATATTCAATTTGTGCTTAGTGACTGGGTTATGCCCAATATGGACGGGGTTGAGCTCTGTCAGTCAGTGAAGTCCAACGACTACAATCGCTATCTGTTTTTTGTATTACTTTCCTCTCAAGACGACCATAAGTCGATAACGCTTGGTATTAACGCTGGAGCCGATGATTTCGTTGCTAAAAATACGCCAGTAGATGAGCTTGATGCGCGAATTAAAGCGGGATTTCGAACGCTTGATTTGCATAATCAGTTGGTTGAGAAAAACCATGCCCTCAATTCGGCTTACGCACAAATCAATAGCGACCTCATGGTTGCGAGTGATTTGATTGGTAAGCTGCTGCCTATCAAAAGAGCGTATTCTGATATTGAACTGGCCTATGTTCACCAACCATCAGCGGCGATTGGCGGTGACATGTTAGGCTGTATTGAGCTTGATGAGCGCTATACCGCGTTTTATATTTTTGATGTTTCTGGACATGGCGTCGCATCGGCACTGCTCTCTTTCTCTATTCACCATACTTTAAATACCTTACAAGGCGATTCCGCGACTATGTACACGGATCTCCAAGGAAAACGTCAAGTAAGAAAAGCGTGTGACGTATTGGCATCTCTCAATAGAACTTACACCATCAATGACAACCATGGTTTGTACGCCACTATGGTTTACGCGGTGCTTGATAGAAAAACCGGTGAGCTAGATGTTGCGTTTGCCGGTCATCCTCCACTCATTAAAGTGGAGGCGTCGTCGGACTCGATTGAGAGGATAGGAGAGAGTGGGTTTGTGATTGGTATGTTTGACTTTGCAACGTATGAGTCGACTTCTCTGGTCTTAGAACAGGGTGATGAAGTTTGGTTTTATACTGATGGCATCACTGAAGCGCAGATGGATGATGAGATGCTTGGGGAAGAAACGTTAGAGAACTTGATTGCTTCTACTCGCGGAGCTGTGATGCAGGACAAGCCGTCGCTGGTAATGCAGCAGGTAAAAACGATGATAGGAAGCCAAGAGTTCGATGATGATGTTAGTTTATTGGCCGTGCGTCGAAGCGGGGAAGGTAATGACTAGATTTCTTAGGAAGTTTGAATCATCGACTGACGCGTCAAGAGAGATCGCCACTGCGCTGTTGGAATTTTGGGGGCAGCAGGGCGTTCAAACACCCGTTATTCATGATCTTGAATTGTGTGTGGTTGAGCTGGCGAACAATGTTTACGAGCATGGGTATCAAGAGAAAGACGGCAAAGTGATTGAAGTCGGCTGCCGTGTCGCTGCTAAACAAATAGAGATAACAATCAACCACGAAGGCTTATCTTTAGAATCTGACGTTATGAATGAAATGTTGAGTGCGCCGCTTCAAGAGCTAGATCTAGACGATCCGTTAAGCTGGGCCACTTCGGGCCGCGGCTTCTACATTCTCAATGCGTTGATGGATGACGTCACTGTTAGTGAAAACAATGGCGTGACCAGATTTAGGCTCATCAAACTTCTTCCCTGATTTCATAGTTTATGAAATTACGATTGTTATTTTGTACGCATTGGTTAAAATGGCCGCTTGCTTTGGATGGTGCATCCGTATTTGCATCAAAAAAGGCAACCATTCATATGAAAACGCGGCAATTATTATCAACTCAATTGCCAGACAATAAAGCATGTCTTGCTTGGTGTGCAAGACCACTGTAATAGGACTTTATATGCCTGTAATTACTCTTCCTGACGGTAGCCAACGTCAATTTGATAACCCAGTATCCACTATGGATGTCGCTCTATCTATCGGTCCTGGTCTTGCGAAAGCAACCATCGCTGGTCGTGTAGATGGCGAGCGTGTTGATGCGTGCGATCTGATTGAAAATGACGCGAGCTTAGAAATCATCACAGTAAAAGACGAAGATGGTCTTGAGATCGTTCGTCACTCATGTGCTCACTTGCTTGGTCACGCGATTAAGCAGCTATACCCAGACGTCAAAATGGCGATCGGTCCAACGATCGACAGCGGTTTCTACTATGACGTTGATTTAGACCAGTCTCTCACTATGGAAGACGTGGAAAAAATCGAAAAGCGCATGAAAGAGCTAGCAAAAACCAAGTATCAAGTTATCAAGAAAAAGGTTAGCTGGCAGGAAGCGCGCGACACATTCGAAAGTCGCGGCGAAACATACAAGATGGAAATCCTTGACGAGAACGTTTCTAAAGACGACCGTCCAGGCCTATACCATCACGAAGAATACATCGATATGTGTCGTGGCCCTCATGTGCCAAACATGAGCTTCTGTCAGCACTTTAAACTGCTGAACGTTGCTGGCGCATATTGGCGTGGTAACAGTGACAACAAGATGCTGCAACGTATCTACGGCACTGCATTTCACGATAAGAAGGCTCTCAAGGCGCACCTAACTCGCCTAGAGGAAGCTGCAAAGCGTGACCACCGTAAAATTGGTAAGCAGTTGGATCTATTCCACATGCAGCAAGAAGCACCGGGTATGGTGTTCTGGCACCACAACGGTTGGTCTGTATTCCGTGACTTAGAAGTATTCATCCGTGAAAAACTGACAGAATATGACTACCAAGAAGTCAAAGGTCCACTTATGATGGATCGCGTTCTTTGGGAGCGTTCTGGTCACTGGGACAAATACGCTGATGCGATGTTCACGACCTCTTCTGAGAACCGTGAATATGCTATTAAGCCGATGAACTGTCCTGGTCACGTACAGATCTTTAACCAAGGTCTAAAATCGTATCGTGATCTACCGCTACGTATGGCTGAGTTTGGCTCATGTCACCGTAACGAACCATCAGGTGCACTGCACGGCATTATGCGTGTACGTGGCTTTACTCAGGATGATGCTCACATCTTCTGTACTGAAAGCCAAATTCAAGATGAAGTAACATCTTGCATCAAGATGGTGTACGATACGTACAACACATTCGGTTTCGACAATATCGTAGTAAAACTGTCAACTCGCCCAGAAAAGCGTGTTGGTAGCGATGAAATCTGGGATCGCTCTGAAGAAGCGCTCAAACAATCTCTTGAAGCGATGGACATTCCATTCGAGATTCAAGAGGGTGAGGGTGCGTTCTATGGTCCTAAGATCGAATTCACTCTATACGACTGCCTAGATCGCGCATGGCAATGTGGTACAGTTCAGCTAGACTTCAACCTACCGGGTCGTCTAGGTGCAACTTACGTGGATGAAAACAACGAGCGTCAAGTTCCTGTTATGATTCACCGCGCAATTCTAGGTTCTCTTGAGCGTTTCATCGGTATTCTTATCGAAGAATACGCTGGCTTCTTCCCAACGTGGTTGTCGCCAGAACAAGCTGTTATCATGAATATCACTGACAAACAGTCTGATTATGTTCAAGAAGTAACACAAAAACTGCAAAAAAGTGGAATTAGAGCCAAAGCGGACTTGAGAAATGAGAAGATTGGCTTTAAAATCCGCGAACATACTTTGAAGCGTATCCCGTACATGCTTGTTTGTGGTGACCAAGAAATGGAAGCCGGCGAAATTGCAGTACGTACACGCAAAGGTAAAGACCTCGGTAAATTTAAAGTGGATGACCTCATTTCATACATCCAAACCGAAGTTTCAAGCCGTAAGCTCAATCTGGAGGAATAAGCTATTAAAGGCGGAAGACGTGGCCAACAACCGGCCAAACAAAACCAGCACCGTTTGAACGGTGAAATTCGTGGCGTTCGTGAAGTTCGTTTAACTGGCGCAGATGGTGAACCTGTCGGTATCGTATCGATTCAAGAAGCACTAGATGCCGCTGTAGAAGCTGGTATGGATCTCGTAGAGATCAGCCCTAACGCCGAGCCACCAGTTTGTCGTGTGATGGACTATGGCAAGTTCCTCTTCGAGAAGAGCAAAGCTGCGAAAGAGCAGAAGAAGAAGCAAAAGCAGATTCAGATTAAGGAAGTAAAATTCCGTCCTGGAACTGATATTGGAGACTATCAGGTAAAACTACGCAACCTGACGCGTTTCCTAGAAGACGGCAACAAAGTGAAGGTAACAATTCGCTTCCGTGGCCGCGAAATGGCTCACCAAGACATTGGTGTCGACGTTCTTAACCGTCTGAAAGAAGATACTGTAGATTTAGCTGTAGTAGAGTCTTTCCCGACTAAGATCGAAGGCCGCCAAATGATCATGGTATTGGCCCCTAAGAAGAAGTAATTAACGGCTTTACAAGTAAGAAAACCTAGCCGTTCTTGAATGGCTGGGTTTTGTTCGCCCTAATTACTATTGTTTAACAACTCAACAATGCGGAGTTATTCATCATGCCTAAGATGAAAACCAACAAAGGTGCTGCTAAGCGTTTTAAGAAAACTGCTGGTGGTATTAAATTTAAGCACGCTACAAAACGTCACATTCTGACTAAGCGTACTACTAAGAACAAGCGTCAGCTACGTCCAAATGCAATCCTTCCTAAGTGTGAAGTGGCTGCAGTTGTTCGTATGATGCCATACGCTTAATTCTTTTTAGTTTATCAATCGTTTAGTTTAGGAGAGACATAATGCCTCGCGTAAAACGTGGTGTACAAGCTCGTGCACGTCATAAGAAAGTTCTAAAACAAGCTAAAGGTTACTACGGTGCACGTTCACGTGTTTACCGCGTAGCTTTCCAAGCAGTTACTAAAGCTGGTCAATACGCTTACCGTGACCGTCGCAACAAGAAACGTCAATTCCGTCAACTGTGGATTGCACGTATCAACGCGGCATCTCGTCAAAATGGTCTATCTTACAGCCGTTTCATCAACGGTCTTAAGAAAGCATCTATCGAGATCGACCGTAAGATCCTTGCTGACATCGCGGTATTCGACAAAGCTGCATTTGCAGTTCTAGTTGAAAAAGCGAAAGCTGCTCTTTAATTAGCAGTTTAGGTCTATGTAAAAGGAGAGCGTAAGCTCTCCTTTTTTGTATCTATAGAATACTAGATAGTGGACTGGTAACCCCACTTGCCCCTCTGTTTAGCACATGAGTGTATATTTGTGTGGTCTTCACGTCGGTATGGCCGAGCTGCTCTTGAACAGTGCGAATATCGGCTCCGCTTTCCAGTAAGTGTGTGGCGAAGGAATGACGCAGCGTATGACATGTGACGGTTTTACTTAAGTTCGCCTTTTTAGCCGCTGCTCTGACAGCTCTTTGCAAAGTCGAAGGGTGCACATGCTGCCTTCGAAGCAAGTTGCTCCTTGGATCCTCACTTAACTTGGTCGAAGGAAATAAGTAGTGCCAACCGAAATCAAGATGTGCATTTGGATATTTTCTCGTTAAAGCATGCGGTAGATAGACACCGGCGTAGCCCTGTGTTCGATAATCCATTTGATAATAGTTTCTCGCTCTATTAATTTGCTCCTCCAGCGAACCACGCAGTTCATTGGCAAGGGTGACCACTCTGTTCTTAGCCCCTTTTCCTTGCCATACACGCAAAGCGCCATAATCAAAATCAACATCGTTGACTCTTAGCCTCACGCATTCCATTACACGCAACCCGGAACCATACATAAGTTGCATCGGTAGTAATAAATTAGGATTTGTGCATTTAATTAGTTGAGATACTTCTTGTTTAGTTAAAACTTCCGGCAGCTTGGTCTCCTGGACTGAACGCTTAAACTTCAGTTCCTTGTCTAAGGGTGTTTTTTGTATTTCTTTATACAAGAAGTGCAGAGCATTTAGTGCGAGTTTCTGTGTCTTTGGGGCTAGGTGTAATTTTGTCGCTAGAAAAGTAAGGTAAGCCTCGACTTCCTCAGAGCCCATGTTTCTAGGGTGCTTCATACTATGAAAAATGATGAATCGCTTAATCCAATATAAGTACGCTTCTATCGTTCGCTTTGCGTACTGCCTGGTGTACATGTATTCAGAGATGTGTAAGAGATAAAGTGATTTCATAGTAAATAAAGGTATGTATAAATAAACAGTTCTTCTGATTTTAGGGTATGCTGGAAGTTATATAAGCATAATGTTGCTTATCGTGAGTGATGTCACATTAAGAGGTAACGTAAGGTACTGATTGCATTGGATGTTCATGTTAAATTGGTATTTTACTGTTCTGAAGCAGGGGCGGTAGCGTGGGGGAGTTATAGGCGCGTGGTGCGGCCTAATATATGTTAGCTTTCTCGGTTAAGTATTGTGGTGTATGGGTTCAGCGTTCTAGCTTTACACCTGAATTTCAGTGTCAAATCGGTGCGTCGAGCGTGCTGTTTCTTTTTCGCTGACACATCATGAACCAACTTATTAGCAGGTGCACTTGGTTGTCAGCTTCAGCACAAGAGCCTTGAGTTGCCCTTAAGTGTCGTCATCTTTGACGGCAAATTGGTTGAAGGTTCAATGCTTCTGCATTGGGCTCATCGTTGGTGTTGTGTTTGGAGCGTTTCTTTAAAACCTTGGTGGCAAACGCTGGCTGCATCTCACGAAAAAAGCTAACAAATTGCTCAAGCAGACAGCTAACGCTCGGCGATTTTGGTTTGGTTGAGTTCAGTGATTAAGGTGGCTTTGCTTGAGTGTTGTGTTCGTTAGCTGCAACTTAGCAAGGCGTTAGTTGCTTTGAGATTGTGAAGGCTTTGGAGGAAAAATCAGGTTGGTTCAAATGTACGGTTCTGAGAAAACAAAGGCGTTTTGCTGCAATTGTAAAGAGGTCACCCTCCACAGATATGAAAGCTTCTCACAACCCCAAAAATCCAGCGAGTCAAAAGCAACTGGTTTTTTCTCAGGCTTTTTCGCATCAATAGCTAGTGCATTGATGGAGGGCGAGGCAACAGGAGATTACAAGTGCATAGTTTGTGGTACTAATCTCCATACACCAGACCACTTGGATTCACTCTGACAATCAGTAGCAAGGTGCGAAATTGCAAAGTTTCGCAACTAACAATTTGTTCAAGCAGACAGCTAACGTTTGGCGAATTTGGTTTGGTTGAGTTAAGTGATTACGGTGGCTTTGTTTGAGTGCAGTGGTGGTTAGCTGCTACTTAACAAGGCGTTAGTTGCACTTAGAATTTTAGTGGTCAAATCATTGTCCCTTTAGCTATGCAGCGACCAGCCTCACTGCT
>NZ_JBNNXW010000007.1:0-210770 GCF_052879755.1 Vibrio sp. DNB22_10_4 | reverse complement strand
ACCTTCCTCACGACTGAAAGTGCTTTACAACCCGAAGGCCTTCTTCACACACGCGGCATGGCTGCATCAGGCTTGCGCCCATTGTGCAATATTCCCCACTGCTGCCTCCCGTAGGAGTCTGGACCGTGTCTCAGTTCCAGTGTGGCTGATCATCCTCTCAGACCAGCTAGGGATCGTCGCCTTGGTGAGCCATTACCTCACCAACTAGCTAATCCCACCTGGGCTAATCTTGACGCGAGAGGTCCGAAGATCCCCCTCTTTGGCCCGAAGGCATTATGCGGTATTAGCCATCGTTTCCAATGGTTATCCCCCACATCAAGGCATATTCCCAGGCATTACTCACCCGTCCGCCGCTCGACGCCGTTAACGTCACCCGAAGGGTCAGTTAACTCGTTTCCGCTCGACTTGCATGTGTTAGGCCTGCCGCCAGCGTTCAATCTGAGCCATGATCAAACTCTTCAATTTAAGATTTTGTCGGCTCAATGAATACTGACTTTAAACTACATAAGTAATTCAAAGCTATTATCGTTCCAACAGAACGATAATGAATTGACTGTGCCAAGTCTTTCGACTTGATTGGTCACTCAGTTCATTGAAAACCTAATTTGATACCGAGGTATCTAATTTGATTATCATCAACGAGTGCCCACACAGATTGATAGGTTTATATTGTTAAAGAGCTTGTTTCGAAGCTTGCTTCAAAACGGACGGCCATTTTAGCGAGATAAGCTTTAGTGTCAACCACTTTTTTCAACTTATTTTGCTTGGCTTCCTCAGAAGCTTTTGACCTTCTGACTCGTTGGAGATTTCTCTCTCCGTTCCCGTGTCAGCGAGGTGGCATTATAGAGATCGCCATTCACTTGGCAAGCGCTAATTTGCACTAAATTCGCTTTTTCTTTCCATTCGCACACAAATGAATCAGAACGCCCAAAAAAGACACAAAAAAGGGGAGTAACCTCCCCTTTTATTTGCCAAAACGCTAGTAACAGCTATTGGCCAACCGCAATTTTGTCGTTATTGACGATTAGTTTGACCGGTTTAGTGGGATCCACCTTACCTGCTAGTATCTCTTTAGCGAGTGGGTTCTCTATACTTTGCTGAATTGCTCGTTTTAGAGGTCTAGCTCCGTATACCGGGTCATAGCCCACTTTCGCAATGTAATCGAGAGCTGTATCTGCCACGACTAACGAGTAGCCACTGTCTTCCATGCGCTTACCTAAACGCTCAAGCTGAATGCTAGCAATCGACTTAATGTGTTGCTGACCTAGTGGGTGGAATACCACACTTTCATCCACACGGTTTAAGAACTCAGGTCTAAAGTGAGACGTCACTACATCCATCACTTCTCGCTTAATGCCTTCATAATCGAGAACTTGGAAATTCTCTTGGATTCTCGACGACCCTAAGTTCGACGTCATGATGACGACAGTGTTTCTGAAATCCACCGTGCGACCTTGTCCATCGGTAAGGCGACCATCATCTAATACTTGTAGAAGAATATTAAAGACATCTGGATGCGCTTTTTCTACCTCATCAAGTAAGATCACCGAATATGGCTTACGTCTCACCGCTTCCGTTAAATAGCCACCTTCTTCATAGCCAACATAACCAGGAGGAGCACCGACTAGGCGCGCCACCGAATGTTTCTCCATGAACTCAGACATGTCGATACGCACCATGGCATCTTCACTGTCGAACATAAAGTTGGCGAGCGTTTTGCACAGCTCAGTTTTACCCACACCTGTCGGACCTAAGAATAAGAACGAACCAATAGGCTTATTCGGGTCGGCAAGGCCTGCACGACTACGACGAATCGCATCGGAAACCGCTTCCACCGCTTCCGCTTGACCAATGACGCGTTTATGTAGAACCTCTTCCATACGAAGCAGTTTGTCTTTTTCTGCTTCTAGCATCTTAGATACAGGAATACCGGTTTGCTTCGACAATACTTCTGCAATTTCAGCGTCTGTCACTTTGTTACGAAGCAGGCTCATCTCTTGCATCTCAGCTTGCGTCGCTAGGTCTAGTTGTTTCTCTAGCTCTGGGATACGCCCATATTGAAGCTCAGACATACGGTTTAGATCACCAGCACGTCTTGCCACATCCATATCCAATCTTGCTTGTTCTAACTCAGCTTTAATATGTTGCGTACCCGAAAGCGCCGCTTTTTCTGCATTCCATACTTCTTCAAGCTCAGCATAGTCACGCTCTTTAGTGTGCAGCTCTTCATTTAAGGCAGAGAGACGCTTACTACTTGCATCATCCGACTCGTTTTTCAGTGCTTGCTGCTCTATTTTAAGCTGGATGATTTTACGCTCAAGCTTATCTAATGACTCTGGCTTAGAATCAATTTGCAGACGAATGCTTGAAGCGGCTTCGTCAATAAGATCAATCGCCTTATCAGGTAGCTGTCTATCGGTTACGTAACGATGGGAAAGACTGGCCGCCGCAACAATCGCTGGGTCCGTGATTTCCACGTGATGATGCAATTCGTAACGTTCTTTCAATCCACGAAGAATCGCCACCGTGTCTTCAACACTTGGCTCATCTACCAGCACTTTTTGGAATCGTCTCTCAAGTGCAGCATCTTTCTCTATATATTGACGATATTCGTCTAGAGTAGTCGCGCCAACACAATGCAGATCACCTCGGGCAAGCGCTGGTTTGAGCATATTGCCGGCATCCATTGAACCTTCGCCTTTACCCGCCCCAACCATGGTGTGCAGTTCATCGATAAATAGAATGATGTTGCCTTCTTCCTTGGCAAGCTCATTGAGTACCGATTTCAAACGTTCTTCAAATTCACCACGATATTTAGCGCCAGCCACCAAAGAGCCCATATCAAGGGAAAGAACTCGGCGACCACGTAAGCCTTCCGGTACTTCATTATTGATAATGCGTTGAGCTAACCCTTCAACAATGGCGGTTTTACCCACACCAGGCTCACCAATAATGACCGGGTTATTTTTGGTACGGCGCTGCAATACTTGAATCGTTCGTCGGATCTCATCGTCACGACCAATCACCGGATCAAGTTTGCCCTGCTCAGCACGTTCGGTAAGATCAATAGTGAACTTTTCTAGCGCTTGGCGTTTTTCTTCTGCGTTTGGGTCATCAACCTTTTGACCGCCACGAATCTGCTCAATGGCTTGGTTGATTTTCGCTTCCGTAAGACCTTGCTGTTTAAGCAGTTGTCCTAATGCGCCTTTGTCTTCGATAGCCGCAAGCAAGAAAATCTCAGATGAGATATACGAATCTTGGCGTTTTTGAGCCACCTTATCACATAGGTTGAAGAGCTGACCCATTGAACTAGATAGCTGAACGTCACCACCTACGCCTGTCACTTTTGGAAGCTTATCCAATAGCTCGGCCAGTTTTGAACGTAAATGAACCACATCGACGTTCAACATTGTCAGCAATGGACGAATAGAGCTTCCCTCTTGGTTAAGCAAAGCAACCATGAGATGGACAGGTTCAATATATTGATGGTCTCGCCCTAGAGCTAGAGACTGAGCATCAGAAATAGCGACTTGGAATTTGCTAGTAAATCGATCTAAGCGCACAGCAACCCCCTTTAATTACATACGGCTTGATATGCAAATAAGATGGTTACTCACATTGAGGATTTCAAGAGTGGAAATAGAAAATCAGGCGTTGATCCAAATAAAGCTCGCCATACGGCCAGTTTGCCCATCGCGTCGATAAGAATAAAAGCGAGTAGGATCCTTGAAGGTACATAGCCCGCTCTGAGTAACTGAATTGACTCCAAGTGACTTGAGCTTCATCTCAGCAATCGATGCTAGATCCGCCAGCCACTTACCTGATGACGAGTGGGGTTTGAATGCAATAGCGTATTCAGAATGACTTGCACAAAATGCCTCACGAACATCCTCACCGACCTCAAAACTATCAAAGCCAATGGCAGGGCCAATCCAAGCTTGCAGCTCAGTCTCGAAAAGAGACACTGCATTTTCAACAATACCATCAGCAAGGCCGCGCCAGCCGGCATGAACAGCAGCAACGGCAGTGCCGTCTTTAGCCGCTAGCAAAATCGGCAAACAGTCCGCGGTCATTGCACTGAGCACGACACCTGGCTGAGTCGTAAAACTCGCATCGGCATCGATAACGACATCAGTGGGAGTCGCAATATTGGCAACCACAGTAGAGTGGGTTTGATTAAGCCAAACTGGCGCGGTTGGCATGTTCGCTAACGTAGCTAGTTGAGCTCTATTCGCTTCAACATCCGCAGGGTTATCACTGACATGCATCCCTAGATTCAACCCAGAAAACGGCGCTTTTGATACACCGCCTTCTCGAGTTGAAGTCACCGCACTCACATTCGGTGCGGTGTGCCAATTTGGCTTAAGAGTCGACATTAATAGTCTTCTTCTTTATTTAGCTTAGTGTCTTCGCGAAGCGCTTCTGCCATTGCCACCATATCGTCAGGCACTGGTGCATGGAACTCCATCTCTTCGCCAGTCACTGGGTGAGCAAACCTCAACATTACCGCGTGCAGCGCTTGACGATCGAAACTACGGATCATATCCGTTAGCTCTTCACTTGCACCGCGCGGGATGCGTGCGCGACCACCGTAAGCGGTATCACCTAAAAGTGGATGCTGTAGATAAGACATGTGTACACGGATCTGGTGGGTACGACCCGTCTCTAGACGCAATCTAATACGGGTATGCTCACGGAAGTGTTCTGCAACACGGTAGTGAGTCACCGCTGGTTTACCGAGCTCATTCACCGCCATCAACGTACGTTTCGTAGAATGGCGACCAATTGGCTTATCCACCATACCACCCGCGGTCATTTTGCCGATCGCAATCGCTTCGTACTCACGAGTAATATTACGTTTTTGCAGAGCACGAACCAAACGCGTTTGCGATGGAACCGTCTTCGCCACTACCATCAAACCTGTGGTGTCTTTATCGAGACGATGAACGATACCTGCACGAGGTACTTCCGCGATAGCTGGGTAATGATGCAAAAGCGCATTCAGAACCGTGCCATCTGGTGTCCCTGCTCCAGGATGGACAACGAAATCTCTTGGCTTATTGATAACAATGATGTCATCATCCTCGTAAACGATGTTTAGAGGAATATCTTGCGCTTCGAAGCGTTCTTCATCTTCTAGTTCAGCTTGAACGGTAATCAGTTCACCGCCCATCACCTTAGTGCGAGGCTTGGTAACCACTTCACCGTTAACCGCAATTTTTCCGTCAAGTAGCCATTCTTTCAGGCGCGAGCGAGAAAAATCTGCGAAGAGTTCAGCTACAGCTTGGTCTAAACGTTGACCTAACTGGCTGTCTTTTACTGTATTTGTTAATTCAATCTGCTGAGCCATATCGAACTTTTTAAAAAACCTTGGGACTAATACCACGAGTGTGGATAATATAGCTCATCATTGTATCTGTTACTGACAAGAAAAGTAATGGAAGCGGAAAAATATTTACGTCAAGGAAACTCGTTCTCGTATGAAACTACTTAAACTAACAGGCTTGCTTTCTATAGCTTTGTTGTTTGGTTGTGCTGACAAAGAAGTCACCGTCCCAGATGTCCCGCCGTCTCAGTTGTATTCAGAAGCCCAAGAGTCACTGCAAAGTGGTAACTGGACGTCGGCCATTGAGCGCCTTGAAGCACTAGACTCTCGTTACCCATTTGGTGCTTACACTGAGCAGGTGCAACTTGATCTCATCTATGCCTACTATAAGAACGATGACCTGCCATTAGCGCTTGCGACCATCGAACGTTTTTCTCGCCTAAATCCTACGCACGAGCGCTCGGATTGGGTTCTGTATATGCGCGGTCTAAGCCATATGGCGCAAGATCGTAACTTTATGCACGATATCTTCCGTATCGACCGTTCTGACCGAGATCCTGAGCCAGTAAAAGCAGCGTTCGCAGATTTCGACCGCTTGCTGAAGCGCTACCCAAACAGTGCCTATGCCGAAGATGCTGCAAAGCGCATGGTAGCACTGAAGAATCGCCTCGCGAATTACGATTTGGCAACGGCAGATTTTTACCTGCGACGTGAAGCCTGGATTGCGGCAATTAACCGCACACAAGAGCTTCAAAAGACCTACCCAGATACTGAAGCTGCGCGTAAGTCACTCAGCATTCAAAAGCAAGCCTACGAAAAGCTAGGCATGAAAGAGCAAGTTGAGCGCACTGAAAAGCTCATAGAACTCAACCCGCAATAATAGATTAAACCTTTAAAAAAGCGCTGTCTTATCAGCGCTTTTTTTGTGTCTAAGTTGGCGAAAATCCGTTTTCATTTATATAGTTATCATTAGATATGTAGTGAAAAAGGAATAGAAGTGAAAGCACTATTACTGGTTTTTGTTTTCGTTGTCTTCTCGCTACCACTGCGAGCACTAGAACTAAGTCCATTAAGCAACACCCCTTATACAGGGGACTTAGACACGCTCACAGAAAAGCGAGTACTACGTGTATTGGTGTCTGCCGATCTCGGTTTTTACTACATCGAAAAAGGGCAACCAAGGGGCATCGGTGCCGAGCAGCTCTATCACTTTGAAAATTACCTAAAGAAAAGATTCCCCAAACTCAAAGTACAAGTCATACCCGTACCGCGCGACGATCTTATCCCTGCACTGGTCAATGGTTACGGCGACCTCATTGTTGCTAATCTTACCGTAACCCCAGCTCGTGAAGCCGTAATCGAATTCAGTCGCCCCATACTCGACAATATCGATGAGCTCATCATCACCAGCGACGACTACCCTACTCTCTTAAGCCCCGAAGACTTAAGTGGCAAAGAAGTCTGGGTACGTGCCAGTTCAAGCTATTTTGAAAGTCTGCAAGAACTCAATAAAACACTCACCGGAGACGGACGCCCGCCTGTATTGGTTCAGTACTTAGAAGAAACATTACAAGATTACGAACTGGTTGAGATGGTCAAACAAGGCTTAGTCAGCGCGACTGTTCTTGATAGCCACAAAGCTTACTTCTGGAACAAAACCTTTGATGATTTGAACATTCACAGCGGTATTCCAATACGTAGCGGCGGACAGATAGCTTGGGCGATGCGCAAAGGTAGCCCGAAGCTTGCAGAGCAAGTTAATGCTTATATCAAAACGGCCAAAGAGGGCACACTGCTAGGCAATGTTATCTATAACAAGTATCTGGAGAACACGTCATGGTTTGCCAAAGCGCTTGATCCCAAAAACATTGATCAATTAGAGAAGCTGGTTTCACTATTTAAAAAGTACGCAGACCAATACGACTTTGACTTCCTAATGATTGCAGCACAAGCATTTCAAGAGTCAAAACTTAATCAAAACAAGGTGTCTCCAAAAGGTGCTGTCGGTATTATGCAGGTGCTGCCGAGCACAGCACGAGATCAGAACGTCAACATAAAGAACATCAACAACATCGACAACAACGTACATGCTGGGGTGAAATATTTACGCTTTATTCGCGATCGCTATTTCAGTGATGATGCCATTAGCGAAGATGACAAAGTCTATCTATCGCTGGCTGCTTATAACGCCGGCCCCGGCAACATATCACGCATGAGACGCTTAGCCGAAAAGCACGGTTACGATCCCAATAAGTGGTTTGGCAACGTCGAACTCATGGCGCGACGCAACATCAGCTCAGAGCCTGTCACCTATGTGGCCAACATCAACCGGTACTTTGTTATCTACAAACAGTTGGAGTCATTGCAGGAGATCCGCGAAGAGCAACAAGCCAAAAATCAAGACATTGAATTCTACAGAGTATTGGGGAGTAACAAGGAGGAAACAGTTAAGTGACAAAGATCACATTTCATTAGTGAGCATTTAATAGACAGCAACTTTTCTTAGGTCGTACTAAGTCGCCAAAAATGGGGAATTTTCAGAACGCTACTCTATCCAAATTAATGACTTTTGGAGGAAAGAAAAGGCTTTTTTACTGTTAACGATACAAAGTTTTGCGATAGATCACATTTAGATTTGGACATCAAAAACCATTACACAAGAGTGATCTAGATCACATTCTTTTCGGTCTGGATGAGTAATCTGGAGTTAACCCATGAGGGATGCAACAGAGGAAAAAACATATGAGAGTAAACATCACTGGTAAAAACATTGAGATCACCTCTGCAATCCGTGAGCATATCGAAAGCAAATTTAAGAAGTTAGAAAAGTGGCAAGTCGACATCATCAGCTGCCAAACTGCTTTCAACGAAGAGCCAAACAAACAGATGAAATTCGAAGCGGCCATTACGGTACCCAAAGGCAAACTTGTCGCTTCCGCTACTCATGAAGATTTATACGCTGCCGTGAACGAGGTTGAACAGAAGCTAGAACGTCAGCTAAACAAACTAAGACACAAACCGGAAGCTCGCCGCACAGAGAAGCCAGAGCTAGCTGAAGTAGAAGAAGTCGAATAATTCGGTCGTCTTAGCGAAAAGCAATTCAATTTAGTCATCATTATATAGCGCCTACGGGCGCTATTTTTTTGCTTGACGCCCCATGCTCCCTTGCTTATTGTGGGGCTTAGCCAATACAAACTGATAAACAACGATTTATGCGCCCAATTATTCTGTTCTTTTTTGACTTCTTTTTTCTCCACTAGGCTTGGAGGCTTCTTCGTTTTCGAAAGAAAAGTCAAAAACGAACGGAAAGCCTCCCAATTGGGAGGCTTTTTTATAAGGATTATTTGATGACCGACACTAAGTATTCTCTTGACGACATTCGCCTGCGACTCAACGAGTTGGATGACAACCTGCTGCAACTGCTATCCGAGCGCCGTCAGCTCAGTATTGAAGTTGCTAAAAGTAAGGTACAGACTTCGAAGCCGGTTCGTGATGCCGCTCGTGAGCAGCAGCTACTCGTCAAGCTGATTAACAATGGTAAAGATAAATACGAGCTTGATGCGCCATACATCACCAAGATTTTTCACACTATCATTGAAGACTCAGTGTTGCTTCAACAGGTCTACCTGCAAAATCTCGCCAACCCAGACCAGAGCAGAAAGCCAGTGGCACGCGTCGCATTCTTAGGCGCCAAAGGCTCATACTCGCACTTGGCAAGTCGTGACTACTTCTCGCGCAAGAACACCGAATTGGTTGAGCTTAACTGCGATCAGTTTAAAGAAGTCATCAAAACCGTTGAATCCGGTCATGCGGATTACGGTGTGCTTCCCATTGAGAACACCAGCTCAGGTTCGATCAACGAGGTGTTCGATTTACTTCAACACACGACACTGCATATCGTTGGCGAAATCACCCAACCGATTGAACATTGTCTTGTTGCAACCAAAGAGCTTCGTCTCGAAAACATCAAAACGCTCTATTCACACCCACAGCCGCATCAGCAATGTAGTGAGTTTTTGAGCCGCCTAAAAGGCGTGACATTAGAGTCTTGTGCGAGCACTGCTGATGCGATGCAAAAGGTACAACAGTTAAACCGCGATGACGTAGCAGCAATTGGTCATGCCGCAAGCGGTAAACTTTATGGCTTGCAATCTATTCAAGGCAATATTGCTAACCAAACAGAAAACCATACGCGCTTTATTATCGTGGCGAGAAAGCCTGTCGAAGTGTCTGCACAAATTCCGGCGAAAACCACTTTCATTATGGCAACGTCACAGGAAGCTGGCTCACTGGTGGAAACCCTATTGGTGCTGCAGCGTTATGGCATCAATATGACCAAGCTTGAGTCGCGTCCTATTATTGGTAACCCATGGGAAGAGATGTTTTATGTCGATGTAGAAGGCCATAAGGATTCTGAAGCGATGAAGTGCGCGGTCGATGAGCTAGTGAAGATCACTAAGCACTTAAAAGTGCTTGGCTGCTACCCTATCGACAATGTCAAACCGGTCATTCCAGACCTGACCGATAAGAAAGACTAAAACAAAAAATCCCTAGGCACGACCTAGGGATTTTTTTATGTCATCTTAGAAAGCGCTGCTTATGTAAGAGGCAAGATTTTGATCTCTACGCGTCGATTGCATTGGCGTCCTTCCGTCGTAGAGTTGCTACAGATTGGAAAGCGCTCCCCCATTCCACGCGCTACTGCGCGGCCGGGGGCAACCTTTTGGCTTACGAGGAAAGCACGAACTTGTTCAGCGCGCTTCTCAGATAATTCTTGATTGTAACTCGCACTACCAGTGCTATCGGTATAGCCATCAATCACTAGACTAGTATCTGGGTATTCAACCAGAATACGCGCCACGCCTTGCAGCGTTTTATGAATATTGCGATCTAACGCGTGTGAGTTGCTGGCAAAGCCAATACCGTTTTCAAGGCGAAGTACGAGCTGGTTGTCACCAGTACGTTCAACTTGCACACCAGAATTTAACAGCTCTTGGCGAAGTGCTTTTTCCTGTTGATCGAAGTAGTAGCCCGCGCCACCACCAATGGCAGCACCACTCGCTGCACCTAACAGAATGCCCTTACTATCGCCCCCGGAGGCGATACCCACTGCAGTGCCTGCAATGGCACCAATTACGGCACCTTTGGTTGCAGAGTTCGTTTCGTATTCACCGGTTGTGGCATTTTGACGCTGCGTTGCCTGACAACCTGCCAGCGTCACAATCCCTAAAGCCACCACTACTTGTTTTAATTTCATATCCATTGTCTCTTGTCGATGCTTCTGATCTAGAAAACAGAACATCATACTATAAAAATTATATTCGCTGTTAATTGAACTTCAAATAAGCTCATTAACAGAGTACGGATATTGAAAAATTTAATGACATGAATAAGGAAGATTTACGTTAGAATTAGGTTGTTACGTTCTCTACATGGATATGTCTGTCATGAAAAAGGTTGTCATTGCCTCTCTTAATCCCGCCAAAATTAATGCTGTAAAAAGCGCGTTTGAGTCGGCTTTTCCGAACCAAAGTTTTGAGTTTGAAGGCGTCAGCGTCCCTAGCGGCGTAGCAGATCAACCCATGGATAACGAAGAAACACACCGCGGTGCAGTAAACCGAGTCAATAACGCGAAGCAGGTCAAGAAAGGTAGCGATTATTACATAGGGATAGAAGCCGGACTTGACGGCGGCTGCACGTTTGCGTGGATGGTGATTGAATCTCAAGGCTTGATTGGTGAATCGCGAAGCGCCAGTTTGATGTTGCCCCCTGCGGTCGTCGAGCAGCTGTCACCCACCGTCGAGCTTGGAGACGTGATGGACAAAACATTTGGTACCGACAACATCAAGCAAAAAGGTGGAGCCATTGCGCTGCTCACACAGCACCAGCTCACTCGAAGCTCGGTGTATCATCAAGCGTTAATACTGGCTTTAATTCCTTTCGTTAACCCCGAGCATTTCTAACCGCCTATTTTCTATCGCTTAGCGATAAAAAGAATGAGCGAGACTCAAAGGTCTCGCTATTTAAGTAATAAGTCGCTAAGCGCGTTCCTGTCGGCGTCCTCAAGACGTTTCACTTCTGCACTGCCACGAGTAATTGTCGCAACACCCACCCCTAACATCTGGCTAATTTGACGCTGAGATAAATCGCCCTTTAACAGCTCACACAAAATATTGACGCGAGCCGTCACCGCTTCACGTTCGTCAGGAGTCAACAAAAGAGTCATTAACTGCGCTTGCTGCTCTGTACTTTGTGAGCGTTGGATCAGGTCGAGAACTTGTTGCCAGTCTTGGTATTGAGGTTCCATGAATCATTCCATTAGATACTTGCAATACTCCATTCTAACCCCAAGCTCGCGCCAATGCCTAGCCCAGGGTCATCAGTAACGTCTTTTCGCCTCAGCATCGGTTAGGAAACTTCCCTGAACACCCATCAGATCACGGTAATAAACCTGGAACATCAGAATGTTCTGAACATAGCCACGAGTCTCTCTAAACGGTATCGCTTCTATAAACGCGATAGCATCTAAATTACCATCGGATGCCGCACGCCAGCGCTTAACGCGGTTGGGTCCTGCGTTGTAAGCCGCAAGCGCAAAAATACGATTATCGTCGTAGTTCCCTAGTAATTCATTCAAGTAATGCGAACCGATTTCAATGTTTTTTGCGACCTGATAAAGCTCGCTAGTGCGCTTGTAGGCAATCTTATGCTTCTTAGCGGTGTACTTAGCCGTAGCGGGCATAATTTGCATAACCCCTCTTGCGCCAACAGGTGAACGAGCCTCCACATCCATTGCACTCTCCTGCCTTGCTAAAGACATAAGAAGATCCTTGTCTAGGTCAAGCTTCTCACCATAAAAGTTAAACCACCATGCATGTGCCTGTGGAAAGCGAAGACTCATGTTGTCCCACATTTTGGCTGAAATGGTTGCGACCACCGTCAGATGATGCCAACGCTTTTTGCCTGCATACGCTGCCAGCATCTCTTTATCTGGTGTGGATACTCTAGACAGCAAAAAGCGCCACTCAGATTTTGCTGCAGCAATTTTATCGCGCGCAATTAACTCTTCGATGCGTGTTAAGCTCGTTTGGTATGGCGCTATCGCGGCGTTATCGAGCGTGGTGGTAGAAATAGGATAGACAATCGAATGCTTGAGCTGAACTGCAGCAGCCGCACTATAGAAATTGCGCTGCCCGACAATCGATTCCAATCGTTTTTCACCCTGCGCTTTATCGCCACGACTGATCTCCGCTCTCGCAAGCCAATACTGCCAGCGACTAGTCTGCTTAGCTTTGTCACTGAGCTTACCAATCCATTGCTCCAACCCCCTCCAATCGGCTTGCTGCACCGCTAGTCGAGCACGGCGTTCTAAATACCCATCGCTGCTAGATTTCGCCAAAATACTGTCGCGCCATTTGGCTTCGCTATCTGAGTCGGTAGTAATAAACCGCATTGCCACGTACTCATTCATCGATTGTTTGAGTTCCGAGGTCAATTGACTGTTTTTATTAAGCGAAGCTAGCGCTGTGCGAGCTTGCTCTTTGTCACTGCGAGCAAGCTTTTGCAAGGCAAGTTCGGTGAGAGTGGAACGATTGGGCTCAGGGAAGTTGCTTGAAGCAAACTTGGTCACCATTTTCGGTGATTTAAACAAACTTTGAATTTGCTTACCTTGCTGTTTGCCCTTGGAAGTTTTGAGCTGTTTATTCAGATAGTTAATCAAAGAGCCATTGCGACGTTGAAACGCCAGTGTCATTCTCTCGAGATCCAGTTCATCGCTGCGCAGCCCCGCTTTGGTCCACGAATCAAATAGAGGATCACAAGCACTATCAACACTGTCACCACTTTTCCACAATGTTTTTGCTCCATCATAGGCTGAATCCGTATCACCTGTTTTTAACTGCGCATAGTGGTAGTGACATTGGTAACGTTCACCACTTGGGTAGCGGGTTTGAAACGAGAGCAAATCGTCCCAACGCTTTTGCCTGGCGAGCTGGTCTAGATAGGGGGCTCGAATGCGTGATGAAAAAGGAAAAGCCTGATGTTTCTCGATAAAACGGTTCACTTGCGATACAGATTTGTCAGCTAACTGCAGCGAAAATACGCGATAATCGACATAAGGTGTTAAAGAGTAATCCGCGATTTTCGGGCGGATTTTGTTGTAACCGTTGATGTTTCTACTATCAATCAGTTCTTGCGCCATATCGTAAGCTGCACGCTGGCGCTCAAGCTTATTTTCGGAGGCTGACGCATTAGTTTCAGAGGCAACCGCGCTACTCATTAGCGCTGGTAAAGCCAAAGTCACGATAGCTCCGCAAGCGGTACTGACGAGCGGCTTCCGGTATCGTTGTTTAGAGTTCATGTAACCGTTCCTTCGATGCTGTAACAGTTGACCAAGAGAAGTATTGTTATTGTTTTCCGTACCGCTATGTCAGCCAGTGTTGAGTGCATGGTCAAACTTCAATTTAAGACCAAATAGGTCAACTTTCCAATGGCTTTGTCATTAAGAATTTGTTTCTGACTGTTTGTTACGCGGCGACTGGGGCCAGTAGCGCATTCGATGTACGCATTCTTCAAAGTAATCTCTGAAGTAAAATTGAAAGGATTCCGCTCGGTGGTGTAAAATAGAAACTTTATTGACTTCAAAATTAGGAACGATCGGCAATGGCTGAATACGTCTATACTATGTCGCGCGTGAGCAAAGTGGTGCCACCAAAGCGACAAATCCTCAAGGACATTTCTCTAAGCTTCTTCCCAGGCGCGAAAATCGGTGTACTTGGTCTTAACGGCGCAGGTAAATCGACACTGCTACGCATCATGGCAGGTATTGATACTGACATTGATGGTGAAGCTCGCCCACAACCAGGGCTTAACGTAGGTTACCTACCGCAGGAGCCAGTACTAGACGAGTCAAAAACGGTTCGCGAAATCGTAGAAGAAGCCGTTTCTGATGTTGTTGGCGCTATGAAGCGTCTTGATGAAGTTTACGCGGCTTACGCAGAACCAGATGCAGACTTTGATGCGCTAGCAAAAGAACAAGGTGAACTAGAATCGCTGATTCAAGCGAAAGAAGGCCACAACCTAGAAAATGCACTGGAGCGCGCTGCAGATGCACTTCGTCTTCCTGAGTGGGATGCGAAGATCCAACACCTTTCTGGTGGTGAGCGTCGCCGTGTTGCTATCTGTCGCCTACTGCTTGAGAAGCCAGACATGCTGCTTCTTGACGAACCAACCAACCACTTGGATGCTGAATCTGTCGCTTGGCTAGAGCGCTTCCTTGTTGATTATACTGGCACCGTTGTGGCGATTACCCACGACCGTTACTTCCTAGATAACGCAGCAGGTTGGATTCTAGAACTTGACCGTGGTGAAGGTATTCCATGGGAAGGTAACTACACCTCTTGGCTTGAGCAAAAAGATGCGCGTCTACAACAAGAAGCGTCATCAGAGAAAGCTCGTCAAAAGACCATCGAGAAAGAACTTGAGTGGGTTCGTCAAAACCCTAAAGGTCGCCAAGCGAAGTCTAAAGCACGTATGGCGCGCTTTGAAGAACTGCAAAGCGGCGATCACCAGAAGCGTAACGAGACTAACGAGCTGTTCATCCCGCCAGGTGAGCGTCTAGGTGACAAAGTTCTTGAAGTGAACAACCTGACTAAGTCTTTCGACGGCCGCGTACTTATCGATGATTTATCATTCAGCATTCCTAAGGGTGCTATCGTGGGTATTATCGGCGCCAACGGTGCAGGTAAATCAACGCTATTCAAAATGCTAAGCGGCACTGAGCAGCCAGATTCAGGTACGATTGATCTAGGTGACACCGTTAAGCTGGCGTCTGTTGAGCAGTTCCGTGACTCAATGAATGACAGTAACACTGTATTCCAAGAGATCTCTGAAGGCGCTGACATTATCAAGATCAACAACTTTGAGATCCCAGCTCGTGCTTACTGTTCGCGCTTTAACTTCAAAGGTAGTGACCAACAGAAGATCATCGGTGAGCTATCTGGTGGTGAGCGTAACCGTGTTCACCTTGCTAAGCTTCTTAAAGCTGGCGGTAACATGCTGCTACTCGATGAGCCAACCAACGACCTTGATGTTGAAACGCTACGTGCACTAGAAGAAGCACTGCTTGAGTTCCCTGGCTGTGCCATGGTTATCTCGCACGACCGTTGGTTCCTAGACCGTATTGCAACGCACATCATCGACTACCGTGACGAAGGTCAGGTTAACTTCTACGAAGGTAACTACACCGAATACATGGAATGGTTGAAGAAGACACTTGGCCCTGAAGCCGCTGAACCACACCGTATCAAATACAAGCGTATCTCAAAATAATCACCCATATTTGAGATAAACTTGTTTTTTTCCTAGAGGGCGCCGATAATAGCGCCCTCTTTTTTTTGTGATTTTGCACCATAAATCAGCGAAATTTACTGAAAATTCACCTTATTTTATAGACACACTGTCTTTTATGAACTGTCACTATGCCTAATAAGATCCGGGTGGTTATCCCGACACAACAAGGAAAGAAGAGAACGCTGCGCCTAGGGAAAAAGCGCACCTATACAGCGATCTTACTTGCTGCGGCTTTTCCTGTTGGCTTGGGTTTAGTTGGCTATTCATATCAACAATCGCAACTCGAACTGACCTCAACTGAAGGTTCATTAGCGAGTCTTAATCAAGAAAAAGCGATGCTCGAGGTGAAGCTGGAACAGCAAGTGAATGAAATGCACGCGCTCTCTCAAGAGCTTGAAGAGAAACGTGATTCATTACAGCTTCTGGGTAAACGTGTTAACGATGTGGAAGCGGTACTTGGTCTTGTTGATGAAGAGCAGTATGACAGTGAGATGCCATTAGAAGAGCGCATTGATGCGGCAGCCATTGATTCAGCAGTGCGCGCGACCATGCTCAGACTCATTCCCAATGATAGTCCGATGACTTATCAGCGCATCTCTTCTTCTTATGGCAGGCGTACACACCCTATTACCGGTAAGCGTCATGTACATAGCGGTATCGACCTAACCTGTAAAACTGGTGAACAGATCTTAGCGCCCGCAGACGGCGTCGTTGAAACCGTAAGACCCAGCCGCCAAGGTTATGGTAACTATCTCACCGTGCGTCACGCCTTTGGTTTTATGAGCTCTTACGCTCACCTACACAAGTTCAAAGCGAAGAGCGGTCAGTTTGTGAGTAAAGGCGATGTGCTGGCCACTTGCGGCAACAGTGGCACCTCGACAGGCCCACACCTTCACTATGAAATCCGCTTCTTGGGTCGTACTTTAAACCCTCAGTACTTTATCGATTGGAGTCCAGAAAACTTCGATTATGTCTTTGAAAAAGAGAAGAAAGTACAATGGGCGCCATTGATTGAGTTGGTTAGTAGTGTGGTTAAGCTTCAGATTAACCTGACCAATGCGCCTTATGTGGATTCATCGATTAAGACCGCTGGCAATGAAGAAGTCGACGCGATAGACACCGAACAAACCAATTAAAAAAACGCAGCTAACTCGCTGCGTTTTTTCTATCTCATTCACTCGATATATTTAGTCAACTAGCCACGATGAATCGCATCATTCGCCTGCTTGAGCAAGTTCTGGCTCTCAGACATAAATTGCTGTGAGTAATCACCAAACCAATCGCTGACCTCATTAAACTCTGTCACGAACTGGGCTTTGTCCTTGCTGTCGAGCAGCGCTAACGCTTCGCCGAACTGTTTGTGGAAACACTTAATCATCTCAATGTTTTCATCCGACGACATAATAATATCACCGTAAAGCGTTGGATCTTGAGCAAACAGTCTGCCGACCATAGCAAGCTCAAGGCGGTAGATAGGTGAACTTAGTTTCACCAAAGTATCAAGATCTGGGTTCTGCTGGCTTAGGTGACGGCCGTATGCGAACGAGGTGAAGTGACGTAGTGCCTGGATAAGCGTCATGCCTTTGTCGTGCTGCTCTGCAGAGATCTGGCATAGACTTGCGCCCCAAATTTTAAACTGCTCAAGCAGCCATTGGTACTCTGTGTCTTGTCTACCATCACAGTAAACAATAACCTGCTTAGCAAGACTTGGAACGTCTGGACCAAACATTGGGTGCAGACCTACAACAGGACCTTGGTGAACGTTAAGCATGGCATTGAGTGGCTTAGACTTAACTGACGTTAAATCACACAAAATGCAATCTTCTGGCAGGTTACCAAGCTTCTCAATCACCCCTTCTGTTAGGTGAATGGGCACCGTCACTACCACTAGACCGGCATTGTCTAAGATCTCGTCGGCGCGATCCCAATCTTGGCTGCCAAGTACTTTTACTTGATAGCCAGACAAGGTAAACATACGACCAAACAAGCCACCCAACTGTCCTTTACCACCAACAATCACAACCGAGCGCAATTCTGGGTTGAGGCACTTGAAGCCTGAGTCCTTTTCACTGGCGTAAGACTCTCGCATAGTGCGGCGTAGGATGTCCTCTATAAGTTGCGGCGGCACACCCTTTTTTGCCGCTTCTTCACGGCGAGAGGCCAGCATGGCTGCTTCTCTGTCAGGGGCATAGATGGGTAAGCCATGTCGGCTCTTTACTTCACCAACTTGCTCCACAAGAGATAGACGCTTTGCCAAAAGCTCAAGCATCTGCTTATCAACGTCATCGATTTGGTCACGCAATGCGTTCAGTTCAGCAGCCATGGATGTCATTATTCCTTAATACGATTTTCCAAGAATGGGACAAGCTCAGTATGAGCATGACGTAATAGTGCCTCAGTTGAATCCCAATTGATACACGCATCGGTGATAGACACACCGTATTTCATTTCGCTTAGAGGAATATCGCTACTCTGGTTACCTTCGTTGAGGTGACTTTCAATCATTAGCCCGATAATCGACTTGTTACCTTCACGGATTTGATGGATAACATCTTCAGCAACCAATGGCTGGCGACGGTAGTCTTTACGTGAGTTCGCGTGGCTACAATCGACCATTAGGGATGCGTCTAGGTTCGATTTGGCAAGCTCCTGCTCACATTCAGTCACAGACACTGAATCGTAGTTAGTTTGTTTACCGCCACGCAAAATTACGTGACCGTTAGCATTACCTTGGGTCGTCAATAGTGCTACCTGTCCTTCACGGTTAATACCCATGAAGCGGTGGCTTGAAGATGCCGCTTGCATCGCATTAATTGCGGTTGCTAAGCTACCATCGGTGCCGTTTTTGAAGCCGATAGGCATAGACAGACCACTCGCCATTTCGCGGTGAGTTTGTGATTCTGTTGTACGTGCACCAATCGCTGCCCATGAGAAGGTATCCGCTAGGTACTGTGGGCTGATTGGATCAAGCGCTTCTGTTGCCAGAGGGATTTCCATTTCTGCCAGTTCCACCAGCAACTGACGACCTACATGCAGACCGTGCTCAATGTCGAACGTGCCATCAAGTTGAGGATCGTTGATAAGACCTTTCCAACCCACTGTGGTACGAGGCTTTTCAAAGTAAACACGCATCACGATGTAAAGCTGATCACTCAACTGCTCTGAGAGTGCTTTTAGGCGCTTCGCATATTCTTTTGCTGCATCCACATCATGGATAGAACAAGGGCCACATACAACCAATAGGCGATGGTCTTTTTTATGGATGATGTCAGCGATGGTTTCACGAGAGTCTTGGATGAACTTACGCGCTTTTTCACTAAGCGGCAGTTTTTGTTTTAGTTGTTCCGGCGTAATTAGTACCTGTTCGTCACTGATATTAATATTACTGAGTTCGCTCTTTTTCATCTCGTCACCTGTAAATTTATTTTTACACCGAACTTTTGTCACTTCCACGTTCGGATAAGCTTTAACTGGTAATATACATAGATAAAAAACACATGCAAGCGTAAACTTTAAAAAACACTTAATGTAAACTTAATTGTACACTAACTTATCTCTATTCTGCTTTCACTCTACTATCAGACTTAGAGATGTTCCCCTCCTCTTTATTCGTACTTGGGTTACAATAAAACCATCGAGGTTGAGGTGGTATCCATGGACTTAATTATCTCTCTGCTGCAACAGATGTGTGTGTATCTGATGCTGGCTTATATGCTCAGCAAAACGCCGCTGTTTCTGCCACTGTTTAGCGTAACCAATCGCTTGAGTCATAAATTCAGCATTTATGTGCTGTTCTCTTCATTTTGTATTCTTGGCACTTACTTTGGCCTTCAGATCGACGATGCGATTGCCAATACACGAGCCATTGGTGCAGTAATGGGCGGCCTATTCGGAGGGCCGGTCGTCGGTTTTGCTGTGGGCTTTACTGGGGGGATGCACCGCTACACGTTGGGCGGCTTCACGGATGTCGCTTGTGCTATCTCAACCACCGCTGAAGGGGTAATTGGCGGCATTATGCACCTTTACTTCCTTCATAAAGGCAAGAAAGAGCAGCTATTTAATCCATTAGTGGTGTTCTACGTGACCTTTGTCGCCGAAGTGGTACAGATGCTGATTATTTTGATTGTCGCTAAGCCGTTCGATCAAGCTTACACGCTCGTCTCTAATATCGCAGCGCCAATGATTATTGCCAATTCGGTAGGCGCCGCGCTATTTATGAGCATACTGCAAGATCGAAAAACCATCTTTGAAGAGTACTCAGCAACCTTTTCACGTCGCGCTTTAAACATTGCTGAGCGCTCAGTGGGGATTTTGGTGCACGGTTTTAACTCCGACAACGCCAGTAAAATTGCGCGTATCATTTACGAAGAGACCAATGTTGGCGCCGTTGCCATCACCGACAGAGAAAAGATCTTAGCGTTTGTTGGCATTGGCGCCGACCACCATAAACTGAACCGCCCAATCTCATCACAAAGCACCCTCGACTCGATGAACAACAACGACATCATCTACCTCGACGGTAAAGAAACTCCATATCAATGTTCAATTTCCAAGGACTGCAAGCTAGGTTCGGCCCTGATCATACCGCTGCGTACCGGAGACGAGGTTATTGGCACCATAAAGCTGTACGAGCCGAAGCGTAAACTGTTTTCAACCATCAATATGTCGATGGCTGAAGGCATTGCTCAGCTTCTTTCCAGCCAAATTCTGCATGGTGACTACATCCACAAGCAGACCCTACTCAATCAAGCAGAAATTAAACTGCTGCATGCACAAGTGAATCCGCACTTTCTGTTTAACGCGCTCAATACCATTAGTGCTATTACACGCCGAGACCCAGACAAGGCTCGCAGTTTAATTCAGCATTTATCGCAGTTCTTTCGCAGTAACCTCAAGCAAAACATCGAAACGGTGACCCTCAAAGAAGAACTCGCGCACGTCAATGCTTACCTCACGATTGAAAAGGCAAGGTTTACCGACCGCTTGGAAGTGGATATTGATATCAGCCCCGAGCTACTCGAACAAACCGTGCCCAGCTTTACCTTGCAGCCCCTAGTTGAGAATGCCATCAAGCACGGCATCTCTAATCTACTCGAGGGTGGTTCAATTCGAATATTCAGTGCACCGTGTGAGCAAGGTTATCGGCTGACGGTAGAAGATAACGCTGGCACCTACCAGCCACCTGAGCAAGATCACCAAGGTCTGGGGATGCAGATCGTAGATAAACGCCTACGCAATCAATTTGGACGTGACTCAGCGCTAAAAATTGAAGTGGAAAACCACCAACACACACGGATGAGCTTTATTATTCCAGCGCCCGCAAATTCAGACGATAAAAGGACGGCTATCGCCTCATGACACGGTTAACCGCAATAGTAATTGATGATGAGTTATTTGCTCGTGAGGAGCTTATTGAGCTTTTATCTGAGTTTGATCAAATTGAGATCATCGATCAAGCCAGCAACGCCATAGAAGGTTTGAAGAAAATAAATCAACACAAACCTGATGTGGTGTTCCTCGATATTCAAATGCCACAGATCACCGGCATTGAGCTTTTGAGCATGTTAGATCCAGATACTATGCCGAATGTCGTGTTTGTCACCGCGTATGACCAGTACGCAATCCAAGCTTTCGAAGACAATGCGTTCGATTATCTGCTCAAGCCCGTCGACCCTTGCCGCCTAGCTAAAACCGTCAAGCGCCTAAACAAACGCGATACAACCCAAACAGAAAGCTTTGATCCCATCGCACCGCCTACACTTGATCAAATTCCCTGTTCTGGTCACAACCGTATCGTCATTATTGCCACTAAAGATGTGGAGTTTGCTTACAGTGACCTGTCTGGCGTGCACGTACAAACGGCGACCCAGAAAGCCACCTCGCAATTAACGCTGAAAGTGATTGAAGACAAGACATCTCTGATTCGCTGTCATCGCCAGTTTTTGGTCAATGTGAAGGCAATTAAAGAGATCAAGTTATTGGAGAACGGGCTGGCGGAAATCATTACCCAAAGTGACCATCCAATACCAGTGAGTCGCCGGTATTTGAAGGCGTTGAAAGAGACGTTGGGGTTTCACTAATTCTCTCAGCTAGCTTGCACATTAGCACTTGTTACCAATGTGCCTGGTTAGAAATGTTACCTATGAGCCCGGTCAATATCCAAGGGTTCGTCATTCCACTAGCCGCGCTCCTGTGTAGACAGAGATCTACTCAACGCACGCACCAAGCCTCAGGAAGATTCCTGTCTGCACAGGAATGACGCGCGCTTTAAATCCATTTATCAAAATAACCGTCACCCCTGCGCAGGCAGGGGTCTACTCAACTCTCGCACCAAGCCTCAAGTAGATTCCTGCCTACGCAGGAATGACGCGCGCTTTAGAGCCATTTACCAAAATAGCCGTCACCCCTGCGCAAGGCTAGTGGAATGACGCGCGTTGAGAGTTGTTCTAATCCTGAAACGCCCCCCTAACCTTCCAGCGCCGACAACACCTTACTATTCGCCGCTTTCCACTGAGCACTTTTCTTAAGCTCTGCTAAGTCAAAGTTCTTCTTTCTAAGCATGCGACTTGCCTGCTTCACTTTGGTAATCGGCAAGTTATCCAATACTTCAATTGTCGAGTTGCGGTTATTACACATTAACAGCGTATCGCAGCCCGCATCGAGTGCTTGCTGAGCGCGCGCCGCAGGGCCGCCCATAATCGCAGCACCTTCCATAGAGAGGTCATCAGAAAACACGATACCGTTGAAACCAAGCTGTTTACGAAGTACCTCTTTTAACCAGTAGCTTGAGCCGCTCGCTGGTTTATCATCGTAATGAGGGAACACCACATGGGCTGGCATCATCGCATCAAGCACGCCAGCTTTGATATGCGCTTGGAAGATACGCATGTCGTCCTCAAAAATAGAGTCTCGATTATCCACTGGCGTTTCAAGATGCGAGTCTGCAGTCACGCCGCCGTGCCCAGGAAAATGCTTTCCGGTTGTCGCCATACCCGCTGACTTCATACCCGCCATAAAAGCAGTGGTGTATTGCACGATAGTTTGGAAATTATCCCCAAAGGCGCGATTACCAATGGCTTTGCTTTGCTCGCCTTGGTCTAAGACTGGCGCAAAGCTTAAATCAATATCATGAGCAATCAGCTCAGCGGCCATCAGCCAACCCGCTTGATGCGCCAAGGCTTCGTCTTTAAGCTTGGCATAACGCGCCGCAGGCGGCAGCAAAGTAAACCCGTCACGGAAACGCTGTACTCGCCCACCCTCTTGATCAACACCAATGACAATAGGCTTCTTCGCCGCTTGACGGATTTGTCGATTGAGTTCAATAAGCTGCTCGGAGTCATGGTAGTTTCTAGCAAACAGAATCAAGCCACCGACGGTTGGGTGCTCTAAAATTTCGCGATCTTCCGCAGTCAGTTCGTAGCCTGCCACATCAATCCATAGCGGTCCCATAGTTGCTCCTCTGCAAATTTATTATCAAATGGGCATCCCCAGAGGTTATTCCTATTGTTTTTGATTTACAATAAAGCTACGTAAAAACGGAGTAAGTTTATGATGTCAAAGGAAGCGTTGTATATCGGTATCATGTCTGGCACTAGCCTAGATGGTGTCGACACCGCCATTGTTGCGATTAGGGACAAGCAGATTCGTCTCGTAGACAGCGATTTCTTGAGCTATCCCGACGCCCTTAAAAGTGAGGTGCTAGCGATATGCCAAGGACAACCCACCAGCCTAAAACAAGTCGGTGAACTCGACCATAAACTCGGAAAACTCTATGTGCGTGCGGTGGAATCACTACTGGCTAAATCGAACTACAGCGCTGGTGACATCACCGCAATCGGCAACCATGGGCAGACGGTCTTTCACCAGCCAGACGGCGAAATGCCATTTACCACCCAGTTGGGCGATAACAACCTGGTTGCCGCGCTCACTGGCATTAATACTGTCGGTGATTTCAGACGCAAAGACATGGCGCTAGGTGGTCAAGGCGCGCCCTTAGTACCTGCTTTTCATCGCTACCTTTTTAGTGACAGTGAATCGACTCAAGTGATCCTTAATATTGGCGGTATTGCCAATGTATCCGTTCTGCAACCAAATGGTGATGTCGTAGGATTTGATACTGGGCCTGGCAATGTGCTATTGGATCATTGGTGTTCCCACGCGTTCTTGCAAGCTTTTGACCAAGATGCACACCTTGCCAAACATGGAAACGTTAACGATAGCTTGTTGGCACAGATGCTCACCGACCCTTACCTCAAGCGCAGCGCACCAAAAAGTACCGGGCGTGAGTATTATCACGGTGAGTGGTTGCAAACTCAGCTAGCAAAACTAGATAGCGCCGTTAACAACCACGATGTATTACGCACGCTCACCGAATTTACCGCCAGAACCATCGCCCAAGCAGTCAAGCCATACTGCGTTGGTGCCAGTCCAAAACTGCTCGTCTGTGGCGGCGGCGCGAACAACCCGATTATCATGAGCCGCATGAGCGAGCTACTCGCAAACTGGCACGTCGATTCTACCGATAGTGAAGCGATCAGCGGTGACTACATGGAGTCGATGGCCTTCGCTTGGCTGGCACACTGTTTTATAAATAAAATACCAAGCAATCTACCTTCGGTGACCGGCGCCAGCAAAGCCGTACCGCTAGGTGTGTTTTACCCTGCTAACTAGGACTCACTATGACAAACGACGCTTTATTAAATGCGCTTTCCCAACTCGTCTCTGAAGGGCGCAACCCGGAAACCATGGATATCGATCTGCTCTCGTCTGAGCAAATCCTGATGCGTATGAACCAGCAAGACAGCCTAGTTCCGCTCGCCGTCGAAAAAGTGATTCCAGAAATAGCCGAGGCCGTCGATGCCATTACAGAAGCCTTCAAACAGGGGGGGCGCTTACTCTATGTTGGCGCAGGAACCAGCGGTCGTCTTGGCGTGTTGGATGCATCGGAGTGCCCGCCAACCTTTGGAACCGACCCTGATATGGTAGTTGGCATTATAGCAGGCGGTAAAGAGGCAATGTTTAAAGCCAAAGAAGGGGCAGAAGATGACCCAGTGCTTGGTGCGCAAGACTTAAAAGATATCGTGCTTACCGACAAAGATGTGGTGGTGGGCATCGCGGCAAGCGGCCGAACACCTTATGTGATTGGTGCTCTTGAGTATACCAACGAAGTTGGCGCGACGTCAGTGGCACTGTCATGTAATCCCGCTTCTGATATTGCGAATGTAGCGAATATTGCCATTAGCCCAGTCGTGGGACCAGAAGCACTGACCGGCTCGACACGTTTAAAGTCTGGCACTGCGCAAAAGCTGGTTCTGAACATGCTAACAACCGCGAGCATGATCCGCTTAGGCAAGAGCTATCAAAACCTGATGGTAGATGTGAAAGCGACCAACGCAAAGTTGGTTGCCCGTGCAACGCGCATTGTGATGCAAGCGACCGACTGCAACAAAGACGCTGCGACGACAGCACTCAAACAAACGGACTATGATGTAAAACTATCGATACTCATGATTCTAACGGGATTAGACAAAGCCAATGCTGAGAAGCAGCTTACAAAGCAAGACGGATTTCTTCGTAAGGCTGTGGATAACGAGACAAGCGCCAACTAATACGCGACCTTAAACTAAAAGCTCATAAAAACGAGAAGGGTTAGCACTAAGCTAACCCTTTTTACTGCGATCGAGAGGCGCTATTAAAAGCCACTTTGCTGAGAGTAATCCGTCCAGCCTCGTTGCCACTCCATTCGAAAACGCTGCGCTTCAGGCAGACCTTCACACGCACCCGTATAGTATTGTCCTGACAAACCAATTTGGTATGCAAAGTCGGCATCACAAAATTCGATAACACCGCGCTGATAACCCGCATCATACTCAGAGTGCACCGCTTCACCGAGCTTATTCAAATCCGAGTAACTGCGCGATAGCTGACCTCTCACGCCATCTTGATAGCCGATCTGATCCCAGCTCCCTTCTTGGGCAAGATCGTCCACACCTTTAGCACAGCCGAATGCCAGTAAGCTGGTCGCAACGATGATTAGCGCTCTCATGATTTCCCTTTATGATCGATAAATATCTGCCGGTAACAATGCCAGTTCTCACGCAGTTTTGCCACTCTCAAACAGTGAAAGTGACCCACTTCACGCTTTTATTCTACCACTCAGCCGATAAATTCGACCGCTTAGTTATCAGCAAAACCACTTAACTTAGCTATTGACCACTTAATCAGCTATTTCACCACTAACCGAATAAGCCAATGTGGAACCAATTCATCATTTTTATAATGGTTACCAGAAATTAATGTCATCACAAACTAGGGATAACAGTTATGTTGTGGTTTTTAACTTGTGTTGCAGCCTTGATTGGCGGCTACTTTATCTACGGGGCTTTCATTGAGAAGGTCTTTGGTATTAACGAAAAACGTCAAACCCCCGCTCATACGAAAGCTGACGGTGTGGATTACGTTCCAATGTCGACCAAGAAAGTTTACTTGGTTCAACTACTGAACATCGCAGGTGTCGGCCCTATCTTCGGCCCAATCATGGGTGCTTTATATGGTCCTGCAGCAATGCTTTGGATTGTTATCGGCTGTATCTTCGCAGGTGCGGTTCACGATTACTTCTCAGGTATGCTGTCTGTTCGCAATGGCGGTGCATCTGTACCTACCATAACCGGTCGTTACTTAGGCAATGGCGCCAAACACTTTATGAACATTTTTGCCATCGTCCTATTACTACTGGTTGGTGTGGTTTTCGTTTCAGCTCCAGCTGGCATGATTACTAACCTAGTGAACGACCAAATGGACATGTCGATGAGCATGACCACTATGGTTGTGATTATTTTTGCGTACTACATCATCGCGACAATTGTTCCTGTAGATAAAATCATCGGCCGCTTCTACCCACTGTTCGGCGCACTGCTGATCTTCATGTCTGTCGGTCTAATCACTGCGGTTGCACTGTCAAGCGAGCACCAAATCATGGGCGGCTTTGAAATCAGTGACATGTTTACCAACATGAACCCGAATGACTTGCCACTTTGGCCTGCACTATTCATCACCATCGCTTGTGGTGCTATCTCTGGCTTCCACGCGACTCAGTCTCCACTGATGGCTCGCTGTATGGAAAATGAAAAGAACGGTCGCTTCGTATTCTACGGTGCAATGATTGGTGAAGGTGTTATCGCGCTAATCTGGTGTGCACTGGCTCTATCTTTCTTCGGCTCTATCGATTCTCTTGCAGAAGCAGTGAAGAACGGCGGTCCTGGTAACGTAGTTTACAGCGCGTCATTCGGTCTACTGGGTGTGTTTGGTGGTGTGCTTGCCTTCCTAGGTGTGGTTATCCTACCGATTACTTCTGGTGACACAGCGTTCCGTTCAAGCCGTCTTATCCTTGCTGAATACTTCAACATGGAGCAGAAGACACTGCGTAACCGCCTGATGATGGCTATCCCACTGTTCATTATCGGTGGCATCCTAACTCAAGTAGACTTCGGTGTTATCTGGCGCTACTTCGGTTTTGCAAACCAAACCACGGCAGTAATGATGCTTTGGACTGCGTCGGCTTACCTGCTGCGTCACAACAAGCTTCACTGGGTAACAACAGTACCAGCGGTATTCATGACAACGGTAGTGATCACCTTCATCCTGAACAACGCGACACTAGGCTTCGGTCTGCCAATGCAGCTATCAACCATCCTAGGTATCGTGTCTTCACTTTCTATCGCGGGCTACGTGATTAAGAAATCAAAAGGCAAAGGTGATATTGACCTGGCAGATGAAGATAAACCGACCGGCGAAACAGAGACGGCGTAAGTAATCCCTCAACGCTAAGTTCTACTGAACTCAAAATTTGAGCTGAACACTCTAAAGCCCTCAACATCTGTTGAGGGTTTTTTTCACACTCATAGGAAAAGCCAATCAACTCTAGTACTATTTGCGGTCACTATCTTCCTACCCGCGTATAAAGCAGTAGAGGTGCACAATGCCAAATATCGAATTCACCCAAGGTCGCCTGGATGAAAAATCACAACTTGAGCTCACTGCTGGTCTTGAGTCTCATAGTCAAATGCAGGTAGCGCCAAACTATGACAAGCAGCATGTCAATTGGACAGTTCGCGATAACAATGGTGAGCTAATTGCTGCATTGACCGCAGACCTTCTTTGGGACTGGATGTATATCGATGAACTTTGGGTCGATGACCGCTGCCGAGGAACAGGAATGGGCAGTAAGCTGATGAAACACGCAGAGCAATATGCCATTAAAAGCAAGTTATCTGGGCTTTGGTTGTGGACTCAAAGCTGGCAAGCGCCAGTGTTTTATCAAAAACTGGGATTTGTGGAATTCACACGCTTTGATGATTTTCCAAAAGGCCACAGCCGTATCGGGCTTCGAAAAACACTTAGTAGCTAATTGGAAAGATCCCAACGAAATCACAATCAAAGACAAAGGGGCATTGTGTCCCTTTGCCTTTTTAACTTCAGTCAGCTCTTAAAGACAGATTCTCACCAAAGCACACTCCCAGTGACCAGCTTATGAATACAGCCGAGCTAAGATGAGTGCTCGCTTTTCTTCAGGTACCACTATCCCAAACTCCCGCTCCACAACGTCAAAATAACCGTGTTTATCAAGCTCACTCACTTTAGTTTCTTGCTCCCCCTGACGATGACGAAGTGTGGTATCAAGTAGCGTCACATTACCCTCAGCAGTAGCAAGTGCCGCCGTAATAGACTGGGTAAACACCGCATTGGGGCTAGTCGATGTATAGTGATTGGCGTGCTCGATGTCGCCCCTTGCAGCAAACACTAAATCTAAGCTATACAGATCCAACCACCCTTCTTCAACTCTACGCTGTAAAAGGTAGCCAAAGTCCTCTACCTCAATAAACCGAAACACTTGGAAATCCGCCTGTTGCTCAACATTGGCCACCAACTTGATGGGCGCACGTGGCGTATTCGAACCAAAGCCGACATCGACAACCCATTGCTCTTCACTAACCGTCACCAGCGTCACTTGATGGCTTCGTCCCGATGGCGTGCCAGAGAGGTGTACGCGAGCAAGCTTAGGCTGAACGTGATAACCCAAAGTCTTCAGCACTTCTAAAAACAGTGCATTGACCTCAAAGCAGTAGCCACCGCGAGAGTGCGTGACAAGTTTTTCAAATCTCACCTCAGATTCGAGACTGATACTGTCACCAGCAAACACATCAAAGTTTTCAAAAGGGATCGTGCGGTGTTGAGCTTTTTGCAGCTTGCTCAAATCGGCATTGCTGGCTAAAAACGTATTTCTCACCACACCGCTATCTACGCCACAGAGCGTGATATCCAATTTATCTAAGTACTGCTGCAACTGGTTTGGTGTCATGGGGGTTCCTGTTGTTTGGTATTAAGCTGATTGGCCACAAGCATAAAACCTCAACCTAACCTGAGGTCAATGATTTCAATTCGGTTTATCCGCTCTTTATCATGTACTGAAGATAAAAAAATGCCCAAGCTGCATAGGCTCGGGCATTGATACCAACAAATCTGATTACTGAACTCGACGTAATACGGCTTTCAGTGCATCAAAGTCGTTATCAAGATCTTCAGATAACAGCTCCATCACTGCGTGTTTCGCTAGAGGTCCTGGAAGGTCGATGTCTGACTCGAGGATATCATCCACCACTTCTTTAAACTTGGCTGGGTGAGCAGTACACAAGAACAAGCCGGTTTCGCCTTCTTGCAGTTGCTCGTCGAGCAAGCGGTAAGCAATCGCGCCGTGTGGCTCACACAGGTAGCCATGAGCATTGAGATCACGCACTGACTCAGCACTTTGCTCATCCGTCACCATGCCTTTACCTAACGTATCTAGACCCCAACCTTTGATTTGGCATAGCTCTTCGATACGTGGCCAGTTGTTTGGCTGGCTTACGTCCATTGCATTTGAAGTTGTCGCAACCGTTGGCTTAGGATCCCACTCGCCTGTTTCTAGGTAACGAGGAACGGTATCGTTGGCATTGGTTGCCGCAATGAAGCGTTTGATAGGAAGACCTAGTGCTTTCGCCAATAGACCTGCCGTTAAGTTACCAAAGTTACCACTTGGTACCGACACCACTAGGTTCTCACGCTGTTGTTTAGACATCTGAGATGCCGCTTCGAAGTAGTAACAAATTTGCGCCATCAGACGGCTGATGTTGATTGAGTTCGCCGAGTTAAGGCCAATCTCTTCACGCAATGCTGCATCGTCAAAGGCGTGCTTAACCAACGCCTGACAGGCATCGAAGTCGCCGTCTATCGCTACAGTATGGATGTTTTTACCTAGTGTACAGAATAGCTTTTCCTGCAGCGGGCTGATCTTACCTTTTGGATAAAGGATAACAACATTGATGTCTTCCATGCCGTAAAACGCATGAGCAACTGCCGCACCCGTATCGCCGGATGTCGCTGTTAGGATAGTGATCTTTCCACCATCAGAGACTGCAGCCAGAGACTGAGCCATAAAGCGACCACCGAAGTCTTTAAACGCTAATGTTGGGCCGTGGAAAAGCTCAAGCGCGTATACGCCGTCTTTTACCTGATTGATAGGAGCTGGGAACTGGAATGCATTGTCGACCAACTCATTCACTTTTTCTGCTGGAAGCTCATCACCGATCAGCGCAGACAAGATTTTTGCACTACGCGTGACAAAGTCTTCTGCCAAAAGTGCGTCTACATCATCGAACCTTGGCAGTTCAGATGGGAAAAATAGACCTTGGTTACGACCTAAGCCTTGGCGAACGGCTTGGCCAAACGAGACTTGCTCGTCGTTCTCTTTGATGTTGTACAGCTTCATAGCTTACTTCCTGTTACCTTCGAGCCTTGCTTGTCGAGACGACAAACATGGACGAATCCTTCGTTATTTTGTACGTAATTCTCTTCTAGCCAGCGAGCCACTCTGTCCGCGACATCTTTATCTTTGCAGATGCTAAATAGCGTCGGGCCGCTGCCTGAAATTCCTGTTGCTAGTGCGCCCGCGCTCGCAGCGTATTCACGAGCTTTGCTAAACCCTGGAAGCAGTTTAGCGCGATAAGGTTCGGCGATGACATCTTTGATCATCTTCGCTGCCAACTCAGGTTGATTCGAGTGACAAGCATGGATAAAACCAGCTAAGTGGCGACCATGGGCAATGATATCTTGTCTGCGATACTGAGATGGTAGGATCTCACGCGCTTCTGCAGTTGACACCTTGATGCCTGGATAAGCCATAACCCAGTACCACTCATCGAAACAGGGGACTTCTTGGCTGATGATACCTAACTCTTCCAGCATCAACTGCACGCCACCTAGGTAGCAAGGTGCCACATTGTCATAATGGATGCCACCAGAAATTTGACCTTCCATCTCGCCCATTAGTGCGAGAAGCTCAGTTTCATTCAGTGGATTACCGTGGAACTGGTTCAAAGCGTCGAGCGCAGCAACAATAGAACAGGCGCTTGAACCTAGTCCAGAACCAATCGGCATGTTCTTCTCAAGCGTCATGTACACAGGTTTGAGTGCCACACCTTTTTTGTCTAGTTCACGGGCATAAACCTTCCAACAATCGTAAACGATGTTCTCTTTTGGATCGCTTGGCAGCTTATCAACAAAACTGCCTTTGGCCGCAAGATCGAACGGCTTATCGCCCGGTCTCACCTCAACACAATCGCCAAGCAAGGTACCATCAACAGGTGATACCGCCGCGCCCAACACATCAAAGCCAACGCTCACATTGCCAATCGAGGCAGGCGCATAAACGACAACGCTATCACTCATCTTATACTCCTAGTTTCCAGCCTAACGTACGCATCACATCAGAGAACACGCCCGCGGCCGTGACTTCTGTACCTGCACCGTAGCCGCGAAGAACCAATGGAATTGGCTGATAGTAACGGCTGTAGAAGGCCAGTGCGTTCTCGCCATCTTTGATCTTAAACATCGGATCGTTTTCATCGACAGCTGCAATACGAACTCGGCACTTACCGTCAGCGATCTCGCCAACGTAACGCAATACTTTGCCTTCTTTAGCTGCGTTTTCTACCAACTCACTAAAGTAAGCATCAGCTTCTGGTAATCGAGCCATGAACTCATCGATAGAACCAGAATCATCAAAGCCTGGTGGCAGAGCTTGGTCAACTTCTACATCTTCAAGCTCGAGTGCCATACCCGCTTCACGTGCCAAAATAAGTAGCTTACGTGCCACGTCCATACCCGAGAGATCGTCACGTGGGTCTGGCTCAGTAAAGCCTTTATCTTTCGCAACATTGGTTGCTTGACTTAGTGTTAGTCCTTCATCCAACTTACCGAAGATGAATGATAGAGAGCCAGACAGGATGCCGTTGAACTTCTCAAGTTCGTCACCAGCGGCAATCAGGTTCTGTAAGTTTTCGATAACTGGCAGACCTGCACCCACTGTCGTTTCATACATCAACTTACGGCGAGAGCTGCGAGCCACATCGCGAAGCTGATGGTAGTATGACATGCTTGCTGTGTTCGCTTTCTTGTTTGGCGTTACTACGTGGAAACCTGCAGCTAAGAACTCAGCATACTGGTTAGCGATATCTTCGCTTGATGTACAGTCCACTAATACAGGGTTAATGATGTGATTACGTTGAACAAGTGCAGCTAGGCTAGAGACGGTGAATTTTTCACTGACATCACCCATGCGATCACGCCACTGCTCAAGCGGCAAACCATTACCATCAAGTAATACACCTTTGCTGTTTGCCAGACCGCAAACACGAATGATGATGCCTTTCTCGGCCAGCTTCGCTTGCTGTCTTTGGATTTGATCCACCAACTCACCACCTACGCCGCCAACACCAACAACAAACACATCTAAGAAGTGCTTAGAATTGAATAGGTTTTCGTGACAAGCTTTGATGGCTTCAGAAATCTTATCTTCTGGAATAACCGCTGAAATCGCGCGCTCTGATGAGCCCTGAGCGATAGCCACAATGTTGACGTTTACTTCAGCAAGTGATGAGAAGAACTGAGATGCGACGCCACGAGAAGTGCGCATACCGTCACCCACAAGCGTCACAATCGCAACATCATCCATAAACTCTACTGGCTCAAGTAGACCGTTTTTCAACTCAAGTTCGAATGCTTCACTAAGCGCACGCTCAGCTTCTAGCTTGTCTTCCTCTTCAATACAGAAGCTGATGCTGTACTCTGATGAAGATTGAGTAATAAGAACAATCGACACACCCGCTGATGACATCGCACCAAATACGCGGCTTGCCATACCTACCATGCCTTTCATACCAGGGCCAGATACGTTAACCATGATGAGGTTAGAAAGCGTGGTGATACCTTTAATTGGCAAGTTGTCTTCGCCAGTGTCTTGGCCGATCAAAGTACCCGCACCCTGTGGGTTAAAGGAGTTCTTGATAAGACAAGGGATATGGAACTGAGCAATTGGGGCAATAGTTTTCGGGTGAAGTACCGAAGCACCGAAGTAAGAGAGCTCCATCGCTTCTTGATAGCTAAGCGATTTAAGAAGGCGCGCATCGTCAACCAGTCGAGGGTCACAGTTGTAAACACCATCGACATCGGTCCAGATTTCACAGCAATCAGCACGCAAGCATGCGGCTAGTACCGCTGCTGAGTAGTCCGAGCCATTACGACCTAACGTCACTAACTCGCCTTTAGCATTGCCTGCAGTGAAACCTGGCATGATGTGTACAACACCCTCAGCAAGCGGATTCGCTCGGAAGTTTTGAGTCGACACTTCAACGTCAACCATGGCTTCTAGGTGGTCGCCGTTGGCAAACAGGTATTTCACAGGGTCGATAAGATCCGCCGCTTGGCCTTTCGCGATAAGCACCGCTTTCATCAACTGGATAGAAATGCGCTCACCTTTAGATATGATGCGAGCATTAACATGATCTGGACAAGTGCCAAGAAGGCGAATGCCATGGACGAACTGGTGAAGCTGGAACAGCGATGTTTTGACTTGATTGTCAAAATCTGTGCTGTCGATATTCGGGAGGACTTTCTTAATGTTGGAGAACAACTCATTGAATGACGTCTCTAGTTCAGAGATTTGCAGTTCAACTTCACTGTTCTTGAGTGCAGTTTCAATGACTGCTACTAGTTTGTTGGTCGTTTTACCTGGTGCTGATAGCACCACGGCTAAGTCTTCTTGCTGGGCATTGTTGGCGATGATGTCCGCCGCTCTTAAAAAACGGTCCGCATCGGCTAACGATGAGCCTCCAAATTTTAGTACTCGCATCCTTTCCTCCCGAAATACTCAAAACAGGTAAAAAAAAGGCCCGTATCTCGGTGATACAGGCCTTGTTTTTGAATTTCTTTCGTCTACCAGCCTGCCCCAACGATAATGTCGGTAATAATAATGGTGGTGGTCATTACTACGTGCTGGTGATTAAACATAATAGGTCGTGCTTCAGATTCTGTTATGTGCTTACCCATACGTGTACCGCATTTGTTGGCGATTAGTCAATCAAAATTTGTTCTTTTGTTGCTTATCATGTGATTTTTTCTTAAAACCATGAAAATAGCCACTATTGCATTTATATGCACTTGAGATCTTTAGACATAACTAAATGCTATATAGTTTTACAACTTTTTGCTTAGATTCTGTGCTTTAATTAGAAATCAATAAACTATAAAAACTATAACCAAGGAGTGGTGCCATGAGAGCAGTGTCTTTATACGCCTCAGCGTTATTGTTTTTTAGTGGTTTGTTGTTCAGCGCCTCTGCACTCTCTGTTGAGCTTCCAGCGCTTCCCTCTCAGCATAACCAGTCACCCCACAGCTTTTTCTTGTCTTCCGGCAGTAAATCCGGCGGTGCAGACTCATTTGATGTTTGGAACGTTGATAGTGGGTATTCTTATGCCGTGTTTGATTCTCTAGATGTTTACATTGGTGCCCGTCTCAACAATTCAGACATCACCAATGATCGTGGTTTTTTAAGTGGTGTGAACTATCAAGTGTCTGATCGTATCTCTGTGAAGAGTACGCTACGCGGGTATCAGTACGAAGAGAATAATGAAACACAAGGTGCGATGGCGGCCGAGATTTCCAGCCGAATGAGGCTAACAGAAAACCTAGACGTTCACGCCACCTTTGACTTTGAAAAGGTCCAGCAAGGGGTCGAAGTCGGCCTAGGTTTCCGTTTTTAGTTGAGTATCTAGATACTGCGGTTATCGCTCACAAACTAAAATTCCAGTGCTTCTTTACTGATTAGCACGCCATTCCAATCTGAATACACATAGTGACCAGGCTGAACAATTTGATTGTTCATGGTCAGTGTGACATTGATTTGCCCAGCTCCGCGCTTTTCCGTCTTAAATGGACACGCTGCGAGTGCTTTCACCCCAAGATCCATCTCCGACATTGCGGCAACATCGCGAATTGCACCATTAACAATGACGCCTTCCCAGCCATTCTCAATGGCCATGATCGCCAACTGGTCGCCCAAAAGCGCTTTCGCACATGAGCCATTCCCATCAACAAAGAGTACTTTCCCTTTTCCATCGTGGCCTAACACTTCTCGCACCATGGAATTGTCGTGGTAACAACGTACCGTGACAATCTCGCCCCAAAAGGCAGCGCGTTGACCAAAGTTTTGCAGTGGTATGTTCAGCAGCATCACTTTGTCTTCGTGTTGGTCACAAATATCAGGTGTGATATCTCTCATGTTTCCTCCGTGATAATAGCTCAATAGACGCAAAAATAGCCGCACCTTTAGAGAGCATTAAAGTAAAATCCCTTTTCACTTGCCCAGCCAAACGGTCATTGACGCACGTACTGACTCAGCAAGCCTAAATTTTTTTTCGTCTGGTCTTCATCACAGGAGACCAGAAACAGTACACCATTTTCGACCCAGTAGATGGCATTTTGCTCATATTTTTGCGCTAACTCACACGCTTGTGAAAACGAGATGTCCACTGCAAAACTCGCTTCCACCCACTCAAAGCTGGGGTCACCAACGTTTACACTTACATGATGAAAATCTGCTAAATTTTGTTCTAGCTCTCGGTTTTTTATGCAGTTTTCTTCATCACTCAGCTTACGGCTTCGTGGGTTAAAAGCCGTTATAACAGCGTAGCTCTCGCATTCCCACTCAGTGAGAAACCGCATCACAATGCTTGAATAAGCACTCCAAAGTTGTGCATCGATACTCATACTATCTAAAATTTAGCCTCTGCCCAATACTATTAATATTTGTTACAAAGCGCCTATTGATTTAAATCAACAAACTGCATGGAATTAACATTTGACCATTGTTAGCATGCTGTTAACATTATAGAATTCGCCTCAATGACCTAGCAGAATAATAAGAGATTACAGGGATTTCTCGTTTTTTGGCAACATCATGGATGGCGACGTAAAACGTAACTGTTTCAGTGATGGTGAGTAAAAGCTCCAAGAAACATTACCTATATGTTAACTTTTTGCCTAGAATTTATTCTACTACAGACAGAATTTTCACAAGTTTAATTTAGGTACCGCCGATGCAAAGCCCGCAGATTCTTATTGTTGAAGATGAGCAAGTAACCCGTAACACCCTAAAAAGCATTTTTGAAGCAGAAGGATACGCTGTATTCGAGGCCAGCGACGGTCAGGAAATGCACCAGGTGATGTCAGAAAACTCTGTAAACCTAGTTATCATGGATATCAACCTTCCTGGTAAGAATGGTCTACTGCTAGCACGTGAACTACGTGAGCAAGCTAACGTTGCTCTTATGTTCCTAACTGGTCGTGACAACGAAGTTGATAAAATCCTTGGCCTAGAGATTGGTGCTGATGATTACATCACTAAACCATTTAACCCACGTGAACTGACTATCCGTGCACGCAACCTACTGACTCGCTCTATGAGCAGCGGCGCAGCGACAGAAGAAAAACGCAGCGTTGAAAAATACGAGTTCAATGGTTGGGTTCTAGATATCAACAGCCGTTCACTCGTTAGCCCAAGCGGCGACAGCTATAAGCTGCCACGCTCTGAGTTCCGTGCACTGCTGCACTTCTGTGAGAACCCAGGCAAGATCCAAACTCGTGCCGACCTTCTTAAGAAGATGACTGGTCGTGAGCTTAAGCCACATGACCGCACTGTAGACGTAACTATTCGTCGTATTCGTAAGCACTTTGAATCAGTATCTGGTACACCAGAAATCATCGCTACGATTCACGGTGAAGGTTACCGCTTCTGTGGTGATCTAGAAGAGTAATCGACCATCGATTATTGAATATGGAAAAGGGACGCATTCGCGTCCCTTTTTGTTTTTCTCTGACTATTCACAAGCAAAGCTTAGTACACGGTATCCACTGGCACTTCACCGTTGACTACCCAGATTTCGCGGCCACTATCGGTTAGCTGCACCGCCACATCGATAGGCTTGGTGATGTTGACTTCAAGCTGCCAGTTGAACGCCACTTCCCATTGACTTTCTGATTGAGTTCTCAACTCAAAATCATCACCTTCAAATTCCCATACCATGTCGTCCTGCTTAAGTACGACTTTACTCACGTCCATCCCAGCAGGCAGCTGCTTATCGGTACGCAGATAGAGCGCCCCATAGAGATTTTGCTCTTTTAACAGCGCCGACGTTTCCCCTACTTTGGGCATCATATCAATCCAAAGCGTCGACTCTAAACGCACCGCTTCTTTTTCAACCATGACAGTATCGCTGGATGCCCAGATAGCATTTCCTGTTGGTGATGACGCACAACCAATAAGAGCGATAGAAAGTGCGACCGCTGAGACTATTTTTTTCATTTTGATTCCCTACTTTCCAACCACGATTTTAGTATCTGAATATCATTCTGATACTCGTTTTTGATCTCTTCAACCCAATCTTCGATATTCTCCCACCAAGCTGGAAGCTCTGGGGACTGTGCTTTTTGAGCAATCGACTGAATACGCTTAAGACCAATCGACCCTGCCGCGCCTTTTATCTTATGCGCTTCAGAGGCGATACCAGGCTGATCTTTGGCCGTCATATTTGAGTCGAGGATATCGATATAGTCTGGCATCATCTGCTCAAACATTGTGATGCTATCGAGTACGGGTGCACTGCCAACAATATCGACATACGACTCCAGCATGTCCAGATCGAGTAAGCGATTAAATACTTCACTGTTGATATTCGTTTCCACTTCTTTTTCCTCTGGTTGCGGCTCTTGCAAGGTGTCGTCACCGTGACATTTGTTAATCACTTCTGTGAGCGCTTTCACGCTGAGCGGTTTACTAATGGCATCATCCATGCCGTTTGTCAGGTACTCCTGCTTATCTTTGAGCACATTGGCTGTGAGTGCCACAAGCGGTGGTACCTCAGAATAACGCGATCTTAGCTCCTGGGCGACATCGAAACCCGTCATATCTGGAAGCTGAATATCCAGCAGCGCTAAATCAAAACTTGCTGGATTAAAGTTCGCTAACGCTTCTTCACCCGTCATGACAACTTCGACGCTATGACCAAGGCTCTCTAGCAAAGAACGTGCGACGGTTATGTTAAGTTCAATATCTTCCAGCAAGAAAATACGCAGGCTACCTTGTCGCTTCACCTCAACCGGTGCAAGCTGCATTTCATCGGCACATGGAACATTGATGGTCACAGTGAACGTACTGCCAAAGCCCTCTTCACTATCGACCGTAATGTCGCCATCCATCATTTGGATAAGCTGTTTCGATACCGCAAGGCCAATACCAGTACCAACCGCGTGCAGGTTGTCTTTGCCCGACTTCACCTGGTAGTACATAGCAAAAATTTTATCGAGCTCTTTTTGCGGAATGCCGATACCGGTATCTTCAATTTCGATCGTAATGTACGCGCGGCCATCCTCGATATCCGCGCTGATGGTCATTACCACTCCGCCCTGCTTAGTGAACTTCATGGCATTGCTCACCAAGTTCCAAATTACCTGACGTAGACGCGTTGCATCAACGACGACGCCTTCCGGCAGGTCGGTAAGCCTCTCAAGGTCGAAACGCAGCCCTTTTTGCTCCGCCATCAAGCCTGAGATACTCTCTAGCTCTGCGACAAAATCTTCAAAGTTCAACGGCTCTGGGAATAGCTCAAGCTTGCGTCTATCAAACTTATCCATGTCGATAATATCGTTAAAGATATGACCAAGAGTGATGGCGCTGACGTTAATCGTTTGCAGCTGCTTGCGCTGCTCACCATCCAACTGCCCATCTAGGAGCATGCGGCTTAGGCCAACAATGCCGTTGAGCGGTGTGCGCAGCTCGTGACTGATGGTTGAGATAAATGTGGTCTTGTCTCTGCTCGCCTTTTCTAATGACTCAGCATGGCGTTTACGCTCGGTGATATCACGGCCAAAGCCCACCAGCCCGAGATGGCGACCATCCTTACTGTAGAACGGCACTTTACGAAGCTCATAGAAGCATTTTTTGCCATCAGGGTATTCCAGCCACTGCTCATACGTCAGTGCCTGATTATCACCCATCACCTTGTGGTCGGTTTCCACGACTTGTTTAGCGACTTCTTCTGAATAGACATCCCATGGAGTTAGGCCGACCAAGTCTTGCTCTTTACGACCGGTAAGCTCCTCCATTGCCTTGTTACAGCCAGAGAACACACCTTCTGCATTGCGGTAGTAAATAAGGTCTGGTGATGCATCGATGAACGAGCGCAGCAGCGCGGTTCGTTCCGCAAGTTCAAGCTGGGTACGTTCACGTTGAAAGACTTCGTTCTCGAGATCTTTCATCGCTTCTTCACGAGCCTCTTCCGCTTTTTGACGCTCTTCAATCTCTTGGTTGAGCTTACGAATGTTTTGCTGAAGTTTATGGTTAAGATCTTGGTCGCGTGAGCGCATCTCCTTGAGCTTAGACACCATCTTAGCGAGACGCTGACGAGATTCTTCAAGCTGATCGACCACAACTGACAGGAAATAGACCGCCCAAGGGGTGATCAATAGTCCAAAGAACACCGAGCGAACAATGTCGATATCATCAACGCGTCCATTGAGTACCAAGGTAATGCCAACCTGAACCACAACGGCCAAGGCGACAAGAGCTAGCGCCAATATAATAGAGAAGCGCACAATACCGAGTTTCACCAATAGGTCGACATAGTATTGCGCGAGATTTTTGATGGGTTTCATTCAGCACTCCGTGCGTTACAACTGGGCTAAGTCTATCACTAAGCCCAAGTTTGCACACGGAAGGCGAATTATTTGAGAACAGGTTTGTGATAAGTAAACGGATTCTCGGTCAGTGCTCCCTGAGCGCCTTCTGCCGTTAGAGTTCTGCCAAGTTCGGTCATCGCCAGCCAACGGTTTTCACACCATAATGGTGAGAGCAGCGTTGGTCGTCTTGCTGAGGAAGAAACGCGGTGATAAACAATCTCGGCCGGCGTTCTGCGAATCATCTCACTGGCAACATCTAAGTAGAACTCTAAAGTTGGTGCCTCTAGGCGTCCTGCACGCCAAGCCTTTGCCATGGTGCTACCCTCAACAATATGAAGCCCATGCAGCTTGATGCCATCGGTACCGGTTTCCAGTACCTTTTCTAGCGTCTGTAGATTATCTTGCTTGATTTCGTTCGGCAGACCGACAATCAAATGCGTGCACACTTTAATACCTAGAGCGCGAGCGCGCTTGGTGATTTCATCATAAACCGCAAAATCGTGACCACGATTAATGCGTTTTAAGGTTTGATCGTTCGCTGTCTGCAGACCTAGCTCGAGCCAAATCTCATAGCCTTGCTCAACATAACCGGCAAGTAGCTCTAACACCGAATCTGGCACACAGTCTGGGCGGGTTCCCACACACAAACCAACGATATCCGCGTATTTGAGCGCTTCTTCGTACATGTTTTTCAGCACTTGAACTTCGGCATAGGTACTGGTGTAAGCCTGAAAGTAGGCCAGATACTTCTTAGCACGCTTCACTTCACCCGCGCGATCGGTGAGCTGTTCGTTGATCGATTGGATCTGGGTCTCCTCACTTGCGAAAGAGGCCACGTTGCAGAATGTACAACCACCACGGCCAATAGTGCCATCGCGGTTTGGGCAGCTAAAGCCGCCGTGCAGGGTTAGCTTGTGAACCTTTTCTCCATATCGACGCTGCAGATCTTGGCCGATGGTATTCACTAACTCATGTAATTGCATGTTCAAAAAACCTACTAATAAGAATGAATCTCACTCTAATTTGTGAAACTAAATTACATCCCTGCAAAAGAAAACCATGAAGAGTAGCAATCAGCGTTTTAAACACTCTTAATCAAAATCAATAAATATGCAGAAAAACAAGCAAAAAACCCGAAATGTTGCACCGATGTTATAAAACATATTCAAAACAAGATAAAAAAAATGTGTAACAGACGTAAGTTTCGTTGGAATTAACGAGGACAAAATTGTAGGATACTTACACAATTCTGCTGTATTTGCCGTTTTTATTACAGTACGAATTGGTAGATTAGGGTCGATATTCTACTCCCACCAACAGATTTCACTAGATTGTGGAATGAAGACATTGAATATCACCACGGAATGTTTTTCTCGCGACACTTTTCCTGCGAGATGCAGAATGGACTCGAACACTGCCCCCTCTGGCAGTCAAGAATCAAAATTACAAAGGACAAGACGCAATCACACACTCTAATTGCGTCTAGATTTAACTGGAAGGAAGTATCTATGGTAGATAGAGAGCAGAATACACAAGGTCTGTATACTCCTGAATTGGAGCATGACGCTTGTGGTATCGGTTTTGTTGCTCACCTAAAAAACCGTAAATCTCACGATGTAGTGACTCAAGCCCTGGATATGCTAGCGCGAATGGAGCACCGTGGCGGTCAAGGTTGTGACCCATGCAGCGGTGACGGTGCAGGTATCCTACTTCAAAAGCCACACGAATTTTTGCTAGAAGAGACCGTGAAGCTTGGCATTAAACTGCCATCGTTTGAGAAATACGGTGTAGGTGTTGTGTTGTTCCCTAAAGACGAACACAAACGCGCACAATGTCGTGACATCCTAGAGCGCAATGCACAGCGCCTAGATCTAGAAGTGATTGGCTACCGCGTGCTGCCAACCGACAACTCTATGATTGGTGCTGATCCACTAAGCACAGAGCCTCAATTTGAACACGTATTCGTAACGGGCGGCCCTGGCTGCACACCGGAAGAGCTTGAACGCAAGCTTTACGTCCTTCGTAACTACACGGTTCGTGTATGTCTAGAAAGCGTGTCAAACATCGGTGATGACTTCTACATCAACTCGATGTCTTACAAGACTTTGGTGTATAAAGGTCAGTTGACGACAGAGCAAGTACCTCAGTACTTCTTAGATCTACAAAATCCAACGATGGTGACAGCACTTGCGCTGGTTCACTCTCGTTTCTCTACCAATACTTTCCCAAGATGGCGCCTAGCGCAGCCTTTCCGTTACATTGCCCACAACGGTGAAATCAACACAGTTCGCGGTAACTTGAACTGGATGAAGGCGCGTGAAGCTATCATCGAATCTGACTTGTTCACACAAGCAGAAATCGACATGCTGCTTCCTATCTGTCAAGAAGGTAGCTCGGATTCATCAAACTTCGATATGGCACTTGAGCTCCTAGTTCTGTCTGGTCGTAGCCTGCCACACGCGCTAATGATGATGATTCCTGAAGCGTGGCAAGAAAACAAAAACATGGATCCAACCCGTCGTGCGTTCTACCAGTACCACGCGAATGTGATGGAACCATGGGATGGCCCTGCATCGGTCTGTTTCACTGACGGTGTTCAGGTAGGTGCAACGCTTGACCGTAACGGCCTGCGTCCATCACGTTATACCGTGACCAAAGATGACTTCCTAGTCATGGCGTCCGAATCTGGTGTTGTCGACATTGAGCCAGAGAACGTTGAGTTCCGTGGTCGTCTACAGCCAGGTCGTATCTTCGTTGCTGACCTAGAGCAAGGTCGTATCATCTCTGATGAAGAAGTGAAAGATGGCATCGCAAGTGCTCAGCCATACCAGAAATGGGTGGAAGAGAACCTACTAAGCCTGAAGAAGCTTCCAGATGCGAGCAACGAATTCAGCCAACCTTCTCCAGAGAAGCTACTGCACAAACAGCAAGCGTTTGGTGTCAGCTCAGAAGAAGTAAACGAAATCATTGTGCCTATGGCAAAAGATGGCAAAGAGCCACTTTCTGCAATGGGTGCCGACTGGCCACTAGCGATCCTTTCGCACCAGTCACAACATCTATCTAACTACTTTAAGCAGCTGTTTGCTCAGGTAACCAACCCACCAATCGACCCGATTCGTGAGCGTATGGTTATGTCTCTGAACACTTACCTAGGTAAAGATCAGAACCTATTGGCAGAATCGCCAGAGCACTGCCAAAAAGTTGAGCTTGAGTCTCCAGTTCTGTCTAACTCAGAGCTTGAGAAACTGCGTGCTATCGACAATGAGCACCTACAAGCGAAGACACTGGATATCGTATTCCAAGCAAGCGAAGACGAAGGCAAGCTAGAGCGCGCCCTAAAACGTATCTGCCAATACGCGGAAGACGCGGTTATCGATGGTTACTCAATCATCTTACTAACGGACCGTGCCGTGAACTCTAACCACGCCGCTATCCCAGCGATGCTGGCGGTTGGCGCAGTTCACCACCACCTAATCCGTAAAGGCTTGCGTGCTAAGTGTGACATCGTGGTTGAAACGGGCGACGCACGTGAAACGCACCACTTTGCAACACTAGTGGGCTACGGCGCGAACGCAGTGAACCCATACCTAGTTATCGAAACTATGGTAGAGCTACAGCGCACTAAGAAGCTTGATCCAGAAGCTAGCATCTCTGAGTTGTTCGAGAACTACCGTAAGTCTATCAACGGCGGTCTTCTGAAGATCTTCTCGAAGATGGGTATCTCAACGCTGCAGTCTTACCACGGTGCACAGATCTTCGAGGCACTTGGCGTAAGCAAGTCTGTGGTTGAAAAATACTTCACTGGCACGGTTTCTCGTATTCAAGGTCTAACCATTGATGACATCGCGAAAGAAGTACTGATCCGTCACCGTGTTGGCTTCCCAACGCGTGAGATCCCAGTACAAGTTCTTGATGTCGGTGGTGTTTACCAGTGGAAACAACGTGGTGAGAAACACCTGTTTAACCCAGAAACTATCTCGCTACTGCAAGAGTCGACTCGCAGCAAAAATTACGCTCAGTTTAAGCAATACGCGAAAGCGGTTGATGACCAAGGCGACAACGCTGCAACACTGCGTAGCCAGCTAGACTTTGTTAAGAACCCAGCAGGTTCAATCCCTCTAGAGGAAGTTGAGCCAATTGAAAGCATCCTTAAGCGTTTTGCAACGGGTGCAATGTCGTTCGGCTCTATCTCGTACGAAGCTCACTCTACTCTTGCTGTAGCGATGAACCGCATTGGCGCTAAGTCGAACTCAGGCGAAGGTGGTGAAGACCCAACTCGTTTCGAACGTAAAGAAAACGGCGATTGGGAACGCTCTGCGATCAAGCAGGTTGCATCAGGTCGCTTTGGTGTTACCTCTTACTACCTAACCAACTCTGAAGAAATTCAGATCAAGATGGCACAGGGTGCAAAACCGGGCGAAGGTGGTCAGCTACCAGGTGATAAAGTCGATGACTGGATCGGTGCGACTCGTCACTCCACTCCAGGCGTTGGTCTAATCTCGCCACCGCCGCACCACGATATCTACTCAATCGAAGATTTGGCTCAGCTGATCTACGACTTAAAGAATGCGAACCGTGCTGGTCGCGTGAACGTAAAACTGGTATCGGAAGCAGGCGTTGGTACTATCGCCTCAGGTGTAGCGAAAGCGAAAGCGGACGTTGTCCTTATTGCAGGTTTCGATGGTGGTACAGGTGCATCACCAATGTCTTCCATTCGCCACACTGGTCTTCCTTGGGAGCTCGGTTTGGCAGAAACACACCAAACGCTTCTGAAGAATGGTCTACGTAACCGTATCGTGGTTCAATCTGATGGTCAGATGAAAACGCCACGTGACCTTGCCGTTGCGACCTTGCTAGGTGCAGAGGAATGGGGTGTAGCAACAGCCGCTCTTGTTGTTGAAGGCTGTATCATGATGCGTAAGTGTCACAAGAACACCTGTCCTGTCGGTATCGCAACACAAAACAAAACGCTACGTGAGCGCTTTGATGGCCGTGTAGAAGATGTCGTCACCTTCTTCCAATACATGGCTGAAGGCCTGCGTGAAGTAATGGCAGAGCTTGGGTTCCGCACTATCGACGAAATGGTTGGTCAGTCTCAGAAACTGAAGATCCGTGACGACATCGGCCACTGGAAATACAAGAACCTAGACCTATCGCCAGTTTTGCACATTCAACCGGCACGTGAAGAAGACGGTGTTTACAACCAAACAGAGCAAAACCATAACCTAGAAGAGGTTCTAGACCGTAAGCTGATTCAAGCGGCTATCCCAGCACTTGAGAAGGGTGAAGCCGTTAACGCTGAATTCCCAATCATCAACACGGATCGCTCTGCAGGTACCATGCTGTCGAACGAAATCTCTAAAGTTTACAAAGACCAGGGTCTACCACAGCCAATGAACGTTAAGTTTAACGGCAGCGCTGGTCAGTCATTCGGTGCTTTCCTTGCTAAGGGCGTGAAGTTCGAAGTAGAAGGTGACGCGAACGATTACTGGGGTAAAGGTTTATCTGGCGGTACGCTAGTACTGTACCCAGATGCGAAATCGAGCATTGTTGCTGAAGACAACATCGTTGTTGGTAACGTTTGTTTCTACGGTGCAACGTCTGGTGAATCGTACATCCGCGGTATGGCTGGCGAGCGCTTCTGTGTTCGTAACTCTGGCGCGAAAGTTGTGGTTGAAGGCGTGGGTGACCACGGCTGTGAATACATGACTGGCGGTGTGGCGGTTATCCTAGGCTCAACAGGTCGTAACTTTGCTGCCGGCATGAGTGGTGGTGTGGCGTATGTTTGGGATAAAGCCGGTGACTTTGAAACCAAGCTAAACCCAGAATTGGTCGACCTAGACCCAATCGAACAAGAAGATCGCGAACTACTACTAGACATGCTAACTAAGCATGTGGAGTTCACAGGAAGTGAAGTCGCTCAGTCGTTCTTAGACAACTTTGAAGCCAGCATTGCATCGCTAGTGAAAGTGATGCCACGCGACTACAAAGCGGTGCTACTAAAGCGCAAAGCAGAAGCTGAGCAAGCTCAAACGGAAGAAGTGGAGGCAGTATAATGGGTAAGCCTACTGGATTTTTAGAACATGGTCGCGAGCTTCCAGGGAAGCTAGACCCAGCAGTTCGTATTGAAGACAACAAAGAGTTCGTTCTTAACGAAGAGTTTGGCGATAAGATCAATACTCAGGCTTCTCGTTGTATGGATTGTGGCGTACCTTTCTGTCACAACGGTTGCCCTATCGGCAACATCATCCCTGAGTTTAACGATGCCGTGTATCGTGACAGCTGGGAAGAAGCTTGGCGCATCCTAAGCACAACAAACAACTTCCCAGAGTTTACAGGTCGTGTGTGTCCTGCTCCGTGTGAAAGTGCCTGTGTACTTGGTATTAACCAAGACCCAATCACTATCTGTAACATTGAGAAGACGATCGTTGAAACGGCTTACCGTGAAGGCTATGCGAAACCAAAAACGCCTCGCTCTCGTACGGGTAAAACGGTGGCTATCATTGGTTCAGGTCCTGCGGGCCTGTCTGCGGCTGAGCAGCTAAACAGCGCTGGTCACTCAGTGACAGTGTTTGAACGCGATGAGAAAGTCGGTGGGCTATTGCGCTTTGGTATTCCTGACTTCAAATTAGGCATGGATATCATTGACCGTAAGATCAACCTAATGGCTGAAGCGGGCGTTGAGTTCAAGGTTAACCAACACATCGGTGTTGATGTAAACGCTGCGCAGCTTCGTCAAGAGTTTGATGTTGTGCTGCTAACCGGTGGCTCTACTGTACCTCGCGACCTACCGGTTCCAGGACGTGAGCTGAACGGCGTTCACTTTGCGATGGAATTCCTAGCGCAAAACAACCGCCGTGCTAACGACATGGATCTGAAAGGTGAAGAGATCCACGCGAAAGATAAGCATGTTGTGGTCATCGGTGGTGGTGATACTGGCTCTGACTGTGTAGGTACTTCTAACCGTCATAAAGCAGCAAGCGTCACTCAGGTAGAAATCATGCCAATTCCGCCAGAGAAGCGTCCAGCTAACATGCCTTGGCCGCAATACCCAATGATCATGAAGACCACAACTTCTCACGAAGAAGGCTGTGATCGTCATTGGAACATCCTAACCAAAGAGTTTATCGGTAACGATGAAGGTCAAGTAACGGGTCTTCGTATCGCTGATATCGTTTGGCAAGATGCCGCTCCAGGTGAGCGTCCTGGGTTTGAAGAAGTAGCCGGCTCTGAACGTGTGATCCCATGTGACATGGCGTTCCTAGCAATGGGCTTCCTACACCCAGAACCTACCGGTGTGCTGGCTCAGCTTGACATCAAACTGGATGAGCGTGGCAACGTTGCTGCAGAGAACTTCCAAACTAACCAACAAGGTGTATTTGCCGCAGGTGACATGCGTACTGGCCAGTCTCTGGTTGTACGCTGTATCAACGAAGGCCGTGAGTGTGCGCGTGCTATCGATGAATACCTAATGGGCAACACTAACCTAGAAGCGAAAGCCAACTCGTTGATGCTTTCCGCTTAAAGGTAGACTGTCTAGTTACGCGGATAAGTAACTAACAGCATTCCTTCCTAATTTGGCCAGCTTTATGCTGGCCTTTTTTCTATCTATAACTCAGCCTAGGCAAAAGCACATCATTGACGGGCGACACCCATAAATCACGCGCAACTTGTTAACCTTCTCTCCTTTTACACAGCAACCGACTGTAAAGTAACTAGATTATTTGTTTGTTTTTTCGAGACATACACAACAAATTTCTGAAAACTTGACCTTTCTTGCCATAAGCTATACGTTGTGAAGTTCGTGAAAATAAAATAAATGCAATTTGTTAATAACTAACAGTTAAAAATTTGACTCACATAACAATAAAAAGTCATTAAAAAGCATTAATTTACTGTCAGGATGACAGCAAGCTCAAAGGGAGAAAGGCAATGGCTCTTTACGATCCAAGTCTTGTAAAAGACAACTGTGGATTTGGCCTGATTGCGCATATGCAAGGTCAACCCAGTCACAAACTGGTTCGCACCGCAATCTCAGCACTGGACCGCATGACTCACCGTGGCGGCATCAACTCAGATGGAAAAACCGGCGATGGTTGTGGCTTATTACTTCAAAAACCCGATTCATATTTCCGCTTAATTGCAGAAGAAAACCAATGGAACTTGGCTAAGCAGTATGCCGTCGGTATGATGTTTCTCTCCAAAGATCCGGTCAAAGCCCAATCTGCAAAAGACATCATCCACCAAGAACTGTCTAAAGAAACGCTGACCATTTCTGGCTGGCGTGACGTGCCAACCAACGAAGACGTACTCGGCCCAATCGCGTTAAGTTCGCTACCCAATATTGTTCAGGTCTTTATCTCGGCACCGGCAGGTTGGCGGGAGCAAGATGTTGAACGACGTCTATACATCGCTAAGCGCCGCATTGAAAAACGCATTACGGAAGATCAAGACTTCTATATTTGTAGTTTATCGACTCAAGTGATCGTCTACAAAGGTCTATGCATGCCGGCCGATCTTCCGCGATTCTACCTCGATCTTGCCGATCTTCGTATGGAATCGTCGATCTGTTTGTTCCACCAGCGTTTCTCTACCAATACTCAGCCCCGCTGGCCATTGGCACAGCCTTTCCGCTACTTAGCGCACAATGGTGAGATCAACACCATTGAAGGCAACCGCCAATGGGCAAAGGCTCGCGCCTACAAATTTGCGTCACCACTCTTACCGGATCTACAAACTGCCGCTCCTTTCGTGAATGAAACGGGCTCAGACTCTTCGAGCCTAGATAACATGCTCGACCTATTCTTATCTGGTGGTATGGATATCTTCCGAGCTATGCGAATGCTGGTTCCGCCAGCATGGCAAAATCACCCAGATATGGACGCAGATCTGCGCGCCTTCTATGACTTCAACTCAAAACACATGGAGCCTTGGGATGGCCCTGCTGGTATCGTCCTTTCCGACGGTCGCTATGCGGCCTGTAACCTTGACCGCAATGGCTTACGCCCAGCACGTTACGTGATTACCAAAGACAACCTCATCACGCTGGCATCTGAAGTCGGTATATGGGATTACGCTCCAGATGAAGTAGCAGAGAAAGGGCGTGTCGGCCCAGGCGAACTGCTGGTTGTCGATACTCAAGAGGGCGAGCTGTGGCATTCAGATGACATCGATAGCGACCTCAAGAGCCGTCACCCATACCGCGAGTGGATGGAAAACAACGTCCACAAGTTAACGCCATTTAGTGCTCTCGAAGATGACCAAGTTGGCGAGCGCAGCTTTGATGAAACGGTGCTGAAGACCTATCAAAAACAGTTCGCTATGACCAACGAAGAGACCGATCAGGTTCTTCGCGTGCTTGGCGATATGGGTCAAGAAGCGGTTGGCTCCATGGGCGATGATACTCCAATGGCAGTGCTCTCCTCTAAAGAGCGCTTGGTGACTGACTACTTCCGTCAGAAGTTTGCTCAGGTCACCAACCCACCTATCGACCCACTGCGCGAAAAACACGTGATGTCGCTTGCAACCAGTGTCGGTCAAGAGATGAATGTGTTCTGTGAAACCGATGGCCACGCCTACCGTGTGACGTTCGATTCACCTGTACTGCTTTACTCTGATATGCAGCAACTCCTTGAGCTGAGCGACAAGCATTATCGCAACACGATCCTCGATATCAACTACGATCCAAATGAGAAAGATCTCAAACAAGCCCTACTCGATCTCTGCGATCACGCCGAGACCGTCGTTAAAGAAGGGACGGTTCTGGTGGTGCTTTCCGATCGTGCCCTCGTTAAAGGCAAGTTGCCTATTCCAGCAGCTATGGCGGTTGGCGCGGTACAAACTCGATTGATTGACGCGAACCTTCGCTGCGATGCCAACATTATTGTTGAAACTGCAACCGCTCGTGACCCACATCAGTTTGCGGTTCTGCTTGGATTTGGCGCGACTGCTGTCTACCCTTACCTCGCTTATGAAGCGCTAGGAAAACTTGTTGATGATGGTGCCATTGATAAGAGCTACCGCGATGTGATGCAAAACTATCAGTATGGCATCAACAAGGGTCTGTATAAGATCATGTCAAAGATGGGCATCTCGACCATCGCCTCTTACCGCTGCTCACAGCTGTTTGAGGCGGTTGGTCTGCATCGTGATGTGGTCGACCTATGCTTTACTGGCGTAACGACACGTATTCAAGGTGCAAGCTTTGAAGACTTCCAACAAGACTTGTTCAACCTATCTCGCAAGGCATGGGCAAAACGCAAACCCGTAGAACATGGCGGCCTGCTTAAATACGTCCACGATGGCGAATATCACGCCTACAACCCTGATGTCGTTGGTACGCTGCAACAAGCGGTGAAATCGGGCGAAGCCTCCGACTACAAGTCGTATGCCAAGCAAGTGAATGACCGTCCTGTCGCGATGCTACGTGACCTAATGCAGTTGAAAAAGGCGGACAACGCGCTGCCACTTGAGCAAATTGAACCTAACACGGAGCTGTTCAAACGCTTTGACTCAGCGGCAATGTCCATTGGCGCATTGAGCCCAGAAGCGCACGAAGCGCTTGCCATGGCAATGAACAAGCTTGGGGGCTATTCCAACTCTGGTGAGGGCGGCGAAGATCCCCGCCGCTTTGGAACTAACCGTAACTCTCGCATTAAGCAGATTGCCTCCGGCCGTTTTGGCGTGACGCCACACTACCTCACCAATGCCGACGTGCTGCAAATCAAAGTTGCGCAAGGGGCGAAACCCGGCGAAGGTGGCCAGCTGCCAGGACATAAAGTCACAGCGGAAATTGCTAAGCTTCGTCACTCAGTACAAGGGGTCACGCTTATTTCCCCACCTCCGCATCACGATATCTACTCTATTGAGGATTTAGCCCAGCTTATCTTCGATTTGAAGCAGGTTAATCCCGACGCGCTGGTATCGGTAAAACTGGTTTCCGAGCCGGGTGTCGGCACGATTGCCACAGGTGTTGCCAAGGCCTATGCCGATCTCATCACCATCTCAGGCTATGATGGTGGCACAGCAGCAAGTCCACTGACATCAGTGAAATACGCGGGTTGTCCTTGGGAACTCGGCCTTGCTGAAACGCAACAAGCTCTCGTGGCCAATAACCTGCGCCATAAGATCCGATTGCAAGTAGATGGGGGTTTAAAAACCGGCTTAGACGTTGTTAAAGCGGCCATCCTTGGTGCTGAAAGTTTCGGTTTCGGCACTGCACCTATGGTCGCGATGGGCTGTAAATTCTTACGAATCTGTCACCTGAACAACTGCGCGACGGGCGTTGCCACGCAAGATGAAACGCTGCGTAAAGAGTACTTCAAAGGTCTACCTGAAATGGTAGTCAACTACTTCACGGGACTTGCCGATGAAGTACGCGAACTGCTCGCTGAACTCGGAGTAGAAAAGCTCACTGACTTAATTGGTCGTACCGATTTATTAGAAGCTGTCGAAGGGATGACCGCGAAGCAATCCAAGCTCGATCTGTCGAACATTCTCGAAGCGCCAGTGTCTCCGCAATCTCATCCACTGTATTGGACTGAGCCAAATCAACCTTTTGATAAAGCAGAGCTTAACCAGAAGATTGTTGAACAAACCAAATCGGCCGTTGAAAACAGATCCGGAGGCAGTTTCTACTTTGATGTCAGAAACACCGATCGCTCTGTTGGTGCGAGACTTTCTGGCAGTGTGGCTAAGCGCTATGGTAACCAAGGCATGGCGACCAGCCCAATCAAACTCTATCTCGATGGTACTGCTGGCCAATCCCTCGGCGTTTGGAACGCTGGTGGGGTGGAAATCTACCTAACGGGTGATGCCAATGACTATGTCGGTAAAGGTATGGCGGGCGGTAAGCTCGTTATCAAACCACACGTCGGTACTACTTTCACTTGTAACGATGCCACTATCGTCGGTAACACCTGTTTGTACGGCGCAACAGGCGGAAAATTGTATGCAGCAGGTACCGCTGGCGAGCGCTTTGGGGTGCGTAACTCAGGCACTATTGCTGTGATTGAGGGCGCCGGTGACAACGCTTGTGAATACATGACTGGCGGTATTGTCGCCATCCTTGGCGCTACGGGGGTTAACTTTGGCGCAGGAATGACCGGCGGCTTTGCTTATGTGATGGACAGTAACGACGACTTTGAAGGTCGCGTCAACACGGAATCAGTAGAAGCGATTTCGCTGTCTGATTTGTATATCCATCAAGAGCATCTGCGCGGCCTTATTGCTGAGCACCTAGAAGAGACAGGCTCAGTGCACGCCGAACACATTCTGGCGAACTTCGATGAATGGATTCCGAAGTTCTATCTCGTCAAGCCAAAAGCTGCGGATCTTCGCACCTTGCTTGGTCACCAAAGCCGAAGCGCTGCAGAGCTGCGCGTTCAAGCACAGTAATTGGAAGGAGCCAGAATAATGAGCCAGAACGTATACCAATTTATTGATGTGAATCGCGTCGACCCTGCTAAAAAGCCGATTAAGATTCGCAAAATCGAATTCGTGGAAATCTACGAACCCTTCACTAAACAGCAAGCGACGGCTCAAGCCGATCGCTGCCTTGACTGCGGTAACCCATACTGTGAATGGAAATGCCCTGTTCATAACTACATCCCGCAATGGCTAAAGCTCGCCAATGAGGGACGTATCATCGAAGCGGCTGAACTTTCGCACCAAACCAACAGCCTGCCCGAAGTCTGTGGTCGCGTATGTCCGCAAGATCGTCTCTGCGAAGGGTCATGTACCCTGAACGATGACTTTGGTGCCGTCACTATCGGAAACATCGAAAAATACATCACCGACAAAGCCTTCGAGATGGGTTGGAAACCGGACATGTCTCATGTGGAGTGGACGGATAAAAAGGTCGCCATTATCGGTGCTGGACCCGCTGGTCTTGCGGCGGCTGATATTTTAGTGCGTAATGGGGTCAAGCCGGTTGTATTTGATCGCTATCCAGAGATTGGTGGCCTACTCACCTTTGGCATCCCATCATTCAAGCTAGAAAAAGATGTCATGCTCAACCGCCGCCGCATCTTCACTGAGATGGGTGTTGAGTTCCGCCTCAATACCGAAGTCGGCAAAGACGTTGAGATGGCAAGCTTAGTTGAAGATTACGATGCGGTGTTCCTTGGCGTCGGAACTTACAAAAATATGCGAGCAGGTTTAGAGAACGAAGATGCTCCTGGTGTTTTTGATGCCCTGCCGTTTTTGGTTTCCAATACCTATAAGGTAATGGATCTAGGTGAAGAGCAGCCGTTTATTGATATGAAAGGTAAAAAAGTCGTCGTCCTTGGCGGTGGTGATACAGCCATGGACTGTGTGCGCACCTCAATTCGCCAAACGGCGAGCAGCGTTATTTGTGCCTACCGCCGTGATGAAGCCAACATGCCAGGCTCTCGCCGAGAGGTGAAAAACGCTCGCGAGGAAGGCGTTAACTTTATGTTTAACCTTCAGCCGCTTGGTATCGAAGTGGACGCCAACGGCAACGCTTGCGGCGTGAAAGTGGTGAAAACAGCCTTAGGTGATCCAGATGAAGCGGGTCGCCGCCGACCTGAACCTGTGGAAGGCAGTGAGCATGTGCTGGAAGCAGACGCTGTCATCATGGCATTTGGCTTCCAGCCGCATCAAATGTCGTGGTTGGAACCTTATGGCGTAGAACTTGACCAATGGGGTCGCATCAAAGCGCCAGTATCTCAAGAGTTTATGTATCAAACCACTAATAAGAAGATCTTTGCCGGTGGTGACGCCGTGCGAGGCTCAGATTTAGTCGTTACGGCCATTGATGAAGGACGCAAAGCCGCAGAAGGCATACTAGACTTCCTAGAAGTATAGGGTTGCCAGTACACGAACCAAGACTAAGCCCAGCACTACTGCTGGGTTTTTTTAAAGCGCTACATTTTGCAAGGGAACGTTATGACAATAACAAAGCTAATTACCCTCTCTTCTGTCATTTTGCTTACCGCTTGCGGTGCAGGCTATAAGACCACCACAGATCGAACTGAGGAGCCTTGCGGCGATAGTCCGCGCTGCGTCTCCACCCAAGATAGCCGTGAAGAATTTAAACTCGCGCCATTTAAGCTCGCCCCGGATACCAACATCAATCAGATTGAAACCGTAGCGCTTAGTTTCGATAACGCCGAGGTAGCTGCATTCGAAGGCAACTATCTACGCGTGGAATACACCTCAAGTGTGTTTCGGTATGTAGATGATATGGAGGTTAAAATCCAAGACGGTGAGCTACTAGTGCGCTCCGAAGCACGAATTGGCTACTACGATTTCGACGTAAACAGAAAACGAGTTGAAGCGTTTCGCGCTAAGCTCATCGAAACTGGATTAGTCATCGCAAATCCCTAATCGCTCCATCTCGCAAAGGTTGGGAAGCGCGGCGACTGTTGCTATACTGCACGCCAAAATACGTTTTCCAACTTGAGAGACTCTCTATGAAAATCGGCGTAATTGGCGCAATGGAACAAGAAGTGTCCATCCTAAAAGCAGCACTGACGAACCTTGAAGAAACCAAGAAAGGCGGTTGTACCTTCTTTACTGGTCAACTTGACGGTGCAGACATCGTGTTGCTTCAATCAGGTATCGGTAAAGTCGCGGCAGCAGTGGGTACCACGATCCTTCTTAGCGATTACCAGCCAGACGTTGTGATTAACACGGGCTCTGCAGGTGGCTTTGAGTCTTCTCTAAACCTAGGTGATGTGGTTATCTCGACCGAAGTTCGTCACCACGACGCTGACGTAACAGCATTTGGCTACGAGATTGGTCAAATGGCAGGTCAACCAGCAGCGTTTGCAGCGGATCAAAAACTGATGGACGTCGCTGAGCAAGCGCTGGCTCAAATGGAAGACAAGCACGCAGTACGCGGCCTTATCTGTACAGGTGACGAATTCGTATGTCGCCCAGAGCGTCAAGCGGTTATCCGTGCTAACTTCCCTGGCGTTATTGCCGTTGAGATGGAAGCGTCTGCGATTGCGCAAACCTGTCATCAGTTCAACACGCCATTCGTAGTGGTTCGTGCTATTTCTGATGTAGCCGATAAAGAATCACCAATGAGCTTTGAAGAGTTCCTACCCCTAGCAGCGCAAAGCTCGTCGGAGATGGTAGTAAAAATGGTTGAGCTGCTTAAGTAAGCGCGCCTTGTTGTAAACAACATCACGTACAAGGACGACGTAAATGAGCTCTTTTATTGAGAGTTTATATGCCAATGGTGCACTCCTAACGCTTTGGGGTGCACTTTTGTTTCATCTACTTATCCCCATTCCACCCTCGGCACATCCAGTCAGGTTCTGGCAATTATTGCTAAGTCATATAGCGAGCAAGGTTAACTCGCCAAGCGCATTACCTCAACAGCAGCAGCTATCGGGAATACTGGCGTTAATGCTACTACTCGTTCCAACCTTGGCCGTGCTAGTCGCACTTCAGACCTTGGTTTGGAAAGCAGAATTCTATCAGCTCGCCCTACTACTGCTCGCCGTTGAGTGGCGAGGCAATGAGCTATTCACACGACGCTTCATAGACGCCTTGGCAAAAGAAGATAAGCTAGGCGCTCGCCATTTACTCGCATCCAAAGTCAATCGAGAAACGGACGCGCTGTCGTTACTTGGACTTGGTAAGGCTGGAGCGGAAAGCGTTATTGTGGGCTATGCGAGAAACGTCATCGGCGTTTTGTTTTGGTATGGTCTAGCGGGCGGCATAGGCGCACTAATGTATCGTCTTTGTGCAGAGCTCGCTCGCAGCTGGAGTCCAAACAAGCTAGGTTATGCGACCTTTGGTAAACCCGCGGCTTGGCTATTTATGATGATTGACTTTGTGCCGCAAAAACTGTTTTCAATGATGGTTTTACTCGGCCTGCCTACACACGCTATCAAACAAACCCTATCACAAGCGAAAGCTTGGCCAAATGCAGCGACTAACTGGCTCATCTGCGGCTATGCCAACCGCTTTGAACTGGCGTTAGGTGGCCCTGCTATTTATGGCACTGACAAACTACAGCGTGCTCGAGTAGGTGGGAAAATCGCACCCGCGGCCATTCATATCGCTCAAATTCAAAAACACATCGCATGGCGGATCTATGTGTGGTTAATGCTACAAAGCGCTGTGATGTTCATCATCTACCAAGGATTGTAATCAATGAAGAAAACCCTGTTAGGCGTTTTAGCTCTGCTAGCCAGTGGCGTAGCCATTGCCGATACCCAGCGTATTATCAGCCTCGCCCCACACACGACAGAGCTGGCTTATGCCGCTGGTCTTGGCGACAAGCTGATTGCTGTCAGTGAATACAGCGACTACCCAAAGCAAGCAGAAAACCTTGAACGCGTTGCTAACTATCAGGGCATTAAGTTAGAGCGAATTGTTGCTTTAGAGCCTGATCTAATCTTGGCATGGCCAACCGGAAACCCTGCCCGAGAGCTTGAAAAACTAGAGCGCCTCGGCTTCAACCTCTATTACTCCAAAGCCAAATCTCTAGAAGGCATTGCCAACAACCTTGAAGCGCTAAGTCAATATGCTGACGATCCTGATATCGGCATCAATGCTGCAAAGCAGTTTCGTGCCAAGCTTGCTGAGTTAAAACAGAAGTACGACACCGAGGATAAGGTGCGTTATTTCTACCAGCTGAGTGAAAAGCCTATCATTACCCTGTCCGATGGTAACTGGCCAAGTGAAGTGTTTGAGTTTTGTGGTGGAGAAAACATCTTCGCAAGTAGCAAAGCGCCCTATCCTCAAGTAAGCCCAGAGCAAGTTATCGTTCGCCAACCTGAGGCTATATTCACTTCTGAGCATGCCATCGCTAACGGCAATATGTGGCAAAAATGGCAGCAAGAACTGCCCGCGGTACAAAACGACCATGTATGGGCTTTAACCTCAGATTGGCTCAATCGCCCAACCCCAAGAACCTTGCTGGCTGTCACTCAAGTGTGTGAGCACCTAGACTGGGTACGAGCACAGAAGAAATGAGACATCGATCACATTCAGGTAAGATTCGCTATCCGCAAACGTTAAATCCCGTAAAATTGGCGCACTTTCCTATTACTTTTCTTCAGTGAGAATATAGCTGTGGATTCCATGCTCTATTTGGTCGACCTTTTTGGTACGGCAGTGTTTGCAATATCGGGAGTGATACTTGCAGGAAGACTTAGGATGGATCCTTTTGGTGTTATGGTGCTAGGCAGTGTAACCGCTATCGGTGGTGGTACTATTCGTGATATGGCGCTTGGTGCAACACCTGTTTTTTGGATAACGGATACAACCTATATCTGGGTAATCATAGTGACCTGTATTGCCACTATGATGCTGGTCAGGCATCCAAGACGACTGCCTTGGTATGTATTGCCTGTCAGTGATGCGATTGGCCTTGCGGTATTTGTCGGCATCGGCGTTGAAAAAGCACTGTTCTTTCAAGATTCGTACTTGATTGCAGTGATCATGGGGGTATTAACCGGCTGCGGTGGTGGTATTATTCGTGACGTTCTTGCCCGTGAAGTTCCTATGGTATTGAGGCGCGAGGTGTATGCTACCGCCTGTATTATTGGTGGTGCCTTCCATGTCGGAGCTCTGATGATGGGCGCGTCAACTGGCAGCGCCTTTCTATGCTGCGTAGTGGCCACTCTGGTGATCCGCCTTGGCGCAATTCGTTGGCACCTTTCTTTGCCAACCTTCGCACTCGACAAGTAGCTTCAAATAACTGACAGGAGATACCGAATTCTCCTGTCAGCCTCTTCATTTTTCTCTGTCGCTTTAGTATGTTGGTTAAAAGCCACTCACTTTTGTATTCAGACAGGGAAACGTCTATGGATATCTGCTTCAATAATGTCTCACTAAACCACCCACTGTCGCTGTCTGTACCTGAATGGATCATTCGCTCAGGCGAACACTGGGCAGTATTTGAAACCCATGGCAATGTTGGCAGCCTACTTGGCGATCTACTATGTGGGGAACTGAAAGCCGATGAAGGCCAGCTCCAGCAACCTCACTCTGGCATTGCTCAAGTCTCGCTTGCCGAACAGCAGCGACTGTTAGAATTAGAACAAGCTAATGACGACAGTGAGTTTTTAGATCGAATTGATTTTGGACGCACCGTTGAGCAATTGGTCTCGGAGTTTTCTGATAATCGGGATGTGGTTGAGCAGCTTATCCAAGAGCTAGATTTACTTCATCTTAGAGAACGCGGCTTTAGACAACTCTCAACCGGAGAAACCCGCCGCGTGATGTTAGCTCGAGCACTCGCTAGTGCGCCAAAAGTATTGGTGCTCGATGAGCCTTTTGTTGGCCTAGATACCCTGCACCGTAAAATGCTGGCAGACTACCTGAAAGACCTATCCCTACACGTTCAATTGATCATCATTACCTCTCGAGAAGATGAAGTCCCAAGTTGGATGTCACATGTAGCAATGTTTGAAAAAGGGGCACTCAAGGAGCAGCTCAGCTATTCCGAATGGCGCGAGCACCCAGTCATTTCTCAGCTCTTAGCGCAATCTTCACAGCAAAGTGAACAGTGGCTCGAACTTATCCGTAAACATCAGCATACGGCAAAGTTTGCGGATCCCTTGGTCAACATCACTGACGGTAAGGTGGAGTACGTTGAACAAAAGATCTTCTCCGGGGTCAATTGGCAAATCAACAATGGCGAACACTGGCAAGTTCGCGGTCCCAATGGCTGCGGCAAAAGTACTTTGCTCGGGATGATTTTTGGTGACCACCCACAATGTTATAGCAACGATATCGAGATTTATGGCATCAAACGCGGCAGCGGCGAGACAGTTTGGGACATCAAGCAGCACACTGGAATGGTGTCTTCCTCTTTGCACCTGCAATACCGAGTTAACTGCAATGCCCGTGACGTTTTACTGTCTGGATTCTTTGATTCCATCGGACTTTATGACAAACCAAGCAAAAAGCAAATCAACGCCGCTGATGAATGGTTAACTCTGCTGCACATGTCGCACCTGAAAGATTGCGCATTCAAGTCTTTAGAATACAGTCAGCAGCGTCTGCTCCTTATCGCACGTGCCATTATCAAACAGCCGACGATACTGATTTTGGATGAACCTTATCAAGGCCTTGATTTCTTAGGGCGCAAATTGGTTATGAATGCATTAGAGCTTATCGCTAAGGAAAACCTAAGCCAGTTGCTGTACGTCTCGCATTATGTCGAAGATGAGCTAGACAGTATTCACTATTTTGTGGATTTTGTTGAAGCAGGTAATGAGAAGGGCTACCGCGTAGTCATCACCACACCGGAGCTAAAAAGCCAAACGCCTGCTAACAACACCAATCAAAAGGAAATCTCGTGTCAGGAAAAATAGCCATCGTCTACTTTACTAAAAATGGCACAACGCGACAGTTAGCGCAGAGAATTGTATGCTAATCTAAGCCTATTGATTCCATTTTTTCATCGTAATCGACATGCTTTTAGAAGGTATTGAAACACTGCTGGTGCTTGCTCAAGAGAAAACCATGGGACGTACCGGTAGTCGTCTCTATATCAGCCAATCTGCGGTCAGTAAACGCATCGCCAATCTAGAAAAGAAACTCGGTAAAACCTTAGTTGAGCCAGAAGGAAGGCAGATACGTCTGACTCCAGAGGCAGAGGCGCTCATTGCTCGTGTTGGCCCAAGTTTGAATGAGCTGCGCGGCTTAATTGCTGAAGAGCAGCAGGTCGAAACACACTCAATATTAAGACTCGATTGCTCAGAAACCTTAGTTGCAGGCTACTTGAGTGACGTAATGCCGCAGCTACTTGCCAAAGACAGCTATCTCACCGTCACCACCAACCACACGCCCCGTATCATCGAGCATGTCAAATCTGGTGAGGCGGCGGTAGGTCTGTGCGCCGGTCATTTAAACTCGCGGCTTGGATTAGTAACGACGCATCTTTTTGATGAGCCATTTAAGGTGGTAAGCAAACAGCCTTTAACCGAGCCACCTACGAGTCTTATCACCAACGACCTTAACAACCCGGCAAATACATACCAGGCTGGATTGCTGCAGCAAGCAGGAATAACGCCAAGCATGCAGATGGACTCGTACACTGCTGCAGCTCAGCTCGCTATCCGAGGGGTGGCACCTGCACTCGTACCGCTATCAATCATCAAAACCTTGCACATAAGTGAGTCACTGTGTTTTGACTTTGATTTTTTGACCACCCTAACGCGCCCAGTTCATGTGATATACCGGCCAAGTGCACTCAAGCAATCACGCCTTAAAACAGTGATTGAAACCATTGAGGATTTTGTTCCCAAAGTAGCTTTAATGCCATCACCATTGACATAACAACCACCAGCGGACGAATAAACTTCTTTCCCTTAGACACAACAACTTTAGCTCCCATGCGCGCACCTAGGAAGCCACCCGCCGCCATTACTAAACCAATTTCCCATACTGGTAGACCGGCAATGATAAAGAAAATCAACGCAGCCAGGTTCGAGGTAAAGTTGAGTACCTTAGTACGCGCAGTCGCATGAACAATCGAGAGCTGAGCGATAGCAACAAAACAGATAGTAAAAATAGAGCCAGTACCCGGCCCAAAGAAACCATCGTAAAAGCCCACACCAGTACCAACTGAAAAAGCAAACAGGGTTTCCGACATCTTAGGTTTGCCACCACCTTCGCCTGCCTGTGGTGCTAATAAGAAATAGAGTGAGATACCCAATAGCAAAACCGGAATAAGGCTCGTCAACACGCCCGCATCTATATGCTGTACAAGCTCAGCACCCACAGCCGAGCCAACAAAGGTACAGGCAATCGCCAAGCGCATATCTTTGAGATCAACAATGCCGTTACGAACAAAATACCAAGTAGCCGAAAAACTGCCAAACGAGCTCTGCAGCTTATTGGTCGCCAGTGCCTGAGTGGGCGGCACACCCGCAGAGAGCAGCGCTGGCAACGTCAACAAACCACCACCACCCGCCATGGCATCAATAAAACCAGCTAAACCAGCTACAAAAAACAATAAAACAAGAATGTCGTAAGTTACGTCCATGTCAGGCGCTCAATAATGTAATTTTGCTAAATTGTAACGACTTACATCGCAAGGACTAGCGAAACCATCGCTACAAACCTATTCCAAATAGGAATCATTGGATTTGAAATAAAAAAAGCCCGCTCAAATGAGCGGGCAATGTGGTTGTCTAGGAGGTGATAGCTCACCTCTCTATTCTGTTGTGCTACGCGATTATGCGTTTTTGATCTGCTCGTGCAGTTCTTGTACTGACGTTACTGCTACTTTCGCATCAGCAGTGTGAGCCATACACGTTGCAAACGCTGCATTTAGCGTTGTTGTGTAGTTCACTTTCTCAGCAAGAGCACCGCGACGTAGAACTTTTGAGTCTTCAATCGATTGACGACCTGCTGTCGTGTTCACGATGTAGGTGTACTCGTTGTTCTTGATGCGGTCTAGGATGTGTGGACGACCTTCGTGCACCTTGTTAACAAGACGAGGGTTGATGCCAGCTTCACCTAGGATAACTGCTGTACCGTGTGTTGCATCCAGTTGGTAACCAAGCTTAGTCAGCTTAGATGCTAGGTCAACAACGCGCTGCTTATCGCCTTCACGAACAGACAATAGTGCGCGGCCGCCTTCTGGGTAAACATTGCCGCAACCGAGTTCTGCTTTCGCGTAAGCTTCTGCGAACGTTGCGCCAACACCCATAACCTCACCAGTAGAGCGCATTTCTGGGCCTAGTAGTGGGTCAACACCTGGGAACTTGTTGAACGGCAGCACTACTTCTTTAACAGAGTAGTATGGTGGGATGATCTCTTTCGTAAAGCCTTGAGACTCTAGAGATTGACCCGCCATAACACGCGCCGCAATTTTCGCAAGTGGTGCACCTGTTGCTTTAGAAACAAACGGCACTGTACGAGCTGCACGTGGGTTTACTTCGATTAGGTAAACTTTGTTGTTCTTAACCGCAAACTGAGTGTTCATTAGACCGCGTACACCCAACTCGAACGCTAGCTTTTCAACTTGCTCACGCATCACATCTTGGATTTCCGCGCTTAGCGTGTAAGCCGGTAGCGAACATGCTGAGTCACCTGAGTGAACGCCTGCTTGCTCAATGTGCTCCATGATGCCGCCGATAACCACTCGCTCACCGTCACAGATTGCATCAACGTCGACTTCAACTGCATCATCAAGGAAGCTATCTAGAAGTACTGGTGATTCGTTAGACACGCTCACTGCTTCGTTGAAGTAGCGACGTAGATCTTGCTCGTCGTATACAATTTCCATCGCACGACCACCTAGTACGTATGAAGGACGTACTACCAGTGGGAAGCCGATTTCACGTGACTTATCAACCGCTTGCTCAAGCGTTGTTACTGTCGCGTTTTCTGGCTGAAGTAGGCCTAGACGGTCTACAGCAACTTGGAAGCGTTCACGGTCTTCTGCACGGTCGATAGCGTCTGGGCTAGTACCAATAATTGGCACACCCGCAGCTTCTAGAGCGCGTGCTAGTTTCAGTGGCGTTTGACCACCGTACTGAACGATAACACCCTTTGGCTTTTCAACGCGTACGATTGACAGTACATCTTCAAGCGTTACAGGTTCGAAGTACAGACGGTCTGACGTGTCGTAGTCCGTTGATACTGTCTCTGGGTTACAGTTAACCATGATGGTTTCGTAACCATCTTCACGCAGTGCAAGAGACGCGTGTACACAACAGTAGTCAAATTCGATACCTTGACCGATACGGTTAGGACCACCGCCCAGAACCATGATCTTGTCTTTGTCGGTTGGCTGTGCTTCACACTCTTCATCGTAAGATGAGTACATGTAAGCCGTGTCTGATGAGAATTCTGCCGCACACGTATCGACGCGCTTGTAAACAGGATGAATCTCGTACTGGTCACGTAGACGGCGGATTTCGCTTTCAGATACACCTAGTAGAGTCGATAGGCGAGCATCCGCGAAGCCTTTGCGCTTCATCTTACGAAGTACGTCTTCAGTAAGACCTGCAAAACCACCGGCCTTAACTTCGTTCTCCAGTTTCACAATCTCTTCGATTTGAACTAGGAACCAACGGTCAATTTGCGTTAGGTTGAATACACCGTCCACAGACAAACCGGCACGGAATGCGTCTGCGATGTACCAGATACGCTCCGCACCCGCTTCTTTCAGCTCGTGACGGATTTTAGATAGTGCGTCTGGAGAGTCTAGGTCAACCATCTCGTCAAAGCCGTTCGCGCCAACTTCTAGGCCACGAAGTGCTTTTTGTAGAGATTCTTGTTGGTTACGACCAATCGCCATTACCTCACCAACTGACTTCATCTGAGTCGTTAGACGGTCGTTAGCGCCCGCAAACTTCTCGAAGTTGAAGCGAGGGATCTTAGTCACAACGTAGTCGATAGTTGGTTCGAATGATGCTGGTGTTGCACCGCCCGTGATGTCGTTCATTAGCTCGTCTAGAGTAAAGCCAACTGCTAGCTTCGCAGCAATCTTCGCGATTGGGAAACCTGTTGCTTTAGACGCTAGCGCAGAAGAGCGAGATACACGTGGGTTCATCTCGATGATAACCATACGGCCATCTTTCGGGTTGATACCAAACTGAACGTTTGAACCACCTGTTTCTACACCGATTTCACGCAGTACCGCTAGAGAAGCGTTACGCATCAACTGGTATTCTTTGTCCGTCAGCGTTTGCGCTGGCGCCACAGTGATTGAGTCACCAGTGTGGATGCCCATTGGGTCAAAGTTTTCAATCGCACAAACGATGATACAGTTGTCCGCTTTGTCACGAACCACTTCCATCTCGTACTCTTTCCAGCCGATTAGCGACTCATCGATAAGAAGCTCGTTGGTTGGAGAAAGGTCTAGACCGCGGCGACAAATCTCTTCGAACTCTTCTTTGTTATACGCGATACCACCACCGGTACCACCCATAGTGAAAGAAGGGCGAATGATACAAGGGAAGCCAACCATATCAAGAACGCCATAAGCTTCTTCCATAGTCTTAGCCGTGTCAGCACGTGGACACTCTAGGCCAATTGACTTCATTGCTTTATCGAAGCGAGAACGGTCTTCTGCTTTATCGATAGCGTCAGCCGTTGCACCGATCATCTCTACGCCAAACTCAGCAAGTACGCCGTGTTTTTCTAAGTCTAGAGCACAGTTAAGTGCAGTCTGACCACCCATCGTAGGGAGTACTGCATCTGGACGCTCTTTCTCGATAATCTTACGAACCACTTCCCACTGGATAGGCTCGATGTAAGTTGCATCTGCCATGTCTGGGTCAGTCATGATAGTTGCAGGGTTCGAGTTCACAAGAATAACTCGGTAACCTTCTTCGCGCAGTGCTTTACACGCTTGAGCGCCTGAGTAGTCAAACTCACAAGCCTGACCGATAACGATTGGGCCAGCACCAAGAATTAGAATACTTTTTAAGTCAGTACGTTTTGGCATTCTCAACTACTCCGAATTACGCTTTGTGTTGTTTAATAAGTTCGATGAAGTGGTCAAACAATGGCGCTGCATCGTGTGGACCTGGGCTCGCTTCAGGGTGACCCTGGAAGCTGAACGCTGGCTTATCTGTACGGTGGATACCTTGAAGTGTGCCGTCAAACAGAGATTTGTGCGTTGCACGTAGGTTCTCTGGAAGCGTCTCTTCATCCGCAGCAAAGCCATGATTCTGTGAGGTAATCATTACTACGTCACGGTCTAGGTCTTTAACTGGGTGGTTTGCACCGTGGTGACCAAACTTCATCTTCACTGTTTGCGCACCAGACGCTAGAGCCAAGATTTGGTGACCAAGGCAGATACCAAAGAGTGGTAGGCCTTTGTCTAGGAATACTTTTGTTGCTTCGATAGCGTAAGTACATGGCGCTGGGTCACCAGGACCGTTTGATAGGAATACGCCATCTGGGTTAAGTGCAAGCACGTCTTCAGCAGAAGTTTGCGCTGGAACCACTGTTAGGCGGCAACCGCGGTCAACAAGCATGCGTAGGATGTTGCGTTTTGCACCGAAGTCGTAGGCAACAACATGATATGGCAGCTCGCTGTCGTCTTTCGCTTCAGGAAGACCACCCTCGAGCGTCCACGAACCCTGTTTCCATTGATACGTCTCTTTTGTTGTAACTTCTTTCGCAAGATCCATACCTTTCAAGCCAGGGAATTCTTTCGCTTTAGCGAGTGCTAGCGCTTCATCTAGGTTATCACCTGCAACGATACAACCGTTTTGAGCACCTTTCTCACGTAGAAGACGAGTCAGCTTACGCGTATCGATATCTGCAATACCAACGATGTTTTGAGACTTAAGGTAGTCTGAAAGTGACTGTTCAGTACGGAAGTTAGAAGCGATAAGAGGAAGATCGCGGATCACAAGGCCTTGTGCGTGGATTGCTGAAGACTCTTCGTCTTCTTTATTAGTACCAGTATTACCAATATGAGGGTAAGTAAGGGTAACAATCTGTTGAGAATAGGAAGGATCAGTGAGGATTTCTTGGTACCCCGTCATCGAGGTATTAAAAACAACTTCACCAACGGATAAACCATCTGCTCCAATGGAAACACCGCGGAACACTGTCCCATCTTCTAGGACTAACAGTGCTGATTTACTCAAGACAACCTCCAGAATAAAAATGCATAAATTTTAAATTAAATTGCAGATTTGCCTTCCTCTTCGCTATAAGTAAGCGGTTTTAGGTAGTTCAGACAAATTGGCGGTATTCTAATGATGCCGACGTTTTGTGTCAACAAGCATGGAAAAATAAATTTAATTTTTATAGTCGCTGGCGAATTTTTCGTTTTAAACCGCCAAAAATGTACATTTACAAAGACAAATTCAATCAGTTAACGGCAAGCATAGTTTTTCGATGCAGAAACCCGTCAGCCCACTCCGTTATTTGCAACAACTATTTGCGCAAACGATCGCCAAACAGACAAAACATATAAAAATAGAGGTTTAAGTTAAAAAACGACAAATAATCTCCATAAAAATAAGCAAAAACCACAATTACTGTACAGTTTGCATCCATTTGTGAAAGTTGGGGCGCAAAGTGTTTATAGTAGTTCCGACCATCGTTTCTAGAATATTTATGTATTTGTTGTTTCTAATCACTACCCCAATTTTGGGTATAAAAAAAGCGCCATACTGGCGCTTTTTTTAAATGCTATCTAAGCCGAGCACTTCGGTCATGGTGTAAAAACCAGCAGGCTTGTCGTTGAGCCACACTGCGGCTTTCACTGCACCGTTTGCAAAGGTCATACGATCGGTCGCTTTGTGAGTAATCTCAACACGCTCGCCGATATCTGCAAACATCGCGGTGTGCTCACCGATAATGTCACCGGCCCGAATAGTCGCAAAGCCGATTTCATCACGAGTTCGCTCACCCGTAATACCTTCGCGAGCATAGACTGCCACATCGTTTAGCTCATTACCCATGGCGCCAGCAATCGCTTCACCCATGCCAATCGCAGTGCCAGATGGAGCATCAACCTTATGGCGGTGATGTGCTTCAACAATTTCAATGTCGCAGTAATCACCCATCACTTTCGCTGCTTTCTCTAGCAATTTGAAAACGAGGTTAACACCGACGCTGTAGTTTGGAGCCATAACCACTGGAACCACTTTGGCCGCTTCATCGATAAGTTGTTTCTCTTCATCGCTAAAGCCAGTGGTACCAATCACCATTTTTTTGCCGTGTTGTTTACACAGCTCGAGGTTCGCAAGGGTACTTTTTGGTGCGGTAAAGTCGATAATCACATCGAAGTCTTCAATCGACTTTGTTAAATCGTCTACAAGCGCGACATCAAAACGCCCCTCACCACATAGTTCGCCAACATCAACACCAACGAGTGAAGACTCAGGACGCTCTGAGCCCGCTCCCACGGTCGCTTGTTTGTTGTGAAATGTTGCTTTTACTAGGTTGCGACCCATTCGGCCCGCTGCTCCTGCAATCGCAATTCTTACCATTGCGCTATTCTCCGTTGTTTTGTGTTGCTACCGTTTTTTGTTGCTACCAATGTAACGTAAAGCCTTTGGGGCTGCTAGCACCTAAGGGGATTTAGCTGAATTTTTCTATCACTTTATTCAACACTGGCACGTTGGCTTCTGGGAAGGCATAGTCAGCCAACTCACTGATCATTACCCATCGACCTTCCTGTCCTTCTTTTCCAAACGGAGTACCTTCGAAGGCAGTGACCGAAATAAAGTCAAACTCCAGTGACTTCTCTGGGTAGTCGTGCAGCAGATGCTCAAACACGGTTTGCTCGGTCACTGTGATATCAATCTCTTCGTAAAGCTCACGAATGATAGCCTCGCTAATGGTTTCTCCGGTTTCAACTTTACCACCAGGGAACTCCCAAAAACCGCCTTTATGCAGATTGTCCGGTCTTTTCGTAATGTAGATTTGAGATTTATCTTGATTGAAAATGATTGCGGCAACGATATGAATGCGTTTCACTCTACTTTCCTCATTATTGTTTTTGTTACTCGCGCAGAAGCTATGCATAAAAAAGAAGTTACGCATAAAAAAAGAGCCGCATAGCGCGACTCTTTTCTTCAGCATCGTGTCTTAGTTGATCTTACCATGACATTGCTTGTACTTCTTACCGCTTCCACATGGGCATGGTTCGTTGCGGCCTACCTTACGCTCTTCACGCACCATAGGTTGTTGTGAACCATCCTCCGCTTGCTCTGAATTATCGGCTAGCTGATTTTCAGCATTGGCATGCTGCGCTTGCGCTTTTGCCGCTGCCGCTTCGGCTTGAGCTTGGCGCTGAGCTTCCATACGCTCCACTTCTTCTTGCTGCTGTACACGTACTTTAGAAAGAATCGTGATCACGTCAAATTTCAGAGAATCTAGCAGTTGCTCGAACAACTCAAACGACTCACGCTTGTACTCTTGTTTCGGGTTCTTCTGAGCATAACCACGTAGGTGGATACCTTGACGTAGGTGATCCATCGCCGCTAGGTGCTCTTTCCAAAGCGTGTCTAGCGTTTGTAGCATCACAGATTTCTCGAAGTTGCGCAGTACTTGTGCGCCAACCGTCTCTTCTTTCTGCTGGTAAACCGTTACTGCAGTATCCAAGATCTTCTCACGAAGCGCTTCTTCGTAGAGCTTGTCGTCTTCTTCCAACCAAGACTTGATCGGCAGATCAAGGTCAAAGTCATTCTTAAGACGCTCTTGAAGGCCTTCTGTATCCCACATATCTTCTAGCGATTGCGGAGCAATGTATTCATCAATAACAGACGTGAACACATCACTGCGGTTCTGCTCTAGCATCTCGCTGATGTCATCAGCAGTCATTAGCTCGTCGCGCAGCTCGTACACTACTTTACGTTGGTCGTTCGCCACATCATCGTATTCAAGAAGCTGTTTACGGATGTCGAAGTTACGACCTTCCACTTTACGCTGTGCTTTTTCTATTGAGCGAGACAGCATCTTACTTTCAATCGCTTCACCTTCATCCATACCGCTTTGGATTAGGCTTGCCATACGATCAGAGGTAAAGATACGCAACAGTTGATCTTCCATCGATAGGTAGAAGCGTGAAGAGCCCGCATCACCCTGACGACCAGAACGACCACGAAGCTGGTTATCGATACGACGAGATTCGTGACGCTCAGTACCGATGATGTGTAGGCCACCGGCTTCTAGCACTTGGTCATGAATCACTTTCCATTCCGCTTTAATCGCGTCAATCTGCTCTTGTGATGGGTTGTCTAGCTGCTCAACCTTCGCTTGCCAGCTACCACCTAACACGATATCGGTACCACGGCCTGCCATGTTAGTCGCGATAGTTACCGCGCCTGGCGTACCCGCTTCAGCTACGATTTCCGCTTCTCTTTCGTGGAATTTCGCATTCAGTACGTTGTGTTTGATCTTCGCTTGCTTAAGGGCGTTAGACAATAGCTCTGATTTCTCAATCGATACCGTACCCACTAGGCTTGGCTGACCGTTTGCCGTGCGCTCTTTGATGTCTTCAATGATGGCGTTGAATTTTTCCACTTCTGTACGATAAACCACATCCGGCATATCATTACGAACCATAGGCTTGTTGGTTGGGATAACCACTGTCTCTAGGCCGTAGATAGATTGAAATTCGAATGCTTCAGTATCAGCCGTACCTGTCATGCCTGACAGTTTGTCATATAAACGGAAGAAGTTCTGGAAGGTAATCGATGCCAGCGTTTGGTTCTCGTTTTGGATCTTAACGCCTTCTTTTGCTTCAACGGCTTGGTGAAGGCCTTCAGACCAGCGGCGACCCGGCATAGTACGGCCAGTGTGTTCATCAACGATAACCACTTCACCTTGCTCGTTCACGATGTAGTCAACGTTCTTTTCAAACAGTACGTGAGCACGAAGCGCCGCATTCACGTGGTGTAGCAAACTGATGTTAGTTGGCGAGTAGAGAGTGTCGCCCTCTTCCATCATGCCATTCTTGATAAGCAGTTCTTCAACAAATTCCTGACCGGTTTCTGTTAGGTGCACTTGCTTAGACTTCTCGTCCACTGTGTAGTGGCCGTCACCACGATACTCTTCCGAATCTTCTTGATCTTGTTGCTCAAGGTGAGGAATCAAGGTGTTGATGCGAGTGTAAAGATCAGAGCTATCTTCGGCTGGACCAGAGATAATTAGCGGTGTACGCGCTTCATCGATTAAGATCGAGTCCACTTCATCGACAACAGCAAAGAAACGTTCACGTTGAACACGATCTTCAACGCGGAAAGCCATGTTGTCACGTAGATAGTCGAAACCAAACTCGTTGTTTGTTCCGTATAGAATATCTGCTTGGTATGCGTCTTTCTTCTCTTGAGGGTGCATGTTTGGCACGTTAATGCCAACGGTCATACCTAAGAATTCAAACAATGCACGGTTGGTTTCCGCATCACGTTTCGCAAGGTAGTCGTTCACGGTAACAATGTGAACGCCTTTACTTGGTAGAGCGTTTAGGTACGCAGGTAGTGTCGCCGTAAGCGTTTTACCTTCACCAGTACGCATCTCTGCGATTTGGCCAGAGTTAAGAACCATGCCACCGATAAGCTGAACATCGAAGTGACGCATGCCGAATACACGTTTAGATGCTTCACGAACAGTTGCAAATGCTTCTGGCAGGATTTGGTCTAGGTTTTCACCTTTGTCCAAACGCTCACGAAACTCAACCGTTTTCGCTTTTAGTTCTTCGTCAGACAACGCTTCGAACTGCGGCTCGTAGTTATTGATCTGTTTTACGATTTTTCTTAGTCGACGCAGTGTTCTGTCGTTGCGACTACCAATGACCTTTGTCAGTAGGTTACTAATCATTGTGTTTTTGTTCTCTCTACCATTAGATCATTTCGACCTATTAAAATTGCCTTCCGTCTCTACTAAGGCCAAGCGACCTAACTGAGATAAAATCTATACCAACTGATATTGAGTTCAAGCGGCTAGAATTCAAGGCAGACATACCAATTAATGGCACATAGTTTAAGGAATTTTTGACCCAACAACCAAGCATCTATCGAAACTAACCGTAATTAGTTTGATGTGTTTGGAAGTTTTGAAGAATAAACCCGCTATAAGGTGGATATTGTCGCTGAAAAGAACGGCATTTGATAAAGATAGCGCGGCTCAAATTTGCAAACTTAAACTGCGTAAACGCCGCCTACTTTAGTATTTCGCCGAAGTGGTTGAGGTAAATATCGAGGAAAGATCCCTATGATCGGCAAGAGATCGTCGCGATCCTGAAAGTACTTGGCAAGCTTTTGCCACCTAATTGACTCTCAATTTGCGAAAGCAATTCAAACTAAAAAGCCAAATCACAGATACAAAAAAATCAGGCGCTAGGCCTGATTTTTCTCAATGAGGAGGATTGGATTACGCCAAAACCATGCTCGGATCTGCAAACGCAACTGGAGAACCTTCTTTTTCTTCAAAGGTCGTCCACTCCCACGCTTCTTGATCCGCCAGTACCGCACGAAGCAGTTGGTTGTTCAAGCCGTGGCCAGATTTGTAAGCAGCAAACTCACCAATGATGGCATGACCTGCCATATAAAGGTCACCAATCGCATCTAGTACTTTATGAGTCACAAACTCATTATCAAAACGAAGGCCATCTTCATTAAGAATACGGTAGTCATCAAGTACGATTGCATTATCAAAACTTCCGCCAAGCGCAAGGTTCTTAGACTGCAGATATTCGATGTCACGCATGAAGCCAAACGTTCTTGCACGAGAAATCTCTTTCACAAAGCCTTGTGAAGAAAAATCGAACAGTAAGTGCTGCTCATCTGCATCAATTGCAGGATGGTTGAAATCAATCTCGAAATCCATGCGGAAGCCGTTAAATGGACGGAACTCAGCCCACTTGTCACCATCTTCAAAACGTACAGTTTTCTTGATACGAATGAATCGTTTTGGTGCATTTTGAGTCTCAATGCCCGCTTGTTGTAGCAGGTATACGAATGGGCTTGCGCTACCATCCATAATTGGGATCTCAGGTGCATCAACTTCAACGATAATGTTATCGATACCCATGCCAGCCAGAGCCGCATTTAGGTGCTCAACCGTAGAAATACGGATGCCTTCATCGTTAACAAGCGCAGTACATAACATAGTGTCACGTACAGAAAGAGGATCCGCAGGGAAATCCACAGGCGGATTCACGTCAGTACGACGGTATACAACACCAGTATTCGCAGCCGCAGGACGCAAAGTTAGTGTTACTTTACGGCCAGAGTGGAGACCCACTCCTACAGTAGTCACTATTTCTTTAAGCGTACGTTGTCTGATCATCTACAAACCTCTTAATCTACGCTACATATCACGGTTGATTATGTAACCAACCGCGAATCCTACCAGAAATTTGAGCTATGTCAAATTCACGCAGATTATCAATCTGCCTGACGACGCAAAAATGCTGGAATGTCTAAGTAGCCACTTTCCTTCTCAGGCTTAGGTGCTGCGCTGGTATTGCCGCTCGACACAGGTGCAGAGCTTGCAGTATTCGGCGTGTTCACCTCAACCTTCTCCTGATTATTTACAGGCAAAGATTGTGCCACCTTGTCCTCTACTTTTGCAGCTGGTGCTTGAGTTGACTGTTGGGGCTGACTTGCCGTCACTGGCGTTTTACCGCCTGCGACTAGCGTAATATCTGGCTTACGTTCGTTGCCAATACCCGTCGCAACCACAGTCACGCGAATTTCGTCGCTCATGTCTGGGTCTAGAGAAGTACCGATAACAACCGTTGCATTGTCAGACGCAAAGGCTTTCACTGTGTTACCAACCGTCTCGAATTCGTCTAGACGCATATCAAGACCAGCAGTGATGTTCACAAGCACACCACGTGCACCTGCTAGATCGATGTCTTCTAGAAGTGGGCTAGAAATTGCCATCTCTGCCGCTTCTTCTGCACGATCTTCACCTTTAGCAACACCGCTACCCATCATTGCATGACCCATCTCTGACATCACGGTACGTACGTCCGCAAAGTCGACGTTAATCATGCCTGGGCGAGTAATCAATTCTGCGATACCTTGAACCGCATTCTTCAGTACGTCGTTTGCACTTGCAAACGCTTCCAGTAGCGTAACGCCACGGCCTAGTACTTTCAGAAGCTTTTCGTTTGGAATCGTGATCAAAGAGTCAACGTGCTTTGATAACTCTTCAATACCTTGCTCTGCGAATAAAAGACGCTTTTTACCTTCGAAGCTAAATGGTTTCGTGACCACTGCGACGGTAAGAATGCCTAACTCTTTCGCGACTTCAGCAATTACTGGAGCGGCACCGGTTCCGGTACCACCGCCCATACCAGCTGCGATAAATACCATATCGGCACCAGTAATGCTTTCTTTAATTCTTTCTTTGTCTTCAAGAGCTGCATCACGTCCAACTTGAGGGTTTGCACCCGCGCCCAAGCCTTTTGTGATATCGCCGCCAATTTGAATAACGTGGTTGATGCTCGTTTTGCGTAGTGCTTGAGCATCGGTATTAACACTAATGAAATCAACCCCTTCGATTGACTCACGTACCATGTGTTCTACAGCGTTACCACCGCCACCGCCTACACCCACTACTTTAATGACAGCTTCGTCAGACATTTCCATCATCGGTTCAAACATTTGTTATCTCCGTTTTCCTGCAACTCAGGTTAAAACTCTTTTTGTATCCAGTTACGCAACTTACCAAAGATTGTCGACACCGATTGACGCTTTGGTTCGTTATAATCATTGTCGTCATTAATCTGACTGTCTCTTGCGTAATGAAGTAATCCAACGGCCGTAGAATGATACGGCTCTTTTACATAGTCCGTAAGGCCACTCACCTCTAGAGGCTTGCCTACACGAACCTGGTTACGGAATACACGTTCAGCGCACTCCACAACCCCTTCAATTTGTGCTGCACCGCCGGTTAAGACGACACCTGCTGCGAGATGGTGCTTCACACCGTTCTCTCTAAGTTTAGCTTGAACATTATCAATGGTTTGATTAACAAGTCCCATTAATTCTGTATAGCGCGGTTCTATCACTTCTGCCAATGTTTGACGTTGTAAACTGCGTGATGGACGACCGCCAACGCTTGGAACGTTCACTGTATCGTCTTTACTCACCAGTTCACTCAGTGCACAGCCATACTTCACTTTGATTTCTTCAGCATCACTCAAAGGTGTACCGAAAGCAAAAGCGATATCACTGGTCACCGCATTGCCAGCATAAGAGAACACTTCAGTGTGTCTCAGTGCACCGCCAGTCCAGATGGAGATATCCATAGTGCCAGCGCCAATGTCAACCACACAAACACCAAGCTCGCGCTCGTCTTCGGTGATCACAGCATTACTTGATGCCAGACCAGAGAAAACCAGTTGTTCGACTTTGAGTCCACAGCGTTCTACCGCTTTAATGATGTTTCTTGCCATGTCGTTATGACAAGAGATCAAATGAACACTCACTTCCATTCGAACCCCAGACAGTCCAAGCGGGTTTTTAATACCCTCTTGATAGTCTATGGTAAATTCCTGAGGAATCACATGAAGAATGCGCTGTTCATCACCAATTTTTATGGATTTAGCGGTATGAATCGCCCTGTCCATATCATCTTGTGACACTTCTTCCTCAGAAATGGTTCCCATGCCCTTTTCAATTCGACTCGCAATATGCTTACCAGAAAGTGAGATAAACACGCTGCTGATCTGGCATTCCGCCATCAGCTCAGCCTGATCGACAGCACGTTGCACGGATTTAACCACTGACTCAAGGTCGTTAACGCCACCTTTGTCCATTCCGCGAGAAGGACTAGAACCTGCACCAATGATATTTACCTGCCCGTCCGGCAAAACTTCGCCGACTAGCGCAGATACGGTCGCAGTGCCAATATCAAGACCGACAATAATATTGTCATCCGTGGTCTTCGTCATCTGTACTCTCTTATGTTTTGCTATCTCAAATCCCAGAGAACAACTCGCTTGGGTTGCCCAATTCCTAACTGAACTTAAGTATCGATACGCTAATGCCTATCGATACATAAAACCAGTTACCCTGCCGACTCCGTAAGATTACCTTCTGCTGTCATTTCAGCAGGAAACCAACCGACGGCTGCACCTGTGTCATATCGCAAATCGATGTAACTGATTTGAGATACCTTGTCACCCAGTTCGCGATACAAAGAGATAAAACGCTGTAAGCGCTCATCAAGTGCATCTTTGCCTAGCTCTAGACGGATCCCGTTATCTAGGATCACTTGCCATGCCCGGCGCTCATTCAACACTAACGAAGATATGGCTAGCCCTAAACTCGCTAACTTGGCATTGCTATCACGATAAGTATCCAACACAAAGCGTTCAGTACCCATCGGGCCATACAGTTTCACTTTCTGTTCTTCAATCACAGAAACATCACCGCTGAACACGACACCATGAATATCAAGCATATCGATGCCATTCCAAATTGCGCTAGCCTGGTACTCGGTCAAAAACACCTTAACTGTATCTGGCCACTGTTTACGTACCGATGCTTGCGAGACCCACGGAATTTGCTCAACACTTTGCTGAAGAACATCGATATCTTGAGACATGAAGGTCCCAATATGTTCCAAATTGGCAAAGGCATGCTGCACATCTTTAGCACCTACATGGGTTAAATCCCCTTGTAGCACTATCTTAGATAATGGAAGGCGCTGGTCGTCCCACATCCAGCTAATGGTGGAATAAAGTGTTGAACCGATGACTGCGATCACTGCAAATAAAAAAATCGCCCCGATCCCGTGTTGTGAAAACATGGAAGCTCGACGCGTTTGCTCTACACTGCTGTCTGAAGTTTCAGTCAAACTCTTTGGTCCCTTATTAACTTCTCTTCGCCTTTCCTTAAGATAGTGGAATAAGAGTCTAATCTAATGGTCTTAACCTAACGATTATACTAATCAATATCAAACTATCAAACACTCAACCCAAGAAAACTAGGCTTTTGCGCACTGAAACAACAAAAAAGTTCGGATGGGCGATCAATTCACTGTATCGCTCATTCGAACTCATAAATTATTCAATACACTCGAAAATCGAGAAACTAGCTATTTTGCATCACTTGGATATCTAGCTTCATCTTCTCAAGCTGCTTAGCCACTTTACCAATATCACCAGCACCTTGCGTCAAGACTAAGTCGCCATCTTGCAAAAGATTGGATAAAACTGATGGTAAACCATTCATTTCTGGAACAAAAACTGGATCAAGCTTGCCGCGAGTACGAATAGTACGGCACAGTGAGCGGCCATCAGCGCCAGCAATTGGGGCTTCTCCAGCCGAATACACATCCAGCATCACCAGTACATCTACCTGCTCCAGTACATTGGCAAAATCATCGTAAAGGTCACGAGTACGGCTATAACGGTGCGGTTGGAACACCATCACCAGTCGTTTATCCGCCCAACCATTACGCGCCGCTTTGATGGTGACGTCCACTTCTGTTGGATGGTGACCATAATCGTCGACCAACATGACACGGCCATTACCCGTTTCAAATTCGCCTAAATGCTCGAAACGACGTCCTGTACCTTCAGTACCAAGCATCGCCTTAACGATGGCCTCATCACTAATATTATCTTCGGTCGCGACAGCAATAGCAGCAGACGCATTCAACGCATTGTGTTCTCCCGGAATATTCAGGGTAATCTCAAGATTATCTCGGCCTTTTCTGACAACGGTAAACTTACCTTGCTGCCCTTCTTGGCGATAATTCTCAATACGTACGTCCGCATCCTCTGAAAAACCGTAAGTAATCACTTGACGACTAACACTTGGAATCAGCTCACGAACCACTGGGTCGTCAACACACATTACGGCCTGTCCGTAAAACGGCAGGTTATGTAAAAAGTCGATAAAGGTCTGTTTGAGCGTATCGAAATCACCACCATAGGTATCCATGTGGTCAGCTTCAATATTGGTGACGATGCTGACCATTGGTTGAAGGTGTAGGAACGACGCATCACTTTCATCAGCTTCGGCAATCAGGATACGGCTTGAGCCCAAGCGGGCATTCGTGCCGGCACTTTTCACCAAGCCACCGTTAACGAAGGTTGGATCCATGCCCGCTTCTGAATAGATTTGCGTAACCAGCGCTGTGGTCGTGGTTTTTCCGTGCGTCCCCGCAACGGCAATACCATGTCTAAAACGCATCAGCTCAGCAAGCATTTCAGCACGGCGAACCACTGGGATTCGCAATTCTTTCGCCGCAACTAACTCAGGGTTTTCAGGGTCAATCGCAGTAGACACTACTACCACACTCGCAAGATCAATATTACTAGCAGCATGACCAATAAAGACAGTCGCCCCCTTTTGCGTCAGGCGCGCTGTCACAGCATTCTCAGCAATATCAGAGCCGGTAATTTGATACCCCTCGTTCAGTAGCACCTCTGCGATACCACTCATACCCGCGCCGCCGATACCGACAAAGTGAATACACTTCACGCGTCTCATTTCAGGTATCAAGGCACGGATCTGCGCTAAGTCTGGTGTTTGTTGCTGTGTCATGAGTCTGTCTCGTTAATCTATTTTGTTAATTCGATAATTTCTTTCGCGACGCGTGTATCCGCATCGAGCTTAGCCGCTTGTCGGGCATTAATGGCCAGCGTTTTTAACTGCGTTCGGTCTAAGCTACGTATCTGTTCAGTCAGTTTTTCCACGCTCAATTGAGGCTGCTCAATCATATACGCAGCCTGGCAGTCGACCAAGTGGTCGCCATTAAGCGCCTGCTGACGATCTTTATGCATAAATGGAATAAAGATAGCGCCAACGCCGGCTGCAGCAAGCTCGGATACTGTCAGTGCACCGGAGCGACAAACCACAAGGTCTGCCCATTGATACGCTTCGCTAACATCATCAATAAACTCCGTCACCTCAGCCTTACCAACTTGGTTTTGCTGGTAAAGCTCAGCGACTTCTTGCTTGCTACCTTTTCCTGCTTGATGGCGAATCGTGTAGCCTTCACCCAGCGCAGCCATGACTGGTGGCAGCGTGTGATTGAGGATGCGAGCACCTTGACTGCCCCCCATCACTAAAATTCGAATATCACCATCACGGCCGTTAAGTCGTGTTTCTGGCGCTTCAATGTCTAATAAGTCTTGGCGCACTGGATTCCCTACTACTTCTGCGTCAGCAAAAGCGCCCGGAAATGCCTGGAACACCTTTTTGGCAATTTTGGAAAGCCACTGGTTGGTCAGTCCCGCGACGCCATTTTGTTCGTGGAGGACGACAGGGATACCCATAGTCCAAGCCGCAATGCCACCAGGCCCACTGACATAGCCCCCCATGCCGAGCACAGCATCAGGTTGCCAGCGCTTTAAATGTTGGCGCGCTTGAAAAATCGCACTGATGATCTGAAACGGTGCTTTAATCAGTTTAGCAATGCCTTGACCGCGCAACCCTTTCACTTTAATAAAATCAATTTCAATCCCGTGCTTTGGTACTAAGTCTGCTTCCATTCTGTCTGCAGTGCCAAGCCAACGGATCTCCCAGCCTTGCTCTTGCAAGCGCTTCGCAACAGCCAATCCCGGAAATACGTGACCGCCGGTTCCACCAGCCATCACCATTAAGCGTTTATTTTTCTTCATCTTGTTTCTTTTTCTTATCTGTTTCAGGCTCGCTGCTCGGTGCAGGCTCAGGTTCAATGTCCGGAAGCAGTCGACATTCATGGTCTACTCGTAGCAGGATCGATACCGCCACCGACATGATAATCAAACTGGAGCCACCATAGCTTATCAGTGGCAATGTTAGACCTTTGGTTGGCACCATACCCGCTGCTGCACCAACGTTGACTAAGGTTTGAAACGCAAACCAAATACCGATGGCAAAACACAAATAGCCGCCAAAAAACTGCTGTTTTTCAAACGCACGCCTACCGATATACAGGGCTTTAATCACCAGTGCAAATACCAACATCAATACTAAGACGACACCAACAAACCCGAGCTCTTCAGCCAGCACCGCAAATACAAAGTCGGTATGCGCTTCTGGTAAGTACTCCAATTTTTGCACTGAGTTACCAAGCCCTTGTCCCATCCAGTTACCACGGCCAAATGCCATGAGTGATTGCGTAAGCTGATAGCCGCTGCCAAATGGGTCTTCCCAAGGGTCTAGAAACGAAGTAACACGTCTTACTCGGTATGGCTCGACCAAAATCAGCGCTATAACCGCGCTGACGCCCGCAACAAATAGAGCAATAAACTGTGATAATTTGGCACCAGCAATAAACAACATGCCAAACAAAGTCACCAGCATCACCACCACGGTACCTAAGTCAGGCTGTCCCAACAATAGGATGGCAAACGTGGTGAACACCATAATAGGTTTGATAAAGCCGCCAAAAAACGACTGCCTGACCTCGTCTTGCTTTCTCACCAAGTAGCCGGACATGAAGATGAACAGCGACAGTTTGGCTACCTCTGCAGGCTGAAGGTTAAACAGCCCAAGCGGTATCCAACGAGACGCGCCGTTAACGGACTTGCCGACGACGAGTACAACGATCAGCAAGAAAATAGATATCGCTAGCAAATAAGTACTGTATTTGAACCATTTAGCGATAGGGATTTGCAGAACCACAGCCGACGTACCAAGCGCTAATACCAGAAAGATAGCGTGGCGAAACATAAAGTGGAATGGCTGATCCGTCAGTCGAGAACTGATCGGAAACGAGGCTGAAGTTACCATCACCAGTCCCGTCACCATCAACCCAAACGCCAACCAAACCAGTTGTCGGTCATAAAGCGTATCTGGGGCACTGTGGGTCATCCATCCCATGGTGCGTTGTCGAATTTGATGAAACATAGTGACGAATCCGTGTTAACTAACTTGCGCTGAATAACGCTCTGCCAAATCGGTAAAGTGATCACCGCGAGCCATGAAATTGGCAAACTGATCAAAGCTGGCGCACGCAGGCGACAACATGACCATATCACCTTGCTTCAATTTTGGCGTGATCTCAGCCAATATATCGTCCATTGAAGCAAAGTAGCGCGCACTATCGTGAAGCGGTAGAAACTCTTCTCCATCGAGACCAAAACAGCACAGCTGAACATTGAGTCGAGAAAGCGGCGTAGCAAGCTCAGAAAAATCTGCGCCTTTCCCCACCCCGCCGACAAGCAAGTACAGCGTTCCTTGGAGTGCTAAGCCTGACAAAGCGGCAAGCGTACTTGCTACATTAGTGGCTTTCGAATCATTAACCCATTTCACGTTAGCTTGTTCGGCCACCACTTGGCAGCGATGGGTTAAGCCTCGATAAGATTTCAAGCATTCCAATGCCGAACGATAATCGATATTTGCTAGCTTGAGCAGCGCACAAGCGACCAAAGCATTTGACCAATTGTGCTTACCCACGATGCTCAGCTCATCCGCCGCGAGGATTTTAGCATCGCCATCCATCAACCAAGTGCGTCCATCAAATACCTGCATACCGAACTGCTTAGCATCAAAACCAAATGTCGATAGTGCTAGAGACGTCTCTGTTGGATAAGTCTCTGGCTCATCGCGATTTACTAACACATGCTCAGCATGTAAGAAGATCCTGCGCTTGGCCTCGGCATAATCCGCCATACCCTCGTAGCGATCCATATGGTCTTCTGAAAGATTTAGAAACGTTGAGACTTGCGTTTTCAGCGACGACGTCGTTTCCAGTTGGAAACTGGATAGCTCAAGCACATAGAGATCGGCATCAAGCTCAAGTAAATCGAGCGCAGGAACACCAATGTTGCCACCCACTCCGACACTAAGTCCCGCAGCCTTGGCCATCTCACCCGTGAGATCAGTCACGGTACTTTTTCCGTTTGAACCGGTAATGGCAATCACTGGCTTGTCATTTGCCCTAGCAAACAGTTCGATATCGCCAATGACAGAGACGCCGTTTGCCATGGCTGCGTGAATTTCCGGCGTCGCTAGAGCGATACCTGGGTTACACACCACTAAGTCAGCCTGCATCAACCAATCGGCTTCAAAACTGCCGGTATGTAGGGCAACGCCTTGCGGCAACTGCTCAGCCCCCGGCGGATTGTCTCGACTGTCCATTACTTGAATGGTCAATGTAGGATGATATTTACGAAGGTGATTAACGACGGAGAGCCCGGTAATACCGAGCCCTACGACGACCACTTGCTGAATGTCTTGCCAACGTTCCATGAACAAGGATCCCTAGCCTGTTGATTAACGTACTTTAAGCGTCGCTAGGCCAATAAGTACCAATACGATTGAAATGATCCAGAAGCGAACGATAACACGCGGTTCTGGCCAGCCTTTTAGTTCATAGTGATGATGGATAGGTGCCATACGGAAAATGCGCTGACCACGCAACTTGTAAGAGCCAACCTGAAGGATTACCGATAGCGTCTCCATTACAAATACACCGCCCATGATCACCAGTACGAACTCTTGACGTACCAACACGGCAATGACACCCAATGCGCCGCCAAGTGCTAACGAACCTACATCACCCATAAAGACTTGCGCAGGGTAAGTGTTAAACCAAAGGAAACCAAGTCCAGCACCAACCATCGCAGTACAGAACACCACAAGCTCAGAGGTGTATGGAATATAAGGAATGTGCAAATAAGCTGCGAAGTTAACGTTGCCTGTTGCCCAAGCAATCACCGCAAAGCCGGCGGCAACCAATACCGTTGGCATAATAGCCAGACCGTCAAGGCCATCGGTCAGATTCACCGCATTACTGGTGCCAACAATCACAAAGTATGTGAAGACAATGTAGAACAGCCCCATTTGCGGCATTACATCTTTAAAGAATGGTACTACAAGCTGTGTGGCTGCCGTGTCTTGGCCGTGAGCATACAGAGCAAATGCCACCACCAAGGCAATCAGCGACTGCCAAAAATACTTCCAACGAGCGATCAGGCCATCGGTGTTTTTGCGCACTACCTTGCGATAGTCATCCACAAAACCAACGGCACCATAGCCAAGTAGCACCGCAAGTACAGCCCAAATATAAGGGTTACTCAAGTCTGCCCAAAGCAAAACGGTAATAGAAATCGCCGATAGGATCATTATACCACCCATCGTCGGTGTACCACGCTTGCTAAAGTGCGACTCCGGACCTTCATTTCGAACGACTTGGCCAATTTGCAGCATTTGTAGACGGGCAATCATTTTTGGCCCCATCCACAAAGAAATACCTAACGCAGTTAATACACTGACAATGGCTCTGAATGACAAATATTCAAACAGACGAAAAAAAGAAAAGTATGGCTGTAGTAATTCTGCAAGCCAAATGATCATGTGTATTTCTCCTTCAGTGCATTGGCGATAGTAAACATGCCAGCACTTAGCGCCCCTTTAACCAACAAGGTATGAGAGGTCTGGTTTAACTGTGTTAATGTGTGCTCGATATGCGCAAACATATCGTCGTGACTTTTAAAATGCTGTCCACCGCAAAGGTCACTGATTACTTTCGCATCCTCACCATAGGTTAAAACATGTTCAAATGCGAAAGGTGCAGCATGTTGTCCGACTTCTTTGTGAAGTGCAAGGCTTTCATGCCCCAATTCTGCCATGTTACCCAAAATCAACCAGCGCTGGGTTTGAGTAAACTGCCCCAACAGATCGACCGCCGCCTTCATTGCGGGAACACTGGCGTTATAGCTATCATCAATCAGAGTGAGCGTTTCGGTAAGCTTCTCAACATCAACACGGCGCTTCACTTTACTTAATGATTGTAAACCGTGTTGAACTTGCTCGAGAGTTGCACCAACTTGCGTTGCCAAAGCGGCTGCAGCCACTGCATTTGCCACATTGTGCTCACCGATAATGGTCAACTCAATCGAAATGTTGCCTACTGGGGTGTGGAGTGTAAACAACGGGCTACCAAGAGATGACAAGGTTATGTCAGAGGCGTAAAAGTCTGCGTGAGCGTTCTGTTTGGCGATGCGCACAACCTGTTTGTCACTCAGTACCGATTGCCAGTAGTCACCACCTTCACTATCAAGGTTCACAAGTGCAATACCACCCGCAGGCAGTCCTTGATAGATTTCCCCCTTAGCCTGTTTAACACCGTCAAGAGAGCCAAAACCTTCTAGATGCGCCTCGGCCACATTGTTAACCAGCGCGACATCCGGCTGAGTTAACGCTGTTGTGTAGGCAATTTCACCGATATGGTTAGCACCCAGTTCAATCACGGCAAATTCGTCTTGAGGGGTTGAGCGAAGCAAAGTTAATGGCACGCCGATATCATTATTAAAGTTACCCGCGGTATACAGCACCTGCCCTTTGCTAGACAAAATGCTGGCAATCATCTCTTTAACTGTCGTTTTACCGCAGCTGCCTGTAATGGCAATCGTTTGGGTTTGGCTGCGCTTATGAACTTCCGCCCCCAGTTTACCCAAGGCTTGTTTACTATCGGCAACCACGACTTGAGCAATGGCGACATCCAACTCTCGCTCAACAATTAGCGCTGCTGCGCCTTTCTCTGCCGCTTGCTCAGCAAAATCATGGGCATCAAAACGTTCACCAACCAAAGCAATAAACAGCGCACCCGGTTCGATGGCTCGCGTGTCTGTGGTGACATCTGTGATACTTATATCGTCACCCACTAGCTGTCCGTCAACAATGGTCGCGATATCCGTTAATTTGAGTTCAATCATAACGTCAGTCCTAGTAACTGTGCTGCCGTTTCACGGTCTGAATAGTGGACATTGTCATTGCCAATCACTTGGTAGTCTTCGTGCCCTTTACCGGCAAGTAGAATGATGTCGGAAGCACTCGCGTGCTTCACCGCTAGCTGAGCCGCATTAAAACGTTGATGCTCAACAAATGCCACCTCTGGCGCACTCATTCCCGCCAGCATATCTTCGACAATCGCTTTAGGATCTTCACTGCGTGGGTTGTCATCGCTTAAGATCACCTTGTCCGCTAACTGCTCAGCGATAGAGGCCATCATTGGACGTTTACCTTTGTCTCGGTCACCACCGCAGCCGACAATAACCCAAAGCTGGCCATCACAATGCACGCGAAGTGCCTGCAAGGCTTTCTCTAACGCATCTGGGGTGTGAGCGTAATCTACCACCAGCTTTGGTTTATCATCCGCTTGAAACAGCTCCATACGACCAAGTACAGGTTGTAGCTTGGATGCTGTATCCATTAGCGCTTGTTTATCAAAACCAAGCGCCAACAGAGCAGAAAACGCCAGCAACACATTGCTCGCATTGAACTGACCAATCAGCGGAGCATTGAGCTTGCCACTGCCAAAGCAACCATCAAATTCTAAAGAGATGCCGCCGTCACTATATTCAACCGATGTTGCCCAAACGCCCTTTGCGCCTAGCTGGCGCCCTTCAACAGACACAGCAATGGCATCGCTGCGCGCCGAAAGCCAGCGGCGACCCACTTCGTCATCGACATTCAACACCGCATGCTCGCAGTGATGCCCGGTAAATAGTAGTTTCTTGGCCGCTTCATAACCTTCCATCGTGCCGTGATAGTCCAAGTGGTCACGGCTGAGGTTAGTGAAAATACCTAGTGAGAAAGGCACAGCGGCCACACGACCTTGAACCAGTCCATGGGAGGAGACTTCCATCGCCGTGTATTGCGCGCCCTGGGCATCAAGCTGAGATAAAATGCGCTGCACATCAATAGCGCTGCCCGTGGTATTTTTCGCTTGTTGCAAATCGTTCAAGAAGCCATTGCCCGTGGTGCCCATGATGGCGGCTCTATCGCCGACAAGTTCAATCCACTGCGCGATAAGTTGGGTGATGGTAGTTTTACCATTCGTCCCTGTTACGCCAATCACTTGCTGCTTGTACTGATAAAGACGCGCGGCCATCACCGACAACAAAGTGTCGAGCTGATAAATATGAACAACAGGCACGCCATCGACAAGGGTCACTTCGCCATGTTTGTGCTCAGCATCGGCCTGAGCAATCACTGAGTCGGCACCAGACTGAATCGCACGCTCGATAAACAGACGCCCATCTACCGTATGGCCGATGATCGCCACAAACGTATCACCTTGCTTAATAGCACGGCTATCAAGCTCCAAGTTAGACACATTGATGGCTCCGAGCGTGTCGTTTGCCATCAGTTTACTGCTGTCATCAAGCCATGGTTTTAATAGCTTTGCCAATGTCAAAGAGGTCAACATTGTTTCTCACCTATTGCTGAAATTGGTTTTCGTCAGGAGCGACATTGAGTATCTGCAACGCTCCCTTCATGATTTCGGAAAAGACAGGGCCTGCCACCGCACCGCCATAGTACTGATCGCCTTGCGGTTCATTAATCACCACTACCAAGGCAATACGCGGGTCACTTACCGGCGCGACACCTGAGGTAATCGCTACATATTCATCACTGTAGCCACCCGCCGCTGCCTTTCTTGAAGTACCAGTTTTCGCGGCTACTCGATACCCGGGCACCGCCGCTCGTGTTGCTGTACCGCCAGGCTGCGTTACCGCCTCTAACATATGCAGAACCGACATCGCGTAGTCATGGTTGATAACCTGCTTGGACAAGTCCTGCTGATTGCTTTCAATAATATGTACTGGCTGATACAAGCCGCCATTACCGAGAGTGGCGTAAGCGTGTGCTAACTGAAGAGGCGTGATGGAGATACCGTAGCCAAATGCGAGTGTCGCGATTTCAAACTGCGACCAACGGCGACGGTTAGGGAAGATACCCGTGGTCTCACCGACCAAGTTAAGACCAGACAGCTGACCATAACCAATGGAGCTGTACATCCCAAGTAGCGCCTCTAGTGGCATGTCTAAAGCCAGCTTTGCCACACCGATGTTGCTCGACTTTTGCAGGATCTTAGCTAAGTTCGCTTTACCCACCTTCGATGTATCACGCACTCGGCTACCACCGATCTGCATGATGCCATTACCGGTATCGATGATGGTGTTTTCATCGGCAATACCTGCCTCTAGTGCCGCTAGCACGACAAATGGCTTAACCGTAGAACCCGGCTCCATCGCATCGGTAATAACACGATTTCGCATCGTAAAAGACTGGCGTGAAGAGCGGTTGTTCGGGTTATAAGAAGGCGCATTTACCATGGCTAATACACCACCGGTTTTCACATCAATGATAACGGCACTGCCCGACGTGGCGCGGTAATCGGCCACAGCCTGTTTGATGGCGCGATAAGCGATGGCCTGCAATCTTTGATCGACGGTAAGCTCAAGTGGTTTACCTTCCTCTCTGTCTTCAAGAGAGATGTTTTCCACCACGCGACCATAGCGGTCTTTACGAATAATGCGCTTACCCGCTTCACCGGTCAGCCATTTATCATAGCTGCGCTCAACGCCTTCAAGACCGTGACCATCGATACCAGTCACACCCACTAAGTGAGCACTAACCTCACCCGCAGGATAATAACGTCTGGATTCCGCTTTTAGCCCTACGCCAGAGAGTTTCAACTCTTTGATGTACTTCGCCATCGCAGGGCTCACTTGACGCTGCAGGTAAATAAATCGGCGTGATTTGTTCTTGTTGATTTTGGCAATAAGTGCATCGCGATTGAGACCAAGTACATCAGCAAGTGCATGCCAACGGTCTAACTGCTTAAGTCCATCATCTTTAAAAATAGTAGCTGGATCGGCCCATACCGCCTGAACAGGTACACTGACTGCAAGTGGTTCACCGTTTTTATCGGAGATAATGCCGCGCGCCGAAGGCAGCGCCTTTACACGAACAGAGCGCAGATCGCCCTGTTTAATCAGATTGTCAGGCTCGATAACTTGAATATAACCGATGCGTGCGACTAGCGCGGTAAAGATAAGCAGCACGCCGCCCATAATGAGGCGAAAGCGCCAAGCGATCAGCGCAGGTTGGCTTGCGGCTTGCTGAGATTGTTTTTTGTTGGAAGACTTAACGACTTTTTTGCCTTTCATTTCAGGGAAACCACTACTTCCTTGTCTGCGTCTGGGCGCGTCATCTCTAACTCTTGTTTAGCCATAGCCTGAACGCGGCTATGTTCCGACAGCGCATTTTCCTCAAGCAACAGGTTGCGCCACTCATTATCAAGTCGTTCACGCTCTTGAAGCGCGATATCTTTCTCGTTGATGGCTTCGCGGGTGTGATGCGTTGCAAACACCACCCCCATCGCCGTTGCAAATATCATCAAAAACACGATAAGCGGAATACGGCCTACCGTAATGATATCTAAGGCAATCAGTTTCGCGAGATTATGAGTCGGTTGGTTAGACATCCCGTCATCCGTTACAGTTTTTCCGCCACACGAAGTACAGAGCTGCGTGAGCGAGCGTTCATTTCCACTTCTTGACCCGAAGGCTTGAGCGCCTTACCAATGGTCTTTAGGTTTGCACTACCCAGCGCTCGAATTTGATCTTCGGTCATCGGGATACCATGGGGTACCTGGGGTCCTTTGCTCTCTTTGCGCATAAAATGCTTCACCATGCGATCTTCAAGCGAGTGGAAGCTAATAACCGACAAACGCCCCTCTGGAGCAAGAATGCTGGCAGCGCCTTTTAGCGCCGTATCGATCTCTTCGAGCTCACTGTTGATGTAGATTCGAAACGCTTGGAAAGCACGCGTCGCTGGGTGCTTTTTCTCTTTGAAGCTCTTAGGTGCCGCTTCAGAGATCAGCTTTGCCAATTGGCCGGTACGCGTAAGCGGCTCTTTTTCTTCATCTTCACGATGGGCAACAATCGCTTTAGCAATACGGCGAGCATGCTTGTCTTCACCAAACTCGCGGATCACCCACGTAATGTCATCAAGATCGGCTTGCGCTAACCAATCAGAGACAGGCATACCAGATGTTGGATCCATACGCATATCAAGCGGGCCATCTTTCATGAAACTAAAGCCACGCTCAGCATCGTCAAGCTGCGGCGAAGACACGCCCAAATCAAGCAACACACCGTCCACTTTACCCACAAGATCATAACGCTCTGCGTATTCTGCCATACCAGAAAATGGGCCATGAATAATGGTAAAGCGCGGATCATCAATCTTTTTTGCTTCCTCTATCGCCGTCGGATCGCGGTCAATACTGAATAGGCGACCGTTTTCACCCAGTTGTGAAAGAATTTGACGACTGTGACCACCGCGGCCGAACGTTCCATCAATGTAAGTTCCATCCGGTTTGATCGCTAGACCATCAATGGATTCGTGAAGTAGTACCGAAATGTGTTGAAAGGATTCGCTCATGGGTGATCTCGAGAGTTGCTTAGCAAAGATGACAAGTTTACTGATTTCCTTCAGTAACGTCATCTGGTTAAGTTCAGCCTATCGTAAAGATAGGTGATAAAAAAGCAAAAAACCCATTACAAAATCAATTTGTAATGGGTTTTTCTATAATAGGTGAAGTTGACCTGTACGCCGGGTTCTGTATCCGCCGAAGCGGTGATAGCCATTCGTCTAGGCCAGCAATCGCTCACTGGCTCAAGCAACCTACCCGCCTCCATACGCGAGCAACGCAATGTGGAGGCCTATTTGGTCTTGCTCCGGGTGGAGTTTACCTTGCAACGAACTATTGCTAGTCGCCCGGTGCGCTCTTACCGCACCCTTTCACCCTTACCTGTGCTCCTTCCGAAGAAATGGAGCCATCGGCGGTCTTCTCTCTGCTGCACTTGTCGTGGGCTCGCGCCCCCCAGGCGTTACCTGGCACCCTGCTCTGTGGAGCCCGGACGTTCCTCCCCTCCGTCAGTCTCCCCCAAGACAAGCTCAAGGGGACGTCAACGAAGCAGCGACTATCCAGTCAACTTCAGGGCGCGGATTGTAACTAAGCGAGCGTGATTACTCAATGTTTTTCTAGGATAAGTTTTCTAGACCCCATTTATACAAGGCATTCTTTTTGAGGTTATAGATTTCAGCCGTCGCCGCTGCCGCTTTTTTAAGTGGTAAATCTTTAACCAAAATAGCCAGTGTACGTGTCGCTTCATCTGGCAGCTCTTCATTCACAGGCTCACGATGACCGTGAATCAATAACACCATCTCACCACGCTTACGGTTATCATCTTCTCCAATCCACGCAATCAACTCACCAAGTGGCAAACCTTGAATGGTTTCATAGGTCTTGGTTAGCTCGCGCGCCAATACAACCTCACGTTCAGGCCCCAGCACTTCAAGCATATCGGCAAGTGACTCGGTAATTCGATGTGGCGATTCGTAGAAGATACAGGTGCGCTCGGCTTTGGCGATCTCCATGAATTTATCTTTACGGCCTTTGCTTTTCGCTGGCAAAAAGCCCTCAAAACTAAAGCGATCAGAGGGCAAGCCAGATGCGCTCAGCGCAGTAATCACAGCACACGCCCCTGGTAATGGCACAACTTTAACGCCTGCCTGACGACATTGAGTCACCAAATGATACCCTGGATCGCTGATAAGCGGTGTGCCAGCATCAGAGACCAATGCGATGGATTCACCCGCAAGCAGTTTATCGACTAAAACTTGCGCTTTTTGCTGTTCATTGTGATCATGCAACGCAAATGTTCTAGTTTGAATATTGAAGTGAGACAGAAGCTTACCCGTATGGCGCGTATCTTCAGCAGCAATAATGTCGACGCTATGGAGTACATCCAGCGCTCTTTGTGTGATATCACCGAGGTTTCCAATCGGTGTCGGTACAATAAAGAGCGTTGGTTGCTCAATATAAGTAGTTTTGTTGCTTGTCATTTGTTTACCAGCACTTCAACGATTAATATAATGATTTTACACGAATAGTGATTAAAGAGCTCATGGCAATGATGAACCCAAAGAGAAATAGTGTAACACGCCTACTGACTCCAATTGCATTGGCTTTGTCCATTGCCGCTTGTTCTACTCAGCCAAGCGCCCCAGAAAGCGTTGATATCACCCTAGCACCTACTGCCTCTTCGGAGACCTATCTGATGCGAGCTGACGCCGGTCAAGACGGTTTTGCAAACGAATGGTTGATCTTGGCATTCAAAGCATCAATTCAAGAGGGCAATTACGAGCAAGCCCAGAGACTCTCTAATCGACTTGCCAAACAAAATCTCACCACGGTGCAGCAAGCCGAGTGGCAACTCGCACGCGCGGAACTAAACCTTGCGCAAGGCAAAGCAGAACAAGCGTATCTGCAGCTTAGCTTCCCATCTGAATGGCCACTCGCGCAGCAACAATGGCAGCGTTATCATCAATTGCGCGCACAAAGCCTTGCCGCCATGGGCAATTACTTTGATGCTAGCCGTGAGCTGATTGCACAAGCAGGTTTTAGCGCCAGTGACCAGCAAGAAGCGATCAACGCCCAAATCTGGCAGTACATGAACCAGTACTCAGCGCAGGATCTATCAACCTTAGTTGCCCAGCCTAATGAGGAAGTACTGGATGGCTGGTTACAACTGGCTACCTATATGAAAGGCATGGCAGCTAACTTGCCACAACTGCAAAATACACTAAATAACTGGCTCGCAGAAAATCCAACTCACCCAGCAGCTATCTACACTCCGCAAAGCATTTACGACATTCTCAACTTAGAGATTGCTTCGCCTCAAAGCACCGCTCTACTTCTGCCACTTTCTGGTAAGTATGCAAAGCAAGCTCAGCTGGTACGCGATGGGTTTATGATGGCGATGATGGATGACGAATTGCGCGATCCAGAGGCTATTTTTACCGTTATTGATACAAACGAAGCCACCCCTGCTGACATCAAGACAAAACTCGTCGCTAATGGTGTTGATTTTATTGTCGGCCCACTGGTTAAAGAAAATGTTGAGAAGCTACAGCAAGCTCAGCAAAACTCTGAGACACCAATCCCTGCGCTCGCACTGAATATTCCTAATGAGATAGAACCAACACAGATGATGTGTTACTTAACTCTATCTCCTGAGCAAGAGGTTGCTCAGGCAGCTCAACATCTGTCTAAAAACCAATATGCTTTCCCGCTGATCATTGCGCCGCAAGGCTCGCTGGGCAACCGTGTGGCAAAGGCTTTTGAGGCTGAATGGGCAAAAGTGAGTGACAACAAAGTCGCCGTAGCGCAGTACGCGAATCGCGCACAACTACAAAAAACCATCAACAACGTGTTTGGCCTACAAGAAAGCCAGCAACGTATCGCTCAAATGGAAGCGCTAACGGGTATGAAGCTCGAAAATCAGCCACGTAGTCGTCGTGACATTGATTCCGTATACATTGTTGCCAATAATGCTGACCTTACGCTGATCAAGCCATTTATCGAAGTCGCTATTAACCCTGATGCTAAACAGCCACAGCTGTTTGCTGATTCCCACAGCCACAGTGAGAAACGTCAGTATGAAGACCTCACTGGCGTGGTATACAGTGATATTCCACTGCTAGTGGAGCAAAATGTCGACCTCGATGCACAAATGACTAAGTTCTGGCCGAAAAGCTCAAATGCAGAGAAACGCCTGCAAGCATTAGGTATGGATGCCTACACGCTGACTAAAGAATTACCGCAACTGAAAGCAGTACAAGGTTACTCTGTCGATGGACAAACCGGTATGCTAACGATCGATCCAGACTGCGTAGTTCAACGCCAGATTGCTTGGGGTGTCTACGGCGAGCAACCTTCTACCGTACAACCTTCTACCGTACAAGAAACAACCGCGACTCAGGATGAGACAAGCGATGACACTACTGTCGTGGAAACGCCAATCAGCGAGTAAACGCGCCGTTGGAAAACGTTATGAGGAACTGGCCAAAGACTATCTCGGTCGTCAGGGCTTGGTTCCTCTATCAGAAAACTTCACGGTAAAATGCGGTGAAGTTGACCTGATCATGCAAGATAAATCGAGCATTGTGTTTGTGGAGGTCAAATACCGACGCAATCAATGTTATGGTAGCGCCCAAGAAATGGTGACGCGAGCCAAAGCAAAAAAGCTCGAAAAAGCCGCCACACTGTGGCTGCTCAAAAATGGCCTATCGCCATACGAGACCGAATTTCGATTTGATGTGGTTGCTATTCACGAACAAGGCAACGACATCAACTGGATAAAAAACGCCATCACTCAAGGATAACCATGCGCGATAGCATCAAAGAAAGTTTTACTGAAAGCATCCAAATTCAAATCGCCGCCGCCGAAGCGCTGCCAGACGCCATCACTCACGCAGCACAAGCAATGGTCGCAACACTGCTCAATGGCAACAAAATTCTGTGCTGCGGTAACGGCGGGTCAGCGTCCAACGCTCAGCAATTTGTCTCATGCCTACTGAACCGTTTTGAAACCGAACGTCCGAGCCTCCCTGCAATGACACTGACTGCTGACAGCACCACCATGACCGCAGTGGCGAACGACTACAACTTTGAAGATATCTTTGCCAAACAAGTGCGCGCCTTCGGCCAAACTAACGATATCTTGTTGGCAATTTCAACCAGCGGTAACAGCAAAAACGTCATTAAAGCGATGGAAGCGGCTGTGACTCGAGATATGACCATCATTGCCTTTACCGGCAAAGATGGTGGCGAAATGGCCGGCTTATTGGGCGAAAACGATGTGGAAATACGTATCCCATCTCAACGCACCTCACGCATTCATGAAGTCCACATGGTGACACTCCACTGCTTGTGCGATCTCATCGACCAAGTGCTATTCCCATCTCACGAAGAGTAACATTATGAAGATGTATAAAGTAATGGCACTGCTCATGGCCAGTATGTTCCTTTCGGGCTGTGCCGGTCTATTTGTAGCAGGTGCTGCGACGACGGTAAACCTCGTCACCGATACGCGCAGCGCAAAAGAGATTTGGAATGACAGTGCCCTTGAGTCAGAAGTAGCTGGTATGGGTAACAAAGCGCCCTATGTTAGCAACGTGCGCGTCGTTGCCAGCTCACAGCGTGGTACTGTCGTGCTGATGGGACAGGCGAATACGGAAGCGCTTCGTAGCCAGCTTGAAAACCAAGTTAAAGGTCTTAATGGCGTAAAAATTGTCTACAACCAAGTCCGCGTTAAGCAGCCACTTAGCTTCACGCAAATCAGCAATGACAGCTGGTTGACGACGAAGGTCAAGTCAGCGCTCTTGACCGACGAAAGACTCAACGGCGTCAAAATCAAAGTCATCACTGAAGACAGTGAAGTGTTTCTACTGGGTTATGTGTCTAAAGAGCACGCCGATGTGGCCACAGAAATCGCCAGAAATGTATCCGGCGTAAAACAGGTGATCCGTGCGTTCCAATTCAGTGAGCAACAAGAAAAGCTCAACACAGAAGCCGAGCCTGAACAGCCAGCAGCAGTTGAAGAGCAGCCTCAACAAGAAGAGGAAATGAAGCCAATTATCGAAGAGCCTGCTCCTTTTGTAGAAATTGAAGGCTAAACCCTCCAGCCACAGAAACCTAAAACAGCCAGCATGATTGCTGGCTGTTTTAGGTTTTAGGCTTAACAAAAGCAAGCGTTGTGAGCATGCTAGTTGACAATGAATGATGCTCGACATACTTTATAATGCTGCGTTGATTTTACCGCACTAGCTGCTCCAACAGGCAGTTTTACTTTTATAGATAGGTAAAATATGAATCTTCCGACCTCACTTCCAACGACTCACCAAACTCTTTTGATCCGTATTATCGACTCGCTTAGCCAAGACGCACGAATTTGTGGAATAGGCGCCAGCGGCTCATTTGCTACCAATACAATGGACGAATACAGCGACCTAGATCTTGTCATCGCTATCCACCCAGAAAGTGTTGAAAGTGTTATGAATGAGCGATTTCAACTCGTAGAACGTATTGGCGGCAGTGTCGCTGCCTTTACAGGCGAACATGTCGGTGAACCACGCTTGGTGATAGCACTGTTTGAACCTGATGCAGTACACGTCGACTTTAAGTTTGTTTCTCTGCCTGATGCAGCAATGCGCGTGGATGATACTCAAGTACTTTGGCAGCAAGAGTCATTGCTCACGGACTGTTTTTCAACAAAACAGCCGCACTACCCGCAGCCGGATCCACAATGGATTGAAGACAGATTTTGGATTTGGACACACTACGCTGCTACGAAGATTGCACGCGGTGAGTATTTCGAAGCGCTCGATTTTATCTCGTTTATTAGGCATAACGTGCTTTCACCATTGGCGCTGAAGCAAAATGGATTAACGCCATCAGGCGTTAGAACGATAGAAAAGCGTTTACCGGCACTGAATCAGCAACTCAAAAGCACCATTGCAATCACTGAGAAAACATCGCTTGTTGGTGCATTTGAAGCCTGTATAGCGCTTTATCTTGAGCTTAGAGGGAATGAAGAAAGCGTTGCGATTAACCACCAAGCTCAAAAGCTGTGTCTTGATTACTTTAATCATAGACTTACTTAACAATAAAAAAGGCCAGTCTCATGACTGGCCTTTTTTATTAATAGCTTAGTTTGGTTTATGGCTTAAGCGCTCGCTCTCCACGAGCAATGCCAACAATACCGCTTCGAGCCACCTCAACCACATCCGTCACTTCTGATAGCGCTGACACAAACGCATCAAGCTTTTCAGCCGTGCCTGCAAGTTGAACCGTATATTGCGACGAAGTGACATCAACAATCTGGCCACGAAAGATATCCGCCGTACGCTTCACTTCTGCACGCGCAAAACCGCTCGCTTTGACTTTAACCATCATTAGCTCGCGCTCAATGTGCTCAAACTCAGTCACTTCCTGAACCTTAAGGACATCAATCAGCTTATGCAGGTGCTTTTGGATCTGCTCAAGCTCCATTTTATCCGATTCTGTGGTGATGTTAAGGCGTGATAACGTCTCATCATCGGTTGGCGATACGTTGAGTGATTCGATGTTGTAGCCGCGCTGAGAGAACAGGCCAACCACTCGAGAAAGTGCACCCGGCTGGTTTTCCAATAGTAGCGAAATGATATGTCTCATATTAGGTTCTCTCCGTCTTACTTAGCCACATCTTATCCATGCCTTCCCCTTTGATTTGCATCGGGTAAACGTGCTCTGTTTCATCAACATTGATATCAACGAACACGAGGCGATCTTTCATCTCTAGCGCTTTCTTCAGACCAGATTCAAGTTCGCTTGGGTTGGAAATGCGAATACCTACGTGGCCATAAGCTTCAGCAATAGCAGCAAAGTCAGGCACCGAATCCATGTAGGAGTTAGAGTGACGACCCTGATAAATAATATCCTGCCACTGTTTTACCATCCCTAAGAAACGGTTGTTGAGGTTGATTATTTTAACCGGCACATCGTATTGCATAGCCGTCGACAGCTCTTGAATGTTCATCTGAATACTGCCATCACCGGTGACACACACCACCTCTTCATCTGGGTAAGCAAACTTCACCCCAATCGCTGCTGGGAAGCCAAAGCCCATGGTGCCAAGACCACCTGAGTTGATCCAGCGGCGTGGCTTATTAAACGGATAGTAGAGCGCAGCAAACATTTGGTGCTGACCCACATCGGATGCCACAAACGCGTCACCGCCCGTCAGCTTGTGCAGCACTTCAATGACCTGCTGTGGCTTAATACGCTCTTCCGAGGTTTCGTAACCAAGACAGTTACGCTCTTTCCAAGAAGCAATATCATCCCACCAAGCATTAAGCGCAGCTTCATCATTGGTGCCACCCTGCTCTACCAGAAGTTTCAACATGGTCTCTAGAATCACATCCGCAGAGCCAACAATCGGCAAATCAGCGCGTACGTTTTTCGAGATCGAAGAAGGGTCGATATCAATATGTACTACCTTGGCATTTGGGCAGTACTTGTCGAGGTTGTTGGTGGTACGGTCGTCAAAACGAACACCAACACCAAAAATAAGGTCAGCATTATGCATCGCAAGGTTGGCTTCGTAAGTACCATGCATACCCAGCATACCTAATGCGTTTTTATGTGTGCCAGGAAACGCACCCAAACCCATCAACGTGCTGATGACGGGTAGGTTCAACGTTTCAGCCAGCTTAATGATGTGTTGGTCTGCCTCAGACATGATGGCACCACCACCCACATACAAAACAGGTTTCTTCGCTTCTAAAATCGCTTTTAGCGCTTTTTTGATTTGCCCTTTATGACCCGATGTCGTCGGGTTGTATGAGCGCATCTTAACGGTTTCAGGGTACTCGTAAGGGAACTTGATCTGCGGATTCATGACATCCTTCGGAATATCAACAACAACCGGACCTGGGCGGCCAGTAGACGCGATATAGAAGGCTTTTTTCAGCGTTTCAGGGATATCTTCAGCACGCTGCAATAGGAAACTGTGCTTAACCACCGGACGGGATACACCGACCATATCACACTCTTGGAACGCATCATTACCGATCAGATTGTTCGGTACGTTGCCAGAGAGCACCACCATAGGGATCGAGTCCATGTAAGCGGTAGCGATACCGGTAATGGTGTTGGTCGCACCAGGACCTGAACACACAAGTACCACACCTGGCTTACCGGTAGCACGTGCGTAACCATCAGCCATGTGTGTCGCGGCTTGTTCGTGGCGAACGAGGACGTGTTGGATATTCTCGCGCTTTTCATGCAGCGCATCGTAGATATCAAGAACGGAACCACCTGGGTAACCAAAGATTTGTTGTACACCTTCGTCAATCAAAGATTGAACGATCATCTCTGCACCAGATAGCATTTCTGGGGTTGAATCTGCCATATTGTCTCCTTACCAGTTACCTCAACAATCAGGTTGTTGCTGAGCTGGCATTACATAGTTAGGTCTTATTCGTAGCCTAAATCGAAACTACTCACTTTTCAGCTATGTCACATAGCTTGTCATAACAAGCAATATGTTTACGCAACAACTGTAACGCTTTCTTTGCACAAGATCTAACCCGACAAAGGCTGCAAAAAACACACTCACCTTCGAAATGATAGGTTTGCCAACATTTGTCTTACCCAGAGAAACAAAACCAAACCAATAACCTAGTATCAAATAAAATTCAGAGTTAAATCCTGCCTAATTTATCAAAAACTGGCAAAAACTTATCAGCAATTCTGATTGGTCACTCGAAATCACTAAGGGAAATTAATAAAAAAGCCCCATATTTTGTTAAATAATGGGGCTTTGATTCACTAGGCCGCTTCAACGGGCTTTTTTACAGGTTTCGACCTCAATCGTCGTAACGTGCGTCGCAACATCGACGGCTGCTGTTTTTGCTGTTCTGTTTTACCTAACATCAGCAAACACGGCGTTAATACTAAGGTCAATACCGTAGCAAATGCCAAGCCGCCCGCTACCGCGGTTGCAAGCTGTGACCACCACTGAGTGCTTGGTGCGCCAAACTCAATTTTTTGATTGATGAGGTCGACGTTCATCTCCAGCACCATAGGCATCAAACCCAAAATCGTGGTCACCGTGGTGAGCATTACCGGACGCAAACGCTGTACACCCGTTCTTAAGATCGCTTCACGCTTATCCAAACCGCGCTTAATCAGCTGGTTATAGGTATCAATCAGTACGATGTTGTTATTAACCACAATCCCCGCTAGCGCGATAACACCGATGCCTGACATGATGATGCCAAATGGACGCTGGAACACCAATAGACCCGCAAACACTCCCACGGTTGAAAAAATCACTGCACTCAAGATCAATAACGCTTGATAGAAGCTATTGAATTGAGTGATCAAGATTAGCGCCATGACGGCCAGAGCGACCATAAAGGCACTTTGCAGGAACTCCGATGAATTCTTCTGCTCTTCATTTTGACCTTTGATAACAAACTCAACACCACTTGGCAGTTCAATCTGGTTGAGCTGCTCCATAAAGCCTGGTAGCTCAACCGCGAGATTGTAGCCATCCGCCATGTCGGCTTTGACATTGATAACGCGCACGCCATCTAAACGGTTAATGGTGTCTTGCTTCTGCTCTGGTGTGATTTCAGCAAAGTTGGTAATAGGCACCAGACCTGCCGGCGTCTTAACGCGAAGTTCATCAAAACGGCCAATATCACGATGCTCTTCTGGGAATCGCACTAAAATATCGACCTCTTCGGTAGAATCGTCAGGTAGATAATCACCAATTTTTAGGCCGTTGGTCACAAACTGAACCGTGTTACCTACCAGTGTCGCGTCCGCACCAAAGCGAGCAGCATCATCTCGGCTGATATCGATTTGCCAATCTATCCCTGGTTTGTTTGACGTGTCACTGACGTTCGTCAGTTTAGCATTGCCATCCGCCCAGCGACGCACTTCTTTTGCAGCTGCATCCAAACCATCAGGAATACGAGCAGAAAGTTCGACCACCAAATCATGCTCAACCGGGGGGCCTGCATCAGGGAACTTGTACTCAATCTCTACCCCCGCAAACTGGTCCGTCGTTTGCTTAAGCTCTTCGATGATAGCGGGCACCTTGCGACGATACTGCCAATCCAATGGGGTAATTTGAATCACACCAATTTCATCTTTACCGCCTGTTTTGGTGTAAACACTTTCAAATTCGTCATGACCCAGCATCACCTTCTCAACAACACGCATAACCTCGTCTTTCTCATTGATAGACAAGTCACCATGAGAGCGCACTTTGACATTAAAGTAAGGCGGATCCACTTCAGGGAAGAACTCAGCGCCAAGGCCGGCTTTGTTGTATGCCACTCCGACACCGATTGCCATAGCAATCGCCAGTAGCAGCACTTTTAAAGGATGACCAAGAGCAATATCTAGGGTGTGATAATAAAGCTTAGTAATACCGGTTGCTTTATCAAACTCGCCTTCATGCAGCGCCACCATTTTCTTTTGCTTAGCCGGTGAAACATATTGCGGCTTACCAATCAGACCACCGAGTACTGGCACAAACAACAGTGCCATCACTAGCGACGCTGTCAGTGTAGCAATGAGTGTCATCGGCAAGTACTTCATGAACTCACCCGTGATGTCCGGCCAGAATAGCAGCGGTGCAAACGCAGCCAAAGTGGTTGCCGTGGATGCCGTGATCGGCCAAGCCATGCGTTTGGCAGCATCACGATACGCTTCTTTACGCTCCATCCCTTCTTGCATACGGCGATCAGCAAATTCGGTAACAACGATTGCGCCATCGACCAGCATGCCCACAGCCATAATGAGTGAGAACAGTACAACGATATTGACCGTAAGGCCAAATACCGACAGCACAAGTAGGCCGGTCAAGAACGAGCCAGGAATCGAAATGCCGACCAATAGCGCAGTGCGAACACCAAGGATAGCGATGATAACAATAACCACCAAAATGATTGCTGATAAGATATTGTTTTGCAGATCATTGAGCATGATCTTCACATCTTTCGATTCATCCTTAGTGAACTTCACCTGAAGGTTGTTTGGCCATTCATCACGAAGCTGAGCTTGTCGCAGCACTTCTTTGACCAATGAGACAGTTTCAATGATGTTCTCACCAGCACGCTTTTTGACATCCAATACCACTGCAGAGCGTCCATCAAGACGAGCAAAACTGTCAGGGTCTCGGAAAGCGCGGCGAACTGTCGCGACGTCTCCAAAAGTGATCACTTGTTTGCCATCCACCTTAACAGGCAGCTCCAACACATCTTTTAGGCTGTTGAACACTGACGGTACTTTGACCGAAAAACGGCCATAACCGGTATCAACAAAGCCAGCGGCTACCACGCGGTTGTTCAGGGCAATCAGGTTGTAAATATCACCTTGGTCGAGCCCATAGCTTTCCATCAGTAGCGGGTCGACCACAATCTCAACAATGTCTTCACGGTCACCAGCAATGTCTACCTCCAATACTTGGCGGTAGCTTTCAAGCTTGTCACGCAACTGGCGAGCAAGCTGCACTATGGTGCGTTCTGGAACGGTGCCATAAAGTACAACCGAGAGCACAGGTTGCTGTGACGCAAAGGTCACCTCGTTAACTGTCGGTTCATCACTGTCTTCTGGCAACTTAGGCTTAGCAAGGTCAACGGCATCACGTACGTCTGCCATCGCCTTGGTCAAATCAACGCCGACATTAAACTCAAGTGTTACTGAGGCGTGACCTTCCGATGCCACCGCCGTCATCTCTTTCACGCCTTCAATCGAGCGCAACTCTTTTTCTAGCGGTCTGACGAGCAATCGCTCACTATCATCCGGCGAAATACCTTGGTGACCCACAGACACATAGATGATTGGGATGGTGATATCTGGACTCGATTCTTTGGGAATAGTGTTGTAAGTCACGACACCGGCAATGAGCACCAGAGCCAGCAAGCTGAGCATGGTTCTAGAGCGCGACAGCGCCGCATCAATTAATGCAAACATGCGGCCTCCTATTGCTGCTGTTCAGCGATTTGATTGGCCTCAGCGACACTGATGGCTTCGACCTGATCGCCATGACGAACGAAACCTTGTCCAAGGACGATGATGTCACTCTTAGTGCCAAGCCCGGTCAGCCAGACACCATCTTGCTCAGCTTTAACCAACTGAATAGGTACAAAGTCCACATGATTATCTTTAAGCGTTTTCACACCGAGATTGCCGATTTCATCCAGTGCTAACATTGCTGGCGTGATTTTGATCGCCAGTTGCTCATCCAATGCCAATTCCACTTCTGCACTGACACCCGCAGGAATGCGCTGATTTGGATTCGGCACAGCAATTTCAATCGGGAAAGTATTGGTTGAAACGGAAGAGACGCGCGAAATGTAACGCAGCGTACCCGTAACTTCTTCACCACCAACAAAACGAATTGTAGAGGTTTGGTTTGGCGTGAGTTTTTGAATATGACGTTCACTAACATCCGCTTCAATGACTAGAATATCTAAATCAATGAGCGTCGCTACAGGATCGCCAACACCGACAAAATCACCCAGCTCGATCGACAAATGATCGACGATGCCGGTAAACGGAGCGGTTACCGTAGTATTGCGCAGTGCAAGTTTCGCTGCACTCACCATCGCTTTAGCTTCGGTTAGGTTGGCTGCAGCAGTCGAGTAAGCCACCTCACCTTGCAGTCCTCTACTTTTCAAAGACTTGGAGGCATTAAATTCTTGCTGCCTAACATTGAGCATCGCCTGAGCACGCTCCAGTTGAATGTTGAGGTCACCTTTGTCAATTTGTGCAATCGCCTGCCCTTTTTTCACCTCATCGCCTTTCTCGACATTAAGCTTGATGATCTTGCCGGCAATTTCAGCGCCCAACCGAGCAGTGCGATCGGGTGCTGTACGACCATATAAATCGATCTTCTTATCGATCTTTTCTGCGCTAAATTCTTGATAAACCACTCGGGCAAGTGGAATGATTTGCTCTTTTTTCTGATTTGGCGCTTCTTCAGCCTTTAAAACCCCAAGACCAAGCCAAGTGGAGAGTGCTACGACGCATACCAAAGAGATTAACCAAGGACGTTTGGATAGAAAGTTGCCACGTTGAGTAGTTGGCATAATAATTTCCCTATTATTGTAATCCGACACTGCCGACCTTCTACGAAGCGGAGCAGCATCCGGTTTAAAAACTACGAATAATCAATCGCTAAACGACAACTTTCTGTCAGATACTGTGCGCTGACTACTGACTCGAGTGTAACAAAAACCCCTTTTGTAGATAACATTCATTTTGCTTATTATTGAAGTTTTTTTAACCTCTCCGATATTCCAGGTAAAAAAAAGGCGAACTAGATGTTCGCCTCTCTTCAACTTATTCTTTAGAACTACACGCTAAACGATGCACCACAACCACACGTTGTGGTCGCGTTCGGGTTATCAACGAAGAAGCGTGAACCTTCAAGACCTTCGGTATAGTCAACTGTGCCACCAATCAGGTATTGCAAACTCATTGGATCAACAACCAGCGTCACACCACACTTTTCGATGGTAGTATCACCGTCGTTAACGCTCTCATCAAAGGTAAAACCGTACTGAAAACCACTACAGCCACCACCGGTGATGTATACACGAAGCTTAAGCTCTGGGTTTTCCTCTTCTGCGATCAACGCATTAACACGCGTCGCCGCTGCCTCAGAAAAATTTAATGGAATAGCTACATCACTCACAGGAACCTCTCTTGCTACTCTGCCTCAAACGCCTGTTTGCACCAACCAAGACCATTGCAAACCCTAGTGTTCAAAACAAGCGGCGATGAATTAACAGCGCTCAATACTTAGCCGAGCATCATTGTATTTTGTAAAGTTATTGTCGGTGATTATCTAATACCTGAGTGCTTCGTTCAAGTATTAGACAAAACCAAATTAATAGAGATGTACCTAAAACTCGTATCAATATGAGAAAATGTGCTCAAAACACTTCTCGATTCGATTTGTAGATGTACAATGCAGCACACTTGGTCCGAACAAGCAAAGAGGAACTTTCCATGACCAAATCAGCAGAGCTGTATGAAAAAGCGCAACAGACCATCCCTGGTGGTGTTAACTCTCCGGTTCGTGCCTTTAACGGCGTAGGTGGTTCACCTATTTTCGTTGAACGTGCCGATGGTCCATTGATGTTTGATGCTGATGGTAAAGCCTACATCGACTACGTAGGTTCATGGGGTCCAATGATCCTTGGTCACAACCACGCAGTGATCCGTGATGCAGTGATCGATGCAGCTCAGCGCGGCCTTAGCTTTGGTGCGCCAACCGAAATGGAAATCAACATGGCGGAGCTGGTTCGCAAACTGGTACCTTCTATGGAACAGCTACGCATGGTGAGCTCAGGTACGGAAGCGACCATGAGTGCTATCCGCCTCGCTCGTGGCTACACGGGTCGTGACAAGATCATCAAATTCGAAGGTTGCTACCACGGTCACGCTGACAGCCTACTAGTAAAAGCTGGCTCTGGCGCACTAACACTCGGTCAGCCAAGCTCACCGGGCGTCCCTGCTGACTTTGCTAAATACACATTGACAGCACGCTTCAACGACCTTGCGTCTGTAAAAGCGCTATTCGAAGCGAACAAAGGTGAAATCGCTTGTATCATCGTTGAACCTGTTGCGGGCAACATGAACTGTATTCCACCCGTTGAAGGCTTCCACGAAGGTCTGCGTCAGATCTGTGATGACGAAGGCGCACTGCTTATCTTTGATGAAGTCATGACTGGTTTCCGTGTTGCACAAGGCGGCGCGCAAGCATACTACAACATCAAACCAGACCTAACGACGCTTGGTAAGATCATTGGTGGCGGCATGCCAGTTGGCGCGTTCGGTGGCCGTAAAGAGGTGATGCAGCACATCGCACCAACCGGTCCTGTATATCAAGCGGGCACTTTGTCTGGTAACCCAATTGCGATGGCGGCTGGCTTTGCATGTCTGACACTGCTTTCTGAAGAAGGCAACGAAAAGCGCCTTGCTCAAAAAACTAAGCACCTAGCAAATGGCTTCAAATCTCTGGCAGACAAACACGGCATTCCATTGGTAGTTAACCAAGTGGGCGGTATGTTCGGTTTCTTCTTCACCGACCAAGAAACCATCACTTGCTACGAAGATGTCGCGAAATGCGATGTAGAACGATTCAAGCGCTTCTTCCACCTTATGCTAGATCACGGTGTTTACCTAGCACCATCAGCGTTTGAAGCAAGCTTTACTTCACTGGCTCACGGCTCGAAAGAAATCGATGCGACGCTTGAAGCCGCTGACCGCTGCTTTGCGATGCTTGCTCAAGAGGCATAATCAAGAGTTAACCTTTTAAGAATTTGAGAAAAGGGCTGAGCGTATCAGCCCTTTTTTAGTGCCATCTTTTTATGCCTGCCAGTTGAATATCACCAGCAGCACTAAAAGCCCAATCGTGATTGAAAACCAGGGTATTTTGCGCGTTTTTTTCTTGCCTTGCTCACAGTTTTTGTCACCGTTACAACAACCCATCGAACTCTCCTACCGCCTCAGAACTGACAAGATTTTAAATTGATCACTCAAAGATTTACGTCCATTATATGACCAATACTGCTTATGTCTGTCAGCGTTTGTCGAACATTGACGATATCGCATCTACACTTCCAGTAAAAAGGAAACTTCGTGAACAACAAAATGAACGTGACGGCCAGCCATTGGGTACTGATTGTAGCCCTACTCTTTGCCGCGTTTGCCTGCTATCTCTTAGTGGAGCCTTACATCAACTCCATTGTCATGGCATTTATCTTGTCACTATTGATGTTTCCTATCCATGAATGGATTGAACAAAAGCTTCCTAAGCACAAGAACATTGTTGCCTTGCTCTCTTGTATCGTACTGACCTTTATTATTGTCATGCCACTCATGTTGGTCTTTAGCGCGATTGTTCAACAAGGTTCCGTCTTCTCCCAGAACATGTACCAATGGGTGACCGGCGGCGGCATTCAAGAAGTTATCGCCCACCCTTGGGTCGTCACTGGTCTTGATTTCGTCAACGAATACCTACCTTTCGATGCTATTAATCCGCAAGACATCGCTCAAAAGGCGGCGGAATTTGCCACCTCTCTTGGCTCTAACCTAGTTGCTATGAGCGCAAAAATTCTTGGCGATGCCACTAACTTCTTGATGAACTTCTTCTTGATGTTGTTTGTATTGTTCTTCCTACTGCGCGATCACGACAAACTCATCGCAGCAATCCGTCATATTTTGCCGTTTTCTCGTAGCCAAGAAGACCGCCTACTAAGTGAAATTGAAAAAGTATCCAAGTCTGCAGTCATGGGCTCGTTTTTAACCGCAATCGCACAAGGTGCCGCTGGCGGCTTTGGTATGTGGATGGCAGGATTCCCTGGACTATTCTGGGGCACCATGATGGGCTTCGCTTCATTCATTCCAGTGGTGGGTACGGCGCTGATTTGGATTCCTGCTACGGCGTATCTTCTGATCACCGGTGACACTGGTTGGGGGCTATTCTTGGCTGTTTGGAGTATCGCCGTGGTTGGCTCAATTGATAACGTACTGCGCCCACTACTAATGCAAGGTAGTGCGGGTATGAATACACTAATGATCTTCTTCTCGCTACTTGGTGGTATTCACTTGTTTGGTCTTATCGGCCTAATCTACGGCCCGCTGATCTTCGCGATTACTATGGTGTTGTTCAACATGTATGAAGAGGAATTCAAAGAATTCCTTGATGGCCAAGATAGAAGCTAGAGTCTTTTTTCAGGGAGGGGTTTGTGAGAGAATCGCCTCCCTTTTTATTTCGAGAGAAACATCGCCATGGCAAGCTACATCGCACCCAGTCAAATTGCACAACGACAACTAGAGTATTTTGCCGGCAAGCGTGTGTTGGTTATTGGTGAAATAGAAGATAGCTTCCCGATTGAACTGAGCCGCCACTGCGACAAAGTAACGGTATTCACCAGCAACTACATTACCTATCGTTCACTGCAATCTTCATCAAAAATCGACACTCTATTTGGCGCATCGCTACCAGCCGATATTGATGCAGACATGGTCTTACTTTACTGGCCAAAGGCGAAAGCAGAAGCGCAAATGCTACTGCATATGTCACTGGCAGCACTTGGCAATGAGACCGAAATCGTGGTGGTGGGTGAAAATCGCTCAGGCGTAAAAAGCATTGAGAAGATGTTTGCCACCTACGGTCCCATCAATAAGTACGACTCAGCAAGACGCTGCTCATTTTATTGGGGCATTTGCCAACAAGCTCCTGATTCGTTTGATTTACAAAGTCAAATCAAGACTTACCATGTTGAGCTCAATGGCATTGCTATCACTGTAAAGAGCCTACCTGGGGTATTTAGCCACGGTGAGTTCGACCACGGCACTCAACTTCTGCTCAATAACCTTCCAGAGCTCACAGGCAAAGTACTCGACTTTGGTTGTGGCGCGGGCATCATTGGCGCTTATATGGGTCTGAAGAACCCAACGAGTAAGCTTAACCTATGTGATATCAACGCGTTTGCGATTGAGTCAAGTAAGCAGACTCTCGCTGCCAATGGATTATCGGGTGAGGTTTTTGCCTCTGATGTGTATTCCGATATCGGCAACGATTTTGATTTTATCGTCAGCAACCCGCCTTTTCATGCAGGGCTCGATACCAGCTACTCAGCGACAGAAACCCTATTATCTGATGCCCCTAAACATTTAAATAAACAGGGTCAGCTTTGGATTGTCGCCAACAGTTTCCTCAAATATCCGCCGATTATTGAGCAGCAGTTTGGTCATTGTAAGACAGTGGCCAAAAACCGTAAATTTGCCATTTATCACGCTGCAAAATAACCTTCTCTGTTCGATTTTATCGCGCTATCAACCACAATAACCGGCACTGAATAGCGCGATAATTCTCTCAATTCTCGGTAATCTCTTACAAAGCTAACCAACTAACGGTAATTTTGTGTGTCCCAACACGCTTTACCTGTCACTTACTTGCCAATAAAAAATAAGTCTATAAATTGGCAAGGTTAAGAGTGTCTAGTTGATTGAGTGAGAGAATCTTTCCCCCATGTTAAAGCTGCGTCGCAAACAGAAATTTAAACGATTGCAAAACACCCTGATGATGGCGTTTTTGGTGCTCAGCATCACGCCGCTCACTATCATTGCGCTTTTCTTTCTTAATGCACATAGCCAGGATCTTCGCGACCAAAGCACCTCTCACCTTGTTTCACTGCGAGATACTAAAAAGCAGCAGATCGTCGATTATTTTAATGCTCAAGAGTCCGAAGTCATGGGCTTTGTTCGCTCCGAGCTTGCTTTTGCCAGTGGCGGCCGTTTCTACGGTCTAGTCAATGCATTCCAAAGCCTCGGCGACGATATTGAGCAAGCCCGTCAACATGCTCAGGAGCGTTATATTCTTGGCTCCGGCGACCAAGTGAAAACCACCATTCTCCCAGACTCTAGTAGTTACGTTGGTAGTGAGCGCTATCGCTTACTACACAAACGTTACCACCGCGCTTTTATGGAACACTTAAAGCGCTCAGATTTCGATGACATCATCTTGGTCGATTTAGCGGGTAACGTGACTTACTCGGTGTACAAATTCGATTACTTCGGCACTAACCTCGAAACCGGCAGCTATTCAACTCGTGTCTTAGGTGAGACGTTTGCGCGCCTTACATCGGAAGTGAAACTCAAACGCAAAGAAAACGAAGAATACACACCTGTCATCGTCTCAGACTTTGCTGAATATGAAGGTAAGCAGTATGCTTGGGTGGGTGCTCCAATCATCCAACAAGGTTACTTGCACAGTTATGCGATGTTCCGACTGCCAATTAGCGGTATCACTAAGCTGATTACCGATGGAACACCGCAAGACATCAACGTACTTTTAGTGGGGAGCGACCACTCAGCGAAAATTATTGGCTTAAGCGAAGAAACTATCGCCAATAGTGACACCGTGATCTCCGAAGCCTTATCTGGCATCACCGATGTCAGCCGCTATCAAAGTGCATTAGGTGAAAAATACTTTGCCGCATTTGCGCCTATCGCGCTTAACACAACCCATTGGGCACTGGTTGTCGAAACCCCTGAGGCAATTGCGTTTGCCAGCGTCAATCAGCTAGAGACCTTGTTTGTGGTCGCCATGCTGACTGCGATTGTTGTCGTGGTCATCGCATCACACTACCTTTCTAACTTCATTACATCACCGCTATTGAAACTTACCTGGGCTGCAGAGCGCGCTTCTGGGGGCGACCTTGACCCTTCGATTATTAGTTTGGAACGTGCCGATGAAATTGGCCGTCTTGCACTCAGTTTTGAACGTATGCGCCGCTCAATTAAGGACAAGATTGAGCTCATTAAAAGCCAAAACCAAGAACTAGAACAAAGCCTTGCGATCATCAAAAAACAAAACGAAGAATTACAGCTGGCCGATAAGCTCAAAGATGAGTTTCTTGCAACCACATCGCATGAGCTGCGTACTCCACTGCATGGCATGATTGGTATTGCTGAAGCGATGATTTCTGGTGCCAATGGCCCCATTGGCGCCAATCACAAGTACCAGCTGGATATCATCGTCAACAGTGGCCAACGTCTTGCGAGCTTGGTTGATGATCTGCTCGATTACCACAAAATGCGCTACGGTAGCCTTGATATCGAACGCCAAGCTCTGAGCTTAACCAGCACGACTCAACTGGTGATTGAGCTCTCTAACCACTTACTTGGCGACAAAAAGATCCGCATTATCAACCAAGTCCTTGAACCGCTGCCGTTGATTTCAGCCGACCCGCAGCGCCTTGAGCAAGTGCTTTACAACTTACTTGGTAACGCGATTAAGTACACTAACGAAGGTAAAATTGTCCTTTCTGCGACCGCTATGAGTGACCATATTCGCGTTCAGGTGGTCGACACCGGCCAAGGTATCCCAGCTCAGCAGCTTGAACACATTTTTGAGCCTTTAGTACAGGCAGGCCACGACTCTGGTCATTACCGCCAAGGTGCCGGGCTGGGTCTTTCCATTAGCCGTCAGCTTATCGAGCTCATGGGTGGCTCGCTGTACGTAAGCAGTCAGCCACATGTCGGCACAACGTTCAGCTTTACGCTGCCTCTAGCTACCCAACAAGAAATTGAAGCGCAATCACAAGCTTGCTCTGTGAGTCATTTTCAAATTTCTGAATCCGCAGAGCTCGCTCTGGAAGAAGAGGAAGTACTACCTGAAAACCCTAATGGCCCAGTATTGCTCATTGCTGACGATGAGCCGGTGAACCTGCGCATTCTCGAAAGCTTCCTGCGACTAGAAGGCTATCAAGTACGCCTGGCCAAAGACGGTATTGAAGCGCTGAATCAGATTGAGAAAGAAAAGCCAGAACTGCTACTACTCGACATTATGATGCCAGGCATGAGCGGCTTTGAAGTGTGTGAGTCGGTACGTGAAACTTACGACCACGCAGCACTGCCTATCATCATGCTTACCGCTCTTAACCAACCAGAAGACCGAGTACGCGGCTTTGAGCTGGGTGCTAATGACTACTTGGCGAAACCGTTTAGTAAGCCGGAACTCGCTGCTCGTATTGCAGCTCACTTGCAGGCAAGCAAAGCCGAAGAGCGCCGCGCGGAAAACCAAAACCTGAAATACGAACTCAAACAGCGAGCCATGGTCGAAGCTAGCTTACTTGAAACCCAAGGACGTTTGATTGAACAACTCGACAATGCTCCTGAAGCCATTTTGTGTATCCGAGAAGATCTTAAGGTTCAGTTTGCTAACCAAAGTGCCGGACGCCTGTTTAAGCGCTCTGTTGAGCAGCTCAAGCGTGCCAGCATTGAAGAGTTAATCGCGCCGAAATTCATTCACCTAAACCAGGAGCATTACTTTGGTGAAATTGATGCCTTCGTCGATGATGTTCGTCAGCACATTAATGCCGACATCATGATGCTTCCTGAAGGTTCTGGACTGAAGAGTATTTATATCTTTGAGCAAGGAATGTCGCTCGATGCTAGCCGAGTGAAGAACCTCGAAACGGCCATCGATGCCCTATCTACTTATGCTATTGAAGGTGATAAAGCCAAGCTTAAAGAACTCAAAGAGCTCGGTGGTGAGTTCACTCGCTTAGCTGATAAAGCGGAAGGTGAAGAAAAATCGCGTCCGGAAATTATGCGCGAGATCCTCGTCGAAACCATGACCACATCACTAACCTACTGGGAGAGTGTCACAGGCCAAAGCAAGTTTGCCTTCGCTGAGCAAAGTGGGCTGTGGCGCGTCTACTTAGACCGCAGCACGCTTCAAACCCGAACATTAGATAAGTACCTGCGCCTTGAAACGCTGCCGAAAACGCCACGATGGCGCACTGTCCTAAGCTCTGTGGAATACATTCTAGAGCACTGCCATAAGCAAGGACCAGAGCGCGACTACATCATTAGTTTACGCGATAAACTTCAGCGCCTTCTCACCAGCTAGCGAAGCTCAAATCCAACCCTGAGCCAGTTACTCAAGCCATAAAAAAACCACGGTCATCACCGTGGTTTTTTACTGCCTACTGCTAGCTAAATTACGCTGGCTCTTGGAAAATCACCGTATCGGCTTTTTCCGTATACTCTGCCATGCGATGGAAGTTTAGATAACGGTAAGTATCCGCTGCTGTTGGGTCAATCTGCTTCATGTATTCTAGGTATTCTTCCTTAGTTGGGATCTTACCAAGAATCGCACCCACTGAAGAAAGCTCAGCAGACGCCAGGTATACATTCGCACCTGTACCTAAACGGTTCGGGAAGTTACGTGTCGATGTCGACATTACCGTCGCTTCATCCGCTACGCGAGCTTGGTTACCCATACATAGCGAACACCCCGGAGTTTCGATACGAACTCCCGCACGACCGAAGATACCGTAGTAACCTTCTTCTGTAAGCTGGTCACGGTCCATTTTCGTTGGTGGCGCTACCCAAAGACGCGTATCAAGCTGACCGTTGTACTTATCTAGAAGCTTACCAGCCGCACGGAAGTGGCCGATGTTAGTCATACATGAACCAATGAATACCTCATTGATTTCAGTGCCTTGAACGTCAGATAGTAGACGAGCATCATCTGGGTCGTTTGGCGCACATAGAATTGGTTCTGTAACGTCAGCCAAGTCAATTTCAATCACGTGCGCGTATTCAGCGTCACCGTCGGCCGTCATTAGGTCTGGGTTTGCTAGCCACTCTTCCATGCCAGTGATACGACGCTCGATGGTACGGCGGTCGCCATAGCCTTCAGAGATCATCCACTTAAGCATAGTGATGTTCGAGTTTAGGTACTCAGAAATAGAGTCTTGAGACAGCTTAACCGTACAACCAGCTGCACTACGTTCAGCTGATGCATCCGACAGCTCAAACGCTTGCTCAACCGTTAGGTGCTCAACACCTTCAATCTCTAGGATACGACCCGAGAACTCGTTGATCTTGCCCGCTTTCTCAACCGTCAACAGACCTTGTTTGATTCCGTAGTAAGGAATGGCATGAACAAGGTCACGTAGCGTGATACCTGGCTGCATCTCACCTTTGAAGCGCACCAAGATTGACTCAGGCATATCCAATGGCATTACGCCCGTTGCAGCGGCAAACGCAACCAGACCCGACCCAGCTGGGAAAGAAATGCCTAGCGGGAAACGAGTATGTGAGTCGCCACCGGTACCTACTGTGTCTGGTAGTAGCATGCGGTTTAGCCATGAGTGGATAACACCGTCACCCGGACGAAGCGACACACCTGCACGGTTCATAATGAAGTCTGGCAACGTATGGTGCGTGTTCACATCGACTGGTTTTGGATATGCAGATGTGTGACAGAAAGACTGCATGACAAGGTCAGCAGAGAAACCAAGACACGCAAGGTCTTTTAGCTCATCACGCGTCATAGGACCCGTTGTATCCTGAGAGCCAACCGTTGTCATCTTAGGCTCACAGTAAGTGCCAGGGCGAATACCTTCAACACCACATGCTTTACCTACCATCTTCTGAGCAAGCGTGTAACCTTTTCCAGTATCTTCTGCAGCAACAGGAAGACGGAATACCTCAGAAGGTGCAAGACCTAGTGATTGACGCGCTTTGTCTGTAAGACCACGACCGATGATCAGTGGAATACGACCTCCTGCACGGACTTCATCAATCAGTACATCTGTTTTTAGACCGAACTCAGCCAGTGTTTCGCCTGAAGCGTGGTCGCAGACTTTGCCTTCGTATGGATAAACGTCAATCACGTCACCCATATTCAGCTTAGTTACGTCAACTTCGATAGGTAGCGCGCCCGCATCTTCCATTGTATTAAAGAAGATAGGAGCAATCTTGCCGCCAAGTACGTAACCACCAGCACGTTTGTTTGGTACGTTCGGGATATCATCACCCATGAACCAAAGCACAGAGTTAGTTGCTGATTTACGAGAAGAACCCGTACCAACAACGTCTCCCACGTACACGAGCTGATGACCTTTCTCTTTTAACGCATCGATTTGTTTGATTGGACCAATTGAGCCTTGTTGATCCGGTTCAATACCATCGCGAGCGTTCTTTAGCATCGCCAAAGCATGGACAGGAATATCTGGGCGTGACCATGCATCAGGTGCTGGTGATAGGTCATCGGTGTTTGTCTCACCCGTTACCTTAAATACGGTAAGCGTGATCTTCTCTTGAAGTTCAGGTTTCGATAGGAACCACTCTGCTTCAGCCCACGAGGTCATCACTTGCTTCGCATAAGCATTACCAGCTTTTGCTTTCTCTTCAACATCGTAGAAAGCATCAAACATCAGCAGTGTGTGTGATAGGGCTTTAACCGCGATAGGGGCGAGCTCTGCGTCATCGAGCAATGACACGAGAGATTCAATATTGTAACCGCCTTGCATCGTACCAAGTAGTTGCGCTGCTTTTTCACGGCTAACTAGAGGTGATTCCACTTCACCTTTGGTAATGGCCGTCAGAAAGCCGGCTTTAACGTAAGCAGCTTCATCTACACCTGGTGGGATACGGTTCTCTAGGAGATCGAGGATAAACTCTTCTTCACCTTGAGGCGGGTTCTTTAGTAATTCAACAAGTCCTGCAACTTGTTCAGCGTCTAAGGGTCTAGGAACAACTCCTTCAGCAGCACGCTCTTCGACGTGTTTACGATAGGCTTCAAGCACGACTTCTTTCCTCTCATTGCGGTCCCTCCTTATAATTAGAATTCGGAGTGGACATCCTTGGAAACTTGGCTCTCCCTTGCCATTGGTCGTCTTCAACTAATTGAATCAACAGCGCCAGAGAGGCCAAACAGTGGGGCGAAGGATACCAAATTTAACGTTAAATTAAAATCTTCCCATTTTGACCAACATTGCAAGTTTGAGTGAAAATCAACGATTTCCGACTAAAGTCGCAACGCGTTAGCGTCAAATTGGCCCTTCATTTTTTGCATTTATGTTCAGTATTACTTTCGGTGATAGCTAGACCTGATTAACAACCTGGGCTTTAGAAGACATTCAGTTAGTAAGAGGAACCAATAATCAAGTAGAACGAACGCAGTCCCGTCTCAACCTGCCCATAGGAGAGCATTATTGGCCCAACCGGTGAGTCTATTCCTGCAAACACTGAGCCTGCTAAAAACAATGGTGCGTCCGAGAACTTCTCATCCGTCCAAACGCCACCATATTCTGCAGACGCCCCTAAATAAACAGGGGACTGGAACATGCCAAAGTCATTATCAAACCAGCGATAACGGTAGACCAAACTACCATACGCTTTGTTCTGACCAATTAAGCTGTTGCGAGGAATACCGGATAAATTCAAGAATCCGCCAAGCTCTCGGGGGCTAACAGGTAAAGAATCATTCTCGGTGGAAATCATCCCCACATCAACAGAACCAACGAAGGTATTGCGCCCAATCGTGCGCGCATATTTCGTCTGCACCGTGATTTCTTTGGCGTAATCCGAAAAGCTCGACGCTTCGGTATTAAGGTTTTGTTCTCCGCTATCATGAGAGTGTAAGTACTCCAGATTCACGTACCAACCTTTGGTCGGTAACACGAAGTCATCGAGGGTGTCGAGGCGATAATTAACAAATAACCCCTTACGATCAAAGTCAAATTTACCCGCCGATGGCAGAGGCGACACAAGCGACTCTCCTGTGGTGTATCGAGCCCCCAGTTTAAACTCTTGCCATAACGCAGGCTGGTATCCGGCGGCTAATTCGCCTTCCCATTCTCGATAGGTCACTGGAATAAAGTCCGCACTTCCTTTGAGCGCTGGTTTCACACAATCATCCCCTGACGGGTTGATCTCACAAAGCACATTGCGTTTATCACTGCTGTACTTCACTCCCGCTAACCAGAACAAATCTTGGTTGAGCATAAACGGCGAGTAGAGCTCAGCTTCGACACGTTTGTCGGTACCAAAGTCAGCATTCACACGCAACTCAGCACCGCGATCATTGAGATCCGTAAAGTTGGTGGTTACCCCGATGGAATAAAAGCTGTTGGCGTTAAAGTCTTCCTCAAGGTAAAAGCGAAAGTCCATGTAGTTTGGACCCCAGGATTTTTCTTTAACGTCGACCAACAGATTGGTCTCACCATCGACCTCTTTGTACTGGTAGGTAATCAGCTCAAAACGATCAAGAGCATACAACTCCTCGATACGGCGCTCTATCTCATCGGTCTCAAGTACTTCACCAGCGGTTAGCCCAAGACGAGTAGTGATTAACTCATCACTGTAGTGGCTCTGATTATTGATAACGATTTTATCGACAACATTCTCGTCACCGTACACCAATTCACGTCTCGCTGCCTGCTTGTCATCAATGTAGTGCTGGTATTTGGAGCCATTAACGGATAGTGCGCGCAGCTGCTGCTCATTTTTATATGCTACTTGATAGCCAAGTTCATAAGCACGAGGCATGGAGGAAAAATCTGTTGTCGAGATTTGTCCAACACCTGGATGAAGGTAGATATCACCATCCTCTAATGCTTGCATCTGCTCTTCAGTGCTGCGTCTTACTAAGTAGTTAGACAACTGCTCACCGACGCTAAAGAAGCTATTGAAGTCCTCACGAGTTTTGTAATCACTGCTGATGTCCACCGCAATGATGATGTCAGCACCCATCTGTTTAGCAAGCTCAACTGGCATGTTGTTAGTCACACCACCATCGACTAATAGATAACCGTCAACCTCATAAGGCGGTAAGGCACCCGGCACGGACATACTAGCCATCATGGCATCAACCAGATAGCCATCTTCCATTACCACAGGTTCAAGTTTAAGGATGTCGGTCGCGACCGAGCGATACGGAATGGCGAGCTCGTCAAAGGATTCAAACTGTGGAAGGTTGCCTGTCGTTTTACGCAAGATACGCAGCATATTTTGCCCCTGAACCACCCCTTTCGGTGCTTCGATGGAACCAAAATGCAGACCAATATCGGTACGAATTTGATAACGGTCTTCGGCTTCTTTGTCGCGGATACGGCGCTGACTTCGGTTAACGCGATCGCGGTAACCATTATTCCAATCAACCGTGTAGATGAAGCTTTCGATCTCTTCGGCGCTCATGCCTGTAGCATAAAGCCCTCCGACATACGCCCCCATACTGGTACCGGTGATGATGTCCACCGGTATTTGCATCTCTTCTAGCGCTTTTAGGACACCAATGTGTGCGGCGCCTTTCGCACCGCCGCCGGCAAGCACCACCCCAATGGTTGGACGCTCATCGGCATGTTCAGCCTTTGGTGTTACGTTCTGTGCGGCCAACACTCCACTGCAAGAGAAGGTGGCGACGGCTAAAAGCCAATGAGTTAGGCGTTTCACATTCATCCCTAAAAGCGCTTAATAATTATGGTCAATATATCAGTATATTAACGACTCTCCATATAATTAACACTAATCCAATTTACCAATCAAATAGATTTTTTATCCACTGTTTGGGTTGGTTGTCACACGATGCTTTAAGCTCACCGCCTTCATCCCATACCGGTAACTCGAACGGGTTACCGCAATCAAGCTGCAGCGCCCCCCCTTGCTGAGACTGAAAACCAATCATGCTGATGTTCTTAGGCCACGGTAAAATGAGCTTCTCTGGGATGCGCGCAGCGAGGTAATCCGAGTAAACGCGTAATGCACCACTTGAACCCGTAAGTTTCGTCGATTTGTTGTCATCTCGTCCGACCCAAATGGTGGTGACCTCACGCCCATCCACACCGACAAACCAACTATCTCGGGTATCGTTACTGGTGCCGGTTTTACCCGCCAGTGCCGCCCAAGCAAATTGACTGTTCAAGTAACGCCCCGTCCCCTCTGCTACACCTTTTTTCATCGCAAACGTAGTCAGCCATGCCGCTTGCTGAGGCACTTTCTGACTCGCTTTCGGCAACGAACGGTAAATCACATCACCATCGACGGTAACTACAGAGCGCAGCGCTGACAGCTCAGCTTGACGCCCCGAGTTCGATAGCGTTTGGAACATCTGTGCCACTTGATAAGGTGTTAACGATATTGCTCCAAGGAACATCGATGGTACTGGACGGATTTCGTCAGCATCCACGCCAAGGCGCACTAAAGTATCTGAAACGTTTTTAATGCCCAAAGACATGCCAAGGCGCACTGTGGGTACGTTGAGTGATTTCGCCAGAGCTTGATACAGAGGCACATCACCGCGGAACTTACGATCGTAGTTACGCGGCTGCCACACATTGCCCTTGCTGCCCTTTAAGGTCAGTGATGTGTCTTGAAGTGTGGTCGCTAAGTCGTACTTCTCTGGCTGCTCTAAAGCAGTCAAGTAGACTGCCGGTTTCACCAAAGAGCCAATAGGGCGACTGGCATTCAGCGCTCGATTGAAGCCGCTGTATCCGGTGCGCTTACCGCCCACCATAGCGCGGATCTCTCCCGTCGTTCTATCCACCGCAACCGCTGCTGCTTCTAGTCCTTTGCCCGAGGTTCTCTCGAGCTGAGGAACACGCTTTGCGATCGCTTTTTCTAGCTTATCCTGCGATACCGGATCGAGCGAGGTATAGATCCTGACACCTTTTGAAGCCTTGATCTTATCGCCGACCTTACGGCTAAGCTCTCGCTTAAGCTGCTGAAAATAAGCTGGCTGACGACTGGCTATCTGTGGATTTTTTTGCAGATCCAAATCGCGTGACGCGGCCATTTCAAACTCACGCCCAGTGAGCATCTCTTGATCCATCATCAGCTTCAACACCAAATCACGGCGCTGTTTGGCACGCTCTGGATGACGAATTGGGTTGTAGTATGACGGTCCTTTGACCATGCCGACCAACAACGCGAGTTGATCAATACGCAAATCTTGTAGCGGCTGACCAAAGTACAAACGCGCCGCCAGACCAAAGCCGTGGATCGCTTCACCTCGACTTTGCCCCAAGTACACTTCGTTTAAATACGCTTCTAGGATCTGATCTTTGCTGTAGCGGTAGTCCAGAATCAGCGCAATGAACACCTCACGCACTTTACGCCATAAAGTGCGCTCACTGGTTAAAAATAGGTTTTTCGCTAGCTGCTGAGTCAGCGTACTGCCCCCCTGCACCGTGCGTCCAGCACGAATATTGGCAAAAAAGGCACGCGCGATCGCTGTTGGAGAAATACCGTCATGCTGATAGAAATCTCTATCTTCGGTGGCAATCAGTGCATCAATCATGATCTCTGGAAACTGGTCACGCCTTAAGAACAAACGCTGTTCATCGGCTTGTTTCTCAAGCATGCCCAGCATTTTTGGCTCAATTCGCAAAAAGCCCAGATCACCCTTTTGCTCTAGCGATTGAATGCGAGACAGTGTGCCGTCATTGAAATAAAGCATCACATGGCGATCAGGCTCAGGGCCATCCGCGAATTCAAACGGACGACGAATCAGTTCGATCTTAGTCGATGAAGACGAGTACTCTCCAGGATGACGTGGCGCTGACACCTTGCGATAGCTAAGCACATCCAACTCGTTACGAAGCTGCGCAGGTGTAATCGAATCGCCCACAGAGAGGCTCAGCACTCGAGCATAAACGACCGTCGGCAGCTCAAACAACTCTCCTTCAAAGCGCTCTTTTACCACTTGATTCAAGTAATAAAGAACCGCCCCCATCGCTACCGCGCCGACTAACGCCAGTTTCCAACCAATGGAAAACAGACGCTTGCCCCAACCCACTTTGCCCTTTTTACCGCGCGTCGATTTGCGCTTTGGACGACGTGGCGCTGTTTTGCGTTTGGTCGTTGTTTTGGCAGGCGTTTTCTTTGGCGCAGGCTTCTTGGCCGGCGCCGCTTGTTTATTTCTTACTATCATGAATTTAGTTGTCTTTTGGTTTTACTGGTCGCCTGATGATTCATTGGATCATCGGGCCACGGATGTTTGGGGTAACGCCCTTTCATCTCTTTTTGTACTTCTATATAGGCTCCCTGCCAAAACGCCGCGAGATCGCGGGTAATTTGCAGTGGCCTTTGTGCAGGAGAAAGCAGCTCAAGCACAATCGCCTGAGTGCCGCGAGCAATGGTTGGCGAGGTTTTCTCACCAAACATCTCTTGCAGCTTCACCGATAGCATCGGCGCCTCTCCTGCCTGATAACGAATCCGTTTGCGATTCCCCGATGCCACTGTTAGGTGAGTGGGCACAAGTTCATCGAGTAGCTTTAATTTATCCCACCCCAGCATCGCCTCTAAGGCGGCCATCAGATCCACTTTCTTAAGCTGCTTAGCGCTGCTGATGCCAGTCATAAACGGCAGCAACCACTGCTCTAGGTTGTCGAGCAGCGCTTCCTGACTCATTGCTGGCCAATCGCACTCAGAGAGCCACAACTGAGCACATTGTACTCGTTGGCTCAGTGCCTCAGCACTGTCAGTCCAATTTAAGGCGCCAAGCCCTTTTCGGCGAACATACCCAAGTAGCGCGCTAGCTGTATCTGCGTCACTCGGCACGGGAATTTCTCGACTCGCAATCACCACTGCGCCAATCCGACGTTGCTCATTAGCAATAAATCGTCCTTTGTCGTCATCCCAATCAACAACAGTCAACGCTTCAATCAGCCCAGGCAGAGTGCTTTCTAACTCATCGATATCAATCGGCAGTGCCTTATAAATCGCACTGCTGCCCTGCCCTGAACGCATTAAATCCAGCGCCACCAACAACTTCTCGTCAGAGAGGCGATGCTGATTATCTAACGAAGCACCATGGCCGTTTGCGAGCAAATAGTGTCCTGAGTGGTTTCGCGCCAGCGCTATTCTATCGGGGAATGCCAATGCTGCGACAACGCCAAGTAAAGATTCATCAACGCGACCAAGCGAGAAGTTAAGCTTAAAGCGAGAAGCGATGGCTTGGGCTCGCTGCATAAGAAGCGATCGACGCGCGATAATTCCTTGCTGCCAACGATGCAGCGATTGGCGCACATCGACTTCATTACGCTCTGGTTCCTCAATCAAGGCGCACAACGCAATCGCGCAGCTAAGTGCTTGCTCTCCAAGCGCCTCTGCTTGCAGTAGCATGCTCGCTAAGCGAGGCTCAACGCCAAGCTGATACGCCCTCTGACCAAGTTGAGTGGCTTTACCTGCACGATCAATGAGCCTGAGCTTAGTCAGCAAGTCGCACGCCTGCTGAAGGTGGGCGTGTTTCGGTGCATCAATCCAAGCAAGGTCATTGGCATTGGTGCAGCCCCAGCGAATCAGCTCTTGTTGCAACGAGGCTAAGTCACTACGCAAAATTTCCGGGGTACTCTGCTCTGGCTGTGATTGAAATTGAGTCTCACTATAAAGGCGAACGCACAGCCCTGATTCTATTCGCCCAGCTCGGCCAGCACGCTGAATCGCCGAAGACTGAGCGATACGCCCTTGCTCAAGACGGGAGATACCGGTTTTTAAATCAAACCACGCTTGGTTTTCTAGGCCAGAATCGACCACCAAGCGAATACCTTCAATCGTCAGTGAAGTTTCCGCGATGTTGGTCGCCAGTACGACTTTACGCTCTCCGGGCTTTGCCGGCTCTATCGCCGCTTGCTGCGCGGCAAAATCGAGCTGACCATATAATGGACAAATGCTAGCCTCTATTTGCGCTTGCTCAAGTAGCTCTTGCACTCGCTTAATCGCGCCAACACCGGGGAGAAATGCGAGTAAAGATCCCGACTCACGAAGTAGCAAGCGTTCAATCTGTTTCGCCATAAACTCCGGCAGTCGATCGTTTTGCGACATCGACTGATAGTCGATATCAACGGGAAAAGAACGTCCCTCAGATTCGATGTATTTCGCATCAGGAAGTACGCGCTTGAGATCGCCTGCATCTAAGGTCGCTGACATCACGACGATACAAAGATCATCGCGCAGCGCTTCTTGGCTCTCCAGAGCAAAAGCGAGCGCAGTATCAGCATGTAAGCTGCGCTCATGGAATTCATCAAAGATGATCATCCCAATGTCCGTCAACTCAGGATCGTCTTGCAGCATACGGGTTAATACACCTTCCGTCACGATCTCTAGCTTTGTTTCCGCACTGACTTTACTCTCGCCACGCACTCGGTAGCCTACCCGTTTACCCACCGATTCACCCAGCAAAGAAGCGATATAGACCGCAATGTTGCGCGCCGCGATACGCCGAGGCTCCAGCATGATAATCTTGCCGCTAACCATACCTGATTGCAGCAGTCTCAATGGAAAGTGAGTCGATTTACCAGCACCAGTGGCCGCTTTGAGAATAACTTGGTTCGTTGTTGCAATGGCTTGCGTCAGCTGTGGCAACACGAGTTCGATAGGCAACTGTGACAAGGGCATGACCTTATGTTGTAATGAAGTCCATCATTCTAATAAAAAACGGCCTCAAAATGCACTTCGATCCACCACTCAAATCAGGGAAACTCGTCCAGCGCTACAAACGCTTCCTTGCTGACATCACGCTCAGTGATAATCGAGAGATCACCATTCACTGCGCCAATACAGGAGCAATGACAGGATGCGCCGCTCCTGGCTCTACTGTTTTTTACTCCACTTCAGACAATCCAAAGCGCAAATACCCAAATAGTTGGGAACTGACCCATACTAAGGCAGGACACTCGATTTGCGTCAATACCGCTCGTGCTAACACCTTAGTGGTTGAAGCAATAGAAAATAACGTTGTAAAAGAGCTGATTGGTTACCAAACTCTAAAGACCGAGGTGAAATACGGTCAAGAAAACAGCAGAGTGGATATTTTATTGCAAGATAGTGATCGTGCGGATTGCTACATCGAAGTAAAAAGTGTCACACTGCTGGATGAAGGCAATACGGGACAAGGGTATTTTCCAGATGCCAAGACCATTCGTGGTCAGAAGCACCTGAGAGAGCTCACAGAAATGGTTCAAACCGGACATAGAGCCGTATTATTTTTCGCAGTTTTGCATTCAGGGATTGAAAAAGTGTCAGTGGCACACCATATAGATGCGAAATATTCACAATTACTTGAGCAAGCAAGGCAGGCTGGGGTTGAAGTGATTTGTTATAAGGCAGCGTTTTCTGACAATGAAATTAGGCTCGTATCCGCGCTGGATTTCAGTTAAAAGTGATGCCACTTCACATTGAGAAGAAGATTAACAAACTTCGTTTGCCACCGGCATTTGTTTTTGCTATAGATACCCGCCTTAAAATTAACTGTTCGCACAGTTGACTAGGTGTAAGTAGGAGATGCTGCATGCCAGAATCTAAGAAAAAAGCGCTAGGCATCCTAGCCATTGCAGGTGTTGATCCATACCAAGAAAAAGCTGGTGAAGAATACATGTCACAGCCTCAATTGGATCACTTTACTAAAATCTTAAGCGCTTGGCGCAACCAACTTAGGGAAGAAGTTGATCGTACTGTGCACCACATGCAAGACGAAGCAGCTAACTTTCCAGATCCGGTTGACAGAGCTTCTCAAGAAGAAGAGTTCAGCCTAGAGCTACGTAACCGTGACCGCGAGCGTCGTTTGATCAAAAAGATCGAAAAAACGCTAAACAAGATTGAAGAAGACGATTTTGGCTTCTGTGAATCTTGTGGTATCGAGATCGGTATCCGCCGCTTAGAGGCGCGTCCTACAGCTGATTTGTGTATCGACTGTAAGACACTTGCAGAAATCAAAGAAAGACAGATGCAAGGCTAACAAGCGAAAAAAGGGAGCACACGCTCCCTTTTTTGATCTACTCCTCAAACACAATTAAGCACTGGCTATATTTAAGCACTATGTATATTGGTCGATTCGCCCCCTCTCCGTCAGGCCCCCTTCATTTTGGCTCTCTCGTGGCTGCTCTAGGCAGTTACTTTCAAGCTAAGTCCCGAAATGGGCTTTGGCTGGTTCGCATCGAAGATATCGATCCACCACGAGAAGTTGAAGGCGCCTCAGAGCTAATTCTACAAACCCTAAAAGCCTACGAGCTTAATTGGGATGGTGAGGTTTTATACCAAAGTCAGCGCCTAGACGATTATCAAGCGCAAATTGACCGTTGGCTAGCAGAGGAGCAAGCTTACCTATGCGAGTGTACTCGCAAGCAAATTAAGGCCGCTGGCGGTTTCTACCAAGGGGAATGCCGCGACAAAGCGCTTACTGATAGCCAAGGCTGCTCCGTACGTCTTAAGATGCATTATCCAATTTCTTGTTTTGTGGATGAGAAACACGGAACATTGACCATCCCAGATGGACTCGCTAAGGAAGACTTCATTATCAAACGCCGTGATGGCTTGTTTGCGTATAACCTTGCCGTGGTGCTCGACGACATCCATCAAGGCGTCACAGAGGTCGTACGTGGCGCTGATCTCATTGAGCCAACCGGGCGCCAAATCAGCTTGTATAAGACCTTGGGTGCCGCGCCTGTCACTTATCTGCATCTGCCGCTCGCGATTGATGACAGTGGCAATAAGCTGTCTAAGCAAAATCACGCGACAGCGATTGATCTCAGCAACCCGAAACCGACCTTGCTCAATGCAATGCGCTTTCTAGGCTTTGAGATAAGCGACGATATCGCCGGTCAAAATATCGCCAAAATCGTGCAATGGGGAGTTGAGAATTGGCAGCTATTTCAGCTTCCAAATCAGCTCAAAATCAAACCACCATTCTCAAATGAGTCGCTCTAGGCTAGAATAAGCGGCAAATTTCATGCGTCAGGCACGGAGCTTGGGTAAAAATCACCCAGTTTCGCGAACCTTAATTGCGTTAATACTATGAATAAAAAAGAAAATTCCCAGAAAGCTCATCATGTATATAGTGACATATCCTTACAGGTCTATACACGTGACGAGCACAACATCTCGCGCAAGCAAATCAGCGATAACGCGTTAAAAGTCCTCTACCGCTTAAACGGTGCAGGTTATGACGCCTACCTCGTTGGTGGTGGCGTGCGTGATCTGCTGCTTGGAGAACAACCTAAAGATTTCGATATAGCGACTAACGCAACGCCAGAGCAGATCAAGAAGCTGTTTAGAAACTGTCGCCTGATTGGCCGCCGTTTCCGCCTTGCTCATATCATGTTTGGGCGTGACATTATCGAGGTCGCGACGTTCCGAGGTCATCACCAAGAGCAAGAAAAGAACGTCTCTCAACAGAGCAAAGATGGCATGCTGCTACGTGACAATGTCTACGGCAGCATTGATGAAGATGCTGAGCGTCGTGATTTCACTATCAATGCGATGTACTACAGCATTGGTGACTACTCGATTCACGATTACGCTGGCGGTGTTGAAGATCTTGAAGACCGTTTGATTCGCCTCATTGGCGAGCCTGACGTGCGCTACCGTGAAGATCCTGTTCGTATGCTGCGTGCAGTTCGTTTTGCCGCCAAGCTCGATTTTGATATCGAAGAAGATACGGCAGCACCGATTGAAGAGCTTGCACCACTGCTACGTGACATCCCATCGGCACGTTTGTACGAAGAGTCACTTAAGCTGCTGCAATCTGGTTACGGTTTAGAGACCTATCACCTAATGCGTGAGTACAACTTGTTCCAACAATTGTTCCCACTTATTGCGCCGCACTTTACCGAGGACTACTCGTCCCAGTCAGAGCAAGTACTTGATTTGGTCCTTGATGCCACCGATGAGCGTATCGAGGAAGGTAAACGCGTCAATCCAGCGTTTATGTTCGCAGCCATGCTTTGGTACCCAATGATGGAGCACGCCAAAGAGTTGATGGAGCGCGGCATGTCCGAATACGACGCGATGATGGAAGCCAGCAACATTGTCCTTGATGAGCAGGTGAAATCGACTGCAATTCCACGTCGTCACACCGCGACGATTCGCGAGATCTGGCAGCTACAACTTCGCTTACCGCGTCGCTCTGGCAAACGCGCTTTCCGCCTCATGGAGCTCAACAAGTTCCGCGCCGGCTTCGACTTCCTCGAAATGCGTGGCGAAATCGAAGGTGGTGAAGTCGCCGCTCTAGCTAAATGGTGGGGCACATTCCAATCAGCAGGTCGCAATATGCGTCAAGCAATGGTGAATGACCTTGGTGGTTCGAGCTCGCGTTCTGGCTCACGTCGCAAACGAAGCCCAAAAGCCAAAAAAGCGAAGAGTGCTGAGTAATGACCATCTGCTACATTGCGATTGGCAGCAACCTGTCCGATCCTATCTCGCAAGCCAAAGTGGCCATTGAGGCATTGAAAACACTACCAAAGAGCGAGCTATTGGCTTGCTCTTCCCTTTACAGCAGTACACCGATGGGGCCACAAGATCAGCCCGATTACATCAACGCTGTGGCAAAGGTAACTACCGAATTAACGCCTTTGGAACTGCTCGATTGCACCCAAGCTATCGAGCTAGAACGTGGGCGTGTCCGTAAAGATGAGAGATGGGGTCCAAGAACTCTCGATCTCGACATCATTCTTTACGGCAATGAGGTGATCGATTCCGAGCGCTTAACGGTTCCGCACTATGGAATGAAACAACGTGAGTTTGTTCTCTATCCGCTTATGGAAATCGCACCAAATTTACAACTCCCTGATGGGACTGAGCTCACTGTACTTATCGACCAAGTCGACCGCAATGGACTCAGAGTTTGGCAATCCTAGCCAAGCCCCTAATAAGGATTAAAAATGAAAAAAATCAACATTAACGACCTCATGAAGTGGAAAAGCGAAGGTCGCAAATTTGCAACATCCACCGCGTATGATGCGAGCTTTGCAGCTTTGTTTGAAAGCCAAGAGATGCCTGTTATTTTAGTCGGCGACTCACTCGGCATGGTACTGCAAGGCCACAACGATACCTTGCCAGTGACTGTTGAAGACATCGCCTATCACACGCGCGCAGTGCGTGCTGGTAGCCCTAACTGCTTGTTGATGGCAGATATGCCGTTTATGAGCTACGCAACCCCACAGCAAGCGTGTGAGAACGCAGCAACACTGATGCGCGCTGGCGCAAACATGGTGAAGCTAGAGGGTGGCGACTGGCTGGTTGATACAGTAAAAATGTTGACTGAGCGCGCGGTTCCCGTTTGTGCTCACCTAGGCCTAACACCACAAAGTGTGAACATTTTTGGTGGCTACAAGGTACAAGGCCGCGATCAAAAGAACGCGGACAAAATGGTACGTGACGCACTTGCACTACAAGAAGCTGGCGCGCAGATCATTCTACTTGAGTGTGTTCCTGCTGAACTCGCAGCGCGCATTACAGAAGTGCTTGATGTTCCAGTGATTGGCATTGGCGCAGGTAATGGCACCGATGGTCAAATCCTAGTAATGCACGACATGTTTGGCATTTCAGCGAACTACATGCCTAAATTCTCAAAGAACTTTTTGGCTGAAACGGGCGACATGCGTAGCGCCGTTGCTAAATATATCGCGGATGTGGAAAGCGGTGCTTTCCCAGACGACGCTCATACGATTGCCTAGGGGGAATCATGCAAACTTTCGCTGATATTGCAGAACTTAGAGAGCAAATTGCTCAGCTAAAGCGTGAACAACGCCGAATTGCCTTTGTTCCGACTATGGGTAACCTTCACGAAGGTCACCTAACGCTGATGCGCAAAGCTCGTGAGAATGCAGATGTAGTGGTAGCGAGTATTTTTGTTAACCCTATGCAGTTTGAGCGCGCGGATGACCTCAACAACTATCCTCGCACACTCGAAGATGATCTTAGTAAGCTGACCGCTGAAGGCGTCGATTTGGTTTTCACGCCGACACCAGAAGTGATGTACCCACAAGGTTTAGACAAACAGACGTTTGTTGAAGTGCCGGGCATCTCACACATGCTCGAAGGCGTATCACGCCCAGGGCACTTTAGAGGCGTCGCAACAATCGTTACTAAGCTGTTTAACATCGTGCAACCGGACGTCGCTTGCTTTGGTGAGAAAGACTTCCAGCAATTAGCTTTGATCCGTCAAATGGTGAGCGATCTGGCGATGAATATCGAGATCATTGGTGTGCCAACTGTCCGTGAGATGGACGGTCTCGCAATGAGTTCACGTAACGGCTACCTAACTATGGATGAGCGTCAACGTGCACCAGTACTGGCTAAAACCATGCGTTGGATGAACAGCGCGATTCGTGGCGGCCGTGACGACTACCCATCTATCATTGAAGATGCTAGTGACCAACTGCGCGCAGCAGGTCTGCAGCCGGATGAAATTTTCATTCGTGATGCACACTCCCTACAAGCGATCAACGAGAGCTCGGCGCAAGCGGTCATTTTAATGTCAGCGTTTTTGGGCAAAGCGCGCCTGATTGACAATCAAGTACTCGAACTTCAGCATACCCAAGTGGAACCTGAGACAAGCAGCGAAGAAAATCAATAGTCATCACGATTGCGGTTGCCAGCCAATAAAGATGGCCACTGAATAGAGATGAATAATAGATAGAAAAACGGCTCACTTGATACCAAGTGAGCCGTTTTTTAATGATGTAAACCTTCCGGTTTAGACGCTATGAGCTCGCATTAAACTCGGAATGATTTGATCTTTCCGTCCAACTCTTCTGCGTTGCTTTGCATCATCTCTGATGTCTCTAAAAGCTCTGTCACCACCGTCACAGACGCTTCAACCAACTCGCGAACATTGGTGAGGTTTTGGTTCATCTCTTCCGCCACGCTGCTTTGCTGACCCGCTGCAGTCGCGATTTGGAAGTTCATGTCATTGATTTGATTGACTTGGTTAACGATGCCATCAAGTTCAGCACCGGCATTGGTCACAAGCTCCACACCATCTGCCGCTTCAACCACACTTTTCTCCATTAGCTCTACCGCAGAATTGGCGCTCGATTGAAGGTGAGAAATCATCTCTTGGATTTCAACCGTCGCCTGCTGAGTGCGCTGCGCTAAGTTACGTACTTCATCCGCAACCACAGCAAAGCCGCGGCCAGCTTCACCCGCACGTGCCGCTTCAATCGCCGCATTAAGCGCAAGTAAGTTGGTTTGCTCTGAAATGCCTTGAATAGTACCAACAACGCTGCCAATCGACTCAACACGCTCTTCCACTTGGTTGACCGCCTGGGCTGATGCAGAGATATCATTCGACAGCTCACTCATCTTAGTCACGGTACCTTGTACAAAGCGCTGACCTGTCTCTGCTTGACCCGACGCTTGTTCAGTCAGCTGCGAAGCATTTTGCGCATGATCAGCCACGGTTTGTACCGTCGACGTCATTTCGCTCATTGCCGTCGCCAGTTGATCAATTTCCTGGAACTCTTCTTGAGAAGATTCTTTGGTCTCAGACATGCTAAGTGTCATCACTTCAGTCAGCGTCGCTAGCTCTTGAGAGGTCGCTACCTGAGTCTTGATGATGTCTTGCAGGTGGACACGCGTTTTCTCAAGTTCACGCGCCACATCGCCGTATTCATCTTTACATTCCATAAGCACAGGAATGGTAAGATCTTTATCGGCCATACGCTTAATCGCATCACTTAAATAGTTGGTTTGCTTAAGCATAGTTTTCGCGGCAAACAACAATAGAGCCACGAAGAGAACAATCATTAGGGCAGTCTGCCATACGACTTGAATTAGATAGGCTTCGTAGTGCTGCTGAGCAATCGCTTCGTTCTGGGTTGCGGCAAGAAGGGAGTCGTAAAATGTGCTTGCATCCCACAACTGCTTACCAATCAGCAATACGGTACTAAAAATCATCAACATCAACATCTTAGGGATCAAGCGTACATCCGTGATGAGTCGCTCCCATGGTTTAAATGTCAGTGCGGTCATTATCCGTTCTCCATTAATTATTATATAGTTAGAGAATCTTTCTCTAACTGAATGTCATCATCACTTGCCTGCATGCCAAAGCCGTAGGGGGAATTGTGACTCATGAGACCAAGTTATTTATTTCGAGCCTCGTATGAAAGCAAATGATACCAAAACTGAAGTTAAGCCTCTGAGCTTATTGTCACTTATCCTCTCTTTTATGGCTCTATTTGTGATCTCAGCCTTATTGTTTGCTCCCATCAACGAGGATGAGCGTACTGTTCTTATCGGCCTCGACTTTATTATCTGTAGCTTATTTATTCTGCAACTTGTTGTGGATCTGATCCGCTCCACAGATCGAGTGCAATTTATGAAAACGCATTGGATTGATTTCCTCGCCAGTCTGCCGATGATCGAGCCACTGCGCTTTGCTCGTGTCTTTCACATTTTCCGCGTAGTGCTTGTCATTCGTTCTGGTGAAACCTTGTTAAGACAGCTTGCTCGCAACAAGCATGAGACGACAATCGCCTCGATCCTTCTGCTGCTTGTGCTGCTAATTACGGTTGGCGCTGGACTCATTATGTGGGCGGAAAGTGGCGATCCTGATGCGAATATCCAGCATATTGGTGATGCTGTTTGGTGGGCTTTCGTCACGGTATCGACCGTCGGTTACGGTGATCACTACCCAGTTACAAGCGTGGGTAAGGTCTTGGCTGGTATGATTATTATCTGCGGTGTCGGTATGTTTGGTATGACATCGGGCTTGATCACTTCGCTCCTATCTTCACCCAGTTCCATGGATGAAAGACGCTCCAAACACAAAGAAGTGATGTTACAAAAGGTGCTCAATCAGCAAGAGGTGATGTTGCATAAGCTGGAGAAAATGGAACAGAAAATTGAATCACTAGAACGCGAGAAAAAATAAGGAGGCCTAAAGCCTCCCTATTCTAATTTGTACTAGTTTTGCCAATATGGCTCAGCTTCAATACTGATTTGCCTAGTTTGCTCCATGGCATGCAGAATCGAGCTCTCTTGGCGACGTAGCCAGCGTTCAAGCTGTTCACGCTCTTCGCCTTCCAGTTTTTCCACCAGCGGCTCTAAAAGCTCTAACATCAGCAGATCATCAATGCCTTGCAGCAAGTCTGCCCACGGCAAGCGAAAATTATTCCGCTCTTCCATGCTGTAAAGGCTGGCGAAACCAACACCCGTGTAAAGGTTGCGCATCAGTCGGTACTGCTGCTCAATGTATTCCTGACGTGTCAGTGATTTTTTGGGCGGGAAGGCATCCATCAGCTCAGCCCAAGTGCGTGCCAACTGCTGCATGGAGAATGGCTTGATTGACTGAGCCATTTTCTCGCGTGCTTTATCATCTAAGAATGGCTGCCAACCGCGAGACAAAATCCAACGGCTGAGGTCCAGTAACAGACCCGCATATCGTCCCGAATGAATCAGTCGCAACATATCTTCGCGATCTGGCAAGTCTTGCTCACGCTCTTTTAGCTTTGAAACGAGGAATTTTCGAGCATCAAGCTTACGAAGCACGTGTCCTTTGTCTTCCAAAAGTGTTTCAAAATGTTCATAGCTCTTTAGCCAAGCAAGTTCTTGCTCTAGCCACTTCAGCTCTTGCCTGACGATAGCGCTGGCGCGTCGAGGGACAATGCTGCCATATACGGTCAAAGTTTGACGAATAAAGCTCAGTGCATGGCTGATTTCGAGCAGCGCTTCAATCGATTCGTGCTCGGTATAGATCTGCTCGTGATAGTGCCAATGCGCCAAAGCATGCTCTAGAGACTGGATAAAGCAGGTTTCAACACTGTCTGTGTCCGAGGTGTCCACCAGCTCCAGGCTTTTCACCGGATCGCCGCCATAATCCGCCGCTAAGCGATAGCCTCGCGCAGCTTTACTTAAGTTACCAAGACGAATACCGCCCGCCTCACAGAAGGCGCGAGCAAGCGTAAATAGCACGTCTGTTTGCCCCGATTTAAGCTCGAGTTCGACTTCGCAGATAGGGTAAGTTTTGTCCCCTGATGACACTAAACCTTGATCAAACGCCACTTCTACCTGACTGCCATCGGCCATACCAATCAACCATTGCTCACGCGTAAAGTCGGTGGCAAAAATCGGCACCAATTGAGCTTGCAGCTCTTCAACGCTGCGCCCTTCTGGGTAGATGTCGAGGGGGTGTAGCGTGAGTTCTGGATCATTTGATGTGTGTTCAGCATTAAATTCCGGACGTTGATGCAACCCCGCAACGACGCGACCTGCGGTTTTCATGGTTTGCACAAAAACATCATCGAAACGACGAATTCTCAGTCCAATGTCATGCTGACGAAGCCAGTTATCGGGGGTGTCGAAGTAAGTGTTTCCTAACTCGCGACAACTGTGCTGAAGTACTTTTGTTTCAGCAATCTTGCTGAGTAAAGTTTCTGAAAAATCAGGAGAAACAAAAAACTTCAGTTCTATCTCGGTTTCCATAGTTTTACCTTTCGGGGACACTCACAACAGGATATGAGCAATTGTACTAATCAGCAAGTGACAAATATCACCCAAATGATGATCTAAAACAGTTTAAATCGGCGTTTTAATGGGTTAACATGCGCGCCTTTATAGCCATCGCTCAACATTTCACCATGATATTGGTGTATGTTTATTTCAGGTTATATTAATTAGGTTGAACAACCATGCCAGTAAATACAATTATGGGGTTATTTGCAAAGTCCCCAATTAAGCCTTTGCAGCGCCACGTTGTGTGCGTAACAGAATGTTGCTCTCACCTTATCAACTTCTTTGAGACAAGCTCAAAGGGTGATTGGGAAAAAGCAGCGGAGATCCGTGCGCAGATTTCTCATCTTGAGAAAGAAGCCGACGTTTTGAAACGTGAGATCCGTCTTAAACTACCACGCGGCCTGTTCTTGCCTGTAGACCGTAGCGATATGCTAGAGCTACTGACGCAGCAAGATAAGCTTGCCAACCTTGCCAAAGACATTGCCGGTCGTGTTTACGGTCGCCAACTTGTCATTCCTGCGCCACTTCAAGAAAACTTCATCGCTTATGTGAAGCGTTGTCTTGATGCAGCCAACCAAGCTCAGAAAGTTATCAATGAGCTGGATGAACTGCTAGAGACAGGCTTTAAAGGTCGTGAAGTGACTCTGGTAGCAGAGATGATTCACCAACTCGATGTCATCGAAGATGATACCGATGCCATGCAAATCCAGCTTCGTCAGCAACTAATGGCGATTGAACAAGACATGAACCCAATCGACGTTATGTTCTTGTACAAAATTCTTGAATGGGTCGGCGGTATTGCAGATCAAGCTCAGCGCGTAGGCGCTCGTCTTGAACTCATGCTGTCTAGGTCTTAAACACACGTTAACTAAGTAACAAAGAGCGAAGAAGTATTAGGCGTTGAGCACAGACAATGCTTAAGAGATTGCCCTGCGCCAAACTTTTGCTCCGCTTGTTATGAAACAAAACTAGGTATTACAATGGATATTCTTGCAAACTACGGCACTATCCTGATTCTTGTTGCGGCGATGTTCGGTTTCCTTATGGCGATCGGTATCGGTGCAAACGATGTTGCCAATGCAATGGGTACTTCTGTTGGCTCTAAAGCTCTAACAGTTAAGCAAGCTATCATCATCGCGATGATCTTCGAATTCGCCGGCGCATACCTTGCTGGCGGTGAGGTAACAGACACTATCCGTAAGGGTGTGATTGAAACCTCGCTGTTTGCTCACCAGCCAGACGTTCTAGTATTCGGTATGATGTCGTCTCTATTAGCGGCAGGTACTTGGCTATTGCTCGCTTCTTACATGGGCTGGCCGGTATCAACTACTCACTCAATCATTGGCGCTATCATCGGTTTCGCTTGTGTGTCTGTGGGTACTGAAGCGGTTGACTGGGGTTCAGTAAAAGGCATCGTAGGTAGCTGGGTTATCACACCTGTGATTTCTGGTTTCTTCGCTTACCTTATCTTTGTCAGCGCACAGCGCCTGATTTTCGATACCGAAAAGCCACTGTTTAACGCTAAGCGCTTTGTTCCAGTGTACATGTTCATTACCACTATGGTGATTGCGCTGGTAACCATCAAGAAAGGTCTAAAACACGTAGGCCTGCACCTTGAAGGTATGGAAGCGTGGGCGTGGGCTGCAGGCGTTTCGTCTCTAGTTATGATTGGCGGATACATCTACATCCAACGTAAATTTGCAGACCGTGAAGAAGACCATGGCTTTAGTGGCGTAGAAGGTATCTTCAGCGTTCTGATGGTTATCACAGCTTGTGCGATGGCATTTGCACACGGTTCAAACGACGTAGCGAACGCGATTGGTCCGCTGTCTGCTGTTGTTTCAACGGTTGAGCACATGGGTGAAATCAACGCTAAGAGCACCATCGCATGGTGGATTCTTCCACTAGGTGGTATCGGTATCGTTGTGGGTCTCGCGACTATGGGGCACAAAGTAATGGCAACGGTAGGTACAGGTATCACTGAACTAACGCCTAGCCGCGGCTTCGCAGCGCAGCTAGCAACGGCTTGTACCGTTGTTCTAGCTTCGGGTACCGGTCTTCCTATCTCGACCACACAAACACTTGTAGGTGCGGTATTGGGTGTTGGTTTCGCTCGTGGTATCGCAGCACTTAACTTAGGTGTTGTACGTAATATCGTGGCTTCTTGGGTAGTGACTCTACCTGCTGGTGCACTACTTGCGGTAGTATTCTACTACATGATGCAAGCGATATTTGGTGCATAAGCCAAGGCTTAGATAAAGTCAGGGAGATGTGAAGCTCACGTCATATTTGACTCAAATTCAAATAAAGGGAGGCTTTGCCTCCCTTCTTTGTTGCACCCGATTGAGAAACTTCATACTATTTGCCCATTCTTAAAAGTTTACAATTTGAGAGTGCGTATCAGCCCAGCTGCAAACGCGACTTTCTTCATCATTCCCCATTGATACACTTAAGGGACTTACTGTGAAAAAACTGATCTGCATGATCATGGTGTCGTTACTCGCTGCTCCTGCAGCGTTGGCTCAAGATCGATATATTGCTGACAAGCTATTTACCTATCTGCACTCAGGGCCAAGCGCTCAGTATCGTATCATCGGCAGCATTAACGCTGGTGACAAAGTGCAACTACTATCTTCTAACCGTGACACGGGCTACTCCCAAGTTCAAGACAACCGCGGCCGTAAAGGCTGGGTAGACTCGAAGTTCGTCACGGCTCAAGAAAGTATGGCGGTACGCCTACCTCGTCTTGAGAAAGAACTGACGCAAGTTAAATCTCAGCTAGCAAATGCACGCGAAACTGCGGACAGCGAGAAAGGTGGCCTAGTCAGCTCTCTAGAAGCACGTAACAAGCAAATTGCAGAGCTTGAGCAAAACTACTCTGACATCAGCGCGCAGCTGACGTCTTCTCAAACAGAAATCCGCGAGCTACGTGCTAAACTGGATACGCAAAAAGAAGACCTACTACTGCGCTACTTTATGTATGGCGGTGGTGTTGCGGGTGTAGGCCTTTTGTTTGGTCTTATCCTTCCGCACATTATCCCACGTCGTAAGAAGAGTCCTAATGGCTGGGCATAATGCTTAGAGCATGACTTTGAATACAAAAAAACCGCCTCACGGCGGTTTTTTATTACGGTTCAATTACGATTTAATCGTCGTCAAAGTTAAACAGTGATTCCATATTCAAGCCTTGCTTGACTAAAATATCACGCAGTCTACGTAGACCTTCGACTTGAATTTGACGCACACGCTCGCGAGTAAGATTGATTTCTCGCCCAACTTCTTCAAGGGTTGAAGGCTCATAGCCTAGTAATCCAAAGCGTCGTGCCAACACTTCTTTTTGTTTTGGATTCAGTTCATCAAGCCAGTGAATAAGCGATGATTTAATATCGTCATCTTGGGTTGAGACTTCAGGGTCTGAGTGCGTTGAATCCGGAATGATATCTAACAGCGCTTTCTCACCGTCCCCACCAATTGGCGTATCAACCGAACTGATACGTTCATTGAGTCTCAGCATCTTAGAAACGTCGCTCACCGGTTTATCCAGCTTATGTGCAATTTCTTCGGCTGTTGGCTCATGATCGAGCTTTTGGGACAGTTCACGGGCTGTACGTAGGTAAATATTGAGCTCTTTTACCACATGGATAGGCAGACGAATCGTGCGTGTTTGATTCATCAAAGCACGCTCAATAGTTTGGCGTATCCACCACGTCGCATACGTTGAGAAACGGAAGCCGCGCTCAGGGTCGAATTTCTCTACTGCACGAATAAGACCTAAATTGCCTTCTTCAATTAAATCAAGAAGCGCTAGACCACGGTTACTGTAGCGTCGAGAGATCTTAACCACTAATCGCAAGTTACTTTCGATCATGCGTTTACGGGCTGCTTCATCGCCTTTCAGTGCACGTCTTGCATAGAGCACTTCTTCTTCTGCGGTCAAGAGTGGTGAAAAGCCGATTTCGCCGAGATAGAGCTGGGTGGCATCTAAGCTTTTCGCAGAGGCATCGTACAAATCCTTGTCTTCAGTCTCTGTTGCGGCGTCATCGTTCGTCAGTGTAGGTTCTACAACATCAACAGTCTCACTGTTGGCATCGAAGTTTTCGTTCTTGGTTACTGCATTGCTGATACTCATAGCGCCTCCCCCTGGCGAGCTAGCAAGACATGACAACTCAACTATGTCGCTAACTTTCTCTGATTAAGTCAATCAAATTGCAAGTAGCTTTTCGTATGGTGTATTCGTTATACGGCAGTTACGGCAAGTAGCGTTTTGGGTTTACTGATTTTCCTTGATAACGGATTTCAAAGTGCAGTCTAACGCTGTTGGTTCCGGAGCTTCCCATCGTAGCGATTTTTTGTCCGGCTTTAACACTTTGTCCTTCCGATACCAATAGTCTGTCATTGTGAGCGTAAGCACTTAGGTAACTGTCGTTATGCTTAACAATAACGAGGTTTCCATAACCACGTAGTGCGTTGCCTGAGTAAACCACGGTTCCTTTTGCAGTGGCGACGATATCTTGGCCTCGGCGGCCTGCAATATCGATTCCTTTATTTCCTTGGTCCCCTGCAGAAAAGTTCTTTATGACACGACCCTTAGTCGGCCAGACCCAACTTGATACTTTTGCCGCTGTGCTTGGCGCCGGTTTCGGTGCTGGTTTCGCCTTCGCGACAGTTTGCTTCGCGGCTGGCTTGGTTGTCTGTTTTACCGTTTGGGGTTTAGTCTTGTTAACATTTTGTTTACCTTTAGCCTCACCATACTCCTTTGTTTGAGTTTGATCAACCTTCTTTGCGGCGGTTTTTTGACTATTTTGCGTTGATGAGCTACCCGCTTTTGAAGGCGGTTTTGACGCAGTTGTCGCGGTGCTCGAGCTCGCTGCAGCCGTTGCCACAGAGGCGGTTGCAACCTCACCTGAACCAGAACCAGCAAACACCGGTGGGGAATAGACCGGGCGCCACAGGTTCAAACGCTGGCCTGGGTGAATGGTGTAGGGTTTTTTGAGATTATTGAGTCTTATCAGATCGTTAACATCTTTATCTGTGACGTATGAGATAAAATAGAGGGTGTCCCCTTTTTGCACTTCATAGTAACTGCCACGATAACTGCCACGGGAAACACTATCGTACTTGCCTCCCAGATTTGAGACAGGCGCAGGCGAATGCCCAGCACACCCAATCAGTGCACTGGACAAAAAAACAACGGAGACCACTGCTTTTAACCGCTTTTGCATTTACGCTAATTCACCTGCTACGAGAGGAACAAACCTCACTAATTCAATAACTTCGGTAGTAAAGCTATCACCTTTACGAGTGATTTTTAATAGTTGTTGCTCATTATCACCGACAGGGATCACTAAACGTCCACCATCATTGAGCTGGGTCAATAATGCTTGAGGGACTTCGGAAGCTGCAGCCGTGACGATAATGGCATCAAATGGCCCCTTGGCTTGCCAGCCTTGCCAACCGTCACCGTGTTTGGTGGAGATGTTGTAAATATCAAGACGCTTTAGCCTGCGCTTTGCTTCCCATTGCAGTGCTTTTATTCTCTCAACCGAATAGACATGCTCCACCAACTGCGACAGCACGGCAGTTTGATAGCCTGAGCCAGTTCCGATTTCAAGCACTCGAGTATCGTGTGTCAGCTCAAGCAGCTCGGTCATTCTCGCGACAATGTAGGGCTGAGAAATCGTCTGCCCAGCACCAATAGGCAAAGCATTGTTGTCGTAGGCTTGGTGAAGCATCGCTTGTGACACAAATTGCTCACGGGGTACGGAGAAGATAGCATCCAGCACACGGGGATCAGCTACACCGTGCGCTCGGATAAACTCCACTAATTTCGCTGCTTGTGGGTTCATTAATTACTCTCTCCCTGACACCCAACGTTCCATCGCACCAATCGACTCATGTGCGGTCAAATCCACCTGCAGTGGTGTAATAGAAATACGCCCATGTTCAACTGCGTAAAAATCGGTGCCCTCTCCAGCATCCTGCTCTTTCCCTGGAGGTCCCAACCAATAAATGTCGTGCCCTCTTGGGTCCTGCTGCTTAATCATCGCTTCAGCATGGTGACGGGCACCCAATCGAGTCACGGCAACATCACCAAGCTGCGCCAGCGGCTTATCTGGGATATTAATATTCAATAGTCGATTGGTCGGCACACGAGTAGCCAAATGACGCTCGACAAATTGACGAGCGATGATCGCCGCTGCAGCAAAGTGCTGTTTACCAACCAGACTAAAAGCGATGGATTGAACGCCTAGAAAGTGTCCTTCCATAGCCGCCGCTACAGTACCAGAATAGAGCACATCGTCGCCCAAGTTAGCCCCATGGTTGATGCCAGACAGAACTAAATCGGGAAGATCGTCTTTCATCAATTCATTAAGCGCAAAGTGCACACAATCGGTTGGCGTTCCTTGAACCGAGAAAACACCAGGCTCAATTTCGTTAACACGCAGCGGCTGCTCAAGCGTTAATGAGTTCGATGCGCCCGAACGGTTTCTGTCTGGCGCAACGATGGTCACATCAGCAATGTTTGCCAGCTCCGCCGCTAATGTGCGAATTCCCTCGGCGTGTACGCCATCATCATTACTGATGAGGACTTTGATTCTCTGTTTGTTTGTTTCCATGAATCCTAGAATTGCCTTTCTACTTCTTCTACATTTGCCAGCTCTCTAAGAATCGAGGTCGCAAAACTGCCTGAATCCAAGAAAAAGCTCAGTGTTACAGAATCTTCATCCCATTGTGCATTCAATGAGTCAGGCTTTAACACAATAGCGCGTCTGTCGTGACGCATGCGATTACCGCGGATAAGCGCCATCAAATCTGGCTCTTGATCTAAGATGCTTTGTTCAAGCTTCTCGGCCTCATCGGTGGTTGGTAGCGCATTATCACCTGCCAATGCAGCGGTGATCATCCCAGTTTCGTCAAGAATGTCCCCGGCCAGCTCAGTGTTAAAGCAATCTTGCTGCAAACGCTCTGAAACGATGTGATTAAAGATCCATGAGCGCGCCGCAGAGAGATACAAACTGCGTTTATTCTGATTGCGAGTGCGCACGTTGTCACGTCCCCAACGCTTCGCTTCGCTCACGTTGTTACCATCGTGTCCAAAACGCTGCTGACCAAAATAGTTTGGTACGCCAGAATCACAAACGAGCGCTACGCGCGCTTTTAGTGCTTCAACATCTGACACCTCAGTCAAACGGATGGCAAACTCATTACCAGCAAGATCGCCTGGACGCAGCTTTTTGTTGTGCCAATCGGTCGCCACTATCTCAATACTAGGATACTGCGCCAAGAAGGCGCTAAAGTCTGGTACGTTCTTCTTTGGTAAATGGACGCTTAACCACTGTTCAGTCACGGCATGGCGATCTTTGAGGCCGGCCCAGCCAATATCTTTCGATTTTACGCCACACACTTTGGCCAATTCATTGGCGACAAAACTGGTGTTTTCACCATTTTTTCGTATGCGGAGCATCAAATGCTCCCCTTCTCCCGCAAACTCAAACCCCAGAACCTCATTGACAATGAAGTCTTGGTTGCTGGCTTTAAACTTAGCGCTAACCGCAGGTTTGCCGTGAAGATAATTCAGGTTTTCTAACACATCAGTCATGATATTTGCCTTTAGGACGTTACTTTGTTGATCAGAACCACAGCTTCTGTGGCGATACCTTCTTTACGTCCTGTAAAACCGAGTCTTTCCGTCGTGGTTGCTTTTACATTGATGTTACCAATGTCGGTTTCCAAGTCAGCGGCAATGGTGTGGCACATAGTTTCAATGTGCGGAGCCATCTTTGGTGCTTGTGCCATGATGGTTACGTCAGCATTCACCAACTCATAACCTTGTGATTTGACCTTGCTGTAGACATCACGAAGCAATGCGCGGCTGTCTGCTCCTTTCCACTCTTCATCCGTGTCAGGAAAATGACGACCAATGTCGCCTGCAGCAATAGCGCCTAGCAGTGCATCACACAGTGCATGCAACGCCACATCACCATCAGAATGGGCAACTAGCCCTTGTTCATAAGGAATGGCGACACCACCAATGATGACAGGTCCTTCACCACCAAACTTATGTACATCAAAGCCATGGCCTATTCTCATTGTTCTAATTCCTTATTTTTGAGATAAAACTCCGCCAGAGCGAGATCCTCTGGACGAGTAATTTTAATGTTGTCGCTGCGCCCTTCAACCAACAGTGGGGACAAACCTGTCCACTCGACCGCTGATGCTTCATCAGTGATGGTGACCCCTTCGGCTAACGCATCACTGAGCGCACTATGCAGCAACTCTACTTTAAACATCTGTGGGGTTAGCGCATGCCAAAGACCTGCTCTATCGACAGTATGATCGATACCTTGTGCATCGTTAGCGCGCTTCATCGTGTCTTTCACCGGGGCTGCGAGTATACCACCAACTGGGTGAGTGCTTACTTCGTAGATGAGTTTGCTAATATCCTCATGGGTAATGCACGGCCTTGCCGCATCATGAACCAAGCACCACGCATTAGGAATACGCTGTTTGACGTACTCAACGGCCGACAGCACTGAGTCTGCCCGCTCACCACCTCCCAAGACCCGTACAACAGGCTTATCTGAGATAAACGATAAACCTTCAAAGTATGGGTCGCCATCACTGATCGCTACGATGACGCTATCGATACTTCGATGCGCCAGCAAGCGCTCTATGGTGTGCTCAAGAATGGTTTGTTCATGGATTTTGAGATATTGCTTGGGAATATCCGCTTGCATGCGGCTACCAACACCTGCGGCAGGCACGATAGCAATAATAGGATGATGCTCAGGGATCATTGGTTATCCTCACCTATGATTCGGTAGAAGGTTTCTCCTTGTTGAATCATTCCTAGCTCATGTCGCGCTCGCTCTTCAATGGCATCCAACCCTTGTCTAAGATCGTCAATCTCAGCAAACATTTCATCGTTGCGGGTTTGTAAGTTGCCATTAACTTGTTGCTGTACTTGGATTTCTGTATCCACTTGTTGGAAATCAACAATGCCGTTTTTTCCAAACCAGAGGGTGTATTGAAGCCAAGAAAAAACCATTAGCAGCACAAGAGTGAAGATACGCATAAGTCGGAACATTCCATTGAGAAATTCTGCTCTTTATATAGCACAGTTTACACCTTGAAATAAGCGAAGAAAAAGCATTGTTGCATCCTAGGCACAAAAGTGAGCACCCACTAGCTTAATCTTGACGAGCGCATACCACTGGCTTGACGTTTAGCGCACTTTCGCGAGCGTAGCAGCGCTTCTCTGAAATGAAGTTTGTACTAGGAAACCGCGAGGGACTGTTCCGCTAAGGTGGTCTTTAAACGGTTCGACATCAGCACTTGCTGGTTAAACTGGATACCCAGCAGACTCCCACGACCCTGCTTTCGCACCGTTACCACCTCACACACCATCCCCGCAGGCAGAAACTGATTCAGTGTCGACTCCACTTTCACATCGAGCCCCTTACAAAAGTCGTGAGCTTGTTCTAGATAAACCCCACATCCAGCCAGCGAGAAATCGACAATTTTACCTTCAATGCTGGATTGACCATAAGACACCGTGCAAGGCATAGAGAGTTTGTAACGAGAATGCTCGCGGATCGGCTTGGATACAAACTCTGCCGGAGACGATAGGAACAGGTGACTGCAAGGTAATTCTGAACTGGAAAGAGCATGGCAGCGAAACGCGATAACGTGACCAAAACTGGTATCTGAGAGTCCACGCACCACAAACTCACCGTCATTGATTTTCTGCTGCACATCCGGAGTCAGTCCTGAGGTATCAACGACAATAAACTCATCAATTTTGTAGCCAAGCAAGTTAACGGCCACACCTTTGATGTGTGAATCACTCACCGAAGACAAGGTAAGTTTCATTCCCGGCTGCAAGAAACGGTAGCTCTGTTTTTGTTGTTCTTGTCCCCATTCCATTGATAGAACCTCCTTAATTACAACAAGATAATTACACCCCATTTACCACTTCTATGCAATCAATCCCTTGTACCTACAAAAGATACAAATGCTTACATTTATTACAATTGCAAATAATAATAAATCGCATTAGCATTCATTTCGCAGTTCAATCGTAGACCTACTTCAGGTTCACTCTGCTAATAACAAAAACAATTGTCTCGGATAATCGAGCTAGGATAGCCCCAATGAATTTCAAAGTGACCACACTTTGCAGTGCAGTGGTACTTGCACTCAATACTTCTCCGGTATTTGCCCAATCAGAACCAACAAAAACTGACGAAACCTTGGTAATACACGCCCAAAGCTTCGACGACTATAAAGTTGACAGTGCAAGCGGCGCTATGCGCACCGATACTACCATGCTAGAAACCCCACAGTCGGTTAACGTCATTCCTGAAATTGTGCTCGATGAACAGCTGGCGACCACATTAGGTGAAGCGCTGCAAAACGACGCCAGTGTCAATGCGGGCTCTCAAAAGTGGAATCGCGAAGTATTTTATCTGCGCGGCTTTGAGCTCTCATCAACCAACGGCTATCTAAGAAACGGTCACTCACTCTTTACTCATTACATGCTGCCGATTGAGACCTTAGATCGTATCGAGGTCGTTAAAGGACCATCGAGCCTTCTTTACGGTAACTCGGCGCCTGGTGGCATGATCAACATGGTGTCTAAAAAGCCAACCGCGACACCACAAGTCAATGTTGGTACCGATATCGACCACCTTGGTAGCACTCGCTATCACATTGACGCTTCTGGTGCGCTTAATGAATCTGGCACATTGAGAGGTCGTACTGTGCTGGTGAAACAAGACGCTGTGGAATCTCGTCAATATGCTAATGGGGAACAGCGCGAGCGAGATCGCTTCCTAGGCTATGGTGTGATTGAAGCGGATCTGTCTGACTGGGGTCTGTTGTCTGTTAACTATGAAAAGACCAACGACAACGCGCCGCTGGATACGGGTTCTTGGCTAGACATGCAAGGCAACCGAATCGGCGACCGCGATATGATCCGCGATGCTTCTTGGTCATTCATCAACAACGATGTGGAAAACTGGGGGGCTGATCTTGATGTGTTCATCAACTCACAATGGCGCGCTAACTTCAGCTATAACTCACAGCATATGAAGCGTCACCGCTATGACTCTAGCCCAAAACCGACGGTTCAAACCATCGTCGATGGCAGCTACACAATGAGTCCGTTTGACCGTCATGACACTTGGAAGACCCAAGCGTTCCATGCTGACTTACATGGTGATTTCACAGCACTAAATGTTGATCACCAAGTACTACTTGGCGTTAACGGTCAGTTTTATGACTACACTCAGCTGCGAGTAAAAGGTAACTCTATCAATGTCAAACCAGGCGAATCACCTAAGAATCCAGGGTTAGACTATCATGACGCGTCTTCAGCATACGAAAGCAGTAACCACTTCTACGGCTTCTATGCGCAAGATCTAATTACTTTCAACGATCAGTGGCAGGCGCTTGTGGGTGGCCGCTACGATCAGTACTTCAAAGATGGCACCAATAGTTCGACAGGTGAAACTGTGAAAGGCGCGAACGACAGCCAGGCATTCTCACCAAAATTTGGCGTAATTTATCATCCAAACTATTCAGGCAGCATCTATGCTAACTACTCGGAAAGCTTCAATCCTGTAGACAATGCCGTCAATGATGATGGTTCAGTCACTGAGCGTACGCCAGAAAAGAGCCGCCAATACGAATTGGGTACTAAGTGGGAGCTTTTGGATAACCGCTTACTATTGACGGGTGCGTTATTTGATATCGAAAAACGTAACATCAGTATCGAAGAAAATGGCTTCACTACGCAAAATGGTAATCAACACCACCGCGGCGCTGAAGCTGGCGCGCAAGGTCAGCTATCCGATAGCTGGTTTGTGATGACATCTGCCATGTACCTAGATGCTAAGTACGACAAGCACGACTTATATCAAGATAAGACACCAGCAAACGTACCTGAGTGGTCTGGTTCCGTTTGGACACGCTACGCATTTACTGACGCAACGGCATTTAATATCGGCTTGTTCTATCAAGGTGAGCGCTGGGCAGATAACGCAAACACCGTCACACTTGATGGTTACACCCGCGTTGATACCGGTGCATCGCACAAAATCAGCAGCGACTATGTAACTTGGGACTTCCGCTTCAACATCGAAAACCTGTTTGATACCGAATATGTATCAGGCACGGGTGGCAGCACCAGCCACGGTGTCGTTACGGATGTGCACTATGGCAATGAGCGCCGCTTTAAACTGTCGGTCAACGCTTCATTCTAACGTTCCCTTTCTTATACAAAGAGCGCTACGGCGCTCTTTTTTATTGCTTATTGTTCATCTCGTCACCGGTTTGACATCAATACGTCATCCATCTTCCATCTAGGCTACGCAATTCTGACATATAGACGTCATACCCTCTTAACGACACTACATGGAAATTGTTTAGAGGTTGCTATGGATACCACCAGCCCGTTTCGCTTACCGAGAAAAACCCCACTGGGCATTGCAGAAAATGTTGCCGAGTGGGCAACCGGCCTTTCTGTATTGGACCACTTATATGCACAGCGTCCACCAGGTTGTGATACCGAGCGTTTTCTTCGCTTTGCACTCGAGATCTTGGGCATTGACTATCACATTGTTACTGGAAGTCGAGATAACCTGCCTCAAACGGGCGCGACCCTCATTGTCGCTAATCACCCGCTAGGCTGCGTTGAGGGTGTGATACTGGCTGAGCTTCTGTTGCAACGCCGTAAAGATGTGAAAATCTTAGCCAATGAGTTTCTAAAACTGGTTCCTGAACTAGAACCCTTGTTTATTGGCGTTGACGTATTTGATGGCGCCAATGCACACAAGTCCAATACCCGTGCATTACGCCAAGCCAATCATCACCTTGAACAGGGTGGCGCACTATTGGTGTTCCCGGCGGGTGAAGTCTCGCAACTGGTCGATAGCAAAGCACTTCGCCTCGAAGATAAAGAGTGGAGCCGCTCGGTCGGTACGCTTATTAAGAAAAACAAAGCACTGACCGTCCCAGTGCACATTGGCGGCCTTAACTCCAAGCGTTTTTATCTGGCGGGTAAGGTTCATCCAATGCTTCGAACTGCCATGCTCGGCCGTGAACTGCTGAACAAGAAAAATCGCCCCATAAGCATCTCTATCGGCGAAGTAATCAAGTTCAAAGAGGTCAATACCTTAGATAATCGTCAGTTGGTGAACTACCTTCGTCTCAATACTTACCTACTGGGCAAACAGCAAAGCCAAATACCAGCAGCGACGAACCCGAATACTCAATCGTCATCACTAACACACCCAGAGCCGGTTGCCTCGGCTCTACCTTTAAGCGAACTGCTGAACGATATCAACCAGTTACCATCGCAGCACCACTTACTCTCTAGCGGTGAGTTTGATGTCTATTGCACGACCATGGAGCATATTCCAGCCTTGATGCATGAGATTGGTCGCATGCGAGAACACAACTTCCGTTTGGTAGGCGAAGGGACTGGGCAAGCACTGGATATCGACCACTTTGATAAGGACTACCAACACCTATTTATTTGGGACAAAGCGAACAATAAATTAGTGGGGGCTTACCGTCTTGGTCTGGTTGATACATTGCTGGAGAAGCACGGCATTCAAGGCCTTTATTCACGCACTCTTTTTGACTATGAACACCCCTTTTTGGCTACTATGGGCAAATCGATTGAAATGGGTCGCAGCGTGATTGCCGAAGAGTATCAAAAGAGCATGAGCGCACTGTTACTGCTTTGGAAAGGTATCGCTGAGTTTGTGCATCGCCACCCAGACTATACTCACCTGTTTGGTCCGGTCAGTATCAGTAGTGACTATAGCGATGTCGCAAGACAGTTACTCACCGATACCATGACCTTACACCACTACGACCAAGACAGCGCACAGCATGTCAGTGCCCCTAACCCACCCAAGCTTGCTGCTCATCCCAACTGGAACGCTCAGTTGCTGTCTGCGCTGGCTGATATGCAGTTACTCTCTCGTGTTATCGCTCGCCTTGACCAAGGCAAAAGCGTACCTGTATTACTCAGACAGTACCTTAGTCTCAACGGTAAGCTTGTCAGCTTCAATGTCGACCCTGACTTTAACAATGCTCTTGATGGATTGATTGTCGTCGACTTAAGGCGAGTCCCCCAACGTTCACTCGCTCGCTATATGGGCAGCGATAATGCCTGTCATTATCTTCACCGTCACAACCACTCGACGCCCTAAACGGTAGAGATAACTAAACGACCTAAAAAGCAGCAAAAGCTGCTTTTTTTGTGTTCACTTTGTCTCAGAACTGAGAATAGAGGTGAACTTCCTCAAGAACTGGCCACAGAATGATAAGCATCACAGTTCTTATGCAAAGGGCATGATAGAAAGCACTCAAAAACTATAACTCTTTCAAAAACTTCCGATAGCCAAACGCTTTCGAGGTTGAAAGAAACGATGAGATTTTGCAGTGACAGATTTGACGTACCAACAGGCGTTGGCGCTATTTCGCCATTTCCCTGGCTTTCTTTCTATTCGCAATGCGCAGCACCAATACGTTTACCTAAACGACCGATTCACTGCATGGTTACGCCAATACTCTGATGCAGATCCTATAGGCCTCAATGCCAGTCAATTAGCCAAGCTCGTACCAAGCAATGTCGGAGATATGCTCAATGAGTGCCACGATGCCAGCTTGGAATACCTTGAAGCGGGGCAATGTGCGCCGAAAATTCTTACGTTTCAAGGTCTAGATTCTGTCTCTTACTTCAATGTACTCAAGTTTAAAGTGTACATTGATGGCGAACCTTACATTTACACCACCAGCTTTGATGTGTCCGACTTACACCATGAAGTAAAGTTTTTTGAAAAAAAAGCGTACACCGATCCCCTCACCAAGCTGCACAACCTCGCCTACCTTAGCTCTGTGAATTGGCATTCTGGTTTTTGTGTGGTGATCGACCTTGATAACTTCAAACACGTTAACGATAGTTCAGGCCACAGTGAGGGAGACATCGTATTGATGCGATTCGCACGCTGCTTGCGCCAAGCTTTCTCCGGACAGGACATTTTAGTTCGATATGGTGGTGATGAGTTTGTAGTTTTAACCCACGATAAGGATGAAGCAAGGCTAAACCAAGCGCTAGAAAAGCTCTCCGTATTGTTTCGAGATAACTTTGTTCAGTACCCCATGCTTTGTCACAGCATCGGTTATGCCCCCTACCAAACCAGCTTACGCATCACATTGAAAAAAGCCGATCTCGCTATGTACCAATCCAAGCATACCAAGCGTTCTGTCAATTCAAAAAATCCGTCTTAAATACAAAAAATGGAGCGCAAACGCTCCATTTTCTATTGTCATTACGCGTTATAGCGTGACTTCATTTTTAAGGTAAAGTTCACTAATGCTATCAGCACCGGCACTTCAATTAAGGGGCCAATCACGCCCGCAAACGCCTCTGGTGAGTTCAAACCAAATACGGCAATCGCAACAGCAATAGCCAGTTCAAAGTTGTTTCCTGTTGCTGTGTAAGCGATCGACGCATTCTTATCGAATGGCACGCCCATCTTTTTCGCCACAAAGAAGCTCACAAAGAACATCAAGAAGAAATAGATAGTCAACGGAACAGCGACACGAACCACTTGCATTGGTAGCTCAACCATCATTTCACCCTTGAGACTGAACATCAGCACAATGGTGGCTAGCAATGCGATAAGCGTGATAGGTGATACCGCCGGAATAAACGTCTCGTTGTACCACTGCTCGCCTTTTTTCGCGACTAAGATCTTACGGCTTAAAAAGCCAGCCAAAAATGGAATACCAAGATAAATCAGCACACTCTCAGCAATCTCTCCCATCGAGATGTCCACCACTTGGCCTTGGAAACCGAATATAGGTGGCAACACAGTGATGAACAGCCATGCCAAGAAACTATAAGTGATAATTTGGAATACGCTATTTAGAGCGACTAACGCTGCACCATATTCTTTATTACCGCCACCAATATCATTCCACACCAACACCATAGCAATGCAGCGTGCTAAGCCAATTAAGATAACGCCGGTCATTAAGCTAGGCTCATCGCCAAGGAAGATTAGGGCGAGCACAAACATCAAGATTGGCCCGACCAACCAGTTCATTACCAGTGAGAGAGTGACAGCTTGCTTATCTTGCAGCACTTTGCCCATCAAGCCGTAGTTCACTTTGGCAAGCGGTGGGTACATCATCAAGATAAGACCAATAGCAAGCGGTATGTTGGTACTACCAACCGTCATTGACTCATTCAAGCTTTCGATTTGGCTAGGAAAAGCGACGCCCAATAGTACGCCGAACCCCATAGCTAAGAAGATCCACAAGGTTAGGAATCTATCCAGAAACCCCAATTTTTTTGGTTGCTCAATAGCTAGCTGAGACATGGTAACTCTCCAATATCGTTAATCGTCGAATAACGATAAGTCAGTGGTAATAAAAGTCGGCAATGCCGACTCAATGATATTTTTAATTCGAATTGGCCTAATCAAATGCTGATAAGGTCAACGAAGAAAACTCGTTTAACGCATCACGCTGAATGCGATAGCAGACTTTCGGTGGTATTGATTCTGCACTAATAAACCCCGCCACTTTAAGTATGCGTATATGCTCAGAGACGGTTGATTGGGCAAGACCCAACTGCGATACAAGGTCACTGTTCAAACAACCACCAGCACGCTCTAAATCAGACAGAATACGGATAATTCGGATACGTGCAGGATGCGACAAAGCCTTCGCTTGTACGGCTAGCTTTTTTTCTGTGGCTAACTGCTGCTCAGTCGCGATAAACATGTCTGGATTTTCAACACTACAACTGGTCACTGTGTATCCCCTATCGTCTTTTGACGATTAACATACGCCTGAAACGAAAAAGAGTCAATCGTCTTTTAACGATTGACTCTTTTTTTTGATTCAATTCCGTTATCCTGCAACCGCTTTAGGCGCGCCTGGCAAGCGAATGGAGATAATAGTCGTCAGCACCAAAAAGGCAAACGACACCCACATGCAAGCCGCTAAACCCGCCATTTGGAACACCCAACCAGACAACACGGTGCCAATTAAACGACCCATCGCGTTAGCCATGTAGTAGAAGCCAACGTCCATCGACACGCCATCGCCTTTTGCATAACTCACAATCAAATAGCTGTGTAAGGATGAGTTGACCGCAAAGATAGCGCCAAAAATCAATAGCCCCACAACAATAACCACTTGCGGATACCACTGCATCTGAACACAATATGCAATAATTCCTGTCACCACGGCTAATGCTAACGCCCACCACATGGCAGCACTGCCATCTGGCACTCTGCCCTGCGCCTTGCCGGTAATCTTTGGTGCTACACCTTGGACAAAGCCATAAGCGATGACCCATAGCGCAAGAAATCCCCCTACCAAGGTATGATCCCAACCAAAGACAGAACCAAGATAAATTGGTAAGGCAACCACGAACCAGACATCACGAGCGCCAAACAGAAACATGCGCGCAGCGGATAAGATATTGATACTTTCTGACTTAGAGAAGATCTGCTTAAACTTAGGCTTAGCTTTTGCCTTGCCCATATCGCTTTCTAAGCTGATAACGCTGCCGATGAACACCAGCGTCAGTACCGCCGCCATGGCTGCAACGGCATACTGGAAGCCCAGGACAGACAGCAACAAACCACCGATAAAGAAGCCTGCGCCTTTCAGTGCATTCTTAGAACCTGTCAGAATGGCTACCCATTTGTAAAGCGCCCCTTGCTGCTCATCAGGAACCAAGGTCTTGATGGCACTTTTGGCACTCATCTTGTTCAGATCCTTAGCAATACCTGATAGCGCTTGTGCCGCCATCACCCACGGGATGGTTAACCAAGCACTCGGGACAGCCAACATTAACAATGCAAAGATCTGCATCCCGAGACCAACGTTCATAGTTCGGTTAAGGCCTAAACGCGCCCCTAACCATCCACCAATAAGGTTGGTAACCACACCAAAGAACTCATAGAAAAGAAACAGTGAGGCAATGGCGAGTGAACTGTAGCCGAGATCGTGGAAGTAAAGCACCACCAGCATTCTCAAGGCACCATCGGTAATGGTGAAATTCCAGTAGTTAAAGGTCACCAGCATATACTGGCGAACGCTTTTGCTAAGGTTAGACAACATAATTATTCTGCCTAATAACAGGGATAAGGGTTCAGGAATAGAAGCCCTCATCAGAGGGCTTTACTCGCTGATTTTACTCGCTAAGGAGACTCGGGTTAGAAAGTCGCAGCAAGCTTCTCTACGTAGTCAATTTGAGGCTGCTTTGTGAAAGCGCCCGGGCGTAGCGCCTGAACTTCACGGCGAATGGTCTCAAGCTCCCAACCTTTCTCAAGCAGCAGGTTTGCAGCAAGAAGGCCAGTACGACCAGAGCCGCCCATGCAATGCATCGCAATTTTCTCGCCCGCTTCAATTGCTTGATGAAGCTCTGGAGAGATCGCTTTCCAGTTAGCAACAAACTCAGCGCCAGGCGCACGGTCGTCTTCAATTGCCGTTTGGAACCACTTGATGCCTAGCGCCTGTGCTTTTTCTCCAAGCTCAGCCACGCCTGCTTCTGCCATCTCGTGATTATCCAGAGCAGTCACGATAACCGTGACACCTTGCTCTTTAAGTTGCGCTAATGAGTCGTCTAACGACGCCTCTTTGGTACCTGGACAAGGCGTTAGCACTAACGCTGCGTTATCTACGTTTAATTCCCATGTTGGATGCATCATCATTACCCCGCTAGACCGACTTTACGAACCAATTCAGCTGTGCGTGTTGCATAGCCCATTTCATTGTCATACCACGCGTAGATTTTCACCATACGAGTGCCAACCACCATAGTTGATTGTGCATCAACGATGGTTGAGCGCTGGTCACCGCGGTAGTCGATAGACACAAGCGGACGCTCTTCAAAACCAAGGATGCCTTTTAGCTCGCCTTGTGATGCTTCTTTCAGTAGTGCGTTAACTTCTTCAGCCGTTGTATCACGCTTCACATCAAAAATGATATCCGTTAGTGATGCATTTGCTAGTGGTACACGAACCGCGTGACCATTGATCTTGCCTTTTAGCTCAGGGAAAATCTCAACAATCGCTGTTGCGCTGCCCGTCGTAGTTGGGATAAGGCTCATACCACATGCACGAGCACGGCGCAGATCTTTGTGCGGCGCATCAAGGATAGTCTGGGTATTCGTTAGATCGTGGATAGTCGTGAACGACGACTGTTCAATACCGAGTTTCTCGTGGATCACTTTCACCACTGGAGCGATACAGTTTGTAGTACAAGACGCCGCTGTCACGATTCGGTGAGCTGCTGCATCAAAGATTTCATCGTTCACACCGACAACGATGTTGGCAATGCCTTCTTCTTTCACTGGCGCGGATACCACAACACGTTTAACGCCTTGGTCGAGGTATTTGTTTAGGAATTTGGTTTTACGGTGCACACCTGTTGCTTCAATCACAACGTCGCAACCAGACCAATCAATCGCGTCGATATCACGCTCTTGAGTCGTCTTAATACGCTTGCCGTTCACCACAAGCTCATCACCTTCCACGGTTACGCCGTGGTGCCATGTGCCTTGCACTGAATCGAACTCCAATAAGTGACCTAGTGTGGTTGCATCACCTGCAACGTCATTGATCAATACGAACTCTAGCTCGTCCCAATCAAATGCTGCGCGAAGCGCCAAACGGCCAATTCGACCAAATCCGTTAATACCTACTTTAATCGCCATAACTTAATCTCTTAATTACGTAAAATATTCGGTTGTACCGTCAAGCCCTAGGCATCGTTTGATGATGACGCAAGCTCGTTAAAGTTTAGTTGATAAGCGCTTTGCAAACAGTTCGATTGCTCAAGCCCTTTCAATGTTCGATAAAGCCAACCCGGCAATCCTTCAGCTAAGCTGTAAAAGACATGCTGCCCTTGCCTCGTATCCTTGAGCACACCAGCTTGTCGTAGCATAGCAAGGTGCCTCGATACCTTAGGTTGGCTCTCTCCCAATGCCTCCACCAGATCGTTGACACAGACAGAGCCGTTGGCCGATACCCAAAGTAGGGTTCGAATACGGGTTTCATCAGACATCAATTTAAAAAACTCATGTGGAAGCATCTTTAAATACTCATATATGGATATGCGTATATATTAAAAAATATCACGAGCGAGTCAAGGATCTTTTTATACTGTCATAAAAGATTCATACAGAATGTAGCCGATACAGGTTAAAACGATTGAGGGACAACAAAGGTATACAATGCTTTCATTCGCACCGATAAGCTTTCATAATATTGTGTGCGCTAGTACAAGCCGATTTGATGAGGACACCATGACAAAAAAAATACTCTTTGTTTGCAGAGGAAACTCGGCACGCTCGCAGCTCGCAGAGGCGATCGTCAACAGAGATTATGCGGATCAATACCAAGCATTTAGCGCTGGTAGCAATCCAAGTCATGTCGACAATAGAACGCTAACAACACTCAAAGAGTCTGGTTTTGATAGCGGGGGTCTGCGCTCAAAGTCGGTAGAAGAGTTCGACGGACAGCATTTTGATTATGTCATCACGCTATGTTCCTCGGCGCATAAGGAATGCGGGGTATTTGAAAACAGCCAAGAGAGCCTGTTTTGGGATCTTCCCTCCCCCACCTCTTTATCAGAGACTTCTTTTGACGCCTCTTTATATGACCTGTACAAGCGAATCGAACTGTTTGTGGCCGTGCACAGTGACAGCAATGATTTAGATTTTGACCCACTGGTGATTCATAAGTGTCTGAGCGACCAAACAAGGCTTCTCATCACCTTAATGATATTTACCGAAGTGGAACTCAGCGTGGGTGAGTTGTGCGACGCGCTGCAAGAATCTCAGCCAAAGATCTCCAGAGCGCTTGGCGTGCTTAGAAACTGTGGGGTGGTTAGTGATCGACGCCGAGGACAATGGGCGTTTTATTCCATCTCAGATAAGTTACCGCTATGGGCTATCGACATACTGGATGCATCTGTTGTCAGCATGCGTAGCAAATTACTCGCCGCTAATCAGTTACTCAACCAATCTGCCAATCGCCCAGACAAGCACAACTGACCTATGCTTTGAAAATCATTGAACAAAGGATAGCAATTGTCTCATATCGGAAATGTAGTGTAGGTAAGGGCTATCGATTTCAATCTTTTTATGAGGCTCTGCATGTGAGAAATACAAGGTGGTTACTTGTGCGCCTATGCCTGCTTGAACACCGACAAGAGAGTCGTCAATAAATAGACACTCTTCTGCTCTCACTTGCATTTTGTCCATGACAAAGTGCAGAAGTTTAGGATCTGGCTTCCAGGCATGTGCGTCTATTGCGCTGTACACCGTGCCCTCGAAATAGTGGTCGAGTTTTGTCAGCGGCAGGGTGAACGCCATCTTTTCGTGAGGGGCATTTGACGCTATGCATATCGCAATGTTGTTGGCTTTGAGCTCATTTAAAACCTCATAAACGCCATCAATGACCGTTAGCTGCTCAGTGAACAGCTCCTGACAGCGCTGACGATAGTGCCGAACAAGTCCTGTTAAGCCATCATCACTAAGCAATGAACTACCAGCGATAAGTTCGCCAAAAATCTTTTCAAGCTTCACCCCTTGGAACTGATCTTTCACGTTCACATAATCAACATGAACGCCAACACCCTCAAGTACTTCGACGATTGCCTGTATACATAGACGTTCGCTATCGATAAGCGTACCGTCACAATCAAAAATTACACATTTGATGTGGTTTGAAGCCATATTTTACTGCACCTCTCGATCCCAACTGGCTCTTTTTGAACAGTAAACAGCCATGCTGAGTACACAATATCACCAGCAATGAGCCTCTTCAATGGACAGGATTATGTACCGTATTGGTAACCATTTTGAAAAAAAGTTACCAAATGGTGTCGATTCATCCGGTTTATTTATTTTGATCCAAAAATTAAATCTTAAGCGCCGAAACCTTGCTCTAAAACAACTTATGCACAGTGAAATCCGATCAATTCGGTGGTAGAATTCGTGCCCGAAAAGAAAAAAAATTACAGAATTAGCGGTTATTTTTTTGCAATCTTACTGAATTACCCTAGTAAGCGGCCAAAAAAGTGGCCTAGAAAGCGCCTCATTTAGTCATAAAATGACTAAACTTGATGAAAGACTTTCACTTCTAGAAGAAGCGAAACTAGAGAAAAGATTGATAGCTCACGTGAATTATTTGTGGGCATCCCTAGCCTTCTAGAGAGACTAATACTAACTTTCAAATTGTAATAATATTTACCGGAGAGTATCTTCCATGAAAAAGACCAAAATCGTATGTACGATTGGCCCTAAAACTGAATCAGTAGAGAAGCTAACTGAGCTTGTAAACGCTGGCATGAACGTTATGCGTCTAAACTTCTCTCACGGTGACTACGAAGAGCACGGCACTCGTATTGCTAACTTCCGTGAAGTAATGGCAAACGTAGGTAAGCAACTTGCAATTCTTCTAGACACTAAAGGTCCAGAAATTCGTACTATCAAGCTAGAAGGCGGCAACGACGTTGATCTAGTAGCTGGTCAAGAATTCACTTTCACAACTGACATCGCTGTTGTAGGTAACAAAGACACTGTTGCTGTAACTTACGCAGGTTTCGCAAAAGACCTTTCTGCTGGTAACACTATCCTAGTAGACGACGGTCTAATCGAAATGGAAGTTATCTCTACAACTGACACTGAAGTTAAGTGTAAAGTTCTTAACAACGGCGCACTTGGTGAAAACAAAGGTGTTAACCTTCCAGGCGTTTCTGTTCAGCTTCCAGCTCTATCTGAAAAAGATAAGAACGACCTTAAATTTGGTTGTGAGCAAGGCGTTGATTTCGTTGCTGCATCTTTCATCCGTAAAGCGGCAGACGTTAAAGAAATCCGTGACGTGCTAAACGCAAACGGCGGTGAGAACATCCACATCATCTCTAAGATTGAGAACCAAGAAGGTGTAGATAACTTCGACGAGATCCTTGAGCTTTCTGACGGCATCATGGTTGCACGTGGTGACCTAGGTGTTGAGATCCCAGCTGAAGAAGTAATCTTCGCTCAGAAGATGATGATCGAGAAGTGTAACCGTGCACGTAAGACTGTTATCACTGCAACTCAAATGCTTGATTCTATGATTCAAAACCCACGTCCAACTCGTGCAGAAGCGGGTGACGTTGCGAACGCAATCATGGACGGTACTGATGCAGTAATGCTTTCTGGTGAAACAGCGAAAGGTAAGTACCCTGTTGAAGCGGTAACTATCATGGCTCAAATTGCGAACCGTACTGACGGTGCACTAAAAGCTGAACTAGGTTCTCGTCTAGACAGCCCACGCCTACGTATCACTGAAGCAGTATGTAAAGGTGCAGTAGACACAGCTGAGAAGCTAGCTGCTCCACTAATCATCGTTGCTACTGAAGGTGGTAAGTCTGCACGTTCTGTACGTAAGTACTTCCCAACAGCAAGCATCGTTGCACTAACGACTAACTCTAAGACAGCTGCACAGCTAGTTCTGACTAAAGGTGTTCGTCCAGTTCTTGTTGATTCAATCGACAGCACTGATGAGTTCTACAAAAACGGTAAAGAGTACGCTCTAGAGTCTGGTTTTGGTAAGAAAGGCGACATCGTAGTTATGGTTTCTGGTGCTCTAGTAGCATCTGGTACAACGAACACAGCGTCTGTTCACGTACTATAATTCCGAAGATATATACAAAATATCTATAAAAAGAGGGCTTATGCCCTCTTTTTTTTATAATTTTCTTGCCCAAATTTTCAACACGCTGTACTATCAGACATGCTTTACAACACGGCATACCGCCGTGCGTTTCCAGATTTTATTTTCTGAGTTAAGAGGTGTAACGTGTCAAGCCCAACATTGACAGACAAAGTCGCTAAAATGATCTGTCAGGATATTCTATCGGGGGAGCTCAAGCCAAACCAAAAACTGGTGGTTGCTGAGCTTAAGGAAAAGTACAACGTAGGAGCCTCTCCTATTCGAGAAGCACTGATTCAACTTTCGTGGATTAAATACGTCAAACTCGAACCACAAAAAGGTTGCTGGGTAGCGCCTATTTCAAAGTTAGAGCTGTATGATTTGTATGAAAGCTTGAAGGTTGTCTCGTCAGTACTGTTAGAGAAGTCAATCCAACAAGGCAGCGAAAGTTGGGAGTTAGAGATTCTAACAGAGTTCCACAAGCTATCTCGCTTTAAGTTCCAAGGGGATAATTTTAACTGGCAGGAATGGGAAGATCGTCATGAAGCTTTCTATAGTTCTTTGCTCAGCGGATGCTTCTCTAAGAACATGCTCGACTTTTTTAATGACATCATCAGACAAGTCAAACGCTATCGCCGCATCTCACTAAGTCACTCACCTAAAGCTTTCTCTGAGCTGTTTAACCTTGAAGAGCACGAGAAGATGATGAAGCTGACCCTCGATAAAGACATCGACGGAGCTCGTCAGCAACTGACCCAATATCTCAATGATATGATGAAAGACATCGAACCAACGGTCAGCGAAATCGAAATGAATTAAACAAAAAATCGGGGCTAGCCCCGATTTTTACCATCCAAAGAATTCTTTGTGATGCGTGTTGAGCAGAAGCACCATAGGCAAAAAGTATAATGCGCTCAACTTGATGCCCAGTACGACCAAAGCGCCGACGGTGAGCCTTACCAAAAAGTGATTGTACATAACAAACCTCTATCACCTAACTCATTGACATCCAAGTGAATACTGTCCAATCAAAAGTAAATTCCATTCTTGAGGAAGGAGAAAATGTGAACCCAAAAGTGTGACCTTACTCCAAGAACGCCTAGTTTACTGATTACACTTAACAGGTCAAGTTTTAATCAGCATTAGACTAAAGTCTAATACAGTGGCACGTTTTTTACACGTCTCAAAAGCAAGAAGACAGTCGCTGTTAGCGATAAGATGAGAAAAAGGTAAGGTGTTAGAGGTACAAAAAAGCCGCATATCAATGCGGCTTTTTGCTATTTGACTACACGAAGACTTGGTCGCCCTTTTGGTTTAGGCGGTTCATCATCTCCGTTAGGCTCTTCACTGCTTAGCTCTGGCTGCTCAGTTTCTGCGGCCACGGACAAACCGGTCACCACTTCTGGCTCTGAGATGTCTTCTTCCTCAATAGAAAGATACGCATCTTCAGGTTCGAACATAGTGCCTGCACCGTTTTCACGAGCATAAATCGCTTGTACCGAATACAAAGGAGCAATCACAGAGTGCGGCTTACCACCAAATCGAGCATGAAACGTAATCGCTTCATTACCCAACTCAAGCTGGCCGACCGCTCTTGGAGCAATATTAAGAATGATCTGACCATCTTGCACGAATTCTAAAGGAACTCGCACACCCGGCATATTTGCATCAACAACAATATGCGGGGTTAAATCATTCTCGACTAGCCAATCATAAAATGCACGAAGCATATATGGTCGGCGAGGTGTCATTTTTTCAATATCCATCGTCTCGAGAGAAACCTATAAGGACTAGCGAACCAAACGCATCTCACGCTCAGCTTCTGTTAGAGAAGCTAGGAATGAATCACGTTCAAATACACGGTTCATATACACTTTGATTTCTTTTGAGCCAGGACCAACAAGCTCGATGCCCATCTCTGGCAAACGCCATAATAATGGAGCTAGGTAGCAATCAATTAGGCTGAACTCTTCGCTCATGAAGTACTCGTACTCAGCAAAAATAGGCGCGAGAGTCAGTAGGTCGTTACGAAGTTTGTTACGTGCCGCTTCTGATTCTTCTGCAGAACCCTTCATTACCTTCTCTGCAAGCGAGTACCAGTTACGCTCAATGCGATAAATCATTAAGCGGCTGTTACCACGAGCTACCGGATATACTGGCATTAGTGGTGGATGAGGGAAACGCTCATCTAGGTATTCCATGATGATCTTTGAGTCGTAAAGGGCTAGCTCACGATCGACCAAAGTTGGAACAGTCTTGTATGGGTTTAGCTCAGCAAGCTCAGCTGGGATGTTCACGTCATCCACTAACTCGACTTCAACACTAACCCCTTTTTCCGCAAGAACGATTCGAACCTGGTGGCTATATAAATCAGTAGCACTGGAAAAAAGAGTCATCACAGAACGTTTATTGGCAGCTACAGCCATGGAGCCCTCCGGGATACTTACAAAAAACAATGGAGGCAAGGCCTCCATTGTGAACAAATTGGAATTAACGCGCTATTATAGCACAATTAGTGAACATCACGCCAATACTCTTTCTTGAGCAGCACTACAACGATAGTGAAGATGACTAGGAACGCCATCACCCACCAACCTAGTGCATGACGCTCGAGTTTCACAGGGTCACCTGAGTACTCAAGGAAGTTAACTAGGTCACGTACCGCATCGTCATATTCGCTTGAACTGAGTTCACCACGACCATCAGTTTCAGTACCAACAATCACCTGAACTTCTTCACCATCAACCACTTTCGTTTCGAATATCGGCGTTGGGATACCTTGTAGCTCTTCAAGAACATGCGGCATACCAACATTTGGGAATGTGGTGTTGTTCACACCAAACGGACGACTTGGATCGGCGTAGAACGTACGTAGATAAGTATATAACCAGTCCACACCACGAACACGAGCAACCAAAGTAAGATCTGGTGGCGCAGCACCAAACCAAGCTGCTGCTTGTTTCTGAGGCATTGCGTTAACCATCAGGTCACCGATCTTTGCTTCTGGATCGAAAACTAGGTTTTCTTTAGCGAGATCAACAGGGATACCCAAGTCAGTTGCTACACGTTCATAGCGCTGATACTGCGTCGAGTGACACGCAAAGCAGTAGTTCATAAACAGCTTAGCACCGTTTTGAAGCGACGCTTTATCCGTCAAATCATTATTTGCTTTATCAAGATTTACATTACCACCAGCGGCTAGTGCTAGAGATGGCAGCAATGCGAAAAGTACTACAATCCACTTTTTCATTTGAATGTCACCCTCTCTGGCAATGGCTTGGTGTTTTCATTCTTACTGTAGAAGAACAGCAGAACGAAGAACATGAAGTAACCTAAACTGAAGATCTGAGCCAGTAGCGTGTACGTTGGCGTCGCTGGTAGCGCACCAAGAATACCCAAAGCAATAAAGCTAATGGTGAACTGGATGATGTTGATTAGGTGAATCTTACTTCTGTAGCGATAAGAGCGAACTTTACAACGGTCGAACCAAGGAAGTAGGAACAGGAATACAATCGATAGTCCCATTGCAACAACACCAAGTAGCTTGTCTGGTACCGCACGCAAAATCGCGTAGAACGGAGTGAAGTACCATACTGGAGCAATGTGCTCAGGTGTCTTCAGCGGGTTCGCAGCTTCAAAGTTAGGTGGCTCAAGGAAGTAACCGCCCATCTCTGGGTTAAAGAACAACACATAACAGAACAGGAAGAAGAAGCCAGCTACACCAACGAGATCTTTTACCGTACCGTAAGGGTGGAAAGGAATCGAATCGATGATGTCGTATTTCTTGCTGTAGTAGTCGTGGAACTTGAACTGCGTCTTGTAGTCATCGCCCATGCTGCCTTTCGGAAGCTTAGTCTCAATACCATCTGGGTTGTTTGAACCCACTTCGTGTAGAGCGAGTACGTGCAGCACAATCAGCAGTAGTAGCACGATTGGTAGCGCTATCACGTGCAGTGCGAAGAAACGGTTTAGCGTTGCACCAGAGATGATGTAGTCACCACGGATCCAAAGCGTTAGGTCATCACCGATAACTGGAATCGCACCAAATAGCGAGATGATTACCTGTGCACCCCAGTAAGACATTTGTCCCCAAGGCAGTAGGTAACCCATGAATGCTTCTGCCATCAACACAAGGAAGATCAGCATGCCGAACACCCAAAGCAGCTCACGCGGCTTCTGATAAGAACCATAGATAAGACCACGGAACATATGTAGGTAGACAACAACGAAAAAGGCCGAGGCACCCGTTGAGTGCATATAGCGGAGTAGCCACCCGTATTCCACATCACGCATGATGTATTCAACAGAGGCAAATGCACCTTCACCAGAAGGTACGTAGTTCATTGTCAGCCAAATGCCGGTTAGGATTTGGTTGACCAACACTAGCATCGCTAGTGAACCAAACAGGTACCAAAAGTTAAAGTTTTTTGGCATTGGGTATTCGGATAGATGCTTTTTATAAGCATTCATCGCAGGTAGACGTTTTTCTACCCAATCAAGTAACGCTTGCATTATGCATCCCCCTCATCAACACCAATAAGGATTCTGGTATCACTCAAGTACATGTGTTTAGGAATGACTAGGTTGAGTGGTGCTGGTACGTTCTGGAAAACACGACCAGCCATATCAAACTTAGAGCCATGACATGGGCAGAAGAAACCCGATTTCACACCCTGAACTTGTTCACTAAAGGAATCAGCAAGATAGGTAGGCGAACAACCTAGGTGGGTACAGAAACCAACAGCGACAAAGTACTCCGGTTTAATGGAGCGGTACACGTTTTGTGCATACTCTGGTTGCTGTTCTTCCCCTGAGTCTGGGTCTCGCAATTGAGCGGCTAGGTTATTTAGGTTGTCCAAAACAGACTGTGCGCGGCGCACAACCCATACCGGCTTACCCTGCCATTCAACACGAACCATTTGACCTTCTTCAAGCTTGCTGACGTCCACTTCAACAGGGGCACCAGCGGCTTTCGCTTTGGCACTTGGGTTCCAAGATTTAATAAAAGGAACGGCGACTGCAGCTGCTCCCAAACCACCGACAACCGCAGTTGTCGCAGTAAGGAAACGCCTGCGACCGTTATTTAAAGGCGCATTGCTCATCCAACATTTCTCCCATTTGCTCCTTTGGGTCAATACTGAGCGAATCCAAGTTGCTCTTTTAGATGGAATAACCCATTGGGGAACCATTCCTTGGGCTATTTTCCTTCAAATTGAACGAGCCAATAGTACTAATTATTTTTGGCTACTTGAGTCTGCTCAGACATCGATTCCGACCAGTAGAGCATGGCTAACAAAATACGAATTTTAGTTGTATTTATTTGATAGCAAATGATAAAGAAAACCCTACTTTTTGACAAGATAAAGCTACCTTTTCGTAACATCTATAGCAGGAATTCGCTTGCTAGTTCACAAAAGGAGGGAAAAGGAGAGAGTGAAGATCAGAGTTTCTGAATTTAGTAGGGTTATTGGACGTATAAAAACAAAAAAGCCCAGCCGGAGCTGAGCTTTTTGAATCCACATTCCAACATAAAGTTGGAAAGCATAATCTTCTCGGTAAGGAGAAAATTAACGCTTAGAGAACTGTGGACGACGACGTGCTTTACGTAGACCAACTTTCTTACGTTCAACGCAACGAGCGTCACGCGTAACGTAGCCAGCTGCACGTAGAGCAGGACGTAGAGTTTCATCGTATTCCATTAGCGCGCGAGTGATACCGTGACGGATAGCACCTGCTTGACCAGAAATACCGCCACCTTTTACAGTAACGAATAGGTCTAGCTTCTCAGTTAGTTCAGTTAGCTCTAGAGGCTGACGAACTACCATGCAAGAAGTTTCGCGACCGAAGTATACTTCTAGTTCACGCTTGTTAACTACGATATTGCCAGTGCCTGGTTTGATGAAAACACGAGCAGCTGAGCTTTTGCGACGGCCAGTGCCGTAGTATTGATTCTCTGCCATTTTCGAAATCCCCGATTAGATGTCTAGTACTTGTGGTTGTTGAGCAACATGGTTGTGCTCAGCGCCAGCGTAAACTTTAAGCTTACGGTACATAGCACGGCCTAGAGGACCACGTGGTAGCATACCTTTAACCGCTAGCTCAAGAGCCATTTCAGGCTTACGATCGATCAGCTTTTCAAAAGTGATTGATTTTAGGCCGCCTGGGAACTCAGAGTGACGGTAGTAAACTTTGTTCTTAGCCTTGTTACCAGTTACAGTAACTTTCTCAGCGTTAACAACGATGATGTAATCACCAGTGTCAGTGTGCGGAGTGTATTCAGCTTTGTGTTTGCCACGTAGGCGAGATGCAATTTCACTTGCTAGACGGCCAAGAGTTTTACCTTCAGCGTCTACAACGTACCAGTCGCGTTTTACAGTTTCTGGTTTAGCAACGAAAGTTTTCATGCTAATAATAACCCGTTAATTTAATTTACACTTAAGGAGCTTTCGCTCCCACTGTCTAAGAGCCCATACATCACCCCTTCGAGTGTTGAAACTCTCGGCATCGTTCCTCAAAAAGTTTGAAGAAACTCGCCTGCAGTAACGGTGGGTCGCAGGATTATAGAGAAGCTCGCGGAAAAAATCATCTATTTTTTGGACAAATTGGCCAAAAACATCAAGGGAGGTGCTCAGAAGCCAAATAGTCGTGACTTTGCATCTCGGTGAGTCGCGAAATACAGCGCTTAAACTCAAACTCCAATTGACCGTGAGTGTACAACTCCTCTAGAGCGACTTCGGCTGAAATGATCAGTTTTACCCGTCTTTCATAAAATTCATCCACTAACGCGATAAAGCGCCTAGCGGCATCATCCAGTTTAGCATCCATCTGCTTTACATCAGCCAGCAGCACCGTGTGATAAATTCTAGACATCTCTATATAGTCGTTTTGACTACGCATGGTTTGACACAACTGTGCGAAACTTGCGAACAAGACATCGTCAGCGGCGGCAAACACGTCAATATCACGGTGATTAATCTCAATACTAGCCTCATGAACGCGGTCGTCCATTACCAACTGATTGAAATAGCGCTCAAGGTTTTGGTTAGCCGCCTCGTCGAGTGGGAAATGGTAAATCTCTGCCTGCTCAAGCGTTCGTAGTCTATAATCAATACCGCTGTCAACATTTAGCACCACACACTGACTTTGAATCAGCGAAATGGCCGGCATAAATCGGGCACGCTGCAAGCCGTTGCGATACAAATTTTCCGGCGGGATATTGGACGTTGCGACAAGAACAACCCCACGCTTAAACAGCTCTTGTAGCAAGGTCGCTAGAATCATCGCATCCGTAATATCAGAGACAAAAAACTCATCGAAGCAAATAATTTTAGCTTCGGACTCAAAGATGTCTGCGACTTTCTCTAACGGGTTTTCAACGTCTCCGAGTCGTTTTAGTTCATCATGTACGCGATACATGAAGCGGTGGAAGTGGACTCGCATTTTTCTCGATGTCGGCAAACTATCAAAAAATGCGTCCATCAAATAGGTTTTTCCTCGCCCTACTCCACCCCAGAAATACAGCCCCTTCGGAGGTACTGCTTGTTCTGGCTTCTTTCCTAGCAGCTTTTGCATCATTGAAAGCGGAGGCGCTTCAAATTTTAAATAGTCACTAAATTGATGGTGTAATTTGTCTAAGGCTTCCACTGCAGTGCGTTGGGCAGGGTCTGCCTGGAAACCATTTGTTTCAATATCGTGTTCATATCTTTCTATGGGCGTCATGGATTACTCGCAACACTGATCCAAGGGCTAAAGAGCGCGTATTTTTGCTTTATTGGCTCGAAATCTCATAGTAACATGGCTATACGACGTGTGTAACCACTTGGTAACGTACATGTTAATTATCATTATAAAGGAGCTGTTATGCCTTGGATATATGCCATTGTCGGCTTGCTAGTTGGTGCTATTCTAGGAATTGTGATTTCCCGACTGACTACTCCACAATACAAGAAACAAAAGACGCTACAAAAAGACCTCGAGTCCGCTAAGTTTGCATTAGAACAGCAAAGACAAGAACTGTCGGATCATTTTGCGCAAACCGCAGAAATGCTCGACACGCTGGGCAAAGACTACACTAAGCTTTATCAGCACATGGCTAAAACCTCCACAGAGCTAATGCCTAACCTGCCTGAGCAAGATAATCCATTTGTGAAGAAAATTGCTGAACACAACGTAGAAGTCATTGACGCCAACGATTCTGCCGATCAGCCACCTAAAGATTATGTTAACGGTGCAACCGGTCTGTTGAGAGAAGAGAAAAAAGAAGTGGTCGAAGCCCCTTCGGCAATCGCTCAAGAGCCCGCAACCACAGCCAAAGCTTCTTAATTAGAAACCTCATAATCGGCCAGCCATTGAATCTATTGCTGGCCGTTTTTGTATTAAGGCTGAACTTTACCACAATCGTTGAGTCATAAACCTTACTGATCCTATGAGGAGTTTTATGATGAAAAAACCCGTACTTGCGTTAACTGTTCTTTCGTTAAGCCTAAGTGCAATCATCGCCCCACTACCTGCGACGGCCGCTTTACCATTGTCTGTTAATGGCGAGCAACTACCAAGCCTTGCACCTATGCTAGAAAAGGTCACCCCAGCGGTGGTCAGCATCGCTGTAGAGGGGACTCAAGTTTCTCGACAACAACTGCCAGACCAGTTTCGCTTTTTCTTTGGTCCTGACTTCCCTACTGAACAGCTTCAAGAGCGCCCATTTCGTGGGCTAGGCTCCGGTGTCGTTATTGACGCTAAGAAAGGCTACATCGTGACGAACTATCACGTCATCAATGGCGCAGAAGAAATCCGCATCAAACTTGGTGATGGACGTGAGTTCGATGCTGAACTCGTTGGCGGCGATGAAATGTCTGACGTAGCACTGCTAAAAGTAGATGGCGCTAAGAACCTTACAGAAATTAAAGTGGCTGATTCAGACGGGCTTCGTGTCGGTGACTTTACCGTCGCGATTGGTAACCCATTTGGTCTAGGACAAACTGTTACTTCCGGTATTGTATCCGCGCTAGGGCGAAGTGGCCTCAACATTGAAAACTTTGAAAACTTCATTCAGACCGATGCGGCTATTAACAGCGGTAACTCTGGTGGTGCCTTGGTAAACCTCAACGGTGAGCTTATTGGTATCAACACTGCCATCTTAGGACCAAATGGTGGCAACGTTGGTATTGGTTTCGCCATCCCATCGAACATGATGACCAACCTTACCGGTCAAATCATTGAGTTTGGTGAGGTGAAACGTGGCATGCTGGGCGTTCAAGGTGGCGAAGTCACCTCAGAGCTTGCAGAAGCACTCGGCTATGATTCAAGCAAAGGTGCGTTTGTCAGCCAAGTCGTACCTGATAGTGCAGCAGACAAAGCTGGGCTGGAAGCTGGCGATATCATCGTCTCGGTAAATGGTAAGAAAATCTCCACCTTTAGCGAGCTACGTGCCAAAGTCGCCACTCTCGGGGCGGGCAAAACGGTCACGCTTGGCGTGGTTCGTGATGGCAAAGAAAAGTCTTTCGAAGCGACGCTGAAAGAGTCCACACAATCAGCAACTAAAGCGGACAAGCTTCATGAAGGACTCACTGGAGCAGAGTTTGCCAACACGACCAGCAGTGATGCCATTGAAGGGGTCAAGGTGACATCGGTTGCAGAAGGCTCTCCTGCCGCTCAATACGAGCTGCAAAAAGATGACATCATCATCGGCGTGAACCGTACTCGAGTGAAAAACGTCGCACAGCTGCGTAAGCTGCTTGAGAAAAAACCTGGTGTATTAGCACTGAACATTCAGCGCGGAGACAGAACCATCTACCTAGTCGTTCGATAATCACGACTCAACTTGGTTAATTTTGTGTCATAGAGCAGCCCTATTGAGGCTGCTCTTTTATTCTCAGCGGTATAAATGATATCCTTTCGAACTCTGCTGTACGTCTTTTACTTTTTCGGTTGATTTCAAAAAATCATCTCGTTTTGCGAGTTAGTTAATACTAACTTAACAAGGTAACCGTTTGCTAAGTCTGACATTGCGGCTATATTTTCGATTCAACTCGAGGGAAAAATGCTGAACTTTTTAATCCGCTCTGTATCTATGGGTCTTATTACAGCGCTCTTAGTGCTACTAGCGGTACCTTCCCTCAGACAAAACGTCATACCGAATAATATCGTCTCGCAACCTGAATACGACCAATCTCAGCAAGTCTCATTTAATCAAGCGGTACGCAAGGCGGCGCCTGCAGTCGTCAATATTTACAGTCGTCAGTATAAAGAGAGCGATCGCACCACACTGTCAACACAAGGTCTAGGCTCAGGCGTAATCGTCAGTGATAAAGGCTACATCATTACCAATTATCACGTCGTCGCCAATGCTGACCAGATCATTGTCGCACTGCAAGATGGGCGCGTTGCTGCTGCCCAGCTTGTTGGTAAAGATCAGCGCACCGACATTGCGGTACTGCGCATTGAAGGGGGGAACCTCCCTGTAATCCCACTCAATCCAAATTACTCACCAAAAGTTGGCGATGTGGTACTGGCGATTGGTAATCCATACAACTTAGGACAGACCACCACCTTCGGCATCATCTCTGCCACTGGACGCTCATCCATTAGCGCTGGCGGTATTCAAGCCTTCATCCAAACCGACGCAGCTATCAACCAAGGTAACTCAGGGGGTGCATTGGTAAATACGCTTGGTGAGCTTGTTGGTATTAACACCGCCTCATTCCAGCAAGCAACTGATTTAGAAACCTACGGTATTTCATTTGCTATTCCTTATCAGTTGGCAAGTAAAATCATGGAAAAAATCATCGCTGATGGACGCGTTATCCGCGGCTACATTGGCATTGATGGCCAAGATATTAACTCCGTCACTGCTCGCCTACTCGGCAATGAACACATTGGTGGCATCATAGTGCTAGGGCTTGATCCTGAAGGGCCGGCCGCCAAAGCAGGTATTGAAGTGCAAGACATCGTCCTAATGATTGACGGCAATAAACTGAATGGCCGTCAAGGCGTTTTGGATTTAGTTACCGACCTGAGACCCGGCACTACGGTTGACGTGAAACTGCTGCGGGACGGCAAGGAGCTTATCTTACCGGTCACTGTGGGTGAAGACAGCCGAGACTAGCGCATCGCTAGACTTAGTACTTTACAGCAGATATAAAAAAACCTCCGACACTGTCGGAGGTTTTTTTTTATTCGCTTACTCTTCTTCGATAGCAGCTTCTGGTGCGTTACCAGTATCTACCTCAATACGAGTCACACGCTGAAGACCTCTTGGTAGTAGCCCGCCACGACGCCCACGCTCACCACGGAAGTTATCCAGATCACTCGCTTTCAGTCCAAGCTTGCGCTTACCCGCATAAAGGGTAATGGATACACCTTGTGGCAATGCCATCAAGTGAGAGACAAACTCCTCACGCGCTTTAGCCTTAGCCGATGGAATGTTGATGATCTTGTTCCCTTTACCTTTGCCTAACTGCGGCAAATCTTTAATCGGGAACAGTAGCATACGGCCTTGGTTGGTGATCGCTAAGATTTCGTCTGACTCAAGATCGCCAACCGTTGCTGGCGTCATCACTTCAGAAGCTTGTGGCAGAGTCACCAACGCTTTACCGCTGCGGTTCTTCGATAGCAGATCACTACCTTTACACACAAAACCATAACCCGCATCTGAGCCAATCAACCATAGCTGATCTTCTTCACCCATCACGACTTGGCGCACTGTTGAGCCAGCACTGATGTTGAGTCGACCTGTAATTGGTTCACCTTGGCTACGAGCCGATGGCAAAGAGTGTGACTCTAACGAGTAACTACGACCATCACTGCCAAGGAATACCGCTGGCTGACTACTCTTACCTTTAGCGGAGGCTAAGAATTTATCACCCGCTTTGTAGTTGAGCCCGCTCGCATCCACATCGTGGCCTTTCGCGTGACGGATCCAACCTTTCTCCGAAAGCACAACAGTGATTGGTTCGCTTGGTACCAAGTCACGCTCGGTCATCGCTTTCGCTTCTGCACGCTCAACGATTGGAGAGCGGCGATCGTCACCGTATTTCTCAGCGTCAGCTTGGATTTCTTTCTTCAATAGCGTGTTCATACGACGCTCAGAGCCAAGTAGCTTTTCAAGCTTCTCACGCTCTTTCTCAAGCTCGTCTTGTTCACCGCGGATCTTCATTTCTTCCAGCTTCGCAAGGTGGCGAAGTTTGGTGTCCAGAATCGCATCCGCTTGAATATCCGTGATGCCGAAGCGCGCCATCAGTACGGCTTTTGGTTCGTCCTCAGTACGGATAATCTCAATCACTTCATCAAGGTTGAGGTACGCCACCAACAAACCTTCAAGGATGTGCAAACGAGCAAGGATCTTGTCTAGACGATACTGAAGACGCTTGCGCACTGTCTCACGGCGATACTCAATCCACTCTGTTAAGATCTGTATCAGACCTTTCACTTGTGGACGGTTATCGAGACCAATCATGTTGAGGTTCACACGGAAGTTCTTCTCAAGATCGGTCGATGCGAACAAATGATTCATAAGCTGGTCGCAATCAATGCGGTTTGAGCGCGGCACCACAACGATACGCGTTGGGTTTTCGTGATCAGACTCATCACGAAGATCGTCTACCATAGGCAGCTTCTTCGCTCGCATCTGGTTTGCAATCTGCTCCAAAAGCTTAGCGCCAGAAACCTGATGTGGCAGCGCAGTGATCACAATCTCCGAGCCCTCTTTGTGCCACACTGCACGCATCTTCACGCTACCACGACCCGTACGATAGATTTTCTCTAGGTCGGCTTGCGGTGAAATGATTTCAGCTTCAGTCGGGTAATCCGGCCCTTTAACAAACCCCATCACCTCAGCAAGCTCAGATTTTGGCTTATCAATAAGATGAATTGTCGCGTCGGCAATCTCACGCATATTATGCGGTGGGATATCAGTAGCCATACCAACTGCGATACCCGTAATGCCATTAAGCAAGATATGGGGCAATCGTGCCGGTAAGATCTTCGGCTCTTTCATCGTGCCGTCAAAGTTTGGCTGCCACTCAACCGTGCCTTGGCCAACTTCACCCAGCAAAACTTCTGCAAACTTAGACAGCTTGGCTTCGGTATAACGCATTGCCGCGAACGATTTAGGATCATCTGGGGCACCCCAGTTACCTTGACCGTCCACCAATGGGTAGCGATATGAGAATGGCTGAGCCATCAATACCATGGCTTCATAACACGCAGAGTCGCCGTGTGGGTGATATTTACCCAACACATCACCAACGGTACGTGCAGATTTTTTGTATTTCGCCGATGCGGACAGACCCAGCTCAGACATCGCATAGATAATGCGGCGTTGCACGGGTTTTAATCCATCACCGATGTAAGGCAATGCACGATCCATAATCACGTACATTGAGTAATTCAGATAGGCGTCTTCAGTGAACTTTCGCAGAGGCAGCTGTTCTACACCATCAAAAGACATTTCAGTCGACATTGTTATACCTCAGCCATGTCACCGTTGTTTTGTAGCCAGCTACGACGATCGTCAGCACGCTTTTTACCAAGCAGCATATCCATCATCTCATTGGTGGCTTCGTCATCATCAATGGTCAACTGCACCAAGCGACGGGTATTTGGATCCATCGTGGTTTCACGCAGCTGCAATGGGTTCATCTCACCCAGACCTTTAAATCGTTGGACGTTGATCTTCGCTTTTTTCTTACTCAGACGTTCAAGCACGCCATCTTTTTCATCGTCATCAAGAGCGTAGAACACCTCTTTACCACAATCGATGCGATACAGTGGTGGCATTGCGACATAGACGTGCCCGGCGGCAACCAATGAACGGAAGTGTTTAGTAAATAGCGCACATAGCAGCGTCGCAATGTGCAGACCATCCGAGTCCGCATCGGCAAGGATACAGACTTTACCGTAGCGAAGACCATCAAGGTTTTCGGTATCTGGGTCAATACCCAAAGCCACGGAGATGTCGTGTACTTCTTGCGACGCCAAAACTTGGTCTGCCGATACTTCCCATGTATTGAGGATTTTACCACGCAATGGCATCACTGCTTGGAACTCACGATCGCGTGCCTGCTTGGCACTGCCACCCGCCGAGTCACCCTCCACGAAGAAAATTTCGGTGCGGTTAAGATCTTGTTGTGAACAATCCGTCAGCTTACCCGGTAGTGCAGGACCAGAAGCTACCTTCTTACGCACCACTTTTTTGCTGGCACGCATACGACGATGCGCGTTGGCAATACAGACTTCTGCCAATTGCTCAGCAAGCTGAGGCTTTTCATTTAGCCATAGGCTAAACGCATCTTTAACCACGCCAGAAACAAACGCAGCACACTGACGAGAAGAGAGGCGCTCTTTAGTTTGTCCTGCAAACTGCGGATCTTGCATCTTAATAGACAGTACGTATGAGCATCGCTCAAATACGTCATCACCGGTTAGCTTAACGCCACGAGGAAGCAAATTACGGAACTCACAGAACTCGCGCATCGCATCCAGTAAGCCTTGACGCAGACCATTAACGTGCGTACCGCCTTGAGCTGTTGGGATCAAGTTAACATAGCTTTCGGTGATCATCTCACCGCCTTCTGGCTGCCAGATCACAGCCCAGGTTGCCGCTTCAGTCTCTGCGGTAAATTCGCCGGTAAATGGTGCTTCAGGTAGGACTGCGTAACCTTTTACGCCTTCCGCTAGATAGTCTTTTAGACCATCTTCGTAGTACCAGTTATAGTCTTTGCCATTTACCTTATCGGTAAAGGTAATTTCCAGACCCGGACACAACACCGCTTTCGCACGCAGGTTGTTCACCAGACGAGTGACCGAGAAGTTCGCCGAGTCAAAATAGCTCACATCAGGCCAGAAATGAACGCTGGTACCGCGATTACGGCGACCACAAGTGCCAGTGACTGTCAGCTCCTGAACTTTATTACCGTGCTCAAAGGCCATTTCATACACTTGGCCGTCGCGACGCACTGCAACTTCAACGCGTTTCGAAAGTGCGTTAACCACGGAGATACCAACCCCGTGCAAACCGCCGGAGAATTGATAGTTTTTGTTCGAGAACTTGCCACCCGCGTGGAGCTTACAGAAAATAAGCTCAACACCTGAAATCTTCTCTTCAGGGTGGATATCGACTGGCATACCACGACCATCATCAATCACTTCTAGCGATTGGTCGGCATGCAGAATGACTTGTACCTTAGAGGCATGTCCGGCTAGCGCTTCATCGACACTGTTATCGATAACTTCTTGGCCCAAATGGTTTGGGCGCGCTGTATCCGTATACATCCCTGGTCGGCGACGTACTGGCTCAAGACCATTGAGAACCTCAATGGCTCCAGCATTATATTGTTCTGTCATAATACGGAAATTTTACTCAAATAATGATTGATACTTAGCAGCAAAAATAGAGATTGCGACTTAAAGTCGCTGGCCCGTTTGTTCAGTCGTGCATGGTTGACTAGTGCACCACTGCGGGCTACGCGTAAGTACAGACACATCATAGTCTGGCCCAACGCAGGTGTTGTCAAGTTTCACGCAGAAGTTGGAGGGAAAATTATGACTGTCTCCTCAAGGGGAGACGAAAAAAGCGACGATTACAGGCCTAAGAAGCGGATAATCTGTTCAGGGAATCGTTCAAAACCGACAAAGCTATGATCGCCATTTTCCTCGACGGTTTGCATGCATTGGCGATACTTGTCGACTGCCTGGCGATAATCTAGAACTTCATCGCCCTCTTGCTGCAACAGCCAAAAATCATCAGGTGATTGAATGGTCTCGACATCGAGTGCTTTTAGATCATCAATGTGTTTCGCTTCCAACGTGTAACGTTCGTTAGTATACGGGTTTTGCTGTTCACCGAGGAAGTCGAGCAATAACTCGTAAGGTTTAACCGCTGGGTTTATCAATACGGCTTTAAAGCCATAATGATGATTGAGCCAGGTTGACAAGTATCCCCCCAGTGAGCTCCCAACCAGTGCTATCTGGTAGTCCGCTTGGTATTGCGTCACGATCTGCTCAAGGTAACGGGCAGCCTGCTCTGGAAAGCACGGCATTTGCGGTACGACAACTTTGATATCGGGTCTCGCCTGCTGACAATACGCCAACATGGCTTGCGCCTTAAACGACTTGGGTGAGCTGTTAAAGCCGTGGATATAAAGAAGCAGTGGACGCTTTGCGCTCATTAGTAACCTTCCGCGTTAAAGTCAGGACGAAATGCGCCATGCGGCAGCCTTTTTACCGTTGTTTTTACCTCTCCATCAGCACAAAGCTCTAACTCGCGCCAACCTGGTGAGCAAGTATCAAGCGCAAACTCATTAGAGTTTGGTTTAAACTGCACACACGTTGATGGTGTTGCAAGCACGCGAACATCATTGCGAAGGTGATCCAACTCTTGATGGATATGGCCACACAATACAGCGCGTACATTGTTGTGCTTTTCAACTACCTGCCAAAACTCGTGCGCATCTTTGAGCGAGTGTTGGTCAAGCCATGCACTATTCACAAGCATCGGGTGGTGATGCAATAGCACTAATGTATGTCTGTCGCTGTGCTCGGTCAGTTTACGATCTAAAAAGTCCAACTGACTGTCACTGAGCCTACCGTGAGGCACACCAACCACTTGCGAATCAAGCAACAATACTTGCCAATGCTCACCGAGCAATGCGTAAGTCACATCTTGAATAAGCGGTGCGCTCACGACACTGTTCATGCACGGCTTATAGTCATGGTTGCCAGGCAGCCAATAACAAGGCAAGCCCAACGGTTCGATACCATCGACAAATTTTTGATACGACGCTTCGGTATGATCCTGAGAAATATCGCCCGTCGCAAGCAAGGCATCAAACGGTATGCCTTGCTGCATAACTTCCGCTACGACGGCGTGAAAACTATCTTGGGTATTAACACTCAGTAAGCAACCATCATCAGGCGCAAACAGATGCGTGTCCGTTAATTGCAGCAACCTAACGCTACTTAACTGAGATTCATCACTGGGTGTTGTGTTCAAAATATTAAAAACCTGAAATTATAATTCTTGTTAGCTGCGATACATGATCGGAGCTCGACTAATGCCATTTTTTAAACAGAACGTCAGCCAATCACTTAAAAACTGATTAAACTGAAATTTTTCGTCCTTTTGATGCATTTTTGCGTTGGGGTAATCGTACCTTGCTTGGACACGAGACGCGTTTTCACAATCACTTACCTCTGCCACTTTTGCATCGTGATAGAGCCTAACGGTCATTTTAGGCAATGGGAAAACAGGAAGCTCATCATCTTGGAAAATTTCAACCAATGTTGTGTACTTCGTCACTTCTCGCACTTCTAACTGGTAAGTCAGTGAGCCCGCTTGATAACAGCGTACATCCCCAACTTCTGGCTGTGTCGGGATCAAGCGATTGAGCTTAGCGTAGTTGGTTTCATAGACACGCATTAACTCAGCAAGATCAACATGATACGTATTAGTATCGACAACGCGAGCCATAAAAAATTCCCTCTACCATTGCTGCTTGAGCTTTTGGTAATTCAGTTGTAGCCATTGTAAGGCGATAATGGAGGCGCCATTTTCAATCTCGCCACTCTCCACCATTTGGTATGCACGTTCGCGAGATACCACGCTTACGCGAATATCTTCACCTTCACTTTCCAGACCATGTACGCCAGACGCTTGCGTCGCATCAACATGGCCAACAAACACGGAAATACGCTCATTACAGCCACCTGAAGATGGGTAATAGCGCGTGATCGGCACCAATTGCTTTACATCAACGCCCGCTTCTTCCACTGCTTCACGGCAAACCAGCTCTTCGATACTCTCTTGCTTATCGACAATGCCGGCAACAATTTCTATTTGCCACGGATTAGGATGCTCGAGAGCGCCAACACGGATTTGTTCAATAAGCACGACTTGGTCAGTAATCGGATCATAAGGCAGCATAGCGGCTGCATCACCACGAACAAACATTTCTCGGTCAATTAATGCACTCCAGCCCCCTTCAAAGCGCTTATGCTTGAAGCGAAACTGAACCATTTCAAAAAAACCTTTAAATACGGTTTGTTTTGACACAACCTCTACGTCTTGCGACGTATACTGTTCGTTTGGCTGTAATCCGTCTTTCATCATCGACCTCTGGCTTCCGTGAACCTTATAGTTTACTCAAGTAATAGAGCGACTACCAAGGACACGGCTCAATTTTTCACGTAAAAATTCAAAATTAATTTGATTCTGGTTAATTATTTGTCTCAACTTTTGGTGAGCTTGCGTAAAAAAGTGCAAAGTTTCGAGTGAATTACGGCCAATTTAAGTTAAACTGTGAATCATACCTTTATTAGTATTAGGCAGGATTAGGACAAATGAAAAAACTGCTTCCACTCTTTATTACAGCTGCATTAGGAAGCGTAAGTGCAGCGGCATGGGCCGACTCCCTAACCGAGATCTACGATCAAGCAAAGCAAAACGATCCTCAGTTGCTGCGTGCAGCTGCTCAGCGTGATCGTGCATTTGAAGCGATCAATTCTGCTCGTGCAACACTTCTACCACAAATTAATCTTACTGCTGGGTATAACGCGGTAAGAAGTGACGTTGATACTGCTGATAGTGATCGACTAAGCGCTGGTATCGGTTTCTCGCAAGAGCTTTACAACCGTACTAGCTGGATTACGCTTGATTCTGCTGAGAAAACAGCGCGTCAGGCAGACTCTATCTATGCAGCGGCGCAACAATCCCTAATCCTTCGTACCGCGCAAGCATACTTTGAAGTACTGCGTTCTAAAGATGCTCTTGAATCGGTTCGCGCCAACAAGGCCGCGGTAGCTCGTCAGCTAGAGCAAACCAAACAGCGTTTTGAAGTAGGTCTTTCAGCAATTACTGACGTACACGATGCGCAAGCTCAGTATGACCGAGTACTTGCCGATGAAGTGGTTGCAGAAAACAACCTATTGAACCAATACGAAGCACTGCGTGAAATCACGGGTCAAGAGCACAATAATATTGATGTCCTTGATACAGACCGTTTCGCTGCGGCTCGCCCAGAACAAGGCGTTAACGTCTTCCTAGAAGAAGCTCAAACTAAAAACTTAGACTTGTTATCAGCGCGTATCGGTCAAGATATTGCAAAAGACAACATTACATTGGCAAGCTCTGGTCACCTACCAAAATTGACTTTGGATGGTGGTTATAACTATGGCAATGAACGTAATCAAAATAACCCATCAAGCGTTTTTGATTCCAACAATGCGTTTAACGCTGGTATTAACCTCTCAGTGCCTCTATACACTGGTGGTAACATTACCTCACAAACCAAACAAGCAGAATTTGCGTACGTTGAAGCAAGTGAGCAGCTAGAGCAAACATACCGTTCGGTAGTTCGTAACGTTCGCGCAAATAACAACAACATCAACTCTTCTATCGGTGCAATCCGTGCATTTGAGCAGACAGTAATTTCTGCTGAATCGGCACTGGAAGCAACCAAAGCAGGTTTCGATGTGGGTACGCGTACTATCGTTGACGTACTAGAAGCAACTCAGGCGCTGTACGACGCAGAAAGCAACCTTTCTGATGCTCGTTACGACTACATTGTGAGTGTTCTAAACCTACGTCAATCCGTAGGTACATTGAGTGAGCAAGATATCGTTGATATCAATGCTGGTCTTAAAAAAGCAAACTAACTCGCAGTGAGCAATCACGAAAAAGGGACGCCTCGGCGTCCCTTTTGTTTATCTTGTTATGGAAAGACCTACATTAGCCTCTGCCACCTTTAATCGCTTCAATGATTTCTGTGGTTGAGCAGCCATCCTCGAAGTTAAGCACCTTCACTTCACCGCCCGCAGCAATCACTTCCTTACCACCAGCAATCTCTTCTGGTTTGTAGTCGCCGCCTTTCACTAAAAGTGTAGGCAATACTTCAGAAATCAAACGACGTGGCGTCTCTTCTGAAAACGGAACCACCCAATCCACGGCACCGAGACCTGCAAGTACTGCCATACGGCGATCGGTTGGATTCACCGGGCGACCTGGGCCTTTCAGTTCACGCACAGATTCATCAGTATTCACCGCGACAATCAAGCGATCGCCAAGCTCTGCTGCGTGATTCAGATAAGAAACATGGCCAGCGTGTAAGATATCAAAGCAGCCATTGGTCATGACTACTTTCTCGCCTTTCGCGCGCGCTTTAGCAACCGCTTCGATAAGTGCTTGCTCACTAATCACGCCATAGTCGGTATCTTGACTACCGTGAATAGCTTCCGCAAGCTCAATAGTTGAAAGCGTTGACGTACCCAGTTTACCCACAACCACACCTGCCGCTGCGTTAGCAAGTGCACACGCTTCATCCATCGGTTTACCTGCTGCAACCGATGCCGCCAATACTGATATTACCGTATCGCCTGCGCCTGTTACGTCATAGACTTCTTTAGCCTGGGTCGGTAGATGGAATGGCTCTTGGCCACGGCGCAGTAAGGTCATACCGTGCTCGCTTCGCGTCACCAATAGCGCCTCAAAGTCGAACTGTTCGATAAGTGCATTACCTTTTTCAATCAACTCTTGTTCGTTTTTCACCTTGCCGACAACATGCTCAAACTCTGTCATGTTTGGTGTCAGCAACGTTGCGCCGCGATAGCGTTCAAAATCCGCACCTTTCGGATCAATAAATACTGGAACGCCGGCTGCTTTAGCTTTTTGAATATAGCGCTGAACGTGTTCTAGTGCGCCTTTGGCATAATCCGATAAGATCACGGCGCGAACATCAGGTAACGCTTGTTCCATTTTCGCCAGTACCAACTCTGGATCCGTGTTCTCAAATTTGTCTTCGAAATCAAGACGGATAAGCTGTTGACCACGGCTCAATACACGCAATTTGGTGATGGTTGGGTAGTCTGGCAAAGCAACAAAGTCACATTTCACTTTCAGTGAAGTCAAAGTCTCGGTCAGCACTTTCGCTGGTTCATCCATACCCACTAAACCAATAGTGTGAGCATGACCACCAAGAGAAGCGATGTTCATAGCCACGTTCGCAGCACCGCCCGGACGCTCTTCGTTGTTTTCTACTTTCACTACAGGTACTGGCGCTTCTGGTGAGATACGCCCTGTTGGGCCATACCAATAGCGATCAAGCATCACATCGCCAACAATTAATACGCCAGAGTCGCTGTAATTCGGTAGGATGGGTTTCATTTCTGTACTCCACATAGTGACAAAGAAGATGCCATAGCATCTTCTTATCATAATTTACTTTGGCTTTATCTCAGTAAGCCTTTGATGGGATAGTAGCACAACTCATCGCTGCACTACTAAAACAAGCCATGCTTTTCGCTAGCGGGTTCCAAGCCAGGCATTCCATGCTTCGACCACAATAGCTTTTTCCGGTTCAAACTTTTCTTCGGCCACATCCGCATCCAAATTGAGAAGGTTACGGTGATGGATCTCATCTCGTAATGTGGTGTAAGCACAAGTCAGTGCCATCGCCTGCCCTTCTTCCATCACCCCTTGTCCCATCATCGACTCAAAGATACGCACATTATCAGACCAACGCGTCAGTTTCGGTTTGTCATGGCTGTATTGCAGCACCAAGTACTGAGCCAAAAACTCAATATCAGTGATACCACCAGGATCTTGCTTAAGCATAAAGCGCCCCGCTTTCTTACCGCCCAAATGGTCACGCATTTTCTCACGCATATCGACCACTTGCTCGATCAGAGCACCCTTATCGCGAGACTTACACAAAATATTGTGGCGAGTAGCACCAAACGCTTGCTCCAATTGAGCGTCCCCATAAATCATTCGTGCTCGTACTAATGCCTGATGCTCCCAAGTCCAAGCATCGTTGTGCTGATAGTCATCAAACGCATCAGTTGGACTTACCAGTAGCCCTGACGCACCAGATGGGCGCAGTCTAGTATCTACTTCATACAGGATGCCCGATGCGGTGCGTGTCGAGAAGATATGTATGATGCGCTGCGCTAAACGCAGGTAGAACTGACGACCATCAATCTCTTTCTTACCGTCGGTATACACACTCACAGGGCAGTCATGCATAAATACGATATCCAAGTCTGAATTATAGCCAAGCTCCCAGCCGCCAACTTTGCCATAGCCAATAACAGCAAACCCTTTGCTGCCACGGTCTTTTAGATGCGTTGGTTCACCATACTTGGCTACCATTTGCTGCCAAGCTTGGTTAATACCCGCCTCGACAATCGCCTCAGCTAGGTAAGTTAAGTGATCGCTTACCTTCATCACTGGCAGTACGCCCGCAATATCGGCAGCGGCAATTCGAAGGATACAGGTTTGTTTAAACTGCCTTAGCGCCTCCATCTGCTGCTCCATATCCTCTTCAGGGATACGAGCTAGGTAGTCACGCAGTTCAGTTTTATAGGACTCCAAAGGCACTGGGTTATAAAGATGAGCAGGATCGAGAAGCTCATCTAAAAGAATTGGATAGCGCCCCAACTGCTCTGAAATCATCGGACTAGCGGTACACAATCGTACAAGCTGAGTCAGTGCTGCTGGGTGCTCATCGAGCAGCTCCAGGTATGTCGTACGAGTGACAATGCGGTGCAGAACATGCAACACACGCGGCAAACCGAACTCAGCGTCTTTGTGACTATAAATGGCACTAAAGACTTTTGGCATCAATCGATTGAGCACCTCACGTCCTCTTGGACCTAAGGTCTTTTTAGCCAGATCGGCTTTGAATTGCTGAATAGTCGCACACTTGTCGTGTGCATTTTCCACATTGAGGTCATGCTGCAAAATGTGTTCGATGACTTCTGCACGGCCAACCATGTCCCATAGTTCATGAAAGTGCTTGGCGATTGGATTAGCGTCTTCGTCTTCCTCATCTTCACCAATCAGATTAGCAAACACATTATGGATGTTGAGCATATGCTGCTCAGTGGCGCTCAGCATACTCTGCCAGTCGTCAAAGCCCATAGCAAAGGCAAGCTTACGCTGTTCAGGCTCGTTGTCTGGCAGAGTTTGAGTCTGTTTATCGGCCATCGCTTGCAGAAGGTTTTCTTGACGGCGCAAGAAACAATATCCGTCTCTTAGTTGATCGACTTCGCCTAGCTCAAGCAGCTTCAATGTTTCAATGGCGTCCAATGTCTCCAGCAAGCCTCGGCCACGAAGACTTGGCTCACGGCCACCGCGGATCAACTGAAACACCTGAGCAATAAACTCGACCTCTCGAATGCCACCGGCTCCGAGTTTGATGTTGTTGCCTAGGCCACGACGTCTTACCTCGCTGCTGATCATCGACTTCATTCGGCGCAAAGATTGGATGGCGCTAAAGTCGATGTAACGACGGAACACAAAGGGGCGCAGCATCTGTCTAAGCTCCTGGTATTCAGGGTACATCTCACGCCCCATCACCCGAGCTTTCACCATGGCGTAACGCTCCCAGTCACGCCCCTGCTCTTGATAATAATCTTCCAGTGCTGCGTAACTCATTACCAAAGGGCCACTTTCCCCAAATGGTCTTAGACGCATATCTACGCGATAACAGAAGCCATCAAAAGTTTGCTGATCAAGCGCCTTTATGATGCGCTGACCGAGGCGAGTGAAGAACTGGGCATTGGCGATCGAGCGGCGAGCACCTTGAGTTTCACCATTTTCTGGATAGGTAAAGATAAGGTCGATGTCGGAGGAGAAGTTAAGCTCGCCACCGCCAAGCTTACCCATACCGATGATCAGCATTGGCTGCGCTTCGCCTTCAGCATTACAAGGCGTGCCCCACTCCTTACAACAAGCTTGGTATTGCCATTGGTAAGTCTCAACAATCATCGCTTCAGCCAGCATCGACAAATGACTTAGGCTCTCTTCCAGCGTCCAGTCATTGAGGAAATCTCGCCAAGCGATATACACCATTTCCCGATTTCGGAAGCGGCGCAACACACGGTGACCATCGACTTCTTGTTCACACACAGCCAGTAAAGCCGCCAAGCGTTCTCGATACGCCTCCTCGCGGCTTGGTTCACCGAGCATCACTGGCAGTTGTTCAAACAGCGTTTGATCTTGTTGCAGCGCTTCAGTGACAAACTTGCTCATTGCCGTCACTTGTTGAAGCTGAGTTAGTCTCTCTTGAGGCCACTGGGAGAAATCGGAATAGGTGTCTTTGAGTTGCGCTAACGCCTTATCAGCGTCTTGTTGTAATTCGGGAGGCAGTTGCATTTGTCGTCCTTGTCTCGACTCATAACAAAAGTGGTGACCGAGGCCACCACTTGTTTCATTCGCTTGTCGCTGTGATCATTTGGAACTTGCTAAAAAGCCTTAGCTTCTCAAGCCAATTCCCTTGGTCACTAAATGATGGGCTACACCATAAAGTACCACGATAAACGCTAAGAGTACGCCAAAAGATGTCACAATCCCTACATCGGACACACCCAAAAATCCGTAGCGGAACGCGTTGACCATGTAGACAATAGGATTGATTTTCGACACGCCCTGCCAAAAATCAGGCAGCAAGCTTATGGAATAGAATACGCCGCCAAGGTAAGTCAGTGGGGTCAGCACAAACGTTGGAATAATAGAGATATCATCGAATGTCTTAGCAAACACGGCGTTAATGAGACCGCCCAGTGAAAATACTACCGAGGTTAAAAATACCGTCGCAATAATGATGCCCCAGTGCTCTACGCGCAGATCGACAAACAGCAGCGATACAATCGTCACTATGGTACCTACGAGTAACCCACGCACTACGCCGCCCATCACAAAGCCGGCAATGATGATGTAGTTTGGCACCGGTGCGACGAGCAACTCCTCAATATTGCGCTGAAACTTAGCGCTGAAGAATGACGATGCCACGTTAGAGTAAGAGTTAGTAATTACCGACATCATGATAAGACCCGGCACAATGTACTCCATGTAACTAAAGCCGTTCATCTCGCCGATGCGTGAGCCGATAAGGCTGCCAAAGATAATAAAGTACAGCGTCATGGTGATCGCTGGCGGTACCAGAGTTTGCACCCAAATACGTGTGAAGCGATTGATCTCTTTGGTCAGTAAGCTCTTAAAAGCCGTCCAATACAAACCATACATGTTCATTATTTTGTCTCCGTTTGTTCACGAACAATGGAGACAAACAGCTCTTCAAGTCGGTTCGCTTTGTTTCTCATTGATAATACTTTAATGCCAGAAGCCGATAGCTGACTGAAGATATGGTTAAGCCCCTGAGTCTTCTCAATTTCAATCTCTAAAGAGCCATTGACCAGATGCTGCGCATTCACACCCTCAAGCTCAGGGATATCTGCATCACCTTCGATATCAAGAATGAAGGTCTCGACATGCAGTTTATTCAGCAGCGCTTTCATCGACGTGTTCTCAATCAGCTCACCGCGCTGAATAATACCGATGTTACGACACAGCAGCTCCGCTTCTTCAAGGTAGTGAGTCGTCAAAATAATAGTAATACCTTGACGATTGATCTCTTTAAGAAAATCCCACATGGAGCGGCGCAGTTCAATATCCACCCCTGCGGTTGGTTCATCCAAGATCAGCAGTTTAGGCTCATGCATCAAGGCGCGAGCAATCATCAGACGACGTTTCATCCCACCCGACAAATGACGAGCACGCTCGCTGCGCTTTTCCCACAAATCAAGCTGAGATAGGTACTTCTGTGCTCTTTGTTTAGCGACATCTTTCGGTACACCGTAGTAACCCGCTTGCTGGAGGACAATTTGCTCCACCGTTTCAAACTGGTTGAAGTTGAACTCTTGCGGCACTAAACCTAGTTGCTGCTTCGCGAGCTCTAGCTCTTTATCGATATCATGACCAAACACGCTCACTTTGCCTGAGGTTTTGTTAACCAATGAAGTGATAATGCCGATGGTGGTCGACTTCCCCGCTCCGTTAGGCCCAAGCAATGCGTAGAAGTCACCTTGCTCAACGGTCAGGCTCACACCTTTAAGCGCTTCAAAGCCACCGGCGTATGTTTTTTTTAGCTGTTCTATTTCTAATGCGACCATAGCTTGTTTCCAAAATCTGCCTTGATAGAAACTGGAATATTTCCATCAATATCGAAAAGTTATCTGATGGTACTACACATGATGATTGCTGCACCAGTTTTCAAGTCAATTAGCAAAAATGAATATAAAAAAGCGAGTGTGGATAAATCCGCACTCGCTTTTCGGTAAAGTTATCGGTCTCTATGCCGTAGCCACATGTGCCGCCTCTAAAGCCGCCTCACGTTCAATGAAGATATTGTCATCCGGCACCAAATCAACAACGTGGAATTTATCAAGTTGTTGACGGATCTTATCGTGTGGGCAGAGTAAGTAGACATGACAGTGAGCATCTTGTGCATCTTTAATCGCATTTTCCAATGCCAACCCGACCGTTACGTCGATCATAGGAACATCAGTCAAATCGAGGATCATTGCTTGGTAATCAGCAATGCTCGAGTGCTGCCTAGAAATCGCTTTCGATACACTGAAGATCATCGGTCCCGACAAATAGAAAAACAGTACTTTACCTTGCGACTTGTCGAGCAGTGCTTTTTCCGCATCCGTTAATGGTACATCGTCATCATCGGCATCACTGATGGCTTTTACCTGCCTTGCTTGCTCACGGCTCAAACGCTCGATAATAATAATGTTTGAGATAAATACCCCAAGTCCGACCGCGACAATCAAGTCGACAAACACCGTCAGAAGCATCACACCATACATGATGGCCATACCCGGGATACTGACTTTGTGAGCTCGTTGAATGAAGCTCCAATCCAAAATATTGAAACCGACATACACTGCGATACCTGCCAGTACCGCCATTGGGATCGGTTCTGTTAAACCACTGGCGACCAATACCACCAGCATGAGCACCAAAGCGCGAACCACGCCAGAAAGAGGTGAACGAGCTCCAACTTGAATGTTGGTCACTGTCCCCATGGTCGCACCTGCACCTGGTAGTGCGCCAAATAAACCCGCCAGTAAATTCGCAAGCCCTTGACCACGCAGTTCTTTGTCTGAATCGTGCTCTTTACGAGTCAATGAGTCACCGATAACCGCGGTAAGCAGTGTATCGATACAGCCCAGCGTGCCTAAAACTAGAGCATCAATCACCATCTCTGTGAACATTTCTGCATTAAAATGCGGCATCACCAGTGAAGGTAGACCTGCTGGAATTTCACCAATGCGGCGAATGGATTCATTGTCAAACAGCAGTACCGACAGCAGCGTCACTGCCACCAGTGCAACAAGCTGCGGCGGCACATGTTGACGATACTTCTTAGGTAAAAGAAACAAAATTGCGAGTGTTAACACACCTAAAAACAGCTCCGCTACATCTATGTTCGCCAACATATCTGGCAACGCTGTTAAGGTACCAATCACTCCACCGGATGGTGCGGCTTGCCCAAGCAGTGGCGCTAACTGGAGTATGATAAGAATAACGCCAATCCCTGACATGAAGCCCGACACCACACTGTATGGCATTAAGGTGACGTATTTCCCTAGCTTTAATGTACCAAGCAATATCTGAAACACACCCGCCATCATGACGACGGTAAAGGTCATCGCCAGACCAGTTTCTGGGTATTTGGCCATCATACTGGTTAACACGGCCGTCATGATAACGGTCATCGGGCCGGTCGGCTCAGAGATCAAAGTGGATGAACCGCCGAATAGCGCGGCGAACAAGCCAACCATGATCGCACCCCATAATCCCGCTTCCGCGCCAGCTCCAGAGGCAACACCAAATGCGAGCGCAAGTGGCAAAGAGATAATCGCGGTGGTCACACCACCAAACAGATCTCCTTTTAGGTTAATATCTTCAAAACGACGTCCTAACTTCATTACTATCCCTGAAAAATAACCAAAAAATTGATTCAGGTTAACAAATGTGACGATGAGTTAATATTTATTAAATACTGCTCATTCGACATAAGTTATGACAGTTTGTCACGCAATCGTTAAATATCTGATTTTACGTGCAAGAACACGTCAGATGAGTGAATTTGTGACACTTTTTAACGAGATTCAATTTGTAACATTGTGTATAGTGTGGCGAATCATTGAAGGGAAGTACCATGCCGGAAATCAAACAACTTTTTGACAACAACTCAAAATGGTCGCAAGAGATCACCTCTCAGCGCCCTGAGTATTTCGCTAAGCTTGAAGAGGGACAAAGCCCGGGCTTTCTTTGGATCGGTTGTTCCGATAGCCGAGTCCCAGCAGAGCGACTCACAGGCCTCTATTCAGGTGAGCTTTTTGTTCATAGAAACGTGGCTAACCAAGTCATTCATACCGACCTGAACTGCTTGTCCGTGGTGCAATACGCGGTTGACGTTCTCAAAGTGAAGCACATTATTGTATGTGGCCACTACGGCTGCGGCGGTGTAAATGCGGCTATCGACAATCCTCAACTAGGTCTTATCAATAACTGGCTTCTGCATATTCGCGATTTGTACCTCAAGCACCGTAAGTTCTTAAATGATTTACCGCGTGAGACGTGGGGTGACAAGCTATGCGAGATCAACGTTGCTGAACAGGTTTATAACCTTGGCAACTCAACGATTCTGCAAAATGCGTGGGAAAGAGGCCAAGACGTAGAAGTGCATGGTGTGGTTTATGGTATTGGTGATGGCAAACTTGAAGATTTAGGTGTTCGTTGCTCAAGCCGTGAAACATTGGAAGCAAACTACCAAACGGCAATGCAGACAATCCTTGGCGCTGAGTAATAAGCCCACACAGAATCAAAAAAAGCCCACTTGTGGGCTTTTTTATTACTCGAGAGATTACTCTTGAGGCACTACCTTGCCAATATATGGCAGGTGACGATATTTCTGAGCGTAATCGATACCCACGCCCACAACAAACTCGTCTGGGATCTCAAAACCAATCCACTTTACATCAACGTCAACTTCACGGCGAGAAGGCTTATCCAGTAAAGTACAAATCTCGATAGACTTAGGCTCGCGCAGCGACAAAATCTCTTTCACTTTGTTTAGCGTGTTACCTGTATCAATAATGTCTTCTACTAGCAGTACGTCTTTACCTTTAATGTCATCATCAAGATCTTTAAGAATGCGCACATCGCGAGAGCTTTTCATCGTGTTGCCGTAGCTAGAAGCGGTCATGAAGTCCACGCAGTGGGTCAAATCAATCGCACGAGCCAAATCCGCCATAAACACAAATGAGCCACGAAGCAGACCGACCATTACTAGATCTTCGCTGCCTTGGTAATGTTCGGTGATGGCTTTGCCTAACACTTGTACGCGCTCATGAACTTCTTGCTCAGAGATCATGACTTCTACAGTATGTTTCATATCTATCTCGATGTTGGTATATGGGTAGAACAAACGCAGCCATGACCGCGCACCTTGATAGAGTATAAAACATCAAGATAAAGTCGCTCGCCTAGGCATGCCTGTCAATTTGCGCGCAATAGTATCACTTTATACCGTCCGATAAAAACCCGCAGCACGCTCATAGTCCTTGGTAACAACTACAATAACCGCCCCACTGTTAACGACTTCTGTTGAAATATTTTATTAATTTCACAACAAAATGTGATACGCAGATAAATTACTCTTAATTATGATAATTATCAGTGTATGACTATTGACCATTAACATATGCACCATTACACTTATTTGGAATTAGAAAAATAGGAGCAGTTAATTTCCATTTTGGAAATAACCCTACAAAGACTGGTATAACGTCATCGGTCAAAGGGTTTATGTGGTTTTCCGTCATGTGAAATGGCTGACTCATAATAAACGAGGAATAAGGCGACTAATAAAAAGTCACCACCTCGACAATCGTTGGCAAGGAAAAACAATATGGACTCTATAGTAAAAAGACCTAGGACTCGTCTGTCTCCACAAAAGCGTAAACTACAGCTTATGGAGATAGCGCTTGAAGTATTTGCAAAGCGTGGCATTGGACGCGGGGGACACGCCGATATCGCTGAAATCGCACAGGTCTCAGTGGCAACAGTATTCAACTATTTCCCAACTCGTGAAGACTTGGTGGATGAAGTACTCAATCACGTCGTATGCCAGTACTCAAACTTTCTATCTAACACGATTGATCTTGATGTGAACATCAAAGACAACTTGGCGAACATCCTAGATGGTGTGGTCGACATGGTGGTCGAAGATTGTCACTGGAATAAAGTCTGGTTTGAGTGGAGCACATCGACACGTGATGAAGTTTGGCCGCTGTTTGTTAGCTCAAACAAAACCAGCCAAGCTTTGATTGAAAACATGTTCATTAAAGCTATTGAACGCGGTGAAGTGTGCCCACACCACAATCCAAAACACTTAACTAGCCTATTCCATGGCCTTTGCTACTCACTATTTGTAGAAGCAATGCGCACTAACGATAGCGATACCGTAAAATCACTCACTGATTGTTATATGGACATGGTGTGTATTTACAACAACGGTGAAGCGCACGCATCTTAGTTTGCTCATCGCGACTAGAACCTCGCTAGCTACTTGCCTCGCGCAAATAGAAGTGACAATTCAAAGCGATAAATCAAAACCATAAAAAACGGCCAGTATTGCTACTGGCCGTTTTTCTTTATTCAGAACTTACTTCTTTTTCTTCGCTTTCGCATTTGGAAGGTCAGTGATTGTGCCTTCAAATACTTCTGCTGCAAGACCTACAGATTCGTGTAGTGTTGGGTGAGCGTGGATAGTCAGAGCGATATCTTCTGCATCACAACCCATCTCGATCGCTAGACCGATTTCACCAAGCAGTTCACCACCATTAGTACCAACGATAGCGCCACCAATAACACGGTGAGACTCTTTATCAAAGATAAGCTTAGTCATACCATCAGCACAGTCAGACGCGATAGCACGGCCTGATGCTGCCCATGGGAATGTCGCCACTTCGTAGTTAATGCCTTCCGCTTTCGCTTCTTTTTCTGTCTTACCAACCCATGCCACTTCTGGCTCAGTGTAAGCAATTGAAGGAATCACTTTCGGGTCAAAGTAGTGCTTCTTACCAGAGATAACCTCAGCCGCTACGTGACCTTCATGCACACCTTTGTGAGCAAGCATTGGCTGACCAACGATGTCACCGATAGCATGAATGTGTGGAACGTTAGTACGCATTTGCTTATCAACATTGATAAAGCCGCGCTCATCCACTTCAATACCCGCTTTCTCGGCATCAAGAAGCAGACCGTTTGGCACGCGACCGATAGCAACAAGAACTGCATCGTAACGCTCAGCTTCAGCAGGGGCTTTCTTGCCTTCCATTGAAACATAAATACCGTCTTCTTTCGCTTCAACGGCCGTTACTTTGGTCTCAAGCATCAAGTTGAACTTGTTCTTAATACGCTTGGTGTAAACCTTAACCATATCTTTATCCGCTGCTGGGATAAGCTGGTCAAACATCTCAACCACGTCAACTTTAGAACCTAGAGAGTGGTATACCGTAGCCATTTCTAGACCGATGATACCACCACCCATAATAAGCAGTTTTCCTGGTACTTCTTTTAGCTCAAGAGCATCAGTAGAGTCCCAGATACGTGGATCTTCGTGTGGAATGAATGGCAGTTTGATTGGGCGAGAGCCTGCTGCGATGATAGCGTTGTCAAACGTTACTGTTGTTGACTCGCCTTCACCTTCAACAAGGATCGAGTTAGGGCCAGTGAACTTACCGTAACCGTTAACGATGTTAACTTTACGCATCTTAGCCATACCGCCAAGACCACCAGTTAGCTGGTTTACAACCTTCTCTTTCCAGATACGGATCTTGTTGATGTCTGTTTGTGGCTCACCGAAAACAACACCATGTTCAGCCATTGCTTTGGCTTCTTCGATAACTTTTGAAACGTGAAGAAGCGCTTTAGATGGGATACAACCCACATTCAGACACACACCACCTAAGGTGCTATAACGTTCGATAAGAACAGTTTCAAGACCTAGGTCTGCACAGCGGAATGCGGCAGAGTAACCAGCAGGACCAGAACCAAGTACAACAACTTGGGCTTTAATTTCTTTGCTCATTTTGACCTCTTGTAGTCATTATCCCTAACAGGCTGAGTGGGTATTGATTTTCTTTTTTATAAACTTCGCTCAAACGCCTTATGACAACGTTTATAGCGTAATGAGTTTAAATATTTATGATTTCAGACCGCCAACATTTTACAGAGATGTTAATGGTGTGAAAAGTAAATCAATTTAGCCTGTGAGCTAGACGACAATTCACGGGGAATTGTTGTATGAATTTGGTTTTTTTACCCCTCCTAGCCTCCCCTTATTAAGGGGAGGAACTTAGGCTCGCTGCGCATCGCTTGTTTGAAAAGGCGATGCAACTTCAGTAACGAGCCGTCGGTTCTCCCCCTTTATAACGCGGCGCGCAGCCGGGGGAGCTAGAGGGGGTCAGCTACCTTAAAGTACCAAGCGACGAATATCGCTCAAGCAGCTGTTTAGATAAGTAATGAAACGTGCACCTTCCGCACCGTCAATCACACGGTGATCGTACGATAGTGAAAGTGGCAGCTGTAGGCGCGGTTCAAATTCTTTACCGTTCCATACTGGCTTCATTTCAGACTTAGACACACCAAGAATACCAACTTCAGGTGCATTTACGATAGGAGTAAATGCAGTACCACCGATGCCACCTAGGCTTGAGATAGTGAAACAGCCACCTTGCATATCTGCAGCAGTTAGCTTGCCAGAACGTGCTTTCTTAGAGATAACCATTAGCTCTTCCGATAGCTCGTAGATGCCCTTCTTGTTCACGTCTTTAAATACAGGAACAACAAGACCGTTTGGTGTATCCACTGCGATACCAACGTTTACGTACTTCTTAAGAATGATGCTCTCGCCATCTTCAGATAGAGAAGAGTTAAACGCTGGGAAGGCTTCAAGTGCTTTCGCAACAGCTTTCATGATGAACACTAGTGGCGTGATCTTCATACCTGAATCTTTCTTCGCTTCGATAGCGTTCTGCTCTTTACGGAACGCTTCTAGCGCTGTGATATCCGCATTATCCCACTGTGTAACGTGCGGGATCATTACCCAGTTACGGTGTAGGTTAGCACCAGAGATCTTCTTGATCTTAGAAAGCTTCTGAACTTCAGTCTCACCAAACTTGCTGAAGTCAACCTTCGGCCAAGGTAGTAGGCCAAGAGCAGAGCCGTCACCGCCTTTGCCAGATGCCGCAGCACCAGATTCAAGACGCTTAAGTGCATCTTTAACGTAAGACTGAACGTCTTCTTTAAGGATACGGCTCTTACGGCCAGTACCTTTAACCTTAGATAGGTTAACGCCAAATTCGCGAGCTAGACGACGAACAACAGGAGACGCGTGTGCGTAGTCGTTGTTTTCTTGGAAGTCGTTCGCTTGCGGTGCTGCATCCGCTTTCGCTGCTGGAGCCGGAGCTGCTGCCGCAGGTGCCGCCGCTTGAACAGGAGCTGCTACTGGAGCTGGAGCTGCGCCAGCCACCGGAGTGCCGGCCACCTCAAATACCATGATTAAAGAGCCAGTTGTTACTGAATCACCTTCAGCAATCTTGATCTCTTTAACTGTGCCAGCGAATGGTGCTGGTACTTCCATAGAAGCTTTGTCGCCTTCTACAGTGATAAGAGATTGCTCTTCTTCTACTGTATCGCCAACTTTCACCATGATCTCAGTAACTTCTACTTCGTCGCCGCCGATATCCGGTACGTTTACTTCTTTTTCAGAAGATGCCGCTGGAGCCACCGCTGGTGCTACCGGAGCTTCTGCAACAGGAGCAGCTGCTCCTGAACCGGCAGCCGGAGCTCCGGACAGTTCAAATACCATAACAAGAGAACCAGTCGTTACTGAATCACCTTCAGCAATCTTGATCTCTTTAACCGTACCTGCAAATGGAGCTGGTACTTCCATAGAAGCTTTGTCGCCTTCTACAGTTAGGAGAGATTGCTCTTCTTCCACTGTATCGCCAACTTTAACCATGATTTCAGTAACTTCTACTTCGTCGCCACCGATATCTGGAACGTGAACTTCTTTAAGTTCACTCGCAGCTGAAGGGGCCGCAGCTGCTGGAGCTGGAGCCGCTGCTGGAGCCGCTTCTGCCGCAGGAGCAGCAGTTGCACCTTCAGCTTCGAAAATCATAATTAGAGAACCAGTAGTAACAGAATCGCCTTCCGCTACTTTGATTTCTTTAACGATACCTGCTTGAGACGCTGGAACTTCCATAGAAGCCTTGTCGCCTTCAACCGTGATAAGAGACTGCTCTTCTTCCACCTTGTCGCCAACGCTTACAAGAATCTCAGTAACTTCAACCTCATCCGCACCGATGTCAGGTACATTAATTTCGATTGCCATTGCTTATTTACCTTCTAATTAAGCGCTGTATTAAGCGTAAAGTGGGTTAGTCTTGTCAGTGTCGATGTTGAACTTAGCGATTGCTTCAGCCACAACAGACTTCTCAACATCACCGCGCTTCGCTAGTTCAGTTAGCGCTGCAACTACCACGTAGCCTGCGTTAACTTCGAAGTGACGACGTAGGTTTTCACGGCTGTCTGAACGGCCGTAACCATCGGTACCAAGTACTTTGTAAGACTCAGTAGGCATGAATGCGCGTACTTGCTCAGCGTAGTTCTTCATGTAGTCGGTCGCAGCGATTGCTGGCTCGTTACCTAGAACTGTTGTGATGTAAGGTACTTTCGCCTCTGCTTCTGGGTGAAGCATGTTGTAACGCTCTACGTTTTGACCGTCACGAGTTAGCTCGTTGAACGATGTTACAGAGAACACGTCAGACGCAACACCGTACTCTTCGCTCAGGATAGTCGCTGCTTTACGTACTTCGTTCATGATAGTACCAGAGCTCATTAGCTGAACTTTACCCTTAGCAGCCTGTTCGCCTTGAGGAAGGTGAGACTCAAGCTTGTAGATACCTTTACGGATGCCTTCTTCAGCGCCTTCTGGCATTGCTGGCATTGCGTAGTTTTCATTCATTACTGTTAGGTAGTAGTAAATATTTTCTTGCTCAGGACCGTACATACGACGGATACCATCTTGCATGATTACTGCTAGCTCGTAAGCGAATGTTGGGTCGTAAGAGATACAGTTAGGGATAGTGTTCGCTTGAATGTGCGAGTGGCCATCTTCGTGCTGTAGACCTTCACCGTTCAGTGTTGTACGACCAGCTGTAGCACCTAGTAGGAAGCCACGAGCTTGTTGGTCACCTGCTAGCCATGCCATGTCACCAATACGTTGGAAACCGAACATTGAGTAGTAGATGTAGAACGGAATCATTGGCAGATCGTTTGTGCTGTATGAAGTAGCAGCAGCAACCCAAGATGCCATTGAACCTAGTTCGTTGATACCTTCTTGAAGAACTTGGCCTGATGTTGCTTCTTTGTAGTAAGAAACGATGCCTTTATCTTCAGGTGTGTATTCTTGACCGTCTGGGTTGTAGATACCAACCTGACGGAATAGACCTTCCATACCGAACGTACGCGCTTCATCACAGATGATAGGAACGATGTTCTTACCGATGTTCTTGTCTTTAAGAAGAATGTTCAACGTACGTACATAAGCCATTGTCGTTGAAATTTCACGCTTCTGAGCACCTAGTAGAGGAGCAAACTCTTCTAGCTCTGGTACTTTGAACTCTTGAGTGAACTTAGGTAGACGCTGTGGCGTGTAGCCTTTCAGAGCTTTACGACGAGCATGTAGGTATTCGTACTCAGCAGAACCTTCTTCCAGTTTTAGGTAAGGCAGTTCAGCCACTTTCTCATCAGAAAGAAGGTCTTGTAGACCTAGACGATCACGTAGGTATTGAACGTGAGTCATGTCCATCTTCTTAACACCGTGAGCGATGTTCTTACCTTCAGCCGCTTCACCCATGCCGTAACCTTTAACAGTCTTAGCTAGGATTACCGTTGGCTTGCCGTTGGTTTCTTTTGCATTGTTGAACGCAGCAAACAGCTTAGAAGAATCGTGACCACCACGCTTCAATTCGAAGATTTGGTCGTCAGTCATATCTGCAACAAGTGCAGCTGTTTCTGGGTACTTACCAAAGAAGTGCTCACGTACGTATGCGCCATCTTTAGATTTGAATGTTTGGTAGTCGCCATCGATCGTTTCGTTCATAAGCTGTAGTAGCTTACCCGTCGTATCTTTAGCTAGCAGTGCGTCCCAGTTGTTACCCCAGATAACTTTCACTACGTTCCAGCCAGCACCTTTGAATAGACCTTCAAGCTCTTGAATGATCTTGCCGTTACCCATTACAGGGCCGTCTAGACGCTGTAGGTTACAGTTGATTAGGAAACATAGGTTGTCTAGCTTCTCACGCGCAGCGAAAGAAATAGCACCACGTGATTCTGGCTCATCCATCTCACCGTCACCTAGGAAGGCGTAAACACGTTGGGCTGTCGTGTCTTTCAGACCACGGCCGTTTAGGTACTTAAGGAAACGCGCTTGGTAGATCGCAGAAATTGGACCTAGACCCATAGATACTGTCGGGAACTGCCAGAACTCAGGCATCAGTTTAGGGTGTGGGTAAGAAGGAACACCTTTACCGTCTACTTCTTGACGGAAATTGTCTAGCTGCTCTTCAGTTAGACGGCCTTCAACGAATGCACGCGAGTAGATACCTGGAGAGATGTGACCTTGGTAGTAAACTAGATCGCCACCGTCTGTGTCGTTAGGAGCACGGAAGAAGTGGTTGAAGCACACTTCGTAGAATGCTGCAGCAGACTGGTAAGAAGCCATGTGACCACCAAGGTCTAGGTCTTTCTTAGACGCACGCAACACGATCATGATTGCGTTCCAGCGAATAATCGAACGAATACGACGCTCAAGCGTGGTATCACCAGGGTAAGCTGGTTCTTGTGCTGCTGGGATGGTGTTGATGTAGTTAGTGTTGATACCTGTTGGCATATCAACGCCATCTAAACGCGCTTTCTCTAGAACGGTTTCTAGTAGAAATTGAGCACGTTCTACACCTTCTTCACGAACAACTGATTCAAGTGCTTGTAGCCAATCTTGAGTTTCCAGTGCATCTACGTCATGCTTCATGTCAGACATGGCGATCTATCCTTCTGTTGGTTGGATCTACTTAATTAAAGTAAGCGTTTCTAGTTTTAAGAATCACTATCTTGTTGAATTCGTCTCAAAGAACGCTCACGACGAGACGCTTCTCGAGTCAAATCTAACAATGTTTCTTCGATGTAAGCTAAATGCGAATGCGACATCTCACGCGCCTTTTCTGGCTGACCAGCGACGATCGCTTCAACGATATTAGCTCGGTGTTTACTGACTTTCTCCACCACCTCAGAGCGGCGGTGTAATAGCTCTAAATTCTGTAGAATATTTTGCTCAAGCAATGGAGCTAAGCTTCTCACGATATGCAGTAACACAACGTTGTGTGCCGCTTCCGTAAGTGCCACCAGAAATGCCATGACTGCAGAGGCTTCGGCTTCCACATCATCCGCTTTCTGAGCAATACGAATATTGCTTAAGCAAGTCTCGATTTGAGCAAAATCTTCATCAGTGCCACGCAAAGCGGCAAAGTAAGCAGAGATACCTTCCATAGCATGACGAGCCTCGAGCAAATCTAGCTGAGTCTCGTTATGAGAAGATAGAAGGTCTAACAAGGGATCCGAGAAACTTTTCCAGATGTTCTCGCTAACGAACGTGCCACCGCCTTGACGGCGAGTCAGAAGCTTTTTCGCTTCGAGTCGCTGAATGGCTTCTCGAATAGAAGGTCGAGAAACATCAAATTGCTTTGCCAGCTCGCGTTCAGGTGGAAGCTGCTGCCCTGCTGAAAGTGTCCCTTCAACAATCAAGCGCTCCAATTCTTGCTCGATAACATCCGAAAGTTTCGGCTGACGGATCCTTTGATAAGCCATAACTATTATTCTTTTTTCTTCTACTTGCTTGAGCTGTTAATTGGTATTACCAATTTATAAGTTGGGGTAAAAATTAACACATTTAAAACGCCAATGTCTAGTTAAAAATTGATTCACATCATAGAACTGGCCTTGCGTTAACCTTGCTGAAACATTTATAGATTAAAACATCAACACTCATGGTCAGACCAATTACATACGAGAAACTTATAGGGTAATTTACGTGCTATAAAAATCCTTATAAATCAATAACAAAGAACCTTATTTGTCAGACAAAGGAAATTGACCAATATCAAGAAAGAAAGGAATAACCGCATCACTGGTTATTAATAATTTGAATAACAAAATATTTCGTGGCGCGGCAATACGGCCACGAAAGCAACATTGGGAGGTGGAGTGAATCTTTTATGACAGAGAATTTTTGAAACGACGCCAATCAAAAACGAGACCAGGGTCACTTTTCCTAAGCGGTGCAATGTATTGATGCCCCGTGATGCGTTCACGAGTTATCTCGGGATAACGAGCCAAAAGAGAAAGCGTTAAGCACTGCAAGCTTTGATATTGAGCTTCGGTGTACGCCACATAATCAGTGCCTTCAAGCTCAATACCTATCGAATAATCATTACATCTCGCTCGTCCGGCAAAACTCGACATACCGGCATGCCATGCTCGAGCACCAAACGGAACAAATTGCACGACTTCACCGTCTCGCTTAATCAAACAGTGTGCCGAGACACGCATGTCCTTAATCACCTGAAAAAACGGGTGAACAGACACCTCCAGCTTACCAAGAAAAAAGTCTTCTATATAACAACCGCCAAATTGACCTGGAGGAAGGCTAATATTGTGCACCACCAACAGGGACACATCCTCTTTATCCGGTCTAGCATCAAAGTGGGGAGAAGGTACCTTTCTCGCTCTAGGGTACCAACCCTGCTCATCGATCGCCTCGGACACCACTTCTGATGTTTCCCCTGTCAGGGCGGCTTGATTGATATCGTTTCTATCTTGGTTTTGCATATATTTTGAGCTCATCTACATCGCTATCGCTTTGATTTTATCCGACGGCCAATAAAATGCGAGATTTGATGCTGAAATTCCGCACAAGCAAGAGTATCATGCCCACTTCGTTCCCCCACTAAACACGTTAAGCGATGAAAAACACACATAACAGCCAAGAACGTCTTGAATATCTAAAGCAGCAACTTCCTTCAGAAATCACACGTGCCGTGGCCGACACGCTTCGTGAAGATCTGGGCGGAACACTGGATGTCACTACAGATATCACGGCAAGCCTGATCCCAGCCGATGTTCAAAACGTAGCGACGATCATCACTCGTGAGCATGGCGTATTCTGCGGACAGATGTGGGCTGATGAAGTGTTTAAACAGCTTGGCGGCGAAGTCAGCATTGAGTGGCACGTACAAGATGGCGACAAGGTTGAACCAAATCAGGTGCTTTGCACGCTAACAGGCCCTGCTCGCACGCTATTGACTGGTGAGCGTAACGCGATGAACTTTATCCAAACGCTATCAGGCTGTGCGACAGTGACAGCAGAGTACGCGGCAAAAATCGCTCATACTGAATGTCGTTTACTTGATACTCGTAAAACCATCCCAGGTCTACGTAGCGCACTAAAGTACGCCGTCGCGTGTGGTGGCGGTTTCAACCACCGCATCGGTGTGTTTGATGCTTACTTAATTAAAGAGAACCACATCATCGCATGTGGCGGCATCACTAAAGCTATTGAAACCGCTAAGCAGCTAAACCCAGGCAAGCCGGTTGAAGTAGAAACCGAATCTCTAGAAGAGCTACAACAAGCAATCGATGCTGGCGCAGACATCATCATGCTCGACAACTTCACCACCGATATGATGCGCAAAGCGGTTGAAATCAACGCTGGCCGCGCTGCACTTGAAAACTCAGGTAACGTTACTCTAGAGACTATCGCTGAGTTTGCTGAAACAGGCGTCGATTACATTTCTGTAGGTGCGCTGACTAAGCATCTTAAGGCGATGGATTTGTCGATGAGGTTTAAAGATTAAGAATCGGTCCTTGGTCCTTGGTCCTTGAGGATAAGAGCCAGAAAATCGATAGAAAAGCGAAGCAAACAGCTTCGCTTTTTTGATCCCCTCATTTCGTTACCTATTGCTTTTACTGACTATTTCTCAGCCAGTGCTAGTCCTATCACTTCAATATCACTCGCATTCAAACTGCAACCTACTGCAACACCTCTTCATTTTTTAGAACCGTCTCTAGCGCGCTAAGTCATTAACTTTATTGGGGTAAACCTCAGGAGTATGTTTTTCTTGTGCAACTAATTTATTAAGGATAACAAATGAAAAAAACAACAAAGCAGCAAGGTTTTACCTTGATTGAGTTGATGATTGTGGTGGCGGTGATTGGAGTGTTGGCTGCGGTGGCGTTGCCACAATATCAAAAATATGTGGCGAAGAGTGAGGCGGCTTCCGCTCTTGCTACTTTATCTGGTTTGAGAACCAATATTGAAACTTACACGCTAGAAGAGGGAGTATTTCCTAACTCCAAAAGCGGATCGGTAGCATCTAGACTTGGGTTCCCAAATACTATTAGTAACGCAATAGAAGCTACTGCAACAAATGCCGTCAGTGGCGCAGGAAAACTAGTACTAGACTTTAGTCTGGTTAGCAACGCTAGCCCATCGATCAAATCAACTAAAATTGGACTTGTTCGAGATACGAGTGGTTCATGGGTGTGTCAAAGCACTGCTGGCGCTGACTCTGGCGTAATTCCAAAAGGGTGCTCTTCTGTAGGCAAAGGCAATTTATAATGCATTCAACTCTGCATAATGTACTGATAAACCTGGGACATATTGAAACAACTTCCTTTGAATCAATAGAAACGTGGGTTAAGTCAACAGGGTATTCGTATGCAGAGGCAATAACACAGTTAGGTTATTTCAATGGAAATGACCTAACTGCCAATCTAGGTACAATTTTTGGTCTTGAAGTGATCAACCTTCAAAACACTTCTTACACCGACTTATGTAAAAAGCTTGGTCTTCGTGAGTTAATACTAAATTATCACGCAATACCTGTAACACTCGAAGAAACTCTACTAACTATTGCTGTTGCTGACCCTACATTGGTTCAGTTAGAAAATGAATTTCGCTTCGCTACAGGATTACAAACCGAGATAGTTGTTACAAACTGCCTAGATATCAGAGCTGCCATACGCAAACTCTACGGCGATAACAACTTAGATTCCAAATCAAACACCAAACAACTCACCTCAGACGATCTCGCCAACCTAGTCCAAGTCAGTGACGCCGAGCTCGACAACATCGAAGATCTCTCCCAAGATGATTCCCCAGTCAGTCGCTTTATCCACCAAGTCCTCATGGATGCGGTACGTAAAAAAGCCTCAGATATCCATTTCGAGCCCTATGAACATCTATACCGCATTCGACTGCGCTGTGATGGGATCTTGATTGAAACCCACCAACCTGCCACTCAGTTGAGTCGACGTTTAGCGGCAAGGATCAAGATCCTTGCGAAATTGGATATCGCTGAGCGTCGATTGCCGCAGGATGGGCGTTTGAAATTGAGGCTATCGGAAACTGCTTCGATTGATATGCGCGTATCGACCTTACCTACTATGTGGGGTGAGAAGATCGTATTGCGTCTGTTGGATGGCGATTCTGCTAATCTCGATATCGATCAACTGGGTTATAGCGCATTGCAAAAATCCCTCTACCTTGCAGCACTGAAAAAGCCGCAAGGGATGATCTTAATGACCGGACCAACAGGAAGCGGAAAAACCGTTTCTTTGTATACTGGACTCAATATCCTCAATACCGCTGAGCGCAACGTATCTACCGCGGAAGATCCGGTTGAGATCCATCTTGATGGGATCAATCAGGTGCAAATCAATCCAAAGATCGGCTTTGATTTTTCGACCGCGCTGCGATCGTTTCTACGTCAAGATCCGGATGTGGTGATGCTGGGAGAGATCCGTGATATTGAAACGGCGGAGATCGCGGTGAAAGCAGCGCAAACCGGCCACTTAGTGCTTTCTACTCTGCACACCAACTCAGCGGCAGAGACGGTGATGCGACTTAAAAATATGGGCGTTGAAAGCATTAACCTCGCCTCTTCACTCTCACTCATCATTGCTCAGCGCCTAGCCCGCAAGCTGTGTCAGCATTGTAAGGTTATCGACCCTATGTTACCGCCACTGCGTCACTCCCTCGCCATTAGTGACGATGAACTTATCTATCAAGCCAGCGAGCAGGGCTGCAATCATTGTAACTATGGCTATTTGGGGCGTACAGGCATTTATGAAGTGATGAAGTGTACCCACGAAATCGCCAATGCTTTGCTTACCGGTGCAAGCATGCAAGAGATAGAAGCATTGGCACAATCTCAAGGGATGACCACTCTCAAACAATCGGGCATTGAAAAGCTGCGAGATGGCGTGACCAGCTATCAAGAGTTGCAGCGCGTGCTCTATTTCTAATCATGGGTTAAGCAGTATGGGTAAAAAGCTCGAACCAACGCTCAAAGCGTTTCACTGGAAAGGTGTAAACAGCCAAGGTAAGAAAGTCTCAGGTCAAACATTAGCACTGACCGAGCCAGAGGCGCGGGAAACCCTCAAGCAGCAGCATATTCAAGTTCGCAAGCTTAAAAAACGCAGTATCTCGACTTGGACTAAGCTGACTCAGCGTATCAAAGGCAAAGACATCACTATCCTTACTCGCCAGCTTGCCACCATGCTTAGCACAGGTATTCCCATTGTTCATGCCATCAAATTGATAGCTGACAATCAGGCCAAGGCAGAGATGAAATCGATACTGTCGCAAATCAGCAAAGGACTGGAAGCCGGTACACCCATTTCACGCGTAATGCAGGTGGCTAGCCGCCACTTTGATAGCTTTTATGTCGATATGGTCGCCACCGGAGAAAACTCAGGTAACTTAGCGGGTGTGTTTGAGCGCTTAGCGGACTATCGCGAGAAGCAAGAGATGCTGCGCTCCAAAGTGGTTAAAGCGCTGATTTATCCAGTCATGATCTTATTGGTGTCACTTGGCGTTACCTACCTGATGCTCACCACCGTAGTGCCTGAGTTTGAATCGATGTTTCGCGGCTTTAATGCCGATCTTCCTTGGTTTACTCAGCAAGTGCTCAATCTTTCAGCGTGGTTTCAACAGAATGGTTTTCTGAGTATTAACCTGTTTATTCTTGCCACGTTTGGCTTAAAGGTCGCTCGTCAGCGCAGTTTTAGTGTGCGGCTTTACACCAGCCGCCTTGTATTGCGAATACCTATCATAGGCCAAGTGATCACTAAAGCCTCCATTGCTAAGTTCAGTCGTACCCTGTCCACCAGCTTTAGCGCCGGAATACCGATACTATCGAGCATACAAGCCAGCGCGAAAACCGCTGATAACCTCTATTACCAGCAAGTCATTCAGTCTATCCACTCCGATATTGTCGCCGGTACGCCTATCCATCTGGCAATGCGTCAAGCGGATGCCTTTCCCGAAATGGTGCTGCAAATGGTAATGATTGGTGAAGAGTCCGGCACCCTTGATGACATGCTCAATCGCGTGGCGGCCATCTATGAAGCGGAAGTCGATAATACCGTTGATAATCTGGGTAAGATCCTCGAGCCATTTATCATTGTTTTTCTAGGAACCCTCGTTGGTGGGCTTGTGGTCGCAATGTACCTTCCTATCTTTAACTTAATGACCGTAATAGGCTAACATAGACATTAACTTATTGATTTATTTCCTGTGTAGCCGCAAATGGACGTGTTGATTTATTACCCTTGGTTGTTTGTTATATTCGCAGCCATTCTTGGCCTAATTGTCGGAAGCTTTCTCAATGTGGTGATCCACCGATTGCCCATCATGATGGAGCGCGGCTGGCGCGAAGAGTGTGCAGAAGCCTTCCCTGAATACAAGATTACGCCACCAGAAGGACGCTTTGATCTCAGCATTCCAAGAAGCAGCTGCCCATCGTGCAATACGCCGATTCGCATTGTCGACAACATCCCGCTGTTAAGCTGGCTGTTGCTCAAAGGTCGCTGCCGTCACTGTGACAACAGAATCAGCATCCGCTATCCACTAGTCGAGCTGCTAACCGCCGTCCTTAGCGCCACTGTCGCTTGGCAACTAGGCTTTAGCTTCTACAGTGTGGCGCTGATTGCCATGACGTTTGTGCTCATAGCAGCAACCTTTATCGACCTAGATACTATGCTGCTACCCGACCAACTAACTCTACCGCTACTCTGGACAGGTATAGCCCTTGCGCTATTCGGCATCTCACCAATTACACTGCAAGATTCCGTGATTGGCGCTATCGCCGGTTACCTATGTTTATGGTCTGTCTATTGGCTATTTAAGCTAGTGACGGGTAAAGAAGGTATGGGCTATGGCGATTTCAAGCTGCTCGCGGCTCTGGGCGCTTGGCTTGGCTGGGCACATCTGCCAATGATTATTTTACTTTCCTCAGTTGTTGGCGTTGTGTTTGGTTTGATTCAGCTTAGAATGCAAAACAAAGGTTTAGATGTGGCGTTTCCTTTTGGTCCTTACCTAGCAATTGCAGGCTGGGTTAGCGCTCTATGGGGTGATGCCATCACGCACTTCTATTTGGCGACGGTAACGGGAGTATACTAGTGGGATTTGTAGTCGGCTTAACGGGTGGCATTGCGAGCGGAAAAACTACCGTGGCTAATCTGTTTCATCATGAGTTTGGCATCGAGCTGGTCGATGCTGACGTGGTAGCCCGCGATGTAGTTGAGGTTGGCTCAGAGAGTCTAAACGCATTAGCACTGCATTTTGGTAGTGATATTTTGCAAACTGACGGCTCGCTGGATCGCGCTGCACTTAGGGCGCGCATCTTTGCCAATGATGAAGAAAAACAGTGGGTAAACAACTTACTGCATCCGATGATCCGCCAGCAGATGCAGCAGCGTCTTAATGCCTCAACCAGCCCATATACCTTACTCGTGGTACCGCTGCTTATCGAGAACGGCTTGCAGAGCATGGCTGATCGCGTGCTTGTGGTCGATGTTGCCGCTGACACACAAATTTACCGAACAATGACACGTGACGGGGTGCCCGAACAACAGGTGCGTTCTATACTCAAAGCACAAGTCGATAGAGATACCCGACTAATGCATGCAGATGATGTGATTGATAATAATACTGATAACGCTCAACTTTTGTCCCAAGTCACACAATTGCACCAAAAGTACCTAGCATTATGCGGTAAAAATCGGTGAAAATAGCAAGGAAGCGTTTAAAGGCTAGCACATGATCACAAATAGATTCGAACACCCTCTTAACGAAAAAACCAGAATATATCTAAGAGTTGAATCTCTACTGAGACAGCTACAGCATTCCTCGTCTTTTTCAGATAACTACCAGCACCAGATCTTCTTTAAATCTCTGTTTGATTTATTAGAGATTTTTGAGCAGATCCAGCTTAAAAGCGAGCTGGCTAAGGATCTTGAAAAGCAGAGGCAAACCTATCGAGCCTGGCTCAACATCGACGATGTCGATCAAGAGATGCTTGGGTCGATCCTAGGCGATCTCGATAGCGTTCACCGCGAACTGATGGGCGCAGAACGTTTCGGTCAGTCTTTCAAAGAAGACCGATTCTTAAGTGCGATTCGTCAGCGTTTTGGTCTGCCAGGCGGCGCCTGCTGTTTTGATTTGCCAACACTGCACCATTGGCTGCACTTGCCTATCGACAAGCGTATGCATGATGCTGAAATGTGGCTGACATCACTCAAGCCACTGATGAACGCACTGCACTTGTGGCTAAAACTCACTCGCGAAACCGGCCGCTTTAAACCGCAAATAGCGCGTTCAGGCCTGCTTCAAAGTGAAGCTGAAGAGGCGAATATCATCAGACTCAATATTCCAATGCATTACGGCGTTTACCCAATGGTATCAGGCCATAAGAGCCGCTTTACGGTGAAGTTTATTGCTTTTGAGTCTGGGCAAGCCTACCCTAACGATGTTGAATTTGAATTAGCGATTTGCAGTTAACTGCCCACTCATTTAACTGCAAACTCAGTGAACTGTCACACTCAGGAATTATTATGAGTAAACCAACTGTTGTCCCATGCCCACAATGTCAAACAGACGTGGTATGGGGTGAAGAGAGCCCGTTTCGTCCATTCTGCTCTAAGCAGTGCCAAATGATTGATTTTGGTGAATGGGCGGATGAAGAGAACACCATTCCGGGTGCTCCCGATATGTCGGACAGCGATGGCTGGTCAGAAGACAATTACTAACCACGTGGGATGCCTTGTCCCAATTAGAGCTATCGTAATCCCTACCAACCTATAGTCATCCCGACCTAAATTATCGTCATCCCTGCGTAGGCAGGGATCTTATTAAAGCATTCACCAAGCCTTAAGTAGATTCCTACCTGCGCAGGAATGACACACATTGTGAGCACAATAACTCAAAATTATCGGCATCCCTGCGTAGGCAGGGATCTTATTGAAGCGTTCACCAAGCCTTAAGTAGATTCCTGCCTGCGTAAGCGCACGGCCAGTGGAATGACGACTGTTGGGCGTACGTGCAGTCAATAAAAGACACAACATTAACGTTCTTCCTTTACTTCAAACACAAAAAAAGCGGAGTCCAAGGACTCCGCTTAATATTTGAGAACGCTAGTAAAATAGCATTACTTCTTAGCAAGTTTCTCTTTGATACGAGCAGACTTACCAGAACGCTCACGTAGGTAGTACAACTTGGCACGACGTACTGCACCACGGCGTTTAACTTCGATGCTATCAACCATTGGAGAGTGAGTTTGGAACGTACGCTCAACACCTTCGCCGTTCGAGATCTTACGAACAGTGAAAGCAGAGTGAAGACCACGGTTACGGATAGCGATTACAACGCCTTCGTAAGCCTGTAGACGCTCACGGTCACCTTCTTTTACTTTAACCTGAACTACAACAGTGTCACCTGGTGCAAATTTAGGTAGGCCTGATTTCATTTGCTCTTCTTCAAGAGCCTTGATGATGTTACTCATGTTCTTAAATTCCTAGAATAAACTGATACTAAATTAAATAGGTTACTTGCTGTTATTTCGAGTTTCTTTAATGAACTCGGCAAGTAATTGTTCCTGTTCGTCAGTCAGAGCTAGGTTTTCCAGGAGCTCCGGTCTTCTTAGCCAAGTACGGCCTAACGACTGTTTTAGTCGCCAGCGACGAATATCCTTGTGGTTACCAGACTTGAGGACACTTGGTACCTCTAAATCTTCTAACACTTCAGGGCGCGTAAAGTGCGGACAATCGAGCAAGCCATTAGCAAAAGAATCTTCTTCTGCTGAAGCAAAATCGCCTAGTACTCCCGGAACAAACCGTGAGACTGAGTCGATTAGCGTCATGGCTGGGATTTCCCCACCTGTCATCACAAAATCTCCGATTGACCATTCTTCGTCAACTTCAGTTTGGATGATGCGCTCATCTACCCCTTCGTAGCGTCCACAAATCAACACAAGGTTGTCGTTTTTCGCTAGTTCTTCTACCCCAGCTTGGTCGAGTTTACGACCTTGAGGAGAAAGGTAAATGACTTTCGTCTTACCCGGTGATGCCTGTTTGGCTGCGTGAATGGCATCGCGCAATGGCTGAACCATCATCAACATGCCAGGACCACCACCGTAAGGTCTATCATCGACAGTGCGATGTTTGTCGTGAGTGAAATCACGAGGATTCCATGTCTCAATCGACAGTAGACCTTTTTTAACCGCTTGACCTGTTACTCCATAATCAGTAACGCTGCGGAACATGTCTGGAAACAGGCTAATTACGCCAACCCACATCTGTTCTCTCGCTCTATTAAGTTACTAAAAATGAATTAGAATCCAGGATCCCAGTCAACTTCGATCCGTTGAGCTTCGCGATCAACATTCTTGATCACTTGCTCTTCAAGGTACGGTACTAACCGTTCCTTTTGCCCAAAAGCATCTTTCAGATTTGCTTTCACAACCAAAACATCGTTCGAACCAGTTTCCATGATGTCAGTTACTTCCCCGAGGTCATAACCTTTCGTGGTCACTACTTTCATTCCGAACAATTCGCGCCAGTAGAATTCATCTTCTGACAGCTCTGGTAGCACAGCTGGGTCGATTGCAATCTCAAAGTTGGTCAGTAGGTGAGCTTCTTCACGAATCTCAAGACCTTCTAGTTTACACACCATACCTTTGTTATGGCGCTTCCAACTTTCGACTTTGTACTCTACCCATTCACCCTTTTGGTTAATATACCAAGGGCTGTAATCGAAAATACTTTCAGGATTGTCTGTGTAGGTAAACACCTTAAGCCATCCGCGAATGCCGTAAGTAGAACCAAATTTACCTACAACAATTCTTTCGTCTTGATTGCTCATTGTGTCTTTACCTTTCATCGACGACATACTGCTTACTTAACTAGAATTAAGCCGCTTTTTGAGCGTCTTTAACTAGCTTAGCAACACGGTCAGAAACTGTTGCGCCTTGACCAACCCAGTGGTTAACGCGCTCTAGGTCTAGACGTAGACCTTCTTCTTGACCAGTAGCAGTAGGGTTAAAGAAACCCACTTTCTCGATGAAACGGCCAGTTGCTGCATTGCGGCTGTCCGCTACTACGATTTGATAGAATGGACGCTTCTTAGCGCCGTGACGTGCCAAACGAATGGTAACCATATCGTCCTCTTTGCTTTCTCAATAATAAAAATGACCTCAGAAATGTTTCTCTAATGAGCAACCTGAGGTCTCGTGCCAAAATAAAGCCTCGGAATTTTACTCTTATTCCGAGGCATTGCAAGGGGTTTAGCTATTTTTTCACCAGTTTTCGGGCACTGATGAAGATGTGAGCTGGGTAACAGTTTGAAAGATCAATGAGTTGCTTTCAGTCGCTCTGCTACCCTGCGCGAATCGCAAGACTATCGGCCAAACGGATTACCACCGCCGCCCATACCGCCCATGCCACCCATCATACCCTGCATATTACGCATCATGCCGCGCATGCCACCTTTCTGCATTTTCTTCATCATCTTCTGCATTTGGGTGAATTGCTTAAGCAGACGGTTCACATCTTGTACCTGAGTACCAGAACCTGCCGCGATACGTTTTTTACGAGAGCCTTTGATGAGTTCAGGACGCTGACGCTCTTTCATTGTCATCGAGTTAATGATGGCTTCCATCTGCTTGAACATCTTGTCGTCAACTTTATCTTTGACGTTGTCTGGAAGGTTAGACATGCCTGGAAGCTTGTCCATCATGCCCATCATGCCGCCCATGTTCTGCATCTGACCAAGCTGCTCACGGAAGTCTTCAAGGTCAAAACCTTTCTTCTCCTTGAACTTCTTCGCCATCTTTTCTGCTTTCTCAGTATCGACATTACGCTGAAGGTCTTCGATAAGAGAAAGTACGTCACCCATACCTAGGATACGTGAAGCCACGCGGTCTGGGTGGAACGGTTCTAGTGCGTCGGTCTTCTCACCTACACCCAAGAACTTAATTGGTTTGCCTGTAATATGGCGAACAGACAGTGCCGCACCACCACGAGCATCACCATCCACCTTAGTCAGAACCACACCAGTTAGTGGCAGTGCATCACCAAAAGCTTTGGCTGTGTTCGCCGCATCTTGACCTGTCATGGCATCAACCACGAACAAGGTTTCAACTGGGGTGATTGCCGCATGAAGCTGCTGGATTTCATCCATCATTTCATGGTCAACCGCTAAGCGACCTGCGGTATCAACAATCAGTACGTCGTAGAATTTCTTCTTAGCGTGCTCGATTGCAGCATTAGCAATATCGATAGGCTTTTGATCGGCTGTCGATGGGAAGAAGTCCACACCCACATCACCAGCTAGCGTTTCAAGCTGCTTGATTGCCGCTGGACGGTAAACGTCGGCAGACACAACCAATACTTTCTTTTTCTCGCGCTCGTTTAGAAGCTTAGAGAGCTTGCCCACACTGGTGGTTTTACCGGCACCTTGTAGACCCGCCATAAGAATGACAGCTGGCGGCTGCGCAGCAAGGTCAAGCGCTTCATTCGATTCACCCATGACTTGCTCAAGCTCAGCTTGAACAATCTTGATGAACTCCTGACCTGGCGTAAGTGATTTAGACACCTCAACACCAACAGCGCGCTCTTTAACACCTTTGATAAACTCACGAACAACTGGCAGAGCAACGTCCGCCTCAAGTAGCGCCATACGAACTTCGCGTAGCGTGTCTTTGATGTTGTCTTCGGTCAGACGACCTTTACCGCTGATGTTCTTCAGCGTTTTGGATAGACGATCCGTTAAATTCTCAAACATTTCTTTCTCTTCGCTTCAAACTGGGCGATCAATTGCAGTGAGTATACCTTAGCCAGCAGTGAGAGTCATATCTAACAAGATCAAATACGAGTCAATAGTTTTTACATCTGACGTAGCCCAATAGGACGATGCAGGGTATAATTCGTGCTCTAAGCAATCGATTTTTTAGGAAAAATGGACAGTTTAATCGCAATTGCGGCCGCCATACTTTATGGCTTGGCCATCGCAACAATCATCCCAGGCTTGGTAAATCAGGTCGGGATCCGTACAAAAACTGTTCTGGTTAGTGCTGTTCTCGCGCTGACGTTTCACGCAGTATTGCTCAGCGACTTAATCTTCAGTGGCACCGGCCAGAACCTAAGTATTCTTAACGTCGCTTCACTGATTAGCTTCATCATCTCGCTATTTATGAGCGTTGCGATGGTGAAAACTCGTATTTGGTTCTTGCTTCCTGTGGTCTACAGCTTCGCGGCTATCAACCTAAGCGCAGCTACATTTGTACCGACGGCCTTTATCACGCACCTCGAGCACAACCCGAAACTGTTGATTCACATTTCATTGGCACTGTTCTCTTACTCAACGCTGTCTATTGGCGCACTGTATGCACTGCAACTGGCGTGGCTTGATCACAAGCTTAAAAACAAGAAAGCGCTAACGATCAACCCTAACCTTCCTCCATTAATGATGGTGGAAAGACAACTTTTCAATATCATCTTGATCGGTACCGCCTTATTAACCGCTACCTTGATCACAGGTTTTGTATTTGTCCAAGATATGTTTGCTCAAGGTAAGGCGCATAAAGGCATTTTGTCCTTCATGGCGTGGATTGTTTATTCTGTGCTGCTTTGGGGTCACTATCAAAAAGGCTGGCGCGGCAAAAAAGTCACATGGTTCGCTGTCGCGGGCGCCACACTTCTCACGCTCGCTTATTTTGGCAGCCGCTTTGTAAGAGAGATCATCTTGAACTAAGTCGACCTTAGACGCACTACAACTAAAGGCGCGTTGACAATAGGGATTAAGTAGTTCATAAATTAACCAGCTATTTACTAAAGGAATTCTAGGGCATTGGACGACATTTCGACCGGTATTTTATTTGCAATCCTTGCAGGTCTAATTGTAATTTCCGGCTATTTTTCGGGTTCAGAGACAGGGATGATGTCTTTGAACCGATACAGACTTAAACACTTATCTAAAACAGGCCACAAAGGTGCAAAGCGCGTTGAGAAACTGCTGAGCCGCCCTGACCGACTCATCGGCCTGATCCTAATCGGAAATAACCTAGTTAATATATTGGCGTCTGCAATCGCTACGGTACTTGGCCTGCGTCTATTTGGTGACTTAGGTGTCGCAATCGCAACCGGTGCACTGACCATGGTCATCTTGGTGTTTGCGGAAGTAACACCAAAAACGCTTGCCGCTCTCTATCCAGAGCGAGTGTCGTTTATGAGCAGTATCGTACTCACTATCCTGATGAAGCTGCTTTCGCCTCTGGTTATCTTGGTTAACTTCATTACTAACGGCTTTATCCGCCTGCTCGGGCTTCGGGTCGATCATAACGATGAAGACCATTTGAGCTCGGAAGAGCTGCGCACCGTGGTAAATGAGGCGGGCTCGCTTATCCCTCGTCGTCACCAAGATATGCTGATTTCGATCCTCGATCTTGAGCATGTGACCGTGAATGACATCATGATCCCGCGCAATGAGATCACCGGCATCAACATTAATGATGACTGGAAATCGATAGTTCGCCAGTTAACACACTCTCCTCATGGCCGTGTAGTACTTTATCGTGACCAAATCGACGAAGTGGTAGGGATGATAAGGCTACGTGAGTCCTATCGTTTGATGCTGGAGAAAAACGAGTTCACTAAAGAAACCCTACTTCGCAGTGCTGATGAGGTGTACTTCATTCCAGAAGGGACACCACTCAACGTGCAGATGCTCAAGTTCCAGCGCAACAAAGAACGCATTGGTCTCATTGTTGACGAATATGGCGATATTAACGGTCTAGTGACGCTTGAAGACATTCTGGAAGAGATCGTTGGTGAGTTCACCACATCCATGGCACCAACATTGTCCGATGAAATCACACCGCAAGGTGATGGCAGCTTCCTAATTGAAGGCAGTGCCAACATCCGTGATATCAACAAAGGTCTAAAATGGACGCTACCGACCGACGGACCGCGCACGCTAAATGGCCTAATCTTAGAATACTTAGAAGATATTCCTGAGAGTCACCTAAGTGTGCAAGTTGCTGAGCATCAGATGGAAATTGTTGAGCTAGAAGAGAACCGCATCAAGATGGTAAAGGTTTTCCCAAAAGCGAAAAACAAGAGTTAATCAGCAAACTCAATACCGCTATCAAGACACTATGAACACATAAACAAACGGCACCGAAAGGTGCCGTTTTGCTTTAATTTGCTTGCGAGATATCGAGACTAGTTAATGTTAGGGCCAAGCCACTTCTCAGCTTCTTCTAAGCTCCAACCTTTACGGTCTGCGTAGCTATCTACTTGGTCTTGCTGAATTTGAGCAACCGCAAAGTAGCGAGAATCCGGATGAGAGAAATAGAAGCCAGATACCGACGCCCCAGGCCACATCGCATAGCTAGTCGTTAGCGACATACCAATGGTTTCTTCTACATTGAGTATTTCCCATAGCGAGCCTTTCTCTGTGTGCTCCGGACACGCTGGGTAACCCGGCGCAGGTCGAATGCCTTGGTATTTCTCACGGATAAGGTCGTCATTCGATAGCGCTTCACCCGCAGAGTAGCCCCAGATTTCTTTGCGAACTTTCTCGTGCAGGTACTCAGCAAAAGCTTCCGCCAATCGGTCTGCCACTGCTTGGATCATGATGGCATTGTAGTCATCACCTTGCGCCTTGTATTCATCGGCAAGTTCACGCTCACCAATGCCACCAGTTACCGCAAAGGCGCCAATCCAATCTTGCTTGCCACTCTCCTTCGGCGCAATATAGTCCGATAGACAGTAGTTAAAGCCTTTTGGCTTCTCAGTCTGCTGACGAAGGTTGTGAAGTACAGTGCGAACTTCACTGCGCGTTTCATCTGTGTAGACTTCGATATCGTCATCCACAGAAGCAGCAGGGAAAAGTGCGCACATGCCCGCAGCTTTTAGCAATCCTTCACGTTCAACGCGATCAAGTAGGTCGTTAGCGTCTTGGTACAAACGCTTTGCCTCTTCTCCCACCTCTTCATGTTCTAGAATGGCTGGGTACTTGCCCACCAGCGACCAAGTCATAAAGAATGGTGTCCAGTCGATGTAATTACGCAGTGTCGCAACATCGAAATCTTCAAACACGTGCACGCCTGGCTTAGCCGGCTTTGGCGGCGTGTAGTTTTCCCAGTCGATATCGACCTTATTCTCACGCGCCTTTTCCAGTGTTACTGGCTTAGTGCGCGGCTTCTTGCGGTTGTGCTGGTCACGAACGCGTTCGTAATCGATATCCAGCTTCTCGACAAACGCAGGTTTTAGTTGGTTGGAGAGTAGCGAAGTACACACACCTACCGCACGTGACGCGTTGTTTACGTATACCACAGGCTCGCTGTAGTTCTGCTCAATCTTAACCGCAGTATGCGCTTTTGATGTCGTCGCGCCGCCAATCAGTAACGGAAGATCGAAGCCTTGACGCTCCATCTCTTTGGCAACGTGAACCATTTCATCTAGCGATGGAGTGATTAGACCTGACAAGCCAATAATATCGACGTTTTCTTCTTTGGCGACTTTGAGGATCTTCTCACAAGGCACCATGACGCCAAGGTCGATGATCTCGTAGTTGTTACACTGCAAAACCACGCCAACGATGTTCTTACCGATATCGTGAACGTCACCTTTAACCGTCGCAAGTAGGATCTTACCGTTGGTCGAACCCGCCTGCTTAGAAGCGTTGATATAAGGCTCTAGATGCGCTACCGCCTGCTTCATAACACGTGCCGATTTTACTACCTGAGGAAGGAACATCTTACCTTCACCAAACAGGTCACCGACCACGTTCATGCCATCCATTAGTGGGCCTTCAATTACCTCGAGAGGTTTTGAGGCATTGACGCGCGCTTCTTCGGTATCTTCAACGATGAACTCAGTGATACCTTTCACGAGAGCATGCTCTAGACGCTTCTCTACTGGCCATGTTCGCCACTCTAGCGCACTGGCATCATCTTCTTTACCAACGCCTTTGTTAGCGTATTCAGCCGCAATATCAAGCAGTCGCTCGGTACCATCATCACGACGGTTGAGTACTACATCTTCTACCGCTTCACGTAGTTTGTCAGGAACGTTGTCGTAGATCTCAAGTTGACCGGCGTTAACGATACCCATGTCCATACCGTTCTTAAAGCAGTGGTATAGGAACACGGCATGAATCGCTTCACGTACATAGTTGTTACCACGGAACGAGAAGGAAACGTTGGAGACACCACCAGAGATCATTGCGTGTGGTAGGTCACGTTTGATATCTGCTACCGCTTCAATAAAGTCGACGGCGTAGTTATTGTGCTCTTCAATACCTGTCGCTACCGCGAAGATATTCGGGTCAAAGATGATGTCTTCTGGTGGGAAGCCAACCTCATCAACAAGAATGCGATAAGCCTTAGTACAGATTTCTAGCTTACGCGCGCGAGTTTCCGCCTGCCCCACTTCGTCAAACGCCATCACGATAACCGCTGCGCCATACCGGCGGATCAGCTTCGCTTGCTCAACGAATTTCTCTTTGCCTTCTTTTAGCGAGATTGAGTTAACAATGCCTTTGCCTTGGATACACTTAAGACCCGCTTCAATGACTTCCCACTTAGAAGAGTCAACCATGATAGGTACTTTGGAGATCTCTGGTTCAGAAGCACAAAGATTTAGGAATCGAACCATACAGGCTTCAGCATCAAGCATGCCTTCATCCATGTTGATATCGATGATTTGTGCGCCATTTTCAACCTGCTGACGAGCAACCTCTAACGCTTCATCATACAGTTCTTCTTTGATAAGACGCTTAAAGCGAGCAGAACCAGTTACGTTAGTACGCTCACCAACGTTGATAAATAGGGATTCTTTCTCGATAGTTAGCGGCTCTAGACCGGATAGTCGACAAGCCGTCGTCAGTTCTGGAAGTGGACGAGGCGCCACACCTTCAACAGCCTTTGCCATTTGGCGAATATGCTCAGGCGTGGTACCACAACAGCCACCCACTAGGTTTAGGAAACCGCTTCGTGCCCACTCACCAATATGCTCAGCCATGTCTTCTGGGGAGAGGTCGTATTCACCAAAGGCATTCGGTAGACCGGCGTTCGGGTGAGCAGAAACAAAGCCTTCAGAGATGCGAGACATCTCTTCAACATATTGTCTTAGCTCATCTGGACCGAGTGCACAGTTAAGGCCGAAAGAAAGTGGCCTCACGTGACGCAGGGCATTATAGAAAGCTTCGGTGGTTTGCCCTGAAAGAGTACGACCAGAGGCATCGGTGATGGTACCTGAGATCATGACCGGAAGCTCGATACCTAGCTCTTCAAATACGGATTCAACCGCAAATGAACAGGCCTTTGCATTTAGGGTATCGAAGATGGTTTCAATAAGAATTAAGTCACTGCCACCGCGAATCAGCGCGCGAGTTGACTCAGAGTAAGCTTCCACCAACTCATCAAAGCTTACATTGCGGTAGCCTGGATCATTAACGTCAGGAGAGATTGAACAAGTGCGGTTTGTTGGACCAAGTACACCGGCTACGTAACGAGGGCGTTCTGGCGTTTTTGCCGTCCACTCATCGGCAGCAATTCTAGCAAGCCTAGCCGCTTCGTAGTTAATTTCATCACTCAGAGATTCCATCTCGTAATCGGCCATGGCGATCGTGGTGGCGTTGAAAGTGTTGGTTTCAAGAATATCCGCACCCGCTTCTAGGTAAGCGCTATGGATTTCTTTAATAAGATCTGGCTGAGTTAAAACTAAAAGATCATTGTTGCCTTTAAGATCACACTGCCAATCTGCAAAACGCTCGCCGCGATAGTCATCTTCTTCAAGCTTGTATCCTTGGATCATGGTGCCCATACCACCATCGATCAAAAGAATACGCTGCTTGAGCTGATTTTCTATCTGCGACTTCTTGCCTTGAGCTTTCTTGCCTTGAGCATAGTTGCTTTCAACGTACTTACTGCTTCCCACGATACTGCCTCATTCCTTGCTAATGCTGTCATCGTATCATAGATTTTTTAGAAATCTAGACGTCTAAAAAATCTTTACTGACTTGTTATCCCTCAAACTATCGGACTCTTGAAGCAGAAACAAGTTGTTCATGATCTAGTAAGTCCACGGAACGAATAAAAAACAACGACATCGCCTGAGCCACTCTAAACTATAAAATTGACAAATGATTTCACAAATAGTGATTGATATTCACGAGGGAGAAGAACAAAATCCCATTAACATTTTTTTACACACTTAGGTGAAGTGATGTCCGTCTATCAGACTTTATGCTTTCTGTCCGCAGCAGCTATGTTAATAGCCCTAATAAACAGCAAGATAGGTAAAATGCAAACCACCATCGCGATTACTGCCGGTGCTATGATGCTATCACTACTCATCTTAGTTGCTGGTCAAAACGATTGGTTCCACTTAACTGAGCTGGCAACCGAGACCGTTGCTGATATCGATTTTGAAGACTTCCTACTTCAAGGAATCCTTGGCTTTCTATTGTTTGCCGGCGGTTTAGGCATCAAACTACCCCACCTTAAAGATCAAAAATGGGAGATCACCGTTCTTGCCTTAGGTGCGACGCTTTTTTCCACTTTCTTTATTGGCTTTGTGCTCTATGGTTTCTGTTTACTGATTGGCATTCAGTTTGATCTTATCTACTGTTTGCTGTTTGGCGCACTGATCTCCCCTACCGACCCCATCGCCGTTCTTGCCATTGTGAAAAAGCTCGATGCTCCGCAGCGAGTCTCGACCCAAGTTGAGGGCGAATCGCTATTCAACGACGGTTTTGGTCTGGTTATCTTTGTCACTCTATTTACCATTGCATTTGGCAGTGAAGCACCCACACTTGGCAGCGTAACGGCTCTGTTCCTCCAAGAAGCCATTGGCGGCATTGTTTATGGTTTTGTACTCGGCTTAGTATTCCATTACCTCATCAGCTCCACTGACGATCATTCGATGGAACTGCTACTGACTATCGGTATCCCAACCGCAGGCTACGCCTTTGCTGAGTTCCTGCATGTCTCTGGGCCACTCTCTATGGTGGTATCGGGCATTATGATTGGTAACTGGACACGTTACATTGGCTTTTCAAAACAGTCTGAAGAGCACCTAGACCACTTCTGGGAATTAGTCGATGAGTTTTTGAATGGCGTACTATTTTTGCTTATCGGTATGTCGATGCTGCTATTCCAATTCCACCAAGAAGACTGGATTATGATGGCCGTCTCGGTACCGCTTGTGCTTTGTGCGCGTTATTTGAGTGTAGCGCTGGCCTACGTAGGCTTTAAGCGCTACCGCCGCTACAACCCTTGGTCGGTGCGCATTTTAACGTGGGGTGGCTTACGCGGTGGCCTTGCTCTAGCAATGGCACTCTCTATCCCATCCGGCATCTGGGTGATTGAGGACAAGCTCATTGATGTTAAAGAGATCATCATGGTCATGACCTACTCGGTTGTGGTGTTCTCAATCTTGATTCAAGGCTCAACCATTACACCTATGATTGAGAAGGCTAAATTAGCTGAGAAAGAGATGCAGAAAGAAACGCAGCCTGAGGGCGAGATAAAAGCTCAGCAGGATTAGTAGCAAGATTATTCAAAATAGCCTCGCATAACTTGCGGGGCTTTTTTACAGCTTTGAAATCAGGAGACGTAGAAACGAAAAAAGCCGTACCTTTCGATACGGCTTTTTTCTTAAAGTGGCTCCCCCTGCGGGACTCGTACGCGGGCGGCTAACTCTGCGACATCAAACTTACAAAGCTTGGGAGCATTAAATGCAAAAAGGCCGCATCTTTCGATACGGCCTTCTTTAAAGTGGCTCCCCCTGCGGGACTCGAACCTGCGACATACGGATTAACAGTCCGCCGTTCTACCAACTGAACTAAGGG
>NZ_JBNNXW010000006.1:0-218473 GCF_052879755.1 Vibrio sp. DNB22_10_4 | reverse complement strand
GCGGAATTGGTAGACGCACCAGATTTAGGTTCTGGCGCCGCAAGGTGTGAGAGTTCAAGTCTCTCCTTCCGCACCATCATTAAGAAGGCTCGTCATTTGACGAGCCTTTTTTCTTTCTTTTCTTTGGTCACTGACTATTTGATACAGTGAGTGAACACTCAATACCTCGCCAAAAAATAACTAACTCGTATTATCTTTCGCAACACTCATCACAGATTTTCCCATTGCCCCTATCCAAATTGCATCGTCACGCAGATCCTTGTTCCATATGGTTATTTATTGAAGTGGTTCACAGCGATATGCAGTCTAACGTATATATTGGTCAATATTCACAACAAGGCCATCTTGGCTTTTCTCAAGTCAAATTCGGAACAAACGGTGTAGCTAGTTCACCCTCCGTCAAAACTGATATCGTTAATCCCTCTTACCTTGCCCATTCTCAACATGGCCTTTATGTGGTGTCTGAGGTTTTTCAAGCGGAAGGGGCTGCTTTGCACTTTCTTGCAGGCGATGAGCAATATTCTCAAAAAGTAATGCTAGACGGGGATGCGCCCTGTCATATTGCGATTTCCGGGGCACGTGACAGAATCGCCGTTGCCCATTACGGCACTGGAGATTTTGAACTGTTTGCTTTGGAGTCAGAAGGAAAGATAGGACAACGGATAGCCAAGCTCTCCAACTATGGCCAAGGCCCTCATGCTACACGCCAATTATCACCTCACGGCCATCAAGTGATGTTTATTCCTAACACGACCCAATTGGTCACGGTCGATCTTGGTATCGATTTGCTTACCTTCTACCACTGTGAAGGCACACAAGTTGAACAGTCCCAACGTTTGGAATTACCACCAAGAAGCGGGCCAAGACATGTCAGCTTTACCCAAGATGGTCTATTCGGTTTTGTATTGTGTGAACTCGCCGAGTCTCTGACAGTGATTGCCCGAACAAAACAACAGTGGCAAATAGTCACTACTATCACTGCATTTCCAGAGCATTCATGCCACGAAGCGGCAGCGGCCATTAAACTCTCGGTCGATGAACGTTATGTGTACTTAACGAGTCGTGGGGAGTCTGTGATAAGTTGGTTTGATGTGAGTGAGCCCGAGCATCCTGCATATCAAGGCTATGTAGAAACGCACGGGACATTTCCAAGAGATATCAGTATCACGCCGGATGGCAAATGGTTGCTCGCGGCCAATCAGCATTCAAATAACGTTTCAATATTCGAACTCGACTCTCAAACAGGTAAGCCCAATTGGCATTCAAGCCTACCTGATGTTATTGCCCCGACGTGCTTAGTAATTGGGAATTAGTGCTTAGTTGATTACTTTAAGCCAATGGCGTATTTCAACACTTGTTGTTTAATTGGCCCAGAGTGCTCCGCCAACTTAAGTATGGCGTTACGTGCAAACATCAAAGGCGGCAGCGTATTACTAAAGCCTTTGTAGAATACATCCATGCCTGTTTGCATAAGTAGGTTGTCTGGGCGACGTAAACGCTCATATTGAACCAGCGCCTGTTGTGTCACCCCTTTAGACTCAAAACATTCGAGCAGTGTTTCTACATCTTTAAAGCCTAAGTTGACCCCTTGTCCCGCTAGAGGATTAATCGTGTGTGCAGCGTCACCAACGATAACACAACCCTGCTTATGGTAACTTTGAGCATGACGACGGGTCAGTGGAAATGAACCATGTTGTAGCACTTTCACTTTCCCGAGTTCCGCCGGAAAATAAGTAGCGATCTCCAACTCTAGCTGAGCGGGATTCATATTCTTCAACTGTCGAATACGCTTAGGAGCATCATACCAAACCAGCGAGCCTTGATTACCACACAGAGGCAAAAACGAACGAGGACCGCTTGGTGTAAACCACTGCCATGTAATATCTTGTTGTGGTAGCTCAGTTTCAACATTGATTAGCATACATTCCTGGCGATAGTCCCAGGCGGTAATACCAATGCCCGCAGATTGTCTCACTCTCGAGTTAGCACCATCGGCGCCCACTACCAAACGCGCCTTAAGCACCCTACCCGATTCAAGCGTGATGCTGGAGTCATTTGGAGCAAGCTCTAAGCTCTCAACACCATCACCTTCAATGACTTTGAGGTTCTCAAAACGTGCGAACTGAGCCCAAAGGCCTAGTTGAATCATGCGATTCTCAACGATATAACCCAACTGCGGGAGTGCGAGTTCGTCGGCATTAAATCGAATTCGACAATTGTCTGCCTCCCATGTTTCAAGCCTTGCGTACGGACAGACTCGGGTGTCTTGAATCGCGTCCCAAGCATTTAAAGATTGCAGAAGATCAACAGAACGATGTGAAATAGCAGACACACGCAAATCCATCGCCTGGGCTTGTTCAAATGGCTTCGGTGTGAACTTCTCAATAACGGCAACTGAACGCCCCTGCTTTGCAAGACCGAGAGCAAGAGCTGCTCCTACCATTCCACCGCCTACGACGACTATTTCATACTGTTCCATAGTGCTAATACTGTCTTAAAATCAATGTGTTCTCATTGTACGTAGCGACTTGCTAAAGCGCGAGTTTTTTCCCGTCAAAATCCTTGCTTTTGTGAGGGCTAATTTCGACGTGTACCAATTGAAATATAAGCTCTCAAAGAGATTTTACCCTACCCCTAGTCAGGCGGTTTTTAAAGCAGTACAATACGCCGCTTACCGCCGAGATGGTGGCTATAAATTGAACAATAGTTCAGCATAAGATTTACATAACTGACGAGCGATAGTGATGAGTAAGAAACTGCTAATTAAAACCTGGGGTTGCCAGATGAACGAATACGATTCATCAAAAATGGCCGATCTGCTTAATGCTGCAAATGGCTACGAGCTAACTGAAGTGCCAGAGGAAGCAGACGTACTACTGTTGAACACTTGTTCGATCCGTGAAAAAGCGCAAGAAAAAGTTTTCCACCAACTTGGTCGTTGGAAAACACTGAAAGATAAGAAAGAAGGCGTTGTGATCGGTGTTGGTGGCTGCGTAGCGACACAAGAAGGTGACCACATCCGCGAACGAGCGCCATACGTAGACGTAATTTTTGGCCCGCAAACTCTGCATCGCCTACCTGAAATGATCAAACAATCGCAAAACGACGAAGTACCTGTTATGGATATCTCGTTCCCAGAGATCGAGAAATTCGACCGTCTACCTGAGCCTCGCGCTGAAGGTGCAACTGCGTTCGTTTCTATTATGGAAGGCTGCTCAAAATACTGTACTTACTGTGTAGTACCATACACACGTGGCGAAGAAGTTAGCCGTCCAATGGATGACGTTTTATACGAAATCGCACAGCTTGCAGAGCAAGGCGTTCGTGAAGTGAACCTTCTAGGTCAAAACGTTAACGCTTACCGCGGCCCAATGCACGATGGCGACATCTGTTCATTCGCGGAACTGCTGCGCCTAGTCGCGTCAATCGATGGCATTGACCGTATTCGATTCACGACTAGCCACCCACTAGAGTTTACCGATGACATCATCGCAGTATACGAAGACACGCCTGAGCTTGTGAGCTTCCTGCACCTTCCGGTGCAAAGCGGTTCAGATCGCATCCTTACGATGATGAAACGTCCTCATACGGCGATTGAGTACAAATCTATCATTCGTAAGCTACGTAAAGCGCGTCCTGATATTCAAATCAGTTCTGACTTTATCGTTGGCTTCCCTGGTGAGACAGACAAAGACTTCCAAGACACCATGAAGCTTATCAAAGACGTTGATTTCGACATGAGCTTTAGCTTCATCTTCTCACCACGTCCTGGTACGCCGGCAGCTGACTACCCATGTGATTTGCCTGAGCAAACTAAGAAAGACCGTTTGTACGAGTTACAGCAAACCGTTAACACACAAGCGATGCGCTACTCTCGTCTAATGCTAGACACTGAGCAACGCGTTCTTGTTGAAGGTCCATCAAAGAAAAACCTAATGGAACTACGAGCACGTACTGAAAACAACCGTGTTGTAAACTTCGAAGGTGGCGCTGAGCTAATCGGCCAATTTGTTGATGTGAAAATTACCGATGTGTTTGCGAACTCTCTTCGTGGTGAGCTCGTAAGAACTGAGAAAGATATGGATCTTCGCTCTGTGATTTCACCAATGCAAATGATGGCGAAAACCAAACGCGAAGATGAGCTAGGTGTGGCTACCTTTACGCCTTAATGCCTATACCCAAAGCGCTCCATTGTGCTATTTTGGAGTGATATGGGAAAAAATGTGGAGTCCGGTCAAAATCGGGCTCCGTTCATCGCCCTTAAGGGGCAACATGCGAGGCAACATTGAGTAATCAAATCGTAACTCTAGAAATCAATCTAGAACCTTCAGACAACCGCCGTCTGTCCAGCTTGTGCGGTCCTTTCGATGACAACATCAAACACTTAGAACGCCGTTTAGGTGTCGAAATAAACCACAGAAGCAACTACTTCACTATCGTTGGTAAGCCACATACTAGTGCTGCTGCACTCGACATCATTAAATCACTGTACGTAGACACTGCACCTGTTCGTGGTCAGATCCCAGATATTGAACCTGAACAGATTCACTTAGCAGTCAAAGAGTCCGGCGTACTTGAGCAAAATACCGAATCGGAAATTGCTCACGGTAAAGAAGTCTTTGTTAAGACCAAAAAAGGCATCATCAAGCCACGCACACCAAACCAAGCACAGTACTTGGTAAATATGGTCACTCATGACATCAGCTTTGGCATTGGCCCTGCCGGTACAGGTAAAACATACCTTGCTGTTGCCGCCGCTGTTGATGCGCTGGAGCGCCAAGAGATCCGCCGTATTCTATTGACTCGACCTGCGGTTGAAGCCGGTGAGAAACTGGGATTCCTACCTGGAGACCTTAGCCAAAAAGTCGACCCATATTTGCGCCCACTTTATGACGCACTGTTCGAGATGCTTGGCTTTGAGCGTGTTGAAAAACTGATAGAGCGAAACGTAATTGAAGTTGCACCGCTTGCTTACATGCGCGGTCGTACTCTAAACGATGCGTTTATTATTCTCGACGAGAGCCAGAACACGACGGTTGAACAAATGAAGATGTTCTTGACCCGTATTGGCTTTAACTCGCGCGCAGTCATCACCGGTGACGTGACTCAGATTGACTTGCCACGCGGCGCGAAGTCTGGTCTTCGTCATGCTATCGAAGTGCTTAACGAAGTCGATGAAATCAGCTTTAATTTCTTCCAATCAGACGACGTAGTGCGCCACCCTGTTGTCGCTCGTATCGTGAACGCTTACGAAAAGTGGGAAGCGGAAGATTCAAAAGCTCGCAAAGAGATAGAGCGCAAACGTCGTGAAGAGCGAGAAGCAGCCCAAGCGCTGCTCGACAAAGCCGCGGCGACAAGCACACCTTCGGAAAGTAAATAATGAGCATTGAACTGGATTTACAACTTGCTGTCGAATCAGAACAAGGCCTGCCAAGCGCTGATGAGTTTCAGCGCTGGTTAGATAAAACCATTATTCCGTTTCAAAAAGAAGCGGAACTCACCATCCGAATCGTTGACGAGCAAGAAAGCCACCAACTCAACCACGAGTATCGTGGTAAAGACAAGCCGACTAACGTGCTTTCATTCCCATTCGAAGCGCCTCCAGGCGTAGAGATAAACCTCCTTGGCGATATGATTATCTGCCGCCAAGTGGTGGAAAAAGAGGCCATTGAGCAGTCAAAGCCCTTGAACGCACACTGGGCACATATGGTTGTACATGGCAGTCTTCATCTGCTAGGTTATGATCATATTGAAGATGAAGAAGCCGAAGAAATGGAAGCTTTGGAAACTGAAATTATGCTTGAAATGGGCTTTGAAGACCCATATCTTGCAGAAAAGGAGTAGAGGCTAATCTCGCCCCTGCACATGTGCGCTATCACACATCTGATAGCATTCTGAATTGAGAAGTCATGAACGAAGAGTCTTCTCCCTCTCAACCAGAGGGAAAAAGTAAAAAATCTGAAGGTCCGAGTAGGAAGTCCTTCTTAGAGCGCCTAGGTCAAATTTTTCAAGGTGAGCCAAAAGATCGCCAAGAGCTAGTGGATGTTATCCGCGACTCTGAAGAAAACGACCTCATTGACCACGACACCCGCGACATGCTTGAGGGTGTTATGGAAATTTCTGAAATGCGAGTACGCGACATTATGTTGCCACGTTCGCAAATGGTCACTATCGAACGTTCCGATAACCTCGATAAACTGATCGCACTAATGACCGATGCACAGCACTCACGCTACCCAGTCATCAGTGAAGATAAAGACCATGTAGAAGGCATCCTCTTAGCTAAGGACCTCCTCCGTTACTTGGGCTCTGACAGCGCCCCATTTGATATTGAAGAAGTGATCCGCCCTGCTGTAGTGGTTCCTGAAAGTAAGCGTGTAGACCGCCTACTGAAAGAGTTCCGTGAAGAGCGTTATCACATGGCCATTGTTGTTGACGAATTCGGCGGAGTATCGGGTCTGGTGACCATCGAAGATATTCTCGAAGAAATCGTTGGTGAAATCGAAGATGAGTTCGATGACGACGATGAGCTAGATATCAGAAAACTGAGTAAGCACACGTTCGCTGTGAAAGCGCTCACCACCATTGAAGAGTTTAACGACACGTTTGGCTCTAGCTTTAGTGATGAAGAAGTGGATACCGTCGGTGGCTTAGTCATGACTGCATTTGGTCACTTACCGATTCGCGGTGAAGTGGTTGAAATAGAAAATTACAACTTTAAGGTGACAGCGGCGGATAACCGTCGTGTGGTTCAAGTCCAAGTGACTATCCCGGACCAAGAAACTGCTTCAAGCGTTGAAGAGTAAACACCTACCTCAACCTTAAGCTCACCGAATAAGTGAGAAAACCATAAATGAAGAAAAGTCTTCGACTACTGCGGCCCATTGGGGCCGCTTTTGTTGGCGCAAGCACAACGCTCGCCTTTGCGCCGTATCAGCTTTGGCCTCTTGCCATTGTCAGCCCTTTCCTTCTTATGCTACTTATCCGTGGCCGAAGCAGAAAAAGCGCGCTTTGGACTGGTTACGCATGGGGGCTTGGTCAGTTTGCGACTGGGATCAGTTGGGTTCACGTCAGCATCGATACCTTCGGTGGTATGCCAAAGATAGCGAGCCTATTTCTAATGGCGTTGCTTGTCGGCTACCTTTCCATCTATTCTGCGCTCTTTGCATGGTCGCTCAATCGCTTTTTCCCATCAGAAAACAAAACCCGCTATTTTATTGCGGCGCCAGCATTATGGCTTGTATTTGACTGGGCACGCGGCTGGGTGATGACAGGGTTTCCGTGGCTGTGGCTGGGATACAGTCAAATTGATTCTCCCCTTGGCAGCTTTGCGCCTATCGGTGGTGTCGAACTTATAACACTGCTTTCGATCATCATGGCGGGCAGTCTTGCTTATCTAGCGACTTCAAAGCAGTGGCAACTACTACTCATACCTATGGTGGTATTAGCAACGGGATTTGGCCTTCGAAACTATGAATGGGTCACGCCTGCTCATCAAAGAACCAAGTCCGTGGCGCTGATTCAAGGTAATGTCGACCAAGCACAAAAGTGGCTTCCGAATCATCGCTGGCCAACCATCATGAAATACACGGATCTCACTCGTGAAAACTGGGATGCGGATATTATCATCTGGCCAGAAGCGGCAATCCCTGCAATGGAATTCGAGCTGCCTTCATTTTTGAGCAACTTAGATTCCGCCGCTAAGATGAACAACTCTGCGGTGATCACAGGGGTTATCAACAGAACGGATTCTGGTGAATACTACAACAGCATTTTAGTGGTCGGCCAAACGCCTTACGGTGATTACGAAATGGATCTGGATGAGCGTTACCACAAACATCACTTACTACCGTTTGGGGAGTTTGTTCCTTTTGGTGACATTCTAAGACCCATTGCACCGTTCTTTAATTTGCCAATGTCGTCATTCAGTCGTGGCGCTTACGTACAACCCAATATTGTGGCTAATGGCATGCATCTCGCACCCGCTCTATGCTATGAAATCATCTTTGGGGAGCAAGTTAGACAAAACGTGACTGACGACACTGACTATCTGCTCACTCTATCCAACGATGCTTGGTTTGGCCGCTCTATCGGCCCACTGCAACATATGGAAATTGCCCGTATGCGAGCATTAGAACTCGGTTTGCCATTAATCCGCTCAACCAACAATGGCGTAACGGCAGTCACCGATCATAAAGGTGACATTATTGCCGAGGTTCCTCAGTTTGAAACCGCGGTTCTCCGTACAGAAGTCACCCCAACTGATGGGACAACCTGGTACCGAGAAGTTGGCAGCTGGCCACTTTATATTTGGGTCGCACTGTGTCTTGGTTTCGGCGTTTTACGTCGTAAGTCTTAACCCCAGTCCTTAGTGGCTTGCCGCGCTAGCGCTTAGCCACTTAGGGACTTTCCACCATTCCTACAGCACTTCAAACACCTGCGGATAAACTTTCTTCCATAATATATAACTATTTGGTTCTTTTACGTTGCCAAACAAAGTCATATTCTTATCAGGTAATCAATAACCACCACGGTTGAATGAAGGAACATAGAATGAGCAAGATTTACGAAGATAACTCCCTGACGATTGGTAACACCCCTCTAGTTCGCCTAAACAAAGTAAGCAACGGCAACGTTCTTGCAAAAGTAGAAGCGCGTAACCCTAGCTTCAGCGTTAAGTGCCGTATCGGTGCTAACATGATCTGGGAAGCAGAAAAAGACGGTCGTCTAAAAGCGGGCGTAGAGCTTGTTGAGCCAACCAGTGGTAACACAGGTGTCGCACTTGCCTTCGTTGCAGCAGCTCGTGGCTACAAACTAACACTAACGATGCCAGAGTCTATGAGTCTTGAGCGTCGTAAACTTCTAAAAGCACTAGGCGCAAACCTTGAGCTAACGGAAGCGGCAAAAGGCATGAAAGGTGCCATTGCGAAAGCAGAAGAAATTGTTGCTTCTAACCCAGAGAAGTACCTACTGCTTCAACAATTCAACAACCCTGCAAACCCTGCAATCCACGAGAAAACAACGGGTCCTGAAATCTGGGATGCAACCGACGGTGAAGTGGACGTATTCGTAGCAGGTGTTGGTACTGGTGGTACTATCACAGGTACTAGCCGTTACATTAAAGGTGAGAAAGGTAAAGCTATCGTTTCTGTTGCTGTAGAGCCAGCAGAGTCACCAGTTATCACTCAAGCACTAGCAGGTGAAGAAATCCAACCAGCACCGCACAAAATCCAAGGCATCGGCGCAGGCTTTATCCCGGAAAACTTGGATCTAGAGCTTCTAGACCGTGTTGAGCTGGTAACCTCAGAAGAAGCTATCGAAATGGCACGTCGCCTAATGGAAGAAGAAGGTATCCTTGCTGGAATTTCTTCTGGCGCAGCGGTTGTGGCGGCCAACAAACTAGCAGAACTACCTGAATTTAAAGGAAAAACAATCGTAACTGTACTACCAAGTTCAGGTGAGCGTTACCTAAGTTCAGCATTGTTCGCAGGTATATTTACTGATAAAGAGATTCAGCAGTAATATGTAGCTAAATCAATTTTTACACGAAAAAAGCCCCTTTAAGGGGCTTTTTTGTTGAATCTCTGTCAGCCTTTGGTAATATCAGGACAGTTTTATTTTAAGCTTAAAAATAAATAGGCTGAATACCGAATTTCGTAGGACATGCATACGGCGAAGACTGCAATCATGTCCTACAATTCTAGTCCGACACAATTCTTAACAGTTACGACCTTTGCACTATAGCTGGGCATAACATTTAACGATAAGCTTTGTTTGGTCTAGAAACTAAACATAAAATAAATCAATTGGGGTATAAAAAATGTACGAGAAGCAAGTAGAAATCACAGCAGAAAACGGCCTTCACACTCGTCCGGCTGCTCAGTTCGTTAAAGAAGCAAAAGCATTTGACGCTGACATCACTGTGACTACTAACGGCAAAAGCGCTAGCGCGAAAAGCCTATTCAAACTACAAACTCTTGGTCTAGTTAAAGGCACTACTATTACTATCGCTGCTGAAGGCCCACAAGCTCAACAAGCAGTTGACCACCTAGTAGCTCTAATCCCTGAGCTTCACTAAGAACCCAGTTCTCCTTAAAGCCATTTTGTGAAAACAGAATGGCTTTATTGGAAATGGCTCGGGCTATCAGCTACATATTATAAGTGGCTAAAAAACCATCCAATCTTTGATACACTAGACCATATAAAGGTAAAGCTATGATTTCAGGCATCCTAGCATCTCCTGGTATTGCTATCGGTAAAGCACTACTACTTCAAGAAGACGAAATTGTTCTAAACACGTCTACTATTTCAGATGACCAAGTTGAAGCAGAAGTTGCGCGTTTCTTTGACGCTCGCAACAAGTCAGCTCAACAGCTAGAAGTTGTTAAGCAAAAAGCGCTTGAAACTTTTGGTGAAGAGAAAGAGGCTATCTTCGAAGGCCATATCATGCTTCTTGAAGATGAAGAGCTAGAAGAAGAAATCCTAGCACTCATCAAGAAAGACAAACTATCTGCAGACAATGCGATTCACACGGTAATCGAAGAGCAAGCGACTGCACTAGAATCTCTAGATGACGAATACCTTAAAGAACGTGCAACTGATATCCGTGATATCGGTACTCGTTTCGTTAAGAATGCACTAGGTATCAACATCGTTTCGCTCGGCGACATCGATGAAGAAGTTATCCTAGTGGCTTACGACCTAACGCCATCTGAAACAGCGCAAATCAACCTAGACTACGTTCTTGGTTTTGCATGTGACATTGGCGGTCGTACTTCGCACACTTCTATCATGGCACGTTCACTAGAACTTCCTGCGATTGTTGGTACTAACGACATTACTAAGAAAGTGAACAACGGCGACATGTTGGTTCTTGATGCAATGAACAACAAGATCATTGTTAACCCAACTCAAGCTGAGATTGACGAAGCTAAAGCGGTACGTGAAGGGTTCCTTGCAGAAAAAGAGGAACTAGCAAAACTTAAAGACCTACCAGCAGAAACTCTAGACGGTCACCGTGTAGAAGTTTGCGGTAACATCGGTACAGTGAAAGACTGTGATGGCATCAACCGTAACGGCGGTGAAGGTGTTGGTCTGTATCGTACAGAATTCCTATTCATGGACCGCACTGCTCTTCCTACTGAAGAAGAACAGTACCAAGCTTACAAAGAAGTTGCGGAAGCAATGCACGGTCACGCGGTAATCATCCGTACTATGGATATCGGTGGTGATAAAGATCTACCATACCTAGACCTACCTCAAGAAATGAACCCGTTCCTTGGCTGGCGTGCAGTGCGTATCAGCTTGGATCGTCGTGAAATCCTTCGTGACCAGCTACGTGGTATCCTACGTGCATCTGCACACGGTAAGCTACGCATCATGTTCCCGATGATCATTTCTGTTGAAGAAATCCGTGAGCTGAAAGCAGCAATCGAAGAGTACAAAGCAGAACTTCGCGCTGAAGGTCTAGCATTCGACGAAAACATCGAAATCGGTGTAATGGTTGAAACTCCTGCTGCTGCAGCAATCGCTCACCACCTTGCGAAAGAAGTTTCATTCTTTAGTATTGGTACAAACGACCTAACTCAGTATACTCTAGCTGTAGACCGTGGTAATGAGCTGATTTCTCACCTATATAACCCACTATCACCTGCTGTACTAACAGTAATCAAGCAAGTGATCGACGCTTCTCACAAAGAAGGTAAGTGGACTGGTATGTGTGGTGAGCTTGCTGGCGACGAGCGTGCGACTCTACTTCTACTAGGCATGGGCCTAGACGAGTTTAGTATGAGCGGTATTTCAATTCCTCAGGTTAAGAAAGTAATCCGCAACGCTAACTTCTCTGAAGTTAAAGCAATGGCTGATGAAGCGCTACAAATGGCGACTGCAGCAGAAATTGAAGCGCACGTCGAAAAATTTATCGCAGAAAAGACAAACTGCTAATATAATTGACTAGATTAAAATCAAACCTTTAGGAGCACGACATGGGTCTGTTTGACAAACTGAAGAAGCTAGTATCTGACGACAGCGCTGACACTGGTGCAATCGAAATTATCGCACCTCTATCTGGTGAAATCGTAAACATCGAAGATGTGCCAGACGTAGTATTCGCTGAGAAAATCGTTGGTGACGGTATTGCAATCAAGCCAGCTGGTGACAAGATGGTAGCTCCTGTAAACGGTACTATCGGTAAGATCTTCGAAACGAACCACGCGTTCTCAATCGAATCTGACGACGGCATCGAGCTATTTGTTCACTTCGGCATCGACACAGTTGAACTGAAAGGCGAAGGCTTCAAGCGTATCGCTGAAGAAGGCCAAACTGTTAAAGCTGGCGACACTATCATTGAATTCGATCTAGCTCTTCTAGAAGAGAAAGCGAAATCAACGCTAACGCCTGTAGTTATCTCTAACATGGACGAAATCAAAGAGCTTAACAAGCTTGCTGGTGCCGTGACTGTTGGCGAAACACCTGTACTACGTGTAACTAAGTAATTAGTTATCTCGAAGTAGAAAAAACGCAGCTTAATCGCTGCGTTTTTTTATGCCTACTGTTTGGCGTTTCATCTTGATAATGAGTCGGCTTACAACTCGATAGAGGCCAGTACGTCACCATCAAAGGTTTGAACACTGAGTCTATTATCTTCCAGCAGACCAAAGCTCGCCGCAAACTCATTGCGCGGGAACGTAATCGACCCCGGATTAAAGATGATCTGCTCGCCTTGCCATTCGGCAACTGGAATATGAGTATGACCATGGGCAAGGACATCGCCTTGCTTGAGCGGCGGACGCTTATCACTGTTGTACAAGTGACCATGGGTTAGAAATAAACGCTGCCCGGTCGGCAACATCACCCAGGCGTAATCGCTCATCATTGGAAACTCAAGCAGCATCTGATCCACTTCACTGTCACAATTGCCGCGAACCGCAATAATCTCTTGCTTATACGCATTGAGAAGCTCAGCAACCTTAGGTGGGTTGTAACTGCCTGGCACAGGGTTTCTTGGGCCATGATTAAGGACATCCCCCAATATAACCAGATGTTCAGCCCCTGAACGGCGGTAATGCTCCAGCACTTTCTCAGTGGCATCTTGGCTGCCGTGTAAGTCCGACGCAAAGAACAGTTTCATTGATTTTTCTCCAGCACTTTCTTTGTCGCTATTGTATCGAACTTACCGACACGGTGCAGAGCTAATCGAGCCCGAGCATCCCGTTCACAACAATGTTATTGTAACTAACCATACCGATTACACGCCCGTCTTCAATCACTGGCGCTCTACTGATCCCAAATCGCTCAAACAATCGCGCGCAGTACTTCACATTCATATTCGGATCGACACACAAGGCAGGCTTAGTCATAATTTCATAGATATTGGTACGCTGCGGAGAGCGGTTACGTGCCAATACCTTTTTGGCAATATCATTCATTAGCACAATACCAAATTCATCGTCATCGCTGCGCTTTTCGACCACCAGCGCTTTCACTCGGTGCTCTTTCGCCAGCACAATCCCATCGTGCACCGTTTTTAGCCCATCGACCACCACATAAGTGTTAGCCATCACATCGCGTACGCTTACTCTTTTCTGTTGACTCATAGTTCGTCCTCCACGACTTTGGTCAATGTCTCCACTTGATGAGCGACACCCACCGCATCTTCTATATCTATTTGCACTGCAATCCCTTGTCCCGACGTTTGGTCAAACTCCCCTACTTGGCTAATCGTCTCTAGTATATGGCGAGACAAATGCTCTTCGACCACAAACAGCACTACATCTTTTTGCACCTCTAACGTCAGACCAAAAAAGGTTTGCTTCTTGTTGAGGCCTTCTCCTCTGGCATGGTTGATTACTGTCGCACCGGTCGCACCCGCATCACGAGCTGCGTCCAGTACCTGCTCTGTCTTGCTATCTTCTACAAAGGCAAGGATCAGTTTAAAGCGCATTGTTCTTCTCCTTAGAAGTAAGATGATGTTCGGCGTCCTGCTCCTCTGTAGAACTATGATTGACAGAAGAACGAGCCGTTAAATATTGAGTAAGTTGGGCATACGCCATCACAGAGATAATCGGAAATAGACTGGCAAAAGCGATAAGACCAAAGCCATCTATCATTGGGTTTCTGCCAGGTACTGTCGATGCAAGGCCAAGACCCAACGCCGTCACCAGTGGTACTGTGACCGTTGACGTCGTCACCCCACCAGAGTCATAAGCAAGTGGGACAATAAATTTCGGCGCATAATAGGTTTGGATCACCACCAGTATGTAGCCGGCAATGATGTAATAGTGAATAGGATCGCCGACAACAATACGATAGCTACCTAGAGCAATACCAACCGCCACTCCAAGTGCAACCGCAATTCTAAGGCCATTCACCGATATCGCCCCTGCAGACACTTGGTTCGCTTTTATCGCAACAGCGAGCAGCGAAGGCTCTGCAATGGTGGTACTAAAGCCGATACAAAACGCGAACAAGAAAACCCAGTAGTAATCTATCCACTCGAGAGCCCCGTCTAAGGTAATACGCACTTGATTAAGAAAATCTGGCGCAGTGAGCTGCATTGCCATGGTTTCACCCAGTGGGAACAACGCAAGCTCTAGGCCCACTAAAAATAGGCTCAGACCAACAATCACATAGCCAAAACCAATCATGACTCTAACCGGGTTAGCGATAGGCTTTTTGAGAATGGCAAATTGAAAGCCAAAGATAATGACCATGATCGGCGTAACATCACGAATGGTCATGAGTAGCGTGTGTAGAAACTCCCAAACAAAACTCATACCATCACCATCCCATAAACCATCACAAACATCATGGGCAACAAAGAGGCAAAGGCAATAAGTCCAAAGCCATCCAGCATAGGATTGCGGCCTTTAATTGTGCTAGCCAAGCCAACCCCAAGCGCGGTAACTAAAGGAACGGTTATGGTTGATGTCGTCACCCCGCCCGAGTCATAGGCAACACCGATAATGTATTCAGGAGCAAACCAAGTTAACACCACCACCCCAACATAACCGCCAATGATCAACACATGAATAGGCCAACCTTTAAGTATCCTCAGCACGCCAAGTACTATGGCTAGCCCAACAGAAATCGCCACTGAAAGACGCAGCCCATCCGCATAGCTTTGCATTGAGTCTTCGGTCATAGGAATAATGCCACCTTCTGCAGCAACCTCTGCGGCTTCCGCTGAGACTGCAGTTAGCGCGGGCTCCGCTATCGTCGTGCCAAATCCAAGGCAAAAAGAAAACACCATGAGCCAAAATACACTCCCTTTGCGGGCGAAAGATTGCGCCATGGTCTCCCCAATGGGGAACAGCCCCATTTCAAGGCCAAAAACAAAAAAAGTCAGACCAAGCACAACCAGCAGTAAGCCGAATAGAATCGAGAGGACATTAGGGAGAGGCTCTTGAAGAACCACAAGCTGAAAGAACAATACGACAAGGACGATGGGCATAAGATCCTTAAAGCTATTTATCATAGCGCCAAGGAGTGATTTCAAACCTTGCATGGGCACCTCCCTTATTCAGCCTTTACTAAACTAATGATGGCAAAGAAAAGTGTAAGAAAGTGTGACACACGAGGCACTGTCAGTGCTGCTACAAAAAGAGTGCCGTTTTTGTGAACCAAAGCGGCTGTGCTACATATAAACATCCGCTGCAGTTGGGTTAGTTAATTCCCTGATTCATTGCTATATTTAAAGCCAAATGCCCGCGACGAGGCGTGTCTGGTAGCAGAGAGCTACTTTTAGAGGAGAGAGAATGAAGCTGTTATTAACCGGCGGGACCGGCTTTATAGGACGTGAGCTACTCAAGCACCTCACGACTCACAGTGTGACGCTGCTTACCCGCGACGTTGCCACAGCTAAACGTATCCTCAATCACACCGACCTTGGCAACATTGACTACATTGACTCCCTTGATACTTATAACGACCTTAACGAATTTGACGCCATCATTAACTTGGCTGGAGAACCTATCGCAGACAAACGCTGGAGTGCGGCTCAAAAACAGCGCATCTGCGATAGTCGCTGGAAGGTAACAGAAAAGATCGTTGAGTTAATCCATGCCAGTACCAAACCACCCTCGACCTTCATCAGCGGATCGGCGGTGGGCTACTATGGCGATCAACAAGATCACCCTTTTGATGAAAGCTTAAAAGTACACCAAGACAATTTCGCTCATGCTGTGTGTGATCGTTGGGAGGAAATCGCTATGCGTGCCCAATCGGATCATACTCGCGTGTGCATACTAAGAACGGGGGTGGTACTCGGTGATGGTGGCGGCGCCTTGGCGAAAATGATGCTGCCATACAAACTGGGGGTTGGTGGTCCTATCGGTGATGGTTCTCAATACATGCCGTGGATTCACCTCCTAGATATGGTGCGTGGGATTGTTTTCTTGCTTGAGACCGATCATGCCGTCGGTCCTTACAACCTGTGTGCGCCTCACGCCGTCTCTAACGCAACGTTCAGTAAAACACTGGCAAGCACATTGGGAAGGCCACATTTCTTGATGACGCCAAAATGGGCTTTGAAACTCGCAATGGGTGAGTCTTCCTGTCTGCTGTTTGACAGCGTTCGAGCCAAGCCCAAGAAGCTCACCGAGATGGGGTTTAACTTCTCTTTCCCACATATCGATACTGCTTTAAAAAACATCATCACTAATGCACGGTAATACTTGCTACTCCCTATGAAGTATCGGTAAGGTAGTTGAAAACAAATCATAGGGTTAGTTAAGTAATGGCCAAGTCAGTACTCATCACTGGATGTTCTAGCGGCATCGGTTATGTCGCCGCACATGCACTTCAAAAACAAGGATACCAAGTCATCGCATCATGCCGCCAAGAAGCGGATGTGATACGACTTCAGCAAGAAGGATTGACCTGCATACAGCTTGATCTTGCGGATCCCAAGAGCATTAAACTGGCCGTTCAAAAAACCTTGGCCCTGACTGAAGGTCGACTCTATGGCCTGTTTAACAATGGCGCTTACGGCCAACCAGGTGCACTGGAAGATCTACCAACCGATGCACTACGAGCGCAGTTTGAAGCCAACGTTTTTGGCTGGCATGAACTCACCAAGCAAATTCTCCCAATCATGCGTGCGCAAGGTGAAGGCCGCATCATACAAAACAGCTCAGTGCTGGGGTTTGCCGCCATGAAATATCGCGGCGCGTACAACGCCTCCAAGTTTGCCCTAGAAGGCTGGACAGATACACTGCGCCTAGAGCTACACCAAACCGGTATACACATTTCACTGATTGAGCCTGGCCCTATCGAAACCCAATTTAGAGCCAATGCTAAGCGTGCGTTTTTACAATGGATTAACGTTGAATCAAGCCCGCATCGAGCGCAATACGAACAGCAGCTTACCCGCCTATCTGCAGACGCCTCTGGTAACCAATTCGTGCTACCACCAGAGTCTTGCGTACCGCCCTTGCTGCATGCGCTTGAATCTCAGTCACCAAAACTGCGCTATCGGATTACTACGCCAACCAAAGTGTTCGCTTTACTAAAACGGATCCTTCCTAGCAAGTGGTTAGATCCTATTCTGCGAAAGGCTGCATAAAAAACGATCACTTGTAATTTTAGTGTCACAATAAGTCGTTATATTAACCACCGTGGTGAAACCACACTGCGCATCACTTCTTCAGGTATCATTACCTAAAGACAAAATGCCAGAGCAATATCTAACTCACAGCATTCACGTGGATTACAACGAAAATGACGCTAAATCAGCTTAACTGGTTAGCTGTGGGGGTTACACTAGCTTACTTCGTAATGTTCTAGACACCTTTGCTTGCTGCCGTTCTGGAATCCATTAACGCCGCGTTTACGACGCGGCGTTTTGGCATCTAATCTTCCCATTTCTCTGCGCATAACCTTGAATTTTCGGTCATTGATACCAATCTTGAACTAAGAACGATAGACATCACCTACAAGGAACACTCAATGCAACCTGCGACCATTGTGGAGTTAAACGAACAAAACTTTCGCCAAGTATTAGAAGGCTCAATGACCGCGCCTGTGCTAATCCATTTTTGGGCACCAATGAGTGAAGAAAGCGCGCAAATCATCCCATCACTGCGAGCGCTGACTGAGCAATACGCCGGAGCCTTCTCCCTAGCACTGCTCAACTGTGAAGAGCAGCAAGCTATCGCTGGTCAGTTTGGTGTTCAAGCACTGCCAACCATTGCTCTGTTTGTTAATGGCCAGCCTGTTGACGGCCTAGGCGGCCCTCAGCCTATCGAAGCGGTGAAAGCTATGCTGGCTAAGCACCTACCAAGTGAAGATGAGCTGAATGCACGCAAAGCACTAGAGCTTTCTCAGCAGGGTGAGTACGAATCCGCTATTGAATTATTCAACAGCCTATCAGACGAGTACAAACAGAAAGGCGAAATCAAACTCGCTCTTGCGCAATGTCTACTGGAAACCAATCAGTTTGATGTAGCAGAAGCGGTCCTTAATACCATCCCAATGGAGTACAAAGACAACTTCTACAAGAGCTTGATTGCGAAACTTGAGCTGCACAAACAAGCGGCGGATAGCCCAGAGATTCAATCACTTGAAGCAGCGCTACAAGCAAACCCAGAAGACCTCAAGCTCGTCGCTGAACTGGCACTGCAATATCACCAAGTAAACCGTGATGAAGAGGCACTTGAGCTTATGTGGACGCCACTAAGCCGCAACCTAAATGCCCTTGATGGCGAATTGAAAAAGTCATTTATGGATATCTTGTCGGCACTCGGTCAAGGCAACCCACTTGCCGCTAAATACCGTCGTCAGCTGTATTCTTTGCTGTACTAGTCGCAAGACAATCCGTGATTCATAAAAGGGACCTTTGCGTCCCTTTTTTCGTATTGGTATGAGCAACACTTGTTAACCTGCCGTATAAACTACTGATACAACTAATAATTACCCATCGCAAAAATACACTTCATTACACATAAATGTCTCAACTAAACTGTATACTATTGAGAATATGTACATTTTTAATACAGGGAAATTGTCATGGCTATTGATGCAATGATCACTATTGGCGGGTTTATTCTCGTTGCTGTTGTCTTTATCGTCGCAGGGGTAAAAACCGTTCCACAAGGCAACAACTGGACAGTGGAGCGATTTGGACGCTACACCCACTCACTCAAACCGGGTCTTAACCTCATCATTCCTTTTATCGATAGTGTCGGTAACAAAGTAAACATGATGGAGCGCGTTCTAGATATCCCACCACAAGAAGTGATTTCACGCGACAACGCCAACGTCGTTATTGATGCCGTTTGTTTTGTGCAAGTGGTCGATGCAGCGAAAGCCGCCTATGAAGTTAACGACCTTGAACACGCGATTCGCAACCTAACACTGACTAACATGCGTACCGTACTTGGCTCTATGGAACTGGATGAAATGCTCAGCCAACGTGACTCCATCAATACCAAACTGCTTTCTATCGTTGATGAGGCCACCAACCCTTGGGGCGTGAAAGTCACTCGTATTGAAATCCGAGACGTGCAACCACCCGCAGACCTAACCGCAGCGATGAACGCGCAGATGAAGGCCGAGCGTAATAAACGTGCGGAGATTCTAGAGGCAGAAGGTGTCCGTCAAGCAGAGATCCTGCGAGCAGAGGGTCATAAACAATCCGACATTCTTAAAGCAGAGGGTGAAAAGCAAGCTGCTATACTTCAAGCAGAAGCACGTGAGCGTGCCGCCGAAGCAGAGGCGAAAGCAACCGAAATGGTATCAACCGCGATTGCCCAAGGTGATATGCAGGCCGTGAACTACTTTATCGCTCAAGGATATACCGATGCTCTGAAATCTATCGGTCAGGCTGAAAACGGTAAGATCATCATGCTACCGCTTGAAGCGACCGGCCTAATGGGCTCTGTTGCCGGTATTGCGGAAATGTTCAACCAATCGAAAGCAAGTAGCAATGAGGACAAAGCGTGATTGAATTACTCAGCCAAGTTAACTACTGGCACTGGTTAGCTCTAGGTTTACTGCTACTTTGTGGCGAGCTGCTTGGCACGGCTGGGTATATGTTGTGGCTTGGCATCTCAGCGATGCTGGTTGGCATTGTATTGGCGTTTGTGCCTATCAGCTGGCAGCTTCAATGGGTGAGCTTTGGCGTGTTCTCCCTCGCCCTTACCTGGCTTTGGTGGCGCAAACAACATAAGGTCGATAAACACTCCGATCAGCAACGTGACCTTAACCAAAAAGACAAGCAATTGCTGGGGCAAACGACCGTACTCGAAGAAGACATCAATCGAGGTAAATGTCGTATCAAATTAGGTGACACCTCTTGGTCTGCCTACAGTGACAAAGCCTTGCCTTCGGGCACGTTAGTCAAAGTCATCGATGTGGATGGCATTACGCTATTGATTGAAAGAGTTGATTGAAAGAGCCGAATAAAAAATGCCCCTGACTCAAATCAGGGGCATTTTTCTCATCAATCTTTTGCTTCGCGTTTGTGCTTTGGCACATAGTTCAGAATCGAGACGGGCACCGGTTTTTTTGGTGCAAAACCTTCAATTTCTACTCGGTCAAGCAAATGGCCTAAACGGCTCTCAATCATACAAAGGTTCTTGAAATTGTCTTTAGAGACCAGCGATATCGCCTCACCCACGGCTTCAGCGCGACCTGTACGGCCAATACGATGCACATACTCATCAGCAGGGTATGGTAAGTCATAGTTGATCACCACAGGTAGGTTTTCAATATCAATACCACGCGCGGCAACACCCGTTGCGACTAGGTACTGGATTTCACCAGCCTTGAACGACTCAATTAATTGCTGACGCACCTTCTGGTTACGACCACTGTGGAATGCTTCGGCGACAATGCCACGCTTTTCAAGCTGGCTCACTAGCTTAGCGGCGCCGTGTTTAGTCTCAATGAAAATCAGCGCTTGTTTCCAGTCATTCGTTTGCAGCATATGACTAAGCAGCGAAGATTTCATATCTTTATCGACCGTGACAATCCACTGCTTGATGTTGCTCTTTGACGCGCTATGCTTGGTAATCGAGATCTCTTCCGGATCGCGGATCGCCGATTTTGCTAACTCTCGAACTGGGTTAGACAGCGTTGCCGAAAACAGTAAGTTTTGCGCATCTTCTGGTACGCGTGCGATGATTTTATTGATCGCCTCAATAAAGCCCATATCGAGCATCTTGTCGGCTTCATCTAACACCAACACTTCGAGCTCATCAAAATGAATCGCGCGCTGACCGTACAAATCAATCAAACGACCAGGGGTGGCAACAACAATATCAACGCCATCAATCAGCGCTTGTTTTTGCGGTGCGTAATCCACACCACCAAACATCGCCATCGACTTTAAAGGTAGGTGCTGCGCGTAGGCTTCAATACTTTGGTTTACCTGCAGCGCCAGTTCACGAGTCGGCGTTAAGATGATCGCGCGAACACGCTTCTTTCGCTGGGTTTCGCTTTGGCTTAGCTTCTCTAGAATAGGCAACACAAAACTCGCCGTTTTACCGGTACCCGTTTGTGCTGCTGCAATCAGGTTTTCACCTTTTAGGACAATCGGAATTGCTTTAGTTTGAATCGTGGTTGGCTTTTGATAGCCAAGCGACGCTACCGCATCAAGTATAGGTTGGCTTAAGCCAAGGTTAGAAAAAGACATCACGAGTTCTCTTTATCAAGATGAAGACCCGCGCATTCTATAGAGCTTAAGATTGATGCACAATGTTATTGAAGGTTAAATGCTCTCACCCGCTTCAATATCAAAGTCTAATTCTATGACTCTCTGGAACTCCACTTGAGGGTTATCGATTCGATCTAACAGCGCAGCCGCCGCGATTCGTCCCATCTCTTCACGAGGAGTCACCACTGAGGCTAAACGCGGCGATACCGCTTGAGAGACATTTAGCCCATGGAAGCCGGCGACAGCAATCTGCTCGGGTACCTTAATACCCATTCGCTGACATTCAAACATCGCTCCGACTGCCAAGTCGTCATTGGTACAAATTACCGCGTCGATATTTGGATACGTCTCTAGCGCACGATGCAAGAACTCTGCACCACCAGTAAACGAAGAGTTAACCGCATCCGCCACCGGTAAAAATGGCAAACCGGCTTTTTCAACGGCTTGACGATAGCCATCAATACGTAGACGAGTACGTGTATCACCACCAGCGCCTAGATAAACGATATTCTTACGCCCATTAGAGATGAGTCGCTCAGTCATCACTCGGCTGGCTTTCTGGTTATCAAACCCAACCGCTTGGTGAATAGGCGGTGTCACAGAATCCATCACTTCGATAGTAGGAATGTTGTTTGCCAGCAGGATCTTTTTAGCTCGTTCAGTATGATAGCTTTCCGATAAAATAATCCCGTCCACATTGTAAGATAACAAGGTTTCTATACGCGCTTGCTCTTGCTCAGGACTATAGCCGTAGTGAGCCAACATCGACTGATAGCCTCGAGGCTCAGTCACACTCTCAATTCCGCGGATCATCTCATCAAATACTTGGTTCGTCAGAGATGGCACCAAAATACCAATAGCTCGACTTTTGGCACGAGACAGTAAATCGGGCGCACGGTTTTGAACATAGCCCAGCTCATCCACTGCAATGGCTATCTTCTTTCCTATCTCTTGGGAAACCTGTTTAGAATCTCGCAAGTAACGGCTAACCGTCATTTTAGTCACACCGACCTGATCGGCAATATCTTGAAGTGTAGGGCGTTTTTTTGTGTTGGACATGTCTACCTCGGCTAATTAACCAAGTTTACCAAATCAACAAAGGGTCGCAATCGCAACCCTTTTTCTAGATGAATGTTTAATCATCAATGTGATAATAATGTTCTACTGATCACACTCTTAACGAGTTGCCGCGGCTACCGCAGCTCGGGTTAGGTCTGTAATTGTGCTCCAGTCTCCAGCGGCAATTGCGGCCTCAGGAATCATCCAGGTACCTCCTACTGTCGCGACGCAAGAAACCTCTTGATACTGCTTTAAGTTAGATAAGCTCACGCCACCTGTTGGACAGAACTTAACTTGAGGTAAAGGAGCAGCAATGGATTTCAACACAGCGGCACCACCACTAGCTTCTGCTGGGAAAAACTTAAGATGGTCGTACCCTAGCTCAAGTGCTTGCATCACTTCTGACGGTGTGATTGCACCAGGAATCAGAGGAGCGCTGCCTTTTGCAGCATGTTTCAATAAAGAAGGTGTTGCTCCCGGTGAAATCACAAACTTGGCGCCTGAGGCCACGGCTGCATCGTATTGCTGAGCATTGATGACCGTTCCCGCTCCAACCAAAGAGTCAGGCATTGCTTCACTGATCGCTTTAATTGCATCAAGCGCACATTCGGTTCGCAGGGTGATTTCAAACACATCAATGCCTCCTGCTTTCAGCGCCCTTGCTAAAGGAACCGCATCTTCTAGGCGCTTGATGACCATCACTGGCACGATAGGAGAGCGACTAAACACGTCGCTTGCAGAAATAGTCCAAGTATTCATTGGCTGTCCTTTCATTACGTTGTTTTCATTGCGTTTTTTTCATTACAAATACAGAATTGACGCACCTTGTTCGGCGCTCGAGACATGTTGTCTAAACAAATGAAACAGCTCACGCCCACTGCCTAATTGGGCATGGTTTGTACTGCTAAGCGTCGCCTCACGATGCTCAAACGATTGTTGGCAGTTAAGCAATCCCGCTTGTGCGTTTACCTCAATGACATCACCGTCTTCAATTTGCGCCAATGGGCCGCCTCGCGTCGCTTCTGGAGTAACATGAATAACCGCTGGTACTTTGCCGGAAGCACCCGACAACCTTCCATCCGTGACCAAGGCGACTTTATGACCAGCTTTCATCACATTGCCCAAAATTGGCATTAGCTTGTGCAGCTCAGGCATACCGTTTGACGCTGGGCCGTTATGCCTTAGCACCACAATCACATCATGGGTAAACTCCCCATTGAGATAAGCACTTTCTACATCGTGTTGAGAATCGAATACTCTGGCAGGAGCAGTGATGGTCTGGTCATTCGGCGCAACGGCACTGACCTTCATGACGCCGCGACCCAAATTGCCATCGAGTAACTTAATACCCCCATGAGGGTTGAATACCTTTCCTGGACGAGCAATGACTTCAGCATCCAAACTATCTGGAGCAGCTTTGTAGACCAATGCCCCTCCGCTCTCTAGCGTTGGATAGCACATATAGTCATTCATAGTGCCAAATACGGGTGTCGCATCGAGATAAAACAGCCCTCTTTCGGCAAGCGTTTTTATCAGCGTCGGCACGCCACCTGCGTTTTGAAAATCGTTAATGTCTGCTGGTCCATTTGGATACATCTGTGCCAGCAAAGGAACAACGCTAGACAGTGCATCAATGTCATCCCAAGTAATTACCCAGCCCGCAGCTCTCGCGATAGCAACCAGATGAATCGTGTGATTGGTGCTGCCACCAGAAGCAAGTAAAGCGACTAGCCCATTCACCACTGACTTCTCATCGACGATTTCGGCAAGCGGGCGATAGCGTTTAGAGCTCGCAGTCTGCGCGCTAATTTCACGGGTGATTTGCTGTGTTAACGCCTCACGAAGCGCAGAGTTAGGCGCCACAAAAGAACAGCCCGGCAACATCAGTCCCATAGCTTCAAACACCAATTGATTGGTGTTCGCCGTACCATAGAAGGTGCAGGTGCCCGGAGAATGATATGAGCGACACTCAACATCAAGCAGTTCTTTATCCCCTGCTTCACCGGCTGCGTATTTCTGTCTGACTTCTACTTTCTTCTTATTGCTGATACCAGTGCCCATTGGCCCTGATGGCACAAAAGCAGTAGGCAGATGCCCAAAGGCTAAAGCGCCCATTAGCTGCCCTGGTGCAATTTTGTCACACACACCGAGCAGAAGCGTGGCATCGAAGGTATTGTGACTTAGAGACATGGCGGTCGCTTGCGCGATAAGGTCACGAGAAAACAGCGATAAGTCCATCCCATCTTGACCTTGAGTCACACCATCACACATCGCAGGAACACCACCTGCCACCTGCGCACTGTGCCCTAAATCGCTGGCGGCCTTTTGAATTATCTCAGGATAATTTCGGTATGGTTGATGGGCACTCAACATATCGTTGTACGCCGTCACAATCCCTATGTTGGCTTTAGTGAAATCCAAAATGGTCGATTTTTGACTGCTCGGGCAGGCGGCTACAGTATGCGCCAAATTACCACACGACAGAGAGGCGCGAACCGTACCTCTGTCTGCTTGCGCCTGGATAGTTGCTAGATATTCGCGGCGCGTTTTCACGCTTCGCTTTTTAATGTTATCGGTAACATTTAAGATCGCATCTTTCATGTTCCGTATCCTTACTTAGATGAAGTGACTTAAGTGAATGTGATTGGTCAATCTAGGGTCACTTGGCGCATTACGCGCCAAGTTGAGTGCAGACATCTCGCACGATTTGTGTTGGTGAGTTAGCTATGTCCATGTAGATGGCTTCGTTGCGAGAAGGTTCGACAAGAGCATCAAATTGACTTTGCAACATTTCTGGCCCTTTGAAGTAGTGCCCTTCTCGCCTGGACATTCGATCCCAAATGGTCTTAAAGTCAGCATGCAGATAGACAAACTTTAAGTCAGCAGCATTGTGCCTGAGCATCTCTCGGTATGCTGGCTTTAACGCCGAGCAAGCGATGACCAAGCTATCTTTCTGCTGGATAAGCTCATTTAAAGTTAGCAACCAAGACTGACGATCATCGTCGGTTAAAGGTATACCTTGAGCCATCTTATCGACGTTCGCCTTAGGGTGAAAATCATCACCATCGAAAAACTCAATATCTAAACTTTGAGCCAGTAGCTCTCCGATTGTGGACTTACCACAACCAGAGACACCCATTACGATTATTTTCTTATGCATATCAATCACTCCCAACGACTTATTTCCACCACAGAGCAAGCTCTGGGAACACAATAACAAGAGCAAGTACGATAATTTGCAAACCGATGAACGGCAGCAACGATGTGAAGATTTCGCCAAGGCTGATATCTTTTGGTGCTACGGATTTAAGATAGAAAGCCGCAGGACCAAATGGTGGTGACAAGAATGACACCTGCATGTTTAGACAGAACACCACACCAAACCAGACGGGATCCATACCAAGGCCAGTGATAATCGGTACGAAGATTGGCATTGTTAGCAGTGCAACACCGGTCCAATCCAAGAACATACCGAGAACCAGCAAAATCACCATCATGATGAGTAGCGTAATCATTGGGCGACCACCACTTAGAGACAGAATCATGTCTTCAACAAAGTCGATACCACCCATAAGGTTGTATACGCCGACCAATGCTGACGCACCGATACCGATCCACATGATCATGCCGCAGGTGCGCATAGTCGCTTTCGCCGAGTCTTTGAGCATGGCAAAGTTGAGTTCGCCACGAATCGCAGTACTTATAATGATACCGACAACGCCCAGCGCTGATGCTTCAGTTACCGATGCCACACCGGTGTAAATACTGCCAAGCACGACAGCAACAGATAACAATGGGAAGAACAGCGCCTTGAAGTAACTTGGGTTGTTCTCACTGTCTGCTTTAAGCTCCTCTTCAGACGGCAATGGCGCCAGCGAAGGATTTAAATAGCAGCGAATCAATACGTATGTGACATAACATGCCGCAAGAATAAATGCAGGAAGGAAAGCCGCTTTAAACAAATCGCCAACCGACACTGAAGCCGTAAGACCATAGATGATCAAAACAATACTAGGTGGAAGCATGGTACCTAGCGCGCCGCCGGCACACGTGGTACCAATAGCTAGCTTACGGTCATAGCCCAAGCGCAACATTTGAGGCAGTGCCAAAATACCAAGCAGAACCGTTTCGCCACCAATAACGCCTGACATAGAAGCAAGGATGACGGCTACAACCAAGGTTTGCACCGCAACACCGCCACGTAGGCGCTTTGCAAATGCCTTCATCGCATCAAATAAATCGCGAGCAATACCAGAGCGATCTAAAAGCGCGGCCATTAACACAAACATAGGCACGGCTAAGAACACGTAACCATTAACGAAACTAAAGATACGACTTGTCACAAGCGGCAAGGCATCAACACCGAACCAGCCAAGGGTAAATAACAGCGCAACCAAACCCGTCACAAACGCTAGCTGCATGCCTGTTACAAGAAGACCAATCATCATCAGCAGCATCAACAAGCTGCCCCAACCGATGCCAATGGCGGATAAATCAAACATCCTTCAGCTCCTTAATTGCTTTTAGTTCTTGAGCTAGGTGCAACACAAACTGGATGAACATCACGATGACCGTGACAAAAATAATGCCTTTTAGCAGTGCTGGATAAGCAGGGTTCCATGCGGTACCCGACGTTTCTAGCTGCAGTTCGCCCCAAGGGTTAAACCAAGAGTTCATGACCATGGAGTAACCGGCATAGATAAGTAGCCCACTAAAAAGCAAACCACATAAGTGATGGAAAACATTGAGGTAGTGACGAGTTCGCTGAGAAACCATGTCATAAAGAATTACGACTCGTACATGCTTATCAATAGCCAGCGCATAGGCGCCACCAATCACAAACAAAGACCCACCGAGGAACGAAGCTGTTTCATGAACCCATACCGTTGGAGCGTTAAACACGTAACGCATTAGGACTTCATAAAAGGAAATTGCGACTGTAAAAATGAAAAGTAGGCTCAGTGCATTACCGGTAACATACAACCCTTTATCAAAAATATTTTTCGGTTGATCTTCAGCGGCCTGCGGAGCGGGAGAATTAGTATTACTCATAACGACATTCCAAGGAAATACGAGACAAGGGAGGCAATGCCTCCCTTATAGGTTTGGCTTAAAGTAGCCCCGACTCTTCTAAGTGATTAGTAATTGAGTCATACACTTTCTTGGCAGTTGGTGAACGCTCAGCAAAGATCTTCCATTGACCACGAGCAATCTCACGGAATTTCTTACGCTCTTCTTGAGACCAGTTGTGAATCGTAATATCTGGATTATCGTGCGCTGCTTTCACCGCTTTTTGGTCAGCGATAGCAAGCTGAGTCGTGATGTCTTGCGCGAAATCACGTACCGAAACCTTGATGATTTTTTGAATATCCGCTGGCAGCTTGTCCCACTTTTTCTTGCTCATTGAGATATCAATCAGCGGTAATGAGTGGAAACCTGGTTGAACTGGGTGAGGCGCGATATCGTTCATGCCCGCTTGCTGGTTGGTTGAGAACACGGTGTAGTCTGCAGCATCGATAACGCCTTTACTCAAACCGGTAAAGACTTCAGAGCCTGGTAGGTTAACTGGAGACGCGCCAGCTGCTGCAAATACTTGCTGCACTAGACCTTCTGGAGCTCGAAGCTTAAGACCTTTTAGGTCATCGACGCCGTTTACTGGCACCTTAGATACAAATGACTCAACACCTGTCGATGAAGCACCGATAAACTGGACGTTATAAGGGGCGTACAGCGCTTCCATCAGTTCGTTACCACCACCGTAGTTCATGTACGTCAATAGTTGGTCTGTGCTCGACCATGCGCCAACGGTGTTACCAATCAGACCAAACGCTGGATCTTTACCAGAGAAAAAGCCTGTTGCCGTTACATGGCCATCCAACACACCCATACGCATCGCATCTAGCGTTTCGGTGTGCTTAACCACAGAGCCATTTGGTAGCAGGTGGATTTCTACGCGGCCATCTGTCATTTGCTCAACACGCTCAGCCCACTGCTCTTGGATCTTGTAGTTCAGATCGCCCGATGGGTCAGAAGATTGAAACTTAAACGTGAAGTCCGCGGCCAATGCAGATGTCGATACGAGTGTTGCGATTGCAGCGGTAAGAAGTGTTTTTTTCATAGGTACTATCTCTCTATTGGAGTTTATTCGGCGTTTCATGTTACCGGGAACATTGAGAATGTTACGGGTAACCTAATGGGAATTCTGAGAGATAGATCACTAATGATATTAAGCTCGGTAATTTTGTGCTCGGCATCTCGTTTTATCATTTGCGGATGGCCGTTTCCGTGACCCAGCGCACCCGACTTTTATGTAACAAACACCTTTGAGTTGTTACAAACCTAAACAAGATAAATAGAACAAAAGCCATTGATTAAGTGTGCCAATAGAGGAAGCCTAAAGACGCTTTCCCAGCTTAATTAAAGAATCGGAGATACTTGAATGTGTCCAGTTGACCAAAGTAGCCAACCCACCAATAGATAAAATGCTGCCAAGACCGTTTGCTTACCCACTCGTAGCCCTAGACGGCTTCTTGTCGTCATTGACTCCCCTACCTTCATGTGCTGATAGGAGTAATCCAGCACTCGGCGACTGACAAACACAACCCCTGTCAGTGCCAAGAAGCTGCCAATAAAACTGCATACAACCAAGGCAGCAGCTAAGCGCCAATCAAACCACAACAGAGTAAACAGAGCGATAAGTGACGTGCTAGTACAAGGCCTAAGGCCATACATAAATAGCCCTATTCGTGATGGAGACGACTCACTTTCTGGAGCCCCGTCACCTTTGCTGGTCGTGAACTGGTGCTTCATTAAAGTCATCAATAGCAGCAATAGTACGTAACTACCAAACAGTATCATCAACAAACCGACCCACTGATTAATTGACGACACGTAGCCTAGCGACTGGCGATAGCCCAGAGAAAAAATATGATTTGCCACCATCACTACACCAACGGTCATCGCGCCTTGCATCACATTTAGCAGCAAGCAATTAGCGACAATTTTTGCTTTGCTATATGACTTTGCCGATACCAGAAAAACCACGGCACTTTTGCCATGTCCTGGCCCTAAAGAATGCACAAACCCATAAACTAGAGTAAACAAGCAAGTGAGTGCTACAGCCTGTTTATCACCGGTATCAATAAGATCAAAATAGTCAGATAAACCGGCAAGCAAGCTTCTTTGTACTGTCACGAAATAATGACGGATGACATTGATATCTTTGATAACGCTGATTATTGCTAATGCCGTCAGAGCAAACAACGCTAGAACTGCCCAACGTTTAATTGCCCCCTGCATAGTTACCCAACGCATAGTTACCCAGCGAAACGCTTTACTAGCTGCCACAGGAGAGACTCACTTTTTGGCTAAAGTGACTACCGAGATCATCATCACCGACATCGTCCACACCCAATGACATCGCATAATCCACAATATCTTGTGACGGTGTTGGGGTTATTAGGTCAAAGCGACATTCCGAACTCAACGCCGCGTCTAGAGTAATGGTTGAGTGATTTTTCCAGGAAATGTCAATATAGTAAGTATTATCAAAAACTTGGATATCCAAGCCTTCTTTATTCAGATCCACAAGCCGTGATAGAGGCAAAGTAAAGTTGAGCACCATTCGTCTTCCTTTTCGGCTGAGCGAATAGACTTCAGGTAGGCGAAATTTGAGCGGTGTCCCACCTGCATACAAATACGTAAAGTAATGGGTATTCAATAGATTTCTCATCAGCCTTAGCGCTTCCTGTTGCGCGCTTTTCTGATTGTCAAACACCGAAAAATCGCCATCTAAGGCGTAGGCACTTGAAAATGGATCGAACGTCCAAGTCATGGTAATGCTGTCTACCTGACTCCCCTCCCCATTCACTTTCAATTCGTTACCTATCCATGAATGAGGATGGGCATAAGAATGCACGGGATAGACAACCACGATAAGAAACAACAAGAGACGGTGAGGCATACAAATTTCTCTATCGATATAACTTACAACATCAACTTTGGGCAAGTCACTAGAGGGAACCAAGTGTTACTTTATAACATCTTGTCACCAACGCAAAAACAGAGATTTTGTCAAAAAATGCGAATCGCTAATCCAAAGCGAGAGTGCGCAAGATCACATTTTTTCCAATTATGAAACCATCATCACAACTATAACTGTGAAACCAGTCAGTAAACTAGCACGATACCGAATTTCATACTTAATATAGTAGAACGTAAACACCCCATTAATTGAGATGGTTACCTGCAAGATTCGTGGTTGGGACGTTGAAATAGACGCCTATTTTTTCGGGTGAACCCTAGTAAAAAGACCAATAGCGATGACAGAAACCATTGAAAAGAAATCACTATTTCGTTTTAGTGATTTAATTGACCTACTCTATCAAGCCCCTACCCACCAGCAAGGATTCCAGCCTTTTTTAGAATTGTTAGTGACAGAATTCAACCTAGCCGATGCCGTACTGCACATCCAGAATACCAATAACCTAGCAGTGGAAAGTGCCTGGATTGCTGGACCAAAAACCGATGTCATCATTGAGTACATAGAGAAGAACTTGGGGCAAGGCAACTATATTCACGACTATATTGATGCTGCGCCTCCTAGTCGTTTTTATACTTTACTTGGTGATATTGGCCGCCCAGCAACAGAAAATCTGACGCCCAGCCAAAAACTGGTGGAGCAATGGTTTGATGGTAATCAACTACTGGACGTATCGTCGGCTGTCATTGGCCGCATCCAAAACCAAATTGCGATGATCAGCATTCATAGAGATCTACAAGCAGCAGCCTTTTCACAAGATGACGTGTTAATTCTCAATGAGTTAATTCCACACATTCAAAGAGCGTTCGTCCTCTATCAACAGTTTGCCGGCATTCGAAAAGATTCAGCAAATTTGCAGCAACTCATCGCGCACCTTCCCCATGGTGCACTGCTTTATGACAGTAAAGGCGAGCTTATCTGTGTCAACCAAAAAGCCATTGAGCTTGGTGAGCTACACAGCGATTTAGACGTATCAGATATTCGCTTTTCCATTAAAGACATCTCAGTAAAACAAGACTATATCGCCAACCTGTTTCACGTGTTAAAGCGCGGCGATGACTCAAAACAAGCATGCCGCGTGACTCACTTCACCAACAAACAGTCACCCATCACCATTTTGCTGGTGCCATTTGGTATAGAGCACACTAATCCCTACCAAGAGCAGCCGTTATTCAATGAGTTTGAGGTCGGCGCTATGGTGTATTTGTACGACCGACAACACCCTATACACGTAAACTCCAACTTTCTACAAGCAATATTCGGCCTGACCGAGACCGAAACTGCCGTGTGCGAGCTTATCGCCAAGGGCTACAACAGAAACGAAATTGCCACCATCTTGGAGCGATCTGCACACACAATTAAAGACCACATTAAATCGATATTTGTCAAAACGGGCAGCCATACCCAATCAGACTTAATAGCAACACTCTTGACCAGTCCCGTCTACCCCCCCGTGTAGGGGATAGGTATTTAATCGAGAGTTCTATAACTTAACCGACAACCTTTTGGTTACAAATAAATATCACACTAACAACATTTACAAAGGGATTTGTCATGTCTATTCGTTCGAAAAAAAGCCTTTTGGCTTCGTCGTTAATGACTTTATTTCTAGTTGGCTGTAACTCTAGCTCTGACGACACGTCAGGTGGCGACCCACTTAGCTCTGGTAATAGCGTACAACTCGAACTCACCACACTCACCAGATGCTCAGTGGATGAAGCAGTCGCTCCAACTGAGGCCGACTACAGAGCAGCCGTCGCTGCATGTTCACCGAGTGCAACCCAAAGCACATTTAGCGACGACAGCACCTACTTCCGAGTTAATAGCAAATCGCAAGTTCGCTCTTTTGAAGCTCAAAGTGATGGGACATTTGTGTACCATTATATTGGCGCGGGTGGTGACTCAGGCACGACCACTACTGTCGACGGAGCAACGCGTTTTGACTGGGGTGATAGTGATGATTACTTCCTAATTACAGTACTCGAAGAAGATGCAAAAACCGTATCAGCGCTCATTTACGATTACTACTACAACGACGATACTGGACAATACGAAACCGAGTATTACAGCTCTTTGTTTGGCAAGGACTTTACACCTACGCAATGTACACAACGAGATAACCCTGAGTTTGAAACTAATCTAACGCAAGAGTATGCCGTCACCAAAACGGAACTAGAAACGCTGTTAGACACTGAGTGCCGTGTGACGCTAGGCGGACGATACGCGAAATTCGATGAAGCTCGTCTCATCAAAGCAAATGATGTATATAGCGGTGACGGCGATGGCGACTACGAGCGCTTTGTATTCACAGACACGGATAGCGCCAGCAGACTGGGTTGGTTCGATTTTGAAATTCGCGATAAAGACGACGTTGTAGATATTGCTGGTGAGTGGATGGTCGATGATGAAGGTGTGTTATTGCTTGCTCTTGAGGAAGAAGGGACTGAATACATCCACCAACTCCACATCACAGCAACCGATGGCTTTACAACAATGGTTAAGGTCTTTTCACAATCAGACGCCTACATCAACCAAGGCTTTGCAGCAGACGTGGGCTCACTTAGTTCATTAGTCTTCTACTCACAAGAGCCAGACTTTTAGACTTAAACGGTATTGAATAAGAGTGGTGAGCTTACAGCTTGCCGCTCTTTTTTTGTTTGAGCACTCTACTAAATCATTTGATGGCTATCTAAGTGCAAACGGGTGTACCAAGCCCACAAGAACATGGAGTGCTACGTTTAAAGGCAACAATAAAGTTTATAAATTCATAGTCTTACGTCTCACCCATGTTGATCGAGATCTCATCAGGCACATGAATACACGTATGCCATTTGATGTTATTAACCCCATTGTATAGCATGCTGATTACTTGTTGTTTATAAGGAATAAAAATGAAAAAAATACATGCAGTGGTTGCTCCAATATTACTTGGAGTATGTGGTTTTGCGTCAGCCAGTGGCGTATACATTGGTGCTGATATTGCACTTGGAAACAAGACCGCCCTTGAGACCCAGGGAGACTCCTTAGATGAAACAAACGAAGTGGGCTTAGGTGCGCTCGCTGGTTACAACTTCACTATCACCCCCATGTTCGACCTAGGTGTGGAGGCCGAATATCGTACCATCGGTGAAGCTGATTTTAATGTTGATATTAACAATAAGTTCCAATCAAGCGGCTCGTTCTATGGCGTTAACCTTCGCCCTAAATACACATTAAACACAGGTGCTTTTGCTGCTGCCGTTATAGGTATCGGGCAAATGGAAATGAAGCTCTCGAATAATTCCACCAGTGAAACAAACTCAGGAATGGCCTACCAACTCGGTGTTGAGGGCGGTTATGCCTTTGACTCTGGAATCGACTTGGTGATTGGCTATCGATTTACCGAAGCCTCTGACATTGAAGGAATAGAGTTTGGTGTGAGCGGTATTTATGGCGGTGCTCGTTACAACTTCTAATTCTCCCATTGGTAATTAAGGACGAAGAGTACGATGAAGAAAGAGCTTATTGTTTCGACATTTTGTACAAGCCTCTTACTAGGCTGTGGGCATGAAAGCAGCGAGGTCGAAGATTATTTTCCACCTGACGCGCCAGATCCCGAGCTATTCGTTGGGAACGGCGTCTACCTCAATGAACAAGACTTTGTGGTTATGGTTGTTGACTCTGAGCGAGACGCTCATCCAATAGTGGTTGGCGACTTTGCTTCAAATGGTGTCTTGCTCACCCACACTGGCGAATTTGACAACAAAATAACAAAGACCAAAGGTATCACGCTGGCGAGCGGCGCCGGAGACTACTTAGTCGATAACACTATCGAGTTTACTGGCGAAGTATCCGACAACGGCATGTACATCTACGGCGATGTATACGACCAGATGATTGCCTATTCATTTACGAAAACATCGAACTCGATGAATCTAGCTAGCCTAGTTGGAACACATACTAATCCAACCGATGGAACCACCTGGCGAATTGCTATTGACGGCAGTTTTGAGATTAATGGTACCTGTATTGTTAATGGTACGCTTAAGTACAATCGCTATTACTTTGACGTTTTACAAGCAGAAGCATCCAACTGTGCGGATGATAACTTTAATGGGTCTTACGAAGGAATGATGGCGACCGTCAGCTATCAAAGCAACGTATACCTTAGTGGCATCATCTTCAATGACACAGGAGTGATGTGGTCAACCGCGGTGAAGCAATAACCTTGTCACTACGCCATTAAACACACTCATCTTTGCCGCTATCTTAGTTGCATAGCATTCAGAGTCGCTACGACATCCCCTTGAAAAAGGGGATCTTTTTTTGGCGCGTTGAAAACAAATTCACGTGCCTTAGTCGAAGTCTCTCAATCATTAAAACACTGTAAGAAAGCCTTAATTGCCAGCGAATAACAGCTATTTTGATAATCGAAAGGGGCAAGCACTATCGCTCGTAATGGAATGTCTACTGGGATTGTTCGTGAAGAAATTCACATTTTTCATGGCACAGTCCTCGCTAGATTTGAATCTAGGACTGTGTCGAGGGAAAGAATGGCACGCCCTGTAGGATTCGAACCTACGACCACATCCTTAGAAGGGACGTGCTCTATCCAGCTGAGCTAAGGGCGCGCTATAGGGAAAGGATTATACGAGTTAGGAGAGGTAAATCAATGGCTTTATTACTTTGAACGGTTTAAACGCCCAAAAAAAAGTCAACATATCAGCAAAAGACGAAAAACACACCGATGCAAACGTTTGCGCTGTAGCTTTTGAAATAGTTTTCTGGGACAATGCACACAAAAATAACAGTCAATTAACTTTCTCAAGGAAAATTATGTCTGCTCAAAACATTGATGGGAAACTCATTTCTCAAACTGTACGCTCAGAAGTGGCCGCTCGTGTTAAAGCGAGAACGGACGCAGGACTTCGAGCGCCGGGGTTAGCAGTTGTTTTAGTGGGTGAAGACCCAGCCTCGCAGGTTTATGTGGGTAGCAAACGCCGCGCGTGTGAAGAAGTAGGCTTTGTTTCTAAGTCTTACGACTTACCAGCTAGCGCAACCGAAGAAGAGCTATTGAGCCTAGTTGACGAGCTAAACAATGACCCAGAAGTTGATGGTATCTTGGTACAACTGCCGCTTCCTGCGGGTATCGATACGACTCACGTTCTTGAGCGCATCATCCCAGAAAAAGATGTCGATGGCTTCCACCCGTACAACGTAGGCCGTCTAGCACAGCGCATTCCTAAGCTACGCTCGTGCACGCCAAAAGGCATTATCACTCTCCTTGACCGATACAACATTCAACTTCGTGGTAAGCACGCGGTGATTGTGGGTGCATCTAATATTGTTGGTCGCCCAATGACGCTAGAACTGCTGCTAGCTGGTTGTACAACAACAACCTGTCACCGATTCACTAAAGACTTAGAGAGTCATGTGCGTCAAGCGGACGTAGTGGTAGTCGCGGTTGGTAAACCAAATTTTGTTCCTGGCCACTGGATCAAAAAAGGCGCTGTGGTGGTCGATGTGGGTATCAACCGTCTAGAAAATGGCACCTTGGTTGGTGATGTCGAATACGACGTAGCTAAAGACAACGCCAGTTTCATCACTCCGGTTCCTGGTGGTGTTGGCCCTATGACAGTAGCAAGCCTGATTGAGAACACCATGATTGCCTGTGAGCAGTTCCACACGGCTAAAAAGTAATCCATCAAGTAAGGGAGCTTGCTCCCTTACTATTGCCCCCAGCTTGTTGCACGATATTTACCTCTAAAAATCAATCATATAACGTTAACTCCCTCTCATTTTTCCCTACACTTTGCTCTTGTATTAGCAAGTTTGCCTCTTTGTCACAGTATTCGTACCTCACGTTAGGTACAAACAGAGTCAGAGATATTCGTCGACTAACGAGGGGACAACGCTATGTATAAGAAAAATGCCGTAATTACAGCGGAAAGTGGCCTACACACCAGACCTGCAGCACAGTTTGTTAAACAAGCGAAGCAGTACGCTGAAGATGTCGAAATAGTATCAAAAGGGAAAACCGCCACTGCCAAAAACTTATTTAAACTGCAAACACTGCAGTTAGTTAAAGGCACTGAAGTCACGGTTCAATCTGCCAATAAGCAGGCAGTGGATGAGTTGGCGAGTTTCTTGGAAAAAGTGACTGGCTAAGATAATTAAAGGGCTCAACGTACGCGGCCTGAGTACGTTGAGCCCTTTTCTGTTGATTATTGTGTCGGCGCTAACACTTAAAGAACGCCTTCAACCACAACTACTTCATCGCAATACGATCAGCCAAGTGACTCACCGCTAAAGCAAAATAATACGAACGATTCCACTTCATGAGTACGTTGTAGTTGTTGTATACCAAGTAAACACGACCATTTTCATCATCGGGCATAATGAGCCACGCTTTGATGTCTTCATCCAATTGTGGCAACGGACGACCATCGTATTTGGTAACACCTAACTTGCTCCACTCTTGCAATAGCTTGCCTTTTTCAGACTCACGACCTTGCAGCTCTGGAGAAAAACCTTTTGGCACTTTGACTTGACGACCCCAAGTGTATTTATCATCCCAGCCAGATTGCGCAAGATAGTTCGCAGTCGAAGCAAATACGTCTGCTTCCGAGTCCCAAATGTCCTTCTTACCATCGCCGTTGCCATCGGCAGCAAAGTTTAAGAAAGAACTTGGCATAAACTGACTTTGACCCATCGCCCCAGCCCAAGACCCTTTCATGTCCGCTGGTGCAATATGGCCTTGCTCTAGAATAGTCAGAGCGGCAAGAGCTTCACTGCGAAAGAACGCTTCGCGCCGTCCCTCGTAAGCCATGGTAGACAGTGCATCGATGACACGGTAATTCCCCGTGAAGCGGCCAAAGTTACTTTCCACACCCCAAAGCGCCACAATAAAGCGCGGCTGGACACCATACTCATCGCCAATACGTTTTAGCTCAGCGTAGTGCTTATCATGCAGCTCTTTCGCTTGTTTGACTTTCCAGTCTGGCACCGCTCTTGGAATGTATTCATCCAAGGTGAGCTTTTTTTCGGGCTGGTTGCGGTCGGCTTTTACCGCTCTGGGTTTGTATTCAACCCCAGCAAAGGCTTCTGTTAAAATTTGCTCGGAAATCCCTTTGGCACGTGCTTCTTGCTTGAGGCCTGCGACATACTCCTCGAAGGATTCCTTTTGTTGCGCGGCTGCGCTTGTGGCTAGGCTTGCTCCTAGTATCACTGACAATATCGTTTTCACCGTGCCCTCCCCTGAGCATTCGGATTATTTTTGCTGAGCTTTCTGCTCTTTATATTTATCTAGCAAGTTTTCTGGCGGTGGTGGCAATTGTAAGAAAAAGCCCTCCTCGTTGATTGAGGCTTTCACTTTCTCCACGTCCACCACGGCCAACGTGCGACCCGCTAGGTTCACGACCATCACAAACTGTGGTCGACCAAACATCTCCATGAGCGCATCTGGTACTGGAGTAAAGTCGTCTTTCTTAGCAATGTACAGGTATGCCCCGTCTTTTTTAGTGCTTTTATAGATTGAACAAAGCATGGTTGTATCTCTTGTGGTTGCCTATCTTCTCAAGTCGAAGAAATAATTGAGTTAGTTTATGGAAAATTGAGAGTTAATTATCCATTTAGGAGCAAGATAGCTTGCTGTATCTAGTGTTGAAATATAACATGAATATTCCCAAGTGACCTCTAGATACGGTTACATTGGCAAACCTAATCAAAAGCAATGTCAATGGCACAAGGATTTGATCATCAATGTCTCAATCCCCAGATCTGAAAGGCAGTAGTTTCACCTTATCGGTGTTGCATCTTTCTGACAACGATGTTTCCAACGCAGTTCAATTTTTACAACAAAAAGTCTCTCAAGCCCCCTCTTTTTTCGCCTCAGCACCTGTAGTGATCAATGTGAGCAAAGTCGAGGCTGACCTTAATTTTGTCGACCTCAAACTGGGCATCGAAGAGATAGGTATGATTGCTGTGGGCATCACTGGCTGTCAGGACAAACGCATTCAAAACCTCGCTTCACAGGCGGGCTTTGCGGTGATGACAGCAAGTAAAGCGCCCTCTCAAGCGCCAGCTAAAATGGAACCGACCAAAATCGTTCGTACCCCAGTGCGCTCCGGTCAACAGATCTATGCCAAAAACAGTGACCTTGTCATATTAAGCCATGTGAGTGCGGGCGCCGAAGTCATTGCTGACGGCACCATTCACATCCATGGCACACTTAGAGGCAGAGCAATCGCTGGGGCGAGTGGCTCACGCGATGCAAAAATTCTCTGCAACGACCTACAAGCTGAGCTCGTCTCCATAGCAGGGAACTACTGGCTCAGCGATCAGATTGAACGTGAATATTGGGGTAAAAAGGTGCTGTTCGGTATGACCGACGACCAACTCGATTTCGAGATCCTAACGATTTAGAATTTTAAGGAAAACAATAAATGGCACGCATTATTGTGGTAACGTCGGGTAAAGGCGGCGTAGGTAAGACAACTTCGAGCGCGGCTATCGCATCGGGTCTTGCGCTCAAAGGTAAAAAAACCGCTGTGATCGACTTCGACATCGGCTTACGTAACCTCGACCTAATCATGGGTTGTGAGCGTCGTGTGGTGTATGACTTTGTTAATGTCATCAATGGCGAAGCAACGCTAAACCAAGCACTGATTAAAGATAAGCGCACTGACAACCTCTTCATTCTGCCTGCCTCACAAACTCGTGACAAAGACGCTCTGACCAAAGAAGGCGTGCGCCGCGTGCTAGACGACCTAGATGAAATGGGTTTCGACTTCGTGATTTGTGATTCACCTGCAGGTATTGAACAAGGCGCTCTAATGGCGCTGTACTTCGCTGATGAAGCGATTGTAACAACTAACCCAGAAGTCTCTTCGGTTCGCGATTCAGACCGCATTCTTGGTATTCTTGATTCTAAGTCGCGCCGCGCAGAAGAAGGCAAAGAGCCGGTTAAGCAACATCTGCTACTGACTCGCTACAACCCAGCTCGGGTAACACAAGGCGAAATGCTGTCGGTTGAAGATGTGGAAGAGATCCTTCATATTTCACTGCTTGGCGTGATTCCAGAAAGCCAAGCGGTACTGAATGCCTCAAACAAAGGCGTGCCAGTCATATTTGATGATGAGTCTGATGCCGGTATGGCGTACTCAGACACCGTTGACCGTCTACTAGGTGAGCAAGTCGACTTCCGCTTCTTAACAGAGCAGAAGAAAGGTATCTTCAAACGTCTATTCGGGGGGTAAGCTATGTCTTTACTTGAGTTTTTCCGCCCACAGAAGAAGACCTCAGCAAACCTAGCGAAAGAACGTTTGCAAATCATCGTTGCAGAAAGACGCAGTGAAGGCTCACCTTCTCCGTCTTATTTACCGCAATTAAAGGAAGACATCCTTAAAGTGATCGCTAAGTATGTCGACGTTGATCCGTCTATGGTGGATCTGTCGTTCGAACACAAAGACGATGACATTTCGGTTCTAGAGCTCAACGTGCAGCTTCCAGAAGACGAAAAATAAACATTAAAAAGGCTCGCAGTTGCGAGCCTTTTTGTTATCACTAGTGCTTTAAACTTGTGTCCGTGGTGATTAAACGTCCATCACCTGGTCAAGCTGACGACCAAACAACTCCAATCGCCAACCTTGCATCACATCCGGCAGCTTGGCAGGATCACGCTGATGCTTCCACACCCAAGATAAATACTGATTTAGCTGCTTTTTAGACGCTAAAAACTCAGTCGCTAAACCGCTGTGCTGGGCGGCCTTTTTCACTTCATCTTTCAGTGTTTTAAAGACTTGTTTGTAGCCAGGGAAGTCCATGAGACGTTCGATTTTCTCTGGGAAATCTTCTTCAGGTGTTTGCTGTGCATGTCTAACGATGGCTGCGATACGCTCACCGTGACGGCGGATCGCTCTTGGGTCGATACCCTCTTGTTCCATCTGCTTTGGCTTTTTTAAGCCATGACGGGCAACCGTCCACAGCTCTTGCTCTTTGATGATAAAGTTCAAGGCCAAGTCACGCTTTATCGCTTCATTCAAGCGCCAAGTCGCCAGCGGCTTTAGTACAGCAAGCTGCTTACGCTTAAGCTGCCATGCCCCTTTAATATCTAGGTAGGCATTCTCAGGGTTAGGCGTTCTGCCGCGCTTTTGCATCAACAGATCAGATTCTTGCTGCGCCGCTTCCCACCATTGCTTAGCTTCCACTTTTGCAAACAACTTAAAGTAGAGTGGCCATAGATAGTAAACATCGGCCGCCGCATAGTCGAGCTGCTTATCGGTGAGTGGACGCGCAACCCAGTCAGCACGAGACTCACTCTTATCAAGCTCTACATCAAGGTACTCTTGTACTAAGGCAGCGAAGCCTGTCGACAGACCATACCCCAAGAATGCGGCCATGATCTGCGTATCCACCATAGGGTAAGGCATGCAGTTGAAACTGTTAGCAAACACTTCAAGGTCTTCACCACACGCGTGCAGCACCTTCAATACTGAAGTGTCTTTAAGAAGCTCAATGAACGGAGTGAAGTCACTGATTGTGAGTGGGTCGATAAGAGACAGCTGGTCACCATCATAAAGCTGAATCAAACCCAGCTTTGGGTAATAAGTACGAATGCGCACGAACTCGGTGTCCAACATCACGACATCGGATTCACGAGCCTTGCTGCATACCGACTCTAGCTCGGCAAACTCTGTTACTATTTGGTATTCCACTCAATCTCTCTTCATAAAAAATGCCAGCTTTGCGGGCTGGCATTTTAACACTGATTGTAATCAAACGTTAACTTAAACTGTCTTCTCTGAGGTCTTGAGCAGTTTTGCGTCGTTTTCTTCGCGTAATACGCGGCGTAGAATCTTACCGACGTTAGTCTTCGGTAGATCCTCTCTAAATTCAACACGTTTCGGGATCTTATAACCCGTTAGATGCTGACGACAGTGCTCAATGATCTCTTCTTTGGTTAACGAGTTATCCTTCTTAACCACGAAGATCTTAACGAGCTCACCAGAGGCCTCGTTAGCTTCACCGATAGCCGCCACTTCAAGTACCTTGTCGTTAAGCGCCACGACATCTTCGATTTCATTTGGATAGACGTTAAAGCCTGAAACCAAAATCATGTCTTTCTTACGGTCAACAATGTGCAAGAAGCCATCGTTATCAAACTCAACGATATCGCCTGTCGACAACCAACCTTCTTGATTGATCACTTCTTTCGTCGCTTCAGCACGCTGCCAGTAGCCTTGCATGACTTGCGGGCCACGAACTTGCAGCTCACCTTTACCGTCACCCTCCACTGGGTTGCCGTCTTCATCGACAATGCGCACTTCTGTTGATGGTACCGGTAGGCCAATAGAGCCATTGTATTCCGTTAAATCGTGCGGGTATGCTGCAACCAGTGGTGAACACTCGGTGAGACCATAACCTTCCAGTAGGAAGCAGCCTGTGGTCTTTTTCCACTGCTCTGCAACCGCTCGCTGGACTGCCATACCACCACCCACTGATAAACGAAGACCACGGAAATCCAGCTCATGGAAATCTTCATTATTAATCAACGCATTAAACAGGGTGTTTACACCCGTAATCGCAGTAAATGGGTATTTTTGCAGCTCCTTGATGAAGCCTGGAATATCACGCGGGTTGGTGATAAGCAGGTTTTGTCCACCCATCTCGACAAACAGCAAGCAGTTCACCGTCAGTGCGAACACGTGGTATAGCGGCAGTGCTGTGACTACTAGCTCACGTCCCTCATTCAACACTGGCGCGTACATGCCTTTCGCCTGCATCACGTTAGCAATCATGTTACGGTGTGTCAGAATCGCCCCTTTTGCAACACCTGTGGTACCACCTGTGTATTGCAAGAAGGCAATATCGTCACCCGTCATAAACGGCTTCACGTATTGCAAACGACGACCTTTACTAAGCGCTTTCTTAAATGAAATCGCTCCTGGCAAATCATACTTAGGCACCATGCCTTTTACGTACTTAACCACGAAGTCAACAATCGTACCCTTCGCGGTCGGCAGCATCTGACCAAGGCTTGTCAGTACTACGTGCTTGATCGGCGTTTTATCAACGACTTGCTCAAGCGTATTGGCAAAGTTTGAAACAATAACGATGGCTTTCGCATCGGCATCATTCAATTGGTGCTCAAGCTCTCGCGGCGTGTAAAGAGGGTTCACATTCACGGCGATAAGGCCGGCACGTAACACACCAAATAGCGCGATTGGGTATTGCAGCAGGTTTGGCATCATGATCGCAACGCGATCGCCTTTTTGCAGTTTTAGCTCATTTTGCAGATACGCTGCAAACGCTCGGCTACGCTCTTCCAGTTTGCGGAATGTCATTACCGAACCCATATTCACGAACGCAGGTTGGTCTGCATATTTGTGAATCGATTGTTCGAACATTTCGACTAGAGAGGGGTACTGATCAGGATTGATTTGCTCAGGCACATCGCTTGGGTATCGAGAAAGCCAAGGTTTATCCACAATTCTACTCCTTGCGTGTAAGGTCACTCTTTCGTTTCATAGGCAGATCTTAGTGTTATTTTAAAATATTGTTAACACTTTATGGGACTATGAATGTTTTATTATTCCTGCTATTACAACACAGCAGACCAGTTAGCGCACGAAAGACTCAAACACTTGTTTAATTTTTGTTAACTCGTCCAAGTATTAGTTCAAATACCTGCTCAGGTGATTCCAAATGGCAATGGTGATCACCCTCTACCATCTCAATCTGCGCGTTACTAAGCGGCTGCAAACACTCAGGGCGCTGCAAATAAGCGTAACCTCGCTGGCCAAGTATTATCAGGTGCGGCACGGTGACTGCTTCCATAATCGCCAAGGCTTGCGGCTCGCTCATCCGATAGACCGACTCGCATTTGAGCTTACTGTCATGTCGCCAGACCCACTTATCTCCCGACTGACGAAGATCTCGTTCGACAATCGGCAGTACCGCTTCGGTTGGGAGTTTGGTCGCGCGTTTACGCATCGCAATCGCATCTTGTTTTGAAGGGATGGATTTGGCTGTTTTATTTCGCCAGCGCTCTCGGCTTTCTATGCCTTTTCTCAAACGCTCAGGACTCAGCTGCGGCGATTCCGAAAGTGGGATATGCGCTTCGATTTGAACTAAACAGGACACTTTTTCTGGAAAGGCTGCACTATAGCAACTCGCAATCAATGCACCAAGTGAATGACCAACTAGGCAGACATCAACCGCGTGAAGTTTAACCAAAATGCGGTGAAGATCGTCAATATAATCGTGAAAGTTGTAAAAGTGATGCGCGCTTTTATGGCTCGAGTGGCCATGACCGGGTAAATCAATCGCGATGACTCGCCAATCAGGGGCATACTGCTCAATAAGCGGAAAGAGTGCGTGAAAACTAGCGGCATTATCCATCCAACCATGAATAAAAACGACCGTCTTGGCGGCCGTTTTTATTGTTGGGCGTTCAAGGTAGGCAACCGTTCTGTCATCTATCTTGAGCGACTGTTCTTTGAAACTAGAGTCCAATCCTACTTCACCTCTTTGATGACTCTGCCGGTACTTGGTCCGCCATGATAATAGAAGCCGTCACAATAGTAGCCCCAACAAGAGTTATAGCCGCCAAAATCTCGGTTGATGATTAGGCGCTCTTCAACACGCCACAAGTAATTACCATACGCTTTGATAACAGGGAAATCACCTTCGTACTCGCCAATTTTACCGCGCTCAAGCCCCTCTTTATGACCACCGACTGTGATTAGACGTCCTTGAGCATAAGTAATCGGATCGACGAAGCCGTCGACATAGGCAATAAAGCGGCCATTAGGCTCTTCACTGATGTCAGGTTTTCCGTACTTATCGATTGGAAGGTTGACCACCTCGATGCGCGTTCTATCAGCGAGGTTTTTTACCGTATCAATAACACCGCCTAAGCGGACTTCGGTGTTGTCTTTGGTATCCATGACACCTTGATAAGTCGCGACGACGCTCTCATTGTTGGTCGCTAACGTGTCAGGAAGACTGCCACACGCACTCAAAACGGCACTTAGTGCCATAATACTGCTGAGTTTCAGAAGTGTTTTCATAACTGGGTGTACCCTAATTGAAGCAAGTTGGCTCTAAAGCAATTTCGTCTTAAAGCAATTTCGTCTTAAAGCAATTTCGCCTTAAAGCAAATAACTCTTATTATCATATATAGATATCGACACCAAGCAACTGTTGGAGTTCCTCGCGCTTGGCTCGATTCATGACATTCATATACTCTTCCAGTGCCTTCTTCGATCGGCCTTCCGGAAGATCATACTGAACCTGAGCCTTGTCCATGTCAGCGTCGGATAAGTGTTTGACCGAGTGCGCCACCGCTTGAGCGACTTTGGTGACCTGGGTAGATTGGTTTGTTGATTGCGAAGATTGAGACGTGGAGGCTTTCGACACTGCCTTTTTTGCATTGGCTTTTTGTGTCTTACGCGAGTTGGGTATGGAAGGTAAGCCGTTTATCGAAACCATAGTCTAGTCGGGCTAGCGATCTACTAGCTAGCCCTCTCCTTGATTACTCTCTGCCCGGCAGCTTTTTCCAAGCTACGGTATCGCGCAGATACACTGGGCTGGCTTCTTCTGCTGGAACAGTATTGCCCTTTGCCAGTTCAAACTGAGCAAGATAAGCAATATCTTGCGCTTCTGGGAACTGAACCTGTGATGCTTGAGTGTCGATAGCTAAGGTTGATAGCGTTTCTGCGTATGCTTCCCAACCCGTGCCTGCAGTTAGCCACGTGTGCTCATCTTTCTCTAGGTTCTCAGCTAGCACGCTCGGCGGAACGACTTGCTCTTGATCCACATCCTGCCAATCACCAGACTCAAGACGCTCAAAGCGTCCCCAATACACCTCGTTCATGCGAGCATCAATCGCACTTGCGACTGTTGTTGCGCCGCCAACACGATAAGCGCCTTGCGCCATCGCTTTTAGCGTCGAAATGCCAATCATTGGCAAATCAGCACCAAAGCCTAAACCTTGCGCGATGCCAATACAGATACGCACACCAGTGAAACTACCTGGGCCGCGAGCAAAGGCCAACGCATCCAGTTCAGCCAGTGTCAGACCGGCTTCTTTCAACAGCTCATCCACCATTGGCAGTACTTTTTTAGTGTGGTCACGTGGAGCAAGTTCACTGCGTGCGTAAGTGGTGTCACCCACAAGTAAAGCCACTGAGCAATTTTCGGTTGCGGTATCGATCGCGAGTATTTTGTAAGTCATTTATTTCTCAATTTGTTCTTCTGTCGCTTCAGGCGCCATATCCTGAGCTAAAAACTGTTTTATTACACCAAGATCACGAGTGCGTGGGATCGGCGGCAAACTGGATAAAAAGGTCGCACCATACTCGCGCGTCACCAATCGGTTATCGCAGATAATGAGTGCCCCTCGGTCTTTCTGGTCGCGAATCAAGCGCCCCACGCCCTGTTTCAGGGTAATCACCGCATCGGGTATTTGTACCTGCTGGAACGGGTCGCCACCTTGCAGTTTACAATCTTCGATCCGAGCTTTAAGCAAGGGATCATCGGGTGCGGTAAACGGTAATTTGTCGATGATAACACAGCTCAAGGTGTCACCTCTAACATCTATTCCTTCCCAAAAAGCCCCTGTCGCTACCAGCAGTGCGTTACCAAGCTCCATAAACTCTGCCAGCGTTTTTTGCTTGCTGGTTTCACCCTGAAGCAAGACAGGCAGTGACAAGGTTTCACGAAACTTCTCCCCCAGCTCACGCATCATGCTGTGTGAGGTACACAAAAAGAAGCATCGTCCTTGGTTTTGCTCAATCACGGGCGCCAACATACTCACCAACTTATTAGCGAGTCCCGGACTGTTTGGCTCCGGTAAATAACGCGGCACACAAAGCCTTGCTTGCTCTGGATAATCAAACGGACTCGGCAGAGAAAACTGCTGCTTAGGTACTAAGCCGAGACGCGACGTGAAATGCCCAAAATCATCAGAAACTGCGAGGGTTGCCGAGGTGAATATCCACGCGCCACCTTTCATTTCAACCTGCTCATGGAACTTATCCGCGACGGTCAGCGGCGTGATATGTAGGCTGAAATGTCGCGGAGAGGTGTCATACCAATAGGAATAACCGGTAATCGTCACATCACAAACACGCTCTAAGCGCCCTTTGATTAAGTTGGCACGTTCGAACGCGGTATCCAGGAGCTGACTGCGGCCTAAGGCCAGCTTTAGCACCTCAATGACAAATTCCAGTGCGTCCATCAAGCGTTCCATTTCTCGCTTGATGTTCGGCGATGCAATGGCGTCACGCCAGTTGCCTCGAAATCCAGTGTCACCTAGGATGATTCGCATCTCCATCGCCGCTTGCGATAAGCGTTCTCCCGCTTTTTGTAGCTGACGCATGTCACGCGCTTCGGTGCGATAACCTATCTCGATGTCTTTGCACAAATCCTGAATTTGGCGACTCGATATGGACTGACCGAAATATTGGCTGGCGATGTCTGGGATCTGATGTGCTTCGTCAAAGATAAATACGTCGGCTTCAGGGATAAGCTCGCCAAATCCGGTCTCTTTGATGGCTAAATCTGCCATAAAAAGATGGTGGTTCACCACCACAACATCAGAATCAAGCGCGCGCCGCCTTGCTTTGAGCACAAAGCAATCTTCATAGCTTGGACACTCTTTACCTAGGCAATTGTCATTGGTTGATGTGATCGTTGGAATAATCGGGCTGTCTTCAGCAATGGCGTCGCACTCGCCCAGGTCTCCAGACTTGGTTTCCGATGACCACGAACGCACTTTCACCAGTTGTGATAGCAAATCGGTCTGAGTTTCAGTGGTATGACTCTCCACCATTTGGCGGCTCAGTCTATCAAGGCACAAATAGTTAGAGCGACCTTTCAGCAGTGATACTTGTCCATGAAAACCCAGCGCTTCAACCATCAAGGGTAAATCACGGTGAAACAACTGCTCTTGAAGGTTCTTCGAGCCAGTACTAATGATGGTTTTCTTGCCACTGAGCAGCGCCGGAACCAGATAGGCAAATGTCTTCCCCGTCCCCGTTCCTGCTTCAACCACCAACTGGGTTTGATGTTCAATCGCCTGTTCGACGGCGTTCGCCATATCGAGCTGAGGTTGACGAGGCTGAAAACCCGGAATAACCGAGCCAAGCGCGCCATCGGAGGCGAAAGCTTTGTTGATTGTACGTGAACCCATTTGGCACCGCTGATTGCAAACAATTGGCCTAGTATACCCAAACCCTCTGCAGTTCAAAAACTGAAATCAGCCCGCTCAAAACGGGTTTTGAAAAGCAAAATGCCTTCTTGCACCCAATAACAATCCTGTTTAGGTCACTTCTTTTGTTGAAACCTTACTCAGAATAGATTAATAATGTCGGTTAGATTGCGTACAACCTTCATAGATCGCACCCAAATTAAATCCTTATATGAGCCCTACACAACTCAATGTTTGTGTCCGCAACAAGCGTTTGAATCGCTAATGAGTCGCTCGTATCGAGGTAACAACAATATTTTCACGGAAGCAGTAAATCATGGAAAAGAAAACCCTTCTCACGCATTGCAGCGATGCACCTGGCCTGATCTCAAAGATCACCAACATCTGTTACAAGCACCAGCTCAATATTATTCACAACAATGAGTTTGTGGATAATACCAGTGGCCATTTCTTTATGCGCACTGAGCTTGAGGGCTACTTCAACGATGAGACCTTCCTTGCCGATCTAGACCAAGCGCTTCCAGAAGGCACCAAGCGCAAACTTGTTGACTCATCTCGTAAACGCGTTGTGATTCTGGTTACCAAAGAAGCGCATTGTCTTGGTGATATCTTAATGAAGAACTTTGATGGCAGCTTAGATGTCGACATTGCCGCTGTCATTGGTAACTATGACATTCTTCAAGGCTTAACAGAGAAGTTTGATATCCCATACCACTGCGTCTCTCACGAAGGGCTTAGCCGCGAAGAGCATGAAGCGAAAATGCTCGAAGCCATCGACCAATACGATGCTGACTATCTAGTGCTTGCCAAATACATGCGTGTACTTACTCCGACCTTTGTTGAAAAGTATCACCATAAGATCATCAATATTCACCACAGTTTCTTGCCAGCCTTTATCGGCGCGAAACCTTATCAGCAAGCCTATGACCGCGGCGTTAAAATCATTGGTGCAACGGCGCACTTTGTGACAAACGATCTAGACGAAGGACCAATCATCAAGCAGGACGTGATTCCAGTAGATCACAACTTTAGTGCAGCCGATATGGCGCAAGCAGGTCGTGACGTTGAGAAAAACGTATTGTCGAAAGCGCTCAACAAAGTGATTAACGATCACGTGTTCGTCTACGGCAACAAGACGGTTATCTTATAACGAGTTACCTTGTCATTGATTCAAAAAAGCTGCCCTCAATATAGTGAGAGCGGCTTTATTTTTTTCACTGCTAGTAAGAGTCGCCTTTGGAATAGTCCACCTGATAGCCTAAGTCGTCCAGCATCCCCAAAGTCACAGGCCCAATTAGGGTGCCGTTGGCCATGAGTTCTTGACTCATGTTCGGCACAGGCTGCCCATTCTTATCGTAACGTTTTTCGTCCCCACTGCCTTTAGAATCATAGAGATGTCCTCCATCATCGCTGATAGGAAGTTCACGGAAACTGGCTTTATACTGCTCATTGAAACGTTTGACGGCTTGACTATCACGCACCATAAACAGGTTTCCAAGCTGACTGTCGCGGCGCGTGTAATCCATTGAGTATGCGCCAACCCCAAACACATGCCCCATTTCATGCAAAATATTGGCATTAAACTCTACAGGATCAAACCCTGGCTGGTAGGTGTGACTACCGATAAACACCGAACCTTCGGTCGGAATTAAGCGCCAATTAACGTCGATTTCCGCCTCTGGGCCTGCCATCCCATTGGCGTTATTCATTGGTACCACATGAAAGTTAATGTCTAGGGTGTGCTGCTCGATATCATCCACAGCAACGATCACCTCTAGCCAGCGATTCGCTGCAGATAGATAAGGGGCAATGCGTTCATCCGTCCACTTACTCTTTTTGCCATTATGGCGTATTAGCTGATTACAGAAATTAAGATTGAGTTCTAGATGATCATTAGAAACCGTTCGAGCGGCGCTGCGCTCACAGGGGGCATTATCAAAATCAAACGCCTCAGCATGGCTATTGCTAGTTAAGCTAAGTAGCAATAGGGCTGAACCGAATGAAAATGAACGAATAAGTTTCCTTTGCAGCACGCGTCGCTTCCTTCACCACTGAATACTCTATTCAGTGTAGCTTGCTAACGCGTGCTCATCGGTATCAGGCCGTCACAGATGTGTTTAAATCTCAACCAATCATGTCATGATTTATCAGCGTAGTGTAAGGCTCAGAAAAGTCATTACTCTTGCTCAGAAGCCACGATGTTTTTCAAGCTGTGTGGATGTAGCTTGATACATATACCATTGAATTTAAGTGCAACTGTTGGGTTAGCCAATCGCTCCCCTTCGCCTTTCGGGCTCGATAATTTCACTTTCACACCTTGCGCTTTTGCCTTCTCTAGCTGGCTTCCAAATTCAGGAAACTTCGCATACAAGTCTTGCAAAAATGCGTCTGCTGTCTGCGCCTCAGATGGCACCACAAACTCAACATGCTCCCAATCTTCAACTGGATGTGTTTTGCCAATGGCAGGGTACGGCAACTCCAAACACTCGATCGACCAGCCATGACTTGCAATAGGGTTGTCGAATTCCAATACAATAATCGGGCGGCCATTAATTTGCGCCTCAGAGATCACTTTGCCGTAGTCGAGCCATGCGTGATGCGCAGCTTTTGCCAACTCACCATCGTTGATACGTAGCGCAATGTGATCGGCTTGATAAGCAGATAAATCGATAGCTAATAGGCTGCATAAAGCCTGAATATTATCTAGAAAATCATCGATTTTATTCAACATCACAGAAGGCACTAGACCTTTTTCTATCAGGGTTTGTTGCATTTTTTTGTGCTCACTTTGGTCATCAAACGCTAAATAGTAGCAGGATTGAGCTAGAATCAGAAAAAATACAAACTTTCCCCCTAGGTGAGCGGCGCTAAAGTTGCTATTATGTGCGCCAATTTACTAGATTAAATCCAATTCCAAGAATTGAAGCCAAGTTTTGAAGGAAATGCGTGTGAATATCCAAGCACTGATCAACGACAAAGTATCTCAGGCTCTCGAAGCCGCTGGCGCACCTGCAGGCAGTCCTGCGGCTGTTCGCCAATCTGCAAAACCACAGTTTGGTGACTACCAAGCAAACGGTGTAATGGGCGTTGCTAAGAAGTTGGGCACTAATCCACGAGAATTCGCGCAAAAAGTTCTGGACGTTTTGGACCTAGATGGAATTGCTAGCAAAACTGAAATTGCAGGTCCTGGTTTTATCAACATCTTTCTAAGCGAAGAGTTTCTAGCTAAGCAAGCTGACGAAGCGCTTGCAGATGCTCGCCTAGGTGTTGCAACACAAGAGCAACAAACTATCGTTGCTGACTACTCGGCTCCAAACGTTGCTAAAGAAATGCACGTTGGTCACCTTCGTTCAACCATCATCGGTGATGCAGTTGTTCGCACTCTAGAGTTCCTTGGCCACAAGGTTGTTCGTGCTAACCACATCGGTGACTGGGGTACTCAGTTCGGTATGCTTATCGCAAACCTAGAGCGCGTTCAAAAAGAGTCTGGTGAAGTTTCAATGGAGCTTTCTGACCTAGAAGCCTTCTACCGTGAATCGAAAAAGCTTTACGATGAAGACGAAGAATTCGCAGTACGCGCTCGTAACTACGTAGTTAAGCTGCAAAGCGGTGATGAGTTCTGCGCAGAGATGTGGAAGAAACTGGTTGATATCACTATGATTCAAAACCAGCGCAACTACGACCGTCTAAACGTTTCTCTGACTCGCGAAGACGTTATGGGCGAGAGTATGTACAACGACATGCTTCCAGCTATCGTAAAAGATCTTCAAGAAAAAGGCCTAGCGGTTGAAGATGACGGCGCACAAGTAGTATTCCTTGATGAATACAAAAACAAAGATGGTGAGCCAATGGGCGTTATCATCCAAAAACGCGATGGCGGCTTCCTATACACCACTACTGATATCGCATGTGCTAAGTACCGTTACGAGCAACTAGGCGCGGATCGCGTACTTTACTTCATCGATTCACGTCAGCACCAGCACTTACAGCAAGCGTGGACTATCGTTCGCAAAGCAGGCTATGTGCCAGAATCAACGACACTTGAGCACCATGCATTTGGCATGATGCTGGGTAAAGATGGTCGTCCATTCAAGACACGTGCTGGCGGCACCGTTCGTCTTGCGGATCTTCTAGATGAAGCTATCGAGCGTGCAAACGCGCTTATCGAATCGAAGAACCCTGAACTTGCTAGCGAAGAGAAAGCAAACATTGCGAACACGGTTGCAATGGCAGCGGTTAAATACGCAGACCTTTCTAAGCACCGTACCACAGACTACGTGTTCGACTGGGACAACATGCTTGCGTTCGAAGGTAACACTGCACCATACATGCAGTACGCTTACACGCGTGTTGCGTCTGTATTTGCTAAAGCTGGTGTCTCTATGGATGCGCTTACTGGCGACATCAAGATCACTGACGAAAAAGAGAAAGCACTGGTAGCTAAGCTTCTACAATTTGAAGAAGCGGTTGAGTCAGTGGCTCGTGAAGGTCAGCCTCACATCATGTGTAGCTACCTGTTCGAACTAGCAGGTCAATTCTCTAGCTTCTACGAAGCGTGCCCAATCCTAGTTGCAGAAGACGAAGCTGTGAAGCAAAGCCGTCTACGTCTTGCTGCACTGACAGCTAAGACTATCAAACAAGGTCTTGATCTACTGGGTATCGAGACACTAGAAAGAATGTAATTTGTTGAATTACAGTTCATAATAGAAGGCGAGATGCGTAAGCAACTCGCCTTTTTTGTATCCCTTTTGATGTGAGCAACCGCAATGAGCTTTGAACTGCACCCACAACTAAAAAAAGACACTACCCTACTTGGTGAGTTTCCATTGAGTTTGGCACTACTGCACCGCGACGACTCCGTGCCTTGGGTTATCCTTGTCCCGAAAAAAGCCGATCTAACCGAACTGCACCACCTACCAATGCAAGAGCAGCAACAATTCTTAATTGAGTCGGAAGTGGTTAACCTAGCATTGGAGACACTGTTTACTCCAGACAAGCTCAATTTCGGCGCACTGGGAAATATGGTGCCGCAACTGCATGTTCACCATATTGTAAGGTACAAAAATGACTTGGCGTGGCCAGGGCCGCTTTGGGGGAATGCAAAAGGTGAGTATCGCAGCGATGACGAACAGCTAAGTTTGGCTGAACGCATCCAAGCACAACTTTTGAATAGTGAACTATTCGCAAAAGCATAACGGTTCAGGTGTACGTAAGTCTCGCCCAATAAAAAGCTCCGACAGTGTCGGAGCTTTTTGCTATTACATTGTTTTTGAGACTACATGGTTACGCTCAAAGAGAGGCCATCTGCCTGATTCACATGATACCTCACACGAACCACCTGTCCTTTCTTATCACAGTCTTCCGTCCTTGAAAGCTTTCCTTTTCGAATCCAGACCGCAAGCATCGCATCCACACCATCCTCACTAAGAGCAAACTGCTTTGCTAAATCCTGACGACTTACGCCTGGGTCTTCTTCAATGTGTGCCTTCAGCTGGGACAGAATCATACCACTTGGATCTCCAGCTCGGTCTGCTTCTTGCCTTGGCTTTTAAGCAGCTTCCAGACGATGGCACAAATGGCCAAGATAGCGACAATCCACGCTGCGCTGGTCATTGGGTGCAGAGCAAAGTGAGTCACTTGGTAGTATAGCGTAGCACCACCGTAGGCGAGACCCATTGTCCATACCGCAATAAAGCGTGCGTACTTTTGACCAAACTCTTTAACGTAGGCACCCATCGCTGCCACACATGGCGTGTACAGCAAGATGAAGATGAGGTAAGCAAACGCGGCATTGCTAGTGATAAAGTAGCCTTTTAAGTTACCAAAGATAGAGCTATCAACTTCTTGGTCTTCTGCCACTGCAGATGAATCCGACAGGTCACCGACATCGACACCTAGCGGATCTGAGTAGCTAAGGTCTGCCAAGTTTGCTGGAATAGACTCGACGGCTTCCTGCAAGCTAGCAAATAGATCGTACTCACCCTCTTCACCTTCGCTTGAGGTGTAAAGACTATTTAGCGTACCAACCACTGCTTCTTTCGCAAAAATACCGGTAATAATACCAACAGTTGCAGGCCAGTTATCTTGCTGCACACCCATAGGGGCAAACACTGGTGTCACCACTTGAGCCGCTTTCGATAGAACGGAGTTTTCGCTGTCTTCGTTACCAAATGAGCCATCAGTACCTACTGAGTTTAGGAAACTTAGGATTGTCACTACCAAAACAATGGTTTTACCCGCGCCCAATACAAAGCGCTTTAGCTTTTGCCATGTTTTGATCATCACGTTTTGGAATGTCGGCAGCTCATAGTCAGGCATCTCCATTACTAGACTATCACTCGAGCCTGGGTAGATGGTGTGCTTAAGCACTAAACCTGTGAAAACAGCCGCAACAATACCAAGTAGGTAAAGTGCAAATACCACATTCTGGCCACTGTCTGGGAAAAACGCTGCAGCAAACAGCGCGTAAACCGGAAGTCTAGCGCCACATGACATAAATGGCGCCATAGATGCGGCGAGTTTACGCTCACGCTCTTGGTCTAGCGTACGTGTCGCCATGATAGAAGGCACGTTACAACCGAAGCCAAGTACAAGCGGTACAAACGCTTTACCCGGAAGGCCGATTTTTTGCATCACTTTATCAAGCACAAACGCAGCGCGTGACATGTAGCCAGAACTCTCTAGTACCGCTAGGAATAAATACAGTGCAGCGATCACAGGAATGAAAGTCGCTACCGTTTGGATACCGCCGCCAACACCATCAGCAATAAGCGTCACTAACCAAACCGGTAAATGGTCATCAAGAAGGTAGTGTCCACCATCAACCAGCAGGGCACCGACACCGATATCAAAGAAATCGATGAAAGCACTACCTATGTTGATAGAGAACATGAACATGAGATACATGACCACGAAGAAAAAAGGAACGCCAACATACTTATTAAGAATAAAGCCATCGACTTTTTCCGTGAAGCTACGGCTCAGCTTACCTTCACTGCGACGCAGTTTCTTACACTGCTCATGTAGATAGGTATATTTGGTGTCAGCAACTTGCAGGTCAATATCCACACCAGTTTGATTGCCCGCTAGCGCGATTTCATCTCTTTGCTCTGACGATAGTGCATTGAGCACCATTACGTCATTTTCTAGGCCGCGAATAGCCAGCGCACGTGGGCTTACTGATTCTGAAGCAAAAATAGGTTCTACTTGAGCAATCGCCTGCTCCATCTCCGCGCCATAATTGATGCTCAGTGCGTCGAGGGTCAGCCCTTGAACGACAGTTTTATGCAAACGCTCTTTTAGCGCACGAACCTGATCTTTGTCAGTGGCTGATAGTGTCATCACAGGACAGCCAAGCGCTTTCTCAAGCCCTGCAATGTCTAGCTTAATACGCTCTCTTTTTAGCGCATCCATCTTGTTGAGCACAACTACCATAGGACGGCCAAGCTCGCGAAGCTGAAGGGTCATATAAAGGCTGCGCTCTAGACTCGTTGCATCGACCACATTGATAATCAGATCTGCTGGGTGAGTAAGAACGGCTCGCGATGCTATGGATTCATCGATACTGTTGCCATCGTTACCGCTATCAAGCGCGTAAATTCCTGGCAAGTCAGTCAACTCGAAATGATCACCAGCATGACTGTATTGACCCGTTTTCTTTTCAACGGTCACACCCGCCCAGTTACCCACTTGCTGTTTGGCACCGGTTAACCCATTGAACAAGGTTGTTTTACCGCTGTTGGGATTACCTACAGTAAGAATGGTGTAGTTCATTATGCAGGCTCCACTTCGATTGATTGTGCAATAGCTTGGCGAACAGCCAGCGAAACACCACGCACTTCAATTTGCAATGGATCGCCCATTGGGGCACGTCGAATCACTGTTACTTCTGTATTCGGCAATAACCCCATTACCATCAATTTTTTACGGACATCATTCGATAGTCCTGTCAACGCAGTGATCTTTCCACTGCTTCCGATGTTTAAATCAGCAAGCTTCATCTTATTCACCCAAACTATGATTGGTAATGAGAAATATTAACATTAACAGTAATTCTAAAGGCGTAACCTTATTTTCCGCATTGCGCTATGTCAATTTAAACCGGATTGCAAACGTATTATTTGTCAAAATATGTCCGTCAATTACGTCAAAATGTCGATCAAAACGCTATCTTGGTGACAAAACAATGACATAGATGGGATCTGAATAAATATAAAAACATTAAAATACAACAACTTATTACACTATCTATAAAATGGCGCGATCTTCATGGTAAGTTGCCGTTATTTTTATAAGGAAATTAAGTCGAATTACTTATAGTTAATCCCAACAGAGCAACCTGCTCCTGTTAATCGAAATTCCAGAGGTGATGTGGGCGACCATATCACTCCGGCAGCAAGCGAAGGTGTCATTGACACCCGCGGTATGGTCCCCCGGCTATGCCGCGATTTTTTTTGCCTACGACAAACTGCCCAGCATATTTTCTGCTTATTATTTCCCTGCTCTAATCACTCTTTCCATAAATTTTTTACTGACAACTTTTCGGCTCACAAATCCTCTTTTCACAAATTGTAAATCGCTCCCCCTAACGACATAATTTATTCTTAGGTAACCGGCTGGTGCTGTTCAATACAGAAAAGGAAGTGGTTTTATGTTGACGTTAAATGGGGATGTTGGAGAAAGTTTTGGCCATTGGAACATGGGCAGTGATGCAACGCTCATCCCACTGCTGGATATGGCAAATATCGCTTGTGGCTTCCACGCGTCAGATCCTGAACACATGTCCAAAACCGTCGCATTGTGTCTGAAACACAAGGTCACCATTGGCGCACATCCAGGCTATCCCGACTTACAAGGATTTGGCCGTCGTTCTATGGCAATGGAGAGCAACACTGTTACCCAATTAGTCCTTTATCAGGTAGGGGCGCTTAAAGCGATAACCGAGCATCAAGGAGGGAAAGTAACTTACATTAAACCTCATGGCGCGCTCTATAACGATATGATGTCCTCGCCTGAGATTTTTAATGCCCTATTGTCTGCAGCACAATCGCTCAGTTTACCTCTAATGGTCTTGGCAACCAGAGAGCATCAACATTATCAAGCGCTAGCGGCAGACAAGGGGGTTTCAGTCATCTTTGAAGGTTTTGCTGACCGCAGTTACCTAAACTCAGGCCTGCTGGCACCGAGAAGCATGGACAACGCTGTCCTGCATCAGCAGGATCAGATTTTAACTCAAGCCGATGCGTTTATTGCCCGTGCGCCAATTAAAACCCTCGATGGAAAATCGGTAACTCTTACCATTGACACCCTATGCGTTCACGGTGACAACCAAGCGTCAATTGATGTGGCAAAGGCGCTGCGTATCCGAATCGATAGCGCCATAGTAGTAGGTGGAGGTAAACAGTGAACAAGCCTCTAATATCCCCTGTGGGTGAATCGGCCATCCTGCTTGAGTTTGGTCACAAGATAGACCTTGATTTACCTTTTATCATTGGGCAGTACACAGCCATGATAAAACAAGCCTTTGCCGGAACACTGGTCAACTGCACCCCCTCTTACACGAGCCTCTTAATTGAGTTTCACCCTATATATTGTTCAGCAGAGGCACTTACCCACTATATTCAAAACCTTAATCTTGCTGACAAGCCGCCGCCAAGCAGTGTGGATATTAAAACCCTTCCGACTTATTACGCTCCCAAGGTAGCACCAGATTTGGAGTCACTTGCTCGGCATTGCTCTCTTAGCGTCGACGAGGTCATAACACTGCATAGCAGCTCAACCTATACCGTTTGTGCGATTGGTTTTACCCCTGGTTTTGCCTTTCTTGCAGAGCTGCCTAAAGCACTGCACATGCCAAGGCATCAAACGCCACGAACTCGAGTACGCAAAGGCAGTGTCGGTATTGCCAACAACCAAACGGCTGTTTACCCCAGTGATACCCCTGGAGGCTGGCAAATCATAGGTAACTGCCCGCTAACTTTATTTGACAAGATCTCGCCAGAACAATCGTTACTAAACATTGGTGACAAAGTGCGGTTCGAGCCGATTGACCACCGCACATTCTTAAGCTTAGGAGGGGAGCAATGAGCGCACTTGTCGTGATCAACGCCGGACACCACGTCACTACGCAAGATTTGGGTCGTCCTAATGCCTCTCATTATGGACTAACAAAAGGCGGCGCCGCCGATTGGCATGCGCACTGTTGGGGACAAAAGTTACTGGGTAATCCAATGACGGCGACCAGTCTAGAGATCGTTCTAGGCCGGATTAAGTTTCGTGCCAACCAAGACTTAACCTTGGTACTCACTGGCGCAGATTGTCTAGCGGAAGTCCATTCGCCACAACGCATTGTCGCCAAGCACGTTCAAAGTTGGCGCCCTTTTAGCTTAAAAAAGGGACAAGAGCTGCATCTGAAAGTGCCTCGCAGCGGCTGTCGAAGCTACCTATCCGTATCAGGCGGCTTTGCGATAGAGCCTTTCCTAGGCAGTAATTCGACAGTGGAGCGCGACGGCGTAGGAGGTTTAAACTCTGGACAACCTCTCGCTTGCGGCGACAGCTTAGCCGTCAACTCTAACTTGCCTGGTCACCTAAACGATCTTCAGCACAAAAATCCGCAACCTATCCCCAGAAGTGCGATCCCAAGCTATGGCGGAGTAAGAACCTTGCACTTACTCCCTTGTTTTCAGTTCCAGCACTTTGATAAAGCACTTAGAGAATTGCTACTAAGCCAAATCTATACCGTGTCTGCGCAGAGCAACCGAATGGGGATAAGGCTAAAATCCAGCGACAGTGAAACCGCTCGACTCACTCAAACTCTACCTTCATTAATCTCTGAGGGGATCCTATCCGGCTCGGTGCAAATACCGCCAGATGGTAACCCCATTATTATGCTTAGCGATCACCAAACCCTAGGTGGCTATCAGAAACTAGGCGTGATTGCCTTTCGTGATTTAGCTAAAGCAGCGCAGCTAAGACCAGGAGAGAAGCTTCGCTTTAAACTCAGCACCTTGCCTCTCGAACGTTTGAAGCAACAGGCATTCTATCGATACTTTGATCTTTAGAATTGGCGACTAGTCGCCTTCGGTCATGTCCATCATGGCAAACTTAGATGGTGGGACACCAAAATAGACTTTGAAACGTTGAGAGAAATAGGACGGATCGTTGAAACCGCAAGCAAAAGCCACTTCAGAGACTTTTTCGCCTTGCAGAAGCATCTCGCAAGCTTTCTCCATACGGACATCGGTCAGATAGTCTGTAAAGGTTCGCTCAAATTGAGATTTGAAGCGCCTTTGGAAGCTTCTCTCGGAGATGAACAACGCTTTAGCTGCTGAGGCGGTGCTAAACTCAGCATCATGATACTGCTCTGCCACCAGCTGAGTAACTTGCCGTTTCCATTGTTCATGCTTATCCGGCTTAACTTCATGCATCTCTTTTTCAGTCACTAGGCTCATCAATGGTCTTTCTGTTTCCATAGACGACTTAGTTGAATGTGAAGGCAAGTTAGCGGGCAACTGCTGAATCGATAGCATCCAACGCAGGGTTAGGCGGTTTGTGTTTCCACGCTCAACCGGCTGAAGCTCACCACCAGAGCGATGAATATGGGATGGCAGGCTCGAAGGGCTAAAATCGAGCTGACTTTCTTTCACATCGAATGCCCCAGTAGCGCTTTGCGAGTTAAAGTTCGGCAACGGCAATCCATTGTCCTCAAACGTCACATTCAACTTACTACCATCATCATCCACGGTAATGTTGATCACTTGTCCACGCACCATTCTACGCAGTGCATTGGCAACAATTGAGTTGAAGATGATGTCTAGATTGCAGGTATCCAACACCACGTTATCACTGCTTGCCAGCATCTTTAATTCTACTTTGATCCCGTAACTATCGAGCTCTTTTCGCCACGCATCGACGGTAAAATTGAGCACACTCGATACTGAACATACCAACGGATAGGAGCTTTGCTCATCAAAGATGGCTTTGACATTATCTAAACCATCAAAATTACTAGCAGACGTTGAATCTAAGCTAGATAAGGATTCAAGTTTAAAGTTGGCACTGTGCTGTGCTGCTTGTTCTACCAGCTCTTGAATCAGTTGCTGACGAATTTTAAACGCTTTACGCAACTGCTGGTTATTACCGACTAACACACGACTTTGATGTTGTAACTGCTCAGTCTTTAATGCGACCTGTGTTTTAAGGGCGCGGTTCATAAAGCGAATGCGTCGAGAACGCCAATAAATCACCGCCCCGACTAAGACTAGGCTGCTCAGCGCCATTAACAGGTAAAACATCCCCGTCATAAACCATGGGGTGCTGACCTGGTAACTAAACTGAATACTCGACTCAGAACTCGTATTCCCTTTCACAGCCACTTCTATGCTGTGTAGCCCCGGCGATGGTTTATCAATATTAAGTTGAAAACCCTGCATATCTTGCCAGTCACCATCACCGGTTCGATAAACAAGACTGTGTCCTTGCGCTGATGGCCATAAGCTGAATTGAATCGCCACCGAATCCCCATATCCAACATTAGGAATGGCGTCTTGAACGTCCCCAAGGTGGCGAGCAGTGTTACTCACCGACACTTGAGATATTAATACACTAGGTGTCGGTACTGGGTTATCAAGAATGCGTTTCGGATCGAACTCTACAATGCCGTAACGCGAGCCAATCACAATGGAACCACTCTGCTCACTATAAGCACAGCTACCATTGATGAACTCATTGCTAATCACTCCATATGGAGCACCCAAGTGCCTGACGATCTCTCCTGTTCCTGTATAAGCAGTAAGACCGGCAGAGCTGACCAACCAGAAAATCCCATCGCTTTGAGTCACACACACAGGGCGGGTGCTATCTTGGAACAGTTCTAGTCTTGTAAAGGTTTGTTTCTGATCTTCGTACAAAAAAGCGCCATAACTGCTGGCGGCCCAAATTCGGTGTTCATCCGCTACTAACTCTGTGACGCTACCAAATGGTGCGCTAGCGCCGATATAACGACTAAGCCCCTCATCTATGATGTACAGGCCGTGGTCAGTTCCAACGAGCGCCTTACTGTCGCTCAATGCATAAATTTCAGTAACCTTCGCAGGTAAGTGTTCACTTACTATCCAGTCATCACCATAATCATTGACTCGCTCGGTTTCAACATTAAAGCTGAGTAACCGTAGGCCATCATTGAGCCAAAGCGTATCGCCGCTGCCAAGCGAAATATGCTCCACTTGTGCGGGCATATTATCTATCTTTTGTCTCAAAGCTGTAATTTGATAAGCATCGAGATCAAGGTGCATTAACCCCCTCTCCGTCGCTATCCACAGATGCTGTTCCCGCTGCGCCAACGATGAGACCTTACCCCAGTAAATCATCGCGGACTCACCCTCTTCATCGACGACATAGAGTGCGCTACTGGTGATAACCCAGTACCCTCCAAGTGGGTTTTCCATGACTTCGAGTTTAGGTTCAAGGCGATTGAGGTTTTCGTCAATTGACACCGAGATGCGCTCAAACAACTTGCCGTATTCTGAGAAGTAGCGAACACCATTGTTGGTGGCAATCCACATTCCTAAAGTGCCATCAGCAACTAAGGCATAGATCTTGTCGCCGGCTAGACCAAACTCGTCGTGAGGGTTGAACTCAACCTGCTCAAGATCAAGGGTATCTCGCTCAAGCCAGTATAAGCCTTGCTCTGTACCAACCCAAAAATGGCTGGCTGTGCTTTCCAATGATAGGACGTGTTGACCAAGCGGGAAGAAAGTACGCTGTATTGGTTCATCGAGAGGGAAAACCTCGACGCCAGTATGATACCCAATCACCAAGCGATTCGATTCTGGTTCAAGCAACAATGTAGAGACGGCTCCCCGATGGACGTTCCCGACATAGTCTAACTCACCATATTGCCATCGATATAAGCCAACATTGGTACCGATGTACCACGCGCCGCGAGTTTCTATCGCAGCCGTAATGTTTACCCCAACTCCACCGTAGAAACGCTCAAACTCATCCATTGAGATAATTTCAAACCTAGATGGATGTTCATTGCCAAGGTAAACCTGATTATCGGTTGAGAACCAGACATATTCCCCACCATGACCCAGTGATTGAATATGCTCAGTTAATTTAGTGGTAAAGACTTGATTGACCTGACCAAGTGGCTGCCGAGAAAACAGTTTATTTGCTTTGGCATACCAAAACTGTCCTCGAAAAAAAGTCACGTCGTTATTGTCAAACGCCAAGTTATCGAGCTCAATAAATCGGGTACCGTCATAAAATCGGACACGATTGTGTACATCGATAGACCAGAGTCCACCTTCCACACCAGGAAACAATTGCTTCGCCGCTAGAAACTGACCATTGGCTTGCAGTGACAGCGGATAGAATACTGGAGGCAGTGGTTTACTAACGCTCATTTGCGGAGCGAGCAGCAGCGATAACGCGAATAATAACGGGACACGACTCAGGATCTTACGCACGCGTGAGCACATGCTGGTCACTTTATGGCCAACAGCGAAAACTAAACAGCGTGATAAGGAAGCAGAGAGTATCAAAAGGAGCCCAGTTAATTTGCATCGATAAATATCGTAAATTTACTGGATTTGTGTAGGTTATGAAAGAAAAAAGGTAACAAGAACTATCTAAATGGCTCATCGATCACAGGCAAAACTCAGTTGAACACATATAAAACCTTGTTGTTCAGACCGAGTTTTGCTTGGCTGATACCTACTGTCCTAGACAACTACTAAAGCTATTTGCCATCGACTTTAGGAATACAAAGTAGCTACCATCTTCAACCGAAATATCACTACCTAGTGGATCAAGTTGTCCAACTTTTGTGCCAGTACCTCGGGTCACCGAGTTCACTACGGCTGGTGTGAATTGTGGTTCGGCAAAAACACATTTTACTTGTTGTTCACGTAATGTGGTTTTAATGGAAATTAACGTTTTCGCACCTGGTTTACGTTCTGGGCTGACAGTAAAGTGGCCAAGGTTATTCATCTTAAAGAATTCTTCATAGTAGCCATAAGCGTCATGGAACACGTAATAGCCTTGGTCTTGTATTGGCTCAAGCTTAACGTGGATCTCTTCAATGGTTCTATCTAAGGTGCGCTCGAAAGCGGCCAGCTTGTCTTGGTACGCAGCTTGATTGTCTGGATCAATCGCTTGAAGCTTGGCTGAAATAGCACGCGCAACTTGACGACTTTGCTCTGGACCAAGCCAAACATGAGGGTCAAAACTACCGTGGTCATGACCTTCGTGACCATGATCATCCCCATCCTCACCAAACTCCCTCAATGACACTCCATCCAAATCTTGTATTTCGAGTGAGTTCGGATTGCCTTCCACGGACTTGGCTAAAAAACTTTCTAGATCGTGTCCAAACCACACCACGATGTCGCTACTGCGAATTTTCTTTACGTCCGAGGGCTTAAGTGCGTAGTCGTGAGGTGATGCGTTCGCGTTGAGAATCGACGAGGTAGACTGCCCTTCGATGATCAACTCATGGGAGATCATCTCAAAAGGCTTTATACTATTTAGCACTTGCAGTGCTTGCGCTTGAAACGAAAGCAGTGAAGTAAGTGCTACAACTGGAATGTAACGATACATAGGGCTTAAAATCCTTCTGGCTTGCAATAGCTCAGAATGTTACATTATAACAAGACGTAATTGCAAATGAGTTCTATTCATGTCCGAACTGATTACACTCGACCAAGTCTCTGTCGAGTTCAGTAAACGAAAGGTTCTAGATAACATTAGCTTAACCATTAGCCGAGGGGAGATTTTAACCCTCATCGGTCCTAATGGTGCTGGTAAATCGACCTTAGTCAAAGTCATTCTTGGGTTACAGAAGCGTTTTAAAGGCACGATTCGCCGCGCTAGCAAGCTCAAAATTGGCTATGTACCGCAAAAACTTAAACTTAACGATTCCTTGCCCCTAAACGTTGAGCGCTTTCTTGCACTTGCAGGAAAATACAGTGTTCAAGAGCGATTAGACGCGCTGAAGCTTGTCGGTGCTGAGCATCTAATCTCGAGTAACATGCATCAATTATCCGGCGGGGAAACCCAACGAGTACTCCTAGCACGCGCTCTACTACATCGCCCTGATATTCTGGTACTCGACGAGCCAGCACAAGGGGTGGATGTTCAAGGCCAAATCGATCTGTATGAACTAATCGATACACTTAGACATCGATTCAACTGTGCGGTATTTATGGTATCCCACGACTTGCATCTCGTCATGGCCAAATCAGACAATGTGATTTGTCTTCACCATCATATTTGCTGTCAAGGTACGCCACAAACGGTAAGCCGTCATCCATCTTATGTAGCGCTGTTTGGCAGTGCGACTCAAGAAACACTGGCTTTCTATCAACATCAGCACGTGCATCACCATCATGATTTAGCAGGCGACCCTGTAGAAGGCAGTGCTTCACAATGTTCACACCATAAACATGGGCACTCGCATCATGATTGAGTTTTTGCTTCCATCCATTATCGCTGGCATCGGTATCGCTCTGATTGCGGGTCCATTGGGCTCTTTCGTCGTTTGGCGCAGAATGGCCTACTTTGGTGACACACTCGCCCATGCTTCTCTAATGGGGCTTGCGCTCGGCTTTTTGTTTGATATCAACCTATACCTGGCACTCGTTATCTGTTGTATGGCATTGGCTGTCATTCTGGTCACGCTACAAAAGCAGCAGCTCGTGGCCACAGACACACTGCTCGGCATCCTGGCGCATAGTGCACTGTCATTAGGTTTGGTTGCCGTCAGTTTCCTCGATAACGTCCGCGTTGACTTAATGAGCTATTTGTTTGGTGATTTGCTCGCAGTCTCTCCAACCGATCTGATTTACATCTATGCTGGTGTGACTCTGATCGGCGCTTTGCTGTTCGTGTTTTGGCGACCACTACTCTCAACGACGGTAAATGAAGACCTAGCGGCTGTAGAAGGCGTGAATGTCGACCTTATGCGTTTGGTCATCATGCTGATGGTCGGTCTGGTCATCGCCATCGGCATGAAGTTTGTCGGCGCGCTGATTATGACGTCATTACTTATCATTCCGGCGGCCACGGCTCGTAAGTTCACGGCTACTCCAGAGCAAATGGCCTTCACAGCCTCAGCGATTGGTATCGTGTCAGTATTCTGCGGACTCAGCCTCTCTTGGTTTTATGACACTCCAGCGGGACCATCGGTGGTCATTAGCGCTGCTGGCTTTTTCTTACTGGCTCAGCTTGTTCCCTCAAGAGACTAAGCCTAAAAACTTCATAAGCACAAAAAAAGCTCCGATCGTAAGACCGGAGCTTTTTTAATTTTGTTTTTAACTCTATTTAAAACCTAGAGCTAATGTGAGTCATTACCAACCGGTAATTTCTCTTAGACCTTTACCGATATCAGCAAGGCTCTTAACCGTCTTAACACCCGCAGCTTCAAGCGCAGCGAACTTGTCTTCCGCTGTACCTTTACCGCCAGAGATAATCGCACCAGCGTGACCCATACGCTTACCTGGAGGCGCTGTAACACCTGCAATGTAAGAGACAACTGGCTTAGTGACGTTTTCTTTGATAAACGCCGCCGCTTCTTCTTCCGCTGTACCGCCGATCTCACCGATCATAACGATAGCTTCCGTCTCTGGATCTTGCTCGAACAGCTTCAGGATATCGATGAAGTTTGAACCTGGGATTGGGTCACCACCAATACCGACACACGTCGACTGACCAAAACCTTCGTCTGTTGTCTGCTTAACCGCTTCATACGTAAGCGTACCAGAGCGAGATACGATACCCACTTTACCTTTCTTGTGGATATGACCTGGCATGATACCAATCTTACACTCATCAGGAGTGATAACGCCTGGACAGTTTGGACCAATCATCACAACACCCGCTTCGTCTAGACGCACTTTCACGTCTAGAAGATCAAGCGTTGGAATGCCTTCTGTGATAGTCACAATAAGTTTGATACCCGCATCAATCGCTTCCAAGATTGCATCTTTACAGAAAGGCGCTGGTACATAGATAACTGACGCTGTTGCACCCGTCACTTCAACTGCTTCGCGTACAGTGTTGAATACCGGTAAACCTAGGTGCGTTTGACCACCTTTACCAGGAGAAACACCACCGACCATTTGTGTGCCGTAAGCGATCGCTTGCTCTGAGTGGAACGTACCTTGACCACCAGTGAAGCCTTGGCAGATAACTTTTGTATCTTTATTAATTAGTACAGACATTATTTGCCCTCCGCTGCAGCAACTACTTTTTCCGCTGCTTCTGTTAGCGAGCTTGCAGCAATGATATTTAGACCACTTTCCGCGAGTTTTTGTGAGCCTAGAGGTGCATTGTTACCTTCTAGACGAACCACTACTGGAACTTCAACACCCACTTCTTCAACTGCACCAATGATGCCGTCTGCGATTAGGTCACAACGTACGATTCCGCCGAAGATGTTAACCAGAACCGCTTTCACGTTGCTGTCAGATAGGATGATCTTAAACGCTTCTGTCACACGCTCTTTGGTCGCGCCGCCACCTACATCTAGGAAGTTAGCAGGTTGACCGCCGTGTAGGTTTACGATGTCCATGGTACCCATTGCAAGGCCTGCACCGTTGACCATACAGCCGATGCTACCATCAAGTGCTACATAGTTAAGCTCCCACTGAGCCGCGTGCGCTTCACGCTCATCTTCTTGCGAAGGATCGTGCATTTCACGAAGTTTAGGCTGACGGTAAAGTGCATTTGAATCGATGTTGATCTTGCCATCAAGACATAGAAGGTTGCCTTCGCCTGTGATAACCAATGGGTTAATCTCTAGCAGTGCAAGGTCGTACTGAGCAAACATATTGCCTAGACCCATAAAGATTTTTACAAACTGCTTGATTTGGTCGCCTTCAAGACCAAGTTTGAACGCAAGCTCACGGCCTTGGTAAGCCTGTGGGCCAACGAGCGGATCGATCGCCGCTTTATGAATCAGTTCCGGTGTCTCTTCCGCAACTTTTTCAATTTCAACACCGCCTTCTGTTGATGCCATAAACACGATACGACGTGTTGCGCGGTCAACCACTGCACCAAGGTACAGCTCATTAGCGATGTTAGATGCTTCCTCAACTAGGATTTTAGTCACTGGTTGACCATTCGCATCTGTTTGGTAAGTCACTAGATTTTTACCTAGCCACTTCTGAGCAAATTCTTTAACACCGTCTTTGGTGTCGTGAAGTTCCACGCCGCCCGCTTTACCGCGGCCACCAGCGTGAACCTGACATTTAACTACTTTCTTTTCAGTACTGATACGACCAGCAGCTTCGAACGCTTCCTGTGGGGTGTCACATGCGTAGCCTTCTGGTACAGGCAATCCGAATTCTGCAAACAGCTGTTTGGCTTGATATTCATGCAAATTCATTGTGCGATTCCATTTGTTATATCCCTGAGGGATTTTTTATTTCCATATACCGAATGTCGGTACGTCTGTAGGAGTACTCGTTAGAGTCGCCTCTTGTGGGCTTACTAAGGAGCTAGACGTTGAGCTAGTCTAGCTCCATTTATTTTGGACGTCTATACATCCAAAACAAAAAACAACGCTTGGTTACACATCAAGTAGCAAGCGTGCTGGATCTTCCAGTAGTTCCTTGATAGTTACCAAGAAACCTACTGACTCACGACCATCGATCAAACGGTGGTCATAAGACAGCGCTAGGTACATCATAGGTAGGATTTCTACTTTGCCATCAACCGCCATTGGACGCTCTTGGATTTTATGCATACCCAAAATAGCCGCTTGTGGTGGGTTAATGATTGGCGTAGACATCAATGAACCAAACACACCGCCATTAGTGATGGTGAAGTTACCACCTGTCAGCTCTTCAACGGTTAGCTTGCCGTCACGACCTTTAATCGCCAGCTCTTTAATGCCTTTCTCGACGTCAGCAAAACCTAGAGAGTCACAGTCTTTTAGTACTGGTGTCACAAGGCCACGCGGCGTAGATACCGCCATGCTGATATCAAAGTAGTTGTGATAAACGATTTCATCGCCATCGATAGACGCGTTCACTTCTGGGTAGCGTTTTAGCGCTTCGGTTACTGCTTTCACATAGAAAGACATGAAACCAAGGCGAATACCATGACGCTCTTCGAACTGGTCTTTGTATTGCTTACGAAGATCCATGATTGGTTTCATGTTCACTTCGTTAAACGTCGTTAGCATCGCTGTGCTGTTCTTCGCTTCAAGTAGACGCTCAGCAACACGCTTACGTAGACGAGTCATTGGCACACGTTTCTGGCTGCGAGCCGATACTGGAGCAACAGGCGCCTGTGCTTCTACTTGTGGTGCTGCTTTCGCTGCTGCTAGGTGCGCTTCGATGTCTTCACGAGTGATTCGACCGCCAACGCCAGTGCCTTTCACGTCTGATGCCTGAAGATCGTTCTCAGCCAGCAAACGGCGAACCGCTGGGCTAAGAGCGTCGTTCGACTCTTCCGTTAGCGCAGCTTTGTGGCGCTTGTCTGGTGATGCTTCTGTAGATTCCGTGGTATCCGTAGTCGGTTCACCAGCAACAGCTCCTGGCTTAATCTTAGCAATCAACTGCTTAGACAGTACTGTCGCACCTTCTTCTTCGACAATCTCTTCAAGAACGCCGGCCTCTGGCGCCGGGACTTCAAGAACAACTTTATCGGTTTCGATATCAACGATAACTTCATCACGCGCTACCGCTTCGCCTGGTTTCTTGTGCCACGTTGCGACGGTCGCGTCTGCAACTGATTCAGGTAAGTCTGGAACCAGAATTTCAATAGTCATATCTGTTTCTTCCTTTTTTCTTCTAGTTCTTAATCTAGGGTCAACGCGTCAGAAATTAACGCTTTCTGTTGTTTCAAGTGTACCGACATATAACCAACGGCCGGAGATGCAGATGCTGGTCGCCCCGCATATTTCAAGTCAGCACCCGCAGGGATAGCTGCGCGGAAATTATGTTGACTTGAATACCAAGCGCCTTGGTTTTGCGGCTCTTCCTGACACCAAACGAAATCTTGAGCATTGGTGTAGGCGGCAATCTTGGCTTTTACATCATCCAGTGGGAATGGGTACAACTGTTCAATACGCACAATAGCTACGTCATCTTGCTCGTTGTTGCGACGCTGTTCGAGCAGGTCGAAATAAACCTTACCTGAACAGAACACAACACGTTTGACGTTTTCTGGCTTGATATCATCAATCTCACCAATCGCCGGCTCAAATGTGCCTTCTGCCAAGTCTTCAATGCTAGACACACACAGTGGATGTCTTAACAGTGATTTAGGTGACATCACAATCAATGGACGACGCATTGGGCGAACTACCTGACGACGAATCATGTGATAAACCTGAGCAGGCGTCGATGGAATCACCACTTGCATATTTTGTTCAGCACAAAGCTGCAGGTAACGCTCTAAGCGCGCTGAAGAGTGCTCTGGGCCTTGACCTTCATAGCCATGTGGCAACAGCATTGTTAGACCACATAGACGGCCCCATTTTTGCTCACCAGAAGAGATGAATTGGTCGATAACAACTTGAGCACCGTTAGCAAAGTCACCGAACTGCGCTTCCCACAAAGTCAAACCACTAGGCTCTGCAGTCGCATAGCCATATTCAAATGCCAGTACCGCTTCTTCTGACAACACCGAATCAAAGACCTGGAATGGACCTTGTTTGTCGTGAAGGTTACAAAGCGGAATATAGGTACTCGCATCTTCTTGGTTGTGCAGTACTGAGTGACGGTGGAAGAAAGTACCACGGCCGGAGTCCTGTCCCGAGATACGGATACGCTTACCGTCATCAAGAAGGGTTGCGTAAGCCAGCGTTTCTGCCATGCCCCAATCGATCATTTTCTCGCCGGTCATCATCGAAGCACGATCGTTGTACAGCTTGTTTACACGACTTTGAAGTTTATGACTGTCTGGGTACTGTCCAAGTTTGTTACCGAGGCCTACAAGACGCTCTGTACCAACCTGGCCACCCCACTCTTCATCCCAATCGCGACCGAGGTATGGAGACCAGTCTACTGAGTGCAATGCCATTGGGCGCCACTCTTTACACACCACTTCACCGCGGTCTAACGCGTCACGATACTCATTGATCATCTGCGTAGCGGTTTCAATATCGCTTTCGTCACGCTCAATCAAGACATCCGCGTACAGTTTGCGAGGCGTTGGGTGTTTTTTGATTTTCTGGTACATCAACGGCTGAGTCGCATTGGGCTCATCCGCTTCGTTGTGACCATGACGGCGATAACAGACCAGATCAATCACCACATCTTTACCAAACTCATTACGGAAATCGAGCGCAATTTGCGTAACAAGCGCGACCGCTTCTGGGTCATCAGCATTCACGTGGAAAATAGGAGCCTGTACCATCTTAGCGATGTCAGTACAGTACATGGTTGAACGGGTATCGCGTGGGTTAGAGGTAGTAAAACCAACTTGGTTGTTGACCACGATTCGAATCGTACCACCCACTTTAAAGCCGCGCGCCTGAGACATGTTGAAAGTCTCTTGCACAACACCTTGACCCGCAATCGCTGAGTCACCGTGAATGGTAATTGGCAGTACCATGCTACCGTCTTTGTCGCCTAAGCGATCTTGACGAGCACGAACCGAGCCGATAACTACTGGATTTACAATCTCAAGGTGAGATGGGTTAAATGCTAAGGCTAAATGCACATCACCACCCGGCGTTGCAAAGTCAGCAGAGAAACCTTGGTGGTACTTCACATCACCTGTACCCCATGTTTCATCATGCTTACCCGCAAACTCATCGAACAAGTCTTGAGGTTTTTTACCCAAGACGTTGACCAGCATGTTCAAGCGACCACGGTGCGCCATACCAATCACGACTTCTCGCATGCCTTGACTACCAGCATGGCGAATCAGTTCTTTGGTCATTGGAATCAGAGCATCACCACCTTCTAGCGAGAAACGTTTCGCACCTGGGAATTTTGCGCCAAGATAACGCTCAAGACCTTCAGCTGCAGTTAGCTCTTCTAGGAAAGTGTGTTTGTGTTCGGAATCGAAAGAGGGTTGGCCAACCACTGACTCTAAACGCTGTTGGATCCAACGTTTTTGAGCGGTGTTTGTCATGTGCATGTATTCTGCACCGATTGAGCCGCAGTAGGTTTTTTGAAGTGCTTTGTGAAGATCGCGAAGCGTCATGCTTTCTTGGCCAATAGCAAAAGAGCCAACATTGAACGTTTCGTCTAAATCATCTTCCGTCAACGAGTGGAACGCAGGTTCCAATTCATCAACCGTTGGGCGTTTCCATAAACCTAGAGGGTCTAGATTTGCAGCTTGATGTCCGCGAAAGCGGTACGCATTGATAAGCTGTAGAACTTTTACTTGTTTAGCATCGACCTCGGGGTCACTTACTTGAGCACTTGAATGCTTTGTTTCTTGAGCGAGTCGTCGGAAGTAATCACGGACACGTGAATGCGGCTGTTCAACCACATCAGGCTGCACAGGCAACCCATCAAATACACGTCTCCACTCCTCACTTACCTGTTCGGGATCACTTAGATACAGTTCGTAGAGATCTTCTACGTACGTTGCATTGGCGCCTGCCAAGTGTGAAGACTCGAGCCATGCCTTCATCACACCATTGTGCATATTTTCCCTTAACCAGTAGTTTTCACGTATGCTTCGGTCTACGCCGAGCTATAAGAAGCCGACTCTCCGGGACGTCGAGTCGGCAATTTTTATTTGTTGTTACACCGAACGATTCACAAGCATTGATTTGATGTGACCAATGGCTTTCGTTGGGTTAAGTCCCTTAGGACATACACTGACACAGTTCATGATGCCGTGACAACGGAAAACACTAAACGCATCATCAAGATTTGATAAGCGTTCATCCGTTGCAGTATCTCGACTGTCAATCAGCCAGCGGTACGCAGCGAGAAGACCTGCAGGTCCAATAAACTTGTCTGGATTCCACCAGAAAGATGGACAAGACGTCGTACAACACGCACACATGATGCACTCATACAGTCCATCAAGGTGAGCACGTTCTTCTGGCATTTGCAGATTTTCACGCGACGGCGGCACATTTCCTTCAGAAATAAGAAATGGCTTAACTTTCGCGTAGTTATCATAAAACTGAGTCATGTCGACAATCAAGTCTCGAACCACCGGAAGTCCCGGTAATGGTCGAATGACAATCTTGCCACCCTCAAGCGCAGATAGCGGTGTGATACAAGCAAGGCCATTTTTGCCGTTCATGTTCAAGCCATCGGAGCCACATACCCCTTCACGGCAAGAGCGACGGAACGCAATCGTTGGGTCTTGCTCTTTCAATAGTATCAGAGCATCAAGCACCATCATGTCCGACCCTTCGTCCACCTCTAAGGTGTAGTCTTTCATGTATGGTTTGTTATCTGCATCCGGATTGTAACGGTAAAGAGAGAAATTAAGGTTCATAGTAGTGTCCTCCCTTTAGTACGTACGTGCTTTCGGTGGGAAAGCTTCACGGTGAACAGGCATCATGTTGACATCACGCTTCGACATCTGCTCAGTTTCAGGGTTGTAGATTGAGTGGCATAGCCAATTCTCGTCATCACGCTCTGGGTAATCAAAGCGAGCATGAGCGCCGCGACTCTCGGTACGGTAGTTTGCAGCGACTGCAGTCGAGAATGCGGTCTCCATCAAGTTATCAAGCTCTAGACACTCCACACGCTGGGTGTTGAACTCTTTCGACTTGTCTGCAAGATGCGCTTCTTTCAAGCGGTCACGAATCACTTTAAGCTCTTCTAGACCGGTTGCCATCGCATCACCCTCTCGGAATACCGAGAAGCTGTTTTGCATACAAGTTTGCAGATCTTTACGGATTTGAGCTGGGTCTTCACCCGATGCACTGTTCTCCCAGCGCATCGTGCGAGCCAGTGATGCTTCAATGTCTGACTCCGTCGCTGGGCGAGCTTCAGTTTGCGCAGCCAGCGTCTCACCAAGGTGAAGACCAGTTGCACGACCAAACACCACTAGGTCAAGCAGCGAGTTACCACCAAGACGGTTCGCGCCGTGTACAGATACAGAAGCGATTTCACCACAAGCGAATAGACCTTGAACTTCATGATCGTTACCAGACGCGTCTTGTTTAATCGCTTGACCAGACACCTGAGTCGGTACACCACCCATCATGTAGTGACAAGTTGGAATAACTGGGATTGGCTCTTTCACTGGATCAACGTGTGCAAACGTACGAGACAGCTCACAGATACCTGGTAGACGAGACTCAAGGACGTCTTTACCCAGGTGATCCATTTTAAGCTTAATGTGTGGTCCCCAAGGGCCGTCACAGCCACGACCTTCACGAATTTCGATCATCATCGAACGTGCAACCACGTCGCGACCAGCAAGGTCTTTTGCGTTTGGAGCGTAACGCTCCATAAATCGCTCGCCATCTTTATTGAGAAGGTAACCACCTTCACCACGACAACCTTCGGTAACGAGTACACCTGCGCCAGCAATACCCGTTGGGTGGAACTGCCACATTTCCATATCTTGCATCGGTACGCCAGCACGCAGCGCCATACCAACACCATCACCCGTGTTGATATGAGCGTTGGTGGTTGAAGCGTAGATACGACCCGCACCACCAGTAGCTAAGATGGTTGCTTTTGATTTGAAGTAGCAAATCTCGCCCGTTTCCATGCAAAGCGCAGTACAACCCATAACCGCGCCATCTTGGTTCTTAACCATATCGAGCGCATACCACTCCGAGAATATGGTTGTTTTGTGCTTAATGTTTTGCTGATAAAGAGTATGCAGCAGTGCGTGGCCTGTACGGTCTGCAGCCGCCGCAGTACGTGCAGCCTGCTCCCCACCAAACTCTTTAGACTGTCCACCAAATGGACGCTGGTAGATAGAACCGTTTTCAAAACGAGAGAAAGGTAGACCCATTTTCTCTAATTCAATGACCGACTTAGGACCATTCTTACACATGTACTCGATAGCGTCTTGGTCACCGATGTAGTCAGAGCCCTTGACCGTGTCATACATGTGCCACTGCCAATCATCTTTATGAGAGTTACCCAACGCAACCGTAATACCACCCTGGGCAGATACGGTGTGGGAACGAGTAGGAAATACTTTTGATAGCAACGCACAAGATAGGCCTTGCTCTGAAATTTGTAGTGCAGCGCGCATGCCTGCACCACCAGCGCCGATTACTACGGCATCAAACTCACGAACTGGAATAGACACTTACGCACCCCACAGAATAAAGAAACCAGAGAAGAAATAACCAAGCAGCACTGCAATAACCGTCAGTTGCAGCGCACCACGTAACATGGTCGGCTTGATATAGTCTGTAAGAACTTGCCATAGACCAATCCAGGCATGGATAAGCAGAGATGCCAATGCCAGCATAGTAAACACCTTAGTGAAGGTGCCACCGAAGAAGTTGGTCCACGATACGTAGGAAATGTCTCCTGCAAACGCGCAGAAGCTCACAAGATAGATAGTGTACAAGGTCATAATAATGGCGCTCGCACGAATCAGAAGATAATCGTGGACACCGTTACGACCGAATGATGAAACGTTGTTTACCATACCAAAACTCCCGCCAATAGCGACAGAACGCCTGTCACGATAAAGGATACCTTGGCACTTTTCGCGCCCGATTCGAGCTCTTCAAAGTAACCTAGATCCATGATTAGATGACGAATACCACCAACAATGTGGTACGCAAGAGCAGTCAAAATGCCCCAAAGAATAAGCTTGACGAAGAAACCGTCGACGATATCGACTGCCTCGGCAAACCCCATCGGGGACGAGAGTGACTTGGCTAGTAACCAAAGGAGAATACCGATCGACACAAACGTGATCACACCTGACACTCGGTGCAAGATGGATGCGATTGCAGTGATCGGAAAGCGAATTGTCTGTAAATCAAGATTAACAGGTCTGGACTTTCTTTCTTTCACGGGCTTGCTCACTCAGCTCCATTGAGCATTTATTGTTATGAATAAATTTTGGTCTGTAAGCCTCAAAAGTTAACATAAACTTAACAAAAATCTCGTGTTACAAGGGAGATAATTGTTGCAACAATGTTAACAAATGAGAATCCAAAACCACCTCACTTCGGTTTGTATACTCGATTTTTAAAGGCTAGGACCAACAATTTCACCGCAACTATACGGTTGGCAACATTCTAATACAATTGATGTAACAAAATATGCTACACAGAACAGATTTTTAACCATTTTTCTATAAAAAATCATAACAAGTGCACACATCATCGTATAAAAATTGACTTTGCTTCCGAACCAAAGTAAAAAATTGGCACACAAACATCCTGGACGGATTAAATAATAAACAAAGGAGATTGTTATGGCAGATAAGAAAGCGACCCTTCATATTGAAGGTCAAGCGCCAATCGAGCTGCCGATTATGGAAGGTTCTATCGGACCAGAAGTAGTCGATGTTCGTAAGCTTGGAGCGAATGGTTACTTTACATTTGACCCAGGTTTTCTTGCCACTGCATCCTGTGAATCTCAAATCACTTATATCGACGGCGGCAAAGGTGTTTTACTGCACCGTGGCTTCCCTATCGATCAGTTAGCTAACAATGCAGACTACCTAGAAGTATGCTACATCCTTCTTGTTGGCGAAGCCCCATCACGTGAAGAATATGAAGAGTTCAAGCAAATTGTTACTCGTCATACTATGGTTCACGAGCAAATCGCGAGTTTCTTTCACGGTTTCCGTCGCGACGCTCACCCAATGGCCGTTATGTGTGGTGTAGTTGGTGCACTTGCAGCCTTCTATCACGACTCCCTCGATATCAACAATGACTCACACCGTGAAATTGCGGCTTACCGCCTAATTTCTAAGATGCCAACCCTTGCAGCTATGTGCTACAAGTATTCTATCGGTCAACCATTCATCTACCCACGCAACGACCTAACGTATGCGGAGAACTTCCTACACATGATGTTCGCAAACCCTTGCGAAGAGTACGAAGTAAACCCTATCGTTGCGCGTGCAATGGACAAGATCTTTACACTACACGCAGACCACGAGCAAAATGCGTCAACGTCAACGGTACGTCTAGCAGGTTCATCTGGCGCTAACCCATTTGCATGTATTGCAGCGGGTATCGCGTCTCTATGGGGGCCTGCACACGGCGGTGCTAACGAAGCGTGTTTGCGTATGCTTGAAGAGATTGGCTCTGTAGACAAGATCCCTGAGTTCATCGAACGAGCGAAGGACAAAGATGATCCATTCCGCCTAATGGGCTTTGGCCACCGTGTTTACAAGAACTACGATCCACGCGCAACAGTTATGCGTGAAGCATGTCACGATGTACTGAAAGAGCTTAACATTCAAGATCCACTACTGGATGTTGCGATGGAGCTTGAGCGCATTGCGCTATCAGACGAGTATTTCGTTGAGAAGAAACTGTATCCAAACGTAGACTTCTACTCAGGTATCATCCTTAAAGCGATTGGTATCCCAGTGTCTATGTTCACCGTTATCTTTGCTATGTCTCGCACTGTTGGTTGGATTGCTCACTGGAACGAAATGCACAGCGATCCAGACAACCGCATCGGTCGCCCACGTCAGCTTTACACTGGTGAATCAATGCGTGACTTCAAACCGCTTCACGAGCGCGAATAACGATAAACACAACATCACAACTCAAAAGAGCAGCCTAGGCTGCTCTTTTTATTTCATTGGTGGTTTTATACCGGATTGTCGATATCTTTAAACTCAACGTCCAAACCATGTTCGCTTGCCAGCCACTCACCCAGCGCTTTGATGCCGTAGCGCTCAGTCGCATGATGACCGGCCGCAAAGTAGTGGATACCCATTTCACGTGCAGTGTACGTCGTACGCTCAGAAATCTCCCCTGAAATGAAGGCATCTAACCCCTTTGACGCTGCTAGTTCAATGTAATCCTGTCCACCACCGGTACACCAACCTACCGTTTCAATCGGCTTGTCAGCCAACTCTGGTGCGATGTGCAGAGGTTCACGATTTAGGGCTTTTGCAATCTTAGTCGCAAACTCAGCACCAGAGATAGGTTTTGCCAGTTTACCAAACATAGCAACAGACTGTGGGTGACCTTCTAGGCCATCGATGACCTCAATATCAAGCAACTGTGCTAATTTAGCGTTGTTACCTAGCTCAGGGTGGATATCAAGCGGCAGGTGATAACCAAACAAGTTCACGTCGTTTTTAATGAGAGTGCGAATACGCTTGCCCTTCATACCACGAATTGGCTCTGGCTCTCCTTTCCAGAAATAGCCATGGTGAACTAATATGGCATCCGCTCCGACACTTACTGCGTAATCAATAAGCGCTTGTGATGCCGTGACTCCGGTAATCACTTTTTTGATATCAGTCGCACCTTCAACTTGAAGCCCATTTGGGCTGTAATCTTTAATCAGTTGCGGTGAGAGTTTTTCATTGAGGATAGCTTCAAGCTTTAGGTTATTCATGGCACTTCCTGAGCAAATTCTTGATTTCCGTGGTTATAGCAATTTACTCTAGCAATGTCGAAAGGAAAACGTAAAGAATACGCTATGCAAACCATCAGGGACTTTATTACCTGGATAAACGAAAGCCAGAGCCTCGTCACGGGACATTCGAGCGTGGCTGGGGGTTTCCCTAAGGTATCCCCTCAATCAAGCTCTCAGGACGATTCTGAGTACCAAGGCAACCCTAGGCTTGGGTTTCTTTATCAGGAGCTGTGCCGACGTTTATTTGAGCAAAGTAACAGCCACAGCGTCTTTGCTGAAGAAATACAACTGCAGCAAGATGGTCGTACCTTGGGTGCTATCGACTTTCTTATTGAAAAACCAGACCAGCAACAACTCGAGCACTGGGAGGTAGCGATTAAGTTCTATTTGCTAAAAGATGGGCTTTGGTATGGACCGAATGCAAAGGATAGACTAGACAAAAAATTGAGCCGCATGCTCGAGCATCAACTAAAGATGTCTGATACCCCTGCGTTCAAAGCTCAGTTCCCTAATATTGCCAGCCCTTCTCAACACCTATTGATGCAAGGGCGGTTGTATATCAACCCGTTTGACCCAGAAAAGACGCCAACTCGCTGCTTAGAACTTGATATCAATCCACAGCGCGTTACTGGCCATTGGTGCTACCAATCTCAATTTCATCTTATCGATGAACCGATATACCGATTAGAAAAACCGCTTTGGGCAACAGGAAATCCGCGACGCGCAGAGTACGATTCAGTGTCGGCGCTACCCAAGCACTTTATCCATTGCCAAGCCAAAAGCGGCCAATTCTGGTTTGTCGTCCCTGATGACTGGCCGCAAAGCAGTATGTAACCGAACGCTGGCGGTTACTGAGCCAAAACGAACTCCGCCAGCATTGGATTATGATCTGATGCATCACTCTCTGGCGTGCTCATCGTCTCCAACGTCATGCCTCGATAAAATATATGGTCGAGAGGGAGTCCGGTGACAAAACGTTTTCGATGATCCGGAGTAAATTTGACCTCTTGGATCTGATAGTCTTTGAGTGCTTGTTTAAGTACTGCCATTCGCGACTCGCTCCAGCTGTTAAAGTCGCCAGCAATGAGCAGTGGCCCTGAGTGAGACTCAAGTACTTGCTTAAATGACTCGAGCTGCTGCTTGTACTCTTGTGTGCCAATGGTAAAGTTCACTGAATGAAGGTTCAGCGCAATCAGGGTCTGCCCATTAGAGAGCGCATATTCCGCGTAGAGACCCGATTTAGGCAGTTGTAACCATGGCTCAACCTGAAGGTTTGCACACGCGACCTTTGGCATGGTTCGACTCAAATTCAGAACACCACTTGAAACATCAAAAGCTTTGAAGGCGCTGACTTGGTTACTGCCCCAATCAGAGCGCTGAAGCCAATCGAGGAACTGATCATCCAGGCTTGCCTCTTGAAGTAGTACCAACTGCCTGTCTTGAGAGCGCTCTGTTAGCTCGGAGAGAAGGTTCTCCCTGTTTTGTTTGTAAACATTCCAAACCAATACATTGAGTCGTCCCTCATCATCGAGCGCCTGAGGCGTTGGATTGTGATAACACTTTAATTCAGTATCAACCTGATTGCCGCGAACAGTTGTGATCTCGGGAGTGTCAGACACAGTAAACACGACCTGAAAGCCGCCTACCGCCATAAAAACTGCGGCTAATACGCCAACTAAAATCCACTTCAACTTCATCGCTCACCCCAAAAGTAAAAAAGGAGTAGTTGCCTACTCCTTTTAATGTTAGTGCTACTCGCGGTTTAGATCGCGTCTTCGTCTTCTTCGCCGGTACGAATACGAACAACACGCTCGATGTCAGTGATAAAAATCTTGCCATCACCAATTTTACCCGTTTGTGCCGTTTCAATAATGGTTTCTACGCATTGATCCGCAACATCGCTAGCCACCACGATTTCTAGCTTCACTTTTGGCAAGAAATCAACCATGTATTCTGCACCGCGATACAACTCAGTGTGGCCTTTTTGACGACCAAAACCTTTCACTTCAGAAACCGTCATCCCTGTGATGCCAACTTCTGCCAATGCTTCACGCACATCATCAAGCTTGAATGGTTTGATAATCGCTTCAATCTTTTTCATGTTCTTCCCTTACATCACTTTTGTTAACGACATTATCTGGTAGGTCGCGATAACAATCAACGAAAACAAAAAGCTCGAAGGCCAGCTTCGAGCTTTTTATCAAAGTTATTTGCAACACGTTGTTTTGTTACGCTTACATCATGCTAGAACCATCTAGGTGTCATTCAGAACACTCTATTTAAGGCTTGCGTAGTATGCCGCTAGGTTAGCAACGTCTTCGTCGCTAAGCATTGATGCCTGTGCTTGCATTACTGCCGCTAGGCCACCGTTACGCTGCTTGCTTTTGTATGCATTAATAGAGGTAACCAAATACTGCTCGTTTTGACCTTTAAGGTTTGGATACCCTGGGATCACTGCGATGCCATCTGCGCCATGACACGCGGCACACACTGCTGCTTTTGCTTTACCCGCTGCAACATCGCCTGCGACTGCTGCACCGCTCATCAAACCCGCTGCTACCAATGCGCTAATCATCAACTTTTTCATTGCTTTTCCTTGTGATACGTCCATATTTGCTCGGAACCAGCCCACATTACTCTGGTTTGTACCGCTTCCTAGCGTTTATTATAGTTACGATTGTGACATGAAAAAGGGTCACTTGTCCCATACGAGTTCACAATCTGAGCCGTAAAAGTCCTTGTCTACAAATAAGTTAGCCACGGCAACCACTTTGTCACCCATCATCAGAATAGGTGTTCGGCGGCGTTGCCAACTTGGGATTTGATACTCTTGAAATAGCTTCTTGAGCTTACGTGACCCCGCTCTGCCATGAGGATGCGCAGACAAACCTTCTGGTTCAAACATGACCACCAGCGGCTCTGTCAGAGCTGCGCGGTTCAGCGTCATCAAGCTGTTTTTTTCACTACTGTTACCTAACGTTAGCTCGCCTAACCTATCGGGCAATAGCACGGGAGTTTCAATCGTTAGTGACTTGCTCCACTGAGTGACATCTTCCTGTGGTGCTACCCAGTAAAGGTGGGATTTGAATCGGCGAATGCTACCTGAGGCCAGAACCAAATTTGGATTTGCATCGGGTTTAGCCAAGGCGACATCATTCCAAAGCTGCTGCAATTGAATCTCGCTTGGCAGCACTGACGTTTGCGCTTCAAGCCACATGCGCAGTAGTTGATCTCGTTTCAGTGGAGAGCTGCGACTCAAGGTATCTATCTCAACCCCTTGAAACGAATTTAAACAAGCCTCTAGCTCGGGCTTAAGTAACTCCGCCAAAAGCTGCTCTTGCTTCGCACACAATCGAGCACTGCGACGAACCGCTTTGTTAAAGCTAGGCCAGCGCTTATTAATGACAGGCACCACTTTGTGGCGCAAGAAATTGCGGTCAAAGCGGGTATCTTGGTTACTGTCATCTTCAAGCCAGGTTAACTGCTGAGTATGTGCAAAATGCTCGATGTCGCTTCGGGACACATCAAGAAGTGGCCTCAAAAGCTTCCCTGACGCAAAAGGGGCTGACAGAGCCATTGAGGATAGTCCCTTGGGTCCGCTACCTCGCTTAAGAGCCAGAAGAAAAGTTTCAGTTTGATCGTCAAGGTGCTGGCCGGTCAGTAAAACATCGTCCGTATTAACGTGGGATGCTAGGACTTGGTAACGAGCATCACGTGCCAATTGCTCAATGCTGTCGCCGCTCTCTAGGTCAAGAGATACATACTCTGCGACGAAGGGGATTTGCTCTGCTTTAGCCCATAATTCACACTGTTCTAGCCATTGATCCGCGTACTGGCTCAAACCATGATGAACATGCACAGCAAGCAACTCTAGATCAGGATGCTGAGCGCGATAAAGCGCCGCTAGATGCAGCAAAACGCGGGAATCCACCCCGCCACTGAATCCGATAACAACACGACCGCCATCGGGCAGGTGGCACCGCAGGGTATCAATAAAGTGCTGCGCTAATGACATAGACAATTTCCCAAAAGACAAAAAATAAGGCGAGCATCATGCTCGCCTTATTATATAAACCAAATCGGCTTAGCAGTAGCCGTAACTCATCAAACGTTGATAACGACGCTCTAGTAAGTTGTCTTCTTCAAGCTGCTCTAGCTCTTCTAGCTGACGAAGTAGCGTTGCCTTCATGTTCGCTGCCATTTGAATCGTATCACGATGCGCGCCGCCAAGTGGCTCTTCAATGATTTCATCGATAAGCTCTAGCTCTTTAAGACGCGGAGCAATCAAGCCCATCGCTTCTGCAGCTTGTGGGGCTTTGTCTGAATCGCGCCATAGAATAGAGGCACAGCCTTCAGGTGAAATTACTGAGTAGGTAGAATATTGAAGCATGTTCACGTAATCACCCACACCAATAGCCAATGCGCCACCAGAGCCGCCTTCACCAACAACGTTACAAATAACCGGCACTTTCAGGCCTGCCATCACTTTCAGGTTCATCGCAATCGCTTCAGATTGACCGCGCTCTTCTGCGCCAACACCTGGGTAAGCACCCGCAGTGTCGATAAAGGTGATAATTGGCATGTTAAAACGCTCAGCCATACGCATCAAACGCAGTGCTTTACGGTAGCCTTCTGGTTTAGGCATACCGAAGTTACGCTTAACTTTCTCTTTAGTCTCACGGCCTTTTTGATGACCAATGATCATCACAGGACGGCCTTCAAGACGAGCCATACCGCCAACAATCGCTTTGTCGTCAGCAAATGCACGGTCACCCGCCAGCTCATCAAACTCAGTAAATACGTGCTCTACATAGTCCAACGTATATGGGCGTTGTGGGTGGCGAGCAAGCTGCGCAACCTGCCATGCACCAAGGTCACTAAAGATTTTCTTTTTAAGCTCTAAGCTTTTCTTCTCTAGTTGTTCAATTTCTTTATCTAAGTCAATTGCACTATCACCACCATGACGAGACACGTCACGCAGGGCTTCAATTTTTGCTTCTAGTTCGGCAATTGGCTTTTCAAATTCAAGAAAGTTCAAGCTCATCTATGAATCCTTTTCGATTCCGCTCAGGCACCGATGTGTGCCCAAGCTCAATTAGTTAAATTCGAGTTCTACCTGGTCTTTACCAAGTAACTGCTGTAATTCTTCCAGTAACGCATCGTTGGGCGTTACTCGCCACTGTGTTCCTAACGTGAGCTTCGCTCTTGCATCTGCACGTTGGTAGTAAATATTAACAGGTACTGTGCCATCTTTGTGAGGCGTTAATATTTCTGTGAAGCGTTGGTAAAAACGCTCATCGATCTGTTGCTCTAGCAACGAAATGGACAACCCTCGAGTAAATTTCTCTCGAGCGCTACCAAGATCTAAAACTTCGCGGGCGGACATTTTAAGCCCACCATTGAAGTCATCAAAGCTGACCTGTCCAGAAACGACCACTATTTTATCTTTTTCTAACAATTCAGCATATTTATCTAGTGCATCTGAGAACAACATCACTTCCATACGACCACTGCGATCATCGAGTGTCATGATACCGATACGCGTACCGCGCTTTGTGGTCATGACACGAGCGGCAATGACAAGGCCAGCCACGGTCAATGACTGATCACGACGTGTCGGAGTGGCATCCTTTAATCGACAACTGGTGTATTTAGTAAGTTCCTTCAGATAGGCGTTTATTGGGTGCCCGGTCAAATAAAGCCCCAAGGTTTCGCGTTCACCTTCAAGCCATACCTTCTCTGGCCACGCAGGTACTTGGGTGTACTTGTGTTCCACTTCCTCTGGCGCATCCGTCAATACGCCGAACATATCACCTTGTCCAAACGCTTCAGCTTGGTGATGTTGACTCGCCGCCTTCACTGCGTCATTAAGCGACGCCATTAACGCCGCTCGATGAGGTCCGAGCTTATCTAGTGCACCAGCCATGATCAACTTCTCAATGACGCGCTTATTGACCTTTTTCAGGTCGATTCGGGCACAGAAATCGAACAGGTCGCGGAAGTAACCATCTTTGTTTCTTGCTTCAATGATGGCATCAATTGGACCTTCACCCACCCCTTTGATTGCGCCGATACCATAAACAATGGCACCTTCATCGTTAACATTAAATCGGAATAAACCGGCGTTAATATCTGGAGGTAACACCTTAAGTTTCATGCGGAAACATTCATCGACAAGGCCGACGACTTTCTCGGTGTTATCCATATCTGCGGTCATAACCGCCGCCATAAACTCTGCTGGGTAGTGTTTCTTTAGCCACAGTGTTTGGTACGACACCAAAGCATAAGCGGCTGAGTGCGATTTGTTAAAGCCATAACCTGCGAACTTTTCTACCAAGTCGAAGATCTTCATCGCCAATTCGCCATCGACGCCATTGTTAATGGCACCTTCTTCGAATACAGCACGCTGCTTGGCCATCTCTTCTGGCTTTTTCTTACCCATCGCACGACGCAGCATGTCTGCACCACCTAGCGTATAACCCGCTAGAATCTGGGCGATTTGCATGACCTGCTCTTGGTAAAGAATGATGCCATAAGTTGGCTCTAGCGTTTCTTTCAGTGTTTCGTGTTGCCACGTCTCATCTGGATAGGAAACCGCTTCTCGCCCGTGCTTACGGTCGATAAAGTTATCTACCATGCCGGATTGCAATGGTCCAGGACGGAACAGTGCTACCAATGCGATGATATCTTCAAAACAGTCTGGCTGAAGACGTTTGATAAGCTCTTTCATACCACGTGATTCCAACTGGAATACCGCCGTGGTCTCTGAATTTTGCAGTAGCTGGAATGACGGCTGGTCATCAAGAGGAATCGATTCGATACGAACCGGCTCTTTGCCCTCTTTTTCCAGACGTGGGTTAATCAGCCCTAACGCCCAGTCGATAATGGTTAGGGTTCTTAGACCTAAGAAGTCGAATTTAACTAGGCCGGCCGTTTCTACGTCGTTTTTATCAAACTGCGTGACAGGGAAATGACCTTCCGAGTCCGCATAGATCGGCGCAAAATCGGTGATAGTAGTTGGCGATATAACAACACCACCAGCGTGTTTACCGGCGTTACGAGTACAACCTTCAAGGATGCGACACATGTCGATGAGGTCGCGAACCTCTTCATCAGCGTCATACAATTGAGGCAGCGCAGGCTCAACGTCAAACGCTTTTTGCAGCGTCATGCCAGGGTCAGCAGGGATCAGTTTGGAAATACGATCCACAAAGCCAAATGGGTGCCCAAGTACACGACCTACGTCTCGAATTACTGCTTTCGCCGCCATGGTACCAAAGGTAATGATCTGCGATACCGCGTCTCGGCCATACATTTCTGCCACGTGATCAATCACTTGGTCACGTTTATCCATACAGAAGTCAACATCGAAGTCGGGCATGGAGACACGTTCAGGGTTCAGAAAGCGCTCGAAAAGCAAGTCGTATTCAAGAGGATCAAGGTCAGTGATTTTAAGCGCGTACGCCACCAGCGAGCCCGCACCCGAACCACGCCCTGGACCTACAGGTATTTCATTATCTTTTGACCACTGGATGAACTCCATTACGATCAAGAAGTAGCCTGGGAAGCCCATCTGGTTGATAACATCGAGTTCAATCTGTAATCGCTCGTCGTACTCAGGTCTGCGCTCAAGTCGTACTTGCTCATCAGGGAATAGGAACTCCAAACGCTCTTCTAGGCCTTCTCTCGACTTCATCACCAGGAAGTCGGTCTCTTTCATACCTTCTGTTGGGAAAGCAGGTAGGAAGTACTCACCTAGTCTGACAGTCACGTTACAGCGCTTAGCGATTTCCACTGAGTTTTGCAACGCTTCTGGAATGTCGGCAAATAGCTGGCACATTTCCTCTTCACTGCGCAGGTATTGCTGTTCACTGTAACGCTTAGGACGTCTAGGGTCATCGAGCGTATAACCATCATGAATGGCCACGCGGATCTCATGGGCATCGAACAGCTCTTTATCAACGAACACCACTTCGTTGGTCGCTACAACTGGAAGTTCTAACTCTTCCGCCAAGTCGACGGCAAAATGCAGATAGCTCTCTTCGTCGGCACGTCCGGTGCGAATGAGCTCAAGGTAAAAGCGGTCAGGAAAATGCGTTTGATAAAAAGCCGCACACTGTTTGGCTAAGCTTTGATTACCTTTGAGTAATGCTTTGCCCACCTCACCGTCTTTTGCGCCTGAAAGGATGATCAGGCCTTCCGACAGCTCAGCTAGCCAAGCCTTATCAATAACAGGTTGATGTTGAACATGACCCCTAAGATATGCCTTGGAGATCAGTAACGTTAGGTTGTTGTAACCTGTGTTGTCAGAAGCAAGCACTGTGAGGCGAGTTAGCTCTTCGCCAAACTCATCCGATTGCACCGAAAAGTCAGCCCCAATCAGCGGCTTAATGCCTGCTGAATGAGCATTGCCATAGAACTTTACTAGGCCACATAGGTTGGTGAAATCGGTCAATGCCATCGCTGGCATGCCCAACTCAGCCACCTTCTTCACAAGTGGTGGTACCTTAGACAGGCCGTCCACCATTGAGAAGTCACTGTGAACACGTAAGTGTATAAACTTGGGGTCTGACATAATGAATCCTAAATCGTCATGACATCCTAACGGCTACACAGAGCCATTAGTGCTTAATTTGTTTTACTCTTAAATACCTAGTCTTCAATACCTAGGGCGCGCTTTACTGGTTTGAAGCTTTTTCGATGCTGGGCAATGACGCCGTGCTGCTCAATGGCCTCAAAATGCGCTTTAGTCGGATAGCCTTTGTGCTTAGCGAACCCAAACTCAGGGTGCTGAGCATCAAGTTCTTCCATTTCTTGATCGCGAACCACTTTAGCAATAATGGAAGCGGCACTAATCTCAGCAACACGAAGGTCACCTTTGACCACGGCTTGTGCATCCATTGGAAGCTCTGGCGTTCGGTTACCGTCAATCAACACCATATCAGGTTGAACCTTAAGCCCTGCAACCGCGCGCTGCATCGCCACCATGGTCGCTTGTAGGATATTGAGCTCATCAATTTCTTCAGGAGAACAACGCCCTACCGCCCAAGCCAGCGCCTTTTCTTTAATTTCAGGATACAGCGCGAGGCGTTTTTTCTCAGACAGTTTTTTCGAGTCGTTAAGGCCTTCAATCGGATTATTCGGATCTAGGATAACCGCTGCTGTGACGACGTCTCCAACCAATGGTCCGCGACCCACTTCATCCACACCTGCAATAGCGGTATAGCCTTGCGGGTATTCAAAAGGAGGCAGTTCTATAGGCGTTTTTTTCTTGGTCATAATCTATCTATCAATTTTAGTACGGCGTCTGCGGCCTGTTTATCGGCACCCTTACGGATCCAATGATGCATTTCGGTGAACTTTTCAATCATATCGTGATTGTCACCATTGAGCAGGCGCGTCAGCTCGGCATGTAAGTTTTCTGGGGTACACGCATCTAAGAGGAACTCTTTGACTATCTCATCATCGGCCAAAATATTTGGCAACGAAACGTATTTCGTCTTCACCAAACGCTTTGCCAAAAATGCCGTGATAGCATTCATCTTGTACCCGACAACCATAGGCCTTTTAAGTAGCATACATTCTAACGCGACAGTGCCTGAGGCCAAAAGCACGGCATCGGATGCTGTGATCACGTTGCGTGCTGTATCTTGCACAATATGAAAGTCTAGCTCTGGCGCATAATGCTGCCAGGCTTCGATAAACTGCTGCTTGCGCTTATCATTCACAGCTGCGACCACAAACCCTAAACTCGGGTCGTCGTTATTGAGCTTCTTACAGGTTTCAATAAATGGCTGAGAGAGCATCTTCAGCTCGTTACCACGACTACCTGGCAGTACCGCAAGCCATTTCTTGTCTTGATCTAGCCCTAACAACTGCTGCGCAGCGGCTTTGTCTGACTCCAAGGGGATCGCATCAGCGAGCGTATGTCCTACAAACTCACACGGCACATTGAATTTGTCGTAGAAGGCTTTTTCGAATGGTAGAAACGCCAGTACCAAATTGGTCGCTTCACCGATGCCATGAATACGTTTTTGACGCCAAGCCCACACGGAAGGGCTCACGTAATGGACGGTTTTGGTGCCCGCTTTTTTTAGGTCTAGCTCAAGCCTTAAGTTGAAATCCGGCGCATCAATGCCGACAAACACATCCACAGGATTTTCGGTAAAGTATTTCACCAACTCAGCTTTGACGTGCAGCAAGCGCCTCAGTCGCCCCAATACTTCAACCAGCCCCATAACGGCGAGCTCTTCCATATCGAACAGAGACTGACAACCCTCGGCAATCATCTTTGGACCACCAATGCCAACAAACTCAGCATCAGGGTAGCGCACTTTGAGCGCCTTGATGAAACCCTCACCAAGCGTATCCCCCGAGAGTTCGCCAGCGACAATGCCGATGCGTAATGGTCGTTCCATTGGTGTTCCCTACTTGCTTAAATTTATGGTTTTCTTAAAACAGAAAAAGACCGCCAGTCAGACTGGCGATCTTTTCAGCTTAGTCGTGCGCAGGTCTAGCGAATAATGCCACGCTCAGAGGCTTCCAAGATCTCAACAAAGCGACCCACAGAGCTCCATTCTTGCGCCATTTCTTCAAGTACTGGCTTCACTTCTGCAAGTGTCTTTCCTGAACGATAGATCTCTTTGTACGCTTTTTGTAGCGCACGCAGCTCTGGCTTCTCAAAACCGTTACGCTTAAGGCCTACTAGGTTAAGACCAAATGGCGTGGCGTGGTTACCCTGAGCCAGTACGTAAGGAGGTACGTCTTGAACAACCGCAGAGCAGCCGCCCACATAAGCGTAAGCGCCAACCGTACAGAACGGGTGAATCGCAGACAAGGCCATGACTCCAGCGTAATCACCCACAGTCACGTGGCCGCCAAGGATGGCGTTGTTACCAATGTGAGTGTGATTACCAACAATCACATCATGGGCAATGTGCGCGTTAACACACAACAGGTTGTCATTACCAACCACGGTCTGGGTTTTGTCTTGAGTGGTTCCGCGATGGATTTGTACACTCTCACGAATGACGTTGCGATCACCGACGATAACTCGCGTATCTTCACCGCCATACTTTTTATCTTGGTTCTCTTCGCCAATAATCGCTTGAGGGAATACACGGTTATCATTACCAATCGTTGTGTGACCTTTGATCACAACATGCGACATGATTTCGTTGTTTTCACCAATGGTGACGTCACCCGAAATGTAGGTAAATGGCCCTACAGTGGTATTAGCACCGATAGTGACGTTACCTTCAATAACGGCACTAGGGTGAATAGTGGCAGACTCATGAATCATATTAAAACTCTCTACGAGCACATTTCAGTTCAGCTGAACAAACGATTTCACCGTCAACTTTTGCTACACCGTTGAAGGCAGCAATACCGCGACGCTCTTTTACAAATTCAACTTCAATAACAAGCTGATCACCTGGTACAACAGGCTTACGGAATTTCGCCTTATCAACACTTGCGAAGTAGTACAGTTCATTATCCTTCGGTGCACCAAACGATTTAAATGCCAATAGGCCTGTCGCTTGTGCCATTGCTTCTAGGATCAATACGCCTGGGAATACTGGCAACTGTGGGAAATGACCCGTAAATTGCGGCTCATTCACAGAAACGTTCTTGATAGCGGTCAGATACTTTTCTTCTTGATAATCGGTCACACGGTCGATAAGCAGAAACGGGTAACGATGTGGCAGTAGTTCCTGGATCTCAGTGATGTTCATAGTTTTAGTATCGGTGCTCAAAGTAAAAATCCTATATCAATTCTTTGCTAATCTAGAGGCATTATATACCCAAATGCCTCGCAGTGTCAGTCAGGGAGCAAAGCTCAACCTGAACTAAGTTCACGCACATAAAAAGACTCGCCTTAAGCGAGCCTTTTTCATTGAGCTGAGTAAGAGAATTAATCCTCTTGCTGCTCGAGCAGTTTTTCCACCGCTTTTAGGCGCTTGTTCATCTCATCGATGCGATGAACGCGAGTCGCAGTCTTACGCCACTCTTTGTTAGTCTGAAGAGGAATACCGGACGAATAGATGCCCTTTTCTGGCAAGCTGCGCATAACCATGCCCATACCCGTGACGATAACACCATCGGCGATCTCAATGTGACCATTAACCACACTTGCTCCGCCGATTTGGCAATATTTGCCAATCTTAGTACTACCAGCAACAATAGTACCACCCGCCATCGCTGTGCCATATCCGATGTGCACATTATGGGCAATCTGTATCTGGTTATCGATGATCACGTTATCTTCGATAATAGTGTCATCCAGAGCGCCGCGGTCAATCGTAGTACAAGCACCGATTTCAACGCGATTACCGATTCTCACCGTGCCAAGCTGAGGGATCTTAATCCACTCACCTTTTTCATTGGCATAGCCAAAACCATCAGAGCCAATAACGGTACTTGATTGCACTAGGCAATCCGAACCCATCACGACATCATGATAGATGGCAACGTTAGCCCAAAGCTTGGTATTGGCACCAAGTTTTGCACCTTTACCAATGAAACAACCTGCACCGATAACCACATTGTCACCAAGCTCTGCACCCGCTTCTACAACAGCATTCGCGCCAATAGCAACGTTATTACCCAAGACGGCGTCTGGGGACACTACAGCGCTAGCTGCAATGCCTTCAGAGGCTGGGCTTGGCGTACTATCAAGCGCTTGAGCGACTTTTGCGTAAGCAACATACGGGTCTGCAACAACAAGAGCATTGGTTTTGCAATGTTCTAGTTCTGAAGCTTTTACCATAATCGCCGATGCGCGGCATTCACCAAGATGCTTTGCGTACTTAACGTTGGTTAAAAACGTAATTTCGCCTTCGCTGGCTCGATCCATAGGGGCAACGGTGTGGATCTGAACATCCCCTTCACCATGTAATTCACCACCTGTGATTTCAGCAAGCTGTGCTAACGTCAATGCTGTCATGTTATTCCTACTAGCTAACTAATTACTTAAGAGAGTCGATAACTTTGCTTGAGATATTAAACTCTTCTTTCGCGTAGCCTACCGCTTGAATGTCGATGATCATGTCGTAGCCTTCTTTCTCTGCGACTTTTTCAACAGCTTCTTGGATAGTTTTGAATAGCTTTTGCTTTTCTTCAGCTTCGCGACGTTGGCTGTCTTTCTCTAGAGCTTGGCCTTTGATCTTGTACTTGCTATCAAGCTGACCAATTTCGATACGCAGTTTTTCTACTTCTTCAGAACCTAGAAGCTCACCATCACGCTGTAGCTTTTCCATTTTCTTGGTAGCTTCCGCTTGGATTGCTTGTAGCTCAGCCGCTTTGTCTTTGAACTCGTTTTGTAGCTTTTGAAGCGTTGCTTCACGTTGTGGAAGCGCTTGGAAAACTTGTAGCGTGTTCACGTAGCCAATTTTCTGAGCCGCTTCTGCTGCTGTAGCAAACATTGAAGAGGTAAGGATAACTAGGCCAAGACCAGCCGCTTTCATAATATTTTTCAAGGTCGATTCCTCTGTTTAAAAAACTTGTAGTTGCTTACGCTGTGGGAGTGAATGCCACAGAATTAGAATGTGTTACCAATCGTGAAGGTGAACGCTTCTGTTTTGTCACCTTCAAACTTCTTAACTGGTGTCGCTAGTGAGAACACCAGAGGTCCCATCGGAGACATCCACTGAACTGCCACACCAACCGATGCACGATAGTTCGATGGATCGGAGTAATCATAATAGTATTGCTTGCCTGGCATATTTGGATCCGGTGCTAGGTAGCTAAACTCAGTATCCCAAAGACTTGCTGCATCAAAAAACAGACTCGTACGGATCTGGTTACGGAATTCATCCGACGCAAACGGTGTTGGTACAATCAACTCTAGACTGGCCAATGCAACGGCGTTACCACCCACTGACTGCTCGGTTGCAGAGTAACATGGGTTGTTACCGCCAACGTTACCACAACCACCGCCATTTGGATCGTTATAGACCGCTTTAGGGCCTACCGAGTTCTGACGGAAACCACGTAGAGTAGAGAAACCACCCACATAGAAGTTTTCGTAGAACGGTAGCAAGTTGTCATTGCCGTTCGTTTGACCATAGCCATTGCCGTAGCCTAGACGACCTTTCAACAATAACGTAAAGCTGTGGCTTTGGGTAATCGGAAAATACTGTCTGACGTCATATTGTGCCTTGAAGTATTGAACATCCGAACCAGGTACGGTCACTTTTCCGTAAAGTTTTTGATGGTTGCCCGCTGTAGGGAAACGACCACGGTTTAGATTGTTACGTGTCCAAGCTGCTGTCAGGTGGAAATCGTCGGTAATCAAGTTACCTTCAGCGTCGCGGTTCTTCTCTTGTGCTTGTAGGAATTTCTCAATCTGCACGTACTCTTTAATATTACCAAGACGGCTATGAGTGTAACCACCACCAAACTCTAAGTAGTTAAGTTCATCAACCGGGAAACCCCAGGTCAACGTACCGCCGTAGCTTTGGTCGGTATAGTCAATAATACCTGCTTTCGATGCTTCAAATTCGTTGTAGAAGATCTGACCACCCAAACTTACTCCATCGAGGTTCCAGTATGGGTCGCGGTAATCAAGAGTAATGTTCTTCTGGTATTTGTTGGTCATCGCACTGATACCAACTCGATCACCGGTACCAGCAAAGTTATCCTGCTGTAAACCAACCTGGAAGCTGATACCCGATTCTGTACCATAGCCAACACCAAAGTTCACGCTGCCTGAGTTTGCTTCTTTGACATCGTAAACCAAATCAACTTGGTCTTCAGAACCTGGGACTCGTACCGTTTGGACGTCAACGGTTTCAAAGAAACCTAATCGGTTAAGGCGGTTTTTACCCGTTTCAATCGATTTCGAGTTCAACCAGCTAGACTCCATCTGACGCATTTCACGGCGCAATACTTCATCTTTAGTTGAGTTATTACCTGTGAATCGGATATCTCGTACGTAGATTCGGTTGCCCGCTTCAACGTTGATCACCAAGGATACTTCATTGGTCTCATCATTGAACTCTGGAATGGTTCTTACTTGTGGATACGCATAACCAGACTCACCAAGCACACGCTTAATGTTCTCTTCCAGTGCCGTCACGCTTGAGCCGTTGTAAGTGTCACCGTCAGCAAACGGTACCATACCCTCAAACTCGGCTTGCTTACCGATCAACTGGCCACGGAAGTTCACATCTTTAATTCGATACGCTTCGCCTTCATCGATACCCAGCGTGATGTATACGCCTTTTTTATCTGGTGAAATAGATACTTGTGTTGTATCGACTTTGAATTTCAGATAACCGCGATCAAGATAGTAAGACTTGAGCGCTTCGATATCGCCGGCCAGTACCTGTTTCTGATACTTATCGTCAGACAAGAAGTTCCACCAAGCCACATCCACATTCAAGTTGAATCGAGACAATAGCTCTTCGTCTGGGAATACCGTGTTACCAATGAAGTTGATCTGTTTGATCTTAGCAGAGACACCTTCAGTAAACACAAACTTCAAGTCCGCACGGTTACGTGGCAGAGGTGTCACGACCGCTTGAACTTTTGCGTTGTATTTACCCACACTGTAGTAAAAGTCTTCTAGACCTTTCTCTATGTTGCTCAGGGTCGTACGATCCAAAGCCTCACCGACAACCACACCCGATGCATCCAAGTTTTGTTGCAACTGTTCTTCTTTGATGGCTTTGTTGCCAGAGAACGAGATGCTAGCTACCGTCGGTCGCTCTTTAACGCGAACGACCAGCGCGTCATTGTCGCGCAATACTTTAATGTCTTCAAAGTTACCGGACTGGTAGAGAGCATTGATGATTTCTGAAATGTCTTTGCCATCGATAGAATCACCAATACGCACAGGCATTTTTAGTAGCGCCGCACCCAGTGCAACCCTCTGTAAACCCTCAATACGAATGTCCTGTACAACAAAATCCTCAGCCCCATTCGCCGACACGCTCGTCGCCAGTAGAGATGCGAATAGAATATGCTTAATCGCCATACCTGCTCTAATTATTCCTTGCTAATACTGCTGCCCGAATTCTGATATCAAAGGCGTGTAAAATCGTTAAAAATCGCGATGAGCATCAATGAGAAGATAATCGCGCCTCCCACTCGATACCCTATTTCTTGTACTTTTTCTGGTACTGGTCGTCTAATCACTGCCTCAATGGCAAAAAACATCAAATGCCCACCATCTAACATTGGTAGCGGCACTAAATTGATGATCCCTAGGTTGACACTAATTAGCGCCAAAAAACCTAAGAAATAAACCAGTCCATAATCTGCTGTGGTACCTGCGCCTTTGGCAATTGAGATAGGTCCACTCAGATTGTTTAGCCCCACATCACCGACAATAAGCTTCTTCAGCATAGTGATGGTGAGCTCTATAATTTGTCCGGTCTTAACGACGGCTTTACCCACCGCTTCAATAGGACCGTATTGGAGGTCAAAGCGATAGCTTTCCGGCCACTCCCCTACATCTGGAGCGATGCCTGCAAAACCAATCTGTGAACCGTCTGCCAGCTCTCTTGAACCTGGCACCAAGGTCAAATCAATGGCTTCGCCTTGTCTTTCAACCGTCAAAGGCAATGGCGTGTTTGCGCTTCCCTGGATTGCCACGACCACCTGCTGCCATTCGCTTACCTGTGCACCATCAACCGCCGTAATGGTATCTCCTGCTTGCAAGCCTGCAGTCGCGCCAGCGCCATCCGCACTCACATTGACAAGGGTCATCTTGATCTCAGGGGTGAACGGCGTAAAACCAAGCGTCCCCATAGCAGACTCTGTTTCTGGGTTAAAGTTCCACGATTGCAGATCAAGTGTTAACTTTTTGTCCATTCCTATTTGGTTGTCTGATGACACTGTGATCGTCATCTGGTTATCACCAATATGTGACACCAAGCCGAGATTGACCGATTCCCAATCGAGAGTCTGCTTACCATCTACCGATAATATTTGCATGCCAGACTCAATGCCAGCTTGCGCAGCAATCGAGCTTGGCGTGACTTGACCAACGACTGGCTTCACCGCTGGCACACCAATAAGGAACACTAACCAATAAGCGAAAACCGCAAAAAAGAAGTTAAATGCTGGCCCCGCCCCTACAATAGCGGTTCTTTTCCATAGAGGCTTTTTATCAAAAGCATACTTGTGATCTACTTCAGAGACTTCATCCACGCGGCTGTCGAGCATCTTGACATAACCACCGAGAGGAATAAGAGAAATGCTGTATTCCGTGCCATCTTTGCCCACTCTAGACCAGATTGACTTACCGAAACCAATCGAGAACTTCTCGACATACACACCACAGCGGCGCGCCACCCAGAAGTGCCCATATTCGTGCACGGCAACTAAAATGCCAAGTGCGACGATAAAGGACGCCAGATTCCACAAAAGTTCAGTCATAACAGGGTCTCTTACTAAAACCGGTCTTTAAATTATACCGTTCTAGGTTAAACAGGTTTCAATTAAAACGAGCGCGCTATCTCACGTGCATAACTGCGAGCCATTCTATCTAGCTCAAGAATAGTTTCCAAGTTATCCAATTGTTTAAATTCATTTGATGCGCAGACTTTCGACATAACACGTTCATTTACTGAGCTTATATCGGTAAATCGAATGCTTCCTGCTAAGAATGCTTCCACCGCAACTTCATTGGCGGCGTTAATAGCCGTTGTCGCATGCTGACCTTCAAAACAAGCCTCCATCGCCAACGCCAAGCATGGATAACGAGAATAGTCTGGCTCAAGGAATGTCAGCTCACCGACCTTAGTGAAGTCTAGCGGCTTAACGCCGGCTGAAATACGATCTGGATATGACATAGAGTAAGCAATTGGTGTGGCCATATCAGGCTCCCCCATCTGCGCTAATACCGAACCATCACTGTATTGCACCATAGAGTGAATAACAGACTGCGGGTGGATTATCACTTTCAGTTGATCTTTGGACGTGTTGAACAGCCAACGTGCTTCAATAAACTCAAGACCCTTGTTCATCATCGTCGCTGAGTCGACGGAAATTTTAGGCCCCATAGACCAGTTGGGGTGCGCAATGGCTTCAGCTGGGGTTTTATTTGGCAACTCGGCCACATCAGTGTAGCGGAAAGGACCACCCGAACCAGTAAGAAGGATATGATTGACCCCTGCGTCACTGAGCTGACAATGGCCAAGATTAGTTTGAATATGGGCTGGCAAACATTGGAAGATTGCATTGTGTTCACTGTCAACAGGCAGTAATGACGCTCCATGCTCTCGCACAGCATCGATAAACAATTGCCCTGACATCACCAACGCTTCTTTGTTGGCGAGCAGCACACGCTTACCTGCTTTAACCGCAGCAAGTGTTGGCATCAGACCCGCAGCACCAACAATCGCAGCCATCACCATATCCACTTCACTCGCGCTGGAAACATCACACATGGCTTGCTCGCCAAAAAGCACTTGTGTGCGTGCACCAGGTACAAGCAGTGATTTGAGCTGCTTAGCATCCGCTTCTTCGCTCAACACCGCATACTCAGGCTGCCATGCAGCACAAAGCTCTGCCATTTTGGTGACATTTCTGCCGCCAACGAGCGCGTAGATATTGAAAGCTGATGGGTTTTCCGAGACAACTTTTAAAGTGCTAGCGCCAATAGAGCCAGTAGCACCTAAAATGGTGAGATTTTGCATGCGAATTACAACCACTGTTAAACCAAAGAGAGAGTGACGAATTCACTCTCTCTTTAGAACATTAAAACACGAGATATAGGAGGGCAAAGACTGGGAAAGCTGCTGTCAGACTATCAACGCGATCAAGCACCCCTCCATGGCCAGGTATGATGTTACTGCTGTCTTTAATTTTCGAAACACGCTTAAACATACTTTCTACCAAATCACCTAATACGGAAATCACTACTGTCGCTAAAGTAATGATAGCCATGCTGGTGAAGCTGGCAAATTGGATATCAAAGATCGTTGAGCTACCCCAAGCCACAATAAGCGCCGCCGCAATGCCTCCCAATAAACCTTCAATGGTTTTGTTAGGACTAACATTTGGCGCCATTTTGCGCTTACCCATGCTTTTACCAGCAAAGTAAGCACCACTGTCGGCTGCCCAAACAATCAGGCACACAAAGAGCACTAGCTTAGAGCCATAGTAAGGATCAAGGTTATAGTGCTGACCGCGAAGAATAACGATACTCCACAAGAATGGAACGAGCGTCAAAATGCCAAACAGATGCCGAAGAAAGTTAGAACGCTCCCAAAGTACCGAAGACCTAGGGTATGTCATCGCCAGTCCACTCGCGAGCAACCACCAACCAAACCCGACACCGAGAATCGCGATGTGCGCAGGAGCAACACCATTGAGAGACACTACATCAAACGGAACCAAAGCCAATGAGGCAATCAATGCACCTGCTGTCGGCAACATCGCAAGTAAGCGAGACGGAGTTTTAGTAAACTGTGCCCATTCCCAAACGCCAATCATAGTAATTGCGGAAACAAGGCCTAAAAACCACAAAAGTGGCAAAGAAAAGATCCCCCAGACCACCAGCGGCGCTAGGATCAGGGCGGTAATAATTCGTTGTTTCAAATCAAATCGTCCTTAATTGGCTTCCATTAACGCTTTGACTTGTTCTCCGGTACACCCGAAGCGTCGCTCGCGGTTAATAAACCAGGTAATCGCTTTAACGAGAGTATCTTCGTTAAACTCTGGCCAGTACTCATCCATAAAGTACATTTCAGCATAGGCCATCTGCCAAAGCATGAAGTTGCTGATGCGACACTCACCACTGGTGCGGATAAGTAGGTCAACGTCTGGCAAGTCTGACATGGTGACATTTTGGCTGATCATGTCTTCGGTAATATCCGATGCATTCAACTCGCCTTTCTCGACCATCGCGGCCAAGGTTTTTGTCGCCTGCAAGATATCCCACTTGCCGCCATAGTTTGCTGCAACATTGACCACCGTACCGGTGTTGTTTTCGGTCAGCGCTTCCGCTTCCGCTATTTTGCGTTGCAGTCTGTCGTTAAAGCGCGACTTATCGCCGATAATGCGCAGCCTTAGATTGTTCTTATGGAGTTTTTTAATTTCACTTGATAGAACGGTGATAAAGAGTTCCATCAATAAGCCAACTTCGTCCTCAGGACGACGCCAATTCTCGCTGCTAAACGCAAACAAGGTCACGGCTTGAATATTTAGCTTAGCCGCCGCTGAAATCGTTTTACGAACCGCGGAAACGCCTTTTTTGTGCCCGAATACGCGAGGCTTGCCTTTGGACTTTGCCCAACGGCCGTTGCCATCCATGATAATCGCGATATGTTTAGGAAGGGCTTCGTTGAAGGTGTCTGAGTTCTGCATAAAAGAGTGTAGTTATAATTGGGACGAACAGAGTAGCATAAAAAAACGCTGTGCTGTCAGCACAGCGTCTTCACAAGAGTCAATCGATGAAAAATTAGACTTCCATCAACTCTTTTTCTTTCGCTGCTAGCAACTCGTCAACGTTCTTAACGGCTGCGTCAGTGATCTTCTGGATTTCGTCCTGCGCTTTACGATCTTCGTCTTCAGAGATCTCTTTGTCTTTAAGTAGCGCTTTTAGTTCGCCGTTAGCATCACGACGGATGTTACGGATAGCAACGCGGCCACCTTCTGCTTCGCCACGAACAATCTTAACGAGGTCTTTACGACGCTCTTCTGTAAGTGGTGGAAGTGGAACACGGATAACCGTACCCGCTGACATTGGGTTTAGACCTAGGTCAGACATCATGATCGCTTTTTCAACTTTAGGCGCTAGCTCTTTGTCGAATACCGTGATTGCTAGAGTACGTGCATCTTCAGCAATAACGTTAGCAACTTGGTTCAGAGGCGTTGGCGCACCGTAGTACTCAACAGATAGACCTTGAAGAAGGCTTGGGTGTGCACGACCTGTACGGATTTTAGTTAGGTTGTTTTTTAGTGCTTCTACACTTTTTGCCATGCGCTCTTGAGCGTCTTGTTGGATTTCGTTAATCACAATATCACCTTAAATAATAGTAACCTGAAAGCCACTGTGCTTTCAGGCTATGTCCTTCGATAATTCTGGTTAAGAGTGTACTCTTATTCTGCGTCGCTGATAAGCGTGCCTTCTGCTTCACCCATCACAACTCGGCGAAGTGCACCTGGCTTGTTCATGTTGAATACACGAATTGGCATCTTGTGATCACGTGCCAATGTGAATGCAGCCAAGTCCATTACTTTCAGTTCTTTGTCTAAAACTGAGTTGTAAGAAAGCTTATCACATAATACTGCATCTGGGTTAGCCACTGGATCGGCAGTAAATACACCATCTACTTTGGTTGCTTTAAGAACAACGTCAGCTTCGATTTCGATGCCACGTAGACACGCAGCAGAGTCAGTTGTGAAGAATGGGTTACCTGTACCTGCTGAGAAGATAACAACGCGACCTTGACGAAGTTCGCGAATCGCATCTGCCCAGTTGTAATCGTCACATACACCTTTAAGTGGGATAGCAGACATTACGCGTGCATTTACGTAAGCACGGTGTAGAGCATCACGCATTGCTAGACCATTCATCACAGTCGCTAGCATACCCATGTGATCACCAACAACACGGTTCATACCTGCTTCCGCAAGACCTGCACCACGGAATAGGTTACCACCACCAATTACGACACCAACTTGAACACCCAGTTCTACTAGCTCTTTTACTTCCTGAGCCATACGGTCTAGGACTTTAGGATCAATACCAAAGCCTTCTTCGCCTTGTAGAGCCTCGCCACTAAGTTTTAACAGAATACGTTGATAAGCAGGTTTTGGGTTCGTTGTCATGGAGTATACCTTCCAAAGAGTTATCGATTAACGGTCATGGGTAGAGACTCGGATTAAATCCCAACTCATGACGGCTAAAAAATAACGACTAGCCTAGTCGTAAAAAGACCGCAGCCTTGGCTACGGTCTTGAATTCAGCAAAACATGAAAGGATTAACCTTTCTGTACCGCCGCAACTTCTTCAGCAAAGCTCATTTCAGCTGCTTTCTCGATACCTTCACCAACTTCTAGACGAACGAAGTTAGATACTGTAGCGCCTTTCTCTTTCAAGATTTCGCCAACAGTTTTCTTAGGTTCCATGATGAAAGCTTGACCTGTTAGAGAGATTTCGCCCGTGAATTTCTTCATACGGCCAACAACCATTTTCTCTGCGATTTCAGCAGGTTTGCCTTCGTTCATAGCGATTTCAACTTGAACTGCTTTTTCTTTCTCTACTACGTCAGCTGGTACGTCTTCTGGGTTAACGAACTCAGGCTTAGAAGCAGCAACGTGCATAGCAACGTGCTTGATCGTTTCTTCGTCTGCTTCACCAGCAACAACAACACCGATGCGGTCGCCGTGACGGTAAGAACCAACTTTAGCGCCTTCGATGAACTCAACACGACGGATGCTGATGTTCTCACCGATTTTAGCAACTAGAGCGATACGCGCTTCTTCAAACTTAGCTTGAAGCTCAGCAACGTTAAGCTTCTCAGCTAGTGCAGCATCAGCAACTTCGTTAGCAAATGCTAGGAAGCTCGAATCTTTAGCAACGAAGTCTGTTTGGCAGTTAACTTCAAGAAGAGCAGCAACGCCAGCGTCTTCTTTAATGATAATAGTACCTTCAGCAGCAACGTTACCTGCTTTTTTAGCAGCCTTAGCAGCACCGCTTTTACGCATGTTTTCAATTGCTAGTTCGATATCAGCATTTGCTTCAACAAGTGCTTTTTTACATTCCATCATGCCAGCGCCAGTGCGCTCGCGAAGTTCTTTTACAAGAGCAGCAGTTACAGTTGCCATTCTTAAATCCTCAGTTGATTCCAATTAAGGTAAAAATCAGGGGCACACATTCGGCCCCTGATGCTAACTATAACTCAGTCTATATGACGACAGTCATGTCGACAAAACTAAGTTAGGCTTGAGCCGCTATTATTCAGCTTCTTCTACGAAACCGTCTTTATCAGCTACAGCAGCAACGTCTTGGTTGCGACCTTCTTTAACCGCGTCTGCAGCAGCGTTTAGGTAAAGCTGTACTGCACGGATAGCATCGTCGTTACCTGGGATAACGAAATCAACGCCGTCTGGGTTAGAGTTAGTATCAACAACAGCGTAAACTGGGATACCTAGGTTGTTTGCTTCTTTAACAGCGATGTGCTCGTGATCAGCGTCGATTACGAATAGAGCGTCTGGTAGGCCGCCCATGTTCTTGATACCACCAAGAGACTTCTCTAGCTTCTCCATTTCGCGAGTGCGCATTAGAGCTTCTTTCTTAGTTAGTTTCTCGAAAGTACCGTCTTGAGCTTGTGCTTCGAAATCTTTTAGACGCTTGATAGACTGACGAACAGTTTTGTAGTTCGTTAGCATACCGCCCAACCAACGGTTGTTCACGTAGAACTGGTCAGCGTTGATAGCAGCTTCTTTAACAGCTTCAGATGCAGCGCGCTTAGTACCAACGAAAAGAACTTTACCTTTCTTCTCACCGATTTTAGCTAGCTCAGCTAGTGCATCGTTGAACATTGGTACAGTTTTTTCTAGGTTGATGATGTGTACGCGGTTACGAGCACCAAAGATGAATGGCTTCATTTTTGGGTTCCAGTAACGAGTCTGGTGACCGAAGTGAACACCAGCTTTTAGCATATCGCGCATTGATACAGTTGCCATTTTAAATTCCTCTATGGGGTTAGGCCTCCACATTTCCCATGGTTCCGACTTGGTATGAATGATTACTCAAGCACCCCGGAACATGTGACGAAATGTGTGTGGATTTAAATTAAAGTATGTTGATGCACAACCCAACTCGCCACTATCCTGCAGAAAGTGAAGAGACTAAGTCCTGTCATCGGCGCGCTTTATACCATATTTAAGGGGTCTATTTCCAGAAAAATCGCAATAAATGTACAAAGTGACAGCGATTCAATAGATGAACTCTTAGCAAACCCAAACTACACTGAGTTACGTATCAACAGGGAAGTGAGAGTTATTCTTGTTGCGCTTAATCTCGCCACTGATAGAATAACGCGTCAATTTAAAACACAGAGAACACAGATGTCTATCAAAATCAAAACTGAAGCTGAAATCGAAAGAATGCGAATCGCAGGTAAGCTTGCAGCAGAGCTTTTAGAAATGATCGAACCTCATGTAAAAGAGGGAGTCACGACTGAGGAGCTAGATAGAATTTGTGCTGAATATACTCGTGAAAAAGGGGCGTATTCTGCGCCACTCGATTACCACGGTTATCCAAAATCGATCTGTACATCTATCAACCACATCGTTTGTCACGGCATCCCAGCACAACAAGACGAGATGGGCACGACAGGTAAACTCAAGCCAGCCGTTCTTAAAAACGGCGACATTGTAAACGTCGACGTGACGGTGATTATCCCTAACGATGAAAACGCATCGCTGGATACTCGCCCTGAAGGCTACCACGGTGACACATCTAAAATGTTCCTAGTGGGTGACGTGTCTCCTGCAGACAAGCGTCTAGCTATGGTTGCACAAGAAGCGCTATACCTTGGCATGAAAACCGTTAAACCGGGCTCAACAGTTGGCGATATCGGTACTGAAATTGAGAAGTTTATTAAAGCGAACAACAAAAAGAACCCGCGTAACAAGTTCTCTATTGTTAAAGATTTCTGTGGCCACGGTATCGGCTCTGAGTTCCATGAAGAGCCACAAGTGGTTCACTACAAGAACAACGACCGCCGCGTTCTAAAAGAAGGCATGGTGTTCACTATCGAGCCAATGATCAATGCTGGTAAGTTTGGTTGTAGCATTGACGCAGAAGACGACTGGACGGTGTACACAGGCGATGGCAAAAACTCCGCACAGTGGGAGCACACTATTGTCGTAACTAAGACAGGTTGTGAAGTACTCACGCTGCGTAGCGATGAAAGCATTCCTCGCCACATGAACAACCTATAAGCTTCGCTTATCACGATTATAAAAATATCCCCATTCGCTGGGGATATTTTTTTATCCGGCCTATTTTGGTATAACCCTTGTTAGTGACATTTTTTTGCTTGCACGGATTGCACATATGACTTTTCAAAGCCCAACATCGCTCAGTGATGAGCAACTCAATATTCAAGAGCTCAAAGCTCAACTCGAAACCTTTGCCGAACATCAAAAACAAGAGTTCCTCAATCACCACCCAATAACCGACCTGGTGCTCGGCCGTTCGGACTACATCGACCAGCTATTACGTCGCCTTTGGTCAGCCTCTGAACTGTCTAACCAAACCTATCTGTCACTAGTGGCGGTCGGGGGTTATGGTCGTGGTGAGCTTCACCCGCTTTCTGATATCGATATTTTACTGGTATCACGTAAAAAGATACCCACCTCTTTAGAAAGTACTATCAGCGAGTTCATCACCTTACTCTGGGATCTCAAACTAGAAGTCGGTCATGCAGTGCGCACCGTCGATGAATGCATTGAAATCGGTCAATCCGATTTAACCGTTGCCACCAACTTACAAGAAGCCAGACTTCTGTGCGGCAGCGAAGACACCTTTTCTCAATTAAAAGCACAAATAGATTCCGACAACTTTTGGCCTTCAGAAACGTTCTATAACGCTAAAATCGAAGAGCAGCGCGCACGTCACGCTAAATATCACGACACAACGTACAACCTTGAGCCCGACATTAAGTCCACTCCCGGCGGCCTACGAGACATCCACACACTAAGCTGGGTGGCACGCAGCCACTTTGGTGCTACGTCGCTCTATGAGATGAGCCGCTTCGGTTTTCTCACTGATGCTGAGTACCGCGAGCTAGTCGAGTGTCAGAACTTCCTATGGCGAGTGCGTTTTGCTCTGCATATTGAGCTTAGACGTTACGACAACCGTCTGATGTTCGCCCACCAAGCACAAGTGGCAGAAAACTTAGGGTTTGTCGGTGAAGGCAACGTCGCTGTAGAGACCATGATGAAAGAGTTCTACCGCACGTTAAGACGGGTTGCTGAGCTCAACAAGATGCTCCTCAAACTGTTCGATCAAGCCATCGTAAACAAAGGTCAGATCCAGCAAGCCGAGATCCTCGATGACGACTTTCAACGTCGAGGCAAGCTGATTGAGGCCAGAAAGCCCGCGCTATTTCAAGCACGCCCAGAGACCATACTCGATATGTTTATACATATCGCCAACGACTCCAGTATTGAAGGTGTCAGCCCCGCAACGCTAAGACAGCTGCGCACCGCAAGACGCAGATTGAATAAGTTCTTACACACTATCCCTGAAGCAAGGGAAAAGTTTATGGACTTGGTTCGCCATCCGAACGCCCTTCACCGCGCATTTCGATTGATGCACAAGCTTGGCGTGCTGGCGGCTTACCTTCCACAGTGGAGCCAAATCGTTGGCCAGATGCAATTTGACCTGTTCCACGTTTACACCGTCGATGAGCACAGTGTACGTCTTCTCAATCATATCCATACCTATAGCCTTGAAGAGAGCTATAGCAAACATCCTATCTGCTGTGAAATCTACCCAAGGATGCACAAGAAAGAGCTGCTGATATTAGCGGCGATTTTCCATGATATCGGCAAAGGACGCGGTGGTGACCACTCTGAGATTGGCGCAGTAGAAGCGTATGACTTCTGCATGCAGCACGGCTTATCAAAACCAGAAGCAAAGCTCGTTTCTTGGTTGGTACAAAATCACTTGCTGATGTCAGTGACCGCTCAGCGCCGCGACATTTACGATCCCGATGTCATCATAGAGTTCGCTAAAAAAGTCCGCGATGAAGAATACCTCGAGTATTTACTTTGCTTAACTGTCGCTGATATCAGCGCTACCAACCCTGAACTTTGGAACAGTTGGAAGCGCACCTTATTGGCGGAGCTTTTCTACTCTACTCAACGCGTGTTGCGCCGAGGGTTGGAAAACCCTGTCGATGTGCGGGATCGTATTCGTCACAATCAGCAGTTGGCTTCCGCCCTACTTCGCAAACAGAATTTTGTTGCCCGTGAAATAGAAGTTCTATGGCAGCGCTTTAAGGCGGATTACTTCCTGCGTCATACGCATAAGCAGATCGCATGGCACAGCGAACATATCCTCAAGCTTGAAGATCCATCCAAACCGTTAGTTTTGATGAGTAAAAACGCCACTCGAGGTGGTACAGAAGTCTTTGTCTACAGCAAAGACCAACCAGCTCTGTTTGCGACCGTAGTCGCAGAGCTCGATAGACGTAACTTTAACGTCCATGACGCACAAATCATGACCAGTAAAGATGGTTTTGTGCTTGATACTTTTATGGTGCTTGATCAGCATGGTGATGCCATTGAATGCAGCCGTCATTCGGCGGTCATCAAACATCTCATCCATGTGCTAGAGGATGGTAGACCAACCAAGATCAAAACGCGCCGCGCACCAAGAAACCTCAAACACTTTAACGTAAAAACCAAAGTCGACTTTTTACCAACTAAAGGTAAGAAGCGTACCTTAATGGAGCTTGTGGCGCTCGATGCTCCGGGCTTGCTGGCTAAAGTCGGTGCGACCTTTGCCCAGTTAAATCTGAGCCTTCATGGGGCAAAAATCACCACCATCGGTGAGCGAGCAGAAGATTTATTTATCTTAACCGGCGAGAATGGCTCACGTCTTACTGATGAAGAGCAAGCGATTTTGAAGCAAAAGCTCCAAGAGAACATTTCAGAGCAAATCACTAGTTAAGGCAATGTAGCCAGCCCATAAAACTGGTTAAAGTTCACTCACCAGTAACTTCACACAAAGGAGATCGCCATTTAGGCGATCTCCTCCACATTTCTCTGTAAACCGCACTTTAATCAACTATCTACCCTAATCATTGCCTGCTACAGTTGTAGAAGAAACACACAACCTAAGAGGTCATCTATGTATCCAAACCTCATTGGTTTAGGCATTCAAGATCCTAAACAAATAGAGCGTTACTCCCTACGCCAAGAAGCGCATAAAGATGTGTTAAAAATCTATTTTCGTAAGCAGAAGGGCGAGCTTTTTGCGAAAAGTGTTAAGTTCAAATATCCAAGGCAAGTCAAAAACGTCCGTACTGACAGTAGTAGTCAAAACTACAAGCAAGTCACTGAAATCAATCGCAACCTAACACTGGTTATTGATGAACTGAATCGTCTTACCAAGCCAATTGAAGTTACAGAAGTCGATGTTAAACAGAAGATCCTTTCCGACCTTCGCCACCTAGAAAAAGTCGTATCAAGCAAGATTGCCGAAATAGAGGCTGATTTAGAAAAACTGAAGTAACTCCCCATTTAACCAGTCAAAAAAAATGCTCCCTATTGGGAGCATTTTTCATATCGATAATTGAGCTTTCGCTTAAGGCGTGTAGTACGTTGCCGCACCAGGACCTACTGGTAGACCTAGTAGGAATACCCATACGTAGAACAAGATACTCCAGCCTACGATAAAGCAGATTGAGTAAGGCAGCATGGTCGCGATCAGCGTACCAATGCCTAGGTTCTTCATATAGCGAGTCGCTACCGCTAGGATAAGACCAAAGTAGCTCATCATTGGCGTAATGATATTAGTCGTCGAGTCACCGATACGGTAAGCCGCCTGAATGGTCTCAGGAGCGTAACCGACTAACATTAGCATAGGCACGAAGATAGGAGCCGTTACTGCCCACTGCGCCGATGCCGAGCCAATCATCAGGTTGATGAAGCCACACATTAGGATAAATGCGAAGAACAGTGCAGGACCCGTTAGACCAATAGTCTGTAGGAAGTCTGCGCCCGCTACTGCGAATACTTGACCAAAGTTCGTCCACTTAAAGAAGGCAACAAATTGCGCAGCGAAGAACACCAACACAATGTACATGCCCATCGAAGACATAGACTTAGACATAGCATCAATGACATCACGGTCATTCTTCATAGAGCCCGTTACTTTACCGTAAACAAAGCCAGGGATTGCGAAGAATACAAAGATGAAGGCTACGATACTCTTAAGGAATGGAGAGCCTGCAACTTGACCGTCAGCCGTACGAAGTACGCCGTTTTCTGGAACAACTGTCGATGCGATAATTGCGCTCACTACTAGAACCGCAATACCCGCCATTTTTAGGCCTTTCTTCTCAACCGCAGTCAAAGAGCCCATGCTGTCGTTAGACAAATCTTCTGAGGCTTCTTCATCGTTGTATTTACCAAGTTTTGGCTCAACGATTTTCTCGGTAACGAATGCACCTGTAATCGCAATGAAGAACGTAGAGATGAACATGAAGTACCAGTTCGACTCTGGGCCAACTGTGTAGGTTGGATCGATCATTTGCGCGGCTGTTTCAGTGATACCTGAAAGCAGTGGGTCTACTGTACCGATAAGTAGGTTCGCAGAATAACCACCCGATACACCAGCAAACGCAGCAGCAAGACCGGCGAGAGGGTGACGTCCTAAAGAGTGGAACAGCATCGCTGCCAACGGAATAAGTACGACGTAACCAAGCTCTGAAGCTGTGTTAGAAATGATACCAGCAAATACGACTGTCACCGTTACCATGCGCTTAGATGCACCCATAACTAGACCACGCATTGCAGCTGAAAGCATGCCTGAGTGCTCAGCGATCGCGACACCAAGCATCGCAACGAGTACGGTACCAAGTGGTGCGAAGCCTGTGAAGTTTTTCACTAGGTTAGTCACAATTAACTGTAGGCCTTCAGCATTAACAAGGCTCACAACCTCAATCATACCGTTAGCAGCACGACCAGCAGCGCCTTCAGGGCGAGGATCAGCAACGGCAACATCGAAGTAGCCAGCGATGCCAGACATGACAAGAATAGCTAGACAGAAAATTGCAAATAGTGTGATTGGGTGGGGCAATAGGTTCCCCAAGTACTCAACGCCGTCTAGAAAACGGGTAAATAGAGGCTTTTTTGGCTTGTTGTGTTTCATTGTGGCAGATGAACTCATCTGTCCCCTCCTTTTTTATATTGTCCTAGCTGTTAACAAAGTTCTTTAGTTCAGATGACACTCATCGGTCTTATTTCTGACAACTTTGTAAAAAGCAGGCGCAGGGTACGTGAGCGAGCTCAATAATAAAAGCTTAAAATGTTGCCAATTGTAAATTCAGTGCGATTTTTAACCATTATGTTAGCAACTATACAATGACTTATATTGATCTAAATATAAAATAAACTATAACATTCTTGTGACATATTCATCTTTTCACCCTTATGACAGGGAATTAGCTCTAAAAAAACCTCAACATATCGAGATTGAAAAAAAACCGTGCGTCTGAAATGATGGATATTGAATTATGTGAACCAGGACTCAGTCGATGAGCTACTCTCTGCACCCTATTGGTACCATTCATTCCCCCTATAAAGAGAAGTTTGCCGTCCCTAGGCAACCCAGATTAGTGCCAAGTGCCACGGCCTCAATTGCCTTACAGGGAGACATTAATTGTCTAGAAGCCGTTCGCGGTCTCGATCAATTCTCACATCTATGGCTGTTATTTCTGTTTGACCAAAACCTAGAAGCGGGCTGGAAACCAACGGTAAGACCTCCGCGCTTAGGTGGCAATGAACGCATTGGCGTGCTTGCTAGCCGCGCCACATTTAGACCAAATGGTATTGGGATGTCTGCGGTTGAATTTCGAGGGGTAAGGCAGAAAGGTCAACAAGTGTTTATCGATGTCGGTAGCGTCGATTTGGTCGATGGTACCCCTATTATTGATATCAAACCCTATATCCCCTACTCCGATTCCATCACTGATGCTAAAGGGGGGTACGCAGAATCCGAGCCGGAAGCAACCGAGGTGACATTCTCACCCTCTGCAGTTGAGGTTTTATCGAAGGCACCAGAGGGCCAGCATAAGCAACAAATCATCCGCGAAGTATTGGCGCAAGACCCAAGGCCTGCCTATAAAAAAGGTAAGATCGATGACAAAGAATATGGCGTGAGACTGTTCGATTGGAACGTAAAGTTTAAAGCCAATAGCGATCACATTGTCGTCACCACCATTGAGACTCTCTAAACGCCTGATTCTAGGTGTTTATTGATGAGACCTTTTTGCTAGCAAAGTCATTTGGTAGAAAGGCATTTGGCTGATATCATAGACGGCTTAACTCAATTTGGGCACCTCTGCCCAGATTTACTATCAACATGATGAACGGATACCCATAAATGCGTACCAGTAACTATCTTCTTTCTACTCTGAAGGAGACACCAAACGACGCAGAAGTTGTAAGTCACCAGCTAATGCTGCGTGCAGGTATGATTCGTAAACTAGCTTCAGGTTTATACACTTGGCTACCAACGGGTCTACGTGTTCTGCGTAAAGTCGAAAACATCGTTCGCCAAGAGATCGATAATGCAGGTGCAGTTGAGACTTTGATGCCCGTAGTGCAGCCGTTTGAACTATGGGAAGAGACAGGCCGATCTGAAAAGATGGGTGATGAACTACTTCGCTTCACTGACCGTCATGAGCGTCCGTTTGTACTTAGCCCAACAGCAGAAGAAGTGATCACTAGCCTTGTGCGTAACGAAGTCAACTCGTACAAGCAGCTACCACTGAACCTGTACCAAATCCAAACTAAATTCCGAGATGAGCGCCGCCCACGTTTTGGCGTGATGCGCGCACGTGAATTCTCTATGATGGATGCGTACAGCTTCGACATCGACAAAGAAGGCTTAGAGAAGTCTTACGAAGCGATGCACGACGCCTACTGCAAAGCGTTTGACCGCATGGGTCTAAATTACCGTCCAGTGCTCGCTGATACCGGTGCTATCGGTGGTAACGGCTCACACGAATTCCACGTACTGGCTGAAAGTGGTGAAGACCTTATCGCCTTCTCTTCTGAGTCTGACTACGCGGCAAATATCGAAAAAGCAGAAGCATTAGCACCTGCAGAAGAGCTAGCCGCTCCAACTATCGATATGACAATGGTAGATACGCCGAATGCGAAAACCATTGCTGAGCTTGTAGAGCAGTTCGACCTGCCAATCGAGAAAACAGTGAAAACGCTGTTTGTTAAAGCCTCTGATGAAATCGAAGCGCCGCTTATCGGCCTTATCATCCGTGGTGACCACGAGCTTAACGAAATCAAAGCTGAGAAAATTGCGGAAGTTGCCTCTCCTCTAGAAATGGCAACAGAAGAAGAAATTCGCGCAGCAATTGGCGCAGGCCCTGGCTCACTAGGCCCAGTTGGTCTTGAACTGCCATTCATCGTAGACCGTTCTGTCGCGGTAATGAGCGATTTCGGCGCTGGCGCTAACATTGATGACAAGCACTACTTTGGCATCAACTGGGGTCGTGACGTTGAGCTTGGTAAAGTAGAAGATCTGCGTAACGTCGTAGAAGGCGATCCAAGCCCATGTGGTCAAGGCACTATCCTGCTTAAGCGTGGTATCGAAGTCGGCCATATCTTCCAGCTTGGTAAAAACTACTCTGAGAAGATGAACTGTGGCGTGCTTGGTCCTGACGGTAAGAACGTTATCCTAGAGATGGGTTGTTACGGTATCGGTGTTTCTCGTGTGGTAGCTGCTGCTATCGAACAGAACAATGATAAGTACGGCATCATCTGGCCTGACGCTATCGCCCCATTCCAGGTAGCGATCGTACCGATGAACATGCATAAGTCTGAGCGCGTTAAAGAAGCAGCAGAGAAGCTATACGCAGAACTGACTGCAGCTGGTATCGAAGTGCTATTTGACGATCGTAAAGAGCGCCCAGGTGTCATGTTCTCTGACATGGAGCTTGTTGGTGTTCCTCATACTGTGGTTATTGGTGACCGCAGCATGGACGAAGGTAACTTCGAATACAAGAACCGCCGCACTGGTGACAAAACGCCAATTGCTATCGACGATATCGTGGCTCACGTGAAAGCTCAGCTAGCTTAATCGTTACCCAGATTATCCTAAAGGCCGCTATGCGGCCTTTTTTATTGCCTTCATACTCTGTTCATGTTCGCTTTCTTATGATGGTGGAATGCCACCTGACTAGGAGTAATAGATGAACCTAAAATCACTGCTTAACCAAGCCCTTAATTCAGATATCGTCAATCAAACCACCCAGAAAGCGAGCCAGTCCTCGTCAAGCATCGGCCAAGCTCTCGGTGATAAGAAAACCCTTGGCGCTCTTGGTGCTGGAGCGGTAGGCGGAGGTTTACTCGGTATGCTTATGGGCTCTAAGAAAACCAAAAAAATGGGCAAAACCGCACTAGGTGTTGGTGGCGCTGCAGCATTAGGTGCACTCGCTTACAAGCTATACAACGACTACAACAAAGGGGAGTCCAACCCTTCTAGTTCACCGCAAACTCCAGCTAACTTTACCCAAACCTCGCAACACGATGAATCGGTGCTCAAAGCGATGATCGCAGCGGCCAAGGCAGATGGACATATTGACGAGCAAGAGATGGCTAAGATCGAACAAGCACTCACCCAAATCGATGCTGACGCATCAGTGCAACAGTTGATTCAAGCGGAGATAGCGAAACCTCTCGATCCTTCAGAAATCGCGCGATTGGCCGTATCACCAGAACACGCAACCGAAATATACCTAGCCAGCCTATTAGTAGCCGATGAGCAAAACTTTATGGAAAAGGCCTATTTGAAAGAGTTGGCAACCCAGCTTGGGTTAGAGGGTGGTTTGGTTGAGCAACTGAACGCTCAGGTAAGTCAGTAGATTGAATTGAGAATGACAATGCGTTCCTAGGGGCATCCCTAGGAACCACCATCAGAGCAAAAAGGATTACTCTTCGCTATCTGCTGCAGCTTCGGCTTTCGCAGCTGCTTCTGCTTTCGCTGCGCGAGTTTCTGCTTTACGCTCATTGCGCTTTGCTTGGTTTTCAATAAAACCAGCGAGCTCTTTATCCGCCCACGCTTGAGCCAATTCTTGGCTCTCAAAGCCCATCTCGCGCTTAGACACAACCGTGCGACGAGAAGTTACTTGACGCATGATCTCTGCAGACCAGCCGTTACGCTTTTCCGTTAGACGGATAGTAAATTTTTTATTTTCAGACATTTATGTATTTCCTAAAGACTTTGTTAAGGGATATTCCAGCAATGTAATACTGACCATCCCTAAGCCAGCGCGGTATTAGAACACAAATCCAGCGCTGACGCTCAGAGTTTTTATAGAAAAAGTCCCCAGTGTTTCCACTGAGGACTTCATTAACTATTTGGCTGTAACGTTTGAGGCAATCACCTCAGATCGATTACTTACCTACGTTCACGCGAGCGTTGCGGAACATACGCATCCAAGCACTATCTTCACCCCAAGATTCAGGAGCCCAAGAGTTCGCAACCGTACGGAATACACGCTCTGGGTGTGGCATCATGATAGTCACACGACCGTCACGAGTCGTTAGACCTGTGATTGCGTTTGGTGAGCCGTTCGGGTTGTTTGGATACTGCTGCGTTGGGTTACCGTTGTTATCAATGTAACGTACCGCTACTGTACCTGATGCTTCAATCGCATTTAGGTGGTCAGTATCACGAACCTCTACGCGGCCTTCGCCGTGAGAAACTGCGATTGGCATGCGTGAACCTTCCATACCATCGAAGAAGATAGAGTCAGACTTCTGAACTTCTACTAGGCTAAAGCGAGCTTCAAAGCGCTCAGATTCGTTACGAACGAAGCGTGGCCATAGGTCTGCACCTGGGATCAGCTCTTTTAGGTTCGATAGCATCTGACAGCCGTTACATACACCTAGTGAGAAGGTATCTTCGCGGTGGAAGAAGCTTTGGAACTGGTCACGCGCTTGGTCGTTGAACAAAATAGACTTAGCCCAACCTTCACCCGCACCTAGAACGTCACCGTAAGAGAAGCCACCACAAGCCACAAGACCTTGGTATTCTTCAAGTACTGCTTGTCCTGTCAGGATGTCGCTCATGTGAATGTCCGTCGCTTCAAAGCCAGCACGGTCAAACGCTGCGGCCATCTCAACGTGAGAGTTAACACCTTGCTCACGAAGAATAGCCATCTTAGGTTTAGCGCCCGTCGCAATGTATGGTGCTGCAACGTCTTCTTTAACATCGAAGCTGAGTTTAACGTTTAGGCCTGGGTCAGAGTTGTCTTTCTTCGCTTCGTGCTCTTGGTCTGCACACGCTGAGTTGTCACGCAGTGACTGCATCTTATGCGTGGTTTCAGCCCAGATAGTACGTAGCTCAATACGAGAACGCTCGATAACAACAGCGTCACCAGAGGTGATAACGAAGTCGTCAGACGCTTCTACGCTGCCGATTACGTGAGAACACGCTTCTAGGCCGTTAGCCGCTAGAACCGCTTTCACTGCTTCTAGGTCATCATTCTTAACCTGAACAACCGCACCTAGCTCTTCGTTAAATAGTGCTGCTAGTACGTCCTCACCTAGGTCCGCGATATCCGCTTTCACGCCACAGTGACCAGCAAATGCCATCTCAGCAAGGGTTACGAATAGACCGCCATCGCCTTTATCGTGGTAAGCCACTAGCTTGTCATCACGAACAAGCGTTTGCATCGCATCGAAGAAGCCTTTTAGCTGCTCTGCGTTGTCTACGTCTGCTGGCTTATCACCAAGCTGCTTGTAAACCTGTGCCAATGCCGTTGCGCCTAGACGGTTTTTACCGTTACCAAGATCAACAAGAACAAGTGATGAGTCACCTTTGTCAGTGCGAAGCTGCGGCGTTACCGTCTTACGAACATCGTTCACACGACCAAATGCAGTGATAACCAGTGAAAGTGGAGACGTCACTTCTTTGTCTTCACCGTTCTCGTTCCACTTGGTCTTCATCGACATTGAGTCTTTACCTACTGGAATCGTTAGACCCAGTGCAGGACATAGCTCTTCACCTACCGCTTTCACCGCTTCGTAAAGACCTGCGTCTTCACCAGGGTGGCCTGCTGGAGACATCCAGTTGGCTGATAGCTTGATACGCTTAATATCGCCGATGTCTGTCGCTGCGATGTTAGTCAGGGACTCACCTACCGCTAGACGAGCAGAAGCGCCGAAGTCTAGTAGAGCGACTGGTGTGCGCTCACCCATAGACATGGCTTCACCGTGGTAAGTATCGTAACTCGCTGCGGTTACTGCGCAGTTTGCAACCGGTACCTGCCAAGGACCAACCATCTGGTCACGAGCAACCAGACCCGTTACCGTGCGATCACCAATGGTGATAAGGAATGTTTTTTCTGCAACTGTTGGTAGACGAAGAACGCGGTCAACCGCATCGTTCATTTCAATGCCTTCGCGAGAGATCGCAGGGCTGTCTACTTTCAGTGTTTTCGCATCACGATGCATCTTCGGCGTTTTGCCTAGAAGGATGTCCATCGGCATGTCGATTGGCGTGTTGTCGAAGTGTGAATCTTCAAGCTTAAGTTCACGCTCTTCTGTTGCCACACCCACTACAGCGTAGGGTGCGCGCTCACGCTTACAGATAGCATCAAATGCTGCCATGTTCTCTGGCGCTACTGCCATGACATAACGTTCTTGAGATTCGTTACACCAAATCTCAAGTGGGCTCATGCCAGGCTCATCATTTGGTACGTCACGCAGTTGGAAGATACCGCCGCGCTCACCATCATCAACAAGCTCAGGAAGTGCGTTTGAGATACCGCCCGCGCCCACATCGTGAATAAATGCGATTGGGTTATCTTCACCTAGCTGCCAGCAGCGGTCGATCACTTCTTGACAGCGACGTTCCATCTCTGGGTTTTCACGCTGTACTGAGGCAAAGTCTAGGTCTTCAGCAGACTGACCAGACGCCATAGAAGAGGCTGCACCGCCGCCAAGACCGATGTTCATCGCAGGACCGCCAAGTACGATTAGGCTTGCACCTACTGGGATCTCTTTCTTCTGAACGTGCTCGTCACGGATGTTACCCATACCACCAGCAATCATGATTGGCTTGTGGTAACCACGTACTTCTTCACCTGCGTGAGACGTTACCTTCTCTTCATAGGTACGGAAGTAACCAAGTAGGTTTGGACGACCAAATTCGTTGTTAAACGCCGCGCCACCTAGTGGACCTTCTAGCATGATATCCAGTGCGTTAACAATACGACCTGGCTTACCAAAGTCAGTTTCCCAAGGCTGCTCGAAGCCAGGAATACGAAGGTTAGAAGTCGTAAAGCCTACAAGACCTGCTTTTGGCTTACCGCCAATACCTGTTGCGCCTTCGTCACGGATTTCACCACCGCTACCTGTCGATGCACCTGGCCATGGAGAAATCGCTGTTGGGTGGTTGTGTGTTTCCACCTTCATTAGGATGTGCGCTTTCTCGTGGTTGTAGCCGTATTGACGAGTCTTTGGATCTGGGAAGAAACGACCCACTTCAGAGCCTTCCATAACCGCTGCATTATCTTTGTATGCAGACAGAACGTGCTCTGGTGTCGTTTCGAATGTGTTTTTGATCATCTTGAACAGCGACTTGTCTTGCTTCACGCCGTCGATAGTCCAATCTGCGTTGAAGATCTTGTGACGACAGTGCTCAGAGTTCGCCTGTGCAAACATCATCAATTCGATGTCTGTTGGGTTGCGCTCTAGCTTAGTAACAAAGCTTTCAAGTAGGTAATCAATTTCATCTTCTGCAAGTGCAAGACCTAGCGTCACGTTCGCGTCTTCTAGTGCTTTGCGACCACCTGTTAGTAGATCAACATCTGCAACTAGTGCTGGCTCTGCTACTTGAAACAGCGCTGCTGCTGATTCGAAATCAGAGAAAACCACTTCCATCATACGGTCGTGGATAACCGCTTTAAGCTCAACAAGTTGAAGCTCAGTCAGTTCGCTTGATGTCTCTACATAGTATGCCGTACCACGTTCTAGACGAGTCACTTTGTCTAGACCACAGTTATTCGCGATATCCGTAGATTTAGAAGACCATGGCGAGATAGTACCAGGGCGAGGTGTCACTAGTAGCAGTGTGCCAGTTGGCTCGTGCTCTTCGATAGTTGGACCATAAGTCAGCAACTTCTCTAATTTTTCAACTTCAGACGCATCCAGGTCTGCCGTTAGGTCGGCAAAGTGGGCAAACTCAGCGTAAATACCTGTTACTGGTAGGTTTAGTTCACGACAAAGCTCTAGTAGCTTGTTAACACGAAACTCAGAAAGAGCTGGGGAACCACGCAAAATTCTCATGTGCTTAGGTCTCTTATGCAGTTGATTTAGGTGAAATTCTTATAAATTCAATCAGTTAATAGTAAAAACTGAACTTATAACGATTTCTCCTACCTTGATGCGGCGGTATTATAGAGGATTTTTTTTTGTGACGTAAGCGTTGGCGCAAACGTTTTCGTCATTTTTTTTGCTTTTGCCGAAATACCATAGAGATTGATGATAAAGTGACCACTCTCGGGTGTTTCTGCTATCTCGCTTTGCCAACACGCACAGCTTTGGTATAAAGGCAGCACTAACGTTGTGAGATCTATGAATTAATGCAAAGTCCATCTGTTGTTCGTTGGCCTAACCGCCGCTGGTTAAAATTGCTGTCTGCCTGTCTGCTCACTATTGGCTTGGCCGGCTGTCAAATCGATTCTGATCCAAAGAGTGAATTAGAAAACATCAAAGAGCGCGGTGTACTTCGTGTCGGTACTCTCAATAACCAGCTCTCCTACTACATCGGCCCCGACGGTCCAACCGGACTGGATTACGAGCTTGCAAGACAATTTGCCGATGCGTTGGGCGTGAAGCTAGAAATGAAACCCGCATTTCGCCAAGCGAGCCTATTTCCTGCTTTGCAAAAGGGCGAGATTGATATCATCGCTGCCGGCCTAAGTCAGTCGCCAGAGCGTATTGAGAGTTTTCGAGCAGGCCCTGCTTACTACTATGTCAGCCAACAAGTGGTGTATAAAAAAGGTCAGTGGCGCCCGCGCAACCTAAAGCAGTTACTGAATACTCAACAAGAGCTGATTGATAAAGCCGATGGCGAAGAGGTGTTTGCCATTGTCAAAGACTCACATTTCGAAAAAACCTTAGCCACGGTAGCCAGCCAGCATCCAGATATTCGCTACTACGTCGATGCCAATGCAGACGTCAATGATCTGCTTAAGCAAGTGTCAGAAGGTAAACTGCGCTTTACTATGGCGGATTCGGTTGAGCTATCGCTATCACAACGTATCTATCCTGATTTGGCGCTCGCTTTCGAGATGACCGAAGACCAACCGATTTCTTGGTATATGCGTCAGTCAGAAGATGAGAGCTTATATGCCCTGCTCATTGAGTTCTTCGGCCAGCTTAAACAAACTGGCGAGCTGGCTAATTTAGAAGAGAAGTATATCGGTCACATTGGCGTATTCGATTACGTCGATACGCGCGCATTCATTCGAGCTCTCGATAACAAACTACCTAAATGGTCACCGCTGTTTAAGAAGTACTCTAAAGAGTTCGACTGGCGTTTGATTGCGGCATTGGCCTACCAAGAGTCGCACTGGAATCCAATTGCCAAGTCGCCTACTGGAGTACGCGGTATGATGATGCTGACGCTGCCAACCGCAAAAAGCGTCAATGTCACCAATCGTCTGGATCCAGAGCAGTCTGTCCGTGGCGGTGTTGAGTACTTAAGACGTATCGTTGACCGCGTGCCAGACTCCATCACTGAACATGAAAAGATCTGGTTTGCACTGGCGTCTTACAATGTTGGCTTTGGTCATATGATGGATGCAAGACGCCTGACCAAACGTCAAGGTGGCGACCCAGATGCTTGGGCGGATGTGAAAGATCGCCTGCCACTGCTGCGTCAGAAGAAATTCTACAGTCAAACACGCTATGGCTATGCGCGTGGCGATGAAGCGCGTAACTACGTTGAAAACATCCGTCGCTACTATCAAAGTATCATTGGCCATGTAGACAAGCAGCTTGCCGAACAAGCAGAGCAAGAATTGACGACCGACGGACTGATTGTGATACCGCCACTGCCTCCTGTATCAGGTGCAGTCTCTGCTTCGGACTCCACGTTAAGTGGTGCCGAGACCTTAGTAAAACCCAATGTAGGTGGTAATACGGGTCGCTAACTATTGAGAGTTTCTATACCCGTGTCAATGTGTGCGAAACAAACTGCTTTCGCACACTTGAAATCCGACCAGCAAGGCCGTACATTACTGTTTGAGAGCAGCGAGAACATCGTACTGATACCTCGTTTTAATCCATTGTTCTGATGCATTATTCGCTCTCACCTGGCAGGTACATCCGTACCAACCAACACTTGCATACGCTTTGACTACTTATCCTATTGAGTGGTAATCGTGTGTTTGGGACTCCGACAACGCTCCACAAATAAGGACATCGAATACGCCCAGTGCGTAGGGATTTAGATCGGAGAGGTTTACCCGTAGTAAAAGGAGGTTGTTTTATGCTGGCGAAGAAACGAAACCAGGCTAAACACCTTAATAAGACGGTGGCCGCAAACCGCCGCAGACGTATGATGGCAAACAATAAGAAGAAAGTTATTTGGCGTCATCGTTCGTTTATGCAGCTACTGTCTTCGTAGAAGAGACGCTGCAAAGCAAAGACAGCAAGCATCTGCCACGCAGATGTTTGCTAGATATCCCCTCACTGCCCTTTCAGTTATTAATCAGTTTTCTTCCCTATCTGCTCCTGCTGTCGTTTCTCTTGCTTAGCCGTTTTGATCTCTTTTCGGCGTCGTTTAAAAAAGGCTTGCAGCTGATGACGACACTCTTGCTCAAGTAACCCAGATTCAACATCTGCATAGTGATAGGACGCTTGGCTTTCAAACAAGTTTAATACTGTGCCTGCAGCGCCCGCTTTCAAATCGGGAGCACCGAACACCACTCGTTTTACGCGACTATGTAAAAGCGCGCCAGCACACATTGGGCAGGGCTCTAGGGTGACATACAGCGTAGTATCAAGCAGTCGATAGTTTTCCAACACCTTACCTGCTTTACGTATTACCTGCATTTCTGCGTGAGCACTGGCATCGTGCGCACCTATCGACTGGTTCCAACCTTCCGCTACCACCTCGCCGTCTTTAACCAGTAATGCGCCAACCGGGACTTCTCCCTCAGTTTCCGCTTGAGAGGCCAACTCCATCGCACGGCGCATAAAGGCATGGTCTTGTTCACTAAACTCGGTAGATGTCGAAATCGCGGGCGGTGTTGGCTTGTCAGTCATGAGGCTCTCAGTTTAATGCTTCAGATAAATAGTCAATCAGGGTTCTTATTTTAGAGGTTAGCATCCGATTTTGCGGATAGAGCGCCCAGATGCCCTCTTGGTCACCTCTATATGGGGTCAACACTTCCACCAGCTCACCCGTTTCTAAATAAGGTTGCACATAATAGTCGGGAAGCTGGACAATTCCCAACCCTTTTAACGCGGCATCGACGAGCGCATAGCCACTATTGCATTGCACTCTGCCATCAACATGGATCAGTCGTTCTGTGCCTTTATCTTCAAAGCGCCAGTATTTGGTTGAACCGCGAAGACACTGGTGTCGTTTAAGCTCAGACAAAGTATGCGGCTCACCATGTTTCGCTAAGTAACTTGGACTTACGCAAACAAACATGTGCCGGTCGAGCAGCTTACGAGCCATCATGCTCGAATCATCAAGCTTACCCAAACGCACCGCGAGATCGTAACCCTCTTGGACCAGATCCATCTTTTGATTCGACAGCACCAAATCCAGCTCGATTTGCGGATATTGCAGTAAAAACTGATGCATCAGCGGAGCAAGCACCTGCTCACCAAAGGTCACAGGCGCAGTCATCTTAATTCTTCCAGTGGGGCTTGCTTGCAGTTGCGTAATGGCTAGCTCAGCCAACATCAAGCCCTCAACTAAGGGTTTACAGTGCTGATAGTACGTCGCCCCAACTTCTGTGACCGAGACTTTTCTGGTGGTGCGCACAAATAGCTTTACTGCGAGTTTATCTTCTAATGCATTAACTCTTCGGCTGATGTTTGCGACCGAGGTCGATAGCCGCTCCGCTGCGGCAGTAAAGCTCTGCGTCTCCACAACCGCAACAAACTCGTTGATGCCTTCCCAGTTTGCCATGAACAAATCCAACTATTACAAAATAGTAATAGTGTATTTCAAAATTACGTAATTATCATTTTTTAAGAAATAAATATACTGCTTGTCATCCGATGCAAACGGGGTGAAGTGAACTAACCTTAGTAGGTTAGCCGTTTGTGTTCTTACATATAGATTCGTGATCTTGAAACCATGACCTTAAAAGAAAAAGGAAAAACCATGACTGAACAATTTATTAAATCACGTGCAGCTGTCGCTTGGGGTCCAAACCAACCACTAAAAATGGAAGAAGTCGATGTCATGCTGCCAAAAGCTGGCGAAGTACTCGTGAAGATCGTTGCAACTGGCGTGTGCCATACTGATGCATTCACTCTATCTGGCGACGATCCAGAGGGCATCTTCCCAAGCATTCTTGGTCACGAAGGTGGCGGTATCGTTGAAATGGTTGGTGAAGGCGTCACAAGCGTTGAGGTCGGCGACCACGTTATCCCGCTATACACAGCTGAATGTGGCGAATGTAAATTCTGTAAGTCGGGTAAAACTAACCTGTGCCAAGCGGTTCGTGAAACCCAAGGTAAAGGTTTGATGCCAGATGGTACGACCCGCTTCTATAAAGACGGTCAACCTATCTACCACTACATGGGCTGCTCTACGTTCTCTGAGTACACAGTACTGCCTGAGATTTCATTGGCTAAAGTGAACAAAGAAGCCCCACTTGAAGAAGTATGTCTACTTGGCTGTGGCGTAACCACCGGTATGGGTGCAGTACTAAACACAGCGAAAGTTGAGAAAGGCGATACCGTCGCTATCTTCGGTCTTGGTGGCATCGGCTTGTCTGCAATTATCGGTGCTCGCATGGCTGGCGCAAGCAAAATCATTGGTGTAGACATCAACGAAAGCAAATTCGAGCTTGCTCAGCAACTTGGCGCAACGGACGTGATTAACCCACAGAAGTTTGATAAGCCAATTCAAGAAGTTATCATCGAGATGACTGACGGTGGTGTTGATTACTCTTTCGAGTGTATTGGTAACGTCAACGTGATGCGTCAAGCACTTGAGTGCTGCCATAAAGGTTGGGGTGAGTCTGTCATCATTGGTGTTGCAGGTGCAGGTCAAGAGATCTCCACTCGTCCATTCCAACTTGTAACGGGTCGCGTATGGCGTGGTAGTGCATTTGGTGGCGTTAAAGGCCGCAGTGAACTTCCAGAGATCGTAAATCGCTACATGGCGGGCGAGTTTGGGCTACAAGAGTTCATCACTCACACTATGCCTCTGGAGAACATCAACGAAGCCTTCGACCTTATGCATAAAGGCGAGAGCATTCGTACCGTAATCCACTACTAAACTCTGACTTAGGGCTCTGGCATACAGAGCCCTATTTTCATTTAGGTTAATAGAATGACAATAGAAAACCTTAGCCAAGCAAAAGTGTTTGGTGGTTGGCACAAGCAATACCAACACCGTTCTAATGTACTCAATTGCTCAATGCGCTTTGCTATTTACTTGCCACCAGAGGCAAGTGCCGACAATCCAGTTCCAGTCCTTTATTGGCTATCTGGTTTAACCTGCACCGATGAGAACTTCATGCAGAAAGCGGGCGCGTTTCGCGCAGCCGCCAAACTTGGTATTGCTATCGTCGCACCGGATACCAGCCCTCGTGGAGAAGGTGTACCTGACGATCCAGAAGGTGCTTACGATTTTGGACTTGGTGCTGGCTTCTATGTTAATGCCACTCAAGCGCCTTGGAATCAGCATTATCAGATGTACAGCTACATCGTCGATGAACTGCCAATGCTGATCGAAGAGCATTTTCCGGTCACCAGCGTTCGCTCTATCTCTGGACATAGCATGGGTGGGCACGGTGCACTGACCATTGGTTTGAAGAACAGTGAACGCTACCGCTCTATCTCTGCGTTTAGCCCAATTAGCAATCCGATGAACTGCCCTTGGGGACAAAAAGCGCTTAGCCATTATCTAGGTAACAACACCGAGGACTGGAAACAATACGACAGTGTTGAGCTACTGCAAGCGGCACAAGCCACACTGCCTATCCTGGTCGATCAAGGTGAAGATGACGGCTTCTTGCAAGAGCAGCTCAAACCAGAGTTATTGCTTGCCGCAGCCGAGAGCTCAGGCAGTGATGTGAAACTTCGTATGCAGCCTGGTTACGATCATAGTTACTTCTTTATCCAAAGCTTTATCGATGACCATTTGCGCTTTCACGCTGGATTCTTAAAAAGCTAGCGAGTAAAAACAGCGAAAATCTAACTCAGAACCTGAAAACAAAAAGCCCGCCTAGGCTATCTGCCTGGCGGGCTTTTTTAATCTCTTACTTCAACTTACATAGTGTAAGTGTAAGGTGCTTGGATACCTAGTGGAATACCTAGAGCCCAGTAAGCTAGCAAGAAGATAGTCCAACCAATCAGCATTGCGATTGAGAATGGCATCATTAGAGAAGCGAGTGTACCGATACCCGTAGACTTCACGTAGCGTTGGCAGTAAACAACAACCAGTGGGAAGAATACCATTAGAGGTGAGATGATGTTCGATACAGAGTCACCAACACGGTAAGCCGCTTGAGATAGCTCAGGAGAGATACCAACCGCCATTAGCATTGGAACTAGGATTGGACCAATCAGTGCCCACTTCGCTGATGCAGAGCCAACCAGTAGGTTAACAAATGCAGTCAGTAGAATCATACCAACGATCGTCGCCTGACCTGGCAGGTTCATCGCTTTCAGGCCTTCAGCACCGTAGAGCGCTAGCATAGTACCGATGTTTGATTGACCAAATGCAGATAGGAACTGTGCACAGAAGAATGACATTACGATGTACGCGCCCATGGTAGACATTGTCGTACCCATCGCTTTAATCACATCGTCGCTGCTCTTGAACGTGCCAGATACACGGCCGTATACGTAGCCTGGGATGATAAACAGGATGAAGATCAGTGGAACGATCGATTGCATGATTGGTGCAGAGAACGCAGTGATCTCACCTTCTGGAGAACGCAGTGCTGATGTTTCTGGAATAAGAGCAGCAACAAGCAGTGCGATACCCGCCATCATTGACCAACCTGCCGCGCGGAACGCTTTAGATTCTGTCTCTGTGAACGTACCTAGATCCGGTGCTTCTTCAGCATCTTCATCAACAGGAGTGTTAGCAAGGCGTGGTTCGATGATTTTCTCAGTCACATACCAGCCGATAGCAACGATAATCACTGAAGAAAGACCAGTAAAGAAGATGTTCGCTAGTGGGTTAACGATGTATGCAGGATCAAGAACCTGTGCAGATGTTTGCGTGAAACCTGCTAGTAGCGGGTCGATACCTGAAGGGATAAAGTTTGCAGAGAAACCACCTGATACACCAGCAAATGCTGCTGCGATACCCGCTAGTGGGTGACGACCCGCTGCGTGGAAGATGATACCTCCTAGTGGAATAACCAGAACGTAACCTGCATCCGCCGCTGTGTGCGATACGATCGCTACAAGAATCAGCATTGGCGTTAGCAGTTTCGCAGGCGTGAAGTTCAGCATTTTCTTAAGGCCAGTTGTGATGAAGCCTGAAGAGTCAGCTACACCAACACCTAGCATCGCAACCAGTACGATACCCAATGGCGCAAAGCCTGTGAACGTCGTTACCATGTTAGCAAGGAAGCTTGCTAGTGCTTCACCCGTTAGAAGGTTAGTCACTTCTAGAGGTGTGCCGGTACGTGGGTTAATCAGATCGAAACTGACATTAGATAAAAGTGCTGATGCAACCCAAACAATAACGAGTGCCCAGAAAAACAAGATAGCAGGATCTGGGATCTTGTTACCCGCTTTCTCAATAAAGTTTAAAAAGCGATCCATTCCAGTCGGCTTTGGAGCAGGCGCTTGATTAATCGATTGGTTACTCATGGTAACTCCGTGTGTGTGATGTTGTTATTTGTGAATCTCAAGGCAAGTTTCACTGTGACATAAAATCTGCGACACCATTCTATTTAAAAAAGATGAAAAGAGTAGATAATTCGGAACTTTTTCCATATTTGTAGACTTATTTTGCAAAATACGTCGATTAACATAACATTTAACCAACACTAAAACGCACAATTGCAAAACAATTATCTAACTAGCACGCAAAATACCCGATAATATAAAGATAGCTTATAATTTGAGCTCAATCTAAAGGGGAGAAGGGCTACAGAGGAGCGGAATAGGTAGGCTTGTTTCTGTATTGGCTTATGATTCAGAGGATTAACAAACGAAGGCGTATTTAAATAATTAACAAGTCGCGCTCAACATGAAAGGACACTTTCACGACTAGTCAAACTCGCTATAACGCGAGATCTGAGTTTTCAAACTTAGACGTCGCGACTCTCCTAGTCGGTCAATCCAATCAACATCCACTTGGACCGTTTTGACATTGCCGTCCATAGAGACGTTGGGTACTTTCCAGGTCACAATATAAGGAGGGTGGTTTTCAGAGCCAGCAATGATATCAGTATCAAAATCTGCCACTTGCATATCAGACTGTGCGCTATCGGCGCCGCGCGTTCGAAACCATTCGAACTTCGCTTCCGCAAGCCCCAACGCTTGTATGCTGTGATAAGCAAAATCGGAGCGCTGCTCAATATAAGCCTGCATCTTGACTAAACCAAGAGCCCCAATTCCAACCAGGCAAATGGCAATCATGACTTCTACAAGACTAAAACCACGCTGTTTAGAAATCACGCCAGGCTCCTTTTTTCCAGGTGAATAGTGAAGATGAACCTTGCGCGTCGCGAATCACATCGCGGTTGTAATGAAACGACAATGAATCTCTGAACAGTGAAGCATGACTGGCCTTCGGGTAATCAAAGAACACCCCTCCAGAAATGTTGAAACTGCCGCCTTGATAGTAAGCCGCGGATCCATAGTCTTCGGGGAAGTGAGCAACCGCGCTGTCTGCCAGCTCTAGTGCATCCCAAGCCGATTTAGTTGGAGAAAAATCTTGGTTAAAGTGAAAGACCACGCCATTTATTGCGGTTGCTCCGTGTAGCGCTAGCAGGCCTTCATGAACCACTAACGTCATCGCTTTCTTAGTGCCCCCTGCAGGGTTTAGCGCGGTTTTGATTGAACCCAGTTCATCAGATGAAATAACGCAGGAACCTTCGATCCAGATTTTTAAATTGTCAGTGTTGAGGCTATTGATGATCTTAGAGCCACACTGCTTGGGGCCCGCGCTTTCGGATGCAGATTTCAGCTCAATCACGGTAAATTCACCACTATCTCTTATCGAATTATGATAGCTCGCATCGACACCAAAAAAATCTTTAAAAACATCCAGCTCTGTATCTTTTTTAAAGTCTTGCTTCAAACAGGTAGGGTCTGTATCAGACGAACAGTTGGCACTGACCACCGTCATCTCAGCACAATCTTTATTGTTATGCTCAAAGCCTTCGTAAGGGCTAATGCCATGTATAACGCCACTATTTGTAATCGCGCCATTCGCTTTAAATGAACCACCGAAGCGAACTGCCGTACAATCCCAACGTCCATCCTCCAATTTATCGCCAGGATCAGGTGTCGAGATATTTACCGAGCTATTTACAACAAAGCTTCCAGTACTTTGAATAGCACCTGGCTTTAAATTGTTAGAAGACGGAATAAATCTTCGACTGACTTCATGGGAACTCATTTTTGCCGATAGAACCACTTCTTTTGTTATTGCGTCAACTGCGAAGCTCGGTGTGATGTTAATTGCGCTATCGCATGTTTTTGGTTCTGCAGGAACAGATAGTGTAGGAATAAACTGAGCTAAACCACATTCCACACCTCCTTCCAAGACCCAGTAAGTTTTTCTCGCCTCTACTTCATTTTGGGCACGTTTTATTTCATAAAGAGATGTCTTGTATGCCCCAAGCGTAACGATCAAGGCCACTACAAGTAGTAAACCCGTTATCATAAGTGTGACGACACCTAGCTGCTTTTTCATTGGCCGTTCCTCACCATGAACTGTCGCGTCAATGAACTGAATACACTAGGATTTCCTCTAAGCTCCGCGTCGATGGTTAGATTGACGTATTGATGGGTGGCACTATGGCTTCCCACCGTATTAGTCGCCAAAGAAAAATTATTTACTTTTATAAGGTTAGGTTCAAAAATAGACGTACAACCTGTTGAGCTGGAGAATGACGTCGCTTTAGTTCCAGTCGAAATGCTCGTTTTAGCTCGGCAAATTGATAGCTTTCCAACCTCTTCTGAGAACTGCCATACAACGTTCTCAATCGGCGCTTCTCCCCTATCATCTCGATACGCATACTGCGCCACCGCCCCGCTCTGAGACACATAGATGGTAGTACTCGCTCCAAAAGGCACCCAGCTGTTGCTTTCTTTGCCATTGTAGCCCGCACGGATCATGTCATTTTGGATACGGCGCGCCGTCGTGGCGAGAGCTTGATTTAGCAGTAATAATTGAGAGCGATCGGAGGCATGGTTTTGCACCGATATGTACAAAGAACCCACCAGAGAAATAGCCATGATACCTGCTGTCGATGCCACCAGCATTTCGATGATAGTGATGCCTTTTTGACGCTTCATCCTAGCAGCCTCCTAACCCATATTCACCGCCACTTTGACAAACTCGCACCCTCCCCGAAGCAGCGTCACTGACAATCTTGGCGAGCTTTTCACTACGTGGATAAGGTTTAATCGTGATGTTGCCTGCCGCGCGCGCTGCACCAGTAATATGGTCTATTTTGAGCTGTTCGCCATTAAAATTGAGCTCAATGGTTGTGCCATCAAATGGCGCTCCTGACATAGTGAATAGCCGCTTTACGTTGCTGTCAGACAAGCTATCTTTGTTGGCAACCACCGCAGTCCAATTACCATCAGATGCACCATCGGGTAAACCTTCAAAGTGCAACCACAATGGCTCGTTACGTAATATCGCTTCGGCTTGTGTTTGTACAATAACGCCATAAAGCTCAAGTGCTGCCCGCTCAACTTTGTTTGATTTGGAGACATCGGTGAACGTCGGTGCCATCGCCATAAGGACAATACCCGAGATCACTACTGTGATGATCAATTCCAAAAACGTAAAGCCGCGAACCATTTCCCAAAATCCTATGAAACTGGTAACAAACAAACCTATCTACTTGCGTTAATCCTAGCAGCAGAGAACACTAGAAAAGTCTTTTAAAATAGTCGGTTGGATTGACTTAAAATAATGAAATGCAAACAAGGCGGGAGTAGACAAAGAGGTTTGACGTTGATCGAATTATTGATCACGTTAGCCATACTCGGCATTCTGACTTCCGTTGCCTACCCAAACTACACGCAGCAGGTGCGAGAAAGTCACCGAATGATCGCGTTGGGTGATTTACTGGAAATGCAGTTGGAGCTCGAACGCACTTATAGTAGCGGCTACAACTTTGCGTCTGTTATTTCCGGTGGAAGTTGCACTGTGTGTGAATCTCAGGTCAACCGCTATCAATTTGAAGTCGTGAGCAGCGCTGGCGCCGCCTATACCATTAAAGCCATCGCACAAACGACGACCACCCAATCTGATGATACCTGCCTTGGGGCGGATAAAACCATGAGTTTGACGTCCAATGGTGATGTGACGCCACTGGAATGCTGGTAAAGCTGAGCGTGCAAAATCAGCCTTTAGAAAAACAATCGGCCCGCGATAACTGTCATTATCGCGGGCCGATTTAATTGAGGTTTTCGAGCGTTTAGCTGGTTAAATCATCGAAGAACTTCTTCACACCATTGAAGAAACCCTCTGATTTTGGCTTATGCGTATTCGCTGCTTCACCACCGCATGACTCTTCAAATTCATGCAGGAGTTCTTTCTGGCGAGCGCTCAGTTTCACTGGCGTTTCAACCACAAGCTTCACGATTAGGTCACCAACGCCACCGCCACGAACGCCTTTCACGCCTTTGCCACGCATGCGGAACATACGGCCAGTTTGAGTCTCTTCTGGCACTTTAAGGCTTACACGACCATCAAGTGTCGGAACTTCAACTTCACCGCCCAATGCAGCTTGAGCAAAGCTTACTGGCACTTCACAGTAAAGGTTGTTGCCTTCACGCTCAAAGATGTGGTGCTCTTTCACATGGACTTGAACATACAAGTCACCGGCTGGTGCGCCATGCTCTCCCGCTTCACCTTCGCCAGATAGACGAATGCGATCGCCTGTATCCACACCGGCTGGGATCTTAACGTTAAGTGTTTTAGTCTTCTGTAAGCGACCTTGACCATGACAGCTGTTACATGGGTCTTTAATAATTTTACCGGTACCGCTACAAGTCGGACAGGTTTGCTGAACTGCAAAGAAGCCTTGGCGCATTTGAACTTGGCCATGACCATGACAGGTGCCACAGGTTTGTGGTGAAGAACCTTTCTTCGAGCCTGAGCCGTCACAAGTATCACACTCTACTAATGTAGGTACTTCAATCTCTTTTGAAATACCACGAACTGCTTCTTCTAGCGTTAGCTCCATGTTGTAGCGCAAGTCTGCACCGCGCTGAGCACGATGACCACCGCCGCCACGACGACCGCCACCAAAGATATCACCGAATACGTCACCGAAAATATCACCGAAGTCAGCACCAGCGCCGCCGAAGCCGCCACCACCCATGCCGCCTTGTTCAAAGGCTGCGTGACCGTATTGGTCGTACGCTGCTTTCTTTTGAGGCTCAGTTAGGATCTCGTACGCTTCTTTTACTTCTTTAAATTTCTCAGCAGCCGCTTCATCACCTTGGTTTCTATCTGGGTGATACTTCATCGCAAGACGCTTATACGCCTTCTTGATGTCGCGCTCTGATGCGTCACGATCAACGCCTAATACTTCGTAAAAATCACGTTTTGACATATTGCTTGTTACCAATTACTTCGACAAACAGCCCGACGCTGTTTGGGGATTGTATCGTTCTAGATAAAGATTGGTGTCCTTATCTAGAGCGACATGACTCTCGTAAACTCACTGTTTACAAATTTGCGGGCGTAAAGGTTACCCCAAACGCCCGCAACAATCACTTTTCGAGAACCCAGCTCACTGAATTCTCTAAGCTATAAAGTCCAAGCTCAAGGAGGAAACGCGCAGTTTGCATAGTTTTCATAGAGAAAGTGCAAATGAGCATTTCCGACGCCGAGATTGGGCTTTATAGCGACGAGAAATTATTTTTTCTCGTCTTTTACTTCTTCGAACTCAGCATCAACAACATCGTCGTCTTGCTTAGGCTGTTCGCCAGCTTCAGCGCCCGCACCTTGTGCTTGAGCTTGTTGCTGTGCGATTTCCATTAGCTTCTGAGCCGCTGCCATTAGCGCTTGAACTTTCGCATCGATCGCTTCTTTGTCTTCACCTTTACGAGCTTCTTCTAGCTCTGTGATTGCCGCTTCGATCTTCTCTTTCTCTTCTGCAGGTAGCGCTTCACCAGCTTCTTCTACTTGCTTACGAGTACCGTGAATCATTTGGTCTGCTTGGTTACGTGCAGCTGCTAGCTCTTCGAACTTCTTGTCCGCTTCTTTGTTAGCTTCTGCTTCTTGTACCATTTTCTCGATGTCTTCATCGCTCAGACCGCCAGACGCTTGGATAGTGATCTTCTGCTCTTTACCCGTCGACTTGTCTTTCGCAGATACGTGTAGGATACCGTCCGCATCTAGGTCGAAAGTAACTTCGATTTGAGGCATACCACGAGGTGCAGCTTGAATGCCTTCTAGGTTGAATTGACCTAGAGACTTGTTGTACATCGCTTGCTTACGCTCACCTTGAAGAACGTGGATAGTTACCGCGTTCTGGTTGTCTTCTGCTGTAGAGAAAACTTGGTTCGCTTTTGTTGGGATAGTTGTGTTCTTCTCAACTAGCTTAGTCATTACGCCGCCCATAGTCTCAATACCTAGAGACAGAGGAGTAACGTCTAGTAGAAGCACGTCTTTAACTTCACCCGCTAGTACACCACCTTGAACCGCAGCACCCATTGCTACTGCTTCGTCTGGGTTCACGTCACGGCGAGCTTCTTTACCGAAGAACTCAGCCACTTTCGCTTGAACCATAGGCATACGAGTTTGACCACCAACTAGGATTACATCGTTGATGTCGCTTACTGATAGGTCTGCATCAGCTAGAGCAACTTTTAGTGGCTCAAGAGAACGTTGTACTAGGTCTTCAACTAGAGATTCTAGTTTCGCACGAGTCACTTTTACGTTCATGTGCTTAGGACCAGTTGCATCTGCAGTTACGTAAGGTAGGTTTACGTCAGTTTGAGAAGTAGAAGAAAGCTCGATCTTCGCTTTTTCTGCTGCTTCTTTAACACGCTGCATTGCTAGTGGGTCGTTCTTAAGGTTGATACCTTGCTCTTTCTGGAACTCTTCAACTAGGTAGTTGATCATGCGGTTATCGAAGTCTTCACCACCAAGGTGTGTGTCACCGTTAGTTGCTAGAACTTCAAATGTTTTCTCGCCTTCAACTTCATCAATCTCGATGATAGAGATATCGAATGTACCACCACCAAGGTCGTAAACTGCGATAGTGCGGTCGCCGCCTTTCTTATCTAGACCGTAAGCAAGTGCTGCTGCTGTTGGTTCGTTGATGATACGTTTAACTTCTAGACCTGCAATACGACCAGCATCTTTCGTTGCTTGACGCTGTGCATCATTAAAGTAAGCAGGAACTGTGATAACTGCGCCAGTTACTTCCTCACCAAGGAAGTCTTCTGCAGTTTTCTTCATTTTCTTAAGTACTTCAGCAGATACTTGAGGAGCAGCCATTTGCTGGCCTTTTGCTTCTACCCATGCATCACCGTTGTCAGCCTTAACGATTTTGTAAGGCATGATTTCGATGTCACGCTGAACTTCTTCGTCTTCAAAACGACGACCGATAAGACGCTTAATAGCAAATAGCGTGTTCTCTGGGTTTGTAACTGCTTGACGTTTTGCAGGTTGACCTACTAGCGTTTCGCCGTCTGTGTAAGCGATAACCGATGCGGTTGTGCGCTCACCTTCAGCATTTTCGATTACGCGTGGTTTGTCGCCGTCTAAAACCGCAACACAAGAGTTAGTAGTACCTAAGTCAATACCAATGATTTTACCCATCAGGCTATCTCCGAATAATTCTATTGTTTCGTTTGCTGCCTCAGTGTGAGGCTGAGAGCCGACAAAACTGTCCGCTCGCAATAGGTTTGTTTTCTGTATGACCCATAGATAAGGGCGTCAAAATGCTTTTCAAGGGAAGAAGTGAAAAAAGTTTAAGTTTTTTCTGTTGTCATTGTGCATCTGAACATCATTTACACCCAATGACTGACGTTGTAATTGTTTGAAAAATAAAAACGGAGCCATAATGGGCTCCGTTTTTTATCTAGCGAAACTATTTTTTATTACGCACGGCTCTGGGCAAGCACTGCGTCAGCTTCTTGCTCTGCTGGCTCACCAATTTCACCTTCGCTACCAGCAACAATCGTGTTCACTGCAGTATCACCGACAACATTTGAGCTAGTACAGAACATATCGTTGATACGGTCAACAGCAGCAACAATTGCTAGACCTTCTGGTGGCAAGCCTAATTGGTGAAGGATAACACCAATCATCACCACACCGCCGCCTGGAACACCACCAGCACCAATTGAAAGTAGTAGTACCGTAAAGCCTAGAGTAAACAGATCGCCCATTTGGATAGGCTGACCGAAGGCATTAGCGATGAAGATAGCCGCAATCGCGATGTAGATAGACGCGCCTGCCATGTTCATAGTCGCACCCAGTGGTACACCAAATCCTGCTACAGATTTAGACACACCAATCTTGTCTGTCAAAGTACGCATAGTCACTGGAATCGTCGCGTTAGAGCTTGCCGTTGATAGCGAGAACAGAACCTGCTCACGTGTCGCACGAATAAACTGTGCTGGCGTCATTTTCGTCGTTGCGCCAACCATAAGTGGGTAAACCACAAAGATCCACAGAACAAGAATACCCACAACCAGTGCCACATAACCCGCTACCGATGCTAATGTGTTGGCATCAAGCGTTGCGCCAAGTTGAATCATCAGTGCGAATACACCGTAAGGCGCTAGGCTCATTACAAGACCAATCAACTTCATCATCACGTCATTCGCTACTTTGAATGCGTTGATAGCAGGGCCGCCTTTTTTATCCAGAGCTTGGATAGCCAGACCAGTCAGAATCGCCATAAAGATGATTTGTAACATGTCACCGTTAGCAAACGCCTGAATAGGGTTGCTTGGTACAATGTTGGTGATCATTGAGAAGATATCAGGTGTCGTGGTTGACGTGAGCTCAACAGCTTCAGCCACTGTGCCACCTAGGTTAGCGCCTGCACCCGGCTGAACGATCATACCGATAGCAAGTGCAAAAGTAATCGCGATCACTGTATTAAGAATATAAAGCGCAAAGGTTTTGCCGCCAAGGCGACCGAAAGAGTTGATGTCTTTAAGTTCTACGATACCGCAAACGATAGAAACGTATACCAATGGTACAACGAGTAGTTTGATTAAAGAGACGAACATGCCGCCTACGCCTTCTGCAAAACCAAGTAGATATTGGTCAAAAAGGCTAACACCTGCGAAAAGGTATTGAATCGCTGTACCAATCAAAAGGCCAGCAAATAGACCTACAAAGATCTTTTGGGATAGTGATTTATTCATTCAAAAACTCCAGAATGTTGTGTTTATTCCCTGCACTTTTATAGTTATTTACTTTCTTATTTATAGAAAGCTCAGGGGATATTACAGATATGAAGTCAAAATGAAAGCATAAATTTTACATTTTCTTATCCATTTCTTAAAGTTTATAACTCTAAATTATTAGAAGAAACTAGAACAATAAACCAAAAAAAATGAAGCCAATAAGGCTTCATTTTATAGAATAGGCAAATTCGTTGGGATAAACCTCTAGTGTCAACCCCTAGAAATAATCTGCTACTTTGACACCATTACCATGGCAGGACGGATAACACGGCCATTGAGCTCGTAACCCTTTTGCATAACAAACATGACGGTATTTGGCTCGTGATCGGCACTTTCCTGAATAGACATTGCTTGGTGCTGCTCAGGGTTGAATGCTTCACCTTCTGGGTTGATCTCTTTTAGACCAAACTTAGCAACCACATCAACAAACGTCTTATGCGTCATTTCAACACCTTCAACGATCGGTTTTACTGCTTCGTTTTCAGCATCTGCGGCTGCGATAGCACGCTCTAGGTTATCAATCACTGGTAAAAGTTCTTCAGCGAACTTGTTCAGTGCGTACTTACGAGCTTTATCAATTTCTTGCTCTGTGCGACGACGCATGTTTTCAATATCTGCTTTCGCGCGTAGAACAGAATCTTGCTGATCTTTCACTTTCGCTTCGCTAGACAGTAGCGCCGCTTCTAGTTGAGCAATCTTAGCTTCTTGAATGTCTTGCTCGGATTCTTCGTTCCATTCCACGTCAGCGTCAGAACCTACCACCTCTGCATCTTCCTGTTTTGCTTCCGCTTCTTGGGTGTTTAGCTCTTCTTGATTTACCTTGTTTTCTTCGTTGCTCATGGTCTCTCCGGAATACTCGCTTCAAGGCAATGCATAATACGACTCACTCACAATTCTTAGGAACTAAATCGCACCAAACACTGCATATATACATACTTTGGGTATATTATGGGGATGAAGATTTGTGATTCAAGCACTATTAGTTTGGAAGTGATATGAAAAAACCCTTTGAGGTGATCGCCATCATAGGCAAACCTCGAGCTCAGCAAGCCATTCAAACCCATAAAGAGCTGTTTTTGTGGCTCACCTCGAAAGGCTACAAGGTTCTTGTCGATGATCGTCTGATCGATATTCTTGTCGACATCCCAAGGCAGCACTTCTTCAGCTTAGTTCGTATAGGCCGAGAAGCCGACTTAGCTATTGTGGTTGGCGGCGATGGAAATATGCTTGGCGCAGCTCGAGTACTGTCTCGATTCGATGTGGCTGTAATTGGCGTCAATCGTGGCAACCTTGGCTTTCTTACAGATCTAAATCCTGAAGGCTTTGAAACCGCACTCGAATCCGTGCTCAATGGTGAATACCTTGAGGAGAAACGTTTTCTCCTAGAAGCAGAAATTCATCGACACGGCCAAATAAAAAGTCATAACGCAGCACTCAATGAAGCGGTTCTTCACCCGGGACAAGTCGCACACATGATCGAGTTTGAAGTCTATATTGATGACTCATTCGCGTTCAGTTTGCGATCTGACGGGCTTATTGTGTCTACGCCAACAGGCTCCACTGCCTACTCGCTCTCCGGCGGTGGCCCTATATTATCATCACAACTCAATGCAATCTCATTGGTACCGATGTTCCCACATACCTTGTCGAGTCGCCCATTGGTGGTTGATGGTAACTGCCGTATTAAGCTGGTGGTGTCCCCTGATAACCGTGGCACACAAGAAGTCAGCTGCGACGGACAAATCTCGCTACCTGTATCGCCTGGTGACGAAATCCACATCTATCAAAGTCCGAACGCGCTAAAACTGATCCATCCAAAAGACTATAGCTACTATCACGTACTGCGAAATAAACTCGGATGGTCGAGTAAACTGTTTTAAATAAATCAGATAGATAGCCTCCATTCCTATCGATAGCCTCAATATTGCCATTGAGGCTTTTTTGTATCCGCCGGTTAAATTCCTTTCTTTTCGATCAAATAATCGGCAACAGTGCGTCCTGTCACATAAAAATTTACCTGTGCAACTTTACTGTATAAAGAAACAGTATATACTGAACTTACATACAGTAATGTTCATTTAAACAGGTAAATAAAATGCTGTCTCATCTAAGTGTTAATAATTTTGCTATCGTAAAATCGCTGCAGTTAGAACTATGTACAGGTATGACAACCATCACTGGCGAAACCGGCGCAGGTAAATCCATTGCTATCGACGCGCTTGGGCTGTGTTTAGGTGGCCGTGCCGACGCTGGCGCCGTGCGTGCTGGTGAAGACAAAACTGAAGTCACTGCCGCTTTTGCGATTGAGGACAATCAACAAGCGACACGCTGGCTCGAAGACAATGACCTGTTTGATGGCACTGAATGTATTTTGCGCCGCACCATTACCAAAGAAGGGCGCTCGCGCGCTTTCATTAACGGCAGTCCGGTTCCCTTGTCACAGCTAAAATCGCTTGGCCAACTGTTGATAAACATCCACGGTCAGCATGCGCATCACCAATTGATGAAGAGTGATTATCAGCTCAGCTTGCTTGACCAATACGCAGGCCACACCGCACTGCTTAAACAGGTTCGTTCAAAGTACCAAACCTGGCGTAATGCCGATATTGCACTCACCAAACTGAAAGAAAACAGTGCTAACAATCTGGCTCAGCTGCAGTTGCTTGAATATCAAATCAAAGAACTCAATGAGCTAGCGATTGGAGAAGACGAATTCCCCGGTCTTGAACAAGAACACAAGCGTTTATCCAACAGTGGTGAATTGGCAGTGACGTGCCAACAAGCCATCGACATCATCTACGAGGGTGATGAAGTAAACGCACTTGCTATGCTACAAACCGCCAGCAGCAAATTGCTACAGCTTGCCGAGCTCGACGCTAGCCTAACGCCACTTCCTAACATGATTGAAGAAGCCATCATCCAAATTGAGGAAGCCAATACTGAGCTTCGCAATTATCTCGACAAGATTGATGTTGATCCGGAGCGCATGGCTTATGTTGAAGAGCGTTTTTCTAAAATCATGTCGCTAGCTCGTAAACACCATGTAATGCCTGAGGAGCTATACCAGCACCATCAGGACTTGCTCGCACAAATCGAAGCTCTAGATTGCTCGGATGAAAAAATGGCAGAAATGGAGCAAGAAGTGGCCAACCACTTTGATGCTTATGTCAGAGTCAGTGAAAAACTGAATAAATCTCGTGGACGCTACGCAAAAGAGCTCAACAAGCTGATTTCTCAAAGCATGCATGAACTCAGTATGGAAAAAGCCAAATTCGCCATTGATGTCGCATTCCAATCTGATCATCCTTCCCCAACAGGCATGGATAGCGTGGTGTTCTTGGTCTCTACCAACCCAGGCCAGCCTATGCAGCCGATCGCCAAAGTGGCCTCTGGTGGTGAGCTATCTCGGATCTCCTTAGCTATCCAAGTGATCACCGCACAAAAAGTCGATACACCTAGCCTAATCTTCGATGAAGTGGATGTCGGTATCAGCGGACCTACTGCTGCAGTGGTGGGTAAAATGCTTCGTAAGCTTGGTGAGTCAACGCAAGTGCTGTGTGTGACCCACTTGCCGCAAGTAGCCGGTCATGGTCATCAGCAATTGTTTGTTACCAAAACGACCAAAGCCAATAAAACCGAGACCAGTATGTTGACTCTAAACGAGCAAGAGCGTGTCACCGAACTTGCTCGCCTACTTGGTGGCAGCCAAATCACCGACTCAACACTCGCCAACGCTAAAGAACTACTGATCGCCGCGTGATTGCACTGTGATGAGATAGTTCCCTAGCAAGCCAAGATTAACCGAGGATTGTTGCTTAACTCATAAAACCGAGCTTGAGCGACAATCTTACGCAGACAAGTTTTTACTTCTGGCTCATCCTTGTTTATTATCTTTGCAGTTTCACAAATCGACGTTGTAAATTAAAGCTATGCAATTTAAGAAGTGGTTACTTGCATTACCACTAGCACTTAGTGTGCTGACAGGATGTTCAGTAATAGAAAAAATCGTATATCGCATTGATATCAACCAAGGCAACTTCGTTGAGCAGAGTGCGGTAGACCAGTTACGTTATGGCATGACCAAAGAACAAGTTCGCTTCGTTCTTGGCTCACCAATGCTCATTGAAAACGGCTACCCGAATACTTGGTACTACATCTACCACGCAACCAAGGGACACGACGATTCTGTTCAGCAGAACCTAGTCGTCAACTTTGACGGTAACGGCGTGTTGGCGTCTATCGCTGGCGACTACGAAGCAAGCGATAACTTCTTCGACGCACTGAACTAGATCGTTAAAATACAAAAAAGCTCGCCTAGGCGAGCTTTTTTCGTTTCTATTGAAGCTGTAGCGTTAGCTTGCCTCTGCACTCTTTCGAACTGGCGATGGCTTACCGCCCGTCACCGGATCGGCTTTGCCCGCGTTTTTGGCTTGCTCTGCACGTTTACGTCTAATTTCTTTTGGATCGGCAAGTAGCGGGCGATAAATCTCAATACGGTCTTTATCTCTTACCGTTGCATCCAACTTCACGTTGCGACTAAACACGCCAACCTTATTGGTCGACAAATCTATCTCAGGATACACCGACAGCACGCCCGACTTTTGGATAATCTCTTCCACCGTCGATTCATGATTAACCACCAACTGAAAAACACGCTGTTCATTAGGCAAGGCGTAAACCACCTCTACGTGAATAAGCTGAGCGTCAGCACTCATAGGTGTACACCTCTTTGGCACGCTTAGTAAATGCGTTCACCATATTACTCGTGACATCGTGGAAGATCTTTCCAAACGCCAGTTCAATCATTTTACTTGAGAATTCAAACTCAAGTTTTAGCTCAACTTTGCACGCCTGATCATCGAGTGGAATAAAAGACCAAACGCCTTTAAGCATTTTAAATGGGCCGTCCACCAGCTCCATCAGAATCTCGCTTCCATGCACCAAAGTATTCGCAGTGGTAAATGTTTTACTGATCCCTGCCTTTGAAACGTCTACCGACGCAACCATCGCTGAGTTTGTTGTCTCTAGTACACGCGAGCCTGAACAGCCCGGCAAAAAATCAGGATAACTGGCGACATCATTAACCAAGTTAAACATTTGATCAGCGCTAAACATCACGAGCGCCGAGCGAGTCACTTGTTGCATAAAAACTCCCCAAACTAAAAGGTTGCCTCCGATTCTACTGTTAAGCAGCTGTTAGCTCAAGTCACACGCTCATACCCTTTAATAATCGGGAGGTAACGCGCGCTCACACAAAACAAAAGCTTGGCAAATAAAACCCTTCCCTAAACGCAAAAACTCGCCGTATAATGACGCCATTATGGTAAAGAAGAATTCAAAGAATAAAGCGGGTAGCAATACCATCGCTCAGAACAAGAAAGCTCGCCACGAATTTCACATTCAAGACGAGATCGAAGCTGGTATCGAACTGCAAGGCTGGGAAGTAAAATCCCTACGCTCAGGCAAAGCGAATATCGCTGAGAGCTACGTTTTCCTACGTGATGGCCAAGCTTACATCAGCGGCATGTCAATCATTCCGCTTAACCAAGCATCAACTCACATTGTTGCCGAACCAACACGCGTACGCAAACTGCTCTTGCATCGCCGCGAACTGGACAAACTTATTGGTCTAGTTAACCGTGACGGCATGACGCTTGTTGCTACGACTATGTACTGGTCGCGTTCTTGGGCTAAGATCAAAGTGGGCGTCGCGAAAGGTAAAAAGCTTCACGACAAACGTGCTGATTTGAAAGAAAAAGATTGGGCACGTGATAAAGCGCGAATCATGAAGAGTAATTTGCGCTAAAACTGACCAGTTAAACTCCGCGGTGCTAGACAGGCCATGCTTTTCTGGTAACATGCGAAGAACACTTTGGGGCTGATTTAGGATTCGACAGGAATTTTGAAGTCTGAGGTGCATGCCGTGGGGCGGTTGGCCACGTAAAAAGCCGCAAAAAAATAGTCGCAAACGACGAAAACTACGCACTAGCAGCTTAATAACCTGCTCAGAGCCTCTTTGCCCTAGCTTCCGCTTGTAAGACGGGGAACAACAAAGAGTCAAACCCAAACTAGCTAGATCGGATTCTCCCGCCTGAGAGATGAAGTTCGAAATTCAATTCAGGATAGCCATTAACTAGCGTGTCGGTTCGCAGGTTGGTGGTGAATTTAAAGATCGACTAAGCATGTAGTACCAATGATGAATGGTTTTTGGACGCGGGTTCAACTCCCGCCAGCTCCACCAAACGTTTGGAAAAGGCGGTAAGCATCTGACTTACCGCCTTTTTTTATCTATACCTTCTCCATATTAGCTGTTTGGTACTAAATTAAGGTACTGAAGCATGCGAAACTTACACATCTCCAAAAGCGGCATATGGCAGTTCCGCTACCAAATTCCACAACCCCATCGATACTTATTCTCTGATCGCTACGAGATAAAAAAATCCCTTAAGACAAGCAATAAAGAAGAAGCAATCATTAGAGGACTTGAGCTTGAATTGAGGATCAGAACTTCCATACAGCAAAAATGCCACTTTGATGGCAACAGCAGGTCTTTGCCTCAACCACATTGCAACTCCAAAAACGTCACAGCACCATCTATTCAATCGCAAATAAGCCCTTTTAAGTGCCTCGAAAAGTATCGAGAAGCCAAGAAGCACTTGGTTCAAGAGAAGACTCTGCACATGGCGTACGCCAAATGCTATATCGTACTTTCACTACTAAACATATTAGACATCCGACAAATAAGGCGCCTTCAGGCCGAGGACGCACGAAAGCTTCTACAACAGTACCCAGCCAATGCAAAGAAGCACAGCGAGTTGTCTAAACTCGCAGGGATTGATGTCATAGAAGCTAACAACAAGTACAGACTTCCTGTATTGAGCAATGAAAGCGTCAAAGACTATATACAGAAATGCTCTTCATTCTTTGAGTGGTGTTTGCAAATGGAACTTACTGATATTAATCCGTTTAAAGGTATGAAATTTAGAAAAGTGCGAAGCGACCGAGATGCCAAAAATGCCTACAGTCAAACTGATCTGAAAAAACTATTTGGCACGCCTATACATACCAGAGAAGAGTATAGACACCCTCATTACTACTGGCTCCCTTTGCTTGGAATTTATACGGGAGCAAGGCTAAATGAACTGTGCCAACTATATAAAGAAAACATACACAAAGAAGGTGACGTTTGGGTAATCAGGATTGATGATAATTTGGCAGGTCAAAGACTGAAAAACAACTTCAGTCGCCGAACAATCCCTGTGCATCAAAAGCTAATTGATTTAGGTTTCATAGAGTTTGCGCTAGGGGTACATCACGAGCGACTATTTCCCGCACTAAAGCTAGAGCGAGATGGTTACGGTACGGCAGCATCAAAGTGGTTTGCACGATTCAAAACGAAGTTGGGGTTTGGTAAGGGATATGATTTTCATTCGCTACGGCATACGGTGGCAACACAGCTAAAGAATAACGGAGTATCTCCGATTGTGGCCGGTGAGTTACTTGGGCACGCCCAAAACAACATTACTTATGACAGATATGGGAAATCAATCAATACCCTAAAACTACTCGAAGCTATAAACGTACTCGAAGTCGAACTAACTCATAGGAAACCGAAATAATCTCATAGAAAGAAACTTTGGGCCTAAGGAGCGAACTTTGTATGCTTTAGGAAAACTATGGACAAAAAACGTTCCTATACTGGCTCCGAGCTCCTTCTCATGTATTCCAAGCCTCATACTTACGAAAACTTCAAATTGATAACGAAGAAAGAGGTACTCAACATTTGTATAGATAAAGGGTTTCTTACCAATGTGGACCTAAACGAAAAGAGTGATAGATATCGCTTTGTTTCGGAGATATTTGAAAGAGACTTCCCTTCAATGATTTTGATCTTACCAAAAATCAAACCGATCACCGAACCAAAGGAATATCGCCGAATCACAAAAGAGGCTAACGAGATCGCTAGAGCGATTATTGAAGATCTAAGTAAATCTTTGATGGACAGACCTATAAGGCTCCCTCACGAAAAAAACGATAGTGGCCGCTAAAACAAAAATAGGGTCGCAGGGTTTCCCCGCAAGATGGCAAACATACATTCGCTACTTGTAGCGAGGTTTGCCTATCTTGACTACCAATGTCATAGGTATGAGTTTCGATACCAATAAGATCTTTTGTATACTTAAATCAAAACAATGCTAAAGAACTGGACTGTCATTACTGAGTCTACACAAAATGTCTTGGCGAGAGAGATATATTTGAATGATGTAAAGCACAGAAACCACCGTAGTACCGAAGCAATAGTTAACATTTTTGGTAGCCAACAAACGTCACTCAATATAATTACTAACTGTAACAGATACTCAATTCAGCAGAGTATGAATCGTAGAGGCGGACGCCCACCTACTCCCGCTATAGAAATGGTGTTCGCTCTTCCGAAAGGCCTCCGCCCAAGCTCGGCACAATGGAGGCAAATTTTGAATTATATAATGCGTAATCTCAGTCAGTCTCTTGGCGTCAAAAGTGGGGATCTAGCCTCAATTACGCGAGCTGTCGCGCATCGTCAAAACCAGTCCTCAGAAGCACGCGGGGCTGGTGACCACCTTCATCTTATTCTTGGGAAATTTACTGATGACTTGCAGTACCTGCGGAATCTTCAAAGAAAATCGACCACCCGGATAGCCAAGAAAAGCTTCAATTCCGCGATACTGGAAATAATGAGTATCGACTATCGAACATACGTGCCGCAAAAGAACTACAGTGGTGTAGCACGCCAACGCTCTCCACAATGGATAGTGAGAGCAGCTCGGCAAAACGAAAAAAACGTTGAAGCTACTCAACGCTTAAATAGACTAATGCGTCAGGGCCATAAATGGCTAGATGCATTTAAGAACAATGATTTGCGACAAATGAATCGACAATATAACCGAATACGAAAGGAGCTTTCATCAATTGACCCGTTATCGATTGACACAACTGAGCGTAAACAGGCTGACATGCTAATCGAATTGATAGGCCAGATAGACAGACTAAAGCAGTGCAATCAAGAGTCCAATCTGAGCAGTCAGCTAAGGCGACTGCAAAACTAAAATTTCTGACTGATAAATGGCTCATTTCAATCTTTAATTAATGAAAGTTACCATTGTCCGAATGCCGAGAGTCTTACTTTTAATCGCTTCTTTTGACAACACTCCAAAAACAAATCGCTTAAAAATCAAGCAAACGATACTAAAAATCTTATTTTTTTAAATAAAATATTACCATCATGAGCAGTTAACTCGGTCAGCAAGTGTTCAAAAAACACTCAAACAGGCATTAAACTCAGTTAGACAGCTCAAATATCAATCAATAGTAGTATTAAAAAACACCACCAAACTGTTAATAAGTTGTTAACCAACGCCTAACTGACGACTAATATTTTTGTTTATTTAGATTTAAACAACGACTTACTATATTTGGACGTAGGACGGATAAATTTGACCGAGTTAAATGCCTAGTATTTTAGTCAGGTATTATTTTACCGGTGTTCCATTTTATTCGTTTATATATATAATCCATTTCCTAAGTCAGCGGACATAAATTTACATAAGTAAAAGATGGAAAATTAGGAGAGGATGAGCCAATGGTAGTAGCTAAGTTAGTAAACAAACTTAAACGTAACTTCAACTTTAACAGTAATAAGCACAAGGAATACCTAGCTGAATATCATAACTGGCTTGTAATAAACAGTACGTCAAAAGAAAAATATATAACAAGTAAGATTAGAAGGATTGATAGATTTTTCAACATTCTAGCTGCCCGCTCCTTAAAAAACATTCATATCAAAGATATAGAGTCTTCAATCGAGAATTTATTTCACTATCCTAGCAACGCAAAGAAAATAGAAATCTTCAAGAAAATGGAAGATAGAGATATACTTCAACTCAATAGAGATTTAAAGTATCCGACACTTGCTCCATCTACAATAAAGTCTGACATAGAAAGTTGTTCAGCTTTTTTGAAATGGTGTATTGGAAGAGGCTACGCAAAGACCAATCCATTTTCTCTCGTTCGAACAAATAGGTTAAAGCCAAAAATAAATGTAGTAAAATTCGAGAAAGAAGACTTACACTCCATATTCAGCTTGCCCTTTTACAAAGGAGAAAAGTGCAAACATGCATACTATTTCTGGGTGCCGCTACTTTTAAGATATACGGGAGCAAGACTCAACGAAATATGCTCTCTATATAAATGTGATATTGTTATGATCAATAATATTCACTGTATAAGTATAAATGATAGCTTTGAAGACAAGAGTATCAAGAATACGTGCTCTCGAAGAGCAATCCCTATTCACTCAGAGCTGATTCGTCTAGGATTCATTGAGTTTGTAGACCAATTAGATGAAGGGAGACTATTCGGTGGTACAAAACTAATTAGTGGATACTATTCTAACTATGTGTCCAAATGGTTTCGCACTATTAGAAAGAATCTGGATTTACCTGATAATAAAAGAGCTCATTCATTCAGACATACTTTCGTCGACGAACTGTATCAAAATGAAGTGTCTGAGGAGGTAATAATGAACCTTGTTGGTCATGGCTCATCTAACTCAAACAAACTGTCAATAACGCGATCAGTATATAGCACTGGATATGAACCTAGTGTTTACAAGCCATATGTAGAAATGATCTGCAATGATGCAACAAAGTCATTACTTCCATTTCAAGTAGATCCAATTAGCAACTGAAAAAAGATAAAAGTCGAATCTAACCCGATTTAATTATAAAGAAAAGGAAAATAACATGACGGTATTTGAAATGATATTCAAACGCTCGAAAAACGACGAAGAAAAAAAGGGCAATAAAGATGAAAACAATTCATCAAATAGTAAATCAAAACCTATTGATGAAAGTGTAATTAAAATTAGACCCAAATTACCAGACAAAGGTATGTATGGGTTACTGCATAGGATTGCGTCTTGTTTAAGTCTCGGCACTGAAGCACACTACGAAGCAATATTCGCTTCACTTATGAGCATCGTGTCTATATCAATTCCTAAATCAAAAAAAACCATGCCCTACGCTGCCTCTGAAACTAAACCTCGCCTCAATGTGCTGTTGATAGCTAAAACTGGTGGCGGGAAAGGAGTGAGTGACAGCCAAACAATGTCGCTAATTAAAGCTGCTGAGGCCCAATCTGAGCATGATCACAATCAAATAGCCCCTATATTATTTGGAGGTTTAGCATCAGGAGAGGGGATAGCAAATGCACTAAGAGACTCGGAGACTCCAGAGTTAGATGATAAACGATTGGTAATTATTGAAGCGGAGTTTCAAAGTGTACTGTCAAAATGCAATGTAAGAGACTCTATACTAAGCTCAACCATTCGTAAGCTGTATGATGGTGAAAGCCTAAGCTCCTTAACAAAAAGCGACCCATATACTTGTAGTAACCCACACGTTGGAATAATTGGACATATAACACCAGCCGAGTTTTGCGCTGAGCTATCAAATAAGGCTATTGCTAACGGGTTTGCAAATAGATTTCCTATTTATTGTCTGTTCAAAAAGAAGGGAGTTCCATTCCCAAAAGTTACTAATAAAGAAGAGCTGAACTTTCTCGCACAAGAATTGAACTCCGTTCTAGCGTGGGCTAATTCCGACGAAGGTCAGTTAGAATACAGTGAAGATTATAAAAAGCGATATGAAGAGGTGTACGAAGCTCTGTGTAACCTTGGGCCAGATGACTCTGTAGAACAAAGCTTGATGGCACGTGCTAGTCACTACGCTACGATGTACGCAATGATGTTTGCCATTTTTGACAAAAGCAATCTAGTAACAGTTAAACATCTAGAAGCCGCACTTGCATGGATAAGCTACTGGCATAGCTCTGTACAGTATACTTTTAACACTGAAAGCGCGGCAAAACTAGCAATTGAGAAGGAGAAATTTGCTAATTTAGTTCTAGATAAAATTAAGGAGTTATGTAAAAAGAACAACACAAATTGTATTCAAAAAACTCCACTTAATCTCGCTCTAGGACGTAACAGTAATAGTGCAATGCTGTCCGATGCACTCAAAAACTTGCAAGAGCGTCCAGAGCCCCCTATTACAGTTACTAAAGGAAAGCACAACAAACATGTCATAACATTGACCAACATGTAGTTTAAACTACATACACTAAAAACTAACTCGAGTTTAAAGCAGTTTAAACTAGTTAGAAGAAAGTATTACTAGCAGGTCTTTCGACTTCACAAAATGATACTTTATTCAATTATTAAAGTTGTAGCACACAGCTGTAGTAATAATCCAAAAATAGAACTCTACTAACTTTATTATGGAGTTCATCCCAGAATCACTTACGCGTCGGTGCATGTTTACTAGGGCCATCTATATCTCCACGGAAGATACGAATTGTATCTCTCAATGGAATAAGTTGGCCCATCTGCACATTTCTGCAATCTGTCCAGAATGTGGTTCCATTCTCATCCGTTTGATTTCGTTTAAAGTCCTGACCAACATTATCCAACTCACCGTAGCTTATGGAACCAACTATATACGCTTTATGAAAACGTTTGATATCAGGCACTTCATTTTCTTCGCTTTTAGTATTTAGAGTATCATCACTCCTTAACAACGAGATAAACAAATAGTAATCAGGAATCTGGTAGTCATGATTATAAAGTGGTGCAGAATTGTCAAAGTAAGTTTTAGGAACTGAAGTTCTATCCTTCGTTTTAACATCTATAGTTATGTCGGCGCCAACAATATAATCGTATTTTCTACTATCTAACTTTGGCGTATACAGAATACCTTCTCTTTTCATCCAATACTCTGCGATTACTTCTCCCAAGCACCCTATCTGATTTGCTTCTTTCCCTCGGTAGGAGTTTTGATAAACGGGTCTTTCATTAGCTCTCTGTTGAGCCTCCTCGTAAACTCTATCTTGGATATTCTTAACAACAGTGTACGAAACGTTGCGAACCATAATGCTTCCCTTAATTTACTAAGTAGCTTCCTTTAATGAGTACAAAACTGGAGTTGGGAACAGCAAGTCAAGGTTCTTCTTGTCGATTTTGAACAACGGACCTTTTTCTGTAACTTTATTATTAGACCCATCACGTTTTATCAAGTGATCCATTGTGATGACGCCACTTTCAATTAGCGGCAGAAACTGGCTGGATATAGGTGACTTTGTATGGGTTACACTGAGTAAATCAAAATACTCTACGCCATCAACAAACTCACTATTCGCCTGCACCCAAAAAGTCTCAGCGTGCTTCTCTCGAAGCCTAGTCCTCAATAGCTCACCCGGCCAAACCGCAGCCAACTCTTCATCCTTGTACCACTCCTCTAAGTAGTCCTGTTCTTGGTTATATTTAAAATTTAACCCCTGAGAATTCTGTTTCAACGTACTAACTGTACAATAGAGCCTAAAGTCCTCACCTCTCTCATAGCCATATCTATTTAAGATATCGACACTTCTTTTACAGGGGCTTATGCTCCAATCTGCAACTTGCGCGAAAATAGTGGTGCGTGTTTTTTTGCCTCGACCAGTTTTGATTTCAATACCCTTGTAGTCAGGCTTCTTGCTAGAGTTAGCTGAAATTCCAAGGTGAAACTCTAGTGTATAACCAAGCGCAGTGTCACCGGTGCGAAGAGCTTTCATCGGTTTTTGTGCTAGTATTTTGAGCTTCTCTAAGAGTTCGGTAGAAACTTCACCTCTTACAGATGTATACCTTTGGAAAAATGCCGCTACCTCGTTGTCACCTTTCCCGATAAGCAATGCCAAATCAAGACGAGAAATGTTGAGTAGGTATGGAGTATTATTATCGATGATAATCGCGACTAATTCATTTGGTTCAGCGATCTCTTTTAGTTTGCTGAACCACATTCTCGGATCACCTTTTTTAGTGTTTGGTCTATAGAGGCGTGCGGTTGATGATATAACTTTAGATGGAGTAACGAGGAAAGCATCGGTCATAACTTTATGTCCGGGTTCCTGTTGTTGTTCCCTGTAGACATGATAGTTCTCTTGCTCAAAGTGCAATCTAACTGGGTGTGTGGCGTCAATAATAGACTTTTTCAAACCGGTAGCTGTTGGTTCAAAAACAGAATATTCGACACCGAGCTTAGCAAGCTCCTTTTTGTTTTGTTGTATCATTTGCTTGCAATCCAAGCTAAAAGCTTCTGTTCTTTCACTGTCGTAGACCTGATAGTCTTCTTGACTCATCGATACATCTTCATCTGCGACAAATCGTAAAGATGGCAACGGCAGCTCAAGCTGTCTCACCTCTTCATCTGCGTAGTGCTTATTGCACTCTTCCCAATTAGCAAACCCAAACTCCTGACTTAACTGGTCTAGCGCCTTTGAGTGAGAGATATCAAGTTCTTTCTTTAAAGTTTTTACACGCTGTTTGAAACGCTTCAAGGACGGGAGAGGGGAGCTTTGAGATGGCATAGTGTATTCCTTTGGCATAGATACAATCGGTCAATCGAACAACACGGGATGTGCTTCTCTGGCGATGGAAGGCCTCGTTCTAGGCTCGAACAAACTAGTTAGCTAGCTAGTATCAATTACTCAAAGGGGATATTTGGTTTGTCGGTCGCCCACTGCAAACCACCCATAACTGGGTAATTGCAGAGAGGACCTGAAGGGGTCTTAACACAGATAGTGAAGGCGGCTCTCATAGCGCCTTAACGTCGAAGCTATGCAAATTAACTAGTATTGTCAACTGTCTATTTGAAGCACAGGAGCATCATCAAAAGCCTGGACTTTTGATGACTAATTTACTACAATCTTTCTCCTAATTTTTTTTGTAGGTTTTTCCGTGAATCATATTGAGTTATTTGCTGGGTGTGGTGGTCTGTCTTTGGGGTTGGAGCAAGCTGGTTTTGAGCTAACCCTCGCTAATGAACTGTCCCCTATGGCAGCCGAGACTTTCACCTATAACTTTTTTGGGGATGATCTTGAAGAGATCGCAAACCAAAATGAGCTTCCACCCAGAACACGTTGGTTGAATAGCCGTTATGACAATCTCAAACCAAGATTAAGAGAGAATCCTTTTGAATTCCCTCCTTTAGACGCTGAAGGGGTGAGTGATTTACCCTGCGATGATTGGAGTAAGCTAAAAGGTGGGCTGGTAGTAGGCAGTATCGTAGAGCTAAACAGACTTTTAGCCGCAAACCCTGACCTCACTGATAAACTACGAAGTGCCTTTGGTCAGAAAGGCGGGTTAGACTTGGTATCTGGAGGCCCTCCTTGCCAAAGCTTTAGCATGGCGGGTAAACGCGAAAAGAATAGTGACAAGAACACGCTACCTTGGGAGTTCGCTAAGTTCGTTGAGCTTACACAACCCAAAGTGGCATTATTAGAAAATGTCACTGGGATCTTAAGACCTTTTAAAGATGAGGAAGGTAATAAGTTTCATGCTTGGTATGAAGTGGCAAAAGTGTTCGCATCCATCGGATATGTGCCACTTTGCTTACACGTAAACGCAAGACACGCTGGGATCGCTCAAAATAGACCGAGGTTTATTATGATAGCGATTCGAGCAAACCATTTAAACGATGTTCTGGCTCGCCTCGATAAAGCTTCTGTCACGTTGTTTGAACAACCCTTAGAGTTTTATCAACTTGTACAAGAGAAAGTCGTTCTTCAGAGCGAGGATATTCCATTTGGAAAACTAGATGTACTTGATGCTAATGACCAACTAGACGTCGATAAGTTTAACCACAGCTTTTTGTCACCTCTAGTAAGTGGAGAACGAGAAATTTCCGTCAAAGAAGCTCTCGATGACCTAAAATTCAACACTAAAAAAGAAGAGTCAAAGTTTGTTCAGAGCTTAAACAGCACGTTTTCACTACTTAGTGAAAGAAGGACTATTTTGTCTCCCGAAGAACATATACATTGGCCTCTGAACCACGAACCTCGAAACAATAGTGATTTGGTCCAACGTCGTTTCCGTCTCTATCAGGTTTTACAAGCTATTGGAGATAGAAAAGTGACCAAAGCCGTTTTTTCTCTGTTAAAAGGAGAAAGCGACTACCTATCAGATTCTATGTGGCGAACACTCAGTAACTTTAAGTACCTTCATGAGAACGGAGAGTTGTCCAAGTTTGAAACGAAGCAAGCTTTCGAAAACTATTTGCTAGCTCACCCAACCAAAAAGCAAACTCAAAAAGCCCTCGTAGCAGAATCACCTGCTCCGGCAGCACTGTCAATTCCAGATGATGCTTGCCACTATGATGAGCATGAGTTGAGAGTTCTAACCGTAAGAGAAATGGCTCGAATTCAGTCTTTCCCTGACAATTTCATTTTCAGATCGAAAATAACGACTGGAGGACAAATGCGTAAGTTCGAAGTGCCTCAGTATACTCAAGTTGGTAATGCTGTTCCGCCATTACTTGGCCTTTCTCTTGGTCGTGTTGTATCTCACATCCTGTAGAGCTACGCTACTCCTCACAGCTGAAAATTATCGACCAAGGTTCCGTTCTTTATCCTAATTGACTTCTGAGTAGCCAGACACAGTGTGTAAGGCTGCTCTGGCTTTAAAATATCGAACAATAGAGCAAACTCCTCCCCCCCGCTCCACTGTCACTGAACTAACAAAACATTAGTGCACTCTAATTAAGTGTATGACGCCTCTTTACACAAAAAAGGATCATTGATAGGTTTAGAATCAGAGAGGCAAAGTTTTCAGAATTTAATAGTTCATTTCCTCTAAATCACAGAACCAATACATATCCAAATTACCAAAAAACATCACTTATAAAGGTCTATATAGTGAACCAAAGTCATGACAAAGATTTGATTTTAGAACTACTAATAGCTGGAGTAGATGTGATTACTGTTGCTGAAAAGTTTGATATCAAAGAGTCAGAACTATTGAAGACAGTATGTGATGTGGATTTTGAGTTAACATGTGGTCAAATTCGATATAGAACTCTCAATAACACTCTCAAATTTGAAGAATACGATATAGTTAAAAAATGCTGCCGCTGCCATCAGTTTCTGCCACTCAAAGATGCTTTTTGGTACTCCTCTTATACTAGTGGATTGAAACAACCACTTGGGCACTGCAGATTTTGCGAAAACTCTCGTCAAATAGAAAAAAAACAAAGGCTGAGAAGCACTAATCTCACTGACTAAGTTCTTTTAGATAGAACGCGAGTCACTTCATATCCTAACCATTGGTAAAATCCACAGAGTAACGCCACATACACGCTATCGCGTGTGGGTCAGCACTGGACCTACATGTCCGTTGCACTCCCATATAGCCTCCAGCACTCGACCTTAAATAAAAAATGTCCAATTAAGCTTCTCAAATGAAGTGGCATAGTGATTAGCGATACTCACTGAAGGCCTTTACGCTTAGACAAATACTGGTATATTTATACTCTTGAATGGTACTTACCAATAAACTGAATTACCAAATCAATCAGCTAACATATTGAAAAGTAAAAGGGCAGTAATTCCCGCCAGCTCCACCAAACGTTTGGAAAGGGCGCTAACTTAACAGTTAGCGCCCTTTTTGTATCTTAGCAGCAAGCAAATCGTTTAAGCATCAAGACCTTTTGGTCACCGATAGGCCAAAAGGTCTATCACCGACTAAAAGCTAAACACACCCTTGCTCAATTAACTGAAGATAACCTCTTAGATCGTCATCTGCCATGTCTAGTAGTCTATCTCCCACGTACCACTCAATGTAGCTTTGCTCTGCTAACATGCCTTGTTGTGGGTTGCCAATCCATAGGCTGTGCTCTGTGGCAAGCTTGTCTCGAAGCGCTATTGCTTTGTCTTGGCTAATAGGTAGATGAATATGCAGCATGTTCGCTTGTGGCTTGACCGGGTTTAGCTTCAGCAATGGGAATTCTGACAGTATTTTGTAGACTTGCTCCGTGCGTTCGAATAACGCGGGCATTAAGGCTAGCCTTTGTTCGAACTGCATAGCTGCTGCAACGATATAAGGAGTACGATGATAGACACTGCCACCCTGACGGTGCATCCATACTGCCGCTTGGTCGATAAACGCTTGATCACCGAGTAACATCGCACCGCCTAAGCCGCCAATGCCTTTGTACATAGAAACATAGGCCGAATCAAAGCCCTCGCATATCTCTGCGTAATCCTTTTGATAGTATGCAGCGGTTTCCCACAGTCGCGCACCATCCATATGAAGGTGGATATCGTTTTGACGGCAGTGAGCTTTAATACGTGATAGCTCTTCAAAGCTTGGCAGCTGTCCGCCGATTTCACGCATAGGAAGTTCGTAAAGTACGGCTGCTAGCGTGTCTGGGATCTTAACTAAATCCTCCAGTACCCAAGGTTTAAATGGCTTACCAACCGGAAGTAGGTTGAAACGCTGCTGCAACTGATAGCCTTGATTTTCGTGCAGCTGGATATGACTAGAAGGATGCATCGCAACCTTATTGTTGCGCTTCATTTCACAAGCAATCTGCAACGCCGTCGGCTGGGTCATGGTACCAGTGATAACAAACAACCCAGCGTCAAAGCCAAGTAGCTTTGCCAGCTTCTGTTCGAAGCTTTGTATTAACTCCCCTTCCCCATAACGGTCATGCGTGATTTGGTGCTGTTCACACCATGCAGACATTTGAGCAAACGTCTTGGCTGGAGAGTATTCTTTATTTCCTGGCAACGAAATCTGACATTGTTGTTGCATCGTCTATCCCTATCTAGCATTGAGTTCGATTAGGGTAACACTGGTCTATCATTCATTAACAGCTGATCAATAACAGCGCTCTAAACGAATTACACTCATCTGCGTGAGATCATCAGATTCACTGTTCACTTTGTGGAGACCAAGTCGCTGACAGACCGCAATCGCCGCTTTATTGCCGACGCGAGTCTCAGCAAAAATACAGCGTGCCCCCATCTGCTCACGGCCATAAGCGATAAGCGTCGACATCGCTTCCACTGCGAGCCCTCGTCCTTGTCTATCTACCGCCAGACCAAATCCAATCGAGGCTTGGTCGTTAGGCTCTAAACGAAACGCGACAGTACCAATGACTTGGTGGCTCTCTTTGCCTTCAATCACCAATTGAAACTTAGTGCGGGGGATTTGATGCGCTTGCTCAACAAACATTTCCAATAAGTGCGCATTGAACTCTGGGGAGCATTCTTCTTTTGGATAGAAGGTTTGATACTTGGGGTGCGAGGTAATTTGTAGCCACGATTCAATATCACCAAGTTCGAAGTCTCTTAAGATAAGTCGTTCAGTTTCTAGATGGAGCGCCATTGTATTCTCTTGTTTGATTGGACGAACTGCGTCTTTATAGGAGTGTTTGAGAATAGTAGCTCACAATCCGTTATGCGAATCTGTTTTATCCTTCTGCTCTGTGACGCAAACCTAAAGTTTTTACTAGCGAAGATTAAAGCTAAGAATTCGGCCACAATCGATTTTTTTGCTGGCATAAACACCACATAGCCAGATTATGGTTTTCAACTGACTGAATTATCGTTACCATTTAGAGGTCGAAATGACATTCATCTATTCTCAGGGCGGGGCGAAATTCCCCACCGGCGGTAAATCATCATGATAAGCCCGCGAGCGCCTGCTACAGAGTATCAGGGTCAGCAGATCTGGTGTGAATCCAGAGCCGACGGTTACAGTCCGGATGGGAGAGGATAAGACTATCGAGTCACCTTATCAGTTGCTGATTGGGTGGGTAGACTATATGTGTCTAAACTCGATTTTTAGCGGTATGACTGTCGTATCGCTTTAGCTCTATCTTTGGATAAACCACGTCAGTAATGATGATGGTGCGTCCCCATATCTATGCCCTGATTCTGGTACTTAAAGTTAGGAGTATTACCATGAATCAGAACCAAACTTCACTTCTTGCCGACTTTGGCACACCTTTAGAGCGTGTTGAACTTGCGCTACAAGCGCTTCGCGAAGGCCGTGGCGTATTGCTACTCGATGACGAAGATCGAGAAAACGAAGGCGATATCATCTATTCCGTTGATCATCTCACTAACCAGCAGATGGCACTGATGATCCGTGAGTGTAGCGGCATTGTTTGCCTATGCGTGACTGATGAGCAAGCCAAACAGCTCGATTTACCACCTATGGTCGAAAACAACAACAGCGCTAACCAAACCGCTTTTACTGTCTCTATTGAAGCAAAAGTCGGCGTGACAACTGGCGTGTCTGCAGCTGATCGCGTCACAACCATTAAAACCGCTTGCCAGCCTGGTGCTCGCCCGGAAGATCTAGCGCGTCCAGGTCACGTTTTCCCGCTTCGAGCGAAACAAGGTGGCGTGCTGACTCGTCGTGGCCACACTGAAGGCACCATTGATCTTATGCAAATGGCGGGACTATCTCCATTTGGCGTCCTGTGTGAAGTAACCAACCCAGACGGCACTATGGCGAAAGCACCAGAAATCGTTGCCTTCGGCAAGCTTCATAATATGCCCGTACTGACGATAGAAGACATGGTTCAGTATCGCCTGGCAGCGAGTGAAAAGTCAGCATAACTACGCAGACTTAAAATAGAAACAGCCGCTCATTACTGAGCGGCTGTTTTACTATGGCGCCATCACAACTCGCTAGGTGCATTGGAGAGGTGTCATACAACCCAGCACACCCTTTTGCGAGCTATGATGGCTTAACAACATCGAGTTACTGGCATGGACCTAGATCTTTCCACACACCCCATTCACCTGATTTGCTTGGCTCATCACCTTGCGTCCACCACTTGGCAGAATACACATGACCTTGGTACGTCACTTCTTGTCCACCAGTGTAAACAGCTGTTGCATCCCAAGGAGCTGCGCATGTTGCCCCGACAGTATCGGCTTTAACCGTCACAGTCTGTGACTGACTTGATGTAAGAGAACCGTCACTTACAACAACCGTTAGCACATAGTTGGTATCGACATTAACACTTGGAGCTGTGAAGCTCACTTGTGCACCATTGGTGACTACAGCCAATCCAGCTGGCGTCTCCCAAGTAAACGTCAATGGATCATTTTCTTTATCAGTCGAGCCTGATGCGTCCAGTGTCACAACGTCATTGGCATTTGCCATTGTAGGGCCTGCAATAGCTGCCACTGGCGCAGTGTTTACTGGTGTAGTGCTTGTAGGATTAACCGTTAACGTAACTGTGGCACTGTCCGTGGCACCTTCGTTATCGGTCACTGTCAGTGTAAAGCTGTATTGCTCGCTAACCGTCACTTCTGCCACATCCACGCTTAACTGAGCGCCGTTCGCGCCAGTCACTGCGAGAGACTGACCCGCTGGTTGCGACCAAGCGTAGCTGACAATCGAACCATCACTATCACGAGAACCAGAACCATCTAAGATTGCGGTAGCAGGTCCTACTACGGTTTGATTGCCACCAGCATTGGCTGTTGGCGCACGGTTCACCGGAGTCCCGCCCGCTAGGCCTTCGTGCATCGCATTGAGGATATCCCCATTGTCAGCATCGATTTCCCACGAGAACAGACCTGCAAAGCCTTGTGCACGAACGTACTGACCTTTGGCAATCACTGAACGAGGGTCATCAAAGGTTACCAACTCACCTGTCGTGCGATTCCAAACATAAGGCGCTTCAGCAAGCTCGTCATAACCATATTCAAAACCATTAACGCCAGTATTGTTTGAACCAATCATGTACGTTTTCAGACCTTTATAGTCAATTACGCCATCTTCCCACACGCCTTGTGTCGTCGAGCCTTTTAGCTTACCTGTTGCAACACCTGTCATTGGATCGGTTGGGTCTGTCAAAGTCTCAGGCATGACACCCTCCCAGCCACGACCGTACATAGCAGCACCGACGACCAGTTTGTTGGCTGGTACGCCTTTCGCAAGCAGCAATTGGATACCGTTGTCGGTTGTGTAAGCTGGGCCTTTGTATGGTACGCCATCCGCATCTACGCCATTGCCATCACACTGGCCAGGGCGCATAAAGTTACCGCAATAAAGCGCAGCTTGGTGACCAGGTACGTTGTTCCAACCACCGTAGAAGTCGTAAGTCATCGCGAAGATGTAGTCCATATGTGGAACCGCGTCAGCGTAGTTCACGTCTTCAATTTTGTCGTAGCCCACACCCACTGCCGATGTCAGTTCATAAGTACGCCCAGTTTCCGCTGACAACTCGTCAAGCATCATACGTAGCTCTTGCATCAAAGCTGCATAAGCATCGCCATCACGCAATGGATCGCCAAGATCAGGTGCGGCACCTTGACCACCTGGGTATTCCCAATCAATGTCGACACCATCATAAAACTTCCACGTTTGTAGGAAGCGCTTCACCGATGCAACGAAGACATCACGATTGGCCTTATCAGTAAAGCTGTAGAAAGGGTCAGAAAGGGTCCAGCCACCGATAGAAGGAAGGATTTTTAGATCCGGGTTGCGCTGTTTAAGCGCCATCATCATGGCATAGTTCCCCTTAATTGGAGAGCTGTACTCATGTCCTGCCTGTGGGAAACTTTTTTGGTATGCAGCCCAAGGGTCATGAATCACGACTTCGTAATCAGGCATTCCCTGACAAGCGGTTTTTAGTGCATTAAAGCTATTACCACCAACGGATTTCACCGATTCGTTTGGCCCACAAATTGGAATGAAGCCATAAATAATATGCGTGAGGTTATCGACTGGGATATTGTCGACTGTGAACTTGCGTCCATAGATGCCCCACTCTACAAAGTAAGTACCGACTACGGTATTTGGATCGGTATTGAACGTTTTGTTGTTCGGATCCACATTCATTGTCAGCGGTGGTAGATGTGCGCCATCTGTATCCGCGACAATAAGTTCAGCAGGTGCACTGCGTGAACAACCCGTCGCATCACACGCTTCAACCTCGACTTGATAGCGACCACCTTGTGCATAGTTAAACTTAGCCAGTGTTTGGCTGCCCGAGATAGAACCGGTCGCGACTTGCACACCATCGAAATATATATTGTATGTATCGCCAGTTGTTCCACTCCATTGGTTGAACTGGATGCTAATGTCTGCGGCATCTTTGTACTGCACCATCTGGTTATAACCAGAGGTGGTTTCCATCGCGAGCTGGATTTTAGAAAACTGAAGATTGTTTGAGCCATAGACGTCGATAGACGGTGTTGCAGGAGCAGCAACAGCGCCTTGACTTACTGCCAACGCAACAGCAGATAAGCCTAATAATAATTTTTTCATTGTCATTCTCTTTCCTTGAAAGACGAAAAGTATCTCTGCTCACACACGTTAACAAAGTGTGAACATCGGTATTTATTAATAGGCGGGTGCGTTTATTTTTTGCGCAAAAATAAATTTCACTTCGAGTCACCACTCAAAATTAACTGGCTCGTCTCACGCAGTTTCATTCAGTATCCAATCCTGTACCCAGAATTTTTCTCTTAATTCGATCATCACATAAGTGATTAACACTAAAGAGATTCAACAGAAACATCCGACCAGGCGCACGCATTCACCCGAGCAATGAAAGTTGTTCTGAGACACAAATAATGCGCTGTTATTCGCTAAGACTGGAAAAATCGCTGCGCTTATATGACAATGACATCCTTATTAGTCGGGGGGCATTTTTGCTGAGATCACCATGTGGTGAGACCCGTTGAACCTGATTCAGTTAGTACTGGCGTAGGGAACTATAGAAAGCAAAGATGCTACAACCAGTGTCTTTCAAATCGCTATGGATCTCTTTCGCAAGTAAGGAGCATTTATGGCGACAACATCTCAAAACACTCCAATTGTCTTAACCATCGCAGGTTCCGATTCCGGCGGCGGCGCAGGCATTCAAGCAGACATCAAAGCTATTTCAGCGACGGGCGCTTACGCTTGCTCTGTTATTACCGCGCTTACGGCACAAAATACACAAGGCGTGACTGGTATTTTGGGTATCGACCCTGAATTTGTAAAAGCGCAACTTGACGCCGTGTTCACCGATCTCAATGTTGTCGCAGTCAAAATCGGCATGCTTGCTGACACCAATATTATTGGTGCCGTGGCAGAAAAGCTTCGCGAGTACCAGCCTAAGTTTGTGGTTCTAGACCCAGTTATGGTCGCGACCAGCGGCGATTTGCTACTCGAGAGTTCTGCCATTGATGCATTAAAGTCGGAGCTACTGCCGCTAGCGACCGTTATCACGCCAAACCTCCCGGAAGGCGCCGCTCTACTGGGCACTGACGTCCCTCAATCACAGCAACAAATGGAAGCATTGATAGATTCCTTGCGTAGCTTAGAGACACCAGCCATCTTGCTTAAAGGTGGACACTTAGAATCGGAGCAAAGTAGCAACGATCTACTTATCACTGCGGAGAATGTTGAGCATTTCGAGACCAAGCGAATTGCCACTAAAAATACCCACGGTACTGGCTGCACATTAAGCTCAGCTATCGCGTCTTTTCTTGCTCAAGGTCATGGGCTGAGCGAAGCCGTTAAGCATGGTAAGGCCTATATTACTCAAGCGATAGCGCACGCTGATGAACTCGACATTGGTAGAGGTCACGGCCCCGTTCACCACTTTTACGCGCTGAATAAAGACGCTTAATGCGATGACGCCTATTCGCATACTGGGCGCGACCCTAACCTATATAGGGGATGAAACGCCGATATTCTCTGAACTCAACGTTGAGTTTAGTGCCGCCACTTGGACCGCTATACTCGGTCCAAGTGGTTGCGGGAAATCGACACTACTGCGCTACTTAGCTGGAATACTGAGCGAGAAAGTCGATTTTCGTGCCTCAGTGTTTACACCCAATTTGACCGAACTTTCTGGGCAAGTCGCCTATATGGCGCAGCAAGATCTCCTGTTGCCTTGGCTCAGCGTGATCGATAATGTGTGCCTTGCTTCTAGGCTCAATGGCAAAAAAGTCGATGACGTGACACGCCAAAAGGCGCAATTACTGCTTGAGCAAGTGGGTCTTGCAAAGAAAGCAGCAGCAAGGCCTGCGGAGTTATCCGGAGGTCAGCGCCAGCGTGTTGCATTGGCTCGTACTCTAATGCAAGACAAACCCGTGGTATTGATGGATGAACCTTTTTCCGCGCTTGATGCAGTGACACGCCATAAGTTGCAACAGCTTGCCGCGACTCTACTCAAAGACAAAACCGTTTTGCTTATCACCCACGATCCGCAAGAAGCGCTGCGGTTAGGCGAGCAAATATTGGTGATGAACGGCGCACCGGCCAGACTGCATAGCATTATCCCTCCGAAACAAGCCATCCCTCGATGTATTGATGGTGAGTTTGCCAAGATTCAGCAGTCCATTCTCGAACACCTAGCGAAAACGCATACAGAATCAACATCGGGAGGCTTAAAATGACGCCACTCGCTGATATTGCTAATCGAAGCCACAAACAAGCCTCAAAGCAGGGTTTAAGTGCCATGATGCGGGTACTTATAAGCTTGGTGATCATCTTGGCACTCTGGAAAGGCATAGTCGTTGTTTTTGAGATGCCAAGCTTCATCCTGCCCGCTCCAGAAGCTGTGTTTATTAAGCTCATAGAACGCTATGACGTGTTGTTAAAGCATACCTGGGTGACCAGCCAGGAAATCTTGTTGGGTCTTCTGCTTGGTCTCTCAATGGGGCTATTCTTTGCCCTGCAAATGCTGCTTTTTCAGCCGGTAAAGCGCTGGCTACTCCCCATTCTTATCACCAGCCAAGCCATCCCAGTATTCGCCTTAGCACCGATTTTGATGCTTTGGTTGGGTTACGGAATTGCCTCTAAAGTCGTCATGGCGGCGCTGATCATTTTCTTTCCGGTCACCACCTGCTGTTATGACGGCTTGAGAAATACACCCACTGGTTACCTCGATCTCTCGCAGACGATGGGGGCAAACCGTTGGCGACAGCTTTGGCATATTCGCCTCCCCGCTTCTTTGCCTGTACTTGCATCAGGCATTCGCGTTGCGGTTGTGGTTGCACCGATTGGTGCGGTTGCCGGTGAGTGGGTGGGGTCAAGCGAAGGCCTTGGCTACCTCATGCTACAAACCAATGCTCGCATGCTCATTGATGAAATGTTTGCTGCGTTGTTCATCTTGGCGGCGGTGTCCGTCTCTCTCTATTTCATTACCGACTGGGCGCTCAAGCGTCTGATCCCGTGGGAAAATAACTAAAGTCAAAAAGGAAAACACATGACATTCACCTCCAAGAAGGCTATGGCTGCACTGCTCACTGCCATGACCACATTCGCGGCCAACGCAGCCGATAAGTCTATCACGCTGATGCTCGACTGGTTCGTCAACCCAAACCATGGCCCAATTGTGATTGCGAAAGAGCGCGGCTACTTTGAGGAACAAGGCCTTAAGGTCAACATCCAAGAGCCTGCGGATCCGAGTACACCAGCCAAACTCGTTGCAGCGGGCAAAGTGGATATGGCGGTCTCTTACCAAACCAGCCTAACCATTGACGTTGCTGCCGGACTGCCACTTATTCGCAGCGCGACACTCATCGCCACACCGCTCAACACTATGATGGTGTTGGATAACGGCAAGATTAATTCTCTCGCTGACCTTAAAGGTAAAAAAATTGGTATTGCTATCGCAGGTAATGAGGAAGCAACCATTGGCACAATGCTAAAAACTGAGGGGGTCGAGTATAAAGATGTTCAGATCATCAATGTAGGCTGGGCACTGTCGTCATCATTGGCATCGGGCAAAGTGGATGCGATTTGGGGCGGTCTTCGAAACTTCGAAACTAATCAGCTAGAGCTGGAAGGTTTCAAACCAAAAGCCTTCTTCCCAGAAGAGCATGGCGTTCCAACCTATGAAGAGTTGGTATTTGTCGCGAATGCAAACAGCTATGACAAAGAAGCGATTGCCAAGTTTAACCGTGCGATTGAAAAAGCCACCACTTACATCGTTAACCACCCTCAGGACTCTTGGAACGAGTTTGTCGCTTACGCGCCAGACACACTCAACAACGAACTCAATAAACGTGCATGGCGCGATACACTCACTCGATTTGCACTGCGTCCATCAGCGATTGATGCCGCCAAGTACGATGCGTTCACCGAGTTTATGTACCAACACAAGATCATCTCTAACAAGCCGACTGCCCAAACAATGGTACCGGTGCTTTAGGAGCAACTATGAACCACCAAGATCTTATCAATACTTGCCGTGTCGAATGGCAAGGCTATACCGAGCATGAATTTGTACAGCAACTAGCAACTGGTCAACTTGAGCAGAAAGCTTACTTGCATTACCTCAAGCAAGACTTTCTGTTTCTAAAACAATATGCCCGTGCTTACGCGTTGGCTATCTATAAGGCGAAAACTCTGACGCAAATGCGGGAAGCTGTGCCGAGCGTTGCGGCGCTTCTTGAGTCTGAGATTGGGCATCACGTCGCCTATTGCAGTCAATGGGGCATCACCGAAGCCGACATGGAAGCGGAAACCGAAGACTTTGGTACCGTAGCTTATACCCGTTATGTACTCGATGCGGGTATGACAGGTGAGCTTGTCGATCTTTATGCAGCGCTCGCCCCTTGCGCAATTGGTTATGCCGTCATCGGTAAAGCCTTGATTAAGTCACCAACCACGGTATTGGAAGGCAACCCGTATCGCAGCTGGATTGAGCTTTATGCTGGTGAAGATTTTCAATCAGGGGTACAGGTGAGTATTGAACGTTTAGACAAACTACTCAAAGAGATTGAGCTAGATAGCCAAAGAGGTCGCGAACTCATACAAGTGTTTAAAACAGCGACAAGAATGGAAATTGCCTTTTGGCAGCAAGGTCTTGATACAAAATAAACCCTCAATGCCGACCCTAGAGTCGGCATTTTTTCATCTCTCTACTGGTCACTTAACAAACAAAAATCACATCCACAAGCCCCACTTCGGATTTTGTGCCCAAAGTCACGCGTTAACACAATATTTACAACCACGTTTAACATTAGCAACAAAGTTGGTTAGGATGTCGGTTCGTGTTTGCTAGGTTCAAACACTTCGCGCTTACCTTTGTCATGCTTTTCGTGCAAGCAAGGACGATTGATAAAGGATGAGCATCAACAAATGATGTCGAACAATCAGACCATGAGTCGCTGAGTTTCGACCTCATCCCAAGCTTTACAGGGAAGAACTATGCAGTCTTTAGTTGATTTTTTAAATGGGATTATCTGGAGTCCCGCTCTTATTTATTTATGTCTTGGTGCTGGCCTTTTCTACTCCATTCTTACTCGATTTGTACAAGTCCGTCATTTCTTCGAAATGTGGCGCCTACTGCTATCAGGTAAGAGCTCAGAGAAAGGGATTTCATCGTTCCAAGCACTGGCCGTTTCGCTGTCTGGGCGTGTCGGTACAGGTAACATCGCGGGCGTTGCAGCGGCTATCGGTTTTGGTGGGCCTGGTGCAGTTTTCTGGATGTGGATGGTGGCCTTCTTCGGTGCTGCGACCGCCTACATCGAATCTACACTGGCACAAATCTATAAAGAGGAAGACCAGGGCGAGTTCCGTGGTGGTCCTGCTTACTATATTGAAAAAGCCATGGGTCAGAAGTGGTACGCGTGGATCTTCGCGATTGCGACTATCTTTGCGTGTGGCGTGCTTCTTCCAGGCGTTCAATCAAACAGTATTGGTAATGCCGTAGAAACTGCCTTTGGCACAGGCGCAATGATTGACACAGCGATCGGTACCATCAGTTTTGCCAAAATTTTCACTGGCGCTGTCATCTCTATCATTCTAGCCTTCATCATTTTTGGTGGTGTTAAGCGTATTGCACATTTCACGCAGATCGTTGTTCCATTTATGGCGCTTGCGTACATCATCATCGCCTTTGTCATCATTCTTCTGAACATCGGTGAAGTACCACGTATCGTGGGGATGATTCTTGGTGATGCCTTCACACCAATGGCAGGCTTTGGTGCTGCGATTGGTTGGGGTGTTAAGCGTGGCGTTTACTCTAACGAAGCAGGTCAAGGTACCGGCCCTCACGCTGCGGCAGCGGCAAACGTTGATCACCCAGCTCAGCAAGGTTTGGTTCAATCTTTCTCTATCTACATCGATACGTTGCTGGTTTGTTCTGCAACGGCGTTTATGATTCTTATCACCGGCGCATACAATGTACACGGTCCTGAGAGCACATTCCTCGTTCAAAACCTAGCGGAAACGGTTGGCGCTAATGGCCCTGCGTTCACTCAGCTAGCAATTGAAAGCACTATGCCAGGTGTGGGTAAACTGTTCATTGCATTCGCACTGTTCTTCTTCGCCTTTACCACTATCTTGGCGTACTACTACATTGCAGAAACCAACATTGCTTACATTCGTCGTACCTTTAAGGTAAGCGGTCTGATGTTCCTATTGAAGCTGGTTCTAATTACCTCTGTATTCTATGGAACCGTAAAGACAGCGAATATGGCTTGGGCAATGGGTGATGTGGGCGTAGGTCTCATGGCGTGGCTAAACATTGTTGGTATCTTGATTATCTTCTTCATCGCGAAACCAGCTATCGTTGCACTTAAAGATTACGAGAAGCAGCAAAAAGAAGGCGTTGAAGAGTATACGTTTAACCCAGTTGCTCTTGGTATCAAGAACGCAGATTACTGGGAAGGTCGATACGAGCGTAAGACAGGTAAAAAGCCTGAAGCGGCTCAGGCGGCGGATTCTGGGTCGACTCAGACGCAGACGTCATAATTAGATTTGGCGATCGCTTTGGGTAGATCCCTGCCTACGCAGGGATGACTGAAGTAGCCAATAAATCATGAGAAAAGAAAAGGGGTAGCTTAGCTACCCCTTTTATCATTCACTGTTCCCGAATGAATGAAACTTAAATTATGCTGCCACTTCGTGTGCTGAAGCTACTGGCGCTTTTTTCTCACCGATAGGCAAAATAGTGCGGCCGTACTCGTTGTTAAGTACTTGAGCCATTGCGAAGTAAATCGCGCTCGCACCACAGAAAATGCCTTCAAAGCCAGCGATGGTACCGATCAGTTCACTGCCGAAGAAATCACGTGCAGCAAGCAAGAAGAATAGAATGGTCAATGAACCAAATACCACTTGCTTAGCCACTGGGTAGCAAAGTGAGCCGATGAACATGAAACCAGTAAATACACCCCAAAGCAGTAAATACCAGCCCATAAACTTCGCAGGGCTTGCTGGAAGACCCATGTAAGGCATGACAATAATACCCACCAGCGTTAACCAGAATAGACCGTACGAAGTGAAAGCTGTGGTGCCGAATGTGTCACCACGTTTAAAGCACATCATGCCTACAAACACTTGGCTTAGACCGCCATAGAAAATACCCATAGCCAGGATCATCGAATCAATAGGAAAGAAACCTGCGTTGTGGATGTTAAGTAGAATGGTCGTCATACCAAAACCCATAAGGCCAAGCGGCGCTGGGTTAGCGAGTTTGTTAGACATTGTCAAAGAGCCTTAAATTCAAAATTAGTTACAAAGTTTGTAGGAAAATTTTAATTCAAAATACCAATGTTGAGCAGATCCATTATTTGCAATCTAAGTTTTACTAATTGCATATTAATGTTCAGTATTTTCCGACACGCATAAAAAAAGCCGACATGATGTCGGCTTTTTGCGATTTAATTTGTCTCAAACAGAAGACTTATCGAGGATTATTCCCACTCGATAGTTGCAGGTGGCTTACCAGAGATGTCGTAAACCACGCGCGAGATACCGCCTACTTCGTTGATGATACGGTTAGAAACCTTACCTAGGAAGTCGTATGGTAGGTGAGCCCAGTGAGCTGTCATGAAGTCGATAGTCTCAACAGCACGCAGAGAAACAACCCAGTCGTACTTACGGCCATCGCCCATTACACCTACAGAACGTACTGGTAGGAATACAGTGAACGCTTGAGATACCTTGTGGTAAAGGTCTGCATTGTGTAGCTCTTCAATGAAGATAGCGTCAGCACGGCGCAGTAGATCACAGTACTCTTTCTTGATCTCGCCAAGAACACGAACACCTAGACCAGGACCTGGGAACGGGTGACGATAAAGCATGTTGTATGGAAGACCTAGTTCTAGACCGATCTTACGCACTTCGTCTTTGAAAAGCTCGCGTAGCGGCTCAACAAGACCCATTTCCATATCATCAGGAAGACCGCCCACGTTGTGGTGAGACTTGATGACGTGTGCTTTACCAGTTTTCGACGCTGCAGATTCAATAACATCTGGGTAGATCGTACCCTGCGCTAGCCACTTCGCGTTCTCTAGCTTCTTCGACTCTTCGTCAAATACGTCTACGAATACATGACCGATTGTCTTGCGCTTTTCTTCTGGATCAGACTTGCCTTCAAGTGCAGTAAGGAAACGCTCTTCTGCGTCTACTTTGATGATGTTCAGACCGAACTTGTCGCCGAACATATCCATCACTTGCTCGCCTTCATTTAGACGCAGAAGACCATTGTCTACGAATACACAGGTCAATTTGTCACCGATAGCACGGTGAACAAGCATCGCTACTACTGATGAGTCAACACCGCCAGATAGACCAAGAATCACTTCATCGTCGCCCACTTGTTCTTTAATGCGAGCAACGGCGTCTTCGATGATAGAGCCAGGCGTCCACAGACGCTCACAGCCACAAGCACCAAGAACGAAGTTCTCTAGCATTTGCAGGCCTTGTTTAGTGTGTGTCACTTCTGGGTGGAACTGAACACCGTAGTATTTCTTCTCTTCGTTTGCCATTGCTGCGTACGGACAAGTATCCGTCTCACCAACTTTTACGAAGTCTGCTGGGATTTCAACAACTTTGTCGCCGTGGCTCATCCAAACATCTTGAGTTTCTTCAAGATCTTTAAAGATTGCAGAGTCACCAGATACTTTAACTTGTGCGTAGCCAAATTCACGCTCATCAGAGCCCGCTACTTTACCGCCAAGCTGCTCTGCCATGGTCTGCATGCCGTAGCACACACCAAGAACTGGCACACCTGAATCAAATACGTACTGAGGAGCACGTGGAGAGTTGTCTTCCGTAACGCTTTCTGGACCACCAGATAGGATGATACCGTCTGGGTTGAATTCACGAATATCCGCTTCTTCTACGTCCCAGCTCCATAGTTCACAGTAAACACCGATCTCACGAACGCGACGTGCTACTAGTTGTGTATATTGAGAACCGAAGTCTAGGATCAGAATTCGTTGGTCATGAATATTTTTCGTCATTTTGGGCAATCTTATCAGCTAAGTGTTGAAAACGGAGGCGAGTTTACCCGCCTCTTATCTTTGCTTCAAGGAAAAAAGCAAACGTTTACGTAGGATTTATGTCACTACGTTATCGCTATTAACCTAAGTGGTTAATTAACCTAAACGATTAATTAACCCAAACGGTAGTTAGGCGCTTCCTTGGTGATTTGAACATCGTGTACGTGAGATTCGTTTAGACCTGCACCAGAGATGCGAACGAATTCAGCTTTAGTACGCATGTCTTCAATAGTCGCAGAGCCAGTTAGACCCATGCTTGAACGAAGACCACCCATTTGCTGGTGAACGATCTCTTTCAGGCGACCTTTATAAGCGATACGACCTTCGATACCTTCAGGTACTAGCTTGTCTGCTGCATTGTCAGATTGGAAGTAACGGTCAGAAGAGCCTTGAGACATTGCGCCAAGAGAACCCATACCGCGGTAAGCTTTGTATGAACGGCCTTGGTAAAGAATAACTTCACCTGGTGCTTCTTCAGTACCAGCGAACATTGAACCAACCATGACACAAGATGCGCCAGCTACGATAGCTTTACAGATATCACCTGAGAAACGGATACCGCCATCAGCGATAACTGGGATGCCATATTCTTCCGCAGCGGCTGCCGCGTCTGAAATCGCCGTGATTTGAGGAACGCCAACACCGGTTACGATACGAGTTGTACAGATAGAGCCTGGGCCGATACCCACTTTAACTGCGCTTACGCCAGCTTCAATCAGTGCTTTAGCACCAGCAGCTGTTGCAACGTTACCGCCGATGATGTCTAGCTCTGGGTATGCTGCGCGAGTTTCGCGGATACGGTTTAGAACACCTTCTGAGTGACCATGTGAAGAGTCGATAAGTAGAACGTCAACACCTGCTTCAACAAGCGCTTTAACACGTTCTTCGTTACCAGCACCAGCACCAACCGCAGCGCCAACGCGTAGACGACCTTGCGCATCTTTACATGCGTTAGGCTTACGTTCTGCTTTGTGGAAGTCTTTTGCTGTAATCATACCGGTTAGTTGGAACTCGTCGTTCACAACCAGTACTTTTTCAACACGTGCACGGTGCATCTCTTCTTGTACTTCTTCACGAGAAGCACCTTCTTTAACAGAGGCTAGGCGCTCTTTTGGCGTCATTACTGCTTCTACTTTCTTAGAAAGATCAGTAACAAAGCGAACATCACGACCAGTGATGATGCCTACGAGTTCGTTGTTTTCAGCAACAACAGGGAAGCCTGCAAAGCCATGCTTATCAGTCAGCGCAACCACATCAGCAATAGATGCTTCTGGGCTAACCGTTACTGGATTAGTAACCACACCTGCTTCAAAGATTTTAACTAGACGAACCTGCTCAGCTTGTTGCTCGATAGACATGTTCTTGTGGATAAAGCCAATGCCACCTTCTTGGGCTAGCGCGATCGCAAGACGCGCTTCTGTCACTGTGTCCATAGACGCAGAGATCATTGGAATATTCAGAGTGATATTCTTGGTCAGCCGAGTGCGAAGATCAGCTGTGTTTGGGAGAACGGTGGAGTGAGCTGGAACGAGTAGTACATCATCGAACGTCAGCGCTTCTTTGGCAATTCTTAGCATTTGCAATATCTCACAATAGAGGAGTTTAAAGAAAAAATCCGCCCTTATCGTTTCGCATAATAAGGTGATTTGGATTAGATATTGCGGTGGGATTATACGCCCGACGAAATCGCTTGGCTACACATTTTTCTATTTTTTATTTGCAATTACCCCCTTGATATGTATTATATTGCCGCTAATTTCCATACTCACGCCTTTGAGATTAGCTGTGTCCCTATCCCCGCGATCTACTTCTCAGTCATCTTCTCCTAATCAGAACATTTACACGGTTTCTCGTCTGAATTCCGAAGTACGTTTATTACTAGAAAATGAAATGGGAATTGTATGGTTAGTCGGTGAAATCTCTAACTTTTCTGCACCTGTCTCTGGTCACTGGTACCTCACGCTAAAAGACTCACGCGCTCAAGTTAAGTGCGCCATGTTCCGTGGCAACAATCGTCGTGTCACCTTTAAGCCTACCAATGGCAATCAAGTTTTGGTGAAAGCACGTCTCTCTTTGTATGAGCCACGTGGCGACTACCAACTGATCATTGAGTCGATGCAGCCGGAAGGTGATGGCAGACTGCAGCAAGAATTTGAGAAGCTGAAGATGTCGCTGGCGGCTGAGGGATTATTCTCACAGTCACTAAAAAAGCCTCTGCCTTCACATCCTAAACGCGTAGGTATCATCACCTCTAAAACTGGTGCCGCACTGTTCGATATTCTTGATGTACTAAAAAGGCGCGATCCATCCCTCCCAGTCGTTATCTACCCAACAACGGTGCAAGGTGATATGGCAGCGATTGAGATCGCTCAAGCTATTGGCCGCGCCAACAGTCGTAACGAGTGTGATGTCTTGATTGTCGGTCGAGGTGGTGGCTCACTGGAAGATTTATGGTGCTTCAACCACGAAATCGTGGCGAGAACCATCGCTGCAAGTCAAATCCCTATCATTAGTGCAGTCGGACACGAAATTGATGTCACTATTGCCGATTATGTTGCCGATGTCCGTGCACCAACACCAAGCGCGGCAGCAGAGCTAGTCAGTAATGACACATCACACAAACATGAGTCACTAAAGAGTCGAGAGCAAAGGCTGCGCAATACTATGCAGATTTACCTTGCTCAGCAAAAACAGCAATTTTCTGAGCTGACACAAGCGTTAAACAGTCATCACCCAAAACATCAGCTGCAAAGACAGAGCCAACTTCTTGATGAGTTTGAATACCGTTTAAGTACAGCAATGAAGCAGCGCCTATCGCAAGAAGCTCTGCGTCTTAACAACAAGCAGCATCGATTGATGGCACTCTCTCCAGATCGTCAATTAGAAAAACAATCGAATCGATTAACACAGTTACAAACGCGGCTTAAGCAAGCGATACAAAAACAGCTCGATACCGCCAAGCATCAGTTTGCTGTAACGGCAGGAAAACTGGATACCGTCAGCCCACTCGCGACGCTGCAGCGCGGCTATTCGATTACTCAGGACGGTAATGGCCAAGTGATCACCAATGCCCACTCTGTCGAAGTCGGTAGTACCATAACGACGAAACTCGATAACGGTGTTATCGAGTCTCAGGTTATTCGTACACGGGATAACGGTTAATCTGGCCAGACTTGCCTAGTCAACAGTCTCAAAGACAAATTTCACTCGGGACTTTGACTTGAGCTCATTGCAGCCATTACAAAAGTAGCTTGCAGAGCCGCACGCCTGTAACTTCTCTAACTCCGCGTCGCAATCGGGACAAAAGCCGATCTTCTTATAGTGGCGTTGACAGTCACTACAGTGGTACTGACCATCCCAATCTAATTCTTGATGACACGCCGGACAGCTATTTTGTGGATTTGTCATGACTCAAACCTATATTAGCAATATTTAATATTATCATCATACGATTTTCATTGCAGAATCCGCATTGATGCGAATCAAAGTCACCTTTCAGTCTTTGCTCCGTCCAGATACTACAGACAGGCGAACCTAGTGCTAAGAAGCAAGCATCTGAGAATACGTTGTCATTGGCACGGTGCGTCGATTGCGTCGTTTAACTTTGTACATCTCAGCGTCCGCTTTACGGATCAACTTGTCCATCGGCAAATCAGAGCAACACTCTTTGGTAGCAAATCCAACGCTAACAGAGATATTAGTCTCCTCTAATGTCACTGGCTTATTCAATTCGCTACTCAGAGTCTCATAGAACTCTCGAGCCTCCTCTTCGCTTGGAAAACAACAAAACGCCAAAAACTCATCACCACCATAACGGCCGAGTACCGCTTGAGTTGGTAGTATCTCCTTGAGCTCTTTCGCCACCGCTTTAAGTACTTTGTCACCAAAATAATGACCATATTCGTCGTTCACGTGTTTAAACTTATCAATGTCGACAAAAAAGCAGCCAAGTATATTACCGTCGAAGCAATGACTCTTCTCGACTCTCTCAAGGAGCTCACGTCGATTTAAACAGTGTGTGAGAGGATCCATTTGAGCTTGGAAAGTAAGCTTATCTTCAAGTGCATACTTTTCAAGTGCCACCGAATACACTGCGGCCAGTGATTCTAACATTTCAACCTCAATGGCTTCCGGTGTCGCTGCGCTATTACTATAGAGAGCAAAAGTCCCTAAGCATTGTTGCTGCGTGGAAATGACGGGAACCGACCAACAGGCTCGAATGTCGGCAGAATCCGCCAACTCTATATACGGCTGCCAGTTACGATGTTGCGTCACATCATCAACGATCACTGAGCGCTTCAGAAAAGCAGCGGCGCCACAGGATCCAACCTTTTCACCAATGGCGAGACCATCGATCGCCTGAGTGTACGCAATAGGCAGATTGGGCGCTGCCACAGTGTGCAAACAATGGGTTTCTTCATCCATTGATAAAATTGAAACTCGTTTGTCCGGAAATAAGCGTTCTGTCAGCTTGACTATCCTTGACACTAACTGGGATTGGGGAAGTCCCAGTGCGAGATCCTTTAATAAGTTATTCATGCCCTTATGGGCATCGATCAGCAAGTCTTTGTTCATAGTTCGCGTCTTTTTGTTTACTGCTTTATCACTCTCGCAAAGCGGGTAGCAGACTGTTTATTATGCGCTTCGAGCACATACTAACACAGGGGACAGATAGATGAACTATTGACCAAAAGAATATTTGAACGTAATTTAACCTTTAAAGCCTTACATACACCGAACAAGGTGATCCCGTGAAAACGATCTTTATATGATCATCTTCAAAAGCCAGCTTGATCAGCGATCTGCTTAAAAAAGAACATTTATATAACCACACACCGAAAGCATAAGTTACATATCCTGCATTTCGATTTTAGGTAGCATAAAAACCCACAAGAAAAACAAAAAACCGACCAAATAAGAATTTAATAAAAAGATCGCATTTGCCATTATTGAATTACATCGGTGTGCATTTCGATATAACTCCCATCGATAGCACGCAGCACAACGTTGACTCTTGAAAACGCTTTTGTCGACGAAATGTGAGTTCCACCGCAAGGCATGACAACGTCTACACCGTCCAAATGACAATGCCAGTAACGAGAACTGGTCAAATATGGCCCCTCAAGCCTCATCTTTACATCACTTGGTACGCTTAGCCAATCTTGCAGCTGCTGATTAACCTTAGTTTCAATATCCGCGATCTCTTCCAACACTTGTGCGGTATTCAAGCCACGCTTTCGCAGCGTTTTACCCAGTCGATAGTTGTCAAAACAGCGATTTGGCGATACAAAGCTCTGCTCTTGAGCATAACTATTAAAATCATAGTGTCCTAAGCCGTCCTTTCGATCGGCATCTTTTCGCCAATAGGCTAACGCCAATACTTTGTTCAGGGCGAGTGAGGCAATATGACCGGCGCTGTGTCCTCGGCTCAGGCTTTGTTGATATTGCTTGTCTACTTGTAGAGTCACGCTTTGCTTCGCGGTCAGCTTGGCATCCTTTGCAATACGATGAACGACGACAAATACCCAACCTTCAGTATCACGCTTAACCGGAATCGACTCTGCAACGTAAAGAACGCCAGTGGCCACTTCAACTGCACCAACTAGACAATCGATAACCTCATAATCAACACCAATTGCCGACAATATGCCTTTATCTGCTGGATGATCCGGCCAGATATGGCTAACAGGATGAAAAGGCGTCTCTGCGACGACGACGTCACAATATTGTTCGGTTTGAGAGAGAAATTGGATCTGACTTTCCAGCGTCCAAACTTGATGGCAAAAGTGCACCTTAGTGGCTGTGATCATCAACCTTTCCTTACAACATGACTTTTATTGAACACAAAAAAACGCCCTCTTAATTCAGAGGGCGTTATTACGCTAATGCTTTATTTTTTAGGACGACCTTTCATCATAGTCATCAGGCGCTTACGCTTGCGCTCCTGAGAAAGTGTCATCTTGCTCGTTTTACCTTCGAACGGGTTGTCACTGCTCTGGAAGTTAATTCGAATTGGCGTACCCATGATTTCCAGTGAACGACGGTAGTAGTTCATTAGGTAGCGCTTGTACGAATCTGGCAGCTCGTTCACTAGGTTACCGTGAACAACAACGATTGGTGGGTTATAACCACCAGCGTGCGCATATTTGAGCTTCACGCGGCGACCACGAACCATAGGCGGTTGGTGATCTTCTGTTGCCATCTTCATGATACGAGTCAGCACTGATGTACCTACTCGTGTCGTAGCCGACTTGTACGCTTCTTGAACAGACTCGAATAAGTGACCAACACCTGTACCATGAAGCGCAGAGATAAAGTGAATACGTGCAAAGTCCACAAAGCCTAGACGACGGTCTAGCTCTTTTTTCACCTGCTCTTTCACGTCTGTATCCAAACCATCCCACTTGTTCACTGCTAGAACAATTGAGCGACCTGCGTTAAGGGCAAAACCTAGCAAGCTAAGATCTTGATCTGAGATATTCTCGCGAGCATCGATAACCACCAACACCACGTTGGCATCTTCAATCGCTTTTAGCGTTTGAACCACCGAGAACTTCTCAACCGTTTCATTGATACGTTTACGACGACGTACGCCTGCGGTATCAATCAGAACATATTCACGACCATCGCGCTCCATCGGGATATAGATGGAATCACGCGTCGTACCTGGCATGTCATAAACCACGACACGCTCTTCACCAAGAATACGGTTAGTCAGAGTTGATTTGCCGACGTTTGGACGACCAATGATAGCCAGTTTGATTGGCTGATCTTGAAGACGCTTATACTCAGCTTCCGCTTCTTCTTCGGTATAGTCGAGTTTCTCTTCTTCATCTTCGAACATGGTCAGATCTTCGATTTCACCTTCAGCTTCTGATAGGTGCTCAAAGAAAGGATCCAAGGCGCGGTCAAGCAGAGCGGTAACACCACGGCCATGAGCCGCAGCAATGTGATACATGTTTTCAACACCTAGCTGCCAAAACTCAGCGCTTGCAGCATCAGCATCAATACCATCTACCTTGTTAACAACAAGGAAAGCTGGCTTTTCAATTTTACGTAGGTGGTTAGCAATCGCTTCATCCGCAACGGTCAAACCCGCACGACCATCCACAAGGAATAGTACTACGTCAGCTTCTTCAATCGCAGCTAACGATTGTTCCGCCATTTTGGTTTCTACACCTTCTTCAGTGCCGTCAATACCACCAGTATCGATAACAATGAACTCATTCTCACCCAGTTGAGCTTGACCATATTTACGGTCGCGCGTTAGTCCCGGAAAGTCCGCTACCAAAGCATCACGCGTACGCGTCAGTCTATTAAACAGTGTCGACTTACCCACATTTGGGCGTCCAACTAGGGCAACAACAGGTAACATATTAACCTCTACACTTAATTTCTTATTGTAGTTATAGGTAAAAATGATTTCGTTTTCCTATAACCACAACGCATTCTATCTGTCCGAGCTCGAAAAGATCCTTTTGCTTCGCAGCAATAAAACGGCTCCTAACTGAAAATCAGCCAGGAGCCGTTTGTGAATTATATCACGCTTTCTAGTTAATGGTGAGTTTCTTTATTTCACCGTCGCGATTGATGATCACGTAGCCGCCAGGTACCAATGTTGGGCCCACCGCCATGCCGCTGTCATTCGTCATTTGCTGTGCTACAAACTCGCCAGTTTGACGATCTAGCCAATGCAGATAACCAAGACTGTCACCCACCACAATGTAACCATCGACAATCACAGGAGCTGTCAACTGACGGTTCTCAAGCTGGCTGTTCTCCCAAAGCTCTGTACCACTACGCGCATCAACGGCAATAACGTGATCCGTTTCTGAGATCAAAAACAGGCTGCGGTTGTCTGTTGCCATGTCTGTGGCAGAAGAGTAGTTACGCTTCCAAATTGGATTACCCGAACGCAAATCAATCGAAATTAACTGACCATTGAAGCCCACAGTGTACAGCGTGCCACCCAAGATAATTGGTGACGAATCAACATCCACCAAGCGGTCAATCTCGGTCGCACCTTTTGGCGTACCCACAGGCTGCTGCCAAATCAGCTGACCACGATCAATGATGGCTGCCGCCAATCGACCATTCGCGGTACCCCAGAACACACCACCAGAAACCGTCACTGGTGCGCTATCACCTCGCAGTGTTAAGTTCGGCACATCGGTACTGATTGCCCAGCGCTCTTCACCACTTGTTTGTTCTAGTGCCGTCAATACGCCTTGACTGGTGTGTACCATAACAAGGCTGGAATCCGCTACAGGCATCGCCAGAACTTCACCGTTCACTTCTGCTCGCCAAAGCTCTTCACCCGTGTTGACGTCAAGGGCAATCACTTCGCCATTTTCACTGCCAATGTAAAGCTTTTGATAGGCTGCAGCGATGCCACCTGAAAGTCGAGCCGTCACCTCGCCGGTGATATCCACCTGCCAAAGGGTTTTGCCCGTTTCCGGATCCATAGCTTTCACTTCACCTTCACGGCTGGCAACAAACAACTTGTCATACGCGTAGACAGGAGACAGTTTTGAGAAGAAACTTCCAACGCCATCGCCAATACTCGAAGACCACTCCGAGCTAGGAGTAAACTCACTTTGCACTGTCGGTAGCGGTGCCATAATGATGGTGTCTTCTTCACTCGAACACCCTGCAAGTACACCTAATACCGAGATAGAAAGTAATACCTTTTTAACGAGTCTATTCATCGGCTATAGCCCTTACTTGGCAAGATCATCCAATTTTAGCTGTAGCGCTTGGCTAGCATCTTGTGCTTGCTGCGCTTCGGTGTAAGCGGTATACGCCGCATCACGGTCGCCTTCGCGAATCGCAATGTCACCACGAAGTTCTGCCACGCGACCAGCCCAGGCTGTATCAGTGATTTTATCAAGTTCAGCGCGAGCACCCGCATTGTCGCCTGACTCAATCATTAGACGTGCAATACGGTAAGTCACTAAAGGAGTAATCGCCGCATCTTTCGTAGTGCTTTGAGCCCACTGAAGCTGCGTCAAAGCATCTTCAAAGTTGCCCGCTTCTACTTGTGCTTTTGCCAATTGCATGGCCGCTAAAACCGCGTATTCGCTGTCTTTGCTGGTATCGATAAACGCTTGTACATCTGCACTTGAATCTGCGCCTTTCGCTACAATTGACTCAACCGCTTTGCTGTACTGTTCTGATGCTGCTTCCTGAGCTTGGACAACGGAATCTTGATAATAACGCCAGCCAAATAAACCACCTAGACCAACAACAACGCCAAGCACAACGGCTTTGCCGTTCTCTTTCCACCAGTCTTTGATCGCTTCAACTTGTTGTTCTTCAGAATCGTAGAGTTCCACTTCCTGTCCTCTTAAAAGAAATCGTTACCTAAACGAATAGGCAGCTGAAACCTCGCTGCCTATTGTCTTGGGTTTAAACTTAAATAATATCTGCTAATTTAGCGGCTAACTCGGTTTGAGCAACAGTTTCTTGCTCTCCGCCCTGCAAATCTTTGACGACGACCGTATTCTCAGCCACTTCAGTCTCACCAAGCACAAGTGCATAAACCGCGCCTACTTTGTCCGCGCGTTTGAATTGTTTCTTGAAGTTACCACCACCAAAGTGGTTCATCACTCGAATACCAGGGATTGCTTCACGAAGACTTTCGGCAAGCTTCATACCAGCCATCATAGTCCCTTCGCCGGCCGTAACGACATAAGCATCAACGCTACGACGAACGTCGGTCAGTTCAAGCGTTTCCATCATCAGTACAAGACGCTCAAGACCCATAGCGAAACCAACTGCTGGTGTTGCTTTGCCGCCAAGCTGTTCAACAAGGCCGTCGTAGCGGCCACCGCCACAAACTGTACCTTGTGCTCCTAGGCTTTCAGTGATCCACTCAAAAACAGTACGGTTGTAGTAATCTAGGCCACGAACCAAACGTTGGTTAACCGTATATTCGATACCTGCCGCGTCAAGAAGTTCACACAGACCTGCAAAATGTGCTTTCGACTCTTCATCTAGATAGTCAGAAAGCTCAGGCGCGTCCACCAAGATCGCTTGAACGTCTGGGTTCTTGCTATCCAATACGCGTAGCGGGTTAGTATGCATGCGACGTTTGCTGTCTTCATCCAACACATCAACGTGCTGCTCTAGGTGAGCAATCAGTGCCGTACGGTAGTTAGCACGCGCTTCTAGAGAACCAATAGAGTTCAGCTCTAGACGAACATGCTTGTCGATACCCAGCTCACGCCAAAGACGTGCTGTCATCATGATAAGTTCAGCGTCAACGTCAGGGCCGTTTAGACCAAATACTTCCACACCACATTGGTGGAATTGACGGTAGCGACCTTTTTGCGGACGCTCGTGACGAAACATTGGACCCATGTACCACAAGCGCTGCTCTTGGTTGTAAAGCAAACCGTTTTCAATACCTGCACGAACACAGCCAGCTGTACCTTCTGGGCGCAGTGTTAGGCTATCGCCGTTGCGGTCTTCAAAGGTGTACATCTCTTTCTCTACCACGTCGGTCACTTCACCGATAGCGCGGCTGAATAGATGGGTCATCTCAACGATTGGCATACGTACTTCGTTGTAGCCATATGCGCTGACCACATGCTTCACTGTATTCTCAACTTTTTGCCAAAGTGGAGATTGTGTTGGGAGGCAGTCGTTCATGCCTCGGATTGCTTGAATAGTTTTTGCCACAGTTTAATACCGTAATTTCGTTGAGATTATTTGTCTTCTACTTCATTTACTTCGATGCGATTTGCGGAATCTAGCATCGATGCTTTAGCTCGAATTCTTGCTTCGAGCTGATTAACGAGGTCATCGTTATCAAAGCGCTCTTTCTGACGTTTACCGTCTTCATAAAAAGCACTCTTTTTGTTACTGCCGGCTAGGCCAAGATGAGACACTTCGGCTTCACCTGGACCATTAACCACACAGCCAATGATCGATACGTCCATTGGTGTGATCACATCTTCCAATCGCTCTTCTAGTGCGTTGACGGTGCTAATCACGTCGAACTCTTGGCGTGAACAGCTTGGGCAAGCAATAAAGTTGATGCCGCGAGAACGGATACGCAGTGATTTCAAAATATCGAAACCCACTTTAATTTCTTCTACTGGGTTCGCAGCCAGAGAAATACGCAGCGTGTCACCGATACCTTCTGCTAACAGCATGCCAAGGCCAACCGATGATTTCACCGAGCCCGCACGAGCACCACCCGCTTCCGTAATACCTAGGTGAAGCGGTTGGTCGATTTTCTTAGCCAGTAGGCGGTAAGAGTCCACCGCCAGGAATACGTCTGACGCCTTTACGCTCACTTTGAACTGGTCAAAGTTAAGACGATCAAGAATGTCGACGTGACGCATTGCAGATTCAACTAAAGCCTCTGGCGTAGGTTCGCCATATTTCATCTGGATCTCTTTTTCCAGAGAGCCACCATTGACACCAATACGAATTGGAATGTTCTTATCGCGAGCACAGTCAACAACCGAACGAATACGCTCTTCATTACCAATGTTGCCTGGGTTGATACGCAAACAGTCAACGCCGTATTCAGCGACTTTCAGCGCGATACGGTAGTCGAAGTGAATATCAGCGACCAGCGGAATAGAAACCTGCTTTTTGATCTCACGGAAGGCTTCCGCCGCATCCATGGTAGGAACAGAGACACGAACGATGTCAGCGCCTACGTTTTCCAAAGCTTTGATTTGAGCAACCGTCGCGGCTACATCGGTCGTGCGCGTGTTCGTCATTGACTGAACGGCGATAGGTGCGCCATCGCCGATAGGTACATCGCCCACATAAATACGCGTAGAGGGACGACGTTTAATTGGTGATTCGTGATGCATAGTGTTTTCTAAGGTAAGGTGAATCGAGCTACTTTGCCTGAAGTATACCCAGAAAGGTCGACAGGTTCACTCGCTAATGTCATAGAAACCTTCTCAGGCGCACCTAAAATAACTTTGAAAGGCGCTTTGCCCTCCAGACTTAGGTTATCTCCCGCTTTTTTAATGCCGGTCGATACCGTTTTGCCATCAGCGTCTTTCACTTGGATCCAGCAATCACCAGAGAACGACATCGTCAGATTTGTCAGCCCATTAGCAGGCTTTGGCTCCGCTACAGCAGGTTCAGCTTGCTCCACTACCTCAGCAACTTCTACTTCAGCAGGCGCTTCAGTTTGGCTAGCTTCAGGTGCTTCAATTTGTGGCTCTTCAGGTGTGGCAACGATCGCTGACACATCGAGCGTCTTCACTTCTGGCTCATTGGCAACAAGCTCTGCCTCAAGTGTGGCGATTTTTTCAGTTGCTGGGGCTTCCACTTCAAATGCAGGATCATTGCTTGAAGTGTCCGCGATTTCAGACAAGGTATCTTTTTGTTGGTTTTGCAGCCACCAAACCGAAGAAATACCGATAATGACCACACCAATACCCCAAGTGAGCTTCATGATGCGGCTATCGTGTCTTTCTTTATTGGTTTTTTTCGAAAAACTCTGCATGGGCTGTTCGGAGTGCTGGGCTGCACTGTGATTTTCGATGGTGCCGAGCACCTCTTGTTCGTCAATACCTACGGCTTTTGCGTAAGATCGTAAGTAGCCACGCGTAAACGTTGCAACTTGTTCACCATCGAACTCGTTCGATTCTATTTTCTGAATGATCGCGACACGCAAACGCAAGCGATCGGCGATTTGTTTCTGCGTCAGACCCAATGCCTCACGCTTTTGCTTTAGAATGGTACCGGCAAGTATCACTTGCTCGGCTTGCGGTGACTGTTCTGTGGCGTTATTTTGCTCAGTACTCATTGATGTTGTACTTCTTATTGGTTGTCACTTCGACACAACACGCTTCGTTCGTTATTTTTAATTGGTGTTCGTGATCTTAGTTTGGTAAATCGCTCGCACTAGCTGTTCAATACAGCATAGTCCCAAATGGCCAACTGCGGCACTTCTCTGTTTGTAAAGCGCTCGATTTTATTATGATTTCTGTCTGACTGATTGAGTTAGCCAGCATCATCTCGATTGGAACTGCTCATCATAGTCGATTCTCCACGCGAGTTAAAATGTCCAGAGTAAAAACAGCGCAAATAGTGACAATTTTGATTAAAAATTAACACGACTCATATTTTTCTGGCGACATTTCGTAGTATTTGATTAACGAAAACTATATTTGTTCCGTTATTGTTCAATTATTTATCTAGAAAATGTGGCAAAGATCAGAGTTTGTGAGATGAATTGAAGCGGCTATTTTTACTCACCTCTGGATACAACAAAGCCAAGTCGAAACTTGGCTTTGAATAACACAATCTGAGTACGCGAATTATACGGCTTTAACCGGTATTGCTTGCTGGCCTTTTTGAGCCGCAATTTGCTGCGTACGTTTGGTACGGTCAATCACATCACCGACAAGCTGACCACAAGCGGCATCGATATCATCACCACGAGTCTTACGAACCGTCACAGTATAATCATACTGCATTAGAGTTTTCATAAAGCGGTCGATACGCGAGTTGCTCGGCTTTTTATATGGAGAGCCTGGGTACGGGTTGAACGGGATCAGGTTGATCTTCGCCGGCGTATCTTTAAGAAGCTCCGCTAGTTCGCGTGCGTGATCCATATCGTCATTCACATGGTCAAGCAACACATACTCAACCGTTACCTTGCCACGGTTCGCGTTGGAAGACGCAATGTAGCGACGAACAGATGCCAGAAAGTCTTGGATATCCCAGCGATCGTTAATTGGCATGATTTCGCTACGAAGCTTGTCGTTTGGCGCGTGCAGAGAGATCGCTAGCGCAACGTCAATTTGACCCGTCATCTGATCCAGACCAGAGACAACACCTGAGGTTGATACCGTTACACGACGCTTAGACAGACCAAAACCCAGATCATCAAGCATCAGTTCAAGTGCTGGCATTAGGTTTTTCATGTTAAGCAGCGGCTCACCCATACCCATCATTACCACGTTGGTGATTGGGCGACGACCCGTCTCTTTTTCAAGACCGACTTCGCGCGCAGCACGCCACACCTGACCAATGATTTCCGATACTTTTAGGTTGCGGTTAAAGCCTTGCTGAGCCGTTGAGCAGAACTTACATTCCAACGCACAACCCACCTGCGAAGAAACACACAACGTCGCGCGATCATCATCAGGAATATAAACGGTTTCTACGTCTTGATCGCCAACACGCATTGCCCATTTAATGGTGCCATCAGAAGAGTGCTGAGCTTCAGATACGGTTGGCGCTTTGATTTCCGCCAAACGAATCAGCTTCTCACGCAGTTTCTTATTGATGTTGGTCATCTTCTCGAAGTCGTCGACACCAAAATGATAGATCCACTTCATTATCTGATCAGCACGGAAGGCTTTTTCGCCCAGTTCCTCTTGGAAAAACTGACGCATGCCCTTGCGATCAAAATCGAGTAGATTGACTTTTTGTGTGGTCATGGTGCCTCTTCGATGACGGTAAATGGTATTAAGGGCGCGAATTGTACAGGCTTTAGCCCCCTACAACAAGCGTTACAAAACCCTAAAATATTAAGGTGTTCATTTCCAAGTGAACATTTTTTGCACAACAAAAGCATCAGGTAATAAAAAAGGAGGCAACGCCTCCTTTTTACTCATAACTGCACTCAATTAACGAGGACAAATTTCTGACTGTGGAAAGAAAAACTCAATCTCACGTGCTGCTGATTCTGGGCTATCTGAACCATGTACTGAGTTATGACGCATGCTCAGCGCGTAGTCTGCACGGATAGTGCCACAAGCAGCTTCTTCTGGGTTAGTTTTGCCCATCAGCTCACGGTAACGACAAATCGCATCTTCACCTTCAAGTACTTGAACCATGATTGGGCCAGAGGTCATAAATGCACGAAGATCATCGAAAAACGGTTTACCTTCATGCTCAGCGTAAAAGCCTTTTGCTTGCTCGTCGGTAAGATGAACCATCTTAGCTGCGATGATAGACAGACCTGCTTTTTCAATACGGTGATAGATCTCACCAATCAAATTACGCTTAACTGCATCCGGTTTAACGATAGAGAATGTTCTTTCTAGGGCCATTGGTGTTCCTTTTCTTTCGTGTTGTTCTTTTATTAGTAATAATTTTCTTGAATTACTTGTTAGCCTGCTCCGTTAGCAAACGAGCGAGTGTGCGCACACCCATGCCGGTTGCACCAGCAGACCATTTGTCAGTTCCCGACTTACGGTAAGTACCAGCACAATCGAAGTGCAACCAACCTTTCTTATAGTCTTCCACAAAGTAAGACAGGAATGCCGCCGCCGTGCTTGCGCCCGGAGAGTAGTCACCACTGCTGATGTTCGACAAATCAGCAAAGTTCGATGGCAGCATGCCGCGATGGAAGTCTGCCAATGGTAGAGGCCATAAGCCTTCCTTCTCTTGGTTCGCATTCGTTAGCGCTTGATGCGTTAGCTCGTCATCAAATGACATGATGGCGTGGTAATCATTGCCAAGTGCGTTTTTAGCTGCGCCTGTAAGTGTCGCACAGTCGATAATAAGCTCTGGGTTTTGTTCGCTAGCGTAGATAAGACCATCAGCCAATACCAAACGGCCTTCTGCGTCGGTATTCATGATTTCTACCGTCTTACCATTTTTATAGGTAATTACGTCACCTAACTTAAGCGCGCGACCCGATACCATGTTTTCAGCACAGCAGAGGATCAGTTTTACACGCTTGTTTAGGCCACGCATGATTGCAAGACCGAGACCACCAGTAATGGTGCCCGCACCGCCCATATCTGCTTTCATTGCCGTCATAAAGTTCGACGGTTTTAGACTGTAGCCACCTGAATCAAAGGTAATACCCTTACCCACTAAACAAGCAAATACTGGCGCGTTTTCATCACCAGTCGGGTTGTAGTCCAGTTGTAGCATCGCAGAGGTGCGCTCAGAGCCACGACCAACAGCAAAAATGCCTTCCCAACCCTCAGTTAGTAGATCTTTGTCTTTAACGATGCGGTAAGTCACATGCTTTGGATCTGCTGACTTAATGAATTCTGCCGCCATTGTTGCCAGTTGACGCGGTGCGACTTCTTCTGCGCTTTTATTAATGATGTCACGCGTCCAATCAGACGCCTTGATGCGCGCGTCTAGCTCTTTCTTATCTTGCTCGTTTAGTTCAGCAAGCTCAACTTGAGTGCTTTTCTTAGAATTACGGTAACCTTGATAAAACGCCCAAGAAGACTCTAAATCCCAACCTTCGCCTGCAAGTGTGGCGTTTGAAATGCCTTGTGAATCTAACTTGCGAGCCGCGCGTTGGATCGCGCCAAGATCGTGACCTTCACCGATGTGGATTGTCGCACCTTGCTCCGAGAATGAAATGATAGCCTTTTCGCCCCATTGTGGCGCTGCCGCTTCTTGGCTAATAAATACCGACATTGTGCTAGACATGGTCTCTCCTTGTCTTAAATCTAATTATTGCAGCTTGCCGATTGAGTTCAGCTGCTGTGTCGCATTCTGTGTATCAAATGATGTTATCACTATGTAGAGACAATACCAATGACTGCACCATGGGAATTAATAACAATGTAACATGGTGCGACAAAAAAACGGGCCAAAGGCCCGTTTTTGTAAAACTAACTAGTGAGTCTGTTTAATCGTACTCATCCATCCAGCATAAAATCACAGCTTCGAGGATTTTTTCATTTGAGCGATTAGGATCGTCATCAAAGTCTTCCAAGTCCGTAATCCATTTATGCAAATCTGTGAAACGAACCGTTTTTGGGTCGGTTTCTGGGAATTGATCGCACAGCTCGATAGCGATATCACGAGAGTCAGTCCATTTTAAGCTCATGAATCCTCCAGTTAATTAGTGATCTTCAGATGCGTGGTTTAGGGTGTACTTTGGAATCTCTACCACAAGATCTTCATCCGCAACGACCGCTTGGCAACCTAGACGCGACTCAGGCTCTAAACCCCATGCTTTATCAAGCATATCGTCTTCAAGTTCTTCACTCTCTTCTAGTGAATCAAACCCTTCACGGATGATGACGTGACAAGTGGTACATGCACACGACTTTTCACAAGCGTGCTCAATTCCAATACCGTTCTTTAGCGCTACGTCTAATACAGTTTCGCCTTCATTTGCCTCTAACACTGCGCCTTCTGGGCAGAGATCTTCATGGGGCAGAACAACAATTTTTGGCATGACTACTTAGTCCTCGATCTAAATGTTATCAACTGATTGACCCGCCAATGCTTCACGGATGGATTTGTCCATTCGACGTGACGCAAACTCTTGGCTCGCTTTATCAGTGTCTTTAATACCTTGTTCAATAGCATCGGCGTCATCGCCATTGCGAAGTTCAATCAGAGCTTCAATCGCTGTAACCAATGCCTGTTTTTCTTCTTCGTTTAGAAGTGTATCACCGTCCGCTTGCATCGCAGCGATAAGACCTTCAATCACTCGATCAGCTTCAACACGCTGCTCGGCCAATGCACGCGCTAACATGTCATCTTTGGCATAAGTCATCGAGTCTTTGAGCATGTTGGTCACTTCATCATCGCTGAGACCGTAAGATGGTTTCACCTGGATTTCCGACTGAACACCCGTGCTCTTCTCCATCGCTGTAACAGACAGTAGACCGTCCGCATCAACTTGGTACGTCACTCGAATGTGTGCGGCACCTGCCGCCATAGGAGGAATACCTTTGAGCGAGAAACGAGCCAATGAACGGCAATCGTCCACCATTTCACGCTCACCTTGCACTATGTGCACAAACATCGCCGTTTGACCGTCTTTGAATGTGGTAAATTCTTGGGCACGTGCCACGGGAATCGTAGTGTTGCGTGGAACGATCTTCTCGACCAAACCACCCATGGTTTCAATACCCAATGACAGTGGAAGAACGTCCAACAGCAGCATCTCAGAGTCGGGCTTGTTACCTGCAAGAATGTCCGCTTGAATCGCCGCACCAATTGCGACAACTTCATCTGGGTTGATGTTGGTCAGTGGCGTTTTACCAAAGAAGTCACCAACCATTTCACGAACCAATGGTGTACGAGTTGAACCGCCAACCATGACAACTTCTAGAACATCTTCTGCATCAACTTCAGCATCTTTCAATGCACGGCGACATGAAAGCAGGGTCTTTTTCACAAGCGGACGAATTAGCTCTTCAAACTGAGCCTTCGTCAGTTCACCCTGCCAGCCGAGAACGTTTACCGTCGCAACGTCATTTTGGCTCAGATCGATTTTGGCCTGTGTAGCTGCGTCCAATAGTTCACGTTGCTCATGAGCATTAAGCTCAGACTTGCCAGCTTGCTGCTGCAAGTAATCTGCAACGAGGTGGTCAAAGTCATCGCCGCCCAGTGCGGAATCACCGCCAGTCGCCAGCACTTCAAATACACCGCGCGATAAACGCAGGATAGAGATATCGAAGGTACCACCACCTAGGTCATACACTGCAATCACGCCTTCTTGGCCACTGTCTAGCCCATAAGCAATAGCTGCAGCAGTCGGTTCATTAAGAAGACGCAATACATGCATACCCGCTAGGTTTGCAGCATCTTTGGTGCCTTGACGCTGAGCATCATCGAAATACGCCGGAACCGTAATCACCACGCCAGCCAACTCGCCACCAAGAGAGTCTTCTGCGCGCTTGCCAAGTGTTTTAAGAATGTCAGAAGAGACTTGAATCGGGTTCTTTGCGCCACCTGCGGTTTGCAGAACGGGCAAACCATTATCACTTTCTGTCAGTGAATATGGCATTGACGGGTAACGAGTCTGCACGTCTGCAAGTGAACGGCCGAGTAGACGCTTCACAGAAATGATGGTGTTAACAGGATCAAGTGCTGCGTTATCACGAGCTTCAATACCGACAGTGATACTGTCATCCGCATAGCGAACCGCTGATGGGAGGATCTTATTGCCGTTGGCATCTGGTAATGTCGCGGCTTCACCACTTCTTACTGTCGCGACAAGGGAGTTGGTCGTACCTAGGTCGATGCCCGCTGCCAGTTTATGTTCGTGTGGCGCGGAGCTTTGACCCGGCTCTGCGATTTGAAGTAATGCCATTCAAATATCCTTGGGAGCTTCCATTAACCAAGCAGCTTATCTTCTAGCTGTTCTATTTCTCTTTGCAACTTGGCGATAAATTTTAGTTTTCTAACGCTATCAGCAGCGACAGGCCATTCAGCTTGCGAAAGCTGACCTTCTACTTCTGATAACTGTACCTTGAACATTTTGCTGACCTTAGCTTCAAAGTCAAAAAGTTCTGATTCAGGGTCACTTGAAGACGCGAGATCTTCCAATTCTTCTCGAAGTTCCATCTGCTCCATTAAGAACAATGGATCTTGCAATGTCTGCTGCTCAGCGCGAATATCAACACCGTTCTCCGCCAACAGATATTCGGCGCGAGAGATAGGCTTTTTCAGCACTTCATAGGCATCATTAATCTGCGCAGCCTTCTGCACTGCAAGTAAGCGGTCGCGCTCAGAGGCAGTGGCGAAGTTGTCTGGGTGAAAGCGTTTTTGCAGTTCTCGGAACTGAGAAGAAAGAAGGCTACCGTCCAACTGAAACTGAACAGGTAGCCCAAATAATTCGAAATGGTTCATAGCATTGACTCGCAATTAATGAGCTTGGCCGATACAACAGCCAAGCTCGTCAAAGGTTAAACATTAAAGCTTTCACCACAACCACACTCGCCTTTCGCATTTGGGTTGTTGAACTCAAAACCTTCGTTCAAGCCTTCTTTTACATAATCGAGCTCTGTGCCATCTAGATAAACCAAGCTCTTAGCATCGATGATCACTTTCACACCTGAGTGCTCAAACACTGAATCACCTTCATCCAGATCATCAACGAACTCAAGAACGTAAGCCATACCAGAGCAACCCGTGGTCTTTACACCTAAGCGTAGTCCAATACCTTTGCCGCGATTATCTAAAAATGTCTTAACTCGGCTCGCTGCTGCGTCTGTCATTGAGATGGCCATACTACAACCTTTGTTCGTTTCTCTTGATGATACTGTATTTAATAAAGCTAAAGGGCTCGGTTATCCAAGCAGTTTAGTCGTGCTTTTTCTTGTAGTCTGCAACCGCTGCTTTGATTGCATCTTCAGCAAGAATTGAGCAGTGTACTTTCACTGGTGGCAACTCTAGCTCTTCTGCAATTTCAGCATTCTTGATAGCTGCTGCTTCATCGATCGATTTGCCTTTAACCCACTCAGTAACCAGTGAGCTTGACGCGATCGCTGAACCACAGCCGTAGGTCTTAAACTTAGCATCTTCGATGATACCTTCTGGTGTCACCTTGATCTGCAGTTTCATTACGTCACCACAAGCTGGTGCGCCAACCATACCACTTCCCACAGCCGGATCATTCTTATCAAATGAACCTACGTTGCGTGGGTTCTCATAGTGGTCAATTACTTTTTCACTATACGCCATAATAACTTCCTCGAATCCTCTACTTCCGTGAGATTAGTGGTGTGCCCACTCAACCGTGTCTAGGTCAATCCCTTCTTTATACATATCCCATAGAGGAGACATGTCACGTAATTTGTTTACTGCTGTTCTGATCTGCTCAATCGCAAAGTCGATGTCTTCTTCTGTGGTGAAACGACCAAATGAGAAGCGAACCGAGCTGTGTGCTAGCTCATCGTTAAGGCCAAGTGCACGCAGCACATATGAAGGCTCTAGACTTGCTGATGTACATGCAGAACCAGAAGATACTGCCAAGTCTTTAAGCGACATTAGTAGCGACTCACCCTCAACGAACGCAAAGCTTACGTTTAGGTTGTGTGGAACACGCTGCTCTAGGTCACCATTGACTGTCACGGCTTCAAGATCTTTAACGCCGTTCAGTAGACGGTCACGCAATGCTTTTGCGTGGTCGTAGTCTTTCTGCATATCTTGCTTAGCGATAGCAAAGGCTTCTCCCATACCCACGATCTGGTGCGTAGGTAATGTGCCAGAGCGGAAACCACGCTCATGACCGCCACCGTGCATTTGCGCTTCTAGACGAATACGTGGCTTACGACGCACGTAAAGCGCACCAATACCTTTAGGGCCGTATGCTTTGTGAGCAGACATTGAAATCAGATCAACCTTCATTTCTTGAACGTCGATAGGCAGTTTGCCTGCAGATTGCGCTGCGTCTACGTGGAATACGATTTTCTTGCTACGGCAAAGTTCGCCGATAGCTGTAATGTCTTGTACAACACCGATTTCGTTGTTTACGTGCATGATTGACACAAGCACTGTGTCTTCACGCATCGCCGCTTCTAGTTTAGCTAGGTCAACAATACCGTTTGATTCTGGCTCAAGGTAGGTCACTTCGAAGCCTTCACGCTCAAGCTGACGGCATGGGTCAAGAACTGCTTTGTGCTCAGTCTTAACCGTGATGATGTGCTTACCTTTCTTGCTGTAGAAGTGCGCTGCACCTTTGATAGCAAGGTTGTCAGATTCAGTAGCGCCAGACGTAAATACGACTTCGCGAGGGTCTGCGTTCAACAGATCAGCGATCTGTTCACGAGCGTTATCTACTGCTTCTTCTGCTTGCCAACCAAAACGGTGAGAACGTGACGCTGGGTTACCAAAGGTACCGTCCATCGTCATGTATTGAACCATTTTTTCTGCAACCCTTGGATCGACAGGGCAAGTGGCAGAGTAGTCTAGATAAATAGGCAGTTTCATTCTTTACTCCAATGTATAAGCGACACTACTACGAGCGAACATTGATTCCGATGGGTGCGGTGCTTGTACTTTTTCTTGAGAACCCATGATTTACCGCGAGATCTACGTCTTGTCGGTCTGAAATTTCTAATACTTCGTTATCTACCATCAGCTCACCAAGAGTGATGTTGTTTAGGAAGTCACTGATGCGAGAGCTTAAATCTCTCCACAGTGTATGTGTAAGGCAACGTGTACCACCCTGGCAATCTCCTTTGCCAGCGCATTTTGTTGCATCAACGGACTCATCAACTGCAGCGATGACAGTACCGATTGAAATCTCGTTGGCTTCTGCGCCTAAGCGGTAACCACCACCTGGACCACGAACACTCGCCACCAAGCCCGCTTTGCGAAGTTTGGAGAACAGCTGTTCTAGATAAGACAAAGAGATACCTTGACGTTCTGAGATGTCAGCTAGAGGTACTGGGCTTTGCTGTGAGTGCAGTGCGACATCAAGCATCGCTGTTACTGCATATCTTCCTTTTGATGTAAGTCTCATATCACACTATCCACATTGATTATGTGGCATAAATATTTTCATACCTGAGTATTTTAGTCAAGTATTTAATTGACTAAAATACTCAGGTATTTAACCCAACAAAAGAAATGGTTATTCTTTAACCCCTATCGCTTTTTCAACTGAGGTTAAAATACCGCGCAACGTATTGATTTCCGTGGTTTCAGGACGTGCTCGACTAAACATTCTTCGCAACTTATTCATGACAAGCCCCGGCTTCTCCTTCGAGATAAACTGGGTATCCATAATGACTTTTTCAAGGTGTTGGTAGAATAATTCCAGTTCTTTGTGACGCGGATAATCGACTTCACTTGGCTCTGAGTACTGCTGAGCTTCTCGCTCTAAATGCGCAACTCTTACTTCATAGCTCAGTGTTTGCACCGCCATAGCAAGATTGAGCGAACTGTATTCTGGGTTTGCGGGAATACACGTATGATAATGACACAGCTGCAGCTCGTCATTGGTTAAGCCGGTGCGCTCGCGCCCAAATACCAATGCCACCGCATGCTTTTCGCCTTCGACCGCAAACTTTTTACCGCACTCACGTGGTTCAATCATTGGCCAATCAAGAGTACGAGAGCGTGCACTTGAGCCAACTACTAGGCCGCAATCTTCCACCGCTTCTTCTAAAGTCGAAACGACTTTTGCACCTAACGCGATATCACTCGCACCCGCTGCCAACGCAACCGCCTGCGAGTCTACCTCACATTGAGGGTCCACAAGCACCATCTGGCTTAGTCCCATTACCTTCATCGCTCGAGCTGCCGAGCCGATATTTCCAGAATGAGAAGTCCCCACCAGGACGATTTTTACGTTGTCTAGCATTGTCACGTTGCACTCATTTTACACAATCGCAGAATGGTAACATAATCTTGACTAAAGTAGTCAGGATCTTTCTATTCATAAAATTAACAGCACAAAAAATAACCACTTCCCTTTTGCCAAATCTTTGGTATACTTCGCGCCGCTTTTTGTTCTTTAACATCCGTTGGGAAAATTCGTATGCATCCAATGCTAAACATCGCTATACGCGCTGCGCGTAAAGCGGGCAACCATATTGCTAAATCACTAGAAAACACTGACAAGATTGAGTCAGTACAGAAAGGCACTAATGACTTTGTTACTAACGTAGACAAAGACGCCGAAGCAATCATCATCAGCACTATCCAAGCTTCATACCCAGACCACAGCATCATTGCTGAAGAGGGTGGACTCATTGAAGGTAAAGATAGTGACGTACAATGGATCATCGACCCACTGGATGGCACTAATAACTTCGTTCGAGGCATCCCTACTTTCGCTGTATCTATTGCAGTTCGCATCAAAGGTAAAACAGAAGTAGCGTGTGTTTACGACCCAATGGTTAACGAGCTTTTCACTGCACAACGTGGTGCTGGCGCTCAGCTTAACAATGCACGTATCCGTGTAACTCAGCTTAAAGATATCAAAGGTACTGTTATCGGTACTGGCTTCCCATTCAAGCAGAAGCAACATTCTGAAAGCTACTTCAAGATCATGTCTTCTATGTTCAACGAGTGCTCTGACTTCCGTCGTGCTGGCTCTGCAGCTCTAGACCTATGTTACGTTGCAGCGGGTCGTCTAGACGGTTACTTCGAGCTTGGTCTAAAACCATGGGACATGGCGGCAGGCGAACTGATTGCTCGTGAAGCTGGCGCTATCGTGACTGACTTCTCTGGCGGTACTGAGTACATGAAGTCTGGTAACGTTGTTGCTTCAAGCGCTCGCGGCGTGAAAGCGATGCTAAAACACATCCGTGAAAACGGTAACGAAGCTATCCTTAAGTAATTCTTTAGAGCTTAAGTAGTTCCGCAAAAGAAAGCACAGCCCGTCACAGCTGAATTTGAAATCCCGACCTATGGTCGGGATTTTTTTGTTTAGTGCCAACGAAGTTACGTGTTTTCACTAAGAATCATTTTTCCTGGATAAAAGAAAAGCCACTCCGAAGAGTGGCTTTTTTGTGCTTGTCGCTTACATGTGTGTCATTCCTGCGTAGGCAGGAATCTATTCGAGGCTTGGTGATCGCTGTGAGTAGATCCCTGCGTACGCAGGCGCACGGCTAGTGGGATGACGGGATCACTGCACTCGGACAGAAATACCCTAAGGCATCTCATCAAACTCAGCGCCTTCTTTTTCAATCTGTGGCGGCATTAGGTGCTCTCTCTGGATGCCCTATTTCAGAGCTAGCGCAGATGTTTAGTAAATAGGAGAGCTCAGAAACCAAAGTAATTTAGTCCATACATCCTTCAGGCTCTAATAACACTTCTGAGACCTTTTTTGTCGAGCGATCAATCACAAATGCAACTAGACAATCTTGGCTTTCGCTCAAGCGGTATGCGGGAAACTCATCATATAAATAGTACGCGTCAGGCTGACCCAATTTATCAATAATTTCACTACTATCTAGAGTCATGGCAGATTGCTTGTAAAAATCCTCTAGCATGCTGTAGCGTTGGTCCGGATAACTTTTCCAAATATTGCTATCAAATGAGCGTTCAGAGTTAGTAAAAGTAACTTCCTCACTACAGGCTGATATCAATAACGTGACTATGAGTAATGTTAGTTTTTTCATTCTCTAAGCACCTTCAATCGCCCAACCAAAAGAGCCGTGTGACAGTAGTGCGACAACTTTTCATCACCTGCTCTTGATAAACCAATCCTCAGCCCTACAAGATTATTATGAAGATCCATATTCTTCTCTGAAGCGTCGTTGTCCTCAGAGCTTTCATGTGCTGATGTAAACTCTAAAGCATTCTTATAACCAATATCTCTCGCCAAAATCGCTGACCAAAAACAATGTCTAAAAGCATCGCTTTTGTCATTGCGCCTGTTAAAACCAAATCGAACTTTAGTTTCCTCATAAGCAATATCTTTAGACCTAGCTATAGCAACTACATGATGAGGATGATTTTTCAGGTAAAGTTTCTCGTCTTCTGTGAGTCTTTCGTACTGTTGTAGCATTACATAACCTCCTTCTTCCAGTCCAAAATAGAGAAGCTAATACAATACTCTTGTAATAAAGTTAGGTTGAAAAATCTCTTTTAAACGTTCGTTATTGGAAAGACATCGAATGGCTTTGTAATTGAGTAAAAACCCTCGTTACAAAAACGGCCCTGCAAATGCAGAGCCGTTTCATCAAATCCAACAATTTGCCTTATGGCATCTCATCAAACTCAGCGCCTTCTTTTTCAATCTGTGGCGGCATTAGGTGCTCTTTCTGGATACCCAGTTTCAGAGCCAACGCAGATGCTACGTAGATAGAAGAGTAAGTACCGACCGTGATACCCAGTAGCAATGCAGTCGCAAAGCCGTGGATCATCGCACCACCTTGAGTAAACAGTGCAATAACTACGAACAAGGTAGTACCAGACGTAATCAAGGTACGGCTTAGCGTTTGCGTGATGGAGCTGTTCATGATGTCAGCTGGCTCACCCTTACGCATCTTGCGGAAGTTCTCACGGATACGGTCAAATACAACGATGGTATCGTTGAGTGAGTAACCGACAACGGTTAGAAGTGCTGCGACAATCGTCAAATCAACTTCAATCTGCATAAGCGAGAAGATGCCCAACGTGATGATAACGTCGTGTGCAAGCGCGAGCACCGCACCCGCCGCCAAACGCCATTCAAATCGCACTGAGACGTATATCAAGATACAGATAAGCGATACAAGGATCGCAAGACCACCCGCTTCTGTAAGCTCATCACCGACGTTTGGACCTACGAACTCGATACGACGCATTTCAACGTCTTCACCCGTGCCGACGCGAATGGCATCTAGGATCTGGTTGCCCAGCGCCTCTGCCTGCATGTCATCACGAGGACGCAGACGAACCATAACATCGCGAGCAGAACCGAAATTCTGTACCGTGGCATCGCCAAAGCCTTTCGCATCTAGTGCTGAACGGACTTCCTCAAGGTTTGCTGGCTGTTCAAAGCCTACCTCGATAAGTGTACCGCCAGTAAAGTCTAGACCCCAGTTAAGCCACTTCGTCGACAGTGTAAAAATAGCTGCACCGATCATCACAATGGATAGAACGAACGCAACTTTTGACCAACGCATAAAGTCGATCGTTTTGTCTGCTTTCATTATCTGAAACATAACTAACCCTTAGATCGACAATTTGTTGATACGCTTACCGCCATAAACCAGGTTCACGAGACAACGTGTACCGATGATGGCTGTAAACATAGAAGTAATAATACCGATAGATAGTGTTACCGCGAAGCCTTTGATCGCACCTGTACCCACAGCAAATAGAATAATCGCTGTAATCAAGGTGGTGATGTTCGCATCGGCGATGGTACTGAAAGCGTTAGCATAGCCTTGGTGAATCGCCTGCTGAGGGTTACGCCCATCTTTCAGTTCTTCACGTATCCGTTCAAAGATCAGAACGTTCGCATCCACCGCCATACCAACCGTCAGTACGATACCAGCGATACCTGGCAGCGTCATCGTCGCACCTGGAATCATCGACATAACACCAACGATAAGAACAATGTTCGCCATCAACGCCATGTTGGCAAACAGACCAAATCGACGGTAGTAAACCAGCGTAAATAGCATCACGGCAATCATACCTGTGATACACGCTTTGATACCCATATCGATGTTTTGCTGACCCATTGATGGACCGATAGTACGTTCTTCAACAATAGAAATCGGCGCAATCAGAGCACCTGCACGAAGCAGTAGCGCTAAGTTGTGGGCTTCAGCAGCAGAATCGATACCTGTGATACGGAAGTTACGACCAAGTGCAGACTGAATTGTCGCTTGGTTGATCACTTCTTCATGCTTATCAAGGATAACTTTGCCTTCTGGCGTACGCTTGCCGCTGTCTTTATATTCAGCGAAAACCGTTGCCATTAGCTTACCGATGTTCTGACGTGAGAACGCTGCCATCTTGTTACCACCTTCGCTGTCTAGCGAGATGTTAACTTGTGGGCGACCATATTCGTCTGCGCTAGAGCTTGCATCAGTAATGCTGGCACCACCTAGGATAACGCGCTTCTTAAGCACAACCGGACGACCGTCACGATCAAGCTTAATCTCACTACCCGCTGGCGCACGACCACTTGCTGCGGCAGCCAAGTCAGCCGAACTGTCTACTTCACGGAACTCTAGTGTTGCTGTTGCACCCAAAATTTCTTTCGCGCGCGCAGTGTCTTGAACACCTGGTAGCTCAACCACGATGCGGCTCGCACCCTGACGCTGAACCAGTGGCTCTGCCACACCCAGTTCGTTTACACGATTGCGTAGGATAGTGATGTTCTGCTCTACAGCGTAGTTACGGATTTCTTGAAGGCGAGTTTCTTTGAATCGAGCGACCAAAGCAAAGCGGCCGTTTGAGTCAGAATCGAAGAAGTCCATATCTGGGTATTTTGCTTCCAGTACTGTCTTCGCCTCTGCAAGTTGCTCAGCATCACGAAGTAATACTTCTACGCCATCTTTGCCTGCAGGTCTGATAGAGCGATAACGAATACGCTCCTCACGAAGATCACTACGGAAGCCCTCTTCTTGCTGACCAACCAACTTTTCCATAGCAGCGTCCATATCCACTTCCATCAAGAAGTGAACACCACCACGAAGGTCGAGACCGAGTTTCATTGGCGCAGCGCCAATCGACTCTAGCCAGTTTGGAGTAGCAGGAGCAAGGTTAAGTGCAACAATAGAGTCTTTGCCTAATGCTTCACTGATAATGTCGCGAGCACTGATCTGAGTATCAGTATCATTGAAACGAACAAGAATGGAGCCATTTTCTAGAGCAATGGACTTACGAGAGAGTTGCTCTTCTTCAAGAGCTTTAGTGACAGTATCCAGCGTCGACATATCAACAGAGGCGCCACGCGCCCCTGTAATTTGAATAGCCGGATCTTCACCGTATAGATTGGGAAGTGCGTATAACGCCGCTGCCGCAATGGCGAATATCACCATCAGGTACTTCCACAAAGGGTAACGATTTAGCACAGCGAGATCCTATAGCTGTTTTATAGAGACTTCAGCGTACCTTTTGGTAGCACTGCAGTAATGAAGTCTTTCTTGATAACTACTTCATTGTTGTCGTTTAATGCGATAGCAATGTAGTCGTTGTCTTCAGCGATTTTAGTGATTTTACCAATTAGACCGCCGTTAGTTAGGACTTCGTCGCCCTTACCCATAGAAGCCATTAGGTTTTTGTGCTCTTTTGCACGCTTCGCTTGTGGGCGGTAAATCATGAAGTAAAAAATTACCGCGAACATGCCTAGCATGATTAGCATTTCGAAACCGCCACCTTGTGGTGCTGCTTCAGCTGCGTGAGCTGCAGAGATCAAACTCATCGGAGAACATCCTCTTTAATGTAAATACATATCCAAAATTGGGCTATCCCCCTATCTTTTCAAGAAGCAAACGGTAACTCAATGTTTCTTATTCGCTTAGAGGCACAAAAAGTGTGACCTAGAGCTAGGATTTGTTACCTATTGCAGGGATAGCCGACTATTTAGCCAACTATTGAGCGTCGACCTTCATATCTAGTGGTGGCACTTCGCGGTTGCGACGTGCGTAAAACTCTTCCACAAACTGCTCAAAACGGTCTTCATCAATTGCCTTACGGATGCTTTCCATCAGCATTTGATAGTGACGCAGGTTGTGAATGGTGTTTAGACGTGCACCCAAGATTTCGTTACAGCGATCTAGGTGATGTAGATACGCTTTTGAGTAATTTTTACAAGTGTAGCAATCACAGTTCTCGTCTAGAGGACCTGTGTCAGTTTTGTTTGTCGCGTTACGAATCTTAATCACACCGCCAGTCACGAACAAGTGACCGTTACGTGCGTTACGCGTTGGCATCACACAGTCAAACATGTCGATACCACGACGAACACCTTCAACTAAGTCTTCAGGTTTACCTACACCCATTAGGTAACGAGGCTTATCTTCAGGAAGCTTAGGGGTTGTGAATTCAAGAACGCGGTGCATCTCTTCTTTTGGTTCACCAACAGCAAGACCACCAACCGCGTAGCCATCGAAACCGATGTCAGTCAGACCTTTCACCGACACATCACGCAAGTCTTCGTATACGCTACCCTGAACGATACCGAACAGCGAGTTTTCGTTGTCTAACTTGTCGAAGTGATCACGAGAGCGCTGCGCCCAACGTAGTGACATTTCCATCGACTTCTTCGCTTCTGCGTGAGTCGCTGGGTATGGCGTACACTCGTCAAAGATCATCACCACATCAGAGCCAAGATCTTTTTGGATTTCCATAGATTTTTCTGCATCCATGAAAATACGGTCACCGTTTACAGGGTTACGGAAATGCACACCCTCTTCTGTGATTTTGCGGATATCACCAAGACTGAATACCTGGAAGCCACCAGAGTCAGTTAGGATAGGACCATGCCAGTTCATAAAGTCGTGCAAGTCACCGTGCATCTTCATGATCTCTTGACCTGGGCGAAGCCATAGGTGGAAAGTATTACCAAGAAGAATTTCGGCACCTGTGCCGCGTACTTCTTCAGGTGTCATACCTTTAACGGTACCGTATGTACCTACTGGCATAAATGCCGGAGTTTGTACTGTACCGCGTTCAAACGTCAACTGACCACGACGCGCATGGCCATCTTTTTTCTTAAGTTCGTATTGTAATTTCACGAAGCCTCCAAATTGCCAGAGACACAGTCTGACTCAATCTTAAAACGCACTAACAAGCGTAGCTTGCCGCACTTAGATCCGCTCACCTAACATAGTTCGTTGGGCGAAAGGTTTTGGTGTTCCCTACCGTATTCCACTGAGTCCTTGAGTGAAATAAAAACTGTCGCTCGCTACAGGCGTCAACTACGCCGTTTTCTTGGTAATGAACATCGCATCACCGTAGCTAAAGAAGCGATATTTTTGCTCTACCGCATGAAGGTAGGCATTCATAACATTGTCGTAGCCAGCAAACGCACTCACCAGCATGATCAGCGTTGATTCTGGTAGGTGGAAATTGGTCACGAGACAATCCACCAGCTGATACTCATAGCCAGGGAAGATGAAAATCTCGGTATCACCAAAGAAAGGCACCAGCTCAGTACCATTTTTCAGTGCATCTTGCGCCGCACTCTCGAGTGAACGTACCGAGGTGGTACCCACTGCAATAATGCGGCCGCCGTTCGCTTTAGTCTCTGCAATCACATCCACCACCTCTTGAGGCACTTCTACATATTCAGCATGCATGTGGTGGTCATGGATATTTTCAACGCGAACAGGCTGGAATGTACCTGCGCCAACATGAAGCGTCACATACGCAAAGTTGGCGCCTTTCGCTTTAATTTGCTCGAGAACACTATCGTCAAAGTGAAGACCAGCAGTAGGCGCCGCAACCGCACCGGGTTTTTCGTTATAAACCGTTTGGTAACGTTCTTTGTCGGCATCTTCATCTGGACGATCGATGTATGGCGGCAATGGCATGTGACCAACATCGTTTAGGATCTCAAGCACTGTCTTATCTGACTGCATTTCAATTTCAAACAAGGCATCGTGACGCGCCGTCATGATCGCTTGGTATTCGTCGTTTTCACCCAAAAACAGCTCGGTACCTGGTTTTGGTGATTTTGAACAACGTACGTGCGCAAGAACGCGCTTGTCATCAAGCATACGCTCTACCAATACTTCTAGCTTACCGCCAGAAGCTTTGCGACCAAACATACGTGCCGGGATCACGCGCGTGTTATTGAACACAAGAAGGTCGCCAGGCTGAACTTGGCTGACGATATCAGTGAAGTTTCCATCTACAACTTCACCCGTGTTACCGGTCAATTGAAGCAGTCGGCTTGAGCTACGCTCTGCCTTTGGGTAACGAGCAATCAGCTCATCAGGTAATTCGAAGTGAAAATCTGAAACTTGCATAACACCAATCTTCTTTATTAAGCGACTAAAACGGCGAAAAAATTCGCAGCCGCATAGTATAAAGTGACCCGTTGGAATAGCAAGCTGAACCGACGTTTGCGACCAGTTAACCAGTGAATTACCACGCGCCATTTAAACCCTTTTATCAATAGGGATATTTTGTGAGTTAAACGGCAAAAAACGATGTTAATCTCAGATTTAATCGGTGAAAAAACCTATAGTTAAAGTACACAAACAGAACGAGTTGGAGGCCATATGATTAAGGTCCAAGACATGATGACTCGCAACCCTCACACCCTATTGCGGTCTCACTCATTAGCCGACGCCAAACACACGATGGAAGCGCTCGATATCCGCCACATTCCAATCGTCGATGCAGAACGTCATTTACTAGGTATTGTTTCACAGCGTGACGTTCTCGCGGCGCAAGAGTCCATATTGCAGAAAATACCTAGCGATCAATCTTACACACTGTCGACACCGCTTAGTGAAGTGATGCGCACCAACATTATGACCGCAGAACCACGAGCGGGTTTGAAAGAAAGCGCCCTATATATGCAAAAACATAAGGTCGGATGCTTACCTGTAGTACATAACAAGCAGTTGGTCGGCATTATCACGGACAGTGACTTTGTCGCGATTGCAATCAACCTTTTAGAGCTTCAAGAAGATAGTGAACCAGAAGAGATTCAACCGGAAAATGATAGCGAAAGCGTCAGCCCGTAAAGCATTACTTAGGGTTGGGGAATTGTAGAAAAAAGAAGCGGCTGACGCCGCTCAAATCTACCGACATTCTGTGGTCTTATTCGACCACAAGGGGCAGTGCTCAAAACAGGTTTAGTATCAGTTTTCATTTGTAGCTTTTAAACAACAGGTGATGAACTGTCGTTTTTCCAGCTTGGCGAATTAGCAAGCCAACTCTTTGATGGCTCAGTATACAAAGTGCTGATTTCTCATTGCCTTAAAAACCTCAAAACCGTCTATTTACATTACCGCAACCCACTTTAGAGTTGCAACTCTAAAGTGGGTGTTTTTGCGAATTCGATAGTTTCCTCTTTCTGTATCAAACTCGCTATTTCAAGTCATTTTCGTTGTGAGTTACGTAAATTAATTTCAAAAAGAACATTGTGAAATGTTGTATGTATAAACCAGCCAACGACGAGAGCCCTCCTATCCACTTAGCTAGACTAGCATCGACAAAGCCAACAACACTTTTTCAAAATGTCACAGTGTAAAATTCACATGGTCAACTCACTGAAATGATTGAAAACTAATTCAACGCCGACATGATTCACGGTTCGAAAATAATTCCAATCTCCAGTTATAAATACTAAAAAAGGCACCTAAACTGGTGCCTTTCACTAGTACATATCGATCGGTTTCTACAAAACTGGCTACAACAACTCAGAAACCACATCTGCAAGCTGCAAAAACGAATCTCTTCGCGAGGAGCTTGGTCGCCATACCAAACCAATATCGCGATGAGCCTGTTGACCTGGCGGCTCAATCACGATGAGATTTTGGTTCTCAAGCAAACCGTGCTCAATCGCCATTTGTGGAATGAACGTGGTTCCCAAACCGTTAGCCACCATTTGTACTAGGGTATGTAAACTCGTAGCGCTAAATGGGTTGATCTTCTCTTTTTCAGTGAGCTTACACGCTGAAACCGCATGTTCAGTCAGGCAGTGCTCGTTCTCTAACAAAAAGACCGACTCATCAGGCAAATCATCATATTTGATTGGCACCCGAATACTGTCGGCTTGGTTACGGCTAATGACCATCTTAAATGGGTCGTGGCCGACAATGCAGCTTTCCATCGTGCCAATATCCATTGGCAGCGCAAGGATGAGCACGTCCAACTCACCGTGGCGCAGCGCCGCCAGCAAATTAGCTGTAGTATCTTCTCTTAATAGTAAGTTGAGCTGCGGGTAGCGGGCATTGATCTCTTGTACCAAATCACACAATAAGAAAGGGGCGATCGTTGGAATACAGCCGAGTTTTAACTGACCTTGCATCACGTCACCTTGGCAGAGGTTACCCAGCTCAATCAGATCCTGGCCTTTAGCCAGCAGCTCACGGCCTTGAGACACTACCATCTCGCCTGCTTGAGTAAAGACTAATGGGCTTTTCTTGTCTTTCTTTTCGTAAAGTGGACAACCAATAAGCTCTTCAAGATTTTGGATTCCCTTACTCAAGGTCGATTGACTGACAAAACAGCGCTCAGCTGCCTCGCTAAAGTGCCGGGTTTCATGAAGTGTAACCAGGTAATGAAGCTGCTTTAAACTTGGCCATTTATTCATTTCAACTGCCTGTTTTTGAACCAATATCAAAAAAGGAATCGACCGTGTGGCTTCATCGCTTTTTTCGATGGAATTAATCTAATATTTTCGCTTTTTTCAATACTACAATGTGTACTATAGTTTGTCTCGTACAAACACGGACCAAACCGAAATGGTTTGAAATTATCCCTATTTAGGAGCAAAAAAAATGGTACTAGTTGGTCGTCAAGCCCCAGACTTTACTGCAGCAGCTGTTCTAGGCAACGGTGACATCGTTGAGAACTTCAACTTCGCTGAGTTCACTAAAGGTAAGAAAGCGGTTGTTTTCTTCTACCCACTAGACTTCACATTCGTTTGCCCATCTGAGCTGATTGCATTCGACAACCGTCTAGCTGATTTCCAAGCTAAAGGTTGTGAAGTTATCGGTATTTCTATCGATTCTCAGTTCTCTCACAACGCATGGCGTAACACTGCTATCGAAGATGGCGGTATCGGTCAAGTGAAATACCCACTAGTTGCTGATGTTAAGCACGAAATCTGCAAAGCGTACGACGTTGAGCACCCAGAAGCAGGTGTTGCTTTCCGTGGTTCTTTCCTAATCGACGAAGACGGTCTTGTACGTCACCAAGTTGTTAACGACCTACCACTAGGCCGTAACATCGACGAAATGCTACGCATGGTTGACGCTCTAAACTTCCACCAGAAGCACGGCGAAGTTTGCCCTGCACAATGGGAAGAAGGCAAAGCAGGTATGGACGCATCTCCGAAAGGTGTTGCAGCGTTCCTATCTGAGCACGCAGAAGACCTATCTAAGTAATTCGACCCTTCACCCTGCGCTCAAACCAGGGGTGATGGTTGGACAAATATAAAGCGAAAAACGCACGCCAATCATTGAAGAAGAAACGAGTTAGCCAAAAAACGAAGCCCGAGTCACCGACTCGGGCTTTTTTTATTTTCAGATTTCTTGGTCAGCGATATATTGATAGCAGTCTTTCTATTGAGAATTAAAATGAGCTACCAACTTGAAGTCTGTATCGACAATATCGAGTCACTCGCTTATGCCATCGCTGGCGGCGCTACCCGCATTGAACTGTGTTCATCACTTGCTTTAGGCGGCCTTACTCCAAACGCAGGATTAATCAAACAAGCCGTTCAGTCGTCTAGCATTCCCATCTACGTCATGATTCGACCTCGCCAAGGCGACTTCCTGTATGACTGTGATGACGTCGAAATCATGGCAGAAGACATTCGTACAGCTGCAAAATATGGCGTGCAAGGGGTAGTGCTTGGACTTTTAGACAAAGACGGGCACATCGACATGCCGCGTTCAATTCGCCTAGTGAAACTGGCACATGAGCTGGCTCTTGGCGTTACTTTCCACCGTGCATTTGATCAATGCAAAAAACCAGAACAGGCGCTTGAAGATGTGATTGCACTGGGATGTGAGCGAATACTCACTTCTGGGTTGGCATCCAATGCGCTAGACGGCGCATCAAAGTTAGCTGAGCTGGTTAAACAAGCGGATGGCCGCATATCTCTCATGGCCGGAGCGGGTGTTTGCGCCGATAACGTCGCCACCATCATAACCACCAGCCAAGTGCAGGAAGTACACCTGTCAGGCAAATCTTCTCGCAACAGCAAAATGCACTTTATCGCCAACGAGGCCAAAATGGGGGCAGGCGATATTGATGATTTTGCCATCCCAGTTACCAGTAGCGACAAGATCCGCTCAGTAACTAAGGTGCTAAACTCTCTATAAAACAAACACAAAGAAAATCGGAGAAGGACTTCTATGGGCAAGAAAAGCAAAATGGACAAAAAGCACTATGAAAGTGAACTCGCTCGATTGCAGATCGAGCTGGTTAAGCTACAAGAGTGGGTCAAACAAGAAGGGCTTAAAGTCGTTGTAGTATTTGAAGGTCGTGATGCTGCGGGAAAAGGTGGCGTCATTAAGCGCATTACTGAAAAGCTCAATCCTCGCGTTTGTCGTATTGCTGCCCTACCCGCTCCAACAGAAAAAGAGAAAACCCAATGGTATTTTCAGCGCTATGTCACTCACCTACCTGCGGCAGGTGAAATCGTGCTGTTTGACCGCAGCTGGTACAACCGCGCTGGCGTTGAGAAAGTCATGGGGTTTTGCAGCGATGAGCAGTACCAAGAGTTCTTACGCTCTTGCCCTGAGTTTGAACGCATGCTGGTTCGCTCCGGTATTATTCTTCTCAAATACTGGTTCTCTGTGTCCGATGAAGAACAAGAAAAGCGCTTTTTAGAGCGTGTAAATACTCCGATTAAGCGTTGGAAATTCAGTCCTATGGATTTGGAGTCTCGCAACCGCTGGGCAGAGTACTCGCAGGCCAAAGACACCATGTTTTCTTACACAGATACCAAGCAATGCCCATGGTGGGTAGTCCCCTCCGATGATAAAAAACGCGCTCGATTAAACTGCATTACTCACCTGCTCGGCCAAATAGATTACCAAGAAGTCGCCTACCCAGAGATTGACTTGCCAGAAATCAACAAAGAAGGCTATATGCGAACACCTATTGAAGAACAATCTTTTGTGCCGGATAACTATGACTGAATCAACGCAACTGTTTAGTCGACTCGACCTAAATCTGTTAAAAACCTTTCGTATTTTGCTGCAAGAGCGCAATACCCGTAAGGCAGCGGAACGGCTTTACGTCACGCAGCCTGCAGTTAGCCAAGCTCTACAAAAACTTCGTACCGTGTTTGAAGATGAACTGTTTGTCAAAGTCCAAGGCGGCCTTGAGCCAACACCCTTTGCTTTAGATCTTGAGGATAAAATCGCACCATTTGTTGATGGTTTAGAAGCAGCGCTCAATCAGCTGGAGGAGTTTGATCCAGCGATACTTACAGGGACGATACGTATCGCGTTAGCTCCGATCGTCATGACAAGCCTTGCGGGTGCGTTATTTACTGCTTTTAGGCAGCAAGCGCCACTGCTAAATTTGGAGCTACTCAGCTGGAATCAAACCACGGCGGAGCAAATTCGCAATGGAGAGGTGTTTTACGGCGTGCATTACGATCTTGAACATCTGTCTAAAGAGCTGGCTCGTGAACCTCTGTTTGATTTAGAAGCGCGCATTATCGTACGTCAAGACCACCCCATTACTAAACCACTCATCACGCCTAAAGACTCCGTCGGTTACGAGCTGGCTTCACTTATCTCCCCGGGATGGAATGATCACTTCACCTATGCCAGCCAAATCCTAGAGCGACAAGGCTACACACCTAAAGTGGGATTTCGCTCAGAGATGCTGTTAGCACTTATCGATGTGATTGAATCTACTGATATGCTACTTCCGCATTCTAATTTGTTTCCGATCCACAATTACTCCCAATTACGCTCACTCAAAGTGGAAATAGATGGGCAGATTTATACCAAGCGCCTATTTGGCTACTTGCACAACAAAAACCGCCACTCTGCAAAAGCAAAATGGATAGAATCCATCATCGAAGAAAAATTGCCGCAGCAAGCCAATAAGCACAGCTAATTAAAGCTATTAGTGGCGCTACTTAGTCAGTATAAACAGGAGCCGCTACCATCGGCGCTCCTCCTGTTTGCGATTAGATATGACCATGAAAAAGCTGCTACTACCCATCCTTGCTACCTTGCCCCTCACCGCCATAGCGTCGGAAGCTCAAGCGCAAAGCATCCATCTGTCTCCAGATGTCAAAATTGGTGCTTTTAACGGTGCTGGCGTTCAGCTTGGTGTCGCTGATGCTCTAGGAATGGATGCGGTTTATGTAAGCTATGCGCGCAAGTATTACGATACCGACCGCTATGACGAGACCATCGACTCTTATCGTCTAGGCCTACAGCATATGTTTGGCGATCGTGAGAACTATGGACTGCAAGCAGAGATCGGCCTCGCCAACTATCGTGGCGAGAAGCGCACCAACAGTGAGTTGCTTAATCGCAGTGCTAACGGACTTAGCATCAGTGCGGGTTACGTGTACATGCTAAATCCAAGCTTTGGTCTAAGAACCGGCTTTGATTATGACGTGTTCGGTGCGAGCAACACCTTCATATCTATGGGCTCGCACTTCTCATTAAGCTTTGGCGTGGTTGGTCGCTTCTAACTCGAAACGGAGGCGACAGATTACAAAATGTCCTTGATGGCCTTCTCATCTAAGTGGCGTACATCTTTCCCTTTCACGAAGTAGATAATGTACTCACAGATATTTTGACAGCGATCGCCGACACGCTCGATAGCACGTGCTGACCACATGACCTGAAGAATGTTAGGGATGTTCTTTGGGTCTTCCATCATATAGGTCATCAACTGACGGATCACCGCTTCGTATTCCGCGTCTAACTTATCATCCAGCTTGTAGACTTCTGCCGCCGCATCAACGTCCATGCGAGCAAACGCGTCAAGTACTTGATGCAGCATAGCAATGGCTTGTCGGCATAACGGCTCCAAAGAAACATGGAACTTTTGGTGCTTAGTTGAAGGCTGCTCTATGGCTACACGCGCGATACGGGTTGCCACATCACCAATGCGCTCTAAATCCGTTATGGTTTTGATAATGGCCATCACCAAACGAAGATCTTTGGCGGTGGGCTGACGCTTGGCAATGATACGCGTGCACGCTTCATCGATAGACACTTCCATTGCATTGACTTTGTGATCGTCTCTTACCACTTTTCGGGCAAGCTCAATATCGTCTTTATGCAGAGCCTGCATTGCAAACGACAGCTGTTGCTCAACCAAGCCTCCCATGGTCAAAACGTGGGTACGAATAGACTCAAGCTCGGCGTTGAATTGACCTGAGATATGACGACCAAAATGCATGTGTGAAAATTTCCTGTTGTAACCCTAAAGCCTGTCAATCAGCCGTAGCGGCCCGTAATGTAGTCTTCGGTTTGTTTTTCTATCGGTGAAGTAAATATAGTATCTGTATCGGCGTACTCTACCAGTTTTCCAAGATGAATGAACGCGGTATGGTCACTCACTCGCGCCGCTTGCTGCATATTATGGGTCACGATCACAACCGTGTACTTGGTTTTCAGGTCGTTAATCAGCTCTTCGATAGTTAGCGTGGAAATGGGGTCGAGCGCCGATGTCGGCTCATCCAGCAGTAATACCTCAGGCTCAATGGCGATAGCACGGGCAATGACCAATCGCTGCTGTTGACCGCCTGATAGACCGAAGGCGTTTTCATGTAAGCGATCTTTTACCTCATCCCACAGCGCTGCTGCTCGCAAAGAGCGCTCAACCGCATCATCGAGGTTACGACTGTTTTTGATGCCTTGCAGCCTGAGTCCATACACGACATTTTCATAAATGGATTTAGGAAAAGGATTCGGGCGCTGAAACACCATGCCTACGCGGCGGCGCAGCGTCGCCACATCGACTTTAGGATGATAGACATTGCCACCATGAAGCTTCACTTTACCTTCAACCGTGCACCCTTCAATCAAATCATTCATTCGATTAATACAGCGCAGCAAGGTCGATTTACCACAACCTGACGGGCCGATAAACGCCGTAACTTGTCCTTTGGGAATACGCATCGATACATCATCCAATGCCTGCTTATTACCGTAGTACAAGTTCAAGTTTTCAATAGCAATGGCAGTTTGCTCATCACTTAGGTTGTTCACATCTAAAGGCGTTGGATAGCCCAGAGTCTGGTTGATAGAAAACATGGTTAATCTTGTCCTAGTGTGCGGTATTTTTCACGCAGGTTATTACGTATCGCTATTGCCGTTAAGTTTAGCCCAACCACAACGGTAACCAGCAAGAACGAGGTTGCGTAAACCAATGGTCTCGCTGCTTCAATGTTGGATGTCTGGAAACCCACATCGTAAATATGAAAACCGAGATGCATAAACTTACGCTCAAGGTGTAAAAACGGAAACTGTGAGTCCACCGGTAGACTTGATGCCAATTTTACCACGCCTACCAGCATTAATGGTGCCACCTCACCCGCCGCGCGAGCAACCGCTAAGATTAAGCCGGTAATGATGGCAGGGCTTGCCATAGGTAATACGATTCGCCACAGGGTCTCCGACTGCGTAGCACCAAGTGCAAGTGAGCCATGACGAGCAGACGTTGGAATACGATTTAAACCCTCTTCTGTCGCCACAATCACCACCGGTAGCGTCAAAATTGCAAGGGTCAGCGATGACCATAGCAGGCCTGGCGTTCCAAACGTTGGCGCCGGCAACCGCTCGGCATAAAACAAAGAATCGATAGAGCCGCCGATGGTATAAACGAAAAAGCCTAATCCAAATACACCATAAACAATCGACGGTACACCTGCCAAGTTGATAACCCCGACCCGTATCATGCGCGTCAGCAAATTGTTCTCAGCGTACTCATGCAAATACACCGCCACCAGCACCCCAAGCGGCATCACCATGACCGACATGATAATCACCAGCAGTACGGTGCCAAAAATAGCAGGGAACACGCCGCCTTCGGAGTTCGATTCACGCGGATCATCCGATAAGAACTTCCAAACCTGATGTCCCCAATGAGAAAGCTTATCGGCGTAGCTCATTTGATTCGGATACCAAAAATCCAACACGCGATTGAGGCCGATTTCTAATCGCTCGCCGCGCATATCTTCGACAACCAAAGTTTTGCTCGCCAACTCAGCCCTTAGCTCGTCAAGCTCAATGTCAGTTTGGCTCAGTTGCTCCCGGATGATCGCATTTTGCTGCTGATAGCGAAGCGTTAACTCTTCCGTCAGCACGCCATTCAAGCTATCACGGCGCTGCTTCAAACGCAGAGCTTCAAGTTGGTGATTCAATCCTTTTAATCGGCGTTCGGTAATGCCGTCAATGCGATCGCGGATCAGCGCTATCTGTTGAAGCTCAAACGTTAACGTCTCGGCTATCGCCGTTTGTTGCAGCCCCTCTACACCTTTAAGATCAAGGACACGGCCGAAGAAGTTTCCGCCACGAGTACGTTCAATCACCACCAGATCCGCTGGAGTCTGAGCATCACGAAGCTGTGATGAAAGCAGAGACACAAAGTCGATGCCATACAAATCTCGGTTGGCCACTTTGATGCTATAGCGCTCTACCTTACCCTGCTCTAGGATGTCAGTTGGTAGCAACGACTGTGCGTTAGGAATATTGTAAGTGGGTACCCAAGTCTTTGAATAGACTTGCCCAATTAATGCCCCGCCTTGGTCATCTTGCCACTGATAGAGCGGCGCTGGCCAAAAGTAGGTCAGCCCTCGCCAACCGATAAGCAGCAATAAACCAAGCACGGAAATCAAGCTGATGCTGACCGCACCACCAGTGAGCCAAACCCAAGGTGACCCAGATTTGAACCACTTAAACATGCTCCGGCTCCCCTATACAATTAAAGCGCACTGTATTTCTCCCGGAGTCGTTGTCTCACCCACTCCGCTAGCGAGTTCACTACAAAGGTAAAACTAAACAAGATAAGCGCCATCAGGAACAGCAAGCGGTAGTGACTGCTACCAACCTCAGATTCAGGCAACTCGACAGCCATAGTGGCCGATAGCGTTCTCATACCTTCGAAAATATTCCAATCGAGGATCGGCGTATTACCCGTTGCCATCAGCACGATCATCGTCTCGCCAACGGCGCGCCCTAGTCCCATCATGACCGCAGAGAAAATGCCTGGGCTGGCGGTAAGCAGCACTACATAGATCAGTGTTTGCCACTGTGTCGCTCCCAGCGCTAGCGAGCCATCAGACAGGTGTTTGGGAACTGAGAAAATGGCATCTTCGGCAATGGTAAAAATAGTTGGGATAACCGCAAAGCCCATAGCAAAGCCCACCACTAAAGCATTGCGCTGATCGAAATCAATTCCATGTGTCGCGAGAAATACTCTTGCATCACCATTGAACAACATCACTTCCATATCACTAGAGAACGTCATTGCCAAATAGATGGCAATCAAGATGACAGGTATGAGGGTGAAAGGATGTAAGCCGCTTGGCAGCTTTGATGTGTACGCTTTAGGGATGGCGTACCACACCGCGCCAGACAACAAAGAGAGCAGCGGTAATGCCACCAGCAACAGCAAAATCGCCGGTAAATGCGTTTCCACGATAGGGGCGAACCAAAGTCCTGCCAAAAAGCCAATAATGACGGTTGGCAACGCTTCCATTAGCTCGATCGTCGGCTTAACCACGCGGCGCATTTTCGACGACATAAAGTACGCGGTGTAGATGGCGCCAAACACAGCGATCGGCACAGAAAACAGCATCGCAAATAGAGCTGCCTTTATGGTACCAAACGCAATCGGAACCAGACTGTATTTGGCTTCAAAATCATCGGAAGCGGCGGTGGTTTGCCAAATAAATTCCGGCTCAGGGTAGCTTTCGTACCACACCTTTTGCCACAGTGCACTCAGCGAAATCTCTTGGTGCTCATTAGGTAGATAGGCGCGGTACATTGCACCCTCAGACAACACTAGCGCGTAATGGCCATTGTTGGACAAGGCGAAATCACGCACGTCTGAACTAGGCACTGGGCTCTCGGAAACGAGCTTTTCGCTCGTGGTATAGAGACTTTGCAACTGAAAGCTGTTTGACGCTGATTCAGAAGTCTGTGGACTCGCAAGCAGTACGTTGAAGCCCTTACTCGTAGCCTCTGCCGTCAAAAACGCGATATCAGCATCAAACTGAAATGAGCGAATCGGCGTAAGTTTACGCTCGCCTTCAGTCAATACATCAAACCATTGCCAAACCTGCTGATTGTCATATTGCACCAGCAGCGAATATGCCCCAGACAACAAATGTACACCACTGACGTTGGCACCATTCGGCGCCGATAAGTCAACCACCTCACGCGCGTATAGCGAATGTCCATCGCGGTTAATCACCACCAGCTGATTGCCGGAGCGAACATATAAGGTGCGACCATCTGGCGTAACGACCAACTCTTTTGCGCCCTCAATCGTGGTTGGTAAGGTAGCAAAAGAGAACTCACCACTGCTTGATTCCGTGGCGTGGCGTGAATACCTAGCTTGCAGCATGCCGCGCTCATCGATACTAGCAATGACAGTTTCACCTTTATTGACCACTGCATTGACCAGATTCGCGTTAGGTAGCGAGATCCATTGCTCCTCATCAAGATCAGGAACAATCAACTGTGCATCACCACTACTTTGATCCAGTTGTAATTTAGGTTTTAGCGCGGCGTAACGACCTTTACCATCCACCGCTAGCAGTATTTTTTCATCGACGGCCTGCAAGCGCACAATGTTATCTGGCAAACGATGTGAAGTCTGTTCACCCGTAACAAGCGACTGTTGGATATAACCACCATCGGCAAAAAAGAATAAGCCGTCATGACCACTATCGCTGACTAAGGTTAAAACTGGCGTTTCTGCAATATCAGAGCTGATCGCGGGCTGCCATGTGACCTCGTTATCGGAAAATAGAGGCAGTGTGACATAAGCTAAGTAGACGAAGATGAAGATAAGCCCAGCGAGTACACTCAAGCCACCAAATGAGACGATCCAACGCACCAAACGATCTTTGATCAGACGTTTTCTATCTTTGGTATGAAGTGAAAAATTGGCCGTTGCCATAATCTACTAATGTTCTCTTATGATGCAGTTTGAGTGTTATCAGGCGTTTGCCTTCAAGGACGAGAGGCAAGTGAACAGCATGCACGAATTGCCTCAACATAATATTTCGTTTAGATGACAGTTATATTACATAGCATCTAAGGTGCTGAAAATAATGAAATGTGTCGCGTTGCACGCTTTTTGAAATAAAAATGTCATATACAATCTCTAAGGTTCACGACAAGATTCATCTTACATTCCGCTTTGCTGCTTCCCAGTAGTGAGCCCAAACGTCGGTGGTTGAGTACATGAGCGCAGAAAAACTCTATATAGAAAAAGAACTTAGTTGGTTATCGTTTAATGAGCGCGTGTTGCAAGAAGCCGCGGATAAAACAGTTCCACTGGTCGAAAGGATCCGTTTTTTGGGGATCTTTTCCAACAACTTGGATGAGTTCTATAAAGTTCGTTTTTCAGACGTCAAACGTCGTATTTTGATCAACCAAGACCGCGGCGTTAATGACAACTCTAAACACCTGCTTGGGAAGATGCAAAGCAAGGCGCTCAAACTTAACCAGCGCTTTGATGAACTGTATAGCGAGCTGATCATGGAGATGGCTCGCCGACGCATTTTCCTCGTCAATGAAACTCAGCTTGATGACACCCAGCAGAAGTGGATTAAAAAGTACTTTAAAAAAGAAGTGCTGCCGCACATCACCCCACTTATGCTCAAAGACGACATTGATGTTTTACAGTTTCTGAAAGATGAGTACGCGTATATCGTCGTCGACCTTAAAACCAACGACAGTTCTCAATATGCGATCTTAGAGATCCCAACCGATCACCTACCTCGCTTTGTCATGGTGCCGGAGCAAAAAGGCAAACGCCGTAAGACCATCATCCTGCTTGATAACATTATCCGCTACTGCCTTGATGAACTCTTTCGTGGTTTCTTCGACTACGACGAGCTCAACGGTTATGCAATGAAAATGACCCGTGATGCAGAATACGATTTAAGCCATGAGGTTGAACACAGCCTGTTAGAGCAGATGTCAGAAGGGGTAAGCCAGCGTTTAACGGCAATGCCGGTACGCTTTGTTTACGAGCGCGATATGCCAGAAGAAATGTTAACCACGCTGTGTGACAAGCTGGGTATCTCGAACTACGACAGTTTGATCCCGGGCAGCCGCTATCACAATTTCAAAGACTTTATCGGCTTCCCTAATGTCGGTCGTGATTATCTAGAAAATAAGCCCCTGCCGCCAATGCGCTGCGCTGATTTTGACGGCTATGACAACACCTTCGATGCCATCCGCGCTCAAGATATTCTGCTCTACTATCCATACCACACGTTTGAGCACATTACGGAATTGGTGCGCCAAGCCTCGTTCGACCCTAAAGTGCTGAGCATTAAGATTAACATCTATCGTGTTGCCAAAGACTCACGTTTGATGAACTCTCTGATTGATGCCATGCACAATGGCAAGAGCGTGACTGTGGTGGTAGAACTGCAAGCTCGCTTCGATGAAGAGGCCAACATTGAGTGGTCAAAAGTACTGACCGAGAACGGCGTCCACGTAATTTTCGGTGCGCCGGGCTTGAAAATCCACTCTAAGCTGCTGCTGATAAGTCGACGCGAGGAAGGAGAAATCGTTCGTTACGCTCACGTAGGGACAGGGAACTTCCACGAGAGAACGGCACGGATCTATACCGACTTTTCGCTGCTCACTGCGGATCAAGAGATCACCAATGAGGTGCGCAATGTGTTCGGTTATATCGAAAATCCTTATCGTCCGGTCAGGTTTAACCAACTGATTGTCTCACCGCGTAACTCTCGTAAGCAGCTCTATCGCTTAATTGATACCGAGATCGCCAACGCACAAATCGGCAAAAGAGCGGCGTTGACGCTCAAAGTAAACAACCTTGTCGACAAAGGTCTGGTGAGTAAACTGTATGAAGCAAGCAGCGCAGGCGTAAAAATCAATATGATCATCCGTGGTATGTGCTCACTGGTACCAGGAATTGAAGGTGTCAGTGATAACATCAAAATTATCAGTATTGTCGATCGCTTTTTAGAACATCCTCGCGTTATTATTGCTCATAACGATGGTGATCCACAGGTGTACATCTCCTCTGCAGATTGGATGACGCGAAACATCGACCACCGAATTGAAGTGGCTGCACCTGTGCGAGATGAACGCTTAAAGCAACGTATTATCGATATCATCAACATCCACTTTACCGATACGGTAAAGGCTCGTTGGATTGATAAAGAGATGAGCAACACCTATGTTCCTCGTGGTAATCGCAAGAAAGTTCGTTCACAAATTGCTATTTACGACTATCTTAAACAGGTAGAGAAGCAAACTAGAAAACGCAAACAAAAACTAGAACATAATGAGTCAAACCACGGACACGAACACTAAAGATCAACCGACGAATGACGTTATCACCAAAGATGTGGCAGCGATTGACCTTGGGTCAAACAGCTTCCACATGGTGGTCGCCAAAGTCGTCGACCAAGACTTGCAACTAGTCAGCAGGCACAAGCAACGCGTCAGACTGGCTTCCGGTTTGGATGAGCATGGAAACTTAGATGACGCCGCAGTGGAGCGAGGCCTGGAGTGCCTCGCGATGTTTGCCGAACGTCTACAAGGCTTCGAGGTCGACAATGTTCGTATTGCCGCAACCCATACTCTTCGTATCGCAGCCAATGCCCATGTCTTTTTGCAAAAAGCCCGTGATGTTCTGCCCTTCCCCATCGAAGTCATTCCTGGTGAAGAAGAAGCGCGTCTTATCTATGCCGGTGTTGCTCACACGCAAACCGAGTCCAACTCAAAATTAGTCGTTGATATTGGTGGTGGTAGTACCGAACTTATTATTGGAAAGGCGTTTGAGCCTGTGCTGCTTAACAGTACTCAAATGGGCTGCGTCAGTTATACCAATAAGTACTTCGCCAACGGTAAGCTTTCGTCTAAGAACTTCACCAAAGCCATTCTCTCGGCCAGACAACGCCTTGAAGCTTTGACGCCGCGTTACAAAAAGAAAGGCTGGGAAGTGTCGCTCGGCTCCTCTGGCACCATCAAAGCCATCAAAGAGGTGCTCGTTGGGATTGGCTATGAAGATGGCATCATCAATAATAAGCGACTTTATAAGCTCATCGACAAACTGTGTGAGTTCGACAGCATCGATGATATCGCACTGCAAGGACTAACCCCTGAGCGCAAACCTGTGTTTGCGGCAGGCGTTGCCATTCTCACCGCTATCTTCGAGAGTCTTAAAATCAAAGAGATGCACTTTTCTTCTGGTGCGCTGCGTGAAGGCTTACTATATGAAATGGAAGAACGTTTTGAGCGCTCTGATATTCGTATGCGCACTGCTGAGAACTTAGCCAAAAAACACTTTGTCGATCTTGAGCACGCCGCGCGAGTGCGAGGTCAAGCACACGAGTTTTTGAATCAAGTGCACGAGTCGCTGGGGCTTAAAAAGAAAAGTGAATTGTTCAGCTTATTGGAATGGAGCGCTCTGCTTCACGAAGTTGGACTGAGTATTAGTTATCAAGCCTTCCACCGGCACTCGAGTTATATTCTCAACCATACTAATATGCCTGGCTTTAACAGCGAACAGCAGTTGGTGCTCGCCACCTTGGCCCGCTTTCAGCGCAAAGCGCTTAAACTGCAAGAGCTGCCTGAGTTTACCCTCTTCAAGAAAAAGCACATTGTCGGTCTCATTGGTATTTTGCGTTTGGCGATCATCGTTAATGGCCAGCGCAATGAGGAGCTGTTGCCACTTGAGCTTTCCATCGACGATGAGACTTGGACACTTACCAGCACCCAAAGCGACTGGCTAGAGCAAAACAAGCTGCTGCAAGCGGATTTACAAACCGAACAAATCTACTGGGAGTCAGCAGGCTGGAATCTGGTGTTCTAAACGCTTGGATTTTACTGACTACCAAAAACGAAAAAAAGCGGCAAATAGGCCGCTTTTTGCTTATCCGTTAGGGCATCAGCTTATTCGATGCTCAGCCCTACCTTAGCCAGTTCACCTTTGGCAAACTCAAGACTCACCGGAACATAGCCATCTTTCTGGACGATCCTCTGCCCTTCTCGAGAGTAGATATAACGAATATAAGCCTCTTCAATCGGCGAGAGCGCGCGGTTGGGATCTTTATTTACGTACACATAGAGAAAGCGCGATAGTGGATAGTGCCCAGACTGAACATTCTCCTGAGTCGGCAGTACGTATTGCTCCCCATGATTGGCAATAGGCACAAGTTTAGCACCTGATACCTGATAACCAATCCCAGAGTAACCTATGGTGTTAATCGATGAAGCGACCGACTGCACCACAGAGGCAGAACCCGGCTGCTCATTAACATTACGTCTAAAGTCACCGCCACATAGTGCTTTATCCTTAAAGTAGCCGTAGGTACCGGAGACAGAGTTGCGCCCAAAGATTTGAATCGCACGTTCATTCCAAGGTGTTTCAATACCAAGCTGCTCCCAAGTTTGCAGATAGTCAGCCCCCCCACAGCGAAGGGTTGATGAGAAAATTGCATCAAGCTGCTTAAAGTTAAGTCCTTCAATCGGGTTGTCGAGGTGAACAAACAACCCAATTGCATCGATAGCGACTTTAAGCGCTGTTGGCTTATAACCATACTGGCGCTCAAAGGCTTCAATTTCACGCGAGCGCATTTCTCGGCTCATAGGGCCAAACTGCGCTGTCCCTTCGGTCAATGCCGGTGGCGCCGTCGACGAGCCAGAAGCTTGGATCTGCGGGTTCACATTTGGGTAAAGATATTTGAATTCTTCGAGCCATAATGTGGTCATGCCGGAGAGCGTATCTGAACCTACAGAAGAGAGGTTACCCGATACGCCAGAGAGCTTACTGTACTTGGGAAGTTCCTGTGCCAAAGCAGTGCCCGACAACAATGCACATAACGTTAATCCCTTAGCGACGCGCGCTACTAACGTCGTCATCACTGAACCACCAATCGCTCAGGTAAAATGAACGAGAACTTACTACCCACAGCTACTTCAGAGTGAATTTCCAAGTGTGAGTCGTGATGCGATAGAGCGTGTTTTACAATCGCTAAGCCGAGTCCACTTCCGCCAGTATCACGAGAGCGCGCCTTATCGACACGATAAAAGCGCTCCGTCAATCTGTGCAAATGCTGCGCTTCAATACCATCACCGGTATCTTCAACCTCTAGATGTGCACCTTGAGAAGACTGATACCAACGCACTTTGACATTCGCCCCTGGTGGAGTGTATTTCACTGCGTTGTAAACCAGATTTGAAATCGCGCTGCGCAGTTGATCATCATCACCAAATACGCGCAAGCTATTGTCGACATCGAAGCTGATCTTATGCTGTTCGTCACCACTTAAACTTACCGCTTCTTTTTCTAACACCTCAAGCATTGCGGGAACATTAACGACCTCATCAAGCTCGTGCATGGGTGCGGCTTCAATTTTCGATAGCGTCAACAGTTGGTTAACCAAACTATTCATGCGGTTGAGCTGCTCAGTCATGACACCGTGCGCTTTAGTCCACATAGGACCGACAACCATATCTGGGTCTTCGGTCATCTCTAAGTAACCTTGCAACACCGTCATTGGCGTACGAAGCTCATGAGAAACGTTAGCAAAGAAGTTACGACGCATGCCTTCAAGCTGTTTCAGCTGGCTGACATCACGCACTACCATCAAGTGTTCACCTTCTGTGTACGGCACAATACGCAGTTCGAGCATCCGCTCAACGTTTAGAGGTGAGCGCATCTCTAACGGTTCGGAGAAATCTTGCTTACTAATGTATTTGATAAAATCAGGCGTGCGGATCAAATTGGAGATAGGCTGCCCCGAATCATCAGGCCAACGGAATCCTAATAGATGTTGAGCGAGCTTGTTACACCAAACGATATTGCCTTCACTTCTAAATACAACGACGGCATCGGGAAGCGATTCCGCACCGTTTTTAAAGCGGCGGATAAGGTTTGTTAGCTCTTTGCGCTTGCGACGCTGCCTTTGCTGAAGGCGATAGATGCCGTTAAATAACGACTCCCAATTTCCGGTACCGGATGGCGGGGTAAGGCGCTTTTCATCCCACAGCCAAGCAGACAAACGCAGCTGATTATGTAGGTGCCATATCAACTGCAAAACCGTGGCAACCAGAAGCAACCACGGCATGTATCCAAATATCCACCCAACGACAATCCATGGGGTGTAAAAAAAAGCCAGCTCCCAGGCCAGCTTTTTCCAGGTTAACCTTTCAACCATTTACCTCTCCAGTTCGATGCTAGCCCTTGGTTGAGAAACGGTAGCCAGCGCCTCGAACGGTTTGAATCAATTTATCATGACCTGCTGATTCAAGAGCTTTACGTAGGCGACGAATGTGTACATCGACGGTACGGTCTTCAACGTAAACGTTGGTGCCCCATACATTGTTTAGTAGCTGCTCACGGCTGTAGACGCGCTCTTGGTGAGTCATAAAGAAGTGCAGCATCTTAAACTCGGTTGGCCCCATATCAAGAGGCTGGTCATTCGCGGTAACGCGGTGAGAGACTGGGTCTAGCTTAAGACCTTGTACATCAATCACATCTTCGAGTGCTGTTGGTGTCACGCGACGAATCACCGCCTTAAGGCGAGCAACCAGCTCTTTTGGTGAAAATGGTTTAGTGATGTAGTCGTCCGCACCCACTTCTAGGCCGCGCACTTTATCTTCTTCTTCACCACGAGCAGTAAGCATCACAACAGGGATATTGCGAGTCAGCTCTTCGCGTTTCATGTGCTTGATAAAATTAATGCCAGAACCGCCAGGTAGCATCCAGTCTAGTAGAACAAGATCTGGGAAAGGTTCAGCCAGTTTGTTAACTGCCGTATCGTAATCTTCAGCTTCTACAGCTTGGTAGCCTTTCTGCTCTAATACGAAACACAGCATTTCGCGAATTGGTGCTTCATCCTCGACCACCAGGATCCTTCTAGACATATCTGAATAACCTTTTGGAATCTAATCAACTTCATGCATTATCAAGAATTATTATGACACTTTTGTGACCATTGAAAACAATTTTTAATATAACTTTCGCACAAGATCTATTGCGATAATCGAGATTTAAGCTAGGACAATTTAAGCAAAATTGCCTATTATGTGCAGCTGTCTATTCTAAAGGTGAGAGTAATATGTGGTTTAAAAACTGTTTGGTCTATCGATTCAACAAGGAACTTGAGTTTAATGCAGATAAGCTAGAGCAGCAGCTTGAAGAGTTTCGCTTTACTCCTTGTGGTAGCCAAGACAAACAGAAGTTTGGCTGGGTAACGGCACTGGGTAAGCATGGCGATATGATGACCCATGTTTCTGAAAACCGAATTCTACTGTGCGCCAAAAAAGAAGAGAAAATGCTACCTGCATCGGTTATCAAAGACTCTCTAGCTAGCAAAGTAGACGCACTTGAGACTCAAGAAGGTCGCCCTCTTAAGAAGAAAGAGAAAGACGATCTCAAAGACGAAATCATCATTGACCTTCTGCCACGTGCATTTAGCCGCAGCAATCTTACTCACCTTCTTATCATGCCGAAAGAAGGCTTTGTGATTGTTGATGCCAGTAGCTACAAAAAAGCTGAAGACGTGATTGCGCTACTGCGTAAGACCATGGGTAGCCTTCCTGTTATTCCAGCATTCCCAGAACAGCCAATTGAGAACACGCTAACCGAATGGGTAAAAACCAACGAAGCACCAACAGGTTTTAACCTTCTTGATGAAGCTGAGTTGAAATCAGTCCTAGAAGACGGCGGCGTTATACGCTGTAAGAAACAAGAGCTGTCTAGCGACGAAATCCTTGGTCACATTGAAGCCAACAAGTTTGTGACTAAACTTTCGCTCAACTGGCAAGATCGTATCGAGTTTATATTAGCCGATGACGGCAGTATCAAACGCTTGAAATTCAGTGACGAGCTGAAGGATCAAAACGATGATATCCCACGTGAAGATGCTGCTGCGCGTATTGACGCTGACTTCTCTCTTCTATGTGGTGAATTTGGTGCCTTCTTACCTAACTTATACGACGCGTTAGGCGGCCTACCTAAGCAATAACCCCTTCTCTATCAAGCTCGCTTCTCAGCCCTAACTGTTGCTCTTGAGCAGCGAGCCTGATTCAAAACTTGGAAATCTCCCCATACTAGCGTAAAATTTGCGCCCCTTAGTGCCATTAGGTGGCACAACACTGACTTGTAATCAGATTAGAGATATAAAGCAATGTTTACTCCAGAACTTCTGTCACCAGCTGGCAGCCTCAAAAACATGCGTTACGCATTCGCATACGGCGCAGATGCAGTTTACGCGGGTCAACCTCGTTACAGCCTTCGTGTTCGTAACAACGAGTTTAACCACGAAAACCTAAAAATCGGTATCGATGAAGCGCACGCTCAAGGTAAAAAGCTATATGTGGTATGCAATATTCAACCACATAACTCAAAGCTAAAGACGTTCATCCGTGACCTTAAGCCGGTAGTCGAAATGGGTCCAGACGCCCTAATCATGTCTGACCCAGGCCTTATCATGATGGTTCGTGAAGCCTTCCCAGATATGCCTATTCACCTATCGGTACAGGCGAACGCAGTAAACTGGGCGACGGTTAAATTCTGGGCTGCGAATGGCGTCGAGCGCGTAATCGTCTCTCGTGAGCTATCACTAGAAGAGATCCAAGAGATCCGTGAACATTGCCCTGAAACTGAACTAGAAGTGTTCGTACACGGTGCACTTTGCATGGCATACTCTGGTCGTTGTCTACTGTCTGGCTACATCAACAAGCGCGACCCAAACCAAGGCACATGTACTAACGCATGTCGTTGGGAGTACAAAGTTGAGAAAGCAACAGAAAACGATGCAGGTCAAATCGTAGAAGAGTTCACACCAGAAGCTCAAGCTGTTGAAGTCGTTGACGAGCGCCCAGAGACCACAATTGGTCGCGGTAAACCAATTGACGACGTTGTACTGCTCTCTGAAAGCCACCGCCCTGAAGACAAAATGGCGGCGTTTGAGGACGAGCATGGTACGTACATCATGAACTCAAAAGACCTACGTGCGGTTCAGCATGTAGAGCGTTTGACGAAGATGGGCGTTCACTCGCTTAAGATTGAAGGTCGTACTAAGTCTTTTTACTACTGTGCTCGTACTGCACAAGTGTATCGAAAAGCGATCGACGACGCCGTTGCAGGTAAGCCATTCGATGAGTCACTAATGGGTACGCTAGAAAGCCTAGCTCACCGTGGTTACACTGAAGGTTTCCTACGTCGCCACACACACGACAGCTACCAGAACTACGATTACGGCTACTCTGTATCAGACTCTCAGCAATTTGTTGGCGAATTTACTGGTAAACGTCGTGGTCAATTGGCAGAAGTAGAAGTGAAGAACAAGTTTATCGTTGGCGACAGCCTTGAGCTGATGACACCAAAAGGCAACGTTGTCTTCAACCTAGAAGTGATGGAAAACCGCAAGTCAGAAAGCATTGATGACGCGAAAGGTAACGGCCACTTTGTCTTTATTCCAGTACCAGAGGAATTGGATCTGGACTACGCACTACTTATGCGTAACCTAAACTCAGGACAAGATACACGTAACCCAACGGGTAAGTAATCATGGCGCTGCTCATTACTGACAAGTGCATTAACTGCGATATGTGTGACCCGGAATGCCCAAATGGCGCTATTACAATGGGCAGTGAGATTTTTGAGATCGATCCTGCGCTGTGTACTGAGTGCAAAGGCCATTACGAGAAACCAACTTGTCAATCGGTATGCCCAATCACGAAATGCATCATCACCGATCCCAATCATGTGGAAACGGATGAAGAGCTGTTAGAAAAGTTCGTGATTATTCAAGGCATGGCCTAAACGTAAAAAGCCTCCCAATGGAGGCTTTTTTATTACCCAGACTTTTCGATTGGGAACACATTGCAGTACAACTCTTTCTCGTACTGTATCTCCAGCTTTTTGCGCCAGTTTTCCGCAGAGTTTATGGGAATCAAATAGAATTTCTCTCTGCTTGTATCAGTCACAAAGGCAATGCCATGTTGCATCAATTCGTAGTGAATGTCGTTTACAAACCCTAACGTAAAGCTTTGCCTACCAGATAATTGATTAATGTCTTCTCTGGTTAGGATCACTCCGTCTTTTTCCGTCGCGAACCTCTCTCTTAGCCATCGGGCAAACTGCCTTGATGATATCATTGTCATAACAGTAGTCCTTACCCAAAATCATAGGGGAACACCCCCTATAAAGCAGCAGAACAGCCCTAAGTAAGAAAACAATAAAACCTAGAAAACAACGACTAATCCACTGAAGTACTGATAACAATAGTCAACAACTAGCCACTTCACCAGTCGCATTTGTGAGAGCGATACCAATCAGTTAGTTAACCGTAATGGCTACCATTATCGTAATAGCTTGCAGGCTCAAGTGCGACGAATATGACTGCAACATCGAGCTCTTTGCCCAGAGCAGAGCGGATCTGTTCAGTAATAACAACAGCAACCTTATCCTTCACCTCCTGCCCACGATCAAACCACAGCACTTCCACAAACGGATAAGCGTGACTTAACTTACCATCGAAGTAAAACGTTGAGCTAACGTGTTCAATAGTGAAGTCTTCTCTTGGGCAATCCATAAGCGGTTGAAGCTCGTCAACTAATGGGCTAGAAAGAGTTTTGACTATCTCTGACTCCAGAGCTCTAAAACGTAAATGGGGCATAATCATATCCATATATGTAATGATGATTATGAGTATATCAGTGAACTATAAGATTCGAGAATATAGGAGTGCGGAAACAAAAAAACTCTGACCTAAGTCAGAGCCTTTGAATACTACAGATGTAAAAAAGCCTCGTCGAAAGACGAGGCTTTAAAGATGGCAGGGGTGGACTGGGCCGGCATTCCGGAGATTCGACCGGGCTGGCGACCCAGCTCCCAACACATTGCTTTGAAAAAGCAAAAACGAAAAAGGCTCCGACCTAAGTCAGAGCCTTTGAATATGGCAGGGGTGGAGAGATTCGAACTCCCAACACGCGGATTTGGAATCCGCTGCTCTGCCAATTGGAGCTACACCCCTGTAGTTATTTTTAAGACTTAACTTTGTCTAAATAAGTGGCGGAGTGGACGGGACTCGAACCCGCGACCCCCGGCGTGACAGGCCGGTATTCTAACCAACTGAACTACCACTCCGCAGTGGTCTATTTAAAGTCTTATCTAAATCGTGCTTTAAACAGATAATGTTCAAAGCCTGGCGATGTCCTACTCTCACATGGGGAAACCCCACACTACCATCGGCGCTATTGCGTTTCACTTCTGAGTTCGGCATGGAAATCAGGTGGGTCCACAATGCTATGGTCGCCAAGCAAATTCTTAATTCGGAAAGCTGTTAATGCGTTCTCTACACATTCAATTTGTTCTTGCTTTGAGTCCATCAAAACCCTTTGGGTGTTGTATGGTTAAGCCTCACGGGCAATTAGTACAGGTTAGCTCAACGCCTCACAACGCTT
>NZ_JBNNXW010000005.1:0-254319 GCF_052879755.1 Vibrio sp. DNB22_10_4 | reverse complement strand
CCCTTTTATAAGGGGAGGCTAGGAGGGGTAAATGCGTAGGATTCGAAGCGTTCAGAGGGTCAGCTTGGGTAAAGAGCGCAGGTGACAAATCTGAATTGTTACTTGTCGCGACTCCGCCGCAGAGACCCCCTCTAGCTCCCCCTATATTAGGGGGAGAACCATAGGCTAGCTCCTATCGTCGCACCGCCGTTTTATTGAAACCCACGATGTCTAGCCGACGATACTTTCGCACCCTGCGAAATTACAACAATCGCCAACGCAACCAAGTTACCCGCAAAGATAACAACCAGCCACTGAGGCATAGAGAGCGACAAGAACTGCCACACCACTTTTGAACAATCGCCATAAGCTTCAAACAACCATGGTGCCCATTCGTTTAATGGTGCCCAATCTGGGAACGTCACAAACAAATCACAGGTCTTAAATGGGGAAGGGTTGAACTGATAGTCCACGTGCTCAAGTGATAGTGTTAGACCTTTGATAGAAGATGCTCCCCACGCGCCTAACCCAAGCCATCTCAGCAAGGTATTATTGGGGTTAATCAGGCCAATTAACGCAGCGCCGCCGATGCCAAACATCGCAACGCGTTCGTAGATACACATGACACAAGGGGCGAGTTGCATTACATGCTGGAAGAAAAGAGCGCAGATTTCGAAAAAGATAATCGCTAGAAGCAGCAATCCCCAAGACCATCGCGTCTTTGAAAATGCCTTAATGTTCGCTAGAAGTGTCACTGTCACGTCCTTGATAAATAAAAAAAGCTCTGAATACTCAGAGCTTTTTAACGTGGAATAGTTTCACAATCAACTAAAAATTAGTGTCCAGATGAGATAGCGCTCTCAACTACTGCACCAGTGTGCTTAACAATCCAACCTGCTTCATAGAACCATGCAGTCATTGGCTCAACCAGGTAGATGATGCCAAGAAGACCCACAATCGATAGGACGATGGTGTATGGCAGTGCCATGATAACCATACGACCGTAAGAAAGGCGGATAAGCGGTGCTAACGCTGAAGTAAGCAGGAATAGGAACGCTGCTTGACCGTTTGGCGTTGCAACAGATGGTAGGTTCGTACCTGTGTTGATTGCAACACCCAGTAGGTCGAACTGGTCACGAGTGATCACGCCATCAATCAGCGCTGTTTTCACTTCGTTGATGTAAACAGTACCGACGAATACGTTATCGGATACCATCGACAATAAACCGTTAGCAACATAGAACAGTGCAAGCTGAGTGCCTTTGTCTTCGATGTGAAGAACGGCGTCAATGATTGGTTTAAATAGACCTTGGTCAACAATCACAGCAACGATGGAGAAGAATACAGCAAGTAGTGCAGTAAACGGCAGCGCCTCTTCAAAGGCTTTACCCATTGAGTGCTCTTCAATCACGCCGGTAAACGCCGTTGCTAGAACGATAACTGATAGACCGATAAGACCAACTGCTGCTAGGTGCATTGCCAGAGCGACAATCAGCCATACTGCAATTGCGCCTTGGATCCAAAGTTTCGCCACATCTTGCTTGGTACGCGATTTACGTTCTTCACGATCGAATTCAACTAAGATGTTACGCACGTTATCAGGCAATTCTGCGCCGTAACCAAACACACCGATTTTCTCTACAATGAAACAGGTAGCAAGGCCACAGATAAGTACAGGACCCGTAACAGGTAGCATGCGAATAATGAACTCACCAAACTCCCAGCCTGCTTGACCGGCAATGATAAGGTTTTGAGGCTCACCAACCATAGTCATAACGCCACCTAGTGCTGTACCCACACCGGCATGCATCAATAGTGAACGTAGGAATGCACGGTAATCTTCTAGATCGTCACGAGTCAGATCGGTGATTTCACCGTCATGAGTGTGGTCGTGAGACGAGCCGTAGTTCTTACCTGAAGCCACTTTATGGTAGATGGAGTAGAAACCAACTGACACGCTGATAACAACCGCAATGACCGTTAGTGCATCTAGGAATGCAGATAGGAAAGCCGCAGCAAAACAGAAGGCCAAAGACAACACAGCCTTCGAGCGAATGCCAAGCAATATCTTAGTAAAGATGAACAGCAGGAGCTGTTTCATAAAGTAGATACCAGCAACCATGAAGACCAGAAGCAATAATACTTCTATGTTGTTGATCAGTTCATGCATAACCATGTCGGAGCTTGTCATGCCAATTGCGACAGCTTCAATGGCGAGTAAACCACCAGGTTGTAGCGGGTAGCACTTAAGTGCCATAGCAAGAGTGAAAATGAATTCCACAACAAGCAGCCAACCTGCAACGAACGGGTCAACGAGGAAGAAAACAATAGGGTTGATGATTAGGAAAGCGATGATCGCTAGTTTATACCAATCGGGTGCCTTACCAAGAAAGTTCTTGATAAATGCATTTCCAAGGGACATCGGCATGGGAATACTCTTATGTTGTTATTAATCGACAGTAGCAAAGGGTACGAAGAGTATTTGAGTGGGCTTCCAAATAAATCGGCAGAATTAAAAAACTTAGAAAACGAACAAAAATCACGCACTGCATAACGGAGTGGGGAGTATGTTCACTTGCCAAGTCCCTCAGCTGCTAAGCACTCCTTGCTTCGCCCGAAAAGATACTCCTCGGTAAGATTTAGTCAACAAAAATTACCTTTAGACATAATGAAAAAGGCACTTTTTGCCAAAAACGCGATCTATACGAAATAAGCTAGGTATAGCTGCAGTCAATGGTTGATTTTTTTCTTTGTTGACCGTGTTCTGAATGAAACACTGCTCTAGGATGATATGACAATCACAGCTGTCAAAAAAGCATGTTTTTTAGGCTAATTCTTACCAATTCATCGGAAATATCTTATTGATTGGTCAGGTGAATGAAGTTCACTAACATCATGCAATTCAGGAGTTTGTAATATTAATAAAAAGTAAATACTCATGTAATATTCATGCTTCGTACCCATAAATGGATATAGCTGTCTAAATGTCAAAATAGAGTTATTACTCCATTTTGTTATTGTTACATAGATAAGTAGTGTAGGTTTACCAAAATCTGGAAGTAGTGGTATGATGAGTTTCATGTAACGATAAATACAATAGATTGGAAACACCCCATAATGGTAATTAAGGCGAAGAGCCCAGCAGGGTTCGCTGAAAAGTATATTATTGAGAGTATCTGGAACGGCCGTTTTCCACCAGGCTCAATTCTCCCAGCTGAGCGAGAGCTGTCAGAACTAATTGGGGTCACACGAACTACGCTGCGTGAAGTGTTGCAGCGTCTAGCCCGTGATGGCTGGCTAACTATCCAACATGGTAAGCCAACCAAAGTAAACCAATTCATGGAGACCTCGGGTCTGCATATTCTTGATACGCTCATGACGCTTGATGCGGATAATGCGACATCGATCGTTGAAGACCTGCTTGCGGCTCGCACTAACATCAGCCCAATTTTCATGCGCTATGCATTTAAAGCGAACAAAGAAAATGCTGAACGCACTATCGAAGGTATCATTGAGTCTTGCGAAAGCTTGTTGAATGCAGAGTCTTGGGACGCGTTCATTGCGTCGTCACCGTATGCCGATAAACTCAAGGCGCACGTAAAAGATGACGGCGATAAAGATGAAGCGGCACGCCAGGCATCGCTCATCGCTCAAACCTTTAATTTTTACGACTACTCGTTGTTCCAGCGTTTGGCGTTCCATTCTGGAAACCAAATCTATGGTTTGATCTTCAATGGTCTTAAGAAGCTGTATGACCGTGTTGGCTCGTACTACTTTTCAAACCCAGAAGCACGTACTTTGGCACTTAATTTCTATAAAGAGTTGTTAGAGGTATGCCGCACGGGGGATCGTGACAGACTGCCTAACGCTATTCGTCAATACGGTATGGAAAGTGGCCAAATCTGGACTCAGATGAAGACCACACTGCCGAGCAACTTTACAGAAGACGACAGTTAATAGACGTTGATTACGAATAGAGAAAACCGCCGATTGGCGGTTTTTTTATGCCACTGCAATTTTCGGCAGTGTTGAGTAAATCGACTGTGCCACCGTCGTGACCGAGCGGTCATAGCAGTGAAAAATAAGCTCCGACAACTGTGAAGTTATGCGGTATAGACGCTGCTTAAACTCATCAGCTGAGCTGTCTGCGTCGACATCGGCAATGCGCGCCAGTAAATCCTCATGCAGATGCTGCTGCAAGCTTAAATCTTGGCTGATGTGCAGCGCACTGAGCTGGTGGCTTAATTGTTTAATCAGACTACGGATTGCGTTCTGACTGTCTTTTTTTTCCAGCGTTTCAATGTGCAACCGTAATGTGGTGAGCGTGTCCATGTAGGGCACAATGGCCTGCCAGCTTTTGCGCTGAGTAGGCAGCAGGTGAGTTTGGTCATCTGCTTTTGCCCAAGTGGAGATGGTACATTGAACCAAAATCAGCGCATCTCGAATCAATTGACTATGCACCAGTTGATTGTCACGTACAGTTTGCTGTTGCCAGTGTTGAAGTTGCTGCGTGACACACGCCTTAATGTCGCTAAATCCATCTAGGCGATGCAGAGCACGGCTCTCTAGCAGTAGCTGAAGTTGGACACGTGCACTAGTTTGCTGCCTTTGGTTATTGTGTCCGAACAATAAGCTGTAATGGGTCGCTTCTCGGTGCATTCTCAGTAAGGCGATTAGCTTTCTCAGATCTGCTAAACGTCGATAGTAGCATTCGTGACTCACGCCACCTTCTGGCGTCAAGCTGAACATGCGGCGAACCGCGCTGGATGTTTTTCCTAGAGAATATGTCATTGTCGCCTCCATGCGAACGGGGTTAACCCAAGGTTGTGTTTTCATCGAGACCCATTGAAATGGTGCCTTGGGTTATATCCTTAATAGCTTACTTATTGATTATGAAAGGTAAGTGACAAACTCAGACCGTCATTATGTTCGGCACTGGTTGATAGAGATCACTCGCAATTTCACTGACTAGTCCGTCATAACTAGAGAAGATGAGCTCTGACAACTCGGCTGTAAGTTGGTACATAAATTCTTTGTCCAGTGGCGTATCCGAATTTTCAATTAAGGCTTCAATTTTACTGACCGTGGTGCTGTACATAGGTGATGGAACGCTCAATGGTCCAACAAGGCTAAGGTGATTCACTTTGCGGTGCATTTGCTTACAGTAGTGAAGAATGCGCTGCCTGCCGAGTTCAGAGTCTGTGCCATCAATGCAAATACGTAGCTGAGTCAAACAGTCCAATGAATCGATCACGCCTTGCCAAACATTACGATATTCTTGTTCTAGTTCCTCTCGCTCTGAATCTATTAGCCAAGCGGTAAAAATTTCGTCAACCAAGAACAGGGTTTGACGGATCAGTTTGCCGTGGACAATTTGGTTCTTACTGACAGTGTGTTTCTTCCATGAACGAGAAAGCAGCTTGACGTTGCTGTGCAACACTCGATAGAGCGGTTTGTTGTCAAAGTGGGCAATGCTGATCAGTTTGAGACAGCATTCTTCCATCGCCATTTCAATTTTTTCCAATTGTTTGACCTTCTTCTGATCAAACATTAATTGATAGTGAGTCGCGGTGCGATGCTGGCGGATTAGAGTAATGAGATCACGCAATTGCACGATCAATTGATATTTACGCTCTACCTTGGCCTCGGTGATTTTTGCATAGCGATAAATGACAGCCAAAATAGCCACGGATAAGACTAGAGATATCAATACAAACATAACGACCTCCTTTATGTCGTCTAATGTCTTCAAGAGATATAGAGCAAAGGGAGTGCCAAGATGGAATGTTGATATAAAACAGTGACTTAATACTTTTGGGGTAGGGAGAGGTGCTGCGTTTTGGTGCAATTGCACATTATCTGTGAATTAAGTCACAAAAAAAGCCAGCAAGAATGCTGGCTTTAGTCTAGCGATATTAACGTGTTACATCACACGCATGCCTGGCTGAGCACCTTCGTGTGGCTCAAGGATCCATAAGTCGCTACCACCAGGGCCTGCGGCTAGGATCATGCCTTCAGACATACCAAACTTCATCTTGCGAGGCTTCAGGTTTGCTACCATAACAGTTAGCTTGCCTTCTAGTTCTTCTGGTTTGTATGCCGACTTAATACCAGAGAATACTTGGCGAGTTTCTCCGCCAATATCTAGCTGGAACTTAAGTAGCTTGTTCGCTTTTGGCACTTCTTCACAAGAAATGATGCGAGCAATACGCATGTCCACTTTGGCAAAGTCGTCAAACTCGATCTCATCAGCGATAGGATCTTTATCAAGCTCAGTTTGGCTTGCTTTGTTCTTCTCTGCTTCCGCTTTTTCTTTCGCCGCAACTTCTGCCGCCGCGTCTTCTTTAGAAGCTTCAATCATCGCTTCCACTTTCTTAGGATCGATGCGGTTAAACAGGGCTTTGAACTTAGTGATTTCGTGACCAGTAAGCGGCGCGGCAATACCTTCCCACGTTAGCGTTTCGTTTAGGAATGCTTCTGTACGCGCTGCCAAATCTGGCATAACTGGCTTCAGGTATGTCATCAGAACACGGAATAGGTTAATACCCACTGAACAGATGTCTTGAAGCTCTTGGTCTTTGCCTTCTTCTTTAGCAACAACCCAAGGTGCTTTCTCGTCAACGTACTGGTTCGCTTTGTCAGCCAGTGCCGTGATTTCACGGATTGCACGACCAAACTCGCGAGACTCGTAAAGCTCTGCGATGCGGTCAGCGGCTGCAACGAATTCGTTGTATAGCTCAGGCTCAGCAAAGTTGTCAGAAAGCTTGCCTTCGAAACGTTTGCTGATGAAGCCAGCGTTACGAGAAGCTAGGTTAACAATCTTGTTGACGACGTCAGCGTTAACACGTTGCGTGAAGTCTTCCAGGTTAAGGTCTAGATCGTCGATACGGCTGTTTAGCTTAGCAGCGTAGTAGTAACGTAGACACTCAGGATCCAAGTGGTTTAGGTACGTTGCCGCCTTGATGAAGGTGCCTTTCGACTTAGACATCTTAGCGCCGTTTACCGTCACGTAGCCGTGAACGAAAACGTTATTTGGCTTACGGAAGCCACTGCCTTCTAGCATTGCAGGCCAGAATAGGCTGTGGAAGTAAACAATGTCTTTACCGATGAAGTGGTAAAGCTCAGTCGAGCTGTCTTTTTTCCAGTACTCATCGAAATCGAGATCGTCACGTTTGCCACAAAGGTTTTTGAATGACGCCATGTAGCCAACAGGGGCGTCTAGCCAAACGTAGAAGAACTTGTTCTTTTCGCCTGGGATTTCGAAACCGAAGTAAGGTGCATCGCGAGAGATATCCCACTGCTGCAGACCTGACTCGAACCACTCTTGCATCTTGTTCGCTGTTTCAGATTGAAGCGAGCCAGAGCGAGTCCACTCTTTTAACATGCTTTCAAACTGAGGCAGGTCGAAGAAGAAGTGCTCGGAGTCTTTCATGACTGGTGTCGCGCCAGACACGGCTGATTTAGGATTAATCAGTTCAGTTGGGCTGTAGGTTTCGCCACAGTTATCACAGTTGTCGCCGTATTGATCTTCCGACTTACATTTCGGGCAAGTACCTTTAACGAAGCGATCCGGTAGGAACATCTCTTTTTCTGGGTCAAACAGCTGAGAAATAGTGCGGCTAGAAATGAAGCCATTCTTCTTCAGCTCAAGGTAAATATGAGATGCCAACTCGCGGTTCTCGTCTGAGTGCGTGCTGTGGTAGTTGTCAAAACTGATATCAAAGCCAGCGAAGTCTTTTTGGTGCTCTTCACTAACTGCTGCGATCATTTCTTCCGGCGTGATCCCCATCTGCTGAGCTTTCAGCATGATTGGTGTGCCGTGAGCGTCATCAGCACAAATGAAGTTTACTACGTTGCCACGTAGACGTTGGTAGCGCACCCAAATATCCGCTTGGATATGCTCAAGCATATGACCTAGGTGGATAGAGCCGTTAGCGTACGGAAGTGCACAAGTGACCAACAGTTTTCTTGGATCGGTTGCCATACTTAGTTTCGCTTTCTTTATTCAGAGTAAAAATATTGGCTAATACTACATGATGCGTGGCATGACTCCAAGGTATCCGACATCAATCTCCCCAACTTTTTTAGGGTTCTGGTTCGGCTAAGTGAGTGCTAATCTTAGGAAGATTAGCTAAAGACTAACAATAATAAGGAATGCATGATGCGCACGTTCGAATCGAAACAAGATTTTTGCCAATGGCTAGGGGAGTTCAGCCACTCAAACCTCAAGCTGGGATGGAGTGAAGTCCCTGATGTAGTTAAGGTTGCAGCCTCGGGTGAGTTTCAAATTGCTCTGCCGTTTGCCAACCTCTCTGCGCGAGAGGCGTTGGCTCGCTGGATTGAGGGCAAACAAGCCTCTGGCGAAGTTGCTAAGTTTCCTTTCTCCGTATCCGTCAGTACCAAAGCACTTGAAACTACAGTCGCGACGGAAATCAAAGGCGTGAAAAACGTCATTGCGGTGACTTCGGCAAAAGGTGGTGTGGGTAAATCGACGACGGCGGTCAATCTAGCATTGGCAATCAGTCAGTTGGGAGCAAAAGTCGGTATTTTGGATGCCGATGTATACGGCCCTTCTATCCCTATCATGCTTGGTCAAATCGATGCGCATCCAGAGGTGCGTGATGGCAAATGGATGCAACCAGTGCCGGCACATGGTATTTACACGCAATCTATTGGGTACCTGATGAGCACTGACGATGCAGCAATTTGGCGTGGCCCTATGGCGTCTAAAGCATTAGCTCAGCTTCTTAATGAAACGGAGTGGCCAGATTTGGATTACTTGGTTATCGATATGCCACCGGGCACAGGGGATATTCAGCTGACCTTATCTCAGCAAATACCGGTAACGGGCGCACTTATCGTTACTACGCCGCAAGATCTTGCTTTGGCGGACGCGATTAAAGGCGCAGCTATGTTCGAGAAGGTTTCGGTACCTGTGGTCGGTATTGTAGAGAACATGAGCTATCACATCTGTAGCCAATGTGGCTCTAAAGAGCACATTTTTGGGGCTGGCGGTGCAGAGTGGATGGCGGCTAAATTCGGTTTGAATCTTCTTGGTCAGGTACCACTTCATATCGATATTCGCGAGTCGATTGATAATGGTGCGCCAACGGTAGTTTCACAGCCAGAAAGTGAGCATGCAACCATCTATCGAGAGCTTGCTGAAAGAGTCTGCTCGGATCTATTTTGGAGTGGCAAACCGAAACCAGACTCAATCTTGTTTAAGATGGTCGAATAACTCGATATGAATTTAATTGGTTATTAAGCAAACAGTGCGTTGGTGGGTAATCGATTGCATTTTTTCATTCTTCGATCTGAGACAAAATTGAACGTCAAATAAGTGAGATATCGACTAGTATCTATTGAATGATGTCCATATAATTACGCGGTTTTGTCCTCACCACCATATATGTACTAGGTGCAAAGAATGTCTGATAATAATCAATGTGTCATCGTCGGTATCGCTGGCGCTTCTGCTTCTGGAAAAAGCCTCATCGCGAGCACTATCTATAATGAACTTCGCGAGAAGGTTGGCGATCATCAAATCGGTGTCATCACGGAAGATTGTTACTACAACGATCAAAGTCACTTGAGCATGGAAGAGCGTGTTAAAACCAACTACGACCACCCAAATGCTCTTGACCACGATCTACTTTGTGATCACCTAGAGCAGTTGATCAATGGTGAAGCGGTTGAAGTACCAGAGTACAGCTACACTGAGCACACACGCACTGAAAATAGCACCTCTATGACACCAAAGAAAGTGATCATCCTTGAAGGTATTCTACTGCTGACAGATCCTCGTCTACGTAAACTCATGCACGCGACAGTGTTCATGGATACACCACTTGATATCTGTCTACTGCGCCGCGTTAAACGTGACGTTGAAGAACGTGGTCGTACAATGGAATCTGTTTTGAAACAGTACCAATCGACAGTTCGTCCTATGTTTATGCAGTTTATTGAACCGTCAAAGCAACACGCGGACATTATTGTTCCACGTGGCGGTAAAAACCGTATTGCAATCGACGTGTTAAAAGCGCACATCGCTAAACTACTTCGTGCATAATCCTGACTCAGTTCGGATTGAAAACGCACAATGAACGCGGTGAGAATGTCCTATAATAAATAGGTGCTTGAACGGCGTTTAAATTGCTTTATTTTTTAACTAATTAGTGGCACTTTATGTGCCACTTTTTGTTTTTAGGTTTTCAGCCTTGCAAGGAAGTTGCTAATGAAAAAACTCCTCCTCATTCTCGCCATCCCAGTGCTGGTGATCGTGTTGGGTGTCGCCGCACTGGTGATGTTCGTCAACCCTAATCAGTTCAAACCTATGCTCGCTGAGCAAGTGAAAAACCAAACCGGTCTAGAGCTTGAAATCAGCGGTGACATCAGCTGGCAGTTCTTTCCGTCGGTAGGCCTAGAGCTCGGCCAAACTAGCCTTAAAAACCCACAAGGTTTTCAAAACCCAAATCTATTTAGTGTAAGCCAAGTCGGCGTCAGTGTGGCTGTGATGCCGCTACTCGATAAAACGTTGGAGATTGGCTCGATAACGTTAGATGGCGCGCAGGTTTATTTAGAAACCCTTAAAGATGGCAGCTCAAATCTTGATGCCTTGACGGCAGCGCCGCAAACAGAGACGGTTGCAGATCCTGCTGCGACCAGCGATGCGCCAGCGGAAGCGTCCACATCAGCCGCCGATGGATGGCAGATTTCTCTATCTGGTGTCACAGTGTCAAATGCGCTGCTTGAGGTATCAAACGCGCAAACAGGGACTTTCACTAAGCTTTATGATGTGGGCTTGAATGTGACCGAGTTCGCAGTCGACCAATGGACGACGGCGAACTTTGAGCTTAAAGGCCAAAATAACGATCAGCAGTTCACAGCAAAAGGTACCGCTGACTTTAAATTGGCGCAGGGCTTTGCTGAGTATGCACTTAAGAACATTGAGTTTGATGCAACCTACAAGGATGCGGCAAACCAGATTCAGCAAGCGCAGTTAAAACTGGCGACGTTTGAATTTGATAAGCCAAATGCCATCGATTTCTCAATGAAAGGCAATGCTGCTGATCTCACCTTTGATGCGAAAGGCGGTACTACGTTTACCGTTGATAAAGCCATCTCACTGGTTAAGCTGAGCGGTTTATCATTGGATTCGACCTTAAACGGTGCTGCGTTGCCGCAGTCGCCTATGAAAATCACTATGGCTTCGGATCTCAGCTTTGACTTGAATAAAAGCTTCCTTGATTTTGTATTGCAGAAATTGACCGTCAATAAGATTGAGCTGGATGGTAAAGCAACGGTGCAGTTGGCGGACATCCCTAAAGTGCGCTTCTCACTGCATAGCCCAAATATCGATTTAGATGAGTTTTTGGGCTTGAACCAAACAGCTGCTAGCACTGACTCTAAAGGTGGTGAATCTGGAACGGGTGATTCGGGAACGAGTGCGCCTGCACAAGAGGTTGAACCTGATTTAACGGCGCTTAGCGGTTTGGATGTTCAAGGTAAGATCACTATCGATAAATTCAAAGCGGGCAATGCTCATATGCAGCAAGTGAAGACCGATTTTGCTGTGAATCGCGGCGTGGCTACGCTGAACTCTTTCAGCTCGCAGCTTTACGGTGGTTCCATTACGGCAACTGGCAAGCTGGATGCGCGCAAGTCACCAGCATCATACAGCGCAGTGAAACGTATCAAAGGCGTCAAAGTGCAGCCATTGCTGGTTGATGTGGCAAACAACGATATGTTGGAAGGCACGGGCAATATTGATGTTAATGTCAAAGGTAAAGGTCTTGCACCCACTGCGATGAAGAAGAACTTGTCGGGTACGGTGAAAATCAACTTTGCCGATGGCGCAGTTAATGGTATCAATGTGGCGCAGCTTATTCGTGAAAACTACGCTCGCTTTAAAGGCCAGTCTTTGGATGGAGAAAAAGGCCCTAAGAAAACCGACTTTAGTGCGATGAAAGCAACACTCAAGCTCGCCAATGGTGTGGTGTCGACTAATGATATGACGGCGGAATCGCCGCTACTGCGTTTGAAAGGTGATGGCTCTGCTAATTATATTAATGAGACGGCTGACTTTGTCGTGAGCACTTCGGTTGTTGGTACCCTTGAAGGGCAGGGCGGCCAGAATATCGATGAGCTGAGAGATGTCACGATTCCAATTCGAATCACCGGTGCGTGGACGGATCCGAAATTTGCGTTGGTGTTTGACGATGTGCTCAAAGAGAAAGCTAAAAAAGAAGTCGAGCGTGCCACTGAGCGATTAGGCATTAAAGATGAAAAGACGAAAAAAGCAGTAGATAGCCTGCTAAAAGGTCTCTTTAATTAACCTATCTTTTTAAACAAAAAATGCCAGCCTTTCGAGGCTGGCATTTTTCTTATCGGTATGTGGTTACCAGTGTAGGTCGAGATCTTGTTCTGTCTCGACGATGGTTTCCCATTGGGTAATCAACTCAGCAACTGTTGCCATGTCGACCATTTTGCTATCGATCGCACCATCGGGTCTGCGAATGGTTAGCGATACGCTTGATGGTTCTGTGCTGGGTTCAACGGCGTCCCAACACTCTGTGGAGTCCTGCATGCTTTGTATTGGTCCCCATCCTAGGACAAACTGATGCTCGCTCGTATGCATCCAAAGGGTCAGAGTACAACTTTCCATAAAACTCTCCGTGTTAATGTTATGTTGCATTTATGTTTAATTTAAACGAAATACAAACCATTGTCATGCACGAATTATCCTATTTTGTACCCCATATGAGTTACCAATCAACACCTTTAAGTGCTTTCACACCAGATTCAAAGGCGTGCTTAACGTTTTTCACTTCGGAAACGGTGTCCGCCATTTCAATCAGTGTTCGATGCGCGGCGCGTCCGGTGATAATGACTGACTGCATAGCTGGGCGCTTATTGAGTGCCTCGACGACTTCATCAAGCTCAATATAACCATAACTCACCATGTAGGTCAGTTCGTCAAATAAGACGACATCAATAGACTCATCTTGCAGCATACGCTTGCATTCTTGCCAGACGCCTTGAGCCGCTTCAGTATCCGCAGCTTTGTTTTGGGTTTCCCAAGTAAAGCCCGTCGCCATCACTTGAAATTCAACACCAAGCTTTTCGAGTAGGTTACGCTCACCGTTGTCCCATGTCCCTTTGATAAACTGTGCCACTGCACACTTTTTGCCGTGTCCAACGGCGCGTGCGACTGTGCCAAACCCTGATGTCGATTTTCCTTTACCGTTTCCGGTGATGATCAGTAGCAGGCCTTTCTCAATTTGAGCATTGGCGATTTTCTGATCGACATTCTCTTTGACTTTCTGTTGGCGCTCTTTATGACGCTGCTGCTTAGACTCTTCCGACATTGACATAGGGGTTCCTCAAATTTGTTGTGTCTAAGCTCCATCATAAAGCAAACCCAAAAGAAAAAAACGGGATAAATCCTAAGGGATTATCCCGTTTTATGTACTGGTTTGATTTTGCGTTTTGCCTTTTATCCTTTGTCTTTTCCCCTTTGCTTCTTAGTAAAGGTGCTATGCACCTAATCGCGCTCGCACGACTTGCTCACAGCGATCGACATCTTTGACATGTTTTGGCACCACTAAAATGGTGTCGTTGCCTCCGATAGTTGCGAGGATGTCGGCGTGTGGGTCGATATCGATGAGTCTCGCTATCAATTGTGCACTACCTGGGTGGGTCTTGATCACCACCAACGATTGATTGTTAGTGATGAGTTCGATTTGAGAAGAGATAGAAGAATCAACGCGAACCGAGCTGCTTTCTGAGGTTAAGCAGTACGCTTTTTTGCCACAAGCATTTTGCATTTTGACAACGCCAAGCTGGGCAAGAAGGCGTGAGACTGTAGATTGGCTGATCCCATGGTAGCCAAGAGCGACAAGGGCTTGCCTAAGTTTGTTCTGGGTTGTGAAGCTTTGTTGTTGCAGCAGATTTTTGCACACTTCGGTGAGTTTTTTCTCATCGACAGTAGGGTTGTCTAAATCAGGAGTGTCGTACATGTTTCACCTACTAAATAGTAAAACTCATCCTTGAGGTGGTTTTATGTGTTGTTATTTATTATTAATAGCAACTCATACACTATCAAATTGTGAAAAAGTAAAATATATGCCCATTTCTCATTTTGACTGCAGGTTATTGTTTAATCACTCAAAAGCGAGAGAAACCCCTCGCTTTCGTTCGTGCTATAGAATAAGTGGATTATTGACCTAATGTCGCCACCATAACGGCTTTGATGGTGTGCATTCTATTCTCTGCTTCATCAAACACGATAGAGTATGGAGACTCAACCACTTCATCGGTCACTTCACACCCTTGTGATAGCTCTGGGTAGTCAGCGGCTAGGCCTTTACCCACGGTGGTATCTTCACCATGGAAGGCTGGTAGACAGTGCATAAACTTCACGTTTGGATTACCCGTCGCCTTAATCACATCCATATTGACTTGGTAAGGCAACATAAGTTTGATGCGCTCTGCCCAAGCTTCTTTGGCTTCACCCATGGACACCCATACGTCGGTGTACAGGAAGTCACAGCCTTGCACGCCTTCTTGCACGTCTTCGGTTAGGACAATCTTCGCCCCTGTGTCTGCTGCGATGGTTTGGCATTGCTTAATTAGAGACGCTTCAGGCCAGAATGCTTTTGGCGCTACAAGGCGGATTTCCATACCCATTTTTGCCGCACCTACCATGAGTGAGTTACCCATGTTATTGCGCGCATCACCAAGGTACGCGAAGGTAATCGCACTTAGTGGTTTGTTCGGCGAATGCTCCATCATAGTCATAAAGTCAGCCAGAATTTGAGTTGGGTGGAACTCATCGGTTAGCCCATTCCAAACAGGCACGCCAGCGTACTGACCTAATTCTTCAACGATTGATTGACCATACCCGCGATACTCGATGCCGTCGTACATTCTGCCCAATACACGAGCGGTATCTTTCATCGATTCTTTGTGGCCAATCTGAGAACCGGTAGGACCAAGATAGGAGACTTGCGCGCCTTGATCGAATGCTGCAACTTCAAACGCGCAGCGGGTGCGAGTCGACGTTTTTTCGAAGATAAGCGCGATGTTTTTACCTTTAAGGCGTGGCTGCTCATAGCCGTTGTACTTGGCTTTTTTAAGCTCAATGGACAGCTCTAACAAATGACCGATTTCGCGAGGCGTGAAATCAAGGAGTTTTAGGAAGTTACGATTACGAAGATTGAAAGCCATAATAGTGTCCTTTTCTGTCTTAGCGGTGGCTCATACCGCTTAAATTGAGCCAGCGCGTCATATCATTGTGATGGAATGTGAATTAACGTTTGGTAATAACTGTGCCTGCATTGCCTTCTAGGATGCGAAGGCCGTCTTCTAATGAGCCAATGCCAACCATTTTTCCGCCTTGCTGAATGAACTCACAAGAGGCGTCAATTTTTGGTCCCATTGAGCCTGCATCAAACTGATACTGGGAAAGCTCTGCTGGAGTCGTGGCGTGCAGTGGACGCTGCGTTGGTTGACCCCAGTCGAGGTACACCGCATCGGCGTCAGTCAAGATCAACAGACGATCTGCGTTGAGCTGCTTCGCTAGGAATGCAGCCGACATGTCTTTGTCGATCACGGCTTCTACGCCAACCAATTTGCCTTCTTTGCGCGTAACTGGAATACCGCCGCCGCCAGTACAGATAACTAAATGGCCTTGTTCGATTAACGAGGTGATCGCTTCATGTTCAATAATGCCTGTTGGCTGAGGGCTTGGTACTACACGTCGGAAATGTTGGCCATCGGGCTTAATCGTCCAGTGATACTTCTCAGCGAGCTCACAAGCTTCTTGTTTCTCATAAATCGGACCAATCGGCTTAGTCGGATCTTGAAACGCGGGATCTTTGGGATCGACGGTCATTTGAGTTAGCATGCAGGTGACGTTTCTCTCCGGCATTTGGTTTTTGAACTCTTGCATCAACATATAGCCGATCATGCCTTGCGTTTCGCTGCCAAGTACGTCAAGTGGGTACGGGTTGACCTTTTTGTACTCCAGTCCTTGCAGCGCCAGTAAACCAACTTGAGGGCCATTTCCATGCACCAATACGACATTATATTGCTCAGCAATTTTAGCGATGGTGTTAACCGCGACTTCAATATTGTGTCTTTGCACTTCCGCTTCGAGTGGCTCGCCTCTTTTTAGCAGTGCGTTACCGCCAAGAGCGACGACAATGGTTTGTTTTTTCATAGTCTTTATCCAGAGCAGTTGAGTCTTAGGGAATGGTTAAATACCATCACGTTCAATAGGACAGCTCATGCAGCGAGCGCCGCCACGGCCACGGCCAAGTTCATCACCTGGGATAGGCAGTACAGTGATACCGGCTTTGTCGTATTTCTCATTGGTGTAGGTATTGCGCTCGTAGCCAATGACCACACCTGGCTTCACGGTAAGTACATTGTTGGCATCGTTCCACTGCTCACGTTCGGCTTCAAAGTTATCGCCGCCGGTAGTAATAAGATTGAGCTTGTCGACTTGCAGCGCTTTTTCGATAGTTGAGATGTACGAGCTTTGCTGAGCGGCTTTGACGCGACCAGATTCATCACCGGTTAAACTCCAGCACTTCACATCATCTGGAATCACATTCGGATAGACCGAGAAAGTATCTTCACGCATGTGTGTCATCACGGTATCGAGATGCATGCAAGAGCGATCTTTTGGAAGCTCTAATGCGATCACTTGTTTTGCCTCGCCATGTCTAAACAGACTAGACGCTAAGTGCTCAACGCCCTGCGGAGTGGTGCGTTCAGACATACCAATCAGAACGGCGCCTTTACCAATGACCAGCACGTCACCACCTTCGATAGTCGAGTGGTCATACGCCAAAGGTTCATCACCGAAGTACTTAATAAAATCTTGACCAGCGAACGTTGGATGCCAGCGGTAGATAGCGCGAAGATGGTTGGTTTCGCGTTGACGGGCGACCTTCGCCATCGGGTTAATTGACACGCCGCCATATACCCAGCATGAGGTATCGCGGGTAAACAGATGGTTCGGTAGTGGGTCGATAATGAAGTCGTTCTTTTTGTACAGTGATTGCAGCATTGAAGATGATTCAAGTGGCATTTCACCGAAAGACAGACCGCCAGTAAGCACTTTCGCGAGCTCAAGGTTTGGCAGGTCGCCTAAGTAGCATCTCACATCATTCGCGAAGGTTGCGCCATAGCGAAAATCGGATACTTGGGTGTTTAGCAGCCAATCTTTCGCTTCTGGAATCGCTAGTGTTTCTGCGAGCAAGTGAGTCAGTAGTAAGACCTCAACGCCCTGGGATTCTAGCGTTTTTGCAAACACGTCATGTTCTTCGCCGGCTTTCTCGACAGCAAGCACATCATCGAAAAGGAGCTGGTGGCAGTTTGATGGAGTTAAGTGTGTGAGAGCACGGCGTGGACGGTGAATTAACACGCGACGTAGCTGACCAACTTCAGAACCAACATAGAGTTTATTCATAATCAAGTCTCTCTAATATTTATTAAAACTCATCGAGTTTTATGTAGGGTATTTATTATTAGCTTCGCTGTGGTGGTTATAATATGAAGCAAAATATTCAAGCCGTATTAGATCGCGATCACACATATTATCGCTGCAAACTATCGCTATTTGAGGGTGCTGTTAACAATATCTATTCGGAATTAGTTGAATAGACAATGGGTTAAAATAGGACTTTTATGGGAATAATATGCAGGCTTTCTTGCCAAGATAGTGAATTGTTCAAGGATGGAAGAAATTCAATTCGCATTAGTTTATTTAATGTTGGTGGCTAATGCGACAAAATATGCATCGCCCTCTACTAGTTAGTGGTTTTTCTCACGTCAAAACGTCATTTGTTAACAGGATTTCAATCAAATATGTGATTCATATCACTGTTTAGTCTCAACCCAAGGCCCAAGAGTCCAGATCCTAGAACCTTGAGCCGGGTTTAATACAAAAAAGCCCGCTGACAGGCAGCGGGCAACACATTGGGGTAATTGAGTTTAGTTAGCCGAGTAGGGTACCTAGGCTTAACATGACGACGCAGAACACGGTTAGAATTGCCATAAGCGGTGCGACCCACTTGAGCCATCGCGCATAAGGAACTCGCGCTATCGCGAGGCCTCCCATGACCACTGCCGAGGTTGGGGTGATGAGATTGACCAGCCCAGACGCCGATTGATAGGCAGTAATAACCAGATCTCGTCCAACACCTGCAAAGTCACCCAGTGGCGCCATAATTGGCATGGTGAGTACCGCAAGCCCTGACGTTGACGGCACTAAGAAGGACAATAGAATTTCTAAGAAGAACATGACGTTAATAAACACCACGGATGAGAGCCCGGTAACGATATGTTCGGCGGAGTTCAGTATGGTATCGGTGATCATGCCTCTATCCATCACCACTACAATACCTCGCGCAATACCGATAATCAGTGCCACGCCCAACAAATCGCGCGCTCCTTCAATGAAGTTATCGATAAAGGATTCTTCACTCATCTTAGCGACGAGCCCTACCAAAATTGATGCGGCCAGGAACATGGCTGAAATTTCGGCCATCCACCACCCAGCAACCGATACGCCATAAATCATCACAGCAAATGAGCCACCGAAAATGGTGAGAATGACTTTACGGGTAGCGGTGAACTCTAGCGATTCATCGCCTTTATTGCCAAGGAAGTGTGCTTTATTTTCTTCGTACTTATCGTAAACAATCGATTTGGTTGGATCGGCTTTGACCATCTTGGCATAGCGCATCACATAAGCAACGCAAATTACCCAGCCAACAACCAACATCGCCAGACGCAACATAATGCCCTCAGTAAAAGGTATGCCGGAGGCGTTAGCTGCGATGACCGTTGCAAAGGGGTTAATGGTTGAGCCCAGAACGCCGATACCAGCGCCAAGCAAAATAGTCGCTGCGGCTACTAAGGGGTCAAATCGCGCAGCCATCATGACAGGCACCAGCAGGGTGTAAAATGGCAGCGACTCTTCCGCCATACCATACACAGTGCCGCCAGCAGCGAACAGTGCCATGAGGATGGGGATCATTAACTCTTCTCGTCCTTCAAGGCGGCGAGTAACGCGTTCGATACCGGCATCAATCGCGCCGGTTGCGGTGACAAGACCTAAGAAACCACCAATGACGAGCACAAATAGCGATACATCGATAGCACCCGCTTCATAGCTGTTGTGGTCGTAAAAGCCGTCAATCGGTGCAAGTAGCACATCAATAGGGGTTTGTGGATTGCTTTCTACACTGGCGTAGGTGCCAGCAACTGGGACTTCTCGACCTAGGTCTTCATTCATTTCCCGCTCATATTGGCCGGCAGGAATGATCCAGGTCATCAGTGCCACGATGGCGATCAGCGCAAATAATATGGTGTAGGCAGAAGGGAACTTGAAACGAGTAAAAAAGCCGCCAGACTTTTTCGGTTCTTGGACGACGTGGGCGGTCATAGCATTCTCCTTAGCAGGAAGTGCTTTCTTCCCGCTTAGCTGTACGTTTAACGTTCAATTACCACATTGAAGCTATAAGAATTACTAATCTAAGTAGTGGCTAAAAAGTACTATGGATAGGCGGAAATAACTTTAGACTTGCTCACAAAAAACCATCGGTAAAAATAACGACAATTTTTTGTGGGGATATTAAATTCAAAGGGATGAAAAAATATGGGGTGACGTAGTTGATAGACTATTACGTCACCCATTCATACGGATATTTATGCAAGAAATCGATATTTATGCAAATTGTTAATTTGTTGATGTTGGTCAATAAATAACTCGGTTTAGAATATTCACTATATCGACCGTTAATGCGTTTAAGCGCTTGATTTGTCGTATTGAGCTTCAAGCTCTGCGGCTTTTTGCGCGGCAGGACGCTGTTGAAGCGTCGCGAGATAAGCGGCCAATGCAGGATAGTCGCCAAGAAGCTCTAGCTGAGCAGCCACCTCGACAATCCAAGACAGCAGAATATCAGCTGCGGTAAATTGCCTGCCAACCAACCAAGTATTGGCTGTTAGGTGATCGTTGAGGTAACCCAAGATCAGCGCCAACTCTTGTTTACTGTAGCCATCGAGAAAGCGTGTTTCAGTGCCGTCAATCTTTAGGAAGTAGTGGAGTAAAAGCGGCAACGCAGCTGAGCTTTCTGCGAAGTGCAGCCACTGTAAGTAAAGCGGATACTCCGCTGAATCTTGCGCTGGTGCAAGAGAGGCGGAAGAAAAACGCTGCGCCAAATACTCGGTAATGGCACCGGATTCCGCCAACACTTGGCCATTTTCTTCGATAACCGGTGACTTACCCAGCGGATGAATCGCTTTGAGTTCTGCTGGTGCTAAATTGGTCACCGCGTCACGTTGGTACGCTTTGACTTGATAGGGAACGTTAAGCTCTTCAAGCAGCCAGATAATGCGCTTAGAGCGTGATTTGTTGAGGTGATGCAGGGTAATCATGAGTCGCTAGCCTTTTGTGTAGGGTGTTTTCTTCCGATTGTTTACGTAGCACACTAGCAAGCTGGAATTTAAATTGCAATAAATATAGTTGCGTACAATTTATTTGTTTAATCACAGTCTTTTATAAGTCATCGTTAAGCCAGTCAACGATGTCTCACGGTTTCTCTCATAGTGGTTTGTTCTCTAATTTTTGATTGCGGATCGCGTAAAGGCGATAGATGGTCATTAAATTGGTCAGAATAAAGGTGATCTCAACTAAGGATCCTCCGATGGAACCAAGCCAAATGTTGTGAGTTACCCAGCAGAACGAGTTAAACAAAATGAGGCAGCGAAGGGTAATGCCCTTTTTGGTAAACAGAGCCCAAGTGCCCACCGACGACCCGATGACTGTCATAAGTTCGAACATGCTAGAGATGTTTGGGACTGTCATTATCCACATGGTCGTGATGAAACACCACATCACGACGCGAGATTGTGTTTTTATCGATAAATAGCTTCTTATGGCATTTAATGTCACACCGATAGCCGCAACTGTGGCGCCCATTAAGACGAAATGAATCGCCATAATGAAGCAGAACGTGGTCATGTGATAACGAAAGCGAATATCGTCTTTTTGCCAGAATGCCATCACACCGAAGATAAATGCGATGCCTCCAATAGCTTGTGCAATGAGATTGTCCAACGAGCGTCCCTATTAAAATGAACCGACAAAAACGAAATAATGAGCTGAGTGGCAGGCCACCCAGCTCATTTTTATAGCGAAAAGGGAGAGTTAGTCCCTAAGCTCGAAGTAACGTTTTGCGTTACCAAAGCAGATATCTTCAACCATAGGTCCTAGCAATGACAAATCATTAGGCACCTCGCCATTCTCTGCCCAACGCCCAATCATGTCACACAGTATGCGCCTAAAATATTCATGACGAGTGTAAGAAAGGAAGCTACGAGAGTCGGTCAACATACCAACGAACTGGCTGAGTAGACCAAGTTGCGACAGCTGCTCCATTTGGCGCTGCATGCCGTCTTTTTGGTCGTTGAACCACCAACCCGAACCAAACTGTATCTTGCCCGCAATGCCTCCCCCTTGATAGTTACCAATCATGGTGGCCATCATCTCGTTATCACGTGGGTTCAAGCAGTACAAAATAGTGCGTGGCAGCTCATTAGTTTTATCCATATCGTCAAGCAGATGTGCTAGCTCAAATGCGAATGGACGATCGCCAATCGAGTCAAAGCCTGCATCAGCGCCTAACAACTGGAACATACGAGTATTGTTGTTGCGCTGAGCACCAATATGTAGCTGCATCACCCAGCCTAATTGCGCATAACGCTTCCCAAGCCATACCTGAACAGCCGTAGAGAACTGAGCACACTCATGCTCAGTCAAACTTTCGCCGTTTAAGCGTTTGGTGAGCAAGGTGTCTAAATCTGATTCTGTCGGGATAGGCGCATAGCGTACTATCTCGATGCCATGATCGGCGGCGCGACAGCCATGCGCGTCGAAGTGCGCTAGACGCTTATCAAGCGCAGTGGTCAAATCACTAAAGCGCTGGATGTTGATGTCGGACGCTTGCCCTAGTGCGTGCATATAGTCTGCAAAGCCATCGAGCTCAATCTTAAACGCTTTATCTGGACGCCAGCTAGGCAAGACTTGGGTCGTGAAGGACGCGTCATCAGCGATAGCCTTGTGATGTTCTAAGGTATCGATTGGGTCATCAGTCGTACCCGCCATGACCACATTCATCTGCTGCATAATGCCCCGAGCGCTAAACTCCGGCGTTGCAAGCATCTCGTTACACTGATGCCAAATTTGCTCAGCCGTTTTTGGGCTGAGTAGAGTACCAGTGATACCGAATGGGCGGCGTAGCTCAAGGTGGGTCCAATGATACAGTGGATTACCAAGTGTTTGCGGAACGGCTTTTGCCCACGCTAAGAATTTTTCATGATCGCTAGCACCGCCAGTAATCAAGTGCTCTTCAATGCCAGCAGAGCGCATACCACGCCATTTGTAGTGATCGCCCTCTAGCCAAATCTGGGCTAGGTTATCGAACTGGCGATTTGTCGCCACTTCTGCAGGGTTTAAGTGGCAATGATAATCGTAGATCGGCTGTGAACTCGCATGTTCATGATATAAGCGGCGTGCAGTCTCGTTCGACAGCAAAAAGTCTTCACATAAAAAGTGCTTCATTGTTATTTCCTCTTATAAAGCCGAAACCGTGTGCTTTGCACCATGCTCAACCAGTGATTGATAGGCCGTGCTTACGGCATCGATAACAATGGGGTTTTGTCCAAGCTCGGTAGGAAAGATTGCTTCAAGCCCAAGTAGTGCTGGAACCACAGAAACGTTTAAACCATGTTGTTCACAGATGTGTTTTAGGGTTTCTGCCATTGGGTCGCGAACATCAATGGCATTACCTTGCTCATCGTTACCGGCGACGTATCGCATCCATCCCGCGATACCTGTAGCCAACCACTTAAAGTCTGAACCATTGTCGAGGTGATATTTAAGGCTGCCTCCCATGCGTTGCGGGATTTTTTGGCTTCCATCCATAGCGATTTGCCATGTCTTGTGCTTAAGGCTTGGGTTGGTAAATCGGTCGATGAGAAGCTTGGCGTACGCTTCCAGATTTGTGCCTTCAGGCATGGCTAATGAAGGAGCTTGTGCCAGCAGCATCATGTCAAATGCAGCTTTGCGGTAGCCAGGGTCAGTCATAGTGTCAGAGATATGTGCATAGCCCCCAAGATAACCAAGATAGGCCAGGAACGAGTGACTTCCGTTAAGCATGCGAAGCTTCATCTCTTCATAAGGCACCACATCCGCAACAAGCTCTGCGCCAGCAATATCCCAATTAGGGCGACCAGCAACGAAGTTATCTTCGATTACCCATTGACGGAAAGGCTCACAGGCAATGCCACAAGGGTCTTCTACACCAAGAAGCTCGGTAATTTCAGTCAAGGTTTCAGGCGTTGCGGCTGGGACAATTCGGTCGACCATAGTGCAAGGGAAAGTCACATTAGCTTCAATCCAAGAACCAAGATCAGAGTCGAGCAATTGAGCAAACTCTAGAATCGCAGCTTTTGCAACGTGGCCGTTTTCTTGCACGTTGTCGCAAGACATTACAGTGAATGGAGGCAGGTCTCGCTCTCGGCGGACTTTCAATGCCTGCACGATATATCCAAGAGCTGTTTTTGGTGCGGTCGGGTTTTCCAGATCTGCGATGACAAGAGGGTTGTGTTTATCTAGCAGACCGGTTGCAGGGTCTGCGCAGTAACCTTTTTCTGTGATAGTCATAGAAACGATGGCGACTTGCGGCTCAGCCATTTTTTCGATGACGGCTTGGATACCGTCTAAATTTGGATGCAGAGATTCGGTCACGGCACCAATCACCTTGATCTCGGTGGAAGTCGCGCCTTTTTCAGCCACTGAGTATAGGTGGTCTTGCTCGCGAAGTGATTTAATAAGGTCCTCACCTCCAAAAAGGTTGACCTCACAAATACCCCAATCGCTGTCTGATTTTCTTGCTACTTCGTCAGTAAACAGACCTTGATGGGCACGATGAAATGCCCCAAATCCAAGGTGGACTATGCGGCTTTTAAGTTGGTTTCTTGGGTAAAGAGGAGTGTTTACGCCGTCATTCAGTTTTGTGTTGGCAATTGATTTCATTATTGTTTCCTTGTACCCGCTGGCATGCCAGCGGGTGATTAATTGCTTATGTCGATTAGTAGCCTAGAACCAAGTTCGGAAGGAATAGGCTTAATTGAGGAATGAAGGTCACTGCCAACAGCGCGAAAATCAGTGCGGCGTAGAAAGGCAGTAGTGGTTTAATTACCTTATCGATGGAGATATTCGCCACCGAGCAACCGATAAAGAGTGCACTACCTACTGGAGGAGTACAGATACCAATAGCAAGGTTAAATGTCATCATGATGCCGAAGTGCACTGGGTCGATACCAAGGTCAAGGGCGATCGGTAAGAAGATAGGTGTAAAGATAAGAACAGCTGGTGTCATATCCATAAAGATGCCGACGATCAGTAGAATGACGTTGATGATGAGTAAGATCATCAGTGGGTTCTCTGAAACAGCCAGTAAGGCATCTGAGATCATGTATGGGATATCAGCATTCGCCATGGCCCAAGACATCCCCATCGAAGCACCGACCAGAAGTAGCACGATCGAAGTCGTTACCGCAGACTCCAGCACAATCTTAGGCAGGTCACGCCATCTCACTTCACGGTAGATAAGTACCGCAAGAATAAAGGTGTACATGACCGCAATCGCTGACGCTTCAGTTGCAGTAAAGATGCCGCCAATGATACCGCCCATAATAATGACGATAAGCATAAGTGACGGCGCTGCCTTCAAAAAGGTATCCCAAACCATTGCTAAGCTAGGGCGCTCAGCAATCGGGTAGCCGCGGCGTTTAGCAATGAATCCTGCCACCATCATTAGGCTCAAACCCATGATAAGCCCAGGAATGTATCCAGCAAGAAATAGCGCAGCAATAGAAGTACCGCCAGAGACCAATGAAAACACGATCAGTGTATTACTTGGTGGAATCAGCAGACCTGTCGGGCAAGAGGTAATGTTAACGGCAGCGGAAAAGTTCTCGTCGTAACCATCTTTCTTTTGCAGAGGTGACATAGTCCCACCTACTGCCGCTGCAGAGGCCACTGCTGAGCCTGAGATAGAGCCGAACATCATGTTTGCCATGACATTAACGTGGGCTAGTGAACCTGGAAGTCGGCCGCCGAGCACTTTAGCAAAGTTGATCAATCGAACGGCAATGCCACCTTGGTTCATGATGTTACCCGCCAATATAAAGAACGGAATTGCCAGTAGAGCAAAGTTATCAAGGCCCGCTGCCATACGCTGAGCAACAACAGCAATAGCAGGTTCAAGAGGTAAACTCATTAGAATAGTTGCTAATGACGACAAGCCAATAGCAAAAGAAACCGGAACGCCAATTGCGAGTAAAAACGCAAACGTACCGAAAAGGGTCAAAATTACTTGCCACTCCATATTGGAATACCTCTATTAATCCAGTTGAGAGCCAGCATAAGAGGCGTTGCCACTTGCTAACTGTTTGATTCGTTCAATAGCAAAAACGATCGAGTAGAAGATCATCAAAGCCCCGCTAATTGGCAGACAGAAATAGATGAAGCCCATTTCTAAGCCTAAAGCTGGAGTCACCTGACCCATAGCCAGCGTTTTCAACGCGAGTTTAGTGCCGCCATAAACAAGAACGACAAAGGCAAAGAGTGCAATCGCGAGCTGAATGACAATTTCGTTAATCGCTTTTTTAGTGCCTGTTAACTTCATGGTGAGCAGATCGATAGCGAGATGGCGCTTTTGACCCGTGGTGTAGGCTGCGCCGATTAGAGCAACCCACATAAACAAATAGCGGGCGAGTTCGTCTGTGACTGTGCTGGGCTTGCCGATCACATAGCGTGATATCACTTGCCAAATCACACAAAAAACAAGAAAGGTCGAGAGGGAGACGGTAAAACCCGCTAAGCCTCTATTAATGTAGGTGACCAATTTATTCATTCTATTTTCCTTTAGCGTGAATGTGCGCCTATTAGCATATTTTGGGTGACCAATTTGTGGCCAAGAGTCAGGCTTGCATAATAAACACACGAATTTTCGCTTTGGATTATAGCTACAGACCAAAAATGTTCATGTGACCCCACTCACATTCAGATTGGTTGACCAATTATTAGGGTTTTATTGTGATATTGGTCAATCAATTGATCATTTGGGTTTGACGGTATCGATGAGTATCGCCAATATTGCAATCGAAACAGCCAATACCCTACATATTGGATAACCAATCCACGGAGAAGACAGATGACAATGAAAAAAACGCTTGTAAGTGCAATGGTTGGTACTGCTTTAACATTTGGCGCTGCTGCATCGGCATACGCGGCAACGACAATAAAGCTAAGTCATAACCACCCACGTGATCATGCGGTACATAAAGCAATGGACTTCTTGGCGAAGGAAGTTCGTCAAGCGACAGATGGCGAAGTTCGTATTCGTATTTATCCAGATGCCCAGCTTGGTACACAGCGAGAGTCAATGGAGTTAATGCAAAACGGCGCGCTTGATATGGTGAAGAGTAACGCGGCAGAGCTAGAAGCTTTCTCTCCAGCGTATTCAGCATTCAATCTGCCTTATCTTTTCCGTGACAAAGACCACTACTACAGCGTGACCGGTGGTGAGGTTGGTAGAGAAATCCTTAATTCTTCGTCAGATAGCGGCTTCATTGGTGTCACTTACTATGATGCGGGTGCACGTAGTTTTTATACCAGCAAGCCAATTGAAACACCTGAAGATTTGAAAGGAATGAAGATTCGAGTTCAGCCAAGTCCATCGGCAATTGCGATGGTTGAAGCACTAGGTGGTAATCCAACGCCTCTTGCGTACGGCGAACTTTATACTGCGCTCCAGCAGGGTGTTGTTGATGCAGCAGAAAACAACATTCCTTCATTCAGCTTGAGTCGCCACAGTGAAGTGTCTAAGTACTTCAGTCTAGACGAGCACACCATGGTTCCTGATGTACTGGTTATTTCTACTAGTACGTATGACAAGCTGACAGAAGAGCAGAAGCAAGCACTGATGAAAGCAGCGGAAGACTCTTCTGAATATATGAAAGAGCTGTGGGCTGCATCAGAAGCGAAAGAGCGTGAAAAAGCCGAGAAAATGGGCGTGACGTTTGTTAAACCAAACAAAGCGGCATTTGTTAGCGCGGTACAACCTATGTATGCGGATATCGAACAAACAAAACCTGATCTTAATCAGCTAGTTGAACGCATTAAAGCGGTTCAGTAATCGATTGAATCATCGATAAAACTAAATAAAAAGGTGTTATCACAGAGTGTGATGAAAAGGTTGACCAATTGATCATAGCCTATATTATATTGAGATAATTATATTAGATGCAATACAGTGACAATATCATCATGATGCCCTTCGAGCCGAAAAGACCTTATCAGGAAATCGGTCTGAAACTAAGACAAGAGCTAATAGACGGTCGCTATAATGTCGGCGATCGCCTACCACCAGAGCGCGATATCGCGGAGCGCCTAGACGTCAGTCGAACGGTGGTTCGTGAAGCCCTGATTATGCTTGAACTTGAAAACTTAGTGGAAGTGAAAAAGGGCTCGGGTGTGTATGTACTGAACATACCATCTAATGCTAATTCTCGCTCAAATATTGTTGGAGATGATGCTGGACCATTTGAAATGCTACAAGCTCGCCAGTTACTAGAAAGTAACATTGCTGAGTTTGCAGCGATGCAAGTGACTCCAAGCGACATCATTCAAATGAGAACAGCATTGGAGCTTGAACGTCAAGAGCTTGCGAGTGGTACTAAGGATTGTAGTGGAGACGAAACTTTCCATCTATGTATCGCCCAAGCAACCCAAAACTCTGTCTTAGTGGATATGTTAAGGCAGTCTTGGAAGCGACGTGAAAGCAGCCCAATGTGGAAGAAGCTCCATTCTCATATCAATGGTCAAGATTACCGCGAAGAGTGGCTGCAAGATCATGCAAAGATTCTTGCCGCCCTTCAACGTAAAGATCCAATTGCCGCCAAAAACGCAATGTGGCAACACCTTGAAAACGTCAAACAGCGTCTACTTGAGCTGTCTGATATCGATGATCCTAACTTTGATGGTTACTTGTTCAGCTCCAACCCTGTGGTGTTGCTGGGCAACGATTAAACCTCACAACTGGCTCGACATGTCGTCGTAGTCGTTCGTTACAGCTGCTGTCGCAGCTGTCTTTGGAAGTCGTTTTTTGCACTTAGCTTGTTTTTACGGGCGGGTTAAGTGCGCTTAAAAGAAGGTGAAGTGTCATGGAACAAACTTGGCGTTGGTATGGCCCAAACGATTCGGTATCTCTAGATGATATTCGTCAGGCAGGAGCAACCGGAATCGTAAATGCATTACATCACATCCCAAATGGTGAGGTGTGGTCAAAAGAAGAGATACTAGAGCGCAAAGCGATTATCGAGAGCAAGGGGCTCACTTGGTCGGTTGTTGAAAGTGTCCCGGTTCACGAGGAAATCAAAACACAAACGGGTGATTTCCAACAGTGGATCGATAACTACAAGCAAACACTGCGTAATCTAGCAGAGTGTGGCGTTGATACCGTTTGCTACAACTTTATGCCAGTGCTTGATTGGACTCGAACGGATCTTGAGTTTGAGATGCCTGATGGCTCTCGAGCATTGCGTTTTGACCAGATCGCTTTTGCAGCATTTGAGCTACACATCCTAAAACGACCAGGTGCTAATGCTGACTATACCGAAGCGGAGCAGCAACAAGCGGCGGACTATTTCCAGAACATGACTGAGGAACAAGTTCAGCGCTTAACCAGTAACATCATCGCGGGTTTACCGGGTGCGGAAGAGGGCTACACATTAGAAGAGTTCCAAGCGCAACTTGATCGCTATGCTGATATTACTAAGGACAAACTGCGCGAACACATGGCGCACTTCCTGTCAGAACTCATGCCAGTATGCGAAGCGCATGGATTGAAACTTGCGGTGCACCCAGACGATCCACCGCGTCCAATTCTTGGCTTACCAAGAATCGTCTCGACCATCGAAGATATCGATTGGTTGACTGAAAACGTGCCAAGCAAAATGAATGGACTTACCATGTGTACGGGCTCTTATGGGGTACGTGGTGATAATGACTTAGTCAAAATGATTAAAAAGCACGGCGACCGAATCTACTTTACCCATTTGCGCTCAACTAAGCGTGAAGAGAGTAATCCAATGACATTCCATGAGGCGGCTCACTTAGATGGTGACGTAGACATGTACAATGTCGTCATGGCTATCTTGGATGAGGAGCATCGCCGCTCGGAAAAAGGTGATAACCGCCTGATCCCAATGCGACCAGACCATGGTCATCAGATGTTGGACGATCTAAACAAGAAAACAAATCCAGGTTACTCCGCTATTGGGCGATTGAAAGGTCTTGCCGAAGTCCGAGGCCTTGAAATGGCGCTCAAGCGCGCCTTCTATACCAAATAAACTGAATTATCCTGAAGAGCCAGCATGCCGTTATGCTGGCTCTTTTACATATATCAGGGTGTAGAATTTTTTACCTTAACGCTAATTTGAACCCACCCCACAATTTGTATTGGGTTAGATTGCTGCAACGAGCGTTGTTCGCTAGTGTGCGATGAAATCGTCTGTAAAAAGGTTTGTTAGTTGTCTTCCATTAGAAAGCGAGATGCCTTGCGTGGCGTCCTTAAATTGAGTGCCTGCTTGCTCGGTCTTTCATTGCTGTCAGCGTGTGGCGGCGAAGGTGATTCGGGGAATGCTACTCCTGGATATACTCCTCTCACTCAAGATCAGCGCTATGATCTTCTCTATCGAGCGACATTTGGTCCCAAGCCAGATTCCTATCAACAGTTAGCTAATCTCGGCTATGTTGCTTGGCTCGATCAGCAGTTCTCGATGGTGCCAAGTTTGCACTTGCCGCGACTTAAACAGTATGAGCTAGAGCCTGGAAAGGACAGTTACAATCAATCAGATCGTGCAGCAGTATGGTGGGATTTAAGCCTTAATGCTCCCGATCAGCTAAGGCAGCGAGTTGCATTTGCACTGAGTGAGATCTTTGTGATTTCACGATATGGCGCCAGTTTGAATGGCCGCCCACAAGAGATGGCCGATTATTACGACATGCTTATCACACACGCTTTTGGCAACTATCGCGATTTGATTGAAGCGGTGACTCGGCATGCGGCGATGGGCGATTACTTGTCCATGATGGCAAATCAAAAGGCCGACCCTGAGCGCAACCGCTATCCTGATGAAAACTATGCTCGAGAAGTGATGCAGTTGTTCAGCATTGGCCTTTATGAACTCAATCAAGATGGGTCAGACAAGCTTGATAACCAAGGACGACAAATACCGACTTATTCTCAAAACGATATTGAGAACCTGGCTCGCGTATTTACTGGTTGGCACATTGCAGAGAGAAATCAGTCAGGCTGGGGCTCTAAAGATGGCAATTGGTTTGTACCTATGATTGCTTATCCTGAACGCCATGATGATGAAGAAAAGGTGGTGATGGGCGAGGTTTTTGCCCAAGGTCAAACACCTGAACAAGATATGGCGCAGGCTATGGATATGTTACTCAATCACCCGAATACCGCGCCATTTATTAGTAAACACCTTATCCAAAGACTGGTGACTTCTAACCCTTCTCCCGCATACGTGGCGAGAGTCAGTGCGCTGTTTGTCGACAATGGCAATGGAGTACGGGGCGATCTTAAAGCGGTGATTCGCGGCATCCTAACTGACAGTGAAGCGCTTAACGGTAGTGAACGAACGCCAGTTAAGATGAAAGAGCCGTTAATCGCGATGACTAACTTCTTCCGAGCTCTTGAAGCGAAATCCGCCGATCCTTCAGGCCGTTTCTATAACTCTATCAACACCTTTGGCGCTTATGGACAGTCACCGCTGGGCTCTCCAAGCGTATTTAACTTTTTCTCTCCCAATTATGCACCCATTGGCGAGATTGCGGATGCGAATGATGTGGCTCCGGAATTTGAAATACTCAGTTGGAACAACTTCATTCTGACCAACAACCAACTTTGGTCTGCATTAGGTAGAACAAACTATGAGGGTGAAACAAACCCGAATCGTATCGTGATCAATACTGCACCGCTCGAAGCGATAGCTAATGATCACCAGGCATTGATTGATGAAATCGAAAGACGTCTGTTGTCGCAAAGAATGAGTGAGTCTCTTCGAGTGATAGTTTTAGAAAGTTTAGAAAGTCTTCGCGATACGCAGCAAAGTCTAAAGGTTCGCAATGCGCTCTATATTGTGGTGACCAGTCAAGAATTCCATATTGAGGAGCTTGCCCAATGATTTCTCGTCGTCAATTGTTAGCGGCTATGGCCACAACACCCGTAGTATCGATGATGGGCATCGGCTCGGCACATGCGCTGCCAACTAATGATTACAAAGCCCTGGTATGTGTGTTTTTGTTCGGCGGGAATGACGGCTTTAACATGCTGATCCCAAGTGACAATACACACTACGATGAGTATGCCACTGCTCGTCCTGACATCGCTATACCACAAGCCTCATTGCTGCCAGTATCGCTCAATACCGGTTCAGACCTGACATTGGGGATTCATCCTTCAATGCCGGAATTACAGAGCCTGATGAATACAGGTAAAATGGTTCCAATTGCTAACAGTGGAGTGCTGATAGAACCGTCAACAAAAGCAGGTCTGGAAGACGGTACGCACGCGATGCCACCATTTCTATTCTCTCACAACTCCCAGCAGGCGGAGTGGCAGCGTGGCTGGTCTGGCAGCACGACAACACTTGGCTGGGCAGGACGATTAATGGACGTGCTTAGCAGCGAGTCAGATACGATTAGCCCAACGTTTAGCCTTAATGGCTACGCGCAGCTGCTTAATGGCACAGAGCACAGCGCCAACCTCATCAATGCCTCATCGCTGCCGCAAGTGAACGCCATCAAAAACGACCAGCGCCGCGAGAGCTTTGACAAGGTAATGAGCCTATCCCCATTGACGGCCTTTGGGCGAGAGTTTGATCGCGTGAAGGGCGACTCAATTTCAATACGAGACAAACTTGCAACGGCGATTGAATCAGTACCAGAAGAAGATCACTTCCCCGATATATCCTTAAGTCACCAACTCCACACAGTCGCGAGGCTGATCAAATCAAGCGACCAGCTTGGGCACCAAAAACAAGTCTATTTTGTTGGCTTAGGCGGTTTTGACACCCACGCTAACCAGTTGGAAGACCACGCTATATTGATGAGCGCATTAAGCCAATCGTTAGCGGCCTTCAATCAATCAATGGAAGCCTCAGGGCTAGGTGATAAAGTCACAACAATGACGATGTCTGATTTTGGCAGGCGTCTTGCCAGCAACGGTACAGGAACCGACCACGGCTGGGCAAGCAATCACCTAGTGATGGGCGGCGCACTAAACGGCGGCCAGCTATACGGTCAATGGCCGTCGCTAATCCTTGATGGGGAAAATGACTTTAACAAAGGGCGAATGATCCCAACGACTTCTGTCGAACAGATAGGCGCGACAGTGGCGAAGTGGATGGGGGTGAATAGTGACAGCGCGATGAATTATATTTTCCCGAATTTAGCCAACTTTTCTCTTCAGGATTTGGGTTTTTTGAAGTAGGTGGAAAATCAGCTTGTCATGAGTTAGTGCGTCGCAATTGATGCACTAGAATATGTTTATCTAAAGCAGAGAAACGGACGGAAATAGGTGTCAATGACATGAATGGCAGTAAGAAACCATCGATTCTAGTTGTATGCATGGGCAGCACAGCTGTTTCTTTTAATTGATTGAAAAATCGAAATAAACTTACGTTTCCAAAATTGCTCCAATGAAAGTTCTCCAAAATGTGAGCTCATTTTAGGTGCGCTTCAAAGAGGGTATAGGAGGCGTAGTATGAGTTACTGGGTAACGTTTGTTTGTAGATACCATCTCTTAATGCAATCAGCTAGCACTGTCCTGGATAACTTGAGGACTATATTTGGTCTGTGTTTTGAGTACCCCAAAGCAAATCTGAATTAGTTTTCGCATTGCCGCTCCCAGTGCTTGCATTTTGGTTTTTCCAGCTGCTAGCAACCTTCGTTTTTGCTCTTTGATATCGGGGTTGTGAGTGCTTGCGCTTACGGCAGCTAAGAACAATTTGGCACGAACCCTCGATGGCCCAACTTTACTCAATGTCGTTCTACCCTTGAGATTTCCCGATTCGTTTAATCGAGGGATGAGTCCTACAAAGGCCGCTGCCTGCTTTGCGCTCGAGAACTGTTTGGCACTAAATAGATAAACAAGCTCACGAGACATGACCTTACCAACACCAACGACACTAAGTAATAACTGATGGTTTTTCTTCATGATAGGGTCTGAGCTGATAGCTAAGTCAATCTCTTGCTCGATCGAGGCTATTTCTTTATCGATTAGGGCAATAATACTTTTTATCGAGATCCTTACTCTCTCATGAGCATCACTGATTTCGCTAGCTTCCAAACGATTTGATTCTCTCAATCTATCCTTTTCTAAAGCGCTAAGGCGACGGGTTAGTGATTTGATATTCTTGATATTTAGGCTATCCGGCACCCACAGATGGGCACGGCCTCCTTGTGCATCGCCATACAAAGCTAACATATATGAATCCGATTTATCGGTCTTATGTACAAGGCCCAGGGATTGAGAGAATTTTTTTGCTTTACCGGGATTAGATATGAACACCAAAAAACCAGCCATATGCAGGTGTAAAGCTATTGACTCATGGTAGATTCCGGTCGACTCCATTGTGATTAAGATATCTTCAGTTTTGCACTTTGCTGCTTTTAGCAACCAAGAGCTCAAGTCAGAATGAGCCCTGTTATCGTTCTTAAACTTGCGATATCGCTTCCCGCTCTTGGCTTGAGCGTTAAGTAAACAAACGTCTAAGCTTTCCTTACTTACATCAATGCCAACATTTATACTCATATCAACGACTCCAACTGTACATTCAGCATCATTAGCCCTAAAGCTATGTGCTTGGATACCATCCAGTATTTGAGTAAGTAAAATCAGGGGATAATCTACAGAACAATGTCGAGCATTACGTGGTCAAGCATCCTCACTGATTTTAGAGCTTGGAGATAGCTAATCATCCAAAGCTTCAACATACAAGTGGTCAACAAATTCCGGACACTAACTTAAGCCGATTTTCGGCAGTAACTGGCGACAGCCCATCATTTGCTTGATGAGGCCGTTGCCTGTTGTAGTAATCCATCAAGTAATAGCTGATATCCCTCTTTGCCTGAGTTTGGGTTAGGTACCCTGTTGCTGGTATCCATTCGGTTTTTAGGCTTCTAAATAGCCTTTCCATAGGAGCATTGTCCCAGCAGTTACCTCGACGACTCATGCTCTGAGTTATGCGATATCGCCAAAGCCTTTGACGGTATTTTAGGCTACTGTATTGGCTTCCTTGGTCTGAGTGAAACATCACATTATTAGGTCGTCCTCGTTGTTCCCAAGCCATGTCCAAGGCCTTGCAAGTCAACTCTGCATTAGGTTTGTCTGATAGTGCCCAACCCACTACACGGCGGCTAAATAGGTCGAGTACAACAGCCAGATAACTCCACTTTGAACCGCACCAGATGTAAGTAATATCGCCACACCAAACTTCATTTGGAGTGGCAACAGAGAACTCGCGCTTCAACTTATTAGGGATATCTGGTCGCTCTAGCTTAGCCTGCTTATAGTGATGCGAGCCCGGTTGTTTGCTTATCAGCTCTGCTTCTTGCATAAGCTTGCTTACTTTGAAGCGCCCGACATCGAAGCCTTCAGACTGCAGCATAGAAGCAAGAGTTCTACTACCAGCAGCGCCACGACTCATGTTAAAGAGCTGCTTAATTCGGCTGGCTAACCGAATGCGATTAGCCTCCGGCTTTCGTTGTTTAAACTCGTAGTAGCAGGAAGACGCGACATCAAACAGCTCACAAAGAACTTTGACCGGTTCATGCTCCCTCAACTGGTCAATTAGCGAGAACGTTCGAGTTCGTCCGACATTAAGAGAGCAGTAGCTTCTTTAGTATGGATTTTTCTCTTTCTAAGCGATTAATCCTAGCTTCTAACTCTTGGATCTTCTGTTGTTCTGGCGTCAGAGCTTTAACCGTTGGCGTTTCTCCGCCACGCTCAATCTTTAGTTGATCGACCCAGCGTCGTAAGGCCGTATCACCAATGTCTAGAGAGCGTGCCGTCTCAGATATAGAGTAACCTTGATCAAGAACCAAGCTTGCAGCATCTACTTTGAACTCAGAAGAAAATGTACGTCGTTGTCGTTTTGTCATTGAACACCTCATGTATGGTGGAGACTTTACCACCTAATTTGATGTCCGGGATCATTAAACCACTACAGTTTTCAGAAAACTGAAAGGATGAACGTTTAAAATAAAGATAGTCACGTATTCCTCTAGCTAAATCAATCCTATCTTAAAGGATATGCGGTGTTTTGGGCATATCTGTCCATGGAAGCTTGTGATTCCTTTGATCATGGCTGAGTCCCTCCAACTTGTGAGTTCTAACTCCGACAGTGAACTCCTGCTGTAACTGTACTTCCATTTACATTTCATTATTTGAACTTAAGAGCTTTTGGCAGCCAACCGCAAGATTACGTGGAGGACCTTGTCACGAGAAGGGAAGCTCATTCTCTTGAACGGAGTAGAGGATTACATGTTAGCGATAAATTGCCCTTTGTCACTCGTTTGTATCGTATGCGCCATCGCCCAAGATTTCGTAGAGCAACCTTGGTCAACCGCGTTAATCTTGCTTGGGTTGTATCGCTCATTTACTGACTCTTCGTTAATCCAAAACGTGAGTGACATATAGTTGCTTAAGGTTTATTTCACTTGATTTACGCAACAACGCCATAAATAGCGTAACGATGGAGTGATTCTATTGTTACGCTTACAATATAACACTAAGTAAACAACTAAATTATCAATTAAATATGATTACAAGTAAGGAGATTACACTTGTTGGAACAATAACCTAGTGCATGATAAATGAACGAATAATCTATAAAAGGTCGAGTTAAAGAGATAATAATTTGAGTTCTCCATCACTTACGGATTGTTACGTTTAAATTCAAAAAATATCCGAGTAAAAAACCAATGCAAGAACTTGCAATGAAACTTGTTTAGTACTAGTGTACTAGTCTAATGATTTGAATGGCGCTTATAAATTATGGTGAATTCTGTGTTGTATATTTGTAAGGTAATTTCTGTTCGTGGCTTTAGGTAAAATTTTTAGATTAGAGAAAAAATATGAAAAAAAATATTCCGGTGAAAATTAATCGAGAATTTGTCGAATATGAATCTCCAATTACATACTTCAGTTTTTTGAGGAAACAGTTTGGGGATGAGGGGGTATATATACTGGAGTCACTAAGCGGTCCTGAAGAAGATACTAAAAGCTCTCTGATTGGATTTGATAGAATTATCCGTATTGAAGGGTTCAAAGACTACATCTCAATTAATTGCACACTACCGAAATTGTTACAGATTCTAAAGTTTAATCTTAAAAAGTATAACGTGGAACAAATAAATGTTTCGACTTTAAATATAAAAAATGGTGATCCAGATATAAGCGTGGAAATCCTGAAGTCTGTGCAAGGAAGTTTTGATTATAAAGGCAATAACAAAGGTTATGAGTTCGGTTATTTTGGTTACTTTGCTTATGAAATGATTGATAGATTTGAAGAAATCAATATTAAAAATAAGCAATCTTCCTTTCCTAATCAAGCTGATATGGTATTTGATGTGTATGCGACAACAGTACAATTTGATCTTGAAAATGAGGTGTGCGAGATAGTTAGAGCAGAGTCTCCATACTGGGATACCTCAGCAATTGATTTTTCTACAATTAACAGAAAAAAAATTGATACATTAGATGACATGCTTGTATCAAAACATTGCACATCTATATGCGGAACGATGAGTAAGGATGAGTTTTTTAATCGTGGTGAAACTGTTATGAAACATATAGAAAAAGGTGATGTCTATCAGCTACAGCTTGGTCATGAGATGCTAATTAATAGTTCCACACCTCCATTTGAAGTATACAAACGCATGCGTGAGAGAAATCCCGCTCCATATATGTATTATGCCCCATTTGGAAATGTGCAATTGATCGGTGCGAGCCCAGAAGTGTTTGTAAAACTTGAGGGAAAACAAATTACGATGCGTCCTATTGCTGGCACAGTAAAACGATCTTCTAACAAATTAGTCAACGAAATAATCAACAAAGAATTATTAAGTAATGAAAAAGAACTTGCTGAACATTTGATGCTGGTTGATCTATGTAGGAACGATATTGGTAGAGTAGCGCAGCACAAAACTCTTGATGTTACTAATCTAATGTGCATAGAAGAGTATTCTCATGTGAACCATATAGTGTCCACTGTGTGCGCGGAACTTTCTGAGCGACACGATAATTATGATCTACTGTGTGAAACATTTCCTGCTGGGACGATGACAGGAACTCCAAAGGTTAGAGCGATGGAAATAATAGAAGGTCTAGAGAAAACGACAAGGGGAATATACTCTGGGTTCGTGGGGGTTGTGGATTTTAATGGTTACTCTAATACTGCATTGGTTATTCGGTCAACAGTATATTCGAATGGGTTGTATAGTATTCGTGCATCCGCTGGGTTTGTTGCTGATTCAACATTAGAAGGAGAGTGGAACGAATCAATCGCCAAGCTTTCCATGGCATATTGGGCAATTACAGGTAAGGAGATGGGTAGATGAAGTGCTTATTAATTGACTCATACGATAGCTTTGTGCACATAATATACCAATACTTGGAAGAGTTAGATGTTAAGACAGAAGTTGTGCGTAGCAATAAGCTTTCCATTGATGATATAAAAGACATTGACCCCGATTTCATTGTATTGGGTCCAGGCCCAGGACATCCCTCAGAGTCAATATACGCCTCCGTTTTAGAACAATTTAAGGGATCCATTCCAATCCTTGGTGTTTGTCTCGGTCATCAAGCTATATGTATGTATTTCGGGGCAACCATTGTTCAGGCTCAAAGCCTGGTGCATGGAAAGACAAGCTTAATAAGAAATGATAAATTAGGTGTTTTTAAAGATCTACCAAGCAAATTTAGTGTAACTCGTTACCATTCATTAATTGCAAACCCTGAAACGATTACAATACCACTAAAAATAACAGCAACATCTGATGATGAGAACTATGTTATGGGAGTTAGACATTCTAATTATCCTATAGAAGGGATACAATTTCATCCCGAGAGCATCAGAACAGAGTTTGGTAAAGAGTTATTTTTGAATTTCATTGATGTTCATGTTCGTGGTTGATATAAGTATATTTTAGAGAGCGTATACTGCTGGTGATTACATCTAACTACTTTATATAGTAAACTGTGAGGCAATTGTGTCTCACAGTTTTATTCACATTGAAGTAATAAAAACTTAGTAATTTGATGCGCACACGTATCTTAAAAATGGAATGTTAAACAAATGTTAAGGGATGGGGGTTGTTTGTGAGGCGAGAGTTAATTGAATCTTCGGAATTCAATTGTGAGGTAATACCAAAATATCATGATGAATCACCATTTCTTTTTAGTTCTCCCAATACTTCGATGTTGGCTTTGGGAATTAAAAAGGAAATAAATACCTTTATTCCGTTCAAAAAGCTGTCCGATGAAGCTACTAGGTTGATAGAAAGTGCAAAAGTGGATAGCAATGATAATCCGGTGTTGTTCGCCGCTGTACCTTTTGACGAAAGTACTACAACTAGAATGGTTATTCCGGAGAAACTCTTATTATCAAGTAGACATAAAGCTGATATTACTTCGTCAAATATGGCGAACAAAGCTTGCACGCTCTGCTCGTCATCAGAGGAATACTATAGGTCTGGTGTTAAAAAGATACTAGAGAGAATTGAGTCGACAAACTTAACCAAGGCTGTTCTTTCTAGATTTGTTAAATTGAAGTCTCAACATAAAATTGAGAGAGCTAGATTACTTCAAAACTTGATGTACTCAAATCCAGAAGCGTATATATTTAGCGCTCAGTTGGAAGATCGAGTGAAGCTTATTGGCGCAAGCCCAGAGCTTCTGTTATCTAAAAAGTCAGCAAATATCGTATCTAACCCACTAGCTGGTTCTAGGCCTCGGTCAAACAATCCGATAGTGAATAAATCCTCTACGCTTACCCTTTTAAGAAACGCAAAAGATTTACTAGAGCATTCAATTGTTGTGAAGGAAGTTGAGAATGTTCTAAGAAAGTATTGTACTAATCTAAACGTTCCCCAAATACCTTCAGTTGTTGAAACTGCAAATATGCTACATTTGTCTACAAAATTAGAAGGGGTTGTTGACCAATCACATATCAATTCTCTGCAGATTGCTGCTGAACTTCATCCAACGCCTGCAGTATGTGGCTTTCCATATTTGGCAGCATATAAATTGATCAAAGAGTTAGAAGGTCATGAGCGAGGATACTATACTGGCATGGTAGGCTGGTGCGATGCGAGAGGGAATGGCCAGTGGGTTGTTACAATCCGTTGTGCAGAGATATCTGATACTGAATTATGTTTATATGCAGGGGCAGGCATAGTAAGTGGCTCAAACCCTGACTGTGAGTTGGTTGAAACAACATCAAAAATGAGCACGATATTAAGTGCGGTTAATATTATGCTTACCGAATCTTATACATAAATTTAAACTTAGTAGTTAGTTCCGAACTTAAGGTACCGCTATTCGCTTAACTACAGTGGTACCTTAAGTAGTGCGTCACTTGTCAAGTTACATGCCTGTACAGGGCTAATCCAATTGCCATTGCTAGAAGTACTACTGAGCAGATCTGGTTTAATAATGACAACCTTGATAATGAAAGATATTTTGATGCTTGATAGCCCGCCAAAGCATAAATTAACATTATAGCGACATCAATCAATACTGTCGCGGTCGCAAAAATTACATATTGAATAAGTAAAGGATTCGTTACATCTAAAAATTGAGGAAGGAAGGCTCCGAAAAAAAGTAACCCCTTTGGATTTGACAACGCTGCAAATAGGTTTCTCCTGAATGCTATAGAAGGACTCCTTACACAAGTGGATTTGAGCTTACTAGCTGATAACGCTTCAGCCGAAGGAGATGAACGCCATAAACTATATGATATAAAGATCAAATATGCTGCACCACAATACTGAATCATTGAAAACAAAAATTCAGAATTAGCTATTATAACCCCCAAACCTAAACCTACTGCGCTGATCAGTATGATATCCGAAAGGGCGGCTCCAGCGATGCCATATATGATGACCTTTTTGTTCTCGGTTGTTCCATTTGATAGTGATAATAACATCGTTGGACCAGGAATAACTGTTACTGTAAATGATGCTATACAGTAAAGGATAATTGTACTAACCATCTAAATCTCCATTAAATTTTTTCCATAGTACTTTCAAAATTTTGTTTGTGAACTCAAACAGTAAACATTTTGAACTAAATTTGAAGTGCATCGAGTTTGTGTGCATTTAGTTGCATCATTTCGTGATATACGATTGACATCATCGGTGTTTGAATCTTAATCTGAATGTGCTACCAAACTAGTCAGCTAGTATGGTGTTTGGATTCTAATCTGAAAGGATAAACCAACACACTTACCAAATATGGAGATATAAATGGACAATCAAAACTACGATGAAGTTGTATATAAGGCACAGAAAGCGGATTGGGAAAAGTGGGCTAAGCCAGGGGCGGAGGGGCGAGTGAAAATTTTTAATTCGAATGGTAAACGTATTCGTATGCTCGAGCTTCCAGCTGGCTTTGATGAAGAACACTTGTGCCTGATTGGTCATCAAGGTTATGTATTAACCGGTAGCTTCACGATTATAGTCCAAGGGAAGGAGCATAAATGCGAGCCAGGAGATTTTTTCTCAATTCCAGATGGTGTTCCTCATCGCTCAAAAGGAGATGACAACGATAAAACAACTGTATTTGTTGTTGATGATATTCAATTAACGGTCTAGATACGCAAAGACATCGAGAAGACCACATATTAAGTCACTTTTAAAGTACTACTTAGAGTTAAGCGAAATTCAAAAATAGAGTAATGTGAACATGTGCTTATATTAATCGATGTGACATGTACTCGGGATAGAAATGGTTAAGAATCTAAAAGAAACCATATGTAGACTAGAGACGTATGGTATTAAACTTGAGCGCATAGAAAAAAAACTATCTGCTCAGTATGAAGTTGCAAGCCACTATATTAATCATCAAGCGAAAGTTCCTGGTTCTCAATATAGTGGTGATGAGGGTGTATGCATTTACACCAATAATAATACTAGGTATCCAATCTTGATGGGATTGTTTGGGAGCAGAGAACTAAACCGCAATTTCATCAGGGAATGTTGCAAAAATATTAGAGATGAAGAGTCTTTTATAAAGCCTGAAATAATCAAAAGTCCTATTTGCCAATCTAATAGTTTGTCCTCAGGGCTTTTGTCTTTGCCTGCGCTGAAAATAACGCCAGATGATGCTGGCTTTTACCTTACTTCGGGGATAGTTTGCGCAAAGAATCCCAGAACAAACTCATTTTCTAGTTCTATACATAGGCTGAAAATACTAGATGATAGTCGATTAACTCTAGCAATGCGTCCTTCTGGAGGGCTATTCAAGTGTTATCAGGAGGCACTAAGTAAGAATGAAAAGCTACCAATTTCGATTAATATTGGAGCTCCGCCAATTTACTACTTGCTTACTTCAATAGCAAACTCAACGATCCATAATGATGGGTGTAAAATATCTTTAATGGGTGGCAAGCTTGGCTATCCAGTAAGATTAGCAAAAGGCGCCACTAACGATTCGTATTGCTTTTCAGATAGCGAGTTTGTTATAGAGGGAGAGATCAGTCACGAGTTATCGGATGAATCTTCTTCAGATCAATACTCGATGCCTGAATTTCTTGGTTATATGGGAGAAAGTAAAAAACAGATTCCCGTAATAAATATAACAGGGATATTATACCAAGATAACCCTATTTTTCAGACTTTTTTAGGGCCGGGTAAGGAACAGTCTGAGTTACTTGCAATTCCTACCGAAGTTGCGATATACAATCTTTTAGAAAGAGAATTTGACAGCCATTTTAAGGTAAGTGACGTTCATTTACCTACTTCTGGCGGAGGGCAGCTGTCAGTGGTTGTAAGTATTAAAAGACTCACATCATTATTACCCTTTGACAAATTAAGAAAACGTATTTATCAAACCCATCCGCTTTGTAAGAACATATATATTGTAGATGATGACATAGATATATTCTCTCCTGAGGATTTTCTCTGGGCTTTAAACACTAGATTTCAACCTTCAAAGGATATGTACTTGGAGAGAACTAATGGCTTACCTATGGACCCGTCACAGACATCACAGTACTTCGATGGAACTGGACCTGCCAATGATTTAGTTCTATATGACCTGACAAAACCACAAATAATGCAAAATATCTTTCAAAGATACAACGTTAGACTATAGGAAATCATGCGATGGAAAATAAACTACCAACAATCGACTCTATTAGACAAGAGATTAATATTATCGATAGAGAACTAGTTCATCTTTTGAGCAAGAGAACAGAGCTTGCTCTCAAAATATCGGAATTAAAACCCAATGAAGTTGGAGCTGTAAAAGCAATTGACCGTGTAGAACAAGTCATTATCCACGTCAGAAATCTTGCACAAGAGCAAGGTGTTGATGAGGATTTTATTGAAAGAATATATCGCCTTATAATTAAGGAACTGACTAATTTCCAGTTGGCTGAAAAAGGATTATTAGTATGATTGAAAGTTTGAGTTATGACAGCAAAATTATAGAATTGTGTCCCGAACTATATGTATGTTGTATAGGTATTGATAATCTATCAATTGATTCTAATAACTATGATTTGGTAAGTGGGAATATTTCAGATGCAAGAATTAAACTAAAAAAATACAAATCAGAAAGCTCCATTTCGTCAATAAGCTTGTGGCGAAGTGCATACCGCAAGGTTGGAATTGAACCGACGAAACACCGGATGGCTGCGGAGTCTCTTTTAAGAAGATTGCGAAAAAGCGGAGATTTGCCAAATCATTTACACCCACTTGTTGCTCTATGCAACTCTTTTTCAGTAAAGTATCACCTGCCTATTGCTGCATTGGATGCTCATAATATCTCAGGAAGGTTGGCGGTTTCGTTTACAAAAGGAGGGGAAAGCTATACTAACTTTCAAGGTGAGGAAATAGGTATGCCTTCTGAAGAAATTTCTTTTATTGACGAAGATAATGTTGCCCACGCTAGAAAGTGGTCCCATAAACAGAATGCGATCTCTGTTATTACTGACGAAACGACCCATGCCGTTGTGACAATAGAGTCGCTTGTCAGTTTTGAAGATGACTCCTTAAGGCTGCTATTACAAGAAATGGCAATTTCAATCAAGTCCATGTGGCCGCAATCAGATATTGTCTATGAAGTAAAATCTGCAAGAGATTTATTAAATAGCTCCTTTGAAATATTTTAATTAACTTATGTAATACAGAATGTAAATATTAGGGATAATAATGAGGACTGTTATCATTTCAGGGTCGGAACGACCTAATGGAATCACTCGATCGGTTTCTGAACAATTAAAAATGTCTTTTGAAGAAAAAAGTGTTGAGACTCATGTAATATACTTAAACAGCATTAATTTCTCTCCATGTGATGGTTGCGGTACTGATGATGGATGTAACTATCGCGATCATGCATGTGAAAAAGATGATGATATGAAGTATGTAATAGAAACTATGGTTTCTGCCGATATTATAATTTATGCAGCTCCAGTACATGCTTTTGGTATTTGTTATCTGATGCAAATATTTTTAGAGAGAGCTGGAGTAGGATATCTCAGGTTTAATCGCCCTTTGGCAAACAAAGTCGGTGGTTGCGTAATAGTTGGTCGTAAGTATAACCTAGGCAGTGCGCATGATCAGATACTAAATAATATGTTGTTGAATCGAATGATCATACCAGGTTCTGGTTTTCCAGTTTTAGTTCATGGTGATGAAACAACTAAATCAATAAAGAGTTGTGAAGAACTAGTGGCTCTTGAACAAATGATTAATAGACTGATAGAGATGGCAAGATCAATTGATTATACGTCACTGAATAATAAGGTTCCTAATGAAAGAATTTTATTGAATATCAAAGAGAAACAACCCTAATTATCAAAGTGTTGATTATTGGTGAATTCTCTTTTATACCCGAACTTGGTCGTGTTGTCCATATACTTTAAATATATAGGGGATATGCGATAAAGCTGACTATTTGATATTAGCTTTAATAGGTCGACTTGTTTGTTTCTTATACTCGATACGAATGAAAACTTTTTTGAATAGTTTTTAATTGCTAAAATTCGTTCTGTACCGGAAATTACATCAACCTTACCAATAATTTGGATTCCTTTTATTTTCTGCCACTCTTCGTATTGTTTAGATATGGAAACAGATACATTTGGGTTTCTAGCTATATTCAACGCGTGTTGAGTGTTGCTATTTGAAATAAAATATAAGTTTAACTTATGGTCATGAACATAAAATAAGTCTGAAGACCATGGTAAGTTATCTTGACAAGAGGCTAGTGAAAGCGTCGAGTGATCACTTAAAAAATTGTTAATTGTATCTATTAGTTTAGGTTCAATGTTCATTTTATTGGCTGATTTTTCTTCTCTTAAATCGCTAGTTTAATGATTTTTATGATAGTTTTCAACCACGCAACATCATTTGTTGCCTAATTAATTCATTATTTTTAGGATGAGATGAATATGAAAAATTTATTTGAGCATGTCTTGCCGAACAGTGACGGCTATTTTGGGGAGTACGGTGGTAGCTTCATACCCGAGGCGCTAAATAAAATTATGAAAGACATTAACGATGAGTATCAAGTTTGTAGAAAAGATCCTGATTTTATTGAAGAACTTTCACGGCTTTATAAACACTTCGTTGGTCGACCAAGCCCTATATTTCATGCACAGAACCTTTCAAATAAATATGGTGTTGATATTTATTTGAAAAGGGAGGATCTCAATCATACTGGTGCTCATAAAATAAACCATTGTCTAGGTGAAGCGTTATTAGCCAAAAAAATGGGTAAGACGAAGATAATAGCAGAAACTGGTGCCGGTCAACACGGTGTTGCTTTAGCTACAGCAGCCGCTCTCGTTGGGCTCGAATGTGACATATACATGGGAGAAGTTGATATAGCTAAGGAGCATCCAAATGTCGTTCGTATGCGAATATTAGGTGCAAATGTGATTCCTGCTACTCATGGTCGAAAAACCCTAAAAGAGGCGGTCGATGCAGCATTTGAAGGTTATCTAAAAGATCCAATTAATCAGTTGTATGCTATTGGTTCTGTAGTTGGCCCGCATCCATTTCCAATGATGGTACGTGACTTTCAATCTATTATAGGGACTGAAGCGAAAGTTCAATTCCAAGAGATGACAGGTAACTTACCTGACAACCTTATTGCATGTGTCGGTGGTGGTTCAAATGCAATAGGTTTATTTACAGCATTCTTAGAAGATAAAGAAGTTACAATTCACGGTGTAGAACCCGCTGGACGCACATTGGAGGAAGAGGGAGAGCATGCTGCTACCCTGACTCTTGGTGAACCAGGGATCATGCATGGTTTTAAATCATACATGCTCAAAGATAGTAAGGGCGAACCACAAGAAGTATACTCTGTCGCTAGCGGGTTAGACTATCCTTCTGTCGGACCTCAGCATAGTTATCTAAAAGATGTTGGACGTGCAAGTTATGGTACTGTTAATGACCAAGAAGCTATAGATGCATTCTTTGAACTTTCTCGTGCTGAGGGTATCATTCCTGCTATTGAGTCATCTCATGCTGTAGCTTATGCTTTCAAATTGGCAAAGCAAGGCTTGGAAGGGAGTATTTTAATTAACCTCTCTGGTCGAGGTGATAAAGACATAGACTTTGTAGTAGAAAATTACGGTTCCCAATATGGTATTGAATCTTTACTATAGAAATATGCAAAAAGTCGGTGTGATTTTTACCGACTTAAGTAATGTAATTATATTATAGATTGTAGTCAGACCTTTTATAATTAAAAATTAATGCGTGGGTAGATTAAAACTCTACCCTCTAAATCCTCTTGTTTTGTTTGCGAATTAACTCCTCAATATGCTTCGAAAGTAAAATGTAATTAATAATTCATATGTATGTCGATAAATATTTCGTCCTTTCTGATCTGTATCACCAGCTTTGTAGTATTCGTATTTTTTTGATTTAATTATAGCGCTGAGTAGACTTCCAGGTATGGTAAAATAACGATGGTTCATTGGTTTTTAGGTACATTAGTGTAAATTGCCTTGTCAAGGTGTTATGACATATTAGGTATATCACAGTTTCAATCTTTATTGATTCCATTGTTTTGATAGTTAAGATGATGCCCCTAAAGTTCAGCGACTTAGCTGAGTGCAGCTTAGGTTTGGGGTGTACCATCAAATTAGTGTGTTTAGGAATTCTCTTGAATGTTTGAGTCATCAAGCGATTTTGTTGCTAATTCTTGATCAAACTTTGTAATTAGCACTTTATGGATTAGCTAAAACGTAACTTTTTTATCAGAGTTTATTCTTTACCGACATCTAGGTGTCTAAAATTTTTCCTGCTTGTACCTGAATTCGTAGAGTTTAGTAACAGGTCAGTTTTTATCTTCCACTATTACTATTCACTCACCCACCACAACATACTCACTACCACGGTTATCCGAATACCTATCCGTCGTTCGCCGGTCTTTGTGACCAAGTAGTTTTTGGGTATCGACGCCTGCCTTGTGGTAGGTACGCTCGGCCAATGATCGTAGTTCATGAAAAGTAGGAGGGGTGCCCTCCCATTTAAGGTTGGCTTTGTCTCGAGCTTCGGCAAACCTGCGAGTCACAGTGTTGACGTTGACCTTGTCACCTGGTTTGGCGCTGTGTACCCGCGCTATATTGTGTACGAGATAACGCGACACTATATCCGTCTTTCGACACATTCCTATGATGTCTGCCAGCGTCATGTCGAGAATTGGATTGCGAAGGGTGAGGGGGAAGGCGAGTTTTGTTTTCTGCCCAGATTTACTTGTGGCAACGTAGAGTAGACCGTCTTCAATGTCCGAGAACTTGAGGTTACAAATGTCCTCTCGACGCAGTCCTGTCGTCAAAGCGAGAAGGGCGGCGTGATAACAATAGACATGAGGTGATTCTTTCAATACGCGGTCGATTTGCTCCCAGTGAGATACGGTTAGACGTGAACGGCGAACATTCGTTTTTGGGGGCTTGGTCGCTAAGGCAGGATTATAGCCAGCCTCAACCTCACCAGCATGTTGAGCCTCTTTGAATACATCAATCCAAATAGACCTCAGAACTTGAGCCATTCGTGTTTTGCCTTCCCGTTTGTACTCATCAATGATGATTGCGAGAGTCTTTGTATCAAGCTCCCTGATAGCAACATGCTTACATCTGTCATTTAGGACTTTGATGCCACTTCTCCGTGTTTTGAAGGTAGCATCAACGATTTCACCAGTCTCAAGTCTTTCGGCTTGAATCTCCATGTATCGCTCACACCATTCACCAGTACTGATCCCCATTCGTTTTTTCTTGGCAGGATTAGCGTTGAAAATGTGGTGATATTGCTCGACTAACTGGGCAGCGATGAGTCGATTAAGCTCTGTTGCAACCTTAATCGCTGTTGTTCTGTCGGTTCCTAATCCATGGAATCTACCGGTTCGAGTATCTCGGTATTGGTAGTACGCCTTGCCATTTCGCCTATCAAATTTCTGATAGAGATTGGGGACGTTTAGATTGTGTGCCTTAGGTCTAGCTGCCATGGCGGAAAATCCTAGCGACGACAGGGTCGGTGATTTCTATGGAGTCTGTTGAGCAAAGGCCGACAAATACCGCTTTTTCATCGCACATCCATTTTCCGCCGAACTTGACCGGAGCAGGGTGTATCTGTTTTGTTTTTGCGTAGCTCGCCAACGTACTCGCACTTGGGGCAAAGCCAAACTCTTGGATTGCCCATTCCCGAATCGTAATATGCATAGTTCACTCCTGACCTTAGTTGTTGCCTGAGTCAGCCAATCGCCTTGCTGTAACCGACCATCATACCTTTGGGTTGAACCCAAAAAGTCCGTTTACCTACTTTTTCTAGATTAGCGAGGCCGAAATGGTGGCAATGGGATTAAGCAGCCAAAAACGAGTGCACAAAAATTTTTTGGGGTAGGCCATCGGAGAAATATCGAAGAAGCAAAGTACGTTTTGTTCAGATAACTTTCTTGCTCTGAACTGCGGCTTTAATCACCACTCGATACACATCAGGAAATGAGAAAACAGCGAGAAAACACAAAGTGCAGTTAGCGACAAGATCAGCGTTGATTTCTCTTTATTGGGTGGAAAGTGGGGGGCAAATTTGTGAGTATTTAGAAAAACTACTTTAAAACAACATCTTACGAAAATTGATTGTTGCTAATTACAAGTGAAATTCCTTTATTGGGTGGAGAGCCCTCTTTTAACCAAGGGAAAATTCGGCAGAAAAACAAAGAGTACAATGAAAACAACGCATTACGTTAATGGTTTAATCATGAAAAGTATCATGTTTCGCTTTATTGGGTGGAAGGCGTATTTTGACGTTGGCACAAAAGCAGGAGAAAAACAGAATATCTAAGTAAATCATAGGATTGCAGGGGTGAGTAAAAAGCAAAAATAGTCTGTTTTGGGTAATTGGGTGGAAAGCCTACAAAATCCGAAATTTTGCTTATTGGGTGGAGACCCTCCCCACTTTCCACCCAAAATTTATTCTGGGGGGAATTTCACTGACAAAAAATCCCATATCCAGCGCGACTCTCGCAGAGAAAGTATCTCCATTGACGCCTATCGTAGCCGCTTAAATCGTACAACTTGGCCATAGCGGCCTTGAGCGACGGACAGGGTTAGCAAGCGTGTAAAACAAACTATGAAACCGCCAATTTGCTGGGCAAGGTCGCGAGGCGCTCTTGATACTGCAAACATGGCCAACGCGGCCTTGAGCGCGCTCTAAGTTTACTTTTGGGGATGAATAACTGTGCAAAGCGCAGGCCTTAATCTTGAGTACGGCCAGCGCGATTATCACTGCTGATAAGGTTCACGTGAGGCTCAAGACATCTCCCTTTTCTGGAATTGCTCTAAAGAACTTGCACTGGCAGGGCATCCTCACATGCCTGAAGAAAACTCACTAAATGGAATTAACAGTTGTCATTTGGGCTGCTTAATCCGATTTCCATAGCTCCTCCAGTGCTTTACTAGAACAAGGAAACACAGGAGGGAACTATGAATAAGTCAGCGAATAGCAACTTTCCAGTTCTGAGTTTGGAACCAGTGGCCGAGTTAAGATCAACTATCGAGTAGGAGCAGGAAAGAGTGGTAGAGTTTATCTGTGAAGGCATAGAAGCCTTTTACACTGAGCAGCAACACAACGAAAACGAGCGATTATCGTACATTCGCCTAAAAGGTTACGTAAGAGCAAAAAACTTTGGACAAGTTGCAGTCTACTTTACGTCGACTCGACGCAACAAACATGACCTTGATGTGATGAACTACAGACTTCGATATAGGGACTAATCGCGAACGGAGGATGGTCAAAGAAGGGACAGGCAGAGTATATCAAAGGCTTATTCGTATGCAGCTAGGAGGCGATCTTGTGACATTCGTAAAGGACGACATACGCAAGACGAAGCAGGTTTCTATGGCGACAAAACTCTGCTGCGTCATATGAAGGAGTTGGAGTTTCATCAATTTCTCGTCAATGAGGTTGACGTTCATCTTCAGAACTACTATCAACTGTGCAAACTATACCAGACCATTTATGCCGATGAGCGGTGATTTATCGAATCTGAGCTTAAGAATCGATTTCAAGTAGCAATTCCTGCTCACTGCAAAAACAATGTTGATGAACTTCGAGCGTTTCGCTCAGCAGTACTTAGCTGCTTAGGTCTGGAGATAGTCATTAATTAAGGAGTTGAATCACAGAGGATGGTTTAGTCCTTTGGGCGTCAACTGCTTTCTTAGTTGTTCATCCGATGCTGCAAGATGTGGTGTGACGCCATCAATCGGTTTGACAAAGAAATAGACTTTCTGATCGGCATCGAGGATAGCTGATACGTTTAGGTTAATGCGCTTGATGATCCCATCTTTATCAGCATAAGCACCATACGTGGGAAAGATACTGAAGTGGCCTTTAGCGAGCTTGTAGTCCAATAGTTTCGAACTTCCGAAACCTGGCGCAAATGTCGAACTGTATTTAACAGGTATCACTTCACTACTTGCAATTTCCCTCCGTAACTCATTGGTAAACAAGCTTGTTTTAACTTTTTCATATTGTTGGTACTGGACATCTGAAACAACAATATCGACACCTACAATAGAAAAAGCCATATCTTCATAATGAAAAGCATTCATTACATCCTTCTTGTGGACTTTATAGCCCTTCATCAAAACTATACCTTGCTTATGTATTATTGGTTCATTCTCAACTTCGCAATTACACTCAGAGGCAATTCGATCTAATTGTATTTGAGTAATTGGATTGTTCTCAAAGCTAAGGTTAAGCAAGTAAGCTTGAACTTCACTGTCTGATGCAGAACTCCATTTTGATGAATCTAGATAAGCTACATTACTGCCATACTGTAAACCGCACTTATTGTCGGCGACCAAAGCATTGTTAAGCCCAAGGAGTAAACCACCACTAGAAGTTAGCACGCCAAGCCCAACACTTCCGGCGTAACCAAGTGAACTGACATCATTAATGGCACTCTCAGGAACGTTACGATCTTCAAAACATCTACCAGCTTTGATTGACTTCACTACCTGCAATGGGAGCGAATCATCCTGCTGAATAACATAGTCAGTGTTCGTACAAGCGGTGAGTAGGGCGATACACACTACAGAAGCGAAACGAAGCATAGCTCTTTCCTCAATTTTTACTGAAAGCAGTGATAATGATTATCTGCAATTATAGTGCATAGTTGCATATTGTGATTGATTTTCTGGATACCAGCTCGCTACCATCTCATGTCCGGCTATATTTAAACCTTACTTCCCACATGGTTATTGTTGTTGCATATGGTGAGCTATAGTTTGTTGGCCTAGTTGGATTTTAGTTGTGTGTACTGAGGCTAAGTTATCTTGTTCAGGCCATGGAGGGTAAGTAATGAATGAATACATTGTGTTAGAGAAAGAAAGCACAGCTGTTGCTATAAATATCATACAAGACGATGCTGGCCACGAAATTAGAAGGCTACAGCGCGATGGCTTTGTTATCGTGTGCGAAAGTATTAAAGCATATACTTGCGAGCTAGCATTAAAATTATGGAAGAGAGAGAAAAAGGTTAAGGAGGAGCAGGAGCTAGCCAAAATAAAATGCGAAAAACCGGTGCTAAGCTGGCAAGCACTAAAGAACTTTGGTGGAAGCTGTCATAGCACTTACAGAACAAAGATACCCGGAGGCTGGCTCGTTTCAATTCATGCTAGCTTCGATAGTGGGTTAAGTTGTGGTGTAACCTTCGTGCCAGATCCAGAGCATTTGTGGGATGGAAGCTCTATGCCCAATTCAAAAGTATAGCTTTGAGACTTACTTGAGGGTGGTTACGGCTAACTCAAGGAAACGCTGTTAACCAGTGAGCGGCCAGTGCACAGTTTTAAATACGTGAAGTTAACTTGTTGATTGTTTTCATCCACTCTTCGTTTTTATATAGAGTAGTGACCATGATTGTTCATTGGGCGACTGCTTGATTGCCCTTGTTTAATCTGGATTATTCAGCCCCGCTTCAGCAACATGCTTGTTTCAGTTACTTATCAAGTAGACCGTCCAAAAAGGTGTACCTTTTTGGACTTCCGCAAAATGGCCAAATGGTAAGGTAATCAATGTACGTTAAGTCGGCAAAATGTTTGCCGTACATGTCTTCATTTTTGCTGGGACTTATTGGACAGTGTCGAGGAGGGGATATGTTGATTGGTTACGCTCGTGTTAGTAGCGATGAACAAGATTTGGGGATTCAGGTTGAGCAACTGACTCGTATCGGTTGTGAAAAAATCTATCAAGATAAAGCCAGTGGTAAGAGCGTGGAGCGTCAGGGGTTAAAGCAGCTTCTTGAGTTTGCCAGGGAAGGGGACATTGTGCATGTCACTAAGGTTGACCGGATTGCCAGAAATACAATCGATGCGCTTGGCGTCGCCGACCAATTGAGCGCGCGGGGCGCAGGGCTCATTTGTCATGACTTGGGTGACCTAGATATAAACAGTGACGTGGGGCGCGTTATCTATACCACAATCGGCGCATTTGCAGAGATGGAGCGCTCAAGAATACTGCAGCGATGCAATGAAGGGAGAGAACGAGCTAAACAGCAAGGAAAGCACCTTGGGCGTCATCCTGATTTGGCATTACATGAACGCATAAGGAAGCTAGCTAACAGTGGGTGGAATAAGCATGCTATTAGCCGTGAACTCGCGTGTAGCCGTTCTACGGTTTATAAGGTGCTTTCTGGAGGAGCATAGAGTTTGATGTGGTTATCAGGCTCTGGTAGCGATTGTGAGGCTTTTACGTCTGACTGCTAGAGTGTCGTGACACGTTTGTGCCCCTTTATCAGTTAGGGCAAAAGCTCATTCATATGTTATTCATCTACTTTTAACTTACTTAACCTAATTGTACTGCGTAAGCAGCATTCTACCCTCCACATACACAAGCCATAATCACATAACAAGCTAATAGTGCTTGAGTTGCATAATAGATACGAGCAAGATAGACCGAAAGCAAAGGCGGAAAAACTCCGTCTGAAAAGCGTTAGCTTATTCCCAAACCTAATATTTAAATCGGAGATAGAAAAATGAACTTAGAGGTTATCAACCACCTAATTGATAATGAGCATTATATTATGGAAAAAGCTGCTGACTGTGGTTTGGATGGCAGTATTAGCTTAATTGTTGCTCAAATATTGAGAGATAATAATGGCGAGTTATCGTCAATTAAGGGCAAACAAATTTACCATTATGAAAACGTAATTCGCCCTTTGCTTGAAGAAGTTGTTTGTGAAGGGCCAATAGGTTTCGTAGAGGACGAAGATGGTAACTATGAATCATCATGTATCAATGGTGGTATTGTTGATGATGAATCTTTATACCAAGCATATTTAGAAGAAGATTTTAAGTGCCAAACTTGTCGCTATGATGCAGAAAAGATGCATTAATAATGCTAGCAAACACTTCAAGAGGGACAGCCAACGCATGGCACTTTCAGTTCAAATAGGCAATTTTGCTTACGGCTGTTATGGCTGAGTTCCGTGGTTGTCCGTCGTCTGCCTCTTAAGCGGACGTTATGTGATAAGGTAAATATGTCGTACAAGTTTGAAGATTGGCGAAATCGCTATTCAGAGCGTTCTGATTTATCAACTGGGCTGGTTCATTTAACACGAGCAACGGACAATGCGACTGTTGCTGAACTTATGTTTAAAATACTGACGGAACGTACATTAAAAGGTAGCTCCACTGAGCAAGGTTTTATCGTTGGCAAACACACCGCAGTTTGTTTTCAAGACGCACCTTTGAGTTCAGTTTGTCAGAACACTTGGTTTGAGCAAAAACTTAGGACAAGCGGTCATACGAACAAAACAAGATATCATCCTTGCGGTTTCATGTTCTCAAAGCAAAAGATTTATACGAGTGGTGGTCGTCCTGTGATTTACGACAAAACTGCTGAAGCCAAGAAATACTTACCAGAGTCAGAATGGTGGCGTATTGTTAACTTTGATCTTTCAAATCCAGACTTCATCATTGACTGGACGCATGAGCGTGAATGGAGAGTCAAAGGTGACTTTGAGTTTGACGTTGATGAAGTAACATTACTTTTTACCAAGAGTACAACTTATAAGGCTTTTATTGAACTCTGTGATAAAAATGACAGACCTTTCTATAAGGTAGTTGCTGGAGTTATAAATATGCAAAATATCTTGTTCTAGAAATTGTCCATACAAAGCATTTAAGAGTGATTCCTAACGCTTAGCATTCTCAGTTCAACGTTGGGTTGTGTGTTTACGGTGCAATGGATCAGGCATGGTGGTGCGTTGTTCACCTTAACGCAACGGAACTCCATATTAAAAGTAATTCATCAGTGATTAAATTAGTAAAGTCACTGGCAGGTTTTGCCCCATTATGAGTTACGACGGATTAACTACTCACTTCATCAAAGCGTCATGACTGCTTACTTTTCTTAATAATAGCGATTTCTCTACAGGTTCTAGGAACATCCTCATACCTTCCGACCAAATTAGGAGAGTTGGCGTTAAATACAACACAGCTCACACATTTAGGCTGAGGCATACACACTATTAAGCAACCGGATGAATTGGAGTTAATAAACAAGGTAAAATGAGTGACAACGTCAGGATTAGGCTATGAAAATGAAAAAAGTCAAACTGTTGTCAACATTTGTGAAGAGAACAGAGGGGGTTAAAATCCCTGTCGAGGTCGACATTGATTCCTCAGACATAAAGGATAATGAAGACTATCAAGTATTGCTATCAAGTATCAACAGCCTGTTGGATTTTGACAATTTGATCGTTCTTGCTGGCTCGGGGACGTCGTTAACTTTTACTGATATAGCACCAAGCATGGGGCAATTGTGGAACAAATGTAAAGAACAGGATCCAGCTCTGTTTGAAAGTACGCTTGATGCAGTGAGGTTCGATAGAAATCAAACCAAAAAAGATGAAAAAACAGGTAAGCCATGGAATGACATTGAGCTGTTACTGTCTTTATGTGACCAATATATCGCATTATTCCCCGATGAAACAGGAACGAGTGAGATTAAGTCTTTCTTAGAGCAATCAAAGAAAACTATTTTAGATGAAACAAACTTTACTGATTCAATTGAGTCGAACGATTGGGCTTCGCACGATAAATTTATTAGGACTTTGGGGAGAAGAAGCCCTAAACAACAACGGTTAAAATTATTCACAACGAACTACGACTTAGCTTTCGAGCATGCTGCTGGTAATAATGGCTTCGTTGTTATCGATGGCTTTGACTTTTCATCTCCCAGTTATTTCAACCCAGCATGGTATCGCTATGATATTGTTGACCGAAGTGTAATCACCAACAACTCTGGCTCATATATCCCAAACGTCATTCACCTGTATAAGATGCATGGCTCCGTAAATTGGACGCGTGAGCGAGGTAGAGTGAAAAAGGTTGACTATAAAGCAACCATTGATGAGCCTGTTTTCATCTACCCAAGTAGCTCTAAATATCAAACTTCATATGATTCTCCGTATTTAGATATGATGTCATCGTTTTTGAATAGCATTCAGCAACCTAAAACTGCATTGCTCTGCTTAGGTTTTGGGTTCAATGATAAACACATAAACAATGCCGTTACTATGGCTCTAAGAACCAATGCTGAATTTAATATACTAATCGCCACTAAAGACCCATTTAATAAGCAGGGTTCTTTTAATGGAGAGATCAGAGATTTGTTGACCTCAGCTATCAATCAGGGTGATCGAAGAATTGCGATTATTGATGCCACTTTTGAGCAGTTTAGTAACTTATTGCTAGAACGTAGGAAAGAGACTCCTGAAGAAAAGCTCTTCAAAACTTTTGAATCATTGGCTCAGAACATAACCAAGAATAAAGGCGAAGATGATGAGTTCTAGCACGTGGTTTTCACCTTATGATCCTAGTCGAAGAGTCGGCAGTGTAATCAATGTATCCCCTTCAGAGATCAAAGCGAACCTCTCGGACGCTGGTTCAGGAGAAGCAAAGTGGCATTTAGGGGATCGTATTCCAGCAGGAGAAGTCAATGAGTTTATGTTTATTGATTGTGGGCAAACAGCAGTTTTGGGACGGTTAGTTCACGTTTGGTTGGATGGAGCAGAGAGACTATCTGTAGATGCTATATCTATGGATAATGGACTGAATAATCCTATCGGTATTATCCAGTTGCTAACAAGTATTGACCCTGCTTCCGGCGTGATATTTCGAGGAATCAAAAGTCATCCAAGATTGGGTAGTCAAATTTACTCAGCACATCCGAAGCTAATATCTACTCTAGCGGAAGGAGATTCCAATGATGACGAAATTAAGCTTGATATAGCGGAACTGCCTTATGACTCAACTGTAAATATTACAGTGACTCCAGATAAGCTTTTCGCAAGGCATTGTGCAGTGTTAGGTGCCACTGGTGGCGGTAAAAGCTATTCAATTTCCAGACTGATGCAAGAAGTATAGCAGAACGGAGGGAAAGCTCTATTACTAGATCCTACAGGTGAATATGCTGATTTAGATTGTGAAACCTACTATGTAGGTGACCACGAAAAGGCAAATTCCGAAAATTCCGTTATTTTTCCTCATTGGAAGCTACCTGAATCTGATATCTTTGCTTTTTTACGACCATCAGCACAAACGCAGTCACCTAAGCTAAGTTCGGCCATTTTAAGTCAACGAATTGTCCGTAGATACTATGGGAATTATGGTGAAATTAAAGTAAACGAAAATCATATATTAGTTAAATCAAATCAAAAAAAAGAACCAGTCAACAAAGCATTGAACTTTATTGAAAAGGATCTAAATTCAAAAAGGTGGTGCTTCAAGCATCTAGCAGAACAAATTGTACAAGAGTGTGTTTGGCCGACAGGAAAAAAACCTGGCTCTTATCCACAGGAAATTGATGAATCAATATGGGGTGCAGCTTCAGATGGCGAGCTTGGATACTGCATGAGCCTTATATCGAGGATAAAGTCTTATTCAGAGAATCAGCACTTAAAGTGGCTAATTGATCCCCCAGACGGAAAAGATATCCCTACTCTTCTCGATGAGTTTAGCGCATCACGTTCAAACAAAAGAACTCTGAGGCTAGATTTGTCAGCGGTACCTTTCGAAGCAAATGGGCGTGAGATATTAGTTAATGCTATCGGACGAAAGCTAATGGACTTGGCGAGGAATGGGAGCATTAACCACCGTAATCCGCTTTTAGTATTTATCGATGAAGCGCATCAGTTTCTTAATAAAACAATTGGTGATGAGGCAAGCGCGATAAATTTAGACTCGTTTGGGAATATAGCTAAAGAAGGGCGTAAATATGGTCTGAATGTGGTTATTGCGACGCAACGTCCGAGAGATATACCTGAAGATGTACTAAGCCAGATTGGCTCTTTGATTGTCCACAGACTGACTAATTACCATGATCAAGAAGTTGTAAAAAGAGCTGTGGGTACAATGGATCAACGCTCTGCTTCGTTTCTACCAACACTTAGTCAAGGCGAAGCATTACTACTTGGAATTGACTTCCCATTCCCGATGACTGTTAAAATGAAGAAGCCTAAAATCAAACCGACATCGAAGAGTGCCGAATATTCAATAGCTTGGAAGCAAGAGTACAAGGTTATAAGGAGTCCAATTGTCGATTACCTTGATATTCCAAATGACTTGATACACGATTTCGAGGCTCTAGATATTGAGTATCTTAGTGATGAGGGTTCTAGTGGAGGTATGACTTATAGTTATTACTTCGAAATACCATCTGATACTAGCGAAGAACTACAAAAGGTTATGGGCTGGTCAATAGGTGAATTTGTTCGTGACATACCAGAGCACATTTTAGACAATCAGACTACCGAATAGCACGTTAGATATGGAGTGCTTTTCATTCTTGTAGTTAGTTTCACTTACTTTGACTAATAGTACTTTAATGAGCTGGAGTATCGACTCTAGCTCATTTCTGTCCAAAAACGTGTTTGAGCACAACAGTTTCAGCAATTAACATTAATACGAGATTTACTGTGCACTATAGCCGATGACTAGTTTTGCGATCTTTGATAGCGCACGTTCGTTCCCTGACAGCATGTAATCCATTGCTGAAGCACCCGACAAACTGGGGTGATTATTAGCCTTGCGCACCCAATCATATATCGTGTCATCGCTACTAAAGGTCTGCCGTAATGCTTTGTGAATATTCAGGATATGGCTGATTCTCTCTAGTGTAGAGTCACTCACCTCTTCTCTGTCTTCTCGATCATGCTGCAAACCTAACAACGTAGCTTTCTCGCTATCACTGCATTGCCACTTATCCAGAATACGCAGAGCAGCTTGAAGCGTTGTTATGCGCTGCTCAGAAGTAATATCAACCCCTACTTGCATCGTCAAACTCCCTTTACCCAGTACACCTCTAGTATTCACAGTCCTAGGCGCAACATCAACCTAGGCGTTTAAATTTTAAACAGAAAACTTGACTTAAAGAGAGACGGATGTAAAACTCAGAGTCAGTCAGGTGACTATCCCAAACGTTTTAAGATTTGCAGTTAAAGATACAAATTATCCTGATAAAACAAAGGCTTATAAAGATTTAGCTCCGAGCGATTGGGTTCAAATCCCTATCTCTCCGCCACATTAAAGAAAAAAACCGCTGTTTTTACAGCGGTTTTTTCGTATCTAGAACCTCAAAAACCATCTTGCACAGAAAGGTAGCACAGATGTACTTATTGAGACTTCCAAACAGCGTGTACTACACACGCATCGCCACCCCACTTTCACTGCGTAGCAGTGGCTATCCCAAAGAGTTTAAGTTTTCCTTACTTACCCGTGAACGTAAGGTTGCTTACCTGCGGAACATTGAACAAGTTCAATTGCTCCATGCTTTGTTTGATAAAGCAAAAATAGCGGGTCTATCATTCTCGACGTTTAAGGCTGAGCTATCAGAATCCATAGATAAACTGCGTCAAGCCTACGACAAGCAACCAGAAACAACGATAGCTCCCCTCTAAGCGGCAAGCCAACAAAATCAGTACCTAAGATAGGTGAAGCGCAACTGGCTCAATTTATTGAATCTAAACAGCTAGAAAGTGTTACAGCCTTAACGGTGAAGCAGTTAAACCAGCGGTGTAAGGACTTCTTAGCCTATCTAGCAGATCAAGGCGCTGATACGCCTAGTAATGGTCATGCGATGACATACCGAGATGTCCTGATACAGCGTGGCTTGAGTCATAAGAGCTTAAAAGACTACCTTGCTGCAAATCGGCAGTTTTTCAATTGGTGCGTGGCAAAAGAGTTTATCAAAACCAACCCATTTGCTGTGGTCAAAATACCCAAAAAAGGTAAGAGTACATCTCGTGCCCGTTGGAAAGCACCTGAGCTAAAGGCGCTGTTCGCAAGCAAGGCTTATCAAGCCAAAGGCGAGCAGTTTGATTGGATAACCAAGATACAGATGTATCAAGGCTGTCGCCCTTCTGAGGCGTGTCAGCTTCGTCTTGAAGACATTCGATTAGGTGATAATCCGAGCATCCATTTTTCTGATGCAGAGGAGAAACAGCACCTAAAAAATGCATCATTAAATCGTATTGTACCAATACATAAAGTGCTAATTAAGTTAGGACTTCTAGAGTACGCCGCACAGCGTCGCCAACAAGGTGCTACTCAACTTTTCGATTTAACCCCTCGTGGGGATGATCTCGACTGGTCAAATGATTATCGAGATGCTCTCGGTCATGTCCTGGATAAGTGTGGATTCAAAGCTGGCGATCGTGCTACTGCGTATTCATTCCGCCATACGTTTATCGATGAACTTCAAAAGGTGGGTGTGCAGGAGCATGTGGTTGCGCAGATTGTCGGGCACAAACATCAATCAATGACGTATGGACACTATGCCAAGAACCTCGACCTCAAGATTTTGCGTGAAGCTGTGAATCGATTTGATGTCAGCGCAATTTAATTCAGTTCCCAATGGCAGTTGTACTGCCATTGGTGGCACTTTCAGTGCCAATGCCATCACCTTTAAAAAGTGTGATGGTAGAGCAACCCGCTGCGCTTGCGTCACACATTTTGTTCCAAAAAGATGAACGCAAGCTGCGGGCAAGAGAAGTCTCTCTTGACTCTCTTCCATGCAAGCCACTCTGGTTTGCATGAACTATCGAGTGCTGAACCTCGGAAATGCCCCATTCTACGTTTCGGCAGCTAGCTATCATAGAATGCAACCGCCAATCTTGACCTTCTTGTTCTTATGTCTAGAGCTCTAACTATGTGACCAAATCTGCTAATCCACTACAATACGATGCTGTTCAGAGTGAGGGAAGAGCGTTATATTAGATTATCTCTCTATCGAGTAAGTAAACTCTTTGGTAACCGTGGTGTATACCTCTGCCTTTTACGTGAAAAGTCGCTATATTCTGAACAGATATGTTCTCTTTATTATTTAACGATGGAGCATAAAACATGGATTTTAATCAGGTTCGCTACTTTCTAGTGTTGGCCGAAACGTTGAACTTTACGCGTGCTGCTGAGCAATGTTATGTATCTCAACCAGCACTCACCCAAGCCATCAAACGTCTAGAACATGAACTGGGCGGAAAACTTTTTAACAGAGGGGGACAAAAGGTCACCATAACAAATTTAGGGGCAATGCTACGTATACACTTTCAGCAAATAGATAATTCGAAAAGGTTAGTTAATGCGACCTCAAAGGCTGTGGCTTCTGGAGAAATTGATAAGCTAAATATTGGTATTATGTGCACAATTGGCCCAAGAGTACTTGCTCGCTTACTCAAAACATTTCAGTCACAGTTCCCCATGGTTTCGTTCGTTATTTTTGATGTAAGACCTGAGGAAATTCCAAATTTATTACTCACTGGTGAACTTAATGGTGCATTCTGTGCCCATCACCTAACATCACACCCTCAGTTACGTTATATCGATTTATTTGAAGAGCCAATGGTTGTCGCCTTCCCAGCGGACCATGAATTTTCAACGATGAATGCGGTGCCTCTTAGAGCGATTGCAGAGCAACCTTATATTGACAGGACTCATTGCGAATTCAGACAAAGTTTTATGGATTATTGTGCAGATCAAACGATTCAACTTGATGTTGCATACAGTAGTCAACGCGAAGATTGGATCCAGAGTCTTGTCCGTGATGGTATGGGGGTGACTGTAATCCCTCGTTTTTCACTTCTATCTCCCGAACTTGATCATAGAAGGATCATCGAACCAAAATTGACGCGCCGAGTAGCGTTTTCTCTTTCTACTCAACAAACCATCCCCCCTGCAATGGATATGTTTATCAAACTGCTCGAGAATTATGATTGGGATTCTGAAATTTATCACTAGACAATTTTATGATTCAAATAGCTATTTATCAGCCACTATAACTATTACTTATAGGTAGAAAACAACTCCCTATTAACACTATTGCAATGCATCCCCTACGCTTTTACTGACAAATCAAAGAGAGTAGGAAGTTCGCAATGGAATTCAAAGTCAAAAAAGCTGTTTTAACAACCCTTGCAGTTACGGGCACGTTTACGGCCATGATGTTCTCGGCAAGTTCATCCGCAGATGAATATTTCAGCATTAGTAACGACGAGCTTAAACGTCCAATGGGTTACCGAGAGTGGGTTTACGTCGGAACGCCTGTTACGCCAAATGACCTAAATAACGGTAAAGCGGCGTTTCCTGAGCACCATAATGTTTATATCGACCCCAAAAGTTGGGCCCACTGGAAAAAGAGCGGTAAGTTTCGTGACGGCACAATCCTGATTAAAGAGCTGGTTTCGGTTGGCAGCAAAGGCGCGGTGAGCGGCAATGGGTATTTCCAGGGCGAGTTTATCGGCTTAGAGGCCACCATCAAGAGTACAAAGCATTTTCCTAACGAACCAGGAAATTGGGCCTATTTCAGTTTCTCAACTAGCGACCATAAAACCCTAACGGAAACAGCAAAACCCTTTGCTGCAGCCTCTTGCAATGCTTGCCACGCCGCGTCGGCAGCGGATGATTTTGTATTCACACAGTATTACCCAGTGCTTCGCGCTGGCAAGGGAACGGGCAAAAAAGCCAGCGGTGGCCACAATTCTGACCTAAATAACAGCTATGTTGAACCCAAAGGTAAATAATCATGATGGATAGCAAAAGTATACGGGCAGCGACAATTGGCTTGGCCTCAGTTGCCATTACAACATTGATAGCGCCCAATGCAGTCGCTGAAACCACTCAATTTTCACCCCATGTAGATGGCAAGGGTAATATCAGCTTCCCAAGCAACTTTCGAACATCGATGGCGCACTTAGGCTCATGGTATGTGCCTGATGGTGGTGCCAGTGGCTTTCACGATGTGTATACCGAAAAGTCATCCATCGAGGCGTTTCGCCGAACAGGCCAGTTTCCTGATGGTGCCACCCTCGTTAAAGAGTTAAGGGCATCAAACAAAGCCAACTACACAACAGGTCAAGGGGTGAGCCATTCAACAAAAGAGCTCAAACAATGGTTCGTGATGGTCAAAGACAGTAAGGGGCGATTTTCAGATAACCCAATATGGGGCGATGGATGGGGTTGGGCTTTGTTCAAACCAGAAAACAGAGTAGAAAACGTTGCGGCCGACTATAAAACCGATTGTTTAGGCTGCCATGTTCCCGCCAAAGGAAATGACTGGATCTATACCGAAGCTTATCCAATGCTTTTAGAGTCAGATTAATACCTCTGTAAACAAAGTTTAGATGTGCACCTGTGCTCCTAGCCCTGTTTGCATCAGGAAAAACATAACAAATTATGAAATCAATTTTTGGAGAAAGTTATGAAAATGAATCACGTTGGCATCATGGTTGGCGATATGGACCAAGCGGTAGAGTTCTACACTAAAGCGCTGGGTCTTCGCGTTGTCATGAACAACACTAAAGTCATCGAAGAACGTAAATCAGCTATCGGTCGTATGTGTATTGCCGTATTTGGTGAGGGATTTAAAGGCTTCAACATTGCTCATCTAGTAACAACTGATGGTATCGGTGTAGAGATGTTCGAAATGGTTGACCGTGAAGAGCGTCATAACGTTGATTTTTCACGCTTGGGTATCTTCCACTTCTGTTTGCAACTCCCAAAAGAGCAGTTTGAATCAGCAATCAAACGTGTTGAAGAGTTTGGCGGTAAAGTTCGCATGGATATTCACCGTTATCACCCAGAAGATGAACTAAGGCAAGCGCAAATGGTTTACCTAGAAGACCCGTTTGGAAACTTATTTGAGTTCTACTCTCACTCTTACGAAGACACATACGCTTCTGATTACGACTAGGATGTATTAGCCATTGCTGAATTATAATTAATGCTCACGAGATACTTACGCTCCTGAGCATTTTTATTCTAGTACTTAAATAATATCGGAGCAGAAATCGGCAGCGCACCAACGGGATCCCTACGTCATTCCTGACACTACACGCCGTTAGGCGATAAGTAGCGTACAATGACTTATCGTGCGTTCTTTGAAAGGCTCCCCCATAGGCCCTTATAAATGTCCTACCATTTACATTAATGACGCTACGTCTAAACCTTGCACTGCAGAGGTAAACTTATGACAAACTACAAAAAATCAAACGAAGTGATTGACCAGCTCAGTAAAGAGCAATATCACGTAACCCAAGAAAATGGCACTGAACGACCCGGCACTGGTGAACACCTTCACAACACAGCCCCAGGCATCTATGTTGATATCGTATCAGGTGAGCCGCTGTTTGCGTCATCGGATAAGTACGAGTCAGGCTGTGGTTGGCCAAGTTTCACCAAACCCATCGAGCCGAAAAACATCACTGAATTGAAAGATCTAAGTCACGCGATGATCCGCACTGAGGTTCGCTCAAGCCATGGCGACAGCCACTTGGGGCATGTGTTCCCCGACGGGCCAACAAGCCAAGGCGGGCTGCGCTACTGCATCAACTCTGCATCGCTTCGCTTTGTGCATCGCGATGACATGGTCAATCAAGGATACGGTAATTACCTTGACCAAGTAGAGGAGATAGGCCAATGAGTATAGAGCGCGCCGTGTTAGCCGGAGGTTGTTTCTGGGGCATGCAAGAGTTGATACGTAAACGCCCTGGCGTCATCTCGACCCGAGTAGGTTACACCGGCGGGGATGTGGTTAACGCAACCTATCGACATCACGGTGATCACGCCGAAGGGATTGAGATACTATTCGATAACGATGTATTAAGTTTTCGCGCTGTGCTTGAACTGTTTTTTCAGATCCACGATCCCAGCACCAAAGATAGGCAAGGAAATGACCTAGGCCGCTCCTATCGCTCTGCCATCTATTACAGCTCTGAAGCGCAACTGTTTGTCGCCAAGCAAACCATCATTGATGTTGACGCATCTGGTTTATGGCCAGCAAAGGTAGTCACCGAAGTCGCACCCGTCGGCGATTTTTGGGAGGCAGAGCCCGAGCATCAAGATTACCTGCAAAAAGTACCTCACGGGTATACCTGCCACTTTCCAAGAGCAGATTGGGTGTTACCGCAGGCAAAATAAACTAACCTAGGAGTTACGATTGTGTCTATGGATAACACACAGAGCGATAATAAGTTAGCTAAGATTGGCTTGGGCGGTGGTTGTCATTGGTGCACCGAGGGCATTTTCGAGTCCCTCATCGGTATTCACGAGGTCCATCAAGGATGGATAACGTCCACTGGCCTCAACGCTGCCCCTTCTGAAGCCATTGTGGTCTCTTTCAACCCCTTGGTAATCTCCCTACACACCTTAATCGAAATTCACCTGTACACCCATGCCTCAACCGCCGACCACTCCATGCGCCCAAAATATCGGTCAGCTATCTACACTTATAACAATGCCCAGCAGCAAGATGCTCGCGCTGCAGTGGACTATCTACAAGCTGACTTTGATAAAACAATCATCACCCAAATCATTCCATTTTCTACCTTTAAACACAATAAGGATGAACTCAGCCATTACTTATACAGCGACCCGAACAAACCCTTTTGTAAGACTTACATTCACCCCAAATTAAGGTTGCTACTGAGCCGCTTTAAGGCCCAGGTTGACCAAGACAAACTTGCCTTTTTGAGCCGTGAAGAATAAAGATATTAACCACGCCTAACCGCTCGGTTGTATGTTAGGCCACAAAGTAAGACAGGATTCATATGACTATACCCATGCCCCATCGACCAAGCGGTTTTCTGCTTGGAGATCCAGCAGCGCAAATAACCATTGATGCTTTTGTTGATATCCAGTGCCCACACTCACGTACCGTCTGGCCAACATTACTTAAAGTAGCGGACCATTACCAAGATCAACCGGTGAGCATAAAAATCCATTTGATAACCCTAAGCAACCACCGACAAGCGTGGGATATGAGTTTAGGCCTTTTCGCCCTCGCACAGGGTGATGCACAGAAATTTACAGATTTCGCGACCTTTATCTATGAGCGCCAATCACAATTTATGAATCAGCCTTTTTTGCACAAGACCCACAACGAATTGAGGCAGCTCGTGTCTGATTTTGCGCAACAGCATGCCAGCGTCGATCGTGAACAGTTTTTAAAGCGAATGGACGATAACGATATTTATATTCAGGCGCGTACACCAATTCGCTACGCGGCAACCAAAGCAGTTTGGGCGACGCCAACATTATTCATTAACAATGCAGGTAATATCCCAGTTGATTACCAGTCAAGCTTAGCCCAGTGGCAAAGCGTTATTGACCCGCTATTAGCTGCGTAGCCGCAGCAAATCAACGACCAATTGAGAGCCGCAGAAAAGGGCGGTTATTATTGTTCATCAAACATAACCCATGGTTAGCATTTTTACGCTAACCAATTACCACAAACAGCAGGTAAAGCCGATGAGAACCAAAATAGAGTTTGCAAGTCAAGAGGCAACATTGGCCGGTCTACTGGAAACCCCAGACAGCCCAGTTCGAGCTTATGTCTTGTTTGCCCATTGCTTTACCTGCGGTAAAGACATTGGTGCAGCGTCACGCATTAGCCGCTTTCTGGTACAACTTGGTTTTGCCGTGTTTCGCTTTGATTTTACCGGCTTAGGTAACAGTGACGGTGATTTCGCCAATACCAACTTTTCATCCAATATTGAAGATTTGCTTTTTGCAGCAAAATTTCTAGAACAAAATTATGAAGCGCCTCAGCTTCTTATCGGGCATAGCCTCGGCGGCGCAGCAGTGTTAGCCATGGCTTCAGAACTTCCCAAAGTTAAGGCGGTAGTCACCATTGGCGCGCCATTTGAAGCGCGCCATGTAATGCATAACTTTGATGCACAGCTAGACACCATAGAACAAAACGGTCATGCCACGGTGACCCTTGGTCCCCGTAAGTTCACCATTAAAAAGCAGTTTTTAGATGACTTACGCAGTCAAACCACAGAACATATCCAACACCTCAATAAAGCGTTGCTGGTACTGCACTCTCCTATGGATTTAACAGTCAACATCAGTAATGCCGAAAAAATCTACAAAGCGGCTAAACACCCCAAAAGCTTTGTTAGTTTAGACACTGCAGATCACCTTCTGTCAAAAGCCATTGACAACGAATATGTCGCACAAACCATTTCTGGGTGGGCAAGCCGATACATCCCAATGCCCACCCTTGTTAATCCCACAGTCACAAAAGGGCATGTTCTGGTGTCAGAGCTTGATCACAAGTTTCAACAACAAGTGTTCAGCGATCACCACAACTGGTACGCCGATGAACCAACCCAACTGGGAGGTAAAAATTCTGGCCCTGATCCTTATGAACATTTACTTGCCGCACTTGGAGCCTGCACCGCTATGACAATTCGTATGTACGCTACACGTAAGGCAATTCCACTCGAGCATGTAGAAGTTTCACTATCACACAAGCGTAACTATTTAGAAGATGCGAATAATGTTGCAGGACAAAATACAAGCTTAGAGTCTTTGATTCGTAAGGTTCAGTTGTTTGGAGTGTTGAGCGATTCAGAAAAGGAGCAATTAATGAAAATTGCTGAACGATGTCCCGTGCATCGAACGTTGCACAACAACCCCAAGGTCATTACTAAACTAGTTAATTGATGAGAACGGTAAGGGTTCGTTTTTTATCAGCGACAGCCATTCTGTAGGAAGAATGGGGGAACACTTTGATGGACAATTTTTATCGTTCTTTGAAGAATCGTCATATTTACTATCGAGTATTTGGGATTGTATGAGATTAAATATAATAAGGAGCTCTCTAAGACAAACCGTTGCCATAACCAATGCTTATGGTTGAGCAGTGCATCTTTATTTCCATTCACAAGTACAAAGCAATAAGGTGTACTTTGGCTTGTCGAAAGACAAATTTATGCTCTTGACTTACATCTAATTGTCATGCGCTCTCTTTTTTGTTGAAAATTTTTTATAAGTATGGATTTTAACCAAGTACGCTATTTTTTAGTGTTGTCAGAAACGTTGAACTTTACACGTGCTGCTGAACAATGCTTTGTGTCGCAACCAGCTCTTACTCAAGCTATCAGGCGCCTTGAACATGAGTTAGGGGGAAAGCTTTTTAGTCGGGAAGGTCGAAAGATCGCTGTGACTAAATTAGGTGCTATGCTACGTAAGCACTTTGAGCAAATTGACTATTCAAAAAATTTAGTTCAATCGACTTCGAAGGCAGTGATTTCAAGGGAAATTGATAAGCTAAATATTGGTATTATGTGTACAATTGGTCCAAGAGTTACCGCTCGTTTACTCGAGGAATTTCAAGCTCAGTTTCCCATGGTTTCGTTCGTACTTTTTGATGTAAAGCCTGAAGAAGTTCCAAACTTATTAATAGCAGGTGAACTGGATGGTGTATTTTGTACTCGACATTCTACCCTTCATCCACAGTTGCGTTATATTAATTTATTTGAAGAAGAAATGGTTGTCGCTTTTCCTTCAGGGCATGAATTTGCAAAAATGGACAAGGTACCATTAAAATCAATAGTTGGTCAACCATATATTGACAGGATTCATTGCGAGTTCAGAGCAGATTTTATACGTGATTACGCTGAAGAATTAATTGATCTTAATGTTGTTTATAGTAGTCAGCGTGAGGATTGGATTCAGAGTCTTATCCGTGATGGTATGGGAGTTACTGTCATCCCCCGATTTTCACTTCTACGCCCTGAACTTGAGTATAAAACGATCATCGATCCAACGTTGTCTCGTGGGGTAGATTTTGTTGTTTCTAATCAGTCATTCTTCGCCGCAACCGTGAACATGTTTATCAAATATGTAGAAAGCTATGACTGGCTGACTCACGTTTTAGATGCAGACTAAGAGCTTATGGTTTCGAAAATCTAACAAATTTGCGCTAGTCTTTAACCTTACTTTGCCTTAAATTATTGGCTCTTACCCGTACTCGATAGTTTTTAGAACAGTATCGTAAACGGATTCACACTCGTTCATCATACTGATTACCTTAGACTCACCGGATTCGCGGTTATCAGGAGGCTCAGGCTCTCAGGATTTAAAACCCGGGCAGACTTGAGTGCAAATTATTCTTCTGTTAATTTGCACTCAAGTCTGCCCCATCATTTGTTTTAAAAAGTGAATCAGTTGATAACTTGGTTTCACTATCGAGATTACTTCACTTTCAATAATAGAGCATGCGGATCTGGTGTCGGTGCCAATTACAGTGACAATTGGCTCATTTTTGGATGCAAGTTAACAACTATGGCTTCAAGCTACTTTTTCGGTTCTTCTCCGCTTAGTTGAGCTTGATCTTTGGACAGGAAAGTTAAATGAGTATCAGAGACGTATGTTTGCCGGCTCTTTAGCTTGAAGTAGTTATAGTGAATAAGTCAAATTGACCACTACATTAGAGGTTTCCTATACCTCAAGTAATCCGTAAGGCATTAATCTAGCAACCTATATAACTCAGTTTTGTCCAAAAGTTTGCTAGAAAGCTGTCTGGAAACGTGTTCGACTTCAAAAACAGTAAGGAGCCTGACAGGGCAGGCTCCTTACTGTTAATCTACATATTGGCTAAGCAGCGGTGCACCGCTTCGCGTATATCATCAGTCTCAGTGCTTCCTTGCCCCTCGGCTACGCATGTGTATACGATGTCATCCGTACTGGCATCAATCATCATAATGGTTACTTCTAGTGTGTAACCACCAAGGCCACCTAGAATATCTCTACGTCCACTTTCTCCGTACCTTACGATTAGTGTTTTTTCCGCTTTTTCGTTATCAACAGAAGAAACACTTATGATTCCTCTCTTCAGGAGCAATCCTTCAATCATACTTCCGGGGTTAGCTTCTTTAGTTACAGAGGAACCGTATACTCCGTAATCGTTCCCATACAAACCTGAAGCGCTCGATTTTATATTCTCAACAGTTGGTAGATAAGCATACGTATAGTTGTCTACATCACCTTTCTTTACCACAGTGGGTGGGTTCATTACACAACCCGTTAAGCTATACGTTAATACTACTGTTAGTAGCAATCTAATGTTCATATTCCCCTCCCAAAAGTCGCGTATCTTACGGAGGAAAAATCGCTTTTGAACGAAGTAAATTCACAATCTTACATTTCACTATCGGCACATTTATGCTGGTTATTTATTCTTATTTTTCATAGTCTTAGATTATTATCTCACAAGAGTGTTTTTATCTAGGACAACTCATCCTAAGGAGAGGAGGATGCCAACTTCAGCGGATAATTGGGGAGAGGGGTAGTCACGTTTTAGTGTGTAACTCGAAAGCTCCCAGCCCTCACACTCAACGCCTAAACCACCTAAACCACCTAAACCATCTAAACCATCTAAACCACCTAAACCACAACCCCCTACGAAAACATGTCGTCATCCAATCCCGTGCTGAAGCTATCGTCAAAACTGCTATCGCAACTATTATCAAAGCCTGTAGTAGTGAATTCGTCACAGCCGTAATCAGTACATGAGCTAGAATCAGCTTCAAAAGCGCTATCAGCAGTACTTGAGGAGGTATCGTCTGGGTACGTGCCTTGAAACAGACTGTCGTAGCCGTACGGATTTCCCATAGTATCCAGCCCGCCAATACCTCCAACCATTGGAAGACCTGTTGCTGGGTTAATGACGGTGTTTTCATCATCGACATGAGGTTGGTTGGTAAAGTCCATCGATGAAAAATCGGTGTTGTTAGTTGACCCATACGAATCGCTATCGACCGAGCTTTGAGTTTGGTCTTGGTAAAATACCCAGTTTGGTTCATGGCTTGACTCCTTGTGGTTAACGCCAGGTTCGATAGTGCTTCCGATAGCTTCGTAACTGCGCATTTTGGTTACCAAAAACAAACCAAAGATGACTAAAGCCAGTAAAGTAAAAATGCCGCTCATACTTCCTCCCGTTGCTTGGATTGAGATAAGTTGGAGAACACTCTGTTCCTTTCATCGCTGATGCTAACACTCGGGCAAGCGCCAAGAGTCCGTTTGGTGATTACTTTTTGTTCTTCAAGATAAATAGAACTGACAAGCAGCCTAGTGAACGCGGCGAAATCATAATGTTGCTATTTTTCAATTATTTAGATGAGGGTGAGTTTATTGAGACGGTTTTTACATCGGTACTGAAGGGGCGTTTTGGGGGCAAATTCGCTCCAAAATCCCTCCAAAACTATTCACAAGTACCTGATTTATCGACTAAAATTTTTTGTATCTTTGACGTGAAATTTAGCCGAAATTAGGTATTAACTATATGAATAATAAAAAGAAACCATCAATCCTAGTCGTATGCATGGGCAACATATGCCGCTCTCCCACAGGAGAAGCAGTATTACGTGCGCGCGCTGAGCAAAGTGGCGTAGCTGTGACAATAGATTCAGCAGGTACGATTGGGTATCACCAAGGCAATACGCCAGACCCAAGGTCTAGACAAGCGGGAGAGGCGAGGGGTTATTCGTTTGCTGGTATTCGAGCACGGCAGGTCACGGATGATGACTTTGAAGCGTTTGATATGATTTTGGCTGCGGATAGAGATAATTTGGCTGATCTTAAACAGCGTTGCCCAGCTCACCTACAATACAAGCTGTCGCTGTTTCTGAGCCACGGTTCATCGAGTCACACAGAGATACCCGATCCTTATTATGGCGGTGACCAAGGGTTTGAGTTGGTGCTGGATTTGATTGAGGACGCATCGGATAGCGTGTTGGCGAAGTTTGCTTAATTGGTGATTTAACTAAAAGGCCACAGAGAGTCATCTCTGTGGCCTTTAGAATTAGGTGGAGTGCGTGAAACTGAGAGATTACTTGCTCATTTCTCCGCGCAGTACTTCCAGCATTTGCGCTTTAATCTGCTCATAACTCAGGTTTTGACTAAGCAGATAGTGAAGCTTGGCAAGCGCTGCTTCTGGCGTCATATCGAAACCGCTGATAACACCGGCATCAGCCAGAGCACAGCCTGTCGCATAACCGCCCATGTTCACTTTACCCGCCAAACACTGAGTTAAGTTGACTACCAATACGCCACGCTCTGACGCTTCTTTCAGATGCGCCAAAAGCTCTGGGTTTTGCGGTGCATTGCCCACACCAAACGTCAGCAAAATCATTGCATTAACAGGTTGTAGCAAGGTATTGCGGATCACTTCGTGTGAAATGCCTGGGTACATGGTGATAACACCAATAGGCTGTGGCGTGATGTCATGAACCTTGAAGTTACCTTCCGGCTGTTTGTTGATTTCCACACCGCTGCTCAACTGGATATTGATTCCTGCTTCCAGCAGAGGTTGCAGGTTCGGTGAGGTAAAGGCATTAAAACCATCAGCGTGTGATTTTGTGCTGCGGTTACCGCGCATCAGCTGGTTATTGAAAAACAGCGTCACTTCGTTGATTGGATAGTTGGCTGCGATATGAAGCGCGTTCAGCAGGTTTGCTTGGCCATCGGAGCGAAGCTCTGCCAGTGGGATCTGCGAGCCAGTTACAATCACAGGCTTGCCAAGATTTTCCAGCATGAACGACAATGCCGAAGCGGTGTACGCCATGGTGTCGGTGCCGTGAAGGATCACAAAGCCATCGTAGTTGTCGTAGTTGTCACGAATGTCGTCGGCGATCTGTTGCCAGTCAGCAGGTGTCATGTCTGAAGAGTCGATGAGCGGCTCATATTCATGAATCGTGAACTCTGGCATTTCTGGACGATGGAATTCTGGCATGCTTGCCAGTTGCTTTTCCATAAAGCCCGCGACAGGAATGTAACCATGATCGGACTTTTGCATGCCGATAGTGCCGCCGGTGTAGGCGATGTAGATGTGTTTACGCGTCATGACAGACATTACTTTGAAACTGGGAACAGGTGGGGCGATTATAACCAAATCAAACAAAAGAGCCACCGATTGGTGGCTCTAAAGTAAGGTTTTGCAGAGTTATCCGCTATTGGACATTACAGGTCAAACAGAGAACGTAGTGGCCTTTTGGATCGTTAAAGCTTTCCATGAGACTTGCGTGCTGCTGAAGCTCTGTTGCAACTGGCAATAGGCTTTGTGGAACCCACGCTGAAATATCAAGCCCTAGGCTGACTTTTACCTGCTTCATGAGATCCTGTACAAACTGCTGTGCAGGACTCAGTGGCTCTTCTACCCAGTACACGTCATATGCTTCTAAGTTAGCCAGCTCTGCGGCGCGAGCGATAGCATCATCAAAGTCACCAATTCGGTCAACAAGGCCGTGGTCTAGCGCATCTTGGCCTGTCCATACACGACCTTGAGCGACATTGTCTACTTCTGACTGGCTCATATTACGGTTATCAGACACTAGAGTGATAAAGCGTTTATAACCGTGCTCAATACCCATCTGGAATGCAGCCGATGCGCCTTCGTTGAGGCCACGCGTCACACCCACACCCGAGAACGGTGAAGTGCCAACGCCATCCGTGTTGACGCCAATGTTGTTGAGCCCTTTTTCAAATGTAGTGATAACGCTAAAGATACCAATTGAGCCGGTGATGGTTGTTGGCTGAGCCATGATCTCATTCGCGCTCATTGAAATCCAATAGCCGCCAGATGCAGCAACGCTCGACATAGATACCACAACAGGCTTGCCTGCATCTTTCAGTGCTTGAACTTCATTGCGAATAACTTCAGAGGCAAAAGCGCTACCGCCCGGGCTGTCTACACGTAGCACAACCGATTTTACGCTGTCATCTTCGCGAGCTTGTTTAAGCAGCGATGCAATGGTGTCACCACCAATCGTGCCTCGTGGCTGTTCGCCATCCATGATTGAACCGCTTGCCACAACAACGGCAATTTGGTTGTCAGGCTCTGTTGGCAAATCAAACGGCACGCTTGCTAGATACTCGTAGTAGCTCACGGCATTAAAGCCACCGTCACCATCGCTGCCAAAGGCTTCGATCATGGCTTCATTGACTTGCGGTTTGGTCACTAGCTCGTCAACTAACCCTAGCTCTTTAGATAGAGCGGCAAGGTCACCATCGACGTTTTTCAGCGATGCCAAAAAATCATCCATACTTGGCGTGAGCACGCTTGGCTCGATTTCACGGTTTGTTGCAACATCATCTACATACGCGCCCCACAACTGAGTCACCCAGCGAGTTGCGTTGGCTTTTGCGTCTTCTGACATGTCGTCACGAAGGAATGGCTCGACCGCGGATTTGTAGGTACCCACACGGAACACGTGTGTAGTGACGTCGAGTTTTTCAAGCAAGGTTTTGAAGTACATTGAGTAGGCACTGTAGCCACGGATCAACACTGCACCATCAGGTGCCAGGTAGACTTTGTCGGCATAGCTGGCGAGGTAGTATTGGCTTTGATTGTAAAACGCGCCATAGGCATAAACCGGTTTGCCTGTTGCTTTGAACTCGTTGATGGCTTTCGCGATGTAACGCAGTTTGGTTAGGCTGGTTTCCGGCATTTCTCGCAGCGAGAGAACCAGTCCTGTGACTTTGTCATCTTGAGAGGCATGGCGAATGGTGTCGACAATATCAAAAACAACGTTCTCTTTTGGAAGCTCTTGGCCAAACAGTGAGCCAGTGAACGAGTCCATCGGGTTGACGTAAGTGCTTTGTTCGACAATGGGGCCTGAAAGGTTCATGACCAATGCGGTGGCTTTCTTCTCGACCGCTGGTGGTGCATCACTTTGGGTGAAGGCAAAATACACCATGGCGATCACAGCAAAGAAAAATAGATTCACTATGGCGAGGCGAGTGAAGTTAATCAGCTTCCAAATGCCTTTGAAAATCATACCTATAAAACGAAATACTTTTTTCATCATCTCTCCACATCACAAATGTGAGTGTTTATGTCCTTTAACATCAATTACTAGTGTAGCGCTGAGGTTAACAATTCGCAGTATCAATTATGTAATTGTACGTATGTGACGCTGACTTCTATCAGCTTGAGGGTTAACTGAATATAAATTAGAGACTTACCATACTAGATGAAGTTCAAAGAATCAGAAAGTTTTTCTGTTTATGTTGTAAGAATGTAAACGCTAGTTTGATTTTTTAACCTTTACATAATATTCTGGTCAGACCACAACAACAATAAATGGATCTGCCATGTACCCGAATTTACTTAAGCCACTGGATTTAGGATTTACTCAACTTAGAAACCGAGTGCTGATGGGATCAATGCACACTGGTCTTGAAGAGCATAAAGAAGGTCTACACAAGCTTGCTGCGTTCTACGAGGAGCGTGCAAAAGGTGGGGTTGGGTTAATAGTAACAGGCGGTTTCGCGCCTAACCTTCGTGGTCGCCTCGCCCCATTTGCTGCGGAGTTTAGTAAACCGAAGCATGCTAAAGCACACAAAGTGGTCACTGAAGCAGTTCATAAACATGGCGGTAAAATCGCACTGCAAATCCTTCATGCAGGACGATATGGCTATCATCCATTCTCTCAAAGTGCCTCCAAAATCAAATCACCGATCACGCCATTTGCTCCGAGTGAAATGAGTAGTCGTCAGATTTGGAAAACCATCGACGCCTACGCCAACAGTGCCTCTTTGGCGCGAGAAGCGGGTTACGACGGCGTTGAGATCATGGGCTCAGAAGGTTACTTCATTAACCAGTTCATCTGTAAGCGTACCAATGTACGATATGATGAGTGGGGTGGCAGTTATGACAATCGCATTCGTTTGCCGTTAGAAATTGTCAAAGCGGTTCGCGCAGCTGTCGGAGAGGATTTCATTATCATCTTCCGTCTTTCTATGCTGGATCTTGTTGAGCAGGGCAGCACCTTTGAGGAAGTCATTCAACTGGGTAAAGCGCTTGAGCAAGCGGGCGTAACCATCATTAATACCGGTATTGGTTGGCACGAAGCAAAAGTACCCACTATCGCAACGCAAGTGCCACGCGGCGCTTTTACTTGGGTAACGGAGAAAATTCGCCCACACCTTTCTATCCCGGTCATTACGACCAACAGAATTAATACCCCAGATGAGGCAGAACGCATTCTTTCATCTGGGCACGCCGATATGGTCTCTATGGCGCGACCTTTCCTCGCCGATCCCAACTTTGTAGCCAAAGCCGAGCAAGGTGAAGCTCACTTCATCAACACTTGTATCGGTTGTAATCAAGCATGCCTAGACAATGCATTTAAAGGTAAGCGCGCGACGTGCTTAGTGAATCCGCAGGCGTGTTATGAAACGGACTTGATCATCAAGAAGACGGTGAACAGCAAAAATATCGCGGTTGTTGGCGCAGGGCCTGCTGGACTGGCTTGTGCAACCATGTTGGCCGAAAAAGGGCACTCGGTTGATTTGTTTGAGAAGAACGATCGTATCGGTGGTCAGTTCCGACTCGCTATGCAGATCCCAGGCAAAGAAGAGTTTAGAGAAACGATCCGCTACTTTGCCAACCGCATTGCTCAGACTGGCGTTAAGCTGCATCTTGAAACCGAAGCGACGGCGGATCTATTAAAAGAATACGATGAAGTGGTGATGGCAACAGGCGTTAAGCCACGTATGCCGAAACTAGAAGGCATCGACAACAAAGACAAGGTCATTGATTACCAAACGGTGATTCGTGACAAGACTTACCTCGGTGAGAACGTTGCTATCATGGGCGCCGGCGGTATCGGCATTGATATCGCAAGCATGATTACCGAGCCGCATGGTCAAACACTGGATGACTGGCTACATGATTGGGGCATTGATAAAAACATCGATCACCCTGGTGGTTTGTACCCGTTCCCAGATTCGACGACCGACACCAATGTGTGGGTGATGCAGCGTAAAGAAGGTCGCGTCGGCAAAGGTCCAGGTAAAACTACAGGTTGGATCCATAAAAAGACCCTTGAGAAGCGCGGTGTTCACTTACTTGGCGGTGTCACTTACGACAAGATTGATGGGGAAGGCCTCCACATCACGGTGAAAGGCGAATCTAAGGTCATCCCAGCAGACAAAGTGGTGATTTGTGCCGGTCAGGAATCCGTGAAGCCGTTTGAAAACCAATGGCCGGAGTTTGGTGACAAACTGCATGTTATTGGTGGTGCGGATTATGCGGGTGAACTTGATGCCGTGCGAGCGATTCGACAGGGCGTTGAGTTGGCCGCCAAGCTATAGGTTCACAGACAATATCAGAGACAGAGTCTAAACCGAAAAACTGAGCTGACGTGCTAGCCGCTCCACAACTGGCACGTCAATTTAGAGCCACTAAATGAGATCGGTTCTCATTGTTGGTGCGTAAAGGTTAACGTTTTGTTATTATGGCGAAACGATAATAAGAGGTATGTGTTATGGATGCTTTAGACCTGTTGCTCAACCGACGCTCAATAGCCAAACTTTCCGACCCCGCACCAGAAGGGGTTGCACTAGAAAACATCATTAAGGCGGGACTACGAGCTCCCGATCATGCTGGATTGACGCCTTGGAGATTTGTTCTCGCTCAAGGAGAAGGTCGCCAGAAACTCGCCGATATACTCGCCAACGCCGCGACTCTTGCAGGCAGTGAACCCGCTGTTATAGAAAAAGCACAGAAAGCGCCGTTTCGCGCCCCACTGGTGATCACGGTTATCGCTAAGGTAACGCCGCATGAAAAAGTGCCTGCGTTTGAGCAGCATTTATCTGCAGGCTGCGCGGTACAAGCGATGCAAATGGCCGCGGTAGCACAAGGTTTTCAAGCGTTTTGGCGTTCAGGAAAATGGATGTTTGATGGCACTGTCCGTCAGGCTTTTGAGCTTGAAGGCGAAGATCAGATTGTTGGTTTTCTCTATGTCGGCACCCCTGGCTGCACGCCAATGAAAGTGCCAGAGCGAGAGCTTGGCAAATTTGTGCAGTTTTTATAACAGCGGCTTTTTATAGCAGCCGTTTTTTGTAACCGAGATGGATTAACTGGCTATTTATACAGTTTTTTCTTGATTCGCAAAGGTAAGCTTAGTTAAGCTTACCTTTATTTTTTCGACTCATTTCATTTTATGACGCGTCTCTTCATTGCAGAAAAACCCAGCCTTGGCAGAGCGATTGCCGCCGCCTTACCTAACCCTCAGAAAAAAGGGGATGGGTTTATTCAATGTGGGAACGGCGATGTCGTTACTTGGTGTATTGGACACTTGTTGGAGCAAGTTGAGCCCGACGTTTATGACGAGCGCTACAAAAAATGGAATCTCGCCGATCTTCCGATTGTGCCCGACCAGTGGCAGTTAAGACCGAGAAAAAGCGCCTCCAAGCAGCTTACAGCGGTTAAGAAGTTACTTAAAACCGCGACGCAAATCGTCAACGCTGGAGACCCAGATAGAGAAGGGCAACTGCTGGTGGATGAAGTCATCGACTATTGCAAAGTCCCTAAATCTAAGAAGGAGACCGCTCAGCGCCTGCTGATCAGCGACCTTAACTTACCTGCGGTAAAAAAAGCGCTCAATAATATGCGCATGAACCGCGAGTTTGTGCCTTTATCTGTCTCTGCACTGGCGCGTTCACGTGCTGATTGGCTCTATGGCATGAACATGTCCCGCGCTTATACTTTGCTTGGTCAAAAGGCCGGTTATCAAGGTGTACTGTCAGTTGGACGTGTGCAAACGCCGGTATTGGGATTGGTCGTTCGCCGAGATGAAGAGATTGAGAACTTTGTACCTCGTGATTATTTTACTTTGCACGCCTTGATCCCATACCAAGACAATGGCCCCGCATTCGATATTCGCGCCAAATGGCGACCGAGTGAAGCGTGTAAGCCATGGCAAGATGAAGAAGGGCGTGTTCTTAATCGTAAACTGGTCGAGAACGTGGCACAGCGTATTCAAGGTCAGCCCGCTAAAGTTATTAAGTCCGAGCATAAGTCAACCAAACAAAACGCGCCGCTGCCTTATTCTCTGTCAGCGCTGCAAATTGACGCCGCGAAACGCTACAACATGAGTGCACAACAAGTGCTGGATGTGTGTCAGGCGTTGTATGAGAAGCACAAGCTGATTACTTATCCGCGCTCAGACAACCGCTACTTGCCCAAAGATCACTTCTATCAAGCCAAGGACGTACTCGCGGCGATCAAAAACAACAGCCAAGAGTATTCCGCAGCGGTTGATGGTGCAGACAGCAGTCGCAAGTCTAAAGCTTGGAATGACAGTAAAGTGGATGCCCACCACGCGATTATTCCAACGCCTAAAAAGACAAGCATGGTGCTCTCTGGATTTGAAGAGAAAGTCTATGGCTTAATTGCACGACAGTATGTGATGCAGTTTTATCCGGCCGCCGTGTATGCCGAAGCCATGTTGGAGTTCGATATTCAGGGTGGTCAGTTCGTCGCAAAGGGCAAGCGTCTGCAAGAGCCTGGGTGGCGAGTATTGCTAGGTAATAGCGCTAATGATCAAGAAGAAGGTGTGGATGCCGTTCCACCGCTTGAGGTCGGCACCGTGCTCACGTGTCGTGAGGGGCAAATTGGTGAGAAGAAAACCGAGCCACCGCGCCATTTTACTGAAGCCACTTTGCTGCAAGCGATGACCGGCATCAGCCGTTTCGTTGAAGATAAATCACTGAAAAAGATCTTGCGTGATACCGATGGTATCGGCACAGAAGCGACTCGCGCAGGCATTCTAGATACGCTATTTAAACGCCAGCTGCTAAGCCGTCAGGGCAAGTCTGTGATGTCGACACCCGCAGGTCGAGGCCTTATCCATGCGCTGCCTGATGAATCAACCTATCCAGATATGACGGCGCATTGGGAGTTTCAGCTACAAGGTATGACGGAAAAGACCCAGTCGTATGGGCCTTTTATGTCGGATTTGAATGTAAAGCTGGATCAGTTGATGGGGCAAGTGAAAACTGGCCCGATTCCAGACTCGCTGCGTAACCTACCGAAAGTGGAAAAGCCAGCTTTCAAAAAGCACAAAAAGCGCCGCGCCGCAGGTAGCTCAGCAGGAAAGCGCCGCAGTAAACCTAAAGCGAGCTAATTGATCGCTAGCTGCTAGTATTTTTAGTTATTAATAGCGCTACCAAAGTGGAGAGTTACCAGGGTAGCTCTTCACCTTCAAAGTTCAAAAACTTACCAGAATCATCCAGAGAAGCATTGCGGATCACCTTGTACAAACCGCTTGCTGATGCTGAGGTGGAAATAAGCGCATGTGGTCCGCCCATCTCGGTTTGCACCCAGCCAGGGTGTAGCGCCAGTACGGTAAAGCCTTGCGAGGTGAGATCGTTACTCAAGCTTTTCACGACAGAGTTAAGCGCTGCTTTCGATGAGCGATAGATATAGCCGCCACCGGAGGTATTTTCTGTCATGCTGCCAACCTTCGATGACAAGCAGGCAATGATTTTCACCGACGAATTGATGAGTTTTGGATACAGCAATTCAGTAAGTTTAAGCGGTGCGATACTGTTGATTTCAAATACTTTGCGCCATTCTTCGACATCGGTATTACCGAAGCCGTAGCCTTTCGGACCGTAGTAGCCTGCGTTATTGATGAAGATGTCGATGTCCGGCAACGTTTGCACTAATTTCGCTACCGCGCCGTAATCAGTCACATCCAGCGTGTGCGTGGCTAGGTTCGATTCGCTCACTTCCAGAGAAAGCAGCTCGTGAGCGGAACTGGCGCTGCGGTAGGTGGCATGAACCTTAAAGCCGGACTCTAAGTACTTTTTCGTCAAAGCGAGGCCGATACCTCGATTGGCTCCGGTTATGAAGACGGTTTTCATGTTGCTCTCCTGACGCTACTATGTTTTTGTGTAATGCTTTTGTGTCTTTGATTTAATTGAGAATAGAATACTTTGATTCCACTCATCTATCACCCTATTTACTCTGCGCTGCCATTGCCTGATGGGCATCGTTATCCAATTCGTAAATATGAGCTGCTTTATGAGGCGGTCGCAGAGCGCTATTCCAACTCGTCGCTATTTCGATTTGTCGAACCCCAAGCGCTTAGCGTGGCTGATATTAAACAGACCCATTGTCATACCTACACCGATAATTTAGTGTCTGGACTCCTGCCAGCTGCGAAGATGCGCCGTATTGGCTTTCCTTGGAGTGAGAAGCTTATCGAGCGCACGCTGATTTCAACGGGTGGCACGGTACTCGCCGTTAAAGAAGCACTCGAAAATGGCTTAGCCATTCACTTAAGTGGCGGGTATCATCATGCCCATTTTGATTATGGTAGCGGTTTTTGTCTGTTTAATGATTTAGCCGTTTCGGCGCAGCACGCGATATCGCAGGGCATCGATAAGGTACTGATTATAGACAGTGACGTTCACCATGGTGACGGCACCGCATCTTTGATGGCACAAAACTCCCAAATCGTCACACTCTCACTGCACTGTGATAAAAACTTCCCTGCGAGAAAACCCGATTCTGATTTCGACGTGCCATTTACTAAAGGTGCTGAGGATGACGATTTTTTGCAGAGCTTTAAGCAAGTGGTGCAATTTGCTCTCGATATTCATCAGCCTGACTTGGTGATCTTTGATGCTGGCGTTGATATCCACCAAGACGACGAACTTGGTTTCTTAAATGTCACCCTTGATGGCATACGTGAGCGAGACCGCTGGATGCTCGCTACTTGTCAGAAGCGTAACATTCCGATTGCGTGTGTGATTGGTGGTGGTTATCGCAGTAATCACGCAGATTTAGTGCCGATTCATATGTCGCTCATAGAAGCTGCGGCTAAGTTAAAGGAGTTAACATGAAACATCGCATTCGCGCCGCAGGGATAGCGGTTAACGACAATCGCATTTTGATGCTGCGCGTAAAAGATCCCTACTCTGGCGAATACTGGATCCCACCAGGTGGCGGCTTTGAAGCAGGGGATATCAGTACTAAGCAGAGTTTGGTACGTGAGTTCAAAGAGGAAACGAACCTGGATGTCGATGTTGGCGAGCTCATTTGCGTGCGTGAGTTTTATGAGACTTCGGCAGAGCGCTACCATGTTGAGCTGTTTTATCACATTTGTGATTGGCAAGGTGAGCCTGGCCTTGGAAATCTCGTGGGGCTTAATGATGAAAGCTATATTCAAGAAGTGAAGTGGCTTGCTATTGATGAACTGTCGACCTTAAAAGTTTTCCCAGCAAACTTGGCAAAAGATGTGCTGCCGATAATTGAAGAGCAGCGTTTTGCAACGCACCTTGGCAGCTACGTACAAGGTAAAGGGGATGAGATTAATGTTCTCGATGGCGAGTAATAGTGCTTAGCAGTGGATTAACACCCAAGAGAGCGCTATCATGCGCAGCCCATGAAAACCCGCTAGAGAATAGAGCCGTTTATGAACAGAAAGAAGAAGGTCATCCAGATCCTGAAAGCGAAAGCGAAAAAAGGCAACGCTAAAAATCAGAAAAGCAACAAGCCGCGCTATATCTCAAAAGCTGAGCGCGCCAAAATGGAAGCGGAGCAAGCGGCGAATTCAGAGCAAGCTGAAGTGGTTGAAACGGTAGAAGCTACGGAAGGAACTGCAGATTCGTAGGCGTTTCAATCATCCTACTTTTCTCAAGCTATCCCGACGTCCTAACTTCACCTCGTCATCCTAACTTTACCTTGTCATCCTCACTTCGCCTCGTCATCGTCACGAAAGTGAGGATCTTTCACCACAAGTGACTCACTCAATGTGACCTTATAACCTAGAGCGCGCTGCAGAAGATTCTCGTTTTCACGAGAATGACGTCGCTTTGGCTGAACGTAGCTAGATTCAAATCACAGAGCCTGTAATTCGAGTAACATATCAGTTACGGTTGAGCCTATATCAACTCGTAAAACCTCATACTCACCACCAAATCATCCGTTAGGTTCCAATAAGCCTGACTACTGTGAATGTGTAACACCTAGGTGTTTAACTCATTAACAGTAAGGAACCTTTTCATGGATCGACCACTATCTGGCTCACGCTTGACTATTTGGCAAGGGTTGAGCTTAGCGCTAGCCGTGTCTAGCTTGAGTTTTTCTTCACACGCACTGGTTAATGGCCAAACTGAGCTGCCTAGCGTTTCTAGCATAAGTACAACCAATCACACCCTAAGCGTGAGCTCTGAACAAACGGAATCGGCTCTTGTTACCTCAGAAGTGTTTGGTTTTTCTGAGCCAGGTGCGAGCTTTATCAAAGTGCATTTTCGCGATGTGGTATTGGCTGAAGGCGCAGCGATTGAAGTCGTGAGCAGTGACGGGAGTGAGCGTTATGTCTATAGCGCGAAGCACAACACCCCGATGACAATTGATAGTAGTCAAGGTGATGACGGCGTAACGCAGTTCGCTGCCATGTCGATAGCCGGTGATGCGGTTGAAGTGGCACTGATAGGCGAGGGCAGTGCGGTCGTTGACTATATTCAAGTTGGCTTACCTCAAGGCCAGCTTGAGCAAGTGATTAACGCGAGTCCTTCCGGAGAGGAGTCAATCTGTGGCTCGGATAACAAGCAAGCTGTAGCGTGTTTTGATGATAAATATGGGAAAGAGGTGGCGCACAGTAAACCTGTTGCGCGCATTCTCATTGGTGGTAGAAGTCTATGTACCGCGTGGCGTGTTGGTCCCAACAACCATATGATGACCAACAATCACTGTATTGAGTCGGCGAGTGAAGCTGCAAATACCGAAGTATGGTTTAACTATCAGCTCAGTCAATGTGGTGGCAGCCGAGGCACGGTAGTGAAGGTGCAAGCCGACAAGCTGCTGGAAACGGGCTACGACTTGGACTTTAGTCTGTTTACTGTTAAAAACTTTTCGACCATTCAATCCTTCGGTTATCTTGGCCTCGACCCGCGTATTCCAAGCTTGTTAGAGACCATTTACATACCTCAGCACCCAGGTGGTCGTTTGAAAGAGCTTGGCGTAGAAACAGACAGCGGTGCACGTTGTGTGGTAGACCGACCGGTAACCAACGGTCGCGGCAGTAACACGGATTCTGGCTATCTTTGTGATACCGAAGGCGGCTCGTCGGGCTCTCCGGTACTGGCCGCGAGCAGCCACCGTGTTGTTGCCTTGCACCATTTGGGCGGCTGCTACAACAAAGGTGCCCACATCAGCAAAATTTGGCCTTTAGTTTCCTCGCACTTTCCGGCTGGTGTCCCTACTAGCAATGTCGGCAGCCCATCGGGTGGTAATCAGGCTCCTATCGCTCAAATGGATGTGAATTGCACCGTACTCTCTTGCCAGTTTAACGCCAATCAATCTAGCGACTCTGATGGCAACATTGCCAATTACAGCTGGCGATTTGGTGATGGGGCGAGCAGTCAAGGCGTAAGCGTCAGCCATAGCTACGTATCATCGGGGCAATACACAGTGGCACTAACCGTTACCGACAATCAAGGCCTGTCAGACTCTACAACTCAGGTGGTCAGCGTGCAAGACAGTTCCAATGGCACTTGTGGTGCGCTCACTTCGTGGTCGGCTTCTCAAACTTATTTAGGCGGTGATAACGTGCAACATCAAGGCTCTAAATATCAAGCTAAATGGTGGACACGCGGTGATAACCCTGCTGATAACTCAGCGCAGTGGGATGTGTGGACGTTGGTGGGAGTTTGTCCGTAAACAATAAACTCTTATTTTTGATGAAGCCCATCAGCCTTTGAAGGGTTGATGGGCGAATGAAAACACTGGGTATCTTGTTAATTACACCTATCGCTACTCAGGAGAGCTAAGTAAACGTTCAATATCAAGTCCTTCTTCATGATCAATGTCTCCCCACTTGATTACGTTATTTTGATCATCAACTACAAAAAAACCGGAATATGTTGGGAATACTTTAGTGAAGTTTCCAGTAACTTGAAGTCTGCTGTCATTCTTCGGCAGTTCTGCTCCCCAAAAGTTGATATCCCCATTGGTTTTAATCGCCGAAAAGTTTGCATTGTTACTGTATACAGAGGAAACATTCTGGGTTGGTGCATTTTGAAAGTCGTAAAGCCCATTTCGAGAATTGTACCAAGATGTCAGTGAGCCGTTCTCCCTCAAAACTGCATACCCCGATGCTGTGGTGAGAAGTTGTTTGATAGCTGAGTTCTCATACACTGGCTCAAATAGCTCGCCTTTGTATGACCAGTTTTGGAGGCTTCCATCAGCATGAAGAGCTAACCAGCTTTGATAATGATCGTTGTAGTTGCTTGAGTGCACGCTCACGACGTTAGCCTTAAAAGGCATTTCGTAGTCGCTACTGTCCCACAAAACAAAATTATTGGATGAGTTTATTAAGCTGATTTTATAGCCACTGTTAATTGACTTAACGCTGCCTATTTTATCGCTAGGTACATGTGACGGATAGAGGTTAACCCAACCTTTACGCGGAATGCCAACCAACGAGCCGTCTTTTTTTAGGGCAACAGCGCCTTTGGACGAAGATGCCACATCGATCACTCCGCTACTCAGTTCGTCTGGAAGATTTTCTTGTGCGACATCCCCCCAAACCACCAGCTCACCATTTGCTTTGATGGCAGCCATAAACCACTCACCAGTAATTATCTTTTCAACACCTGATTGGAGCCTTTGTTTAACTTGACTGGAGTCTCCGCCGTTATCTATGTCGCCCCAAGTTACGACAGAGCCATCTTCTTTTAGAGCAGCGAAACACAAATATCCATGGTGCAAGGAGACGACTCCACTGGCTAACGATTCGGACACAGCTTGGTATGAATCAAAATTCTTGTTTCCCCAGCCAATGAGGCTGCCATCGTTTTTCAAGGCGTAAAAGCCGCTGTCGTTCGCTGCATGAATTGATGTGACACCACTGCTTAGTCGCTCTCTAACCGATGAAGAGTTTCCTCCTACTTCTTCTTGGTTATAGTTTTTTCGACCAAATGTTATAACCGAACCGTCTTCACGGAGTACAGCAGTAGAGTAGCTATGGCTGGCTATGGCCGCTATTGGTGAATATACAAGTGCTTGGGCATCGTAGTTTCCTTTCGAAGCTGCCTGTATAAGCCATGCTTTACCTTGTGTTAAGTCCAGTTCTACTCCAACTCCTTGCAAGTACATTTTGCCGATGTGGTATTGAGCAATGTGGTCACCTTGATTAGCTGCCTCTAAGAAGTAGTCGTGGGCTTTCTTGTGGTCTTGAGTTACTCCATAGCCCTGTTCGTAAAGTTTTCCAAGCTCTGTAGCAGCTTGACGAATGCCTTGCTGATGGGCTTTTTCAAGCCAAAGCAGGGTGGCTGAATAATCTATCGGCATGCCGTAGCCATCAAAGTAGTAAAGAGCGACTCTTAATTGAGCTTCGGCAGAGCCTAACTCTGCTGATTTAAGCGCATAAAATGCCGCTTGTTCAGGATCTTCTTTAAAAATAGGATCATCTGAGTATATTTTAGCGAGCGCTAAAGCAGCTTCTGTGTGGTTTCGGCTCGCGGCTTTTTTATATGATTCCACAGCCATGTCGTAATAACCAAAATCATATTCTGTTGATGCGATGTGAAACAACGCATCAATACTTCCTGCGTCAGATGCTAGTTGGTACCAATCTGTTTTTCTCTCATCCTCAGTGCAGTAGTTGTAGTTAATTATGCTACATAACTCTGCTATTTTTAGCATTGCTCTTGGATCATAAACGTAGCCTTCAACTGCTTTGCGATACCATTTCATTTTTTGATAGTTTTCAACAAAGTCACCAATATACGTGTAAGCGGAGATGTGGTTTTTCTCTGCAGCCATGTCATACAAGTTTCTGGCTTTGTTTCGGTCTTGAACTACACCATTGCCTGTCTCATAGAGGTTGCCAAGCTGCACCTGTGCTTCTGGATCAGATTCGTGCTCGGTAATAGCTAGTTCGAAATACATTTTGGCGATAGTTACATCTTTTTCTACTCCTAGACCGTTAAGATACAACTTTCCTATTGAAGTGAGCCCGTTTAAGTGATCTCGTGCGACAGCATCCAAATAAAAGTTCATAGCAGTGCTGTAATTGATACTTACTCCGAGCCCTTTTTCATAGAGGGTTCCTAAGGCGACTTCAGCGACACCACATAGAGATCCATTTAGTTGCTCTGTTTGGCATAACTTGACTGCTTCGTTATACCAATAAAATGCCTTGTCGAAATCGTTGCCATTGATATGACCCATTTCATACATTTGTGCCAGATTTAATTGACCTGTCAGGTATTGGCCTTCTGCTAAGTTTAAAAATATCTCAAATGCGGCTTGATAATCAATTGAGCCACCTTGTCCATGTGCTAGCATCAAACCCAGATCGTTCAACGCCCCCGAATGTCCCTGTTCTGAGGCTTTTTGATACCATTCTCTTGCTACGCGAAAATCTATACTCGTAACTTTTTCACCTTCTAGCGTTCCGCTCCTGTATATTTTTCCAAGACGATATTGCGCTTCTGTATGTCCTTGTTCTCCCGATTCTTTATAATAGGAGAATGCCTTTTTCATGTCCTTAGATACATAGATTCCATATTGATAGAATCGACCCAAGCTGTCGGTAGCAAATACATTCCCTTGATTGGCTGAATCTAGATATAATTGGTAAGCTTTTTCAAAATTCACGTCAACTGATTCGCCATTCTCATACATATACGCGACGATTGCTTGTGAGTCGTGGTGCTGCTGATCTGCGGCTTTGCTCAGCCAATGGAATGCTGCGGATAAGTTTTGCTCGGTTCCGGAACCTTCATAATAAGCCCAACCTAGGTTGTACTGTCCATAAACATTATTTTGATTGGCAGATTTAGTATATAGTTCGTATGCTTTTACAGTATCAACCTCAGTACCGATACCGTACTCATACATTAAGCCCAAATTGTTTTGAGCACTACTGTTACCAAGGTCGGCAGACTTGCTATATAGTTCTAGAGCTAAATAATATTCTTTGTTTTCTTCTGCTAACAGAGCTTGATTAAAAAGTGTTTGTGCTTGTTCGGTTGAACTCTTAGCATTCTCACTGTCGTCTGAATCACCGCCACCGCCACCGCCACAGCCAAAAAGTAGAAAAGTGGTAGATAAAAGTAGTATTTTAATAAGGTTGTTACACATGGCTGATCAAACCGTATATTTGAAAGTTGAAACGTATATTCGAGGGGTTAGGTTATCTTAAAAATGCCCTTTCTAATAAAAAACATTACGCACATGCGACGTGTGTCATATGTGGCGTAATTCTAATCAAAGCGACGACAATGTGGCCTCTTACTGCTGTCGATTTGGCTAATACTGTTCATTTATAGCGATAAACGACAATACCCCGGCAAAGCGGGGCATTGTCATGTTTAGCTACTTACTTCTATCGGTCGTTGAGCGTTACTGCTGCAAATATTTACTACTATTGAGCTCAATCTTTGATGCTTTCACGCGACTATCCGCATTGAGGTAATCGCTGATCGCGAGTAGATCTTGGCCTTGTGATGCACGAAGCACTGCTGACTCACCTTGTGCGAAGACCACTTCAAGCTTTAGCTCGGTAGCAACTGCCTTGGCATCTCTGGCATTGTCGACGGTAATAAACACCAGTCCAGTCGCCTTGGAGACGTTACTGAATGGGTTTTTAAACACTTCATCACCCACGTGGAGTTCAGCCACGTTAGCAATTTCGTCGACGGATAGCGTGCGATACTGTTCGCCATTGACTTCTAGCGCATTAGAAGGAGCAAAGAGATCGGGTGTTGCTTGTTCGGCTAGCTGTTTTGCATTCGCACTGGAGACTGTCATCGACAGCGCAAGGATTGAGAATGTAATTGTTTTCATGAGGTGGGCTCCTTAATGACCGAAGATACGCATAGACCAGTTTTTGAGAACGCCTGGTTGTGTGTTGTTGGCCATTGGCACTTCAAAAATAGTGGAAGAGTTGAAGTAGGCTAAGTATGAGAACACTTCATCACCGTTGGTATCGATAGCGCGTAGTGTCCACTCGCCTTTGGCACTTTCACCATAGAACTGGTTCGATAACATGAGTTGGTTGTCGTAACCCGCTACGTCTGGCTCAAGCGATTGACCAACTAAGCCATTACGAGGCGTTTGCAGTACTGAGCGAGTGCCGGAAGGGGAGATAAGCTCAATGGCTAGGTCTGGTAGGCGAGTATGATCGAGTGTGAGCTTGACCTGTACTGACTCGACCGTGAGTTCATCGGAAACGCTAATTGATGACTCGCCTCCTGCTAGGCTCGCATCTGGCACTGTGACTTTAGAGGCATTGTTAACCCATGGCGTGATGATCTGCGGTGGTAGGACATTGTTAGTCATACGAGCGCGTTTCATCGCTTCATCTAGGTTAACCGCACCAAACCCATAGAAGGCATGAAAATCAACACCAGCCGCGTTTTTCTGCCACGGGGAGATCGCTTGGTAGCTCACCAGTTGACCTTCGCTGTTCACAAAGTCCAGTGACACGCCGGGATCGTCCGCATCGCTAACACTTGCGGTCTCTGCGAGTAAAGCACGGACATCGCGCGCGGTTAACGCGTGGTTGGTTGACATGATTGTTGCAATCGCACCGGAAGTATTCGGCGCCGCAGAAGAGGTACCGTTCATGGTGCTGGTGTAGTTACAGTTTGGATCGAACTCAGTGCCACCATGCAGGCCATTGATACCTAAGTCGCTGCTGGTGTTTTGTCCTTGCTCACAGCCCATTAGGTCTGTGGTGACCATTGCAGGGTAATCTTGACCGTATTCACCGGCAGGTGCCGCTACCCAGACGTTCGTACCGACAGAAGAGTAGCTAGTGCGAGTGCCATCGGCTCTGAGCGCGCTGGTAACCAGGTTGTAGTAGTTGGCGTTGTCGTAAGACTGCTGAGAGTTGTGCATCGGCAGTCCCAGATTATTGCCTCCGGCAAAGAAATCTTTAGGCAGAACAAAGAAGCGACCGGTATTGAAGTAGCGATAACCATTGCCCGCTGATTTAACGAATATTGCCCCGCGTCCCCATGCGTTATAGCTGCTGACATCTTTCATCACGTCCAGTTCAAGCTTGAACTCAGGATCAGTCTCATCAAATGGAATCGGTGTGGTAGGGCTAAAGCCATAGCTTTGGTTAAACACGCGAACATCGCTGGTTGACGGGTCTGCACCGTGAGATATCAGCCAGCCCTCGACGGTTTGGCTATCAAGCCAGTTAAAGCCCACTAATGAAGAGCGAGAAGCAACGCCACGGCCGCCTTCACCATTATTGCCCACAGCGCTTATCAAACCAGCAACAGCGGTGCCGTGACCATTTTCATCAATAGGGTAGTCAATTGGAAATTCGGAGTCCTCGACTAGGTTTCGGCTACCGGCAACCACGTTGGCAGCTAGATCTGGGTGATCAATTTGCACCCCGGTATCAATCACGGCGACCTTCACACCAACACCAGCAATTCCCATCGCTTGGGTGAGCTGTGTATTTAGGTCATTGCCGACAACACCAGGATTGGCAGCAAAGGAGGTTTGCCCGGTGTTATTTAAATGCCATTGTTCAGAATAGAGTGGATCGTATGCGGATGCTGTAGGGGCAATGCCTACGGTCAGCATCGCCGCAAATAAACGACTAATGCGAATTTTCATTTGTGACCTCATGTCTTTATTTAGAATGTTCCTGTCTGATACTCCTTAAGACAGGCGAGACTAAATTAACGAGGAAATAGGGTGGCGAAAACCGTTCACATTATGTTTACATTCGTTTTTCGAGGCATCACATTGTATTTTGTTGAAATGTGCTTTGTTGCATACTTTAGCTGCTTGAAATCAGCAGTTTAGAGAGGAGGGGATTGCGATAGGTGGCAATTTTAGCGGTTGGTCAAAGGGCGTCGAAAACACGCTTTACTTTTTACCATGCTGACCCACAACAGAAGGACTGTTGTAGGCCAACGTGATGTGTTTTGGGGTTAGTCAACGATGGTGACTTTGTTGATTTTAATCGTGTCTAGCGGCACATCATCATGACCTTTTTTTATGCCAGTCATGGCTTTACCAATGTTGCTGACCACGTCCATTCCCGCCGTCACTTTGCCAAACACCGCATAGCCCCAACCGGAGTTTGTCTTACCGGTGTGATCCAAAAAGTCATTATTATCTAAGTTGATAAAAAACTGAGCTGTCGCCGAGTGCGGCGCATCGGTGCGAGCAAAGGCAATGGTGCCGGTTAGGTTTTTAAGACCACGGTTTGCTTCATTAACGATAGGTGCGTGAGTCTCTTTTTCGGTCATGTCTTCGGTATGACCACCACCTTGGATCATAAAACCGTCAATAACACGATGGAAAATGGTGTCTTCATAGAAGCCTTCTTGGCAATAGCGCAGAAAGTTTTTTGAACTGACAGGCGCTTTGTCCATGTTAAGTTCAATTTCAATGTCGCCATAGGTCGTCGTTAAGATAATCATGGTGGTACTCTAGCTGGTTGAAGTTATGATCGGTTGAATTAACGTTGATTGTAGCAGGTTTCAGATTCGAACTAATGGGTTGTATTTAGAATAATTGCATCTCTTTCGAGTGAGGTGGTTTTTGTTGTTTTCGAGGTACTCAATGTCAAATATCCAATTTCCAAAAGATTTTCTATGGGGCGGGGCGATTGCCGCAAACCAGTCAGAAGGTGCTCATTTAGCTGGTGGTAAGGGGCTCACAACGGTCGATATGATCCCCTATGGTGACAACCGTATGCCAATCAAGCTTGGCCAAGTAGATAGGGTCGCTCTATCTGAAAGTGAGTTTTACCCAAGTCATAACGCCATCGACTTTTACCACCGTTACAAAGAGGATATCGCCTTATTGGCTGAGATGGGCTTTAAAGTGTTTCGCGTCTCTATCGCCTGGAGTCGCATCTTTCCTAAAGGTGATGAGTTAGAGCCGAATCAGGCGGGGTTGGACTTTTATCGAAGTGTGTTTGAAGAGTGCCAAAAATACGGTATTGAGCCTTTAGTCACGCTTTGTCATTTCGACGTTCCAATGCATTTGGTTAACACCTACGGTTCATGGCGCAATCGAAAAATGATCGAGTTCTTCACTCGCTATGCAAGAACGTGTTTTGAGCAGTACAAAGGGCTGGTGCAGTATTGGCTGACTTTTAACGAGATCAATATTCTTTTGGCGAGTCCGTTCTCTGGTGCAGGACTGCTGTTTCAAGAAGGTGAGAATCATGATCAAGTGAAGTATCAAGCGGCCCACCATGAACTTGTTGCTAGTGCGCTTGTAACAAAAATAGCGCATGAAGTTGATGAGCAAAACCAAGTCGGCTGCATGCTGGCTGGTGGCAATTTCTATCCATATTCTTGTAAGCCAGAAGATGTTCTGATGGCGATGGAAAAGGATCGTGAGAACCTGTTTTTTATTGATGTTCAGTCTCGCGGTTATTATCCCTCTTACGCTCAAAAAGTCTTTGACCAAAAGGGTGTGGTGCTAGAGACGGAAGAAGAAGACTTTGAGATCCTAAAGAACACTGTCGATTTCATCTCGTTTAGTTATTATGCCTCTCGCTGCGCTTCTGCCGATATGAACGCTGGAAATACCAGTGAAGCGAACGTAGTGAAGTCGATCAAAAATCCACACCTACCGGCGAGTGACTGGGGGTGGGTGATAGACCCTACGGGTCTGCGAATCACTATGAATACTCTATATGACCGCTACCAAAAACCGCTGTTTTTGGTTGAAAACGGATTGGGCGCACACGACCAATTAACTGAAGATGGTCAAGTGAACGATGACTACCGAATCGACTATCTACGCGAGCATATCATCGCCATGCATGAAGCAATGGAAGATGGCGTTCCACTAATGGGATACACCCCTTGGGGCTGTATTGACCTTGTGGCAGCCTCGACAGGTGAAATGAGCAAACGCTATGGCTTTATCTATGTTGATAGAGACAATCTAGGTAACGGCAGTTTGAACCGAATTCCTAAAAAGTCGTTTTACTGGTACAAGCAGGTTATCGCCAGCAACGGCAGCGATTTATCGTAGGTTTTGCGGTTCGCGATAAAAGGGCTGTCAGGCGCAGTCCTTTTTAGTTTCAGCATTTAGCTGCAACACTTCGTGGGTCTGGATTGCTAAAACGAAAAAAGCCGCTGAATTATCAGCGGCTTTTTAGAATGTGGCGGAGAGATAGGGATTTGAACCCTAGAACCGCTATTAACGGTTGCCGGTTTTCAAGACCGGTGCTTTCGACCACTCAGCCATCTCTCCGTGTTGATGCGCATAATAATGGGCATCTTACTGTTTGTAAACCCTTATTTTTACTGTTTGCTCTATTTATAAGCAACTGATTCAAAATAATGGTTTGGGTGTCTAAAAACTACACATTTAAGTAGTAAAAAGCCCTAAGACGAGTCTTAGGGCTTGAATATGGTCGGACTGACAAGATTTGAACTTGCGACCCCCGACACCCCATGACGGTGCGCTACCAAGCTGCGCTACAGTCCGATGGGTTTAATCTAAACCAGAGCGTTTTACTGGTCAAGGGCAATTCATGTGATTAACTGCTTGATTTACTGACTTTTAGCGTAGAAACGTTGTAGTTCCGTGAAGCCTTGCATCAAGATAGGAAGCTTCGGATTCGTGTTATCCAGCTTGTTGTAATCTTTATCATACAGGCTGTAGTTACCAAACTTGTCGACTACCGTGGTGTCATTTGCAGTCACCAAAGCGAGTTCTCTTGTATCACCTGCTATGATCCACTTACGTTTTCTTTCATCAAACAGGTTGCGTCCGCTGCTGAAGTTCTTCGCATTGGTGGAAACACCGCTCAGATCTTCCAGTATGGTCGCAGCAAGATCGAGGTGACTGGTCATATGTCCGTAGTCGGCAGCAAGCTTACCTGGCCAATGAATAACCATAGGCACACGCAACTGATATTGACTGTAGTTGGTATTTGACCCCCAGCTTCGAGTCTTCGTTTCGTTGAACTCGGTACCGTGGTTTGACGTCAAAATCACGATGGTACTTTCTAGCAAGTCTTGATCAACTAATGCTTGCAGAATTTTGCCAAACTCGGCATCAGCAGCGGTAGCTGCAGCTGAGTAAGCACTCACAAAGCGCTCTTCGGCTGTCTGCGCGTCGCTTTGTGATTGGTAGTCGCTAAAGTTATCAACAGTGGACAACTCAATAAAGCCAAACCATGGTTTGTTTGAACCATTGATGATGGCATCGCTCCACTGCTCAATGGCTGCATTATCAGAGATGGTTCTATCCAGCGTTTCCGACTTGGTTGCGGTTAAATCAACCATTGGGAATTTTCTGAAGATGGTCTCGCTGTAGAGGTCATCTTCAAAGTTATCGCCACTATAAAGCTCAAATCGGTAACCTTGATTAGCAAGTACAGACATCAGCAAGGGTTCAGTTCCCTGAGACTTAATGCTGCTGGCGTAGCTGCTTGGAAGACCATAAAGCAAGCCGAAAGCGCCAAAGTCGTCATTGCTTGAGCTGTAGTGGTTAATGAAGTTTTGATTGTTGAGAGCAAATCCGTACGCGACAGGCATGGTCTCTGGATTCAGCATGTCACTGCGTAGGTTATTGATGCTGACAATCAGTACATTCAAATTCTCAGAGCGGCGATTGAACTCAATTTCTGTTAGCGGGTAGCGAACCAAATCCGCAGCGCCTTCGTTATCTTTGAGTTTCTGTAAGTATTCTTCTCTGTCCAGTAAGCCATGTTTCTCCATAAATGACTTCGCTGTCATCGGGTAGGAGAGAGGGAAGTTGGCTTTTTGCACGGTGACAGGGTTATAGAAAAACGCGTCCGCCCAAATGAAAATTAGATGGCTGGCGATAAAGCACACGAAAAACAGCGCAGCCAATGGGCGGCCGACATGCTTATGAGACAGTTTGCGCTGTTTGCGCCATACCCATTCCGCGAGCGCAAGCTCAGCTAAGAAAATCGGTGGCAGGACAATGAACAGGTGCTGTAAATCGGAGCTAATGGTGCTGTTTTCGTCGCTAAATAGCAGATCCCAAACCACCGGAGACAAGTGCAAATTGATGGTTTGATAAGCCTGGGTATCAATTAATAGGACAGTGAGGCCAAATGTAGCAAAACACACCGCAATCAATCGAAACAGTTTTCGCGAGGGAACAATAAAGGTCAGCGGAAACAGCACTAACAGATAGAGGGCAAATACCAAAAAGCCAAAGTGGCCGATCCACGATGCGAACAAGTAAAACTGTCCCAGCAACGTATCAGGCCACGGAGAAGAGGCGATATAGCGGGTACCGACCAGCATTGCCGCAATTATATTAAAGAACGCAAACCAGTGACCCCAGCCCACTAGGCGGGAGACCTTTTCTCCGTATGAATTTTCGCTATCTACCATCTGCCGTGTAATCTATCCGTTGTCGAGATTAGTGTTGATCTTTAGTTTCTAATGATGAAATCAAAGCTTTAGAGAATTTTTCCGCAATTGCTTGGCGTTGTGAAGGAGCAACGTTTTGATTTAAGACATTGGTTGCGATATTACCTGCAATCATAAGTGAAAGTTCCGCGCTTGCACCGTGCTTGTCTAGAACAGCGGCAACTTCGGCAAGGATGTCTTCAACTTGTTGATCGGTATATTTAGATGTAATTGGCATAAAGACTCTGCTAATGATAATGAAAGCGGCTTATGATACCCTACTCTGCATCACAAACGAAACAGCAACCATGATAAATTCACAATGAGTTTGAACCTATCTAACGTTATTTTACACCAGTTAGCGATAAATGAGCAGGAAGAGCTTGTCGTTCAGTATCGCGAAGAGATGCTGCACAACGACAATTCAACCGAAACCTTAGTGGCTGAACTGCATCGTGTATTTAATTCGAAAGCAGGAAAAGGATTTGGTTCCTTTACCAGCGAGAGTGATTTTCAGATTTGGCTAAGTGAGCTACTCAAGGGTGAGAAAGACTTTTACAGCTTCTCTCAACAAAGTGCCGAGCGCCTTAAGACCGAGCTTGCAAAATACCCATTTGCCGAAGCGGGCACACTGGTTATGGCTCAGTATCAATCGTTAGCAACGGATTACTTGTTTATCGGTTTGCTGCCATCATACAACAGCTTACAAGTGACAGAAGGCTTGAACATCGGTTCAATCGACTACCTTGATATCGCGAAAATGGATATTGCGGCACGCATCGATTTAACCAGCTACGATTTGGATAAAGGCTCAAATCGTTACCTCACTTATATCAAAGGCCGCGTTGGACGCAAAGTGGCGGACTTCTTCCTAGACTTTTTGCAAGCCGAAGTGGGGCTTGATACTAAGCAGCAGAACTCTTTGTTGATGCAAGCGGTAGAAGATTACTGTGCCGACGCTCAGCTTGATAAAGATGAAACCGTCAACTACAAAAAGCAGGTCTACGATTACTGTAATGATCAGCTAAAAACAGGCGACGAAGTGCAAATCAAAGAGTTATCTGGTGAGCTTCCAAGCAATGAAGGTTCGAGCTTTTTAGATTACACTCAAGAACAAGGCTATGAATTGGAAGAGAGTTTTCCAGCTGATCGCTCGACTGTACGCAAGCTCACAAAGTTTGTTGGTGCGGGTGGCGGATTGAATCTTAGTTTTGATAGCCTGCTTCTAGGTGAGCGCGTGTTTTACGATCCAGATACCGATACTCTTACTATCAAAGGCACACCGCCAAACCTAAGAGATCAACTGACTCGAAATCGTTAAGCAGATAAAAAGCGCTACTTTGTAGCGCTTTTTTGCAGGGTCAAGAAAGGCCAGGGATAAGCCTTATTGTTGTTGAGAGGGAACGACGGTTGAATGTATTAAAACGTCTTAATGGCTTTGCCGTAACCATCGTGCTGCTATGGTCTATTGCCGTGACTACAGTAGTGTATATTTCGTCGCAAGAAGAGAAGATTACCCATCTCATTGACGAGATCTCGTTTAGCATCGACAAGCTAAGGCAAACCCTTTTCTTAGCCCAGCCTTATCGCTCACGTTTCTCTGAGCAACTCGAGCTTGAAATACAGCTTATACATGCCCAAACCGTGCAGCTCAAATCATTGACTCAATCGGATTTGCTCTCGGATGTTTCTCATACCGTCTATCTACTCGAACGATTTGTAGAGCAGGCTCAGCTCCTAGCGCAAGATGAAGCGCGTATGGATACTTTTGTTGCCAGCATTAATGCCAAACCAACACGGTTAAGCCAAGCGGCGATTTCGCTTAGTGACCGACTCTCTGCGGTGGTGCTGGATACCTTATTCAATGACACGGTTGAACCGCGTCAGGTGTATTTGAAGCTTGAAGACATTCAGCGCGAAGCTTATGGGCTTTCTGGTGGTGACCGCGTACACGTTTTGGAGCTTAACTCTCAAGCATCGGTGCTGTTGTCACAAGCGGCGAATACTGAGTTTCTGGTCGAGCGTGTGGTTAACCACCCTGTTATGACAGAGCTATCGCTGCGCGAACTGCAATCTGAGCGCATAGTGAATGAACAAGTACTGATCGTCGTATTGGTCAGCCTTGTGGCGATTGTTTGTTTATTGCTGTGCAGTTTCAAAAAACAGTCTGAACCACTGCTGGCAAATGGCCGTGATGACTTGGATGGCTATGAGCCTGTTTCGGTGACTCGCGAGCCACAATATGCACGGGCAAATAGCGCGAATGAAACATCAAAGGGACAAGCCGAAGAAGTCACACAACCGCATGACGTGACGCCGTCTTTTTCAAAGATAGAGCCGGTGAATGAAACAGAACGAATAGAGCTAGAAGTCGTTCGTGACGAGGGTATCTCCGCACCATCAGAGGCGGCTGAAGAGGGCGCGCCGATCCAGTTTTCTGAAATGCTCAATACCTTGGATGGAGACAAAGAGTCGATGCTGCTACTGCTAAGCGTTTTTGTTTCCGAGCACAGTCAAGATGCAGACAAACTACGCAGTCTTGCTGATAGCGATATTGACCAAGCGACCCGCGTCGCACATACCCTAAAAGGGGTCTCTGGCAGCATCTTCGCAGAGCAGCTCCGTCAAACCGCAATCACCGCTGAGCTGCAACTAAAGCAAACCCAATCCATAGACTCTGAGGCGATAGAGAAACTAGAGCTGCGTCTTAAACAAGCGATTGTGTCGGCTGAAGACTACATCTCCAACCAAAGTCAACAATAACGTCTAGTAAATCGCGAAATTTAGACTATAAATATCAATAGTTAACGTGAATTTTACCTGGGTGATTTATAGTGGCGATAATATATGGCTAAGTGACTTCACCATACAGGTGAAGTGACTAGACAATCGCTACTTTTCAACGTTGAGGCTTACGATGAAACCAATGCACCGCTTGCGCTGCGCACTTCTAATGCTGTTTATTTCTCTAATTTCTGGCTGTTCATTGCTAGAAGTTCAGCTCGATAGCCAAACTACGCCACTGACGAAACAAGAACTCAATATGCGCTTAATGACGCGCGAGTTTAGTCGTGAGTTCTTCACTCAAGTTGAAGCGACATCCGATTCTTTAGCCGCCAAGTACGATGAAACTGACATTGTGAATCAATCTCATATTTTACTATGGAAGATTCATGCTGAAGAAGGGTTAGGGCAGTCAGCCTATCAAGTGTCTCCTACCGCTGGCCTAATTGATACTTGGGTATTCACGGTGCAGATGGAGCAGTTTTTCACGAAAGGTAACGGCAAAACACTGTTTGTCACTGAAGAGGCTGCACAAACGGCGACTAAGTTGAGTCAAGAAATCGAACAGTTGGCAAAGGCTCTATTTAAGTCAGATAACTATGGCTCAACCAAGGTCTTTGTTGATCAATTTGCGGCGCTGCATCCGTTTGAAAACTTGAGCTTTGCTCGTGTGCCGGCTTATCGCGAGTGGTTAAAAGCCGAGGGTATTGATGAAAGTGAAGTGACGACAACTCTCGGTACCATGCCAGAGGCGCTTTCCGATGTGTCTGATAGGTTATCTTTGATGTCGGAGCAAACACCGAAATTGATGACTTGGAAAGCCCGGCTTATTGCACTCAATAGCAATGTCAGTGGTGATGATATTCGCGGCGCGATTAAGAGCTTCCAAATCAGTGCCGATGCGTTTAAAGACTTTGTTGAAAATAACCCTGAATACATGCGCGATTTAGCTCAAAAAATGGCGATTGAGCTTCAGCCGCTACTCAACGATTTAGACGTTAAGACCCAAGATAAGCTCACACAGCTCAGTGCAGAGCGACAAGCTCTGGATGACATGGTGGCGCGTGAACGTGAAGAGCTTATCAAGATGATTGAGCGTGAGCGTAAAGAAATTGCGGTCATCGTAAACAGCGAGCGAGAGTTGTTTGCTCAAGATCTCGACAAAATATCTCAAGATGTCTTAACTCTTGCAGTAGAAAAGCTCATTCAGTTGATTAAGAGCACCATTGTCTATTTTATTCTGTTTATTTTAGTGATCTTCTTTGCTCCTTTAGGGCTTGGCTATGCTCTAGGTAAAAGGGCTCAGTTGAGAAAAGAAACCAAAATCACAAGCTAGCATTAAAAGGGCTCCGAAAGGAGCCTTTTTACTATTTATTGAACGGTTATGGAGTACTAACTGGTTGGGTTTGTGAAAAAAGTTGCTTTAATTTGTGAATTAGCTCTTGTGTTATGGCTCGGAAAATTTTATAGATGGGGGAGCCTTTATTTCAATTCACACGGAGAGTAATTCAATGAGAGTAGGTTTAGTCGGTTGGCGTGGCATGGTGGGTTCGGTACTAATGCAGCGCATGGTCGAAGAAAAAGACTTTGATGTCATCGAGCCCGTATTCTATAGCACATCTCAAATTGGCATCCCTGCACCAAACTTTGGTAAAGATGCGGGTCTTCTGCAAGACGCTTTTGATATTGAAAGCCTAAAACAACTGGACGCTGTGATTACCTGTCAGGGTGGTAGCTACACTGAGAAAGTTTACCCAGCGCTTCGTCAAGCTGGTTGGAAAGGGTACTGGATTGATGCTGCTTCTACTCTCCGTATGGACAAAGATTCAATTATTACCCTAGATCCAGTAAACCTTGGTCAAATCCAAGATGGCCTTATTAAAGGTACCAACACCTTTGTTGGCGGTAACTGTACGGTTAGCTTGATGCTTCTTGGTCTTGGCGGTCTTTATGAGAAAGGCATGGTTGAGTGGATGAGCGCGATGACTTACCAAGCGGCCTCTGGCGCAGGTGCTAAGAACATGCGTGAGCTTATCTCTCAAATGGGTGTAGTAAATGACTGTGTGACTTCTGAACTCGCCAATCCTGCAAGCTCTATTCTTGATATTGACCGTAAAGTGGCTGAGACTATCCGCTCTTCTTCGTTCCCAACGGATCAGTTCGGTGTGCCACTAGCAGGCTCGTTGATCCCATGGATCGATGTGAAGCGTGAAAACGGCCAAAGTAAAGAAGAGTGGAAAGCCGGAGTTGAAGCGAACAAGATCCTAGGCTTGCAAGACAGCCCAGTTCCAATTGATGGCACATGTGTGCGTATTGGTGCAATGCGTTGTCACGCACAGGCGCTTACTATCAAGCTTAAGCAAGACGTACCAATGGATGAGATTGAAGAAATCATCGCTACGCACAACGATTGGGTGAAAGTGATTCCAAACGATCGCGACATCACTGCACAAGAGCTTACACCTGCGAAAGTGACGGGTACGATGTCTATCCCTGTTGGCCGCCTAAGAAAAATGGCAATGGGTAACGACTTCCTAAACGCATTCACTGTGGGTGACCAACTATTGTGGGGCGCGGCAGAGCCGTTACGTCGTACACTGCGCATTATCTTGGCTGAGAAGGCCGGTTAAGCGTCATAGCTTGGTTGAACCTAAGTTTGCAAAAGCCCTCTTCTGAGGGCTTTTTAGTGTCTGCTATTTTAAATCTTCGGAGTCTACTTCAACCACTCTCTTTTCTGGTGTTGCTAACTCACTCCCACAGTGCTTGCAGTGCAGCGCATCACTCTCATGGCCGGATTTCGAGCAGTTTGGGCATTTCACTAAGTTTCGGTGAGTTTTCATTTCCTGGTTGAGCTCTGCGGTAATTATCCCGGTAGGAACGGCCAGAATGGAGTAACCAAGCAGCATAGTCAGTGAAGCCAGCCCTTTGCCAAGTGGTGTGCTTGGCACCAAGTCTCCATAGCCAACAGTCGTAATGGTCACAATCGCCCAATAGATACTTTGTGGAATGCTGGTAAATCCGTTCTCAGGTCCTTCTATGACAAAGATCAAAGCACCAAATATTGTCACCAATATCGCGACGGTACTGAAGAAAACGAGGATCTTACGGCGTGACATTAACAGTGAACGCAGCAGAATATTGGAGTCTTGCAGGTAGCGAACCAACTTGAGGATACGGAATATTCGCATGACACGAAGTAGACGTATCACCCCCATAAAGGTGGCCGATGGGAAAAGCAGTGCCAAGTAGGTTGGGAGAATCGATAGTAAGTCGACTACACCATAGAAGCTGGTGGCGTAGGCCTTAGGTTTTGGTGAGCAATATAAGCGCAATAAATACTCAACGGTAAATATCGCGGTGAAGAAATATTCAAGCATCACAAAGGTCTGATCCCACTCTGTAGCTAACCCTTCGATAGAGTGCAGCACTAACACCGTTAGCGAAATCAGAATGGCAATGATAAGGGCAATATCAAAAATTCGACCCGCACGGGTGTGATGACCAAAGATAATGATGTAAAGCTTGTGCTTTAAGCGGTTGTTTTCCATAGCAAGAGTCTATAAGCCTTCAATATGGCTAGTATATACCCAAGTAGCGCGAAGGGGCAGTTTTGCTATGCTAGTGCTACGTCTGGTGCTCTGTCGGTATGTCAGATGTAGCCATACGGTGTAGAGAGGCAAATCAAGCATCCTTGGAAAAGAATGCTTGAAGAGTTTAAACAAGTGATGAAATTGAAGGGTAGGTTAAGCGAGGCCAGGGAAAAGAGCTTTTAGCCCGTTGGCCATAAATTCAATGCCCAGCGCACCGAGGATCAGACCCATGATACGCGTGATCACGTTGATACCTGTTTGTCCCAAGAAGCGAACAATGAGCGGAGCCGAGCGATACAGTAACCATGAGCAAAGAGCAAAGACGATGATACTGATAATGATGCCAACCGTTTCCACCATGTCTGGATACCGAGCACCATAAACAATGGTCGAACTGATTGCACCAGGACCCGCCATCAAAGGCATGGCTAGGGGCACAACACCAATCTGCTCTTTACTGACGTACTCCGACTTTTCTTGTTTATTCTGTTTATCTTCACCGAGCTTACCCGACATCATCGAAAAAGCGATGCTGAGAAGTAGCAAGCCGCCCGCAACACGGAACGAATCGAGAGAAATACTGAACATATCCAAAAGTATCTGACCTGCCAGTAACGAGGTGATCAGAATAACGGCAACGGCAATATTGGCCGTCGCAGCCGTTTTGTTCTTGTCTTCTGGAGACATGTGGCTGGTTAAAGACACAAAAATTGGCATGATCCCAACAGGGTTTACCGCAGCGACCAAACCTAAGAAAAACTGCAAATAGATTGCAAATTCGATGCTACTCATAGACGAATCTCGATGATAGAAGAGGGACACAATGCAAGGCATCTATGCCCGGGTAAAAAGTGCGGCTAATGTACGACATTGTGGGCAGAGAATCGACTAAAACTTGATGACTATTTTTAACGTATAACACCAATGAATCAGCCCTTCGGAGTGATGTGAAAATATGAATGGAATATGAAGGAAAAGTTCGTGCCACAACTGAGGTAACATACCTTTTTGTTGCCAAAGTGTTGCGTTTGTCTAGTTTTGATTATTTTTGCATCATGGGTTGAAAGAAACTAATGTCATCTACATATACTTAGTAGCACGATGGCGACGTTTTACTTGTTTTTCTGGTACGAAAGTGAAACTTTTTTACACAATTTGCTAGGGTTATGAAAAAAAAATACTGATCGGTGTTTTTTTGTTCTTGGTATTTTACCCGGGTAACACCTTAAAAAACAATATCTTACGTCGCGCAACCCTTTGGGGTTACTACTATGTAGGTAAATTACTTTTCAGAACTGATCTGAGTCAATTTTTTTCAAAGCGTGAAAGATTATACTCAGCTCTGAAAGCAGTTTACTAAGTAGAGTTGTTCTTTAGTTAAGAGATTCATTAGCAGAAGTAGCTAACTTACTAAAAAGTTTTTAGTTTTTTTATTTTAGGAGATTCATTATGCCTGTAACAAATATGGCTGAACTAGATGCAATGGTTGCACGCGTTAAAGCGGCGCAAGCGGAATTTGCAACTTACTCTCAAGAGCAAGTAGACAAAATTTTCCGTGCAGCTTCTCTAGCAGCTAACCAAGCTCGTATTCCTCTTGCACAGCAAGCAGTTGAAGAGTCTGGTATGGGTATCGTTGAAGACAAAGTTATCAAGAACCACTTCGCGTCTGAGTTCATCTACAACAAATACAAAGATGAAAAGACGTGTGGCATTCTTGAAGAAGACGACAACCTAGGCACTATGACTATCGCTGAGCCTGTAGGCATCATCTGCGGTATCGTACCAACAACTAACCCAACTTCTACTGCAATCTTCAAATCTCTAATCTCTTTGAAGACTCGTAACGGTATCATCTTCTCGCCACACCCACGTGCGAAAAACTCTACTAACGACGCAGCGAAACTAGTACTAGACGCAGCAGTAGCAGCAGGTGCTCCAAAAGACATTATCGGTTGGATCGACCAACCATCTGTAGAGCTTTCTAACGCTCTTATGAAGCACGACGACATCGCTCTTATCCTTGCAACTGGTGGTCCAGGCATGGTTAAAGCAGCATACTCTTCTGGTAAGCCAGCAATCGGTGTAGGTGCAGGTAACGTTCCTGTAGTTATCGATGAAACTGCTGACATCAAACGTGCAGTGGCTTCTATCCTTATGTCTAAAACGTTCGATAACGGCGTAGTTTGTGCTTCTGAGCAGGCTGCAATCGTTGTTGACTCTGTATACGACGAAGTTAAAGAGCGTTTCGCTTCACACAAAGCATACGTTCTAAACAAAGCTGAAGCTGAGAAAGTACGTAAAGTTCTTCTAATCGACGGCAACCTAAACGCTAAGATCGTAGGTCAACCAGCTCCAGCAATCGCTGAGATGGCAGGCGTTAAAGTTCCAGCTGACACTAAAGTTCTAGTTGGTGAAGGTCTAGGTAAAGTTTCTTACGACGACGCATTTGCTCACGAGAAACTATCTCCAACTCTAGGTCTATTCCGCGCTGACGACTTCGAAGACGCAGTTGCTCAAGCGGTAACTATGGTTGAAATCGGTGGTATCGGTCACACATCTGGTCTGTACACTAACCAAGATGTAAACGCTGACCGCATCCGTTACTTCGGTGACAAGATGAAGACTGCACGTATCCTTGTAAACATCCCAACTACTCACGGTGGTATCGGTGACCTTTACAACTTCAACGTAGCGCCTTCTCTAACTCTAGGTTGTGGTTCTTGGGGTGGTAACTCTATCTCTGAGAACGTAGGTCCTAAGCACCTAATCAACAAGAAAACTGTAGCGAAGCGAGCTGAAAACATGTTGTGGCACAAACTACCTAAGTCTATCTACTTCCGTCGTGGTAGCCTTCCAATCGCAATGAGCGACCTAGAAGGTAAGAAGCGCGTATTCCTAGTAACTGACCGTTTCCTATTCAACAACGGCTACAGTGATGAAGTAGTGAAGCTGCTTAAAGCTCAAGGCATGGAAGTTCAAACTTTCTTCGACGTAGAAGCGGATCCAACGCTATCTGTAGTTAAGAAAGGTGCAGAAGCAATGCAAAGCTTCCAACCAGACGTAATCATCGCTCTAGGTGGTGGTTCTCCGATGGATGCTGCTAAGATCATGTGGGTAATGTACGAGCACCCAGAAACTCACTTCGAAGAGCTTGCAATGCGCTTTATGGACATCCGTAAACGTATCTACAAGTTCCCTAAAATGGGTCAAAAAGCTGAGCTTGTATGTATCACTACAACATCTGGTACTGGTTCTGAAGTTACGCCATTCGCAGTTGTTACAGACGACGAGACTGGTGCTAAGTACCCACTAGCTGACTACGAACTAACTCCTAACATGGCTATCGTTGACGCGAACCTTGTTATGAACATGCCTAAGTCTCTAACAGCATTCGGTGGTTACGATGCAGTAACTCACGCTCTAGAAGCTTACGTATCAGTTCTAGCGAACGAATACTCTGACGGTCAGGCTCTGCAAGCACTTAAGATGCTTAAAGAGTACCTACCTTCAAGCTACGCGAACGGTGCAAACGACCCAATCGCTCGTGAAAAAGTACACAACGCGGCAACTATCGCTGGTGTAGCATTTGCGAACGCATTCCTAGGTGTTTGTCACTCAATGGCTCACAAGATTGGTGCTGAGTTCCACCTACCACACGGTTTGGCGAACGCACTACTAATCTCTAACGTTGTTCGTTACAACGCGAACGACAACCCAACTAAGCAAACTGCGTTCTCTCAATACGACCGTCCACAAGCACGTCGTCGTTACGCTGAAGTAGCTGACCACCTAGGCCTAAGCCAAGCTGGTGACCGTACTGCTCAGAAGATTGAACGTCTACTAGCATGGTTGGAAGAGCTTAAGAAAGACCTAGACATCCCAACTTCTATCCAAGCTGCAGGTGTTGCTGAGTCTGACTTCCTAGCTAAGCTTGATGAGCTAGCGGTTGAAGCGTTCGATGACCAATGTACTGGTGCGAACCCACGTTACCCACTAATCTCTGAGCTTAAAGAAGTTCTGAAAGCGGCTTACTACGGTAACGCATTCGTTGAAGGCGAAACTTTCGAAGGTACAACTGTTATCAAGAAGAAAGCAGACCAAGAAGCGAAGCCAGCTGCTAAAGCTAAAAAAGAGAAAGCTGAAGCTTAATTCAGTAGTAGATTTTCGCTAGCACGAAATTTACGGGAAAAATGACAAAGCCCCTTCAGAAATGAAGGGGCTTTTTACGTTTAAGGAGAGTAGGAGTACAGCCGTATTATTTGCGTTGGTTTATCTAAGTTTCTGCACTCACTACACGTCCGCTAAAGTAGTCGTTGCTGACTATGTATTCTGTAGTCCGTGTCAATTCATCTTGGATCTGAGACCAGTTGCCATTGGCATGATGGCTATGGCTACTTACAGGTATCACACCACCCACTCGAATGTTGTGCTGCTTCAGCTCTTTCGCCCAGCTCTTAGTAAATCCAGTCACCATCGATGTGGTATTGTCTAAATCACTGTAATACTGATCGGGCTCCTGGGCGACCACATTGACAATCACGCCTGATTGGCTTTGTGACATTCGCTCTGCGGCGACTTGGCCAAACAAGAATAGGTTCGATGCCAGCAAGGAAAACTGAGTAATGAATTTACCGCCAGAGTGTCCACCGGTCAGGGTCTGTTTCGGTAGGGAAGTCCAATGGTTAACTAGAACGTTCGGGGCTCGGCCTAGTTTGGATTCGATAGAAGAAAACAGGGTCTCGATGGTTTGAAGCGATAAATCGCTCACGTGCGCCTTTTCTACGTGCTCAGTGACTTCTAAACAGCGTCGGTAGGCTGAGGTCAAATTGCCTTCATCGACATCGCACAAAACCACATAGGCACCGAGCCTAGCGAAATGCAGAGCCATCATCGCACCTAAACTGGTACCAGCAGATGTCACTAACACGACTGAATTTTTAATGATCATGTTTATCCCCAAAAAGTAGGCTACAGATTACGTATGCCATTCCCTAGGTAATAACTTGGTAGAAAAACTGTGATTCAAATGTGAATAACTTCAAGTTTTTGTGTATAGAAATCGGAAAGGATTGGTAACTTTGCATTGAATCACACTCTGCACAGAAAGAGTGGCCAGCGTTACATTAGAAACCACTTAAAAAGTATGGTTTAAAGAGATGGCTTTGTAGAGAGAGGGACTAGAGTTGAATAGATAGGGCGTCTTTTCGGTTAGCTGTCGTCAATTGGTTATAAAGCACATCCACCGTTGGCTTTGGTAAAGATTTTTGACCGAGTTGGCGGCGCGTATGACCCGATAGGTTGTGATAGACCTCTTCCGCAAGACCGTGGGTATCGGTTGGGCTGTAGTTCAAAGGCTCTGGGGTGCTGTAGTGCTGAAGCTTCGCACTAGAGAGGCCACCATCATGAAATTGTTTGGCAATAGAGGCGGACACTGCGTAGTCATCAAGCTCACCTTGCAGTTTCTGAGCTGTGGGTACGTCAAAGCGTTTTCTTAATATTGCTTCATCGGTGACGTTGGTATCGACATCCTCGGTGACTGCCGTCTCACGCGAGTCTTGAGAGAACATAGAGAGCATTAGAGCAAAGTCGGCACGTCTGCCTTGTTCTACGGCGCGATTCAGCGACGTACCACATTGCAGTTCGTTAATTAAATTTGCTTTGTCTAAGTGATGAATTTGCATAAAGCCCTCTCGTTACAATGACTTTATCGGCAAGAGGGGAGGGAGCTTTAGCCTAGAAATAAAAAAAGACCTGTCGAGACAGGTCTTTAAAAGAAACTTAGGAAGAACTGATTACTTAGCTAGGTTTTCTTCTACGAATGCCCAGTTAACGAGTGCCCAGAAACCATTCATGTAGTCTGGACGAACGTTACGGTAATCGATGTAGTAAGCGTGTTCCCATAGGTCTACTGTTAGTAGTGGAGTTACGCCTTCTTCTGTTAGTGGAGTCGCTGCGTTAGACGTGTTGACGATGTCTAGAGAACCGTCAGCTTTTTTCACTAGCCAAGTCCAAGAAGAACCGAAGTTGTTGATTGCTGAATCAGTGAACTTCGCTTTGAACTCTTCGAAAGAACCGAATGCTGCGTTGATTGCGTCTGCTACTGCACCTGTTGGTTCGCCGCCCGCGTTTGGCGCTAGGCAGTGCCAGTAGAACGTGTGGTTCCAGATTTGAGCTGCGTTGTTGAATACGCCACCAGAAGAGGTTTTCACGATCTCTTCTAGAGTTTTACCTTCAAACTCAGTACCAGGAATTAGGCCGTTTAGCTTAACCACGTAAGTGTTGTGGTGCTTGCCGTGGTGGAAATCTAGAGTCTCTGCTGAGATGTGTGGTTCTAGAGCATCTTTTGCATAAGGAAGTGCTGGTAGTTCGAATGCCATTGCTCGCTTCTCCATTGATTATTAGAGGGTTTTTACCCTGATTGCTTCCAAGTATATTTATTGTTGAGTCATGTGATGACCGACTGCTTGCTATTTTAGCAAGTTTTTACTTTATTAAAAGAGTCCGTGATAAAATAATTGTGATGATTTGTTTACATCACCTTTGTTTGCAAGGTATTTGGGTATACTACATCACAACCTAGTAACAAAGATATAACCACACTATTAATGTGCTTTTTATTCTGCGGCGATTCGCTAGAATGTGAACACATTCGCAGTACAAGTATTTCGAGGACGTAATGGAAACGATCGACAAAATTAAGCAGCAAATCGAAGAGAACACGATTCTTCTTTACATGAAAGGTTCACCTAAGCTACCAAGCTGTGGTTTCTCTTCTCAAGCGGCTCAGGCATTGATGGGTTGTGGCGAAAAATTCGCTTATGTAGACATCCTACAAAACCCAGACATCCGTGCTGAACTTCCAAAATACGCACAATGGCCAACGTTCCCACAACTATGGGTTGAAGGTGAGCTAATCGGCGGCTGCGATATCATCGTGGAAATGTTCCAGAAGGGTGAACTTCAGCCGATCATTAAAGAAGCTGCAGCGCGCAATGCTGAGGAAGGGGACGCTTAATTCCTTTAGGCTTTTAAGTATTCTTTGAATAGCTTAAGAGCACCCCTCCTAGCCTCCCCTTATAAATGGGAGGAACAACAGGCTCGCTATCGCCTCGCTTTATCTGATAAGCCTGCAATGCGACGATAGGAGCGAGCAGTAGTTCTCCCCCTTAATAAGGGGGAGTTATAGGGGGTGCTCTTAGGTTTTTATTAGTAATCTAAAAATGCTTGAGGAAAAAGCCCCCTCCCAGCTACGCGCCCCCTTATTAAGGGGGAGAACCACTTGCTAGCAGCTACCGCCGCATCACCAGCGAAAACACCCACCCAACTCCCCTCAAGTCCATACCCTATTCGGGTGATACCACCGGCCCCCAATCACAACTTACTCTTCCAGCCATTTTCATTTCCCGCATCAATGCTACCGTTATAAGACAATAACGATAAATAAAGCACGAACCGAAAAGTGGTCTTATGTTTGCATCAAAAAAACAAGTACAACAACTCCAGCAGCAGTTGCAGTCTGAAACCGAACAGAAAGATGCCTTCGCTTGCCAACTGGCGCAATTGCAACAAGAGTTAGCTGACAAAGAGCAGCAGATACACAAATTAGAATCCCAGCTAGAGAAGCAAAAACAGCGCTCGCGACTGTTTTTAAGTAGTGTGACTTCACAGCTTGTTGGCGCCACAGCCAATATCGAGCAGGCTAATAATCAACTGATCAACCAAAGCGATCAATTGCAGGCCAATCTGGGTGTGTTTGATAGCACTCAACAGCAGTTGGAAGAGATGTATCAATCTTTGGATCAAGTGTCGCAATCGGCGATGGCGAGCAAAGAAACCGTCGCTGCGCTTCAAGTGCTTACTGGGGATATCACGCAATTTATTAGCATCATTCACCAGATCTCTGAACAAACTAACTTGCTTGCGCTTAATGCTGCTATTGAAGCGGCTCGTGCGGGTGAACATGGCCGTGGATTTGCCGTGGTTGCAGATGAAGTGCGTTCATTGGCGGGTAGAGCGAATGAAGCTGCCAGCGAGATCTCGGGTTTGGTCGAGCGAATTGAAAGCAGCACCAACAAAGCGGGTGAAAATATCGAACTCGTGTCGGTTCAGGTGGCGGATGCCTCTAAGGGAGCCGCTGATATCGTAAGCGATACTCAATCGATTCTGTCGCTTTCTTCTGACACTGTTGATGTGATTTACACCACCACAGTGGACATTTATGCCTCAAGCGCCATCGCGCAATACACCAACATGTGGGCGACTGCGCATTCTAAACTGATTGGCGCTGACTTTGATGCATCACTGCTGACGTTAGGTGAACACGACACGATTTTTGGTCAAGTGATTGCTGGCCATGAGGAAACACAGCAGTTGGCATCGGTTGGTGGCCCATTAGAGTACTTCCATATTAAGGCAACAGCGCTTCACGATGGGCTGAGAATGGTTGCCGATGGCAGTCATGATGTGGGTATTGTGGAGCAAATGGATATTGCGTATCGCGATTTAGTTTCTTACATCGCTCTAGCGCAGGATAAAGTGAAAGCGTCTTACGAACATAAATAACGCATGGAAAAAAAGGGAGTGACGAATCACTCCCTGCCAACTGATTGTTTTTATTTAGTTAAAGACCGCTGTTAAGCCAACTCACCGGTCGCTTCGAATGTCTCGAGCTTATCCAGGTAAGGGCGCAGATCGCCAATATTGTTATTAATCCACTCGTGGTTGTAGTAAGTATCCAGATAGCGCTCGCCACTGTCACAAAGTAGAGTCACAATTGATCCTGTCTCACCACGCTTTTTCATTTCACTCGCCAGTTGCAGTACGCCATAAAGGTTAGTACCAGTAGATGCGCCGACTTTACGACCCAAGGTTTTCTCTAGCCAATGAATCGTTGCAATACTTGCCGCATCCGGAATGGTGCGCATTTCATCTACTACACCAGGGATAAAGCTTGGTTCAACACGTGGACGACCAATGCCTTCAATCTTGCTGCCACAGTCGCCAGTGATGTTGGCATTGCCTGTTTTGAAGTAGTCATGGAACACTGAGTTCTCAGGATCAACCACACACAGTTTGGTGTCGTGCTGCTGATAGCGGATAAAGCGTCCAATGGTTGCAGACGTGCCGCCTGTACCTGGGCTCATCACAATCCAGCTTGGTACCGGATGATCTTCCATCTTCATTTGGCTGAAAATAGAGTTAGCAATGTTGTTGTTACCACGCCAGTCAGTCGCACGCTCAGCATAAGTAAACTGGTCCATGTAGTGACCGTCTAACTCTTCAGCAAGTCGGCGTGACTCAGCATAGATTTGATCTGAACGATCAACCAGGTGTGCTTTACCACCGTAAAACTCAATTTGTTCGATCTTTTTGCGTGCAGTGCACTTTGGCATCACAGCAATAAAAGGCAGCCCAAGTAGACGCGCAAAGTACGCTTCTGATACAGCGGTACTGCCAGAAGAAGATTCAATGACGGTTGTCTCAGGGCCAATCCAACCATTACAAATCGCGTACAGAAACAGGGAACGTGCTAAACGGTGTTTCAGTGAGCCCGTCGGATGTGTGCTCTCGTCTTTTAGATAAACATCAATCCCATCAATGCTAGGCAAATCCAGCTTGATTAGGTGTGTGTCAGCTGAGCGTTGAAAGTCAGCTTCAAGTTTACGAACAGAGTTGTTAATCCATTGATGGTCAGTACACATGGCGGCGGTTTCCTGCTTCACGATTTCGATGATGATAATTTACCTACTAACTGAGAGAAAAACTTTGCTATATTTACTTTGTTTTCGCTAATTGGTAGAAAAATTTTCTACATTGGAGCTATTTTGGATATAGATAGTACAGATAAGAAGCTGTTGTCGCTGCTCCAGCAAGATGGCACGTTGTCATTGAACGACCTTGCTGAAGCCGTAAACCTCACGACAACGCCGTGCTGGAAGCGCCTCAAGAAGCTTGAAGAGAGTGGTGTGATTGATAAACGCGTCGCGCTTCTAGATCCTGAGAAACTGGGGTTGTCGTTTACCGCGTTCGTTCAAATAAAGACCACAAATCACTCTCATGAATGGTATCGAGCGTTTGTCGAAACGGTGTCATTGTTCCCAGAAGTAATGGAGTTCTACCGGATGGCGGGGGAGTATGACTATATGATGAAAGTACTGGTAAAAGACATGAAGTGCTTTGATGAGTTCTATAAGAAATTGGTCAACAGCATCGATGGATTGTCTAATGTCACATCAACCTTTGCGATGGAGCCATTGAAATACACGACGGCGCTGCCAATACGTTGATTCGCCGATACGTCACTTTGCCAATATATTGATTTGGTAATAGTTCTCAACTTAGACTCGGCAGCCTTGCCAGCTCTGAGTAATCACTCTATAACCTATAAACAGTTCCACCTATCAGTTGATAGTAGCGGCTCAAATATAGGTTGATTGGTAAAGACAAAGGAGTGTTTTTATGCTGCATCAGATGTTGGTCTCGGTGAAAAAACCGTTTATCAAAATGGTGCCTGTTCCCGAGCCTCAGTGCATAGTTGGTAATGGTAAAGTGCTTGATATAGCGAGCTATTGCCGTGATCTTTCTGTGACGAACCCTTTTATCGTTACAGACAGCGTCCTACGTGGTCTAGGATTGCTTGATGGTATGCTAGAAGCATTAAAGCACGCCGATATGCCCTTTACCGTGTTTGATGAAGTAAAGCCCGATCCTGACTACGCGACGGTTCGCGCTGGGGCAGAACGTTATCGTCATTCTGGCTGTGATGGGATTATAGCGTTTGGTGGTGGTTCTCCCATTGATTGCGCGAAAGCCATTGCGGCAAGTGTAAGAACCAAGAAAGATGTCGCAAAGCTTCCTGGCTTACTGAAAGTGCATCGCCCAATTATGCCGTTAATTGCCATCCCGACAACCTCAGGTACTGGCTCTGAAGGGACGGTTGCTGCGGTTGTCAGTGATATAGAGTCCAAGGCCAAACGCGCCATAACCGATCCATTTTTAGTGCCTAAGGCAGCTGTGCTTGATTCACAGATCATGCTAGGTCTTCCGCCGCAAATCACTGCAGAAACCGGTATCGACGCACTCACGCATGCGATTGAATCCTATCTAAGCCAATACGCCAACGCCAAAACCGAAACCTTGTCGCTAAACGCGATTACCGCGATTTTTGAATACTTGCCTCGGGCGTACCAAAATGGTCAAGACAGCGAAGCAAGAGAGAAAATGGCCGTGGCCAGTTTTGAAGCGGGTTTGGCGTTTACTCGCACCTACATCGGTTACGTCCATGCCATCGCCCATCAGCTTGGCGCGTTTTATCACGTGCCTCATGGTAGAGCGAATGCCATGGTGCTGCCACATGTTCTCAAGTTTATTGCACAAAGAGATAACCAGAGGCTGACAACGCTGGCGCATAGCCTCGGTTATAACAACAGTCAGGCATTGATACAGGATGTCGAGCAGCTTTTGGATTTACTGAACATCCCAAAACACATTGCTGAGTTAAGAGCAGAGGACATCCCGGCGCTTGCCCAGCAAGCAATTAAAGAAGCCTTCGGAGAATATCCGGTTCCCGAAGAGATGAACGTTCACCAATGCCAACAATTATTAGCAGCGTTACTTGTTAAAGGAGCACAATAAATGAGTATGGTTACCCTAAATGAACAGCAAATGATGACGCGACTGCAAGAGCAGCAAGCTGCGTTTAAAGAAGCGCCGTTTATCAGTCGTGAGCTAAGAAGGGCGAACTTACTCAAGCTCGAAAAAGTATTGCGAGATAACCAAGAAGCCATTTGTGAGGCGATTGGCAAAGATTTTGGTCACCGCTCGTCAACCGAGACGGCGTTGCTCGAACTGTTTTCCTCCATTGAAGGTATCGTCGACTCTCGTAAGCAGCTTAAGAAATGGATGCGTGACAAAAAACGTCATACCTCGATTTGGTTCTGGCCGGCAAAAAACAAAGTGGTTCCTCAGCCTCTGGGGGTCGTAGGGATCATAGTGCCATGGAATTACCCACTCTTTCTAGCGATTGGGCCAATGACGGCAGCGCTAGCTGCGGGCAACCGTGTGATGGTCAAAATGTCAGAAAATTCCCAGCACCTTTGCGAAACGCTAGCCAAAATCTTTTCGAGCGCGTTTACCCAAGATGAGATTTGCTTTATTGCTGAAACGGGCGGTACCGGACAAGCGTTCGCTAAGCTTCCTTTTGACCATCTGATTTTTACCGGCTCTGGTGGTACGGGGCGCAAGGTAATGGCTGCCGCCGCCGAAAACCTAACACCAGTGACTTTAGAGCTTGGCGGTAAATCGCCGACTATCATTGGTCCCGATTACGATGTTAAAAAAGCCATCAAACGGATTTTAGGGGGGAAAGTTTATAACGCAGGGCAAACGTGTGTCGCCCCCGACTATTTGTTGGTTCCAGAAGAAAAACTGAACCAGGTAGTGAAAGCCGCGAAATCGGTGATGAAAAGCCGCTTTAAAACCATCGACCATCCTGATTACACCGCAGTGATTGATACTGTCTCTTTTGACCGTTTACAGGAAACTCTAACGCTTGCAAAAGAGGGGCAGGGGGAGGTGATTAACCTGATCCCAGCGAGTGAGCCGGATCCGGAGACGCGCCGTTTTCCTCTTCATCTGGTTGTTTCACCAAGCACCGATGAAGCTGTGATGACGCGTGAAATCTTTGGACCGATATTACCGGTGATCACTTACAAGTCGATGGACGATGTTTATCACTTCATTGGAGAGCGTGATAGACCATTGGCACTGTACCTATTTTCTGATGACAAAGAGCTGCAACATGCAGTGATGGAAAACACCATGTCTGGCGCGTTGACCATTAATGAGGTGATGATGCATGTGGCTCAGCATGACTTGCCGTTCGGTGGTGTAGGACCAAGTGGGATGGGACATTATCACGGTAAAGAAGGGTTTGAGACCTTTTCAAAAATGCGCCCAGTGATGCAGCAAGGTAAGTGGGCGTCGACAGGCTTTTTGTATTCTCCGTATTCTGGGTTTGCAAGACGCGTGATTAACTATCTGATTAATCGAAAGTTTGGTAAATATCCAAATCCGAAACAGTAACGCGAATCACGGTAAACTAAAAAACGCGCCTTATCGATTTGATAAGGCGCGTTTTCGTTTTACTCGTTAAATCGAAGTACACCTTCTTGAATCGTAGAGGCAACCAGTTCACCTTTCTGGTTAAAGATCTCGCCTCGTACTAACCCACGGGAATTGCTCGCGTTAGGACTATCAATGGCATACAGCAACCATTCGTTAGTGTTCACTGGACGGTGGAACCACATGGAGTGGTCAATGGTTGCCATCTGGAATTTAGGCGCGAAGATAGAGACGCCGTGAGGGTGCAGAGCGGTAGTGAGGAAGCGCCAGTCAGAAGCGTAACCGAGCACATACTGGTGAATGAGCTCATTGTTTGGAACCTCACCGTTCGCACGGATCCAAAGATATTGCTTGGCTTCAATCTTCTCAGGTTTCAACGGGTTAACAACGTGTACCGGACGTACTTCAATCGCTTCTTCGCTGCAGAACACCTCACGGATTTGCTCTGGCAAGAAATCGGCAATGCGCATCGCCAGCTCTGATTCAGAGGCAAAGTTCTCAGGTCCTGCTACTTCTGGCATTGTGCTTTGGTGTTCAAAGCCTGGCGCCTCACAGTGATAGCTAGCCGTAAGATAGAAAATAGGGCGACCATTTTGAATCGCTTTTACGCGACGGGTACTAAAACTGCGGCCATCTCGAAGATTCTCAACATCGTAGATAATCGGTTTTAGCGGATCGCCCGGGTAAAGAAAGTAGCTGTGGAATGAGTGCACGGTGCGATCTTCTGCCACTGTATAGCGCGCAGCAGACAGTGCCTGACCAATGACTTGGCCGCCGTACACTTGAGGTAAGCCTAAGTGCTGGCTTTGACCTCGAAATAGCCCTTGCTCTAATTGTTCTAATTGCAACAGTTCGAGTAATTCAGTTAATGGTTTGCTCATAGATAGGTCTTTTTCTTGTACGTAATGGGCAAAGTGTGGATTTTACTGATGGATTCGTCAAGGGATACGGAGGTTTGTAGGAATAGAGTGGTTTTTTCCGCAAAATGACCGAGCTTGAGCGTCGCAACTGTAGAATTCTGTTATCTTTATTGCATAACGTAGCGATGTGTTTCTAATAAAACTATCGCTAACAGAGTTAATCGCCCCATCAAGTGAGGTTTCATGAAACTATTAAAATTTGGCGCATTGGCGCTTATCCTTGGCCTAGCTGGCTGCCAAACTGCACCTCAATTAAACCCGCAAACGGAAGTCGAAAAACCAACCTCTGCGGAGCAAGAAACTACTGTCTCAGAGCAAGAAACAATGGCATCAGTAAAAGGCACCATCGCTTACCGAGAAAGAATTGCGCTACCGGCTGATGCTGTTGTGACGGTGAAACTTCAAGACGTATCGCTACAAGATGTGGCGGCGAAAGTGATCAGTGAGCAAACCTTCACAACGGATGGTGCGCAAGTGCCGTTCGATTTTGAATTAAGCTACGACACTCAAGAGATCAATCCAAAGCATACCTACAGTGTGAGCGCACGTATCGAAGTGGAAGGTAAGCTGCGTTTCATCTCTGACACCTCTTACCCGGTTATTACCGATGCGAATAGCACTGAGCAAGTGAACTTGTTGCTGGTGGGCGTGAGATAACGAACATGCGTTGGCAGTCTTAGGGCTGCCAACCAAATTCTTTTAAGCGCACTCGCCCCTTCACTGAAAACTCCACGCCTTCTTCCATTAATATCGATCTCTGTCTCAAAAACGAATCTCCCTTTAGAGAGATTTCTCCCTTGCCGTTGATGACACGGTGCCAAGGTAAGCGGCTACCTTCAGGCAAGCTACCAAGCGCCTTGCCAACATGCCTTGCGTAGCCCGGATAGCCCGCCATTTTTGCAATCTGACCGTAAGTTGCTACTTTCCCAAATGGAATTTGGTGAATTACTGCAAAGATTTGCGCCTTGAATTGATCCATACTGAAACTGTCCCAGATTTATTTGCCATGGAAAGGTATGAGGGGGGAGCTATGGTATTTTCGGTGTTTCAATTCGTAATCACAAGTGTGCTGGCGATGATTTGTGCTAGAACCATTGGTGTTACTGAAGGGGATATCCCTGTACTTGCGGTGATGATTCCAGCTTTATGGATACTGCCTCAAGGTGGTGTCGCTGGGTTAATGCTACTCGCATCCATGATTGTTTACGGTCTCACGCTTCCACTGCAATCTATTGCGATGTCAGTGGCGGTATGGATATTACTCCCGGTCTTTATGGTCGTCTTTTCTAAGCGCAGTAATGTCTGGGTAGTCAGTATCGTCGGGCTTATCGTCCTCACTCTGAATGTCGGTATTATGCTGACGCAGTCAGCAGGCAAACTAGGCGGAACTCCGATGGTGACACTTGTACAGGGGTTCTCGGTTTTTGTTGCTTGGTTCGCGGCGAGAAACTGGAAGGGCTCAACGGAACACAGCTGGTGGTCACTGCTCCTAATCTTACCCATGTGGGCTGCGGGTTTGCCTTATGCGGCATTAATCTCGCTATGTATGACGGGTATGCTCGCATCAATGGAAAGCCTAGGCAGGCTAAAAACCTTTAAGTGGAATAAGCTACTTTGCTGGACGCTACCAACGGTTGGTTTCGCGGCGATAGTTGTGGTTCCAACGATTGATGTTCCTAAACCTGTCTTCGTTGTTTGGCTGTGTCTGCTTGGCACTGCGTGGATGACTGACTACATCATCAACATTGATGAAGAGCACCAAGGGACATAATCGTGTTAAGCAAGGGACATCGATGGGGATAACCTGCGCTCAGCAGCTTCACAAACGAAGCAATGTTGGGCGCTTTGTTTAATCTGTAAGCACTTAACAGATAAAGCAAACAGTTTTGCTCGCAAGCCCTTGCAATCATCGCCCCGATACCAGATAATCCTCCCACGCTTTGCAGCAGTGACCTTTCACAGCGCAACAGCAACAAAATCTATGGAGGCCCTGGTCCTCCCGCAACAATAGCTCGTGAACTCGGTCAGGTCCGGAAGGAAGCAGCCGCAGCGAGTGACTTGTGTGCCGGGATGTGGCTGGGGTCTCCACCCATTAAAAACGCCGCTTTTATTAGCGGCGTTTTGCTATCTGAATCTCATCAAATCAATAAGCGTCAGCGTAATTTTGAGCGTACTGTCTTGGTGTTACACCACGGTATTTTTTAAACATGCGACTAAAGCTTGTCGTGTTGGTATAGCCCATTTTTTTTGCGACGATCTCTAATGGCACACCCAAGACAATTTGCTTTACGGCTTCCCCGGAAAGTACAAACCCCACGATAGAAGTAAAATTAAGCCCAGAAAATTGCAGCCGCCGCTGTAGTTGCTGCTCAGACAGACCTAAAAGCTGTGATACTTTGGCAAGTGTTGGCAGACCAAAATGTCTCGAGTAATTAACGACTTCGTAAAGTACTTTCATCTCATCTTGAGGATCGGGCATATCGAGATAGCCATCTAAGTCAGCAAAGCTCATTGATAGTTTTTCTGCGGGCAGTTTCGGGGCTCTATTGCCTTGTAAACGCAAGCGATTCGGCAGCCACACTTCGGTTTTATTGTGCCCCCATTCAATTTGGCACCCAAAATAGTCTTCGTACTTAGTTTTGTTGGTTAGGGAGCCGGGAAGGCAGACTCTGTTGGGCGTAAAGTCTTGCCCTAAGTAATGTTTGAGCACATTGAACATGAAGTTGGCGACACGCACGCCATCTTGTGCTTTAGCGTTAGCGGTGATCGAGTCGTTTTTGTAAGTCCATTTGACGATGGGACCGACGATTTCCCCACCAAAAAAGGCGCCAGATTGGATGCAGGTAATACCGGAGTTGATGCGACGAATCGTTGTAGCTAAGTCATGTCCTGCGAAGAACCAGTGACTCAATGAGCCAAGCTTGCTGAGATCCATTTGTCGAACAAGCGTCAACACTGCGTCTGGATCTCCAGTGATGCGCTCTAGGTTTTCGTAAAATTGATTGAGTACTGAAACCGGAATCAGGTTCATATCATACTCCAACACCGAGCGTGGTATGCCGAGTGCGTCGGGCGTAATACTGTAAGTTAACTGCAGGCGGTCAACTAACCCTTTGATTCCCATCACTCGAACAAAGTGAACGTTGTGAAACATGACTCTTCCTTAGACATTGATTCAATCAAAAATAACGGATATTTGATTGAATCTATCACACTGTAACCAATTGTTTCATGCTGATTTACACTCCCGACTCGATTTATTTATGAGAGCAAGCAATGAGTTTAGTGAGTGTCCCCTTCGTTGGAACGGGGGCTGATACCGCGCTTCACGTCGTGTCAGCCGTTGTGTTAGTAGCCAGTATTGGTGCTGCTATTTATGGATTTTGGCGAATCCATGAACTTCCTATCAATAAAGCCCACAGCCGAGACCATCACCAGCTTGGGCTCATTACCGCACTCACTTGGATTGGTTTTATCTGGCATTGGGTATGGGTGTTGGCCGTGATTATCGCATTTGTAGATATGGAAAAAGCCATTGTTCGCCTACGCGATGTTTGGAATAGTGACAGCGAAAAACCGGAGAATGATGCATGTTAGAAGGTTTAGCGGTTTGGGCTCTGTTCATCTACTTACTTAGACTCATTGGCATGCCTTGGAACAAGTTCTCTAAGAGCTTTGCGTATGTTGGTGGTACAGGTTGGCTAATGTTTGTTTGGGTTGGGCTGATTAACTATACACCGATGGATCTATCGGGAGGATCCTTGGTTCAAGCACCGCATATTCAATTACGCCCGGATTCATCGAATGTTTCAGGTAAGGTGATCAAACTTCATATAGAGCCTAATCAACAGATTGAGAAGGGGCAACTCATCTACGAAATCGATCCAAAACCGTTTCAGATTGCATTGGATCAAGCCGCTATTCAAAATGAGGCTGCTGACGTGTCTCTCGACAGTGCGATTCAAGATGTTGAAATAGCGAAGTCTACCTACTTATCATCACTTAAAGCGGTAGAGACATCTCAAAGTCAGCTCAAGGCTGCAGTGGTCGATTACCAATTGCAGAATAAAATGCTTAAGCGATTTCAGGAGCAAAACTCAGTTGTGAGTAACACTATTACTGAGAGTGATATCGATAAGCAGGTTAGCTTGGTAGAAGTGGCGCGCCATAAAGTCACGACTATCGAAGCTCAGCTCGATAAAAAACGTGTCGATTCCGATAAAGCTAAACTTGCAATAAGTAAGTCTGAGCTCGCTGTTGAGAGTAAGCGCGCAGAGCTTCGTAACACACAAGAAAATGTGGAGCGAGCGCAATGGGATCTGGATAGCACTAAGGTTTACGCGCCAGCAGACGGGTTTGTCACTAATTTTATTCTGCGAGAAGGGCAATTGCTTTCGCGAGTCCCCCGTCTGCAGATGTACACCAATGAAAAGTATGTGTTGATGCGAGTGAATCACCAAGCCATTCGAAATATCCATGCGGGGCAACCTGCGGAATTTTCAACATCTGTCTATCCAGGACATGTGTTTGCCGCGGAAGTTGAAGGTATCGTTGAAGCAACGGGAGAATCGCAAGGGACATTGCTGGCGATGGACCAATCTGTACGCGCAACGACAGGCCAGAACGTCAACAATAAACACCACTTTGTCCGTTTGAGAGTTTATGAAACCGAAGGTTATGACATTCCGGTCGGCGCTGTTGGTCTCGCTTGGGTGAGTGGCGATAAGCCTATAGGCTTCCTTGCATTCCTTGATGTTATTCGCGGTATTATCCTGAGAATGAAGTCGCAGCTTTATTTCTTCTATTCAATCTAGAAACGCATAGACATGCGTTAGAAGTTTGCTGCATTGCGTAACTATTAGCGCGTGTATGTACCCGAGCGCAGTATGTTGTTTCGATGATTTATCTCTCAACGAAAACCCCCTCACTAGGAGGGGGCGGGTACAAGCGACTGTTTAAGGTTGGTGACTAATCAACCCTATAGGGGGAGTCGCTAATTCCGTTTAGACAGCTTCTTTGAGTGATGCTGCGACTTTGTCGACTTTGCCTGGACCTACGATAACTTGGACGCCTGTTTCGCCCATTTTTATCACGCCAATCGCGCCGGCAGCTTTCAATAGTTCCTCGTCAATCTTGTTTGAGTCTTCAACGACTAGGCGTAGTCGTGTAATGCAATTGTCGATGACTTTGATATTGTTTTTACCACCTAGCCCAACGATGTATTTGGTTGTGGTTTCGTCGTTGACTTCCGCATTGTCGTCGTCCATCTTGCCGCCGCGACCTAACGTCTTGAAATTAAACTTAGTAATCATAAAGCGGAACGTTACGTAGTATAGAACTGCGAATACTAGGCCTTGAGGGATTAACATATACCATTGAGTTGCCAACGGGTTTTGAGTTGAGAGTAGGAAGTCTACAAAGCCTGCAGAGAAACCGAATCCAGCCATCCATCCCATTGCTGCAGAGATGTACATGCTTAAACCAACCAACACCGCGTGAGCAACATAAAGTGCTGGTGCTAGGAATAGGAACGAAAATTCAATTGGTTCGGTAATGCCCGTAAAGAATGACGCCATAGCTGCGGCAAGCATGATTGAAGCAACCTTTGTTTTGTTCTCTTTGTCAGCGCAGTGGTAGATAGCAAGCGCTGCTGCTGGGAGACCGAACATCATTACAGGGAACATACCCGCTTGATAGCGACCTGTTACGCCTGGGATTCCCACTCCTTCTGCAATAGACTTGGCACCGCCTAAGAAATTAGGAATATCGTTAATACCGATAACGTCGAAGTAAACCACCGTTTGTAAAGCATGGTGCATACCGACGGTTAAAGTTAGACGGTTTAGCACACCATAAATACCGATGCCCCAGGAACCCATGTTCTCAAACTTCTCGCCAAGGCCGGCTAATGCGTCGAAGACGACAGGCCAAACGAACATAAGAACGGCTGCGACGGCGATGGCTGCAATAGAAGTTAGAATAGGAACAAGGCGTTTGCCAGAGAAGAAAGCCAAGAATTTAGGTAGTTCAACGCCTGAATAACGGTTATAGATAACCGAGGAGATGATGCCACAGATGATACCGACAAACTGGTTCGATACCTTGTCGAATGCGTAGTTTACGTCTTCGGGCGCGATGCCTTGGATCTGCCCAATCATTTCACGGGACATCAGCGCCATTAGAACCAGCCACATAACTAGGCCGGATAGAGCAGCTGAGCCGTGGTTATCTTTTGATAGTCCAAACGCGAGACCAACAGCGAATAGTATCGGCATGTTTTCGATGACGGCACCGCCAGACTTAATGAGAAATGCCGCCATTGCATTCTCTCCACCCCACGCGACGGGATCTAACCAGTAACCGATTCCCATTAAAATGGCCGCAGCGGGTAGAACGGCAACTGGAACCATAAGGGCTTTACCCACTTTCTGCATATAATCTAAAGGTGACATAAAATTTACCTACTTTGCTTTCGATATGATGGTCACATCCAAGTTAATTCGTGACTCGAATTTAACTTATTTTGTTATGGCCGAAGTATCACCTTATAGTCAGTATGACCTCTAGTTATGTTATTGCTGTATTGAGAGCTTTTTGGATTAAGTTTTGAGTTAGAACACCAGTGCTCGCTTGAGTTGAGTATTATCTCAGCCCTTCATTGCCCTTGAGCCAATTTAATTTATTACAGATACAAAAAAGCCCGATTGTGATTCGGGCTAGGCTTGCTCAATCGTTAAAATTGAGTTCGATACACTGTTAATATTGATGAAGTTGCGTTTTTTATTCTTGTTTTATCGTTTCTCAGCATCGTCAGATGGGTGCCATTCTTTATCCCAAAGGTGTTCGGTTGGTCGGTCAAACATAGTCTGATTTAACCCGATGTTTCCTTGATATGGGAAGCCTAAAGCCTTCCATAATTCTCTTTGTTCATCTGTCTCAACATATGCCCCAATTAACCTAGTGCCATTGCTGATCGCGTTTTCCTTGGCAAAGTTGATAAGCTTTGTAGCGATCCCTTTTCCGCGGTGCTCTTTCTCGACGCAAAGGTAGTGACACATGATGAGATGTCTTGTTTTGTCAGGATGTTCAGGGTGTCGAATTCTATCGCCAACGGCCACGCAAACGCCCGGAATGCGAATAATAACCACCGACCTTTTGTCTTTAATCTCCATTCGCGCTGGATCTGGGAGATGGTTAGCCTCGTTGTATATCTTTTCGGCGTGTCGAATGTAAGGGATCGCTGTCGTTCCGCCCCTTATGATTTCGATATCGAGAGACTCGTCTAGATCTAGGTTATGCATTAGCCTGTACGCGACTCGGTATTTGATACGCTCGACAATATTGTCGAAGTCGTATCGATAACCTCTATCCTCTCGGTCGGCAAGATAAGCAAGGTAATACAGGGTATTCCCGTCCACACTATCGACGCCGTCAAACCAATAGACGTCACCGACCCTAGAGGAGGACGAACCGCGCCCAGGGCGGCTTAAAATCTCTTGGTTGTATGTCCCATATCGGTTTACAAAATCACATAATACATCAGCGTAAAACTCGATATTGCTCTCGTGTTTCTGATGTTCTCTCGAGCCAGCCTCTATTCTGGCCATAAGTCTAAGGACGCGCTTCGCTTCTTCAGTGTCTAAATGTGGAACTGTCACAGATTTACCTCGCAACGTGAATCTAATATGAATTGACTTAGGTCGCTACGCAATTCGTACAGTAACGCTAAAACCATTTCCCTTTCACTTTGACGTATATTTCACCCCTCGGTCAACCTTTTGCATCAAGCGTTATATTACTTTTTGAGTTTGTAATAATTTGAAATATATAGGCGAAGGTTATCGTCTCTATAACATTACAAGTTGTTCATCGCCTTGTATCTTGCACGCCGTGGCAAAGGACAGCCCCCAACGTAAAGCGGTTGTTTTACCTGGCGAATTTCAAGTTCAGGTATCCGTAAATTAAGGGTTTTGATATTCACGAATACCGTCATGGGGTGGGTTTTGTTTACTACCCCAAACGGAGCATATGAGGCGAGAAGATGAATAAAATATTGGTTGCAATTTCAGTTGTCACGTTTTCTGCAGGAGTGGCTGCGCACGGCAACGTGGATCTTTCTAAAGGTTCACAAGTTGAGGTTTATACCGTGTTCGAGAGTGAAGCGAATCACGGCTCGACTAAGCGTGACGAGAGTTACGGTTTTGAAACGGTCCTTATGGATGACTCTGGTTACTTTCTATATGCAGAGGGTGAGACAGGGGCGCATAACTTCTATCAAATTGGTGGAGGTAAATACTTCAACACGACCGAAAATCTAGGAACGTTTGTTTATGGCTCATATGCCGACGGTGGTTTCGGAGAGCAAGAAATACGTGCGCGTTTCGGCGCCGACTATGCCGTAGGGCACGGTTTAACCGTCAACGGTCGATTAGGATACGACCGAGGTGTTAAGGGGCTAACTTGGATGGAGTATCAAACAGGCCACGGGCATGATCACCACAACGGATACGGTTCGAAGCACGACTCTAAAATTGCTCGTGCGGAACTTGGTTTTGCTTATGACCTTCTGGAAAAGTTTGATGTGTCGTTTAACTACGTTACTCAAAAGCAGCTAGAAGGTGAGCTTAATTATGATCGCGAAGATAATCGCCACTATGAGATACGCGTTACTTATTCAGAAACTGACATTCAGCCATACGCCGAGTTTCGTAACACAACAGCGTCATTTGTTGCTGACCACTTTGAAGAAAAAGCCGCTCAATTTGGCCTTTCTGTGAAATTCTAATTAAAGCGATAGTTAAGAAGTGATACTCAATCCAAAACAACTCTTCATTGGTTAGGGTTTCAATTTCTAAAGAATTCCTGCTATTCGATTTCTTGTCAATTATTAACATAAGTCGAGTAGCGGAATAACCATCCCCCTCACTGCCAATTTTTGGGGGATTCATATTTCAAGTATGAACGTATAGAAAGATAATCAAAGGGACTTCGGTCCCTTTTATCGAGGGATACTTTATGAAAAGAGTAATGTATGAGGTGCCGGAATTGACGTTCTCTGAAATTAAAACTCTGTTGCCAATGTATGACATTGTCGATTCGGCGCTTATTTTAGTGGTGACTGTTTATTTTGGTATTCAAGCTATAGTAGATCCAATCGTGGACGGAATACTTCCAACGTTCGGCGGTGCTGCTGCTTTTGTTGTATTCAAAGTGCTAGTCCAAAGATACTACCTATCCATTGAGCAAATTGACATGGCTAAAGAATAAATGAAAGAGGTATTTTGCCTCTTTCAGTACTAGAAACCTACGCAGCGTCTTGTAAGAAGACGAATTGTTCAAGCGCCTTTGTTATTGAGGCGATAGAGTCAACAATTCCACGCCGTGCGGTGGTATAACCGCTCTTAAATCTAAAGATTCATTTTGATGCAGAAGGGTGTTAACAGTCCTTTTTGGCCAAGCAATGCGTTTTAATTGTTCAACATCTTCAACGTGTAGAGGATTAGGGCTCCCCATACGCTGCCAGTCATCATAAGCAGAGCCGTGTTCTTGGTTTAACTGATGTCTTGTTAGCCGGTAATGACCTGAAGGCAGTTTAACTTCAAATGCAAATTGCTTGCTTTCTTGATCGTTAAACGCGGCGTAAGGATTGGATGCCTCAACAGCAGAGACATCACCACTGGCGTAAAGATCGTCAAAGTGAACGTAGTTTACCATTAGGATTTGAACAGTCTGGCCTTTCATAGTGATCAAGTAATCCTGACCACGTTCAATGATGATACTGCCGAGTTGTTGAAGTAGGGCAAGCGCGTGAAAACCAGGCTTAGGAATACCTTCTCTGGTAAGTAGTCCAAATCCTCCATGGAAAGTCGATGCGGACGGCCCACGCTCTTCAAACAGATCGCTAAAAGTCCAAACAGCCAGAGAGTCAACCTCATTGATGAGATCGATAGCGTTATGGATGATAAAGCTACCCATATAAGCGGTGTCGAGCAGCTTGTTGCCCCAGCAAGCAGAAGTATTCCACTCGGTTACATGAACCTCCTCAGGCGCGAGAGAGGCGATGTGTTGTTTGCCTTTGGTGATGAGTTCTCGACTTCCAAATTCACCAAGGGAGCGACGAATGACGTTGCCTGAGTTTTCTAACGAACTGAAGGCATCATAAACCTCTGGGTAAATATGAAGTGAGAAGAAATCAGGAGTGAGTTCGTTTTCATGACAAAAATCGACAAAGTGATTTAGCCAGTCGCTTGTTGCAAATGACATATGGCTAACCGAAGGGCTACCAATCTTTATGCCCGGATGGACAGAGCGAATCGCTTGATAAGTGTTTAAGTAATGCTGATGATAGGTTGTTTGGTCTTCGGACCAAAAAATGCCAGCTAAGTCAGGCTCATTCCAAGCCTCGAAATACCACGTCGTGACTTCGGCCTCACCGTAGCGCTGCAAGATATGTTGGAAAAATTGCACGAGTAAATCCTGCCACCAAACCATTTCCTGTGGAGGGGTGATATTGCCTTTCCAGTGGGCGACGGATTGAGTGCCACTGGCAAAAGTGTCGGGCGTATAACCGAGGCAAACAAACGGTTTTAACTCTATTGATAGTAAAAAATCAAATAACTCATCAACGTAGCTCCAGTTGTATTGACCTAGGTTGACGACTATCTGCATTTGTTCGACAAAAATACCTTGGAATCTGACGTGTTGAAAATGGAGCTTGGACTGCATGAATGCCATTTGCTGCTGCATCTTAGGACGAAGTGCTTCGTGTGCACAGCCAAATGTCATGACCTTGCCCCATATCGGGTTGAGGTTTGCCTGTTGTGATACAAAAGAAACCGGGATAGGCGGCTGCTCGGTCTCGGGCTGAATTATGGTAGACGGTGCTTTTTTTAGATATTGAAACAGTGATTTATAGATCTCGTTATCACTGACACTCATATAACTCGAATTTAACTCACTACTATGGGGAGTGTATCGCTCCTTGCGAAGCTCTATTGGGGTTAGCGAGTATTTCTGTTTAAACTTTTTGTAGAATAACTTCGGGTCTGTAAACCCACACTCAAAGGCAATGTCTGAAATCTTGTCCGTTGTCGTGATCACTTTTGCCGCAGCACAATGCAAGCGGTAGTCGAACAGGTATTCCTGAAACGTAATGCCCATCCTTTCTCTGAAGAAACGAGAAAGATGGTGAGTGGTTACACACTCTATGGCTGCGATTTCTTGAAGTTGGATCTTATTGCTGTAGTTCTGTTCAACGTGTGCGACGATTCGAGCAAGTCGCTCCAATTCGTGCTCTCTTAGCTGATGATTGCTGTCCTTGGATATTTGATGGGGAAAGTAGCTCAGCACGGTTTCAAAAAGGGACAAAATCTCTCTTTCAATCGCAAGTTTGTACCATGCTTTCTTTTTGACATAAGCCCAAATGATCTCGGCTAAGTGTTTACGCAAAGCATCATACTGGTGGTTTTCTGCATCTAGAGCGCTATTAATCTGAAAGTGAACATTGTTGAGTTCTGCGTAAAAACGTTCTATTACATCGGTAGGAAATTGGATGGCGAGTAGCACATTTTGGCTGTTGGTTGACTTAATGGAATGCAGTTCGTTTGGGTTGAATAATACAATGTCATTTTGATGGAGAGTGTGAGTTTGGTTTTCCTTCCTGACCACCACATCGCCTTTGAGAACCATGAGCAGCTCACTTTCTTGATGCCAGTGTGACGTGACTTCCAATACAGAGTGGATGTAGATTTTTGCATTGATTCCTTCGTCAAGGCTGATGAGTTCGTGGCGGTACTGCATGGGTAAGTCCTTAAGGGGAAACGCTGAACGTTTCACAATGATAAGCGAAACGACGCTATCAACATACTGCTGTTATGGTTAAGCCAACCATGAATGAGTGAGAGTGTGAAGCCCGCTCTCTGCGCGTTGATAGCATCGGTCTTACTATTTCACTTCGACAATTTACGTTCACGCTTTGCCGAGGCGTATGAATCAGGCGGATTGACCGCTCAGAGGTTATAGGGCGCGTATTTCAGCAAGTTCTAATTCCATCTGAGCACCGGTCTTTTTATCTATGGGGTAAAGAGTCAGAACCAAGGCATTGGTTAGGAAGCCAACAGCAGGGAGTATGCTCATCATGAGAAGAATACCATTCAATGTTTCTGCATTTTGTTCACCGCCAGCCTGATAGCCATAGAAGGAAAGTACGGCACCGGTAATCAATCCACTGATCCCCATCCCAAACTTGTGTGAAAAGGTTACCGAGCTGGTGGTTAGGCCGACCACACGTTTACCTTGTTTCCATTCGCAATAGTCTGCGGCGTCTGCCACCATTGACCAGATAATTGGCACGCTTGCACCCTGAGCAATCATGACGCAGAAGAACAGAGCGTAGACCCAAAAGATATTGCTTGTCGGCATCCAATAAAGATTCGAGATAAGAACAGCGGCCACCAGTTGAGCAATAATGATCATTCTCTTTTTACAGATGCGTTTGGCCAAAATAGCGGTGATGACAACGCCGACGAGCATTCCAAGGTTACCCGAGACAAAGAAACCAGTAGCAAGGTCGGTGTTACCAATGTTGTAACTGAAGTAATACATACCAACACCGAAAGGAAGCATGGTAAAGCTAAAGCACAGTACACCAACGGCTAAAAGTACCCACCATGCACGATTGTGAATGACGGTCATCAGATCGCTCTTGAGTGATGTAGTCTGATTGACGGGCTTGATTCTCTCTTTAGTTAAAAAGAAAGTGAGGAAGAATAGGATAACTGCGATCGATGCAAACAGAGTCATAGTGATCTGAAAGCCATACTGTTGGTCATCACCACCAAAAAAGCCAACAAGAGGAAGAGTACCGCCAGAAATAATCAGCATGGCAAAGAAGGCAAAAAACATTCGAAAGCTTGTTAATTGCGTTCTTTCTTGCGGATCAGAGCTCATCATCGTAGGCAAAGAGGAGTACGGAATATTGACGATGGTGTAGCAAACCATAAGCAAAATATAGGTAACGTATGCGTATACCAGTTTATAGGTCATCGACCAGTCTGGTGTGGTTAACGTTGCAATGGCTAATAGAGCCAATGGTACGGCACCAAATAAAATGTAAGGCCTAAATTTTCCCCAACGTGATTGCGTTCGGTCGGCGATAGCGCCCATTAGTGGATCACTGACTGCATCGATCATTCGGGCAACGAAAAACAGCCCACCGACAGCCGCCGCAGAGAGTCCGTATACATCAGTATAAAAATACATCAGGAATGTGCTTATGGTAGTAAGAATGAGCGAGCTAGCCAAATCGCCAAACCCGTAACCGATCTTTTCTTTAAACTTGAGTGTTTGCATAGTGAGTGTCCATGATATTGATTCTGTCACTATCATGGCGGCTATTGAGCGAGTGAATAAGGGACCTATTTAACTCGCTATATGGGTGATCTTTGTGGTTGTGTGGTTTCTGTGATATCGCTCAATACAAAACTAGCGACACTCTCGATAGCAATCAATTCATTGAACAGCCTTGTTTATTACCAAATATCTAGGCATTTATCGAGAAATGAATGAATTTAAATCCCTCTGTTTCAGGTAGTACTCAGATCACACTTTTTATTTGACCACAAAGATCTCCTATACGATCAGACAAACCTATACGAAGTTTGATATTTCGCTTGATTCTATACTGGCGGAAATTGTTATAGGAGCAAGCGTTATGAATTTAAGAGCAAATCCATTTTATCTTTCAGATGAAGATATTGCGTGGGTTGAACAAACATTATCCGGTATGAGTCTAGAAGAGAAAATAGGACACTTGTTTTGCCCTATTGGCTTAAGTTCTGAAGAAAGCGATTTATCTAAACTATTGGAAGACTATAAACCCGCAGGCGTTATGTTTCGCCCTGGACCAACTGAAGAAGTACAAAGCGTGCACCGCTACCTTCAATCACACAGTAAGATCCCAATGTTAATCGCCGCAAATTTGGAAAGCGGTGGTAATGGGTCTGCTCTTGAAGGCACTGAGTTTGGTCGCCAAATGCAAGTAGGGGCAACGGCAGATGTTCAAATGGCGACAAATTTAGGTACCGTCGTTGCGAAAGAAGGACGTGCAGTAGGTTGTAACTGGGCATTTGCCCCCGTCATTGATATTGATTATAACCCCCATAATCCGATTACTAATACACGCACTTATGGCAGTGACCCAGAGCTTGTGGGCGCAATGGGCAAAGCCTACGTTGAAGCTGTTCAGAAACAGGGAATGGCCACATCAATCAAGCATTTTCCTGGTGATGGCGTGGACTACCGAGACCAGCACTTAGTGCTATCGGTTAACTCAATGAAGCCAGAGGAGTGGGACTGTACGTTTGGTCAGGTTTACCAACAGTCAATTGATGCGGGTGCATTGACGGTAATGGCTGGCCATATCGCGATGCCAGAGTATTCAAAACAGCTCAATCCGGCATTAACGGATACTGAGGTTATGCCAGCGTCGCTCGCACCTGAATTGCTCAATGATCTATTGCGCACAAAGCTTGGGTTTAACGGCATGATTGTATCCGATGCAACCAGCATGGTCGGTTTCACGGTTGCAATGAAACGTGAGGAAGCCGTACCAAAGTGTATCGCTGCAGGGTGCGATCTCTTTCTCTTCAACAAAGATTTGGAAGAAGATGTCCGCTATATGCGCCAAGGCATAGAAAACGGATTGTTAACACTAGAGCGCGTTGATGAAGCCGTTACCCGAACATTAGCCACGAAAGCCGCATTGGGGCTGCACAAGCGCGATTTAGAAGCTGAACTTGATTCGTCAGTTGTTGGCTGTGAAGAGCATAAGCGAATGGCTGAACAGTGTGCTGATAAGTCGATTACATTGGTGAAAAACCGTGATGACATTCTTCCACTAAACCTAGAGCAGCATAGTCGAGTGCTTCTTATTGGGCTTGGCGATGATCCCGACATGTTCGGTCATGAGTCATCGACTGTTGAGTCGTTCAAGTCTGTACTCGAGCTACATGGCTTTCACGCTAGCATCTATGACACTTCTGAATTTACCATGCGTGACATGCTGCAATCGGTAGAAGACTTTGTTGCCGATTATGATGTGGTTATCTACGTCGCTAAGTATGTAACGGCCAGTAATAAAACAACGTTGCGCATTAATTGGGCACGCCCAATGGGGATTGACGCTCCTTGGTTTAGTGAAGAGATTCCGACAATCTTTGTATCCTTTGGTAGTCCATACCACCTAATGGATGTGCCAAGAGTCCCAACATATATCAATGCCTATACATCAAATCAAGTGACCATCAATGCAGTTGCTTCGAAGCTAATTGGGTACTCCAGTTTCACTGGTATCAGCCCGGTCGATGCATTTGTCGGCCAATGGGACACCAGAATCTAATTCATTCTACTTGTCGAAGTTATTGATAATGGCGGGGCTGCCCGCCATAAGGGCCACAATGTTATTACCGAAATTTGCAATATTTGATTTGGATGGTGTTTTAGTTGATACCGCGAAGTACCACTATATGGCGTGGAAAGAGATCGCTAACGAACTAGGTTTAAATTTTTCAATTGCTGATAATGAAAAACTAAAAGGTGTGAGTCGAGATAGGTCTTTAGATATTATTTTGGAAATAAATAATTCCCAAAACCTAGATTTAGATAAGTCTCAATGGTTAGCTAGAAAAAATGAAATATATCTGAGCTATATAGAAAAGCTGTCGGAAAGTGATTTACTACCAGGTGTTATCGAGACAATATCTTTATTTAAAGAACAAGATATAAAAATGGCGCTAGGCTCAGCTAGTAAAAATGCGATTAAGATACTAAAGACGACAGGGATCTTTGATTACTTTGATGCCGTAGTTGATGGAAATAGTGTGACCAATGCTAAACCAGACCCGGAAGTATTCTTAATTGCAGCGCAGAAGCTTTACGGTCAACCAGCAGAGTGTGTCGTATTTGAAGATGCGATAGCCGGTGTTAATGCAGCATTATCTGCGGGCATGAAAGTCATTGCTATTGGTGATGAAGCACAGTTAGGGCATGCTAATAAAGTTGTTAAAGATATGGCGGAATATTTGAACGTAATCACAAATAAATATTAATGACAAATATCTACTAATAAACATCACAAACAATACCGTTACTGACATTTATATTAAACCGTACTATTAACCTAAAGGGATAACAAAGGAATAAGAGGTTAATATGAAGAAACTAGATTACGCAATAAATGCGATATTTCTATCTGGTCTGGCAGTTTCTTCTGCTTCATACGCAGAGGGACTGTTAGAGGATAGTAAAGTGACACTATCTACTAGAAATATCGCCATGTACTTAGACACAGATACTAACGACGATATTGAGCAGTTTGCTTGGGCTCAGGGTGTCGCTATTGACTATAAATCAGGCTACTTAAGTAATTTTATTGGCATCGATGCGACTTACTCTGGTGCAATCAAGTTAGGAGCAAATGAATACTTTGCTGGACGTAATCTATTACGAAACAATAACGGCGAAGCCGAAGGTTTCAATAAGATTAGCCAAGTTTACGGAAAGCTAAAGTTTGAGGGTGATGATAGTTATGCACGTGGATACTATGGCTGGAAGTCACTTCACAAATTCGGAGCCATTACTGTTTCAAAAAGCCGAGCAGTGGTGAGTAGTTACAAAGGCGCCAGCGGCGAGATAGGTTACAAAGGTTTAGAACTAAGGGGCGCATTTGTTGATACTTTCTCCGACAGAGACACGCCATTACAAGAGGACTTTGAAACACTTAGTGGTGAGAAAATCAATCACATCATTACTGGGGACTTGACCTATCGATGGGGAAAAAAGAACTCAATTTTACTATTCTCCGGGCAAAGTCAGGATTACTTGAGACGCAGCGGTTTAGAAGCCAAATGGCAGCATAGATTACCGAATTATAACGCGTTAGCTTTCTCTGGCTATTTATATCATAACCAAGGGCTAGATGACTGGGAAGGTATTCCTTTTGAGAGTGAAGCGACGCATTACAATATTAACTTAGACTACTTGTTTTCTGGTTGGAAAATTGGTGGAAGTTATGCTTATACCGATGCCAAAAGTGATCATGGCCTAGGTATTTTTTACTGGGATCTTGGGAAAAACACAGATGGTAACTTTAATAGTGTCGCTGATGGCCCAGGAATTGATTTTAATAAAGATGGCGAGCACATGGTTGCATTCCAAACAATGTATGACATGTCGAATTCTGGTATTCCGGGTCTAAAACTTGGTGGGAGACTGACTTATGGCTTTGGTATTGAATATCAGGGGCAAAAGCTTCATGAAGGATCTTTAGACTTACTCGCTATGTATAGTTTCCAAGAAATTAAGGGATTGAGCATGATGCTTGGTATTGGCCCTGGTTATTCATTCGCAACGGATAGCTCTCGAAACCCTGTGATTGAAAATGGTAGTTGGAAGCGAGCACCAACTATTGGTGGCATGTTCAAAATGGATTATAAATTTAACATACTTTGATTAAGAGGTGATTAAAATGAAATACTCACTACTATTTGCACTGATGGGATCAGTGTTAGCACCAGCAACAGTTTCTGCAAATACTCTTGAGCCAATGCGAATATTGGTGGTTAGTGACGATGGTTGCCAGAGTGAAGGTAGTCAAGCATTGTTCGAGGCGTTGAATGATAAAGGTTATGATGTCTGGTTGTCTGCGCCATTAGATAATAAAAGTGGCACTGGGACAGCAGTTACATTTAAATTAGGAAAAGAGTTAAAGTATAAGAAAATAGCGGAAAGGCAATATTGCTTTGATGGGACGCCAGTAGACTCCGTGTTGTTTGGATTAACGGGTCTCATGGCGGATAAAAAACCAGATTTAGTTATCTCAGGAGTTAATGATGGCCCTAATGTTGGTGTTAACCAATTTAACTCAGGTACCGTTGGCGCAGCCGCCCGCGCTGTGCGTCATGGAGTTCCTGCACTCGCCGTTTCTATGGGGTTCCGCTTAGAAGAGCTAAAAATTGGGATGCCTAGTTCACTGAAGTATATTCCCGATGGTGTGGCGCATACGCTATCAATCGTAGAAAAGCTGGACTCTAAAAGAGTTGTCGGAGAGCCACTATTGCCGAAAGGAACCGGTTTAAGCATTAATTATCCCCCTTATCCGGCAGAAGAGGTGAAGGGGATAGAGTATGTGGCGAATGAAGTCAGTCCTGACTACAACTACTACTTCAAGATATTAGGAGATGGTAAGACAGTCCAGGAAGCTAACTTTCAACCATTCAAAGATGCTTCTAACCCAGAGATTGTGAACGATACTACTCAGCTTATGCGCAAACATATTACCTATTCAGTATTTCAGGGACACTGGAATGCGACTCAATATGAACAGGAGTATAAGTCCATATTGAATTGATTTTGTGGAATTGAAATCTCTCGCTTTAACCCAAGAGGGTCAGGCATGTTAACTTCATGCTTGGCCTTTTTGTGCTCAAGAAAGCCTGTTTATTGGCTTCAACATAATCGATGTTTTATAAGTCTCTTCTATGCAGCAATGTGAAATTGTTATTGGCAAGTAGTAGAACCACTCTCCAACCAATATAGTTGTGATAAAGTTCACATTCATTCGTTTTGGCTATGGCTGAAACCGGTTTCAGAAATAATCTTGCCCTCATACCCACACAATAACTGGTGAAACTAAATGGCAAAAATTAGAGATTATAAAAAGCTTGCCCGGGACATACTGTTCGAGGTCGGAGGACAAGACAATATCGTCAGCTTTACCCGCTGCGCTACGCGCTTACGCATTGTTTTAAAAGAAGTTCCTGAAAGTGCAAATGAAAAGGTTCAGAAGCTTACTGGTGTCATTACTGTTGTAGAAAGCGGTGGTCAGTTCCAGGTTGTTATCGGTACGCACGTGGCTGATGTCTACGAAAATATGATGGAATTGGTCGATTCTAGCAAGCTGAGTAGTGATGGTCAGAAAACTCGCGTTTTGGACGCAGTAATTGCATCCATGTCAGCAATTTTCGCACCGATAGTTTACATTTTGGCAGCGGCAGGTTTACTACAAGGCTTTTTGATTGTTGGCAAATACTTCGCGCCTGCGTTTACCGAAACGGGTACGTTCGCGGTCCTAAACTTTATGTCTTGGACTCCGTTTGCGTTCCTTCCCGTTTTTATTGCAATCACAGCGTCCAAACATTTTAACTGTAACCCTTTTATTGCGGTTTTTTGTAGCTGCGTATTGATAAACCCAGACTGGGCGGCTATTGCAGCACAAATCAGCAGTGGGGAAGTGATTACATTCTTATCTTTCCCGCTAGCAAAAACGGTCTATACATCGTCAGTTCTGCCACCTATCTTCATGATTTGGGGACTGTCCTATGTTGAACGATTCGCTAAAAAAGTGATTCCGGCTGTTGTCAGTGAACTGTTGACGCCACTGGTTTGTGTGGTTGTGATGGTACCGCTAACACTTATTGTCATTGGCCCTGTCTCAAGTACAGCAGCAGAAGGTGTCGCGATTGGTTACAACTGGTTGTTTGAAACTTTCCCACCGCTAGCGGCAGCATTAATCGGTGGTATCTGGCAGATTGTGGTTGTGTTTGGAGTTCACTGGGGAATTACGCCAGTGATCATGGCGAACTTTGACATGTATGGCAGAGATTCATTCCAAGCCTTCCAGTCAATGGCCGTAATCGCGCAAATGGCAGCCGCTTTTGCTGTCGCTTACAAATCTCGTAACAAAGCGTTAAAAACCACATCCGTCTCCGCAGGTATTACCGCTGTATTTGGTATCACTGAGCCAACGCTTTATGGCGTGACTCTTCGCCTTAAAAAGCCGTTTGTATGTGGCTGTATCGGCGGTGCAGCGGGTGCGCTCGTAGCAAGTCTGTTTGGTACCTACTACTACGCGTACGCTGGTCTGCCTGGTCTATTGACCATCATGAACTCCATCAGCATCGAGAACCCACAATCCTTCATTGGGATGGCCTCTGGTGTTGCCGTCACAATCGCAACTACCTTTGTTTTAATCAATGTTATTGGCTTCGATGACCCAGTTTCAGAGCAGCAAGAAGAGTCAGAGCTTGAAAAGTCGGAGACGTCATCTCTGACACCGAAAGCAACAATGACACTTATCAGCCCAGCCAATGGTGAACTGGTCGCTCTAGAAAATGTTAACGACGCAAGTTTCTCAGCGAAGCTACTCGGTGACGGCATCGCAATTAAACCGATTGATGGCGTCATTAAGGCGCCCTGTGATGCAGTTGTTTCTTCTGTAATCGAGAGTAAGCATGCAATCGGTCTAACAAGTGATAACGGCGCAGAAATCTTGATCCACGTAGGTTTGGATACAGTGAATTTAAAAGGTCAACATTTCGAATCTTTGGTGACCTTAAACCAACAGGTAAAAGCTGGAGATCCTCTTATCCAGTTTGATAGCCAAGCCATTGAAGATGCTGGCTATGACTTAACCACACCATTTATCGTGCTTAACAGTGATGAGTTCTCCTTATCGGTAAACCATCAGGAAGACCAAGTTAAGTTCGGCCAACCATTAATTCAATTATCATAATGAGCAGTATCATGAGTAACGTATTTCCAAAAGATTTCCTATGGGGTGGCGCGGTGGCCGCGCATCAGCTTGAAGGTGGCTGGGATGCACAAGGAAAAGGCGTCAGCGTTGTTGACGTACTAACCGCAGGGGAGCACGGTGTTCAGCGTCGCATCACAGATGGTGTATTGGAGGGAGAAAATTACCCAAACCAAGTCGCCGTAGACTTTTATCATCGCTACAAGGAAGACATAAAGTTATTCGCTGAAATGGGCTTTAAGTGCTTTCGAACCAGTATTGCTTGGACGAGAATTTTCCCGAATGGTGATGAAACCGAGCCTTGCGAGGAAGGTTTAGCATTTTATGACGAGCTATTCGATGAACTGCTGAAATACAATATTGAACCGGTTGTGACGTTAAGTCACTTTGAAATGCCGTATCACCTAGCGAAAGAGTATGGCGGCTGGATGAACCGTAAGGTCATTGACTTTTTTGTGCACTACTCATCAATCGTGATGGAAAGATACAAAAACAAAGTTAAATACTGGATGACCTTTAATGAGATTAATAACCAAAGCAATGTGTCGGCCGATATTTTTGGTTGGATGTGTTCTGGCGTCAAGTTCTCTGACTTTGAAAATAAAAAGCAGGCCATGTACCAAGTCGTTCATCATCAGTTTGTCGCCAGTGCTTTGGTAGTGAAAAAAGGCCATGAGATTAATCCAGACATGCAAATTGGTGCCATGTGTGCGATGGTGCCGTTCTATCCAAGAAGTTCAAAGCCAGAAGATGTGATGTTGGCGCAGCAAGCGATGCGAGATCGTTATCTGTTCTCCGATGTGATGATTCGTGGACACTATCCAACCTACGCTAAGCGCGACTGGGCTTTGAAGGGTTACAACATTGAGATGTTACCGGAAGATGAAGCCATCTTAAAAGAAGGCAAAGCTGACTACCTAGGTTTTAGCTATTACATGTCGAATACACTAGACTCAACTTCTTCTCAGTCCACTGAAGAGAGTATGGACGGTGGTCACGAGAATTCGGTAGACAATCCATTCATTAAGTCGAGTGATTGGGGGTGGCCAATTGACCCAACAGGTCTGCGATACTGTTTAGCCTCGTTATATGAAAGATACGAAGTGCCTTTGTTCATCGTCGAAAATGGTTTTGGCGCTGTGGACACGATTGAATCGGACGGCTCGATTAATGATGACTATCGTATTGACTATTTGCAGGCGCATATTGATGAGATGGGTAAAGCCGTTGCGATAGATGGGGTTGACCTCATGGGTTATACCCCTTGGGGATGTATTGACTTAGTTTCGTTCACCACTGGTGAAATGAAAAAGCGCTACGGCTTTATCTACGTTGATAAACATAATGACGGTAGTGGCACGCTAGAGCGTAAGCGCAAGAAATCGTTCCAATGGTATCAAGATGTGATTTCAAGCAACGGTGAAACCGTCTAACCGCTGATATCATCATGTCACAGAGATTGTGCATCGACATGTAACGTCGATGCACAATGTTTAAAGTCTATTTGATATAAAGGTGTGAGATGTCAGTTACTATGTTGGATGTCGCTCAAAAAGCGGGGGTTTCCAAAGCGACAGTATCAAGAGTGCTCAACGGAAAAAACATAGTCCGCCCAGATCTGGTCGCTCGTGTTTTTGATGCTATTCAAGAGACTGGGTATCGCCCTAATATACTGGCTCAAAACCTTTCTACACGACAGACGAACTTTATAGGGTTTGTTATTGCTAACGTTTTGTTTGATGGTCCTTATTTTTCATCGATGATGTATCACGCCGCTTCTTTTTGTGAAGATTCTGGACATCAGCTGGTGATGACGGATGGCAAGCACAGTAAAGTGGAGGAAAGACACGCTATTAACTTCCTGCTCGATATGCGCTGTGCAGGGATCATTATTTATCCCAAGTACCTCAACGAAAAAGAACTCGCCACTATCATCTCCAACACGGATGTACCAATTATGGTGATTAATCACACCGTAGAGGAACTTCCTCACTGTTCAATAACCACAAACCACTATCAAAGTGCGTTTCAGATGATGGAATACATTGTCGAACAAGGCCATAAAGACATTGCCATTATTCGCGGTAACGTATGTTCAGGTACCGATCAGTTGCGTTATCAGGCATATCGAGACGTATTGAAGAAACATCAGCTGCCTTATAAAAAAGTCTATGAACAGCAGGGTAATTGGACGCTAGAAGGTGGTTTTTTAGCCGCTCAGAATTTGCTACAGGCGTCTGCTGATGTGACTGCTGTCATGGCATGTAACGATGACATGGCGATTGGAGCCAGCAAAGCGTTTAACAAAGCAGGGGTGAGACTACCTGAAGACATCTCGGTAACAGGTTTCGATAATAGTAATGTCGGTGAGTTTCTGAGTCCAAGTTTGACAAGTGTCGATATCCCACTTGAGAAGATGACTCAAAAAGCAATCTTAAAACTATTGGGTAAGCATGAGGAAGCATCATGCATTGAAACCACTGGGTCAATTATCATCAGAGACTCTGTCACAAAAAGGTGGTAACGGCAACTTGTACAAGCGTAGCTATAATGCTGTGCAATATTAATATGCAATTTGTTGAATTTGCTTTTCACTTTCCTATTACTACTTGGGATGTACCCAAAACCCCAATGAAAGTTAATCAAAGGAAAGATCATGAATATTAAATTGAACCGAGCCACCATTGTCTCTCGTTATCAGTGTAAAGCTCCCTCTTATAAACTCCAAAACCCTTCCTTAGCAGCCGCAATCAAGCCAATTCCGTCGGCATAAAACAATAAATCAGCTAGGAAGGGATTAATGATGAAATATAGTAATGTCAGTTTGTTAGCATCCATTGCGCTTGTGTCTGTAAACAGCTTTGCTGGGAGCTCCGAGGTATCGGAAGTCATTCAGCAGCAACGTAATGTGATTGAAAAAACCATTAAAGAGCTATCACAAGAGCAGAGGATCTCTTTGATACCCTATCAGGAAGGCAATGAGCTTAGTTTTTCAGAACCTGTACTGGGCAGTCCTAATGGTGCTATTAATTTGCAGCAAGGTTGGACGCAAAGCTCTCAGCAAGAGTTTTATTACACCAGCCAAGGCTCGCAAATTTTGCCCTATCGATGGTACCTGTATTTAGAGCAAGCAAGTGCAGATACGCTATTTCGTAACCAAGAAAATATTGAAAAATATGGCTATCTCCCCAGTGACGTGAGCAAGAGAAATCCAGACAGATTGAGTGTCGGCTTTGTGAAAGATGTCGACAGCCAAGGCAACGAGTGGATGGGCTTTACCTGTGCTGCTTGTCATACCACAGAAGTCACCTATAAAGATATGCGAATGCGTATTGATGGTGGGCCGACGTTGGCTGACTTTCAAGCTTTCAATGTCGATTTAGTCGCTGCACTTCAAGCAACGTTAGCGAGTGATAGCAAGTTTGAGCGTTTTGCGAGCAAGGTGTTAGATGAGGCTCAACCCTCTGCCGATAGTAAGCAAGAGTTAAAACAAGCGCTGCAATCTCAGACAGCCGTTCTAAATCATCGCAATACCATCAACGTCACGGATGCACATCAAGTGCCCTATGGGTATGGTCGATTGGATGCGATTGGCGCCATTTTCAATCAAGTACTGAGCGTCTTTACAGACGATCCTCGCAACGCAAGAGCGGCAACCGCACCTGTGAGCTATCCGTTTCTTTGGGGTACCCATCAGTCGGACTATGTGCAGTGGACAGGATTTGCGCCCAATGGGCCATTGAGCATAGGGGCGCTCATACGAAATGGCGGTGAAGTGCTCGGTGTGTACGGCAAAATCGATATCAATCCAAGCGGTCATGGTATCGGCTATAGCAACTCAATCGATTTTAGAGGTTTAGGTTTACTGGAGGCGCGCGTCGCGCAGTTAAGGTCACCAAAATGGCCGGTTGAATCGAACCTGAAAGCCTTCCAGATAGATACAGATAAAGCCAATAAAGGTAAAGCGCTCTATAAGCAAGAGTGCGCAAGTTGTCATACCGTGGTGGCTCGTGAGGATGAGGGGCAAAACTACAAAGCCGTCATGACCCCACTTTCTGAGCTGCAAACCGATTCCCAAGAGATCTTGAATATGGTGAGCCTACGAAATGCCGATCAATTTTCAGGTCGTAAAGAGGCGATTATTGCAGGACCAACCATAGGCTATACCACACAAGGTCTTGATCCTTTGGTGAATTCGGTGGTCGGTAGTGCCGTCAACAAGCTTGATGAAGCCGCATTGGCAGCCTTCGTGCAGTATATGGGAGGGAAACTCGCGGCTCAGCCGAACAATGGTATCAATGTCCCGCTTAATGTGCGATTGAAGGAAGATGCAGAAGCATTTGCTTCGTTGACGTTTGCCTACAACGAGTTAATCAAACTTTATGACAAATGTAATCTCTACAAAGCGAGCGAGTCGAAGTGCGTCGAGGCGTTTAATCTTCTGGTTAAATTACTTGAAGCTAAAACGTTAGCCAAAGACATCGATCGTCAAATTGATGAGTTCTTTAAAAATCCTGAACAACAGTCGGTCAACACCGAAATAGCGACAGGGCAGGTCTACAAAGCCAGACCACTGAATGGTATTTGGGCGACGGCGCCATACTTACACAATGGTTCGGTACTCAGTTTGATGGAGTTATTACAACCGTCGGAGGAGCGATTAAAAAGTTTCTATGTGGGTAGCAGGGAGCTTGATCCTGTGAATGTCGGCTTGATAAATAAGCAAACACCAAACTCAACCTTGCTTGATACTACTTTGCTGGGAAACAGCAATTGGGGACATGATTATGGTACTCAATTAACCGAGGCAGAAAAGCAAGCGTTAGTGGAGTATATGAAGACGCTGTAGTCTGAACGGCAACAGCGCTAACGGCGAATACTGAAAGGTGTTCGCCGCTTTTATGAGAATGAACCAAGGGGTCAAACATCAGGAGTAACCGTATAAGAGTTAAGCTGAAGTAGCTCTTCCGCTATATCCTCAAGAGGTAGCTCTTTCGACACTGCACCTAAGCTCTTTGCTGCTCTCGGCATGCCGTACACCACACTGCTTTGTTCATCTTGTGCATAGGTCATAGCGCCGGCTTGCTTCATTTTTAATAAGCCGCGCGCGCCATCCTTTCCCATCCCGGTAAGAATGATACCGATGCCCCTTTTTTCGGCTTGCTCAGCGACGGACTCAAATAGAACGTCAACCGAAGGTTTATGGAGATTGACTGGCTCATCATCGTTGAGTTGTGTGTAAAAACAGCCTGCGCGTTTCTGTATTTTCAGATGGTAGCCGCCGGGTGCAATGTAGACGTGGCCAGATTTGATCACTTCATCATGGCGTGCCTCTTGTACATGAACCGTGCATATTCCTTGTAGCCGTGTGGCAAATGAGCCAGTAAAGCCTGAAGGCATGTGCTGAGCAATAACAATACCTGGGCTATTTTCAGGTAGGCATCGAAGTAGAGTGGTAATGGCTTCGGTTCCACCGGTTGAAGCGCCAATGGCAATGAGTCGATGTGAAACTTGCCCCGTTGATTGAGTGGTTGGCTCTTGGTGCAACGCCGGCCTTGGCAGTGATGAGCTGCTTTGAGAAAGCATGGTTTGCTGCGCGCGTTTGAACTGAGACTCTGCTTCTCTTAGTTTTTTAATCACCTCTCGGGCGAAGGAATCAAAATGGCTTGATGACACCGCAGATAAATCCGGCTTTTGAATGTAGGACGCTGCACCCAGTTTGATGGCTTGTTTGGCGAGTAATGGGTTATTGGAGAAAAGCTGAGAAATGACGACAACTGGCATAGGGCGCAAGGTCATAATTTTGCCGAGAAACGCAAGGCCATTCATGCCAACGAGTTCGATAGCGAGTGTGACCACATCGGGCTCGACTTCTTTAATCAACGCTCTGGCTTGGTGAGCGTCATGGGCGATGCCAACTACCGTCATGTTGGTTTGACTGCTGATGATGCTTTTTAGATGTTGGCAGGTACCATTATTAGAATCGGTGATCAGTACTTTTAGCATCGTTGTTATACTCGTCGGTAAGCGGTTTGTTTTAGCAGCTTGAACGGTGTTTGCTCCGCAGGGCAGCTTTCAGAGTGACCGAGAAACAGTAAGGCGTCTTTCGGCAAATAATTCGCGAACTTGGTCAGGATCGAGTGCTGGGTCTCTCTGTTGAAATAGATCAGTACGTTACGACAAAAAATGGTGTGAAACTGCTTTTGCATTGGCCATTGATGATCCATAAGATTCAGTCGCTTAAAGTGCACCAACGCTTGTATCTCTGGCTTTACTTCGTACATTTTCGCCGCTTTATTAAAGTGAAAGAAGCGTTTTTTTTGCTCCTCACTCGCGCTGCCTAATTGCTCCAATGTATAGCGTCCATGCTTTGCGGTCGCGAGTACTTGCGTGTTGAGATCGGTTGCCAGTATCTTGACCGGAGGCTGATAGCTTTCAAACGCCTCAGCCATGGTGATGGCGATGCTATACGCCTCTTCACCGGTTGAGCAGGCACTGCACCAGATCCGAATCGGCTCAATGACTCTATTGCCAACATAATGGTCGCGAACATGCTGCTTGAGGAGCGTGAAGTGATAAGGTTCGCGGAAAAAATAGGTCAAGTTGGTGGTGAGCGCGTTGACAAAGTACTCCCACTCAACGTGGTACTGGTCGTTAAGTAAGGCAATATACTGAGCAAAACGGCTCAGTTGATGTGCTCTTAATCTTCCGACTAGCCGATTGTAGACCAGTTTTTTTTTGTTGCTGTGAAGGTCAATGCCCACTCTTTTGTAGATAAGGGAGGCGATCGCAGCAAAGTCGTCATCGGTATATTCAAAATGAGTATGTACAATCATCAAAACTCAGCCCAGTCCTCATTGTCACTATTTGAAAGTAAGCGTGGACTGACGGGTCTTAAATGGCTCTCCTGAGTCGGAAGTTGCACCTCTCCAATGTCACTGACATTTTGATCTCCGGTATCAAACACCGAGACATAGAGTGCTAAGTTAGCCACCTGTTCTTCGAGTGAGCTTGCAGCTGCTGAGCCTTCTTCCACCAAAGCAGAGTTTTGCTGGGTCACATCATCAACTTCCAGTATCGCTTGCGTCACCTGATCGATCCCCGTGCTTTGCTCAACTGAGGCTTGGGTGATCTCTTCTATCAGCTGCGCCACATCTTGAATGGAATTAACCACACCAGAAATAGAATCACCGGCTTGTGAGGCCAGTTTCGAACCGGTCTCAATCTTATTCACTGAGGAGTTAATCAGGCTCTCTACTTCTTTGGCCGCTGCAGCAGAGCGCTGCGCTAAGTTACGAACTTCGGTAGCAACAACAGCAAACCCACGTCCTTGCTCTCCTGCTCGAGCGGCCTCGACGGCGGCATTGAGAGCGAGAATATTGGTCTGAAAAGCAATGCTGTCGATGACGGAGATAATGTTCATGATCTCTCGTGAGCTGGTATGGATTTCTGACATGTTATCAACCACCTGCTTAACCACTTCGCCGCCCTTACGTGCATTGTCGGAGGTTTGTTTCGCAAGTAAGTTGGCTTGTTTAGAGTGCTCGGAGTTTTGTTTTACGGTAATCGTCAGCTCTTCCATGCTGGATGAGGTCACTTCTAGGCTGCGCGCTTGCTTTTCTGTGCGCTGTGCGAGATCGATGTTACCAATGGCAATTTCTTTGGTCGCAGTATTGATGGTATCTGCCGAGATTTTTATATGTTGAATCATCTCTTTGAGCTTACTGACAGTAAGGTTCGAGCTGGTTTTAAGCTCGCCAAAAGCACCGGAGTAATCGGCGCCAATTTGTGCGGTGAGATCGCCTTTGGCTAACGCAGACAGCACGGAAACAATGTCAGCCAAACTCACTTCGCTTATCTCTAGCAGGCGATTCATGTTGCCACACAGCATGGTGAAAAATGGGTTCTTGCCATCAAGCGCCATGCGTTTTGTGAAGTCTCCATCAACGGCTGAGGCGATCACGTGCTCAATTTCTTTCTCGACCGCGATCTCTGTGGTGCGATCTGACCATTCGGTCACATAACCAATTTGCTGGCCTGCTGCGTCGATAACAGGATTACTGACGATGCGAAAAATGCGGCCGTTGATATCCACTTCCTGCACCTGCTCTTTATTGGCTGAATGTGGCTCTTGCTCGAATCCACTCGCAGGGCTGAGCTGGTGGGGTGGAGGGCAGAGCCCAGGAATATTTAGATCTTTGATTTTGGATCCCACAAGCTTTGTGGCATCAAAATCAGGAGCTAAGGTTTGGAATTCTTGCTGGGCTTGCTCAAACATACCTTCGATGGCTGGATTGACGTAGATAATGGTGTGGTCACTGTCTTCAATCATCATGTTGGTACTCACGTTGTCTAACGCGATTTTGATTCGCGTCGCCGAGACTGCTTTTTGGCGTACGCTTTCCATGCTATAGGCTAATTGAACTTTCATGACTTTGAGTGACTGGAGAACTTGGCCGATTTCGTCGTTGCTTTTGACATCAATGTCAAACAGATAGTCTTGTTTGACTAGTCGTTTAAAGTAACGTCGGATATCTTTGAGTCGACGATTGATGTCGTGGCTAAACAGATACGCAAACACCAAGTAGATGCCGATAAACAGCAGAGTGATAGCCGAGGCTAAGGCGACTTCAAACCAGAACACCTGCTTACTTTGATCGTAGATTTCGGCAGATTGAACTCGGTTCTCGCCAATCAAAGCGCCGAGATTGTCTTCGTAGCTGGTGATTTCTGAAATGGCGACAGAAACGCGAGTTCTAAACAGTTCACTGTCGTGAAGGCTGGCATCGCTTGACATCAGTATGCTATAAATTTCAGGCAGAGTCGTGGTTGCAAGCTGAGTGCTTTGGTTGGCGATGACTCGATACTTTTCGATGGTGGAGGCGTGTTCGGTATCAAACTTATTGATCAGTGCTGCGCTGAGTTGCTCTAACTCGGTCGTGTTTTGCTTGAGCTGTTGCCCTGCGGTGACGTGATAGTCGAAGCTGTTGGGTAGCAGTAGAGATTGCAACAATAAACGATTCTCTATCCAGAGTTTGTCTATGCTGTGCAGTCGGCTGTAGGACTCGATATGATTATTGTAAAGATGCTCGACAGCTTCTTTTTCAGTGTACGAGCTGTGTATGCCAATACCGAGGACAGTAAGCAGGGCGACAGTGGCCATGGCCACTAAGCCAAACAGGCGTTGTTTAATGGTGAGTGCACGCAGCGGGTTTGTTCGATGTTTTTTTACCACCTTACCACTTTGTATGGTGTGGTCATCTTGTTCGCCGTCTTTGAACTTCGCATATTGCGCTTTGACATTATCGAGTTCGGCTTTATCGGGCATGGAGCGAACCGACATGAAACCAAGTTGATTCCCGTCTTTATACAGGGGTGTGACATCGGATTTTACCCAGTAGAAGCCGCCATTTTTTTGTTTGTTTTTGAGGATCCCAGACCAGCAGTTGCCGGCTTTGATTTCGCGCCAGAGATCTTCAAACACTTCTTTCGGCATTTCTGGATGGCGAACAATGTTGTGCGGACTTCCGATTAACTCTTCTTTGGAGAAACCGCTGACGCGGACAAAATTGTCATCGGCAAAGGTAATGCGCCCAGACATGTCCGTGGTTGACACCAGTATCTCGTTCTCTTTGATAAGGTATTCTTGGTCATTGTTACTCATGGGCATAACCTTACTGATTGTCGTGGACAAGCGAAGCGTCACTATCGAGTTGTTCGAACAGTGCCATGTCACGGCTGGTCATCAGTTTTTGGATGTGAATTAGAATAAGCATGAGCTCGCTTTGCGAAGCGAGCCCTTGAATGTATTTGGTATCAAGGGCGCCAGCAAAGTCGGGGGCGGGCTGTATGTCGTTGGCATCGATGGCAACCACATCGGCGACGCTATCGACCACAATGCCAACGATACGCTCACCAATATTGAGAATAATGACGACGGTCATGTCGTGATAGCGTACATCTTCTAGCTGAAACTTGAGCCGCATATCTACAATGGGTATCACCACACCACGAAGGTTCATGACCCCTTTGATGTAGGGTGGCATGTTGGCGATGGCAGTCACTTGACTGTAAGTAATGATCTCTTGAACCGTGAGAATATCGATGCCGTAATATTCTTCACCAAGCCAAAAGGTTAAGTAGCCTTTTGCGTCGGATTGGCTGTCGTTGTCGGAGGCGCTGTTCACTATTTTCGCTCCTATTTCCAAAGTGGTTATCCGTTGCATTGGGTTAATGTCACTCTTAAGGAGAGCACATTATGAGCAATAAACTGATAGAGTTGAAAATAGTCTAGGAAATAGTTGGCTTATACCAAGTTAACTTGTTGATAGCGGTTATTTGCAGTGCAAGGTATCGGGCTGGCGAACCAAATCGGCGACATCTAAGATCAGCGAGACTCGCCCATCTCCCATGATGGTGGCTCCGGAAACACAAGGGATTTTGCGAAAGTTGTTTTCTAGGTTTTTGACCACCACTTGTTGCTGTCCAAGCAAGCTATCAACAAATAAAGCAATGGTTTTGCTGCCGTGTTCGAGTAGCACCATAATGCCATCGCTAAGGTCGGTGATCTCGGTGTCTAGATTGAAGAAGTTATGCAATCGAAGCACTGGGATGTAGTCATCGTGTACTTTTATCATGGTCTCGCCGCTGTTGAGTTTTTTGAGGTCGTGCTGTTTTGGTTGCAGCGATTCAACAATATTAGACAATGGAATGATGTAGACATGCTCACCGACACTGATCGACATTCCTTCGAGTATGGCAAGGGTAAGCGGCAGTCGGATCGACATTCTGGTTCCGATTCCAAGAGTAGAACTTATTTCTACTGTGCCTCCCATACTCGCGATATTACGTTTGACTACGTCCATACCCACACCTCGACCAGAGACTTCGGTAACTTGTTCTGCTGTTGAGAAACCGGCAGAAAAGATCAATTGAAATATGTCCTGCTCGCTCATGTTTTGAGGCAGTGTCAGCCCGTTATTTTTGGCTTTGGTGAGGATTTTTTGTGGATCGATGCCTGCACCGTCATCATCGACATGAACAATGACGTCACCTCCGCGATACACCGCAGACAATGTGATCGTGCCGTGGGAGGCTTTGTTGAGTTTCGCTCTTTGCTCTGGCGCCTCGATACCATGGTCAATACTATTGCGAACCAAGTGGGTGAGCGGATCGACCAACATTTCGAGCAGTCCTTTGTCGAGCTGTGTTTGCTCACCCTCGATGCTGAGCTGAATCTCTTTTTTCAGGGCGTGGGAAAGATCTCGTACGATACGTGGAAAACGACCAAAAACGGTGCCGATGGGCATCATGCGTACCGACATGACGGTGGCTTGAAGATCTCTGGTATTCGCCTCTAGCTGGTTGAGTCTACCGGCAAGCAGTTCGTTGCTGTTTAGCCCTAAATCGAAGGTGAGTTTTTGCAACATAGATTGAGTGATGATGAGCTCACCCACTTGGTTGATAAGCAGGTCAACTTTTTGCGTGCTCACTCGAATTGAGGCCGACTCCAGAGACTTGGTCGCTGGGATCGCGCGTTGACTACTGTCGGCTTTTTTCGGCTGTGATATGGGGCTAGAGGGCGGTGCTGGCTCAGAATTGGGGAGTATTTTGCCGCGCCACTGGTTTATTTTTTTCTCTACTAGCTCGGCTTTCATTGGCTTTAACAGGTAATCATCCATTCCCGTTTCTATACACCTTTGCTGCTCTTCATCTCCTGTCATTGCGGTCATGGCGATAATGGTGACGCTCTTGTGACTCTCTCCCGCCGCGCCTTGTCGTATCTTTTCAGTTGCTTGATATCCATCCATCACCGGCATTTGGCAATCGAGGAGAATCAGTTGGAAAGGTTCGTCTTGCGAGGCCTCTAAGATTTCTAGTGCATGCTTGCCATTCTCTGCAACCTCTACTGAACTAAAACCAATCTTGTTTAAAGTGAAACTGGCGACTTTTTGTATCACCTTACTGTCCTCAACCAACAGGATTTTGATGGTTGATTTCTCCGCCGCGGACAAGGGTGCGCTGGTAGAGAAAGGGGCGGCCTCTGAATTTGTTGGTGGAGAATCTGGTGACACTGTTGCGCGCTGCAGCTCATCACACAGCGTATCGATTTGCGATTTGAATGACGCTGAGTCGTGATCGGCTTGATATGAGCCTTTGAGTACGTCGAGTAAGTCACGGGCATTAAGTAGCGCATCGACAACGGCTTGGGTGAGGGTAATTTGATGATTGCGCATCTTATCGAGCAAGCTCTCGAGAACGTGGCTGACGTGAGTAATATCGTCAAAACCAAAAATGCCAGAGCCGCCTTTTATCGAGTGAACTGCTCGAAAAATAGCGTCAAGCTTATCTGCCAAGTCAGGCTCGTCATCATTTTGGTTCATTTCAAGTAATAGGGATTCCATCTCTTCAAGATGTTCAGCCATTTCTTCAAAGAAAATGAGTTCGAATTGTTGGTTAGATTCCGACATCGCACATTGCTTCCTGCATTCTGAGAGTCTGTGAGCGTTCCAAATAATGAAGAACAGTCTTCAGCGAAAAGGAAAAAGGTTACATATCAGTATGGTTGGCAATAGGGATATGTTCAATTGCGTTCATTATCAAGGGGTAGGCGAGGGTGTTGGAGTTGCGCGAGTTATAGCGGCGGAATGCAGGTAATTGAGCGCGCCAACTAAGAGAGTGTGGCGCGCTGAATCTATATTTTGGTCAACTTATCCAAGCAGAATGGAGGTTTCCAAAACGTGCTGGGCATTGTCCAGTAGCTGCGGATACTTGGTCATCAACTGCTTATATCTATCGTCGATTGACTCAAGAGCACGCATCGCTCCAAACATTTCCACAGTTTGCTCCGGCTGCAGGCTGAGAAGCGTTTTCAAACCTTCTAGGGAAACGTGGTTTGCTGATTCGACTTTAGCGATCGCACCGTCGATCATTTCGAGGGTAAGGTGAGTGTTGTTATTGTTCATTATTAGGCTTTTATATTGAGAGCGATGTTAGATCTTAATGATCTCAAAATTTCGTGTTGCGAGATGTTAATCTTGTTGCACGCGTTTTACCTTGATTCGGATCATGGACAGCTTAATCATCAAACAACAAATTGATTGCAACACCCATCATAACAAGCCCCGCTATGGGGCCTATCACACCCATTGGTGCTCGCTCGATATAGGGTAAGTTCTCGGCAATCATCAAGCCCCACTCTGGGGAAGGTGGCTTGGCACCCAGACCAATAAAGCTCAGCGCGGTCAGGCTTAAGGTAATCACTGGTAATCTTAGTAATGCGTGCCTTAGTAGTGGAGGCATAACGTAAGGCAGAATGTAATGCCTTAGCACCTTGACGCGACCCGTTCCCCAGATTGGGGCTAAGTGGGTATAGGGCTGGGCTTTGGCCTCCGCAATTAGGCTTGAGCAATGTGCAGCGAGCGGTGCCCAAGAAACAAAGACGATGGCGATCATTGCGCTACTCGGGTGCATCCCGGTTAAACCCGCAACCAACAGACCGGCAATAATGTAAGGGACGCCCTTAGTAATCTCGATAAGACCTTGGCTTATTCTGGTGTTGAAACCCAAGATGATGCCAACAAATAAGCTGAGTAAGGTCGCGATAAAACCTTCTTTGAATGTCGATAGCATGCCTGCACCAATGCGAGCCATTAAGTCTCGGCCGATACCGTCGGCGCCGAGCGGCGCTTCAAGGCTTGGTGCTGCCAATCTAACGTATTGGCTAGTATATGGATCACGAATTAGCGACCAAAAGACAACCAGAAATAGAACGGCAAAAATAGAGTAGGCTGTGAGGCGTTTGCCCTTACTCGAAGTAAACGAAAATGTTGTGTGGCTGCTGATCAATTTGCCACTTTTTAAACTCTGCCCAAGAATCCATTGTTGAATAAGTAACCCGACACTACTAATAAAGATTGAGATCAAGAGCAGTACTAAAAGGCCACCTTGTAGCATCGGTAAATCTTGCGCCTTAGCTGCGCCAAGAATGAGTCGGCCAATACCTGGAATCGAAAAAATCTGTTCTACCGCTACCGCGCCGCCAGTTAGACCTATCATGATCATCGAAATCTGAGGAATGAGGCTGCTAATGGCGCGTTTTACCGCAAATCTTAGGATTTGGTTTGGGCTCACATTCGCGCTTAGCCAAGTAATGACCCAAGGCTCGTTAAGAACGCGTTGCAAGCTGTCTCTGAGGAGTCGGCTAAACAAACCACTGGCAGGCAATGCCAGAGCGAGGCTTGGCAGCCAGATATCTTGCCAGCTCTGCCAACCATAAGGTGGAAATAGACCCAGCCAGATGGAGAAAACCAGTATTAGTACCGAGGCGATGACATACTCTGGCAGCGATATCAGTACCGTACTCAAACTGTTGTGAGTTTGAGCGAGTTTGTTGGCCTTCCATCGATAGAGCGTATGCAGTAAACCAAGTCCGCACAGAAAAAATGTCAGCCCGAGTGCGAGTGACATTAGGAAAAGTGAGGTAGACAATGTCTGCTGAATGCCATCTGACACTGATGTGCCATCTATCCAAGACACACCTAAGTCGCCCTGAAGGGCATCACCCAACCAATCAATTAGCCTTTCTGTGGCAGAACGATCGAGTTGAAGATCCTCTCTAACCGCCGCAAGTGCTTCAGGCGTCAGCATATGTTGCTGACCAGCACGTGCTCGAAGGATAGATTGGCTTGGGTCGATGCCGGCAATATCCGGCATTAAACCGACAAGGATAACAACGGCAATAAGTGACGCCAAACGCGATAGCCATGGGGCGATTGCGTTTAACGATAGTCTATGGGCACCAGCAGGCATCATTGGGTTTAGTTAACCTTGGTTTGTGCGTTGATTAGACGACGCTCGCTTGGATCGCGAACCGCATCCGTTACACGCTCACTTTCACCTTGAACCACACGCTCGTGCAGTAGTGGGATCGCAGCGAACTCAGCAAGAATTTTTTGCTCAGCAGCAATGATCGCCTTTTGACGCTGTTCACCAAGAGGCTGAAGGTCTGCGTGAGTCAGTGCTTCATCTACGGTCTCTGAACAGAATTGACCTAGGTTGAATGAGCCTTCACAGCCGAAGTCGCTCTGCATGTATGCCACTGGGTCACCCGAATCTAGTACGGTCGCACGTGACAGGATGAACGCATCAAACTTGCCGGACAGTGCATCGTTTTCAATTTGTGCGTATTCACGGATATCAAGCTCAACCTGGAAGCCTGCTGCTTCTAATTGCTGCTTCAGAAGTGCCGCAACTTCTGGTAGCTCAGCCCGGTCAGTAAAGGTGCCGATAACGATTTTCTCGCCGTTGGCTTTTTTACCTTTTTCTAGGGGAGCCGCTTCTGAACGAATAGGTGCAGCCCAAGCCAGTGCAGGCCCCAGCAGGCCTTCTGCGATATCAGCATGGTTTTCGTAAACGGTACGAATGATCTGCTCGCGATCAACTGCTGCTGCGGCTACCTTACGCAGCTCAAGCTGACTAAATACCTCAGACTTGTTGTTGAGGTAAAGGGTGTTGGTGCGCGGCATAGCCACTTCGTGGAGCAGGTTTTCATCCAGTGTCGCGATTTGGGAAACTGGCACGGCTTCTACAACATCAGCTGTACCTGTGCGAAGTGCTGCTGCGCGAGCAAAGCCGTTTGGTACGTATTCTGCGATAACGGTTTCAATCTTAGCTTTCTCACCCCAGTAGCCATCGAAGCGCTCTAGTTTTGCGCTGGTGGTGCCGTTGATTTCTACTAGTTCGAATGGACCAGTACCTGCACCTGTTGGGATGACGCGGCCGTTATCTTGATATGCGCTGGTAGCAAGAATCGCCAACTGAGGGCTGGATAGTCGGCTTGGGAGCAGTGGATCGTTGAAGGTCGTTTTGATCTCAACGTGGCTTGCATCCAATGCGGTCACTTCAAGGTCGATGCCATCAAGAATACGCGGCTTTGGCGCGGCATCGAGTGCCTTTTGAAGTGAGTTTACGACAGTATTAGCGTCCAGCATTGAACCGTCGTGGAATTTAACGCCTTCACGAATGGTAAAGTGCCAAGTCAATGGATCAACTTGTTCCCATGCCGTAGCGAGCATTGGCTCTGCTTCTGATTTCGGCGTTAGGTTGATAAGCGTTTCCGCCGTGCTCCAGCGAGAGAGTTTGAAAGCATCGTCTGAAAGTGGCGATAGGCCAGTGCGCGGCGGCTGCATCATAGCAACACGAATCTCTGATTTTACCGCTGTGTCGGTTGCTGTATTTTGAGCTTCTTCTTTAGAATCAAAACAGCCTGTCAATGGCAAAACTAAAGCAAGCGCACATGCTAGTTTAATGGAATGGAAACGCATGGTGAGTGTTCTCTATTGTGTTTGTGAGTTAGTGTTATGTTTATTGGCCGCTGAAGTCAGCGATTGGGCGTGGATTAACGCCTTAGTTGTTGGGTGTTTCGGGGAGTTCATAATGCGAGTTGCATAATCATGCTCCACGACTTGCCCTTGGTCTAAGACCACAATGTCATCGCACAACGCGTTGGCTGCGCCGAGATCATGCGTGACTAAAATGAGTTTAAGCGCTCGTTGTTGCTTGAGCGTGTTCAGCAAATCAATAAGACGCTGACGGTTAACCGGGTCAAGGCTGCTGGTAGGTTCATCGGCAACCAGTAACTCAGGCTCAACGATGAGTGCTCTGGCAATCGCTACGCGCTGCGCTTGACCTGTAGAGAGTTGGCTTGGTGTTAGGGTTAATAGCTCAGGACGGAGCCCAACCTCTTCCAGTGCTCTCTGGGCTTTTTGCTGATGGTTGCCCTCAATACCTAGGCTCTCTAGCGGTTCAGTCAACACTTGGGCAACGGTGTAATACGGGTTGAGGCTAGTATGTGGCTCCTGCGGGATCAGCTGGATCTGCTTACAAAGCGCAAGCCGCTCATTGCTAGAGGCGATAGGCAGAGTGTGTCCCAACACCGTGACGCGACCTTCTTGCGGCACGCGTAAGCCAAACAAGAGCTCAATCATAGTGGACTTGCCCGCACCAGAAGGGCCGACAATCGCAACGCTACGCTCAGTAATCTTTAGAGATACCTGATCTAGTGCTCTAAAAGGCTTACCGCCCAACCACCTAGGCACTGAGTAATGATGCACGCCCACATGCTCAAACAGCACGCCTGATGCTTCTGCGCTTTCTGCTCGAAAGGTTTGCTGAGAAGAAATGGCTTGCATCAGATCAATCCCCTTAAAGATTTGCAAAAATCATGTGAACTACATTCAAGTGCGTGGCGGGGTTCGCCGTAAGCGATAACTCGGCCTTCATCAATAACCACCATTTTGTCGCACTCTAATGCACTTTGGAGATCGTGAGTGATCAGGATACCTGCCATGTTGGCATTTCGAACACTTTCGCGGATTAGAGTTAGGATCTCTTGTTCAGTAACCGGATCAAGCGCACTGGTTGGTTCGTCTGCAATTAACAGAGACGCTTTACTTAGCAGTCCGATCGCGATGCAGATTCGTTGTCTCTGCCCACCGGATAACTGGCTTGGGTATAGCTTGAGGATTGCTGAAGGATCAGAAAAGCCAAGTCGCTTAAGTAGCGCGACGATAGAGCTTCGCTCTTCTGCTTTAGGCTTGGTACGCCAACCTGTATGTGCCAGTGTCAGCTGAGCCTCGACCGCCACTAGAGGGTTCAAAGCCTGCAGAGCATCTTGAAAAATAAACGCTGGTCGCTGCTCTGGTGCTCGCTCTATCAGGGATACATTACTGACGTTGGTACCCGCTAAGAAGATATCGCCTGAAACCGACATCGAGTCTGGAGTAAAGCCAGCAATTGCCCTTGCCAACATTGACTTACCGATACCAGATGGTCCCATTACTGCAAGCATTTCTCCCGCGTTGATGTCGAATTGAATATCTTGAAACAAGACACGTTCTTTTGACTGGATTGAAAGCTGATTGACAGTAAGGATTGAGGGGGTCACGGAATGGCTCTGATAGCTTATGTTATAACGTAACAATGGTATCATTCCCCTCGTTCACTGAGAAGTGTGAAAGAGCGCCAATTTTGTATCTTATCGATATTAATTAGCTCAAATGACTAATTTAAAAGCGCTCTTAATGAGCGCTTTTATCAATGTGTTTTAGTTATTTTTTTAGTGTATGGATAGCGTTGTCTGTCTCTACCTATATACACTTCTTTTTGACTTGAGCTATGAACGGATACAAGAAAGCAATACGACCACAATAGAACAGGGTAAAGGCGAGCCAAAGTCCATGATTTCCCCATAAATCCACGCTAAGTGCTTGCACGACAAGAAACACAATTAGTGTCGCGATACTTGAGTCTCTGACAGGCCTTGTCGTTCCTGTACCCGTAAAGATGCCGTACACGGTCAAGCCGAAACCTGCCACTAGAGGGAACATTAGTAGCCATGGCGTCATTTCCTGATACAAGTCGACGATGGTCTCTAGGCTTGTAAATAGGTAAACCCATTGAGTCTGAAATAGAGCGATGACGAGTGTGAGCAGAATAATTGAGCCAGCAGTCCATTGAAAGTTGAGCCTCAAAACGCGATCAAGCATGGATGGATTTTTCTCACCGACTGCTTTTCCTGCGAAGACACTCGATGCATTCGCCACGCCGTCAAAAAGGTAGCTGACGATAAAGGTTATCTGCATCAGGATGGCGTTAGTCGCGAGAGTGTCGGTACCAAGCTGAGCGCCCGTTCGTGCCATCATGTTGAAGAAGGTGAGCAAGCAAATCGTGCGCAGCAGTAGATCTGTATTTGATGAGACGATGGTCGCAAGATCGCTTTTGCTCATCTTTGACGCTGACATGAGCGATGACAGTGATACCCCTGAAGTTCTCAGAACCAAACTCATACCGATGGCAAACATCACTATTTGAGCGATTAAACTTGCATAGGCAACCCCGGCGACGCCAAGGTCAAAATACAATACAAATACAGCATCAAGCACGATATTAAGAACGTTGCCAAAGACTTGGGTATAAAGTGTTTCTTTCGCTTTCGCTTGACCCATCAACCAACCGATCACCGTGTAGTTGAGCAGGACAAACGGGGCGCCAAAGATAAGAATAGAAAAGTAGATCTCAGCTTGCTGCGCCACATCGGCTTCGGGTTCAATAATCCAGAGAGCACCTTGCCAGAGCAAAGATTGCAGGACAATAAACACCAGGCCAACTGAGGCTGCGAGTACAAACGGTCTCATCAGGCTGCTTGCCAGAAGACTTTGATCACCTCTTCCAAGAGCCATCGCACTTTGACCCGTCGTGCTGACGCGAAAGAAGCCAAACAACCAATACAAGGTATTCATAATTACCGTACCGACGGCAACGCCGGCAATAAGCTCAGCAATGCCTAACTGGCCGATGACGGCAGTGTCTACCGCGCCAAGCAGTGGCTGAGTGACGGTAGAGATAATAAAGGGCAGGGCAATCTTGTAATAGTCTTTGTGAGAGATAGTCATAATAGATAGTAGCGAGTGGCCAGCGATAGCACTTATTGATGGCAATGAGAATGATTTGCGTTAGAGGATGATAGTCGGTTCCGTGAGCAGTGTCACCAAAAGAATTGTGGATATTGATTGAAAGGTTAGAAAGCCAGCAAAGAGAATACCGCCCCAGATGTCGACCTGAGACGGTATTTGCGATGGTACTCAGTATGTTAGGGGGGCGACTAACCTTTAAACCAGTAGCCGCCTAAAAGTGGGTTGGATGAGGTTACTTTGAGTGTGTCGCCATCCGTTTCAAGCGTCTGAGGTTCAATCATGACTAATACCTCTTGGTCAAAACAAAAACCAGCTTCAAATTTGACCTCGTTGGCACCCATTTTCTGGCCGGCTTGCATGCAATTCGCTAGCTCAACATAAATCTGCTCACCAGATTGCACAATTGTGAGCCTAGACTCTTCTGAATTGCGGTATGTGCCACTTAGCTCTTCAATAGCGATCCAATCAGTTGGAGCGTGAGTTCGTAACTCAACACTATCTGATCCCGATTCACAGTGATATACACCGTTTAACTCACATTGGATCTCACCTTGATTGAAGCTTAGCTTACCAGACTGTTCACTGTAGTCGCCGGTGTAGACGGTTGATGATTCATTAGCGTCGGTCACGGTCAGGTAAAATGCGCCTTCGTTGACAGTAAGCCCCAAGTGCATTGGCTCTGAATCTATCAGTTGGCTACCTACGTATTGACCCTGGTAGGTAGAAACAAAGTCACCTTGGCTCATTGCAGAGCTTGAATCTGAACTGTCATTACAGCCTGCTAAAACCGCGGTCGCAGCACTCAGTAGTAATAGCTTTTTCATGCCGACTCCTTAAAACAGTTCGTTTAGCTTGTAGCGAACCCACTCTGATTTAGCTACAGAACCTTGAACGTTAGCTTGAATCGCACTGATGGTGACATATCCTTGGCCAACAGCAATGCCTTCACTGTTTTCTGACTGATCAGCGTAGTTCGCGTCAGAATCCATGCTGATGCCTGCTTTGTCTTTATATATGCTTCTGGCGATAGCCATGGCTTCGTCCATCGTCAGACTTGGGTCATGTTTCATCATTTCTATTGCGACGTAACCCATAAACATCTCGCTTGAGGCTAGGTCGTCGGTGAACTTGACGATCATGTTGTCGTGGCCTGCGTTCCAACCCACTTGGGTGTGTTTGAATCCGCGATGATTCGCTGGATCTTCAGGAATGTTAACGTTAAGACCAGTGAACTTAGGCAATAGTGGTGCGCCGTCTGCTGTCTTTTCAACAAGTTGATCAAGAAGCTCAACAACGATGTTTGCAACGTCTTGTGCTTTGCTGGCTTCGCCATCGTAAGCGCTTACAGCAATCGCAGGGATGCCACGTGCAATAGAGGCATTAGTTGCACCAAGCGTACCCGACATGTTGGTTGAGTAACCCACGTTGTTGCCTTCATTAGGGCCAGAGATAACGAGGTCAGGTTGCTTGCCCCAACGCTCCATAGCGTAGACATCGATACCATACAGCGCAGCCATTGTTGGTGTGCCTTCTGTGTAGTCTTCGAAAGCGACGGTTGTGTCAGTATCACCCACACAAACTTGGTCTTTGTCGAGTTGAGTTCGGTCAACCGATACTTCTTTCATAAAGTGGATAGCTCCACCTTTGCCACTTTGTCCCGTGCATGGCGCGGACATAATCACGTCGTGTCCCGCGGCTTTAAGTGTCGTATGAAGAGTCTGAATATTGGTCGTTGACCAGCTGTCATCGTTAGTCAAAACAATATTCAGTGCGTTTGCTTGAGCACTGATCCCTAAACCGATTGCCAATGTCAACGCAGCAAACTTGGTGTTCATAGTATTTCCCTTTATGTGCTTGAAAAGTTGATAGTTAAGCTAGAGGGGATTGATGACGGTTATGTTAAAACGAGATTGCTTAGTGGTTAGAGATGTCTCTAAGTTTAACTGTCTGTTTTTATGATAAAAATATCTTGGCTTAGTTGATGTTGATAGCGACCTGTCTTTGGGTCTCGGCTCTTTTGGAACAGATAGGGATTCGCTAATTCACCAAAGTACGCCAACATCTCATCTTTAATTTTGTTTCGGTTTTGATCGAGCGTTTTAGCTTTTAATCCGTGTAGCTCAAGCTCATTAATTGCTCTGGCATGCCCACCAAAACAGCGCATGATTTGCGCCAGTTCTCGACCCTTTTCAATATCGGGCTTTGAGATTGAAGGATTGATGTAGGCAGGAAGGTCGTCGATGCTTCTTTTTACATACCAGTAGTAATAGAAAAAAGGTGTTTTGGGCATCTGCAGGGTGTGGCCATCAAGACTGATTGACCGTTCGAGCAAGTTGATGGTTAGTACCGAAGTAGGCACCGATTGCGTGTTACTGGGTTCAGACTGACTGTCGGCTGCAGTCTCTATCGAGAGCGAATCTTTTTGGCTTGGCAATGGCTCCAACTCGACATCATATTCATGCCCCGATGTAACAGGATCTAGTTTGGTGCGCGTGGTTGCTGATGAATGCAAAACGCAATAGGTACTAGCTGCACACAGTGCGCTGATAGCAATCATTATGGATAAAGATAGGTTTGAGATTGTTGAGGAGATTATCCAGTTCAAAGCGTAATGCTCATCCCCCAGTTTAAAGAGAAGATCCGCCGAATATTGCGACGTGGCTGCAGTTAGAGATATCTCTAAAATTTCGATGTTGCTAATAATAGGCGAACCAAACACTGAAAATAAACGAAAAGACTCAATCCAACGCTTCAATACGGATTCAGAATGCACTAACAGCTGTGTGACGTCGTAGCTGTTAACAAGCGCATCATTTAGAGCAACTGGTAAATGCTGAGCAAGCAAGGTTTGGATAGCAAAATGTAACGCGTAGTCATATAGGTACATCAAAGCACCCAAAACAGCTACGCCGAGACAAGTCGATAGTATTAGCGTTTTTTGCTTTTGGGAGACGGAGGCAAAGGACATGATCTTTAGGTCTTCTTTTTATTGAGTGCAGGTATCAATGTTGATGTGGGTGTTATCTAACAGCTGGTGCATTGGCTTTGATTGCCTCATCTTCGCGAGTAGGGATACGCTAGCAGCACATTTGATGGAGTTAGGAACCGCGTTGGAAATGTACCAACTGCCCGCTGAAGGGATGGTCTTCAATTCGATACGTTGTCCTTCAGGCCATCCCGTAAGTTCAGGCTCAATACCGATCGCTGGGATAAAATCGACGCTCTTTGAGGTGAACGCGTTGATAAGATCATTGCGGTGATGAAACCAGTGTGTGTTGGTGTTATCTAATGTGACGCCGCGTTTTCTGAGTTCTACTTCCGGAATCAAAAATCCAGACTGGCTGCGCTTATCATCGAGAAGACCTATGTTTCTTTTGTATAAGGTGGTCGCCGACAATCTATTGATGGGGATATGAGCGTATAGATAGACGGTGTATGGGGGGAGAATTAAACCTTGCTGATAAAATGTTTCATGATCAGGTAGCAAGCCGTTTAGTACTCGCGGTCGACTAAATAACATATCAAACTGCTGAGAGAGGATGTCGTCAGAGGAAATATTCTCGCGTGGTTTCCAAGATAGTTCTACATGAGCATAGTCGCTGCCTACAAGCACAGATTCGCAAAAAAAAGTCGTCAGTTCGTTGGCTTGCCAGTCTGACGGTGTGTAGATGCGAAACGTTTGGTCGCCTATTGGCTTGATGACATTACAGCTGAGTTGATTGAGATTAAGTGGTGCGCTTGTCACAAGTGAATATGGCATGACCAGCAAAACGCCAATCGATGATAATGCGATTAGGGCTGTCCATAGCACCATTATAAAACGGGAGTTGTTGAGCATAGTCCTTCCTTGATAATCAAAGAATCGTACGCGACCAATGTTACGCTTGAGTGACTAGGGTAGTGCTAACTCTCCTTTAGTAAAGATTGCGCAGCAAAAATGTTATGTTATAACATTACCCTAAATTATCTCGAGTGAGATAAATAGAACTTACTAAGGAGATTAAGTAACCCCATGTCATCAACGCTAATCATCAACGCAAAAGTCGTCAACGAAGGCGAAGTTCGAGAGACGGACGTGCGTATTAAAGGACAACGCATCGAGCAGGTAGCGCCAAATCTTAGTGCTCTGCCTAACGAGCTAGTGATTGACGCAAAAGGGGCCTACTTGATGCCTGGCATGATTGATGACCAGGTACATTTTAGAGAGCCAGGGCTCACTCATAAAGGCTCGATTGCAACGGAGTCATTGGCTGCAGTCGCTGGTGGTATAACAAGTTATATGGAGATGCCCAACGTTAGCCCTTCGACTACAACCATTGAAGCGCTTGAGCAGAAATACGCTATCGCTGCAAAAAATTCTGCCGCCAACTATGCCTTCTATCTTGGTGCGACAGAAGATAATTTGGAGCAAATCAAAAGACTGGATCCTAGCAAACACTGCGGCGTGAAAGTCTTTATGGGGGCATCAACAGGTGATCTCTTAGTGGAGCATCCGGAAGCGTTAGACAAGATTTTTCGTGATTCTCCTGTATTGATCGTAACGCACTGTGAAAGTGGCGCAGTGATCGCTGAGAACAAAGCTCGTTTGCTTAAGACTCACTCTGAATTCACCATTGACGATCATCCTTTACTGCGTGATGACAAAGCATGTTATGCCTCTTCATCTTATGCGGTCGATCTGGCGAAGAAACATCAAAGTCAGCTGCATGTTCTGCATATCACGACAGAAAAAGAGTTGAGCTTGTTTGAGGCTGGTCCTGTTGCCGGGAAGAACATTACCGCTGAGGCTTGTGTGCATCATTTGTGGTTTACCAATCTAGACTATGCGGAGAAGGGTAACCTCATTAAGTGTAATCCAGCGGTCAAATATCAAAGTGATCGTGATGCGATTATTGAAGCGATTAAGGCGGGTCAAATCGATATTATTGCGACTGACCATGCCCCACATACGTTTGAAGAGAAGCAAGTTGAATACGACAAAGCACCAGCGGGTTTGCCATTGGTGCAGCACGCACTGCTTACACTTATGGATCACGTCCATTACGGTCGATTGAGTGTGAGTGACGTGGTCGAAAAGACGGCGCATAACCCTGCCATTCGCTACGGAGTCGAGAACCGAGGGTTTATTCGTGAAGGTTACTATGCTGACCTTGTCTTGATTGATTGTGATTCAGTCACACCAGTGACACACGAAAACAGCTTCTACCATTGTGGCTGGTCACCCTTTGCTGGGCACTCTTTCGCATCTCGCATTAAGCGTACCTGGGTAAATGGTCAAATAGTATTTGACGACACCCAACCACTGCTCGTAGATTCCAATGCTATGCCGCTGTCGTTTAGCCGCTAATCCTGAAGTTGTAGAGGCACCAAAATGTTAAGAAAAAACCCAACTGGTCATATGCCTGTCGTATCCGAAAATGCCTTTGTTGATCCTACCGCGATCATCTGTGGGAAAGTTGTCATAGAGGACAATGTGTTTATCGGTCCTTATGCAGTGATTCGAGCGGATGAAGTGAATGATGAGGGTGATATGGAACCCATCACCATCAAACGCGATACCAATATTCAAGATGGTGTGGTGATCCACTCTAAGGTAGGAGCGGCCGTGACGATTGGTGAACGTTCTTCCATTGCTCACCGCTCAATCATTCATGGTCCTTGTGAGGTGCAAGATGATGTGTTTATCGGCTTCAACTCCGTCGTATTTGATACCGTGATTGGTAAAGGCTGCGTCATTCGCCACAACTGCGTTATTGATGGGCTAGACTTGCCTAACGACTTCCATGTTCCGCCAATGACGAACATTGGCGCTGACTTTGATCTCAACAGCATTTCAAAAGTACCACCAAAGTACTCCGCTTTTTCAGAGTCTGTTGTGTCAGCGAACCACACGTTAGTGCAAGGTTATAGGAGAATCGCAAATGAGCTCTGAGAGCACGGTTATTGAAAGCGTACCAACGAACATCATCACCGGCTTTCTTGGTGTCGGCAAAACATCGGCAATCTTACATCTACTCAAGAATAAACCTGCAGATGAGCGCTGGGCTGTCCTTGTGAATGAGTTTGGAGAGATTGGTGTCGATGGCAGCTTAGTACAAGGACAATCTGGTGAGGCCGAGCAGGTCTTTATTCGCGAAGTGCCTGGCGGCTGTATGTGCTGTGCAGCGGGACTTCCAATGCAAATTGCGCTTAACCAGCTATTGCACGAGGCCAAACCTGATCGTTTACTTATTGAGCCGACAGGGCTTGGGCACCCAAAAGAAGTACTCGAAGTGCTGTCCTCTGAACATTACCGAAAAGTCTTATCGCTGCAAAAGACACTGACGTTGGTTGATGCTAGAAAGCTTTCTGATACGCGCTACACAGACCACGCAACATTCAATCAGCAAATAGCCATTGCGGATATCGTCGTAGGTAGCAAAATTGACTTGTACCAAGCCGACGAGAAGCAATCACTGAAAAACTATGTAGAGAAGGTAGGCCATCCTGAGGCTCAACTGATATTTGCAGAACATGGCAATATTCCGTTTTCGGCCTTTGAAGGAGCAACACTCGCGAACGATCAGCATCACCATCATCACCACCATCATCATTCTTCAAAACCGCTTGCGTCTGAATTGCCGATGCCGGAGAGCGGTCTGATCAAGGCAGAGAATGAAGGGGAAGGATTTAAGAGTGTTGGCTGGCGATTTGCACCAGACAAAGTCTTTGACCGCCAAAAACTAGCGCTGCTGCTCTTAGACTTGGATGTCGAGCGTATGAAGGCGGTGTTTATCACCAATATGGGGATTTTTGGTTACAACCTGACATCAGACGGGATAACCGAAATGGAGCTGGATGATTGTGCCGAAAGTCGAATTGAGCTCATTGCTCATAAGCTTGATGAGAGCATCGAACAGCGACTCCTTGCTTGTGTCACCAGTGTTTAGCAGTCTTATATCTCAATCACTCTGTACTTAAGTAAAAAGGCGGGACTTTAGTCCCGCCTTTTTGATCTCTAGCTCACACGGACGATGCGTTTCTCTGCCATCGCCATCGCAATATTGCTCTGACAATAAGCACTCTCATTGATGAAGTGGGGATAGACGGTTTCTTCACCTTGCCAGTGCACATCGTAGCCAAGGAAGGTCGCTAGAATAGGTTCGCCCGGTTCTACGGCGACAAAGTCACGGCCACAAAGCGTTGGGTGGACGGTCGCAAGGCGCATTCCATCGATATCGAGTGGAAACATGACCTCTTCAATATATCCATAAGCTTCATAGTCGCTGAGCTTAACTGTATGGTTTAAGTTTGTGTTTTCTATGTAGTCGAGTACTGCGGTGAGTAAATTCTTCATTAGCTCAAGCGTTTCGTACTTGAGGGAGCCATGAGCTTGCGCGCCGACTTCAAGCATTAATCCATGCTGACCAGTCGTACACAAATAAGGCTGGTCTTGCCAAGACTTACGATCTTCAAACAGGATATTCGCTTCAGGCATGCGTTGTTTGATGTAGGCGCCCATCTTTGTGTAGTAAGGGTCGCTGGAAAGTAGAATCAGGGTTGCGCCCATATTGCTGGTGGTGTTGTGTAGGTCAATAATCAATTGATTTTCATTGCCAGCGTGTTGCTTAACAAACTCAGCGGCCAATCGTTTTTCGTTGGCATCCGATGTTAAATCCGCAGCAGAGAAGGCACGATTCAAGTCTATGTCGACAAAGCGAGTATTTTTCTTCACTGCAAGAGGGTTAGCGACCGTGCTTTTGACCTGAAATGTTGATCGGTCGGCTTGATATACGCCATCCCGAATGAGTTTTTGTAAGTAAAGACCTGAAAGCTCGTTGCCATGTGTGCCAGCAACAAGTAGTACCTGATTAATTGAGGGGGGAGCCATATCTAGATCTACCAAATTTGAATATTTGAAATGTTATAACATAACGTTTTAAATAAAATCTAGAGTTGGCTTAGTAATAATAAAAAAACGCCGCTGACGTACACGTAAGCGGCGTTCTTAGAACAGTTTAGCGTTTTTACTCGCCTTTAGATTTATTGCGGATTGCACGCATCATCTTGAGACGGCGCTCTGCAGAGCTTTGCTCTTGCTGAGGATTGTTCTTACGACCTTGGCGATCTTTATAAGCAGGCTTGCTGTGCATCTTTGTCAGCAGGGCATCACGGCTTTTTGGCTCGTAGCCAGCAAGTTGGATACGTTTGATACGCTGCTGAATGAGGTTTTCAACCTGAACCAGCGTTAGCTCTTCATCACGACTTACAAAAGAAACAGCATGGCCTTGTTGTCCAGCACGGCCAGTACGACCGATGCGGTGAACGTAATCTTCGGCAAGGAATGGCATGTCGTAGTTCACTACGTGCGGTAGACCTTGGATATCAAGACCGCGCGCTGCAACTTCTGTCGCGACCATGACACGTGCTTTGCCCGACTTAAATTCTTCTAGTGCACGGCGGCGTGAGCTTTGTGCTTTATCACCGTGGCAAAGAACCGCCTTGATGCCATCAAGCTTAAGCTCCTTAACGACGTCGTTTGCGGTTTCTTTGTAGTTTACGAATACTAAAACTTGCTGCCAGTTTTTACGGCCAATAAGTTCAGAAAGTAGCTCTAGCTTGCGCTCTTCATCAACAGGGTAAACCACGTGAAAAACCGTCGCTGCGGTTGAGTTTTCTTCGTTTACAATAATGCGCTTCGGCTTGCGAAGAAGATCTTGTGCTAACGCATTCATTTGCGCTGAAGAGGTTGCAGAGAACAGCATGGTTTGCGGATGCTCCGCGATGCCGCTCATGATAGTGCGGATAGCGCCGATGAAGCCCATATCCAGCATGCGGTCTGCTTCATCGAAAACGAGGAACTCAAGGTTTGCGAGGTTGAGATTACCAAGTTCAATGTGCTCAATCAGGCGGCCTGGGGTTGCTACCAACACATCAGTACCGTTCTCAAGCTTGCGCTCTTGAGATGACATTTTTGCACCGCCGTAAACAGCAGTGACCTTTAGGTCAACATACTTAGTATAGTCAGCAATATTGTTGGCAATCTGATCAACAAGCTCGCGCGTTGGCGCCAGAATCAGTGCGCGAGTAGTCGCACGGCCAACTTGCTTTGGTGCATCCAGCAATTGCTGGATGATTGGCAAAGAGAATGCAGCCGTTTTACCCGTTCCCGTTTGTGCATGAGCAAGGATATCGTGTCCGCGACGTGCATGAGGGATCGCCTGTTGCTGAACAGGGGTGAGTTTTTCATAGCCGCACTCAGTGAGGGCTTGTGCTATCTCTGGTGAAAAACCTTGTGATGAAAATGACATTCTATGTTCCTAAAAGCAGATGACCGTGTTCTCTTGACCACAACAGAGTAAGTTTAGAGCGTCATGGTCAAGATGGCCGCTGATTATAAGGGAAATCTTCTTATAAGTGGCGACTAATTTCGGATCTTTTCTTCATATAGGTAATGAGCCCCGCTAATACCTATGGGTATGTCTCAATTTTGCTACTTTAATCCTTGAGTATTAGTCTCGACTGGGCTCTTACTACATGACTCCTATACTGAAGCGTACATGGATTTGAACTGTATCTGTTCAGGGTGAGGTTGGTAGCTAAGTAAATTCTTGCTAACTATCGATAGATACAGGAGTTTTGTCATCGGATAGGGGATGTCAGCGATGAAAGTCGGTCACAATGGGCACGCGATCCATCTAAAGCAGCAGCTAGAACAGCATTTGGATAGCAAGGATGAGAGTCGCGAAGCACAGGCGAAGTTGAATAGCGCGTTGCAACCTCGATGTCCGGCATATCTCGATGACATCGTTCAACCTCTGCTCAACCACTGTAGCGATGGCCTTATCGTGATGGATAAAAGCGGCGAGTTGGTGTGGTACTCGGATCACCTTGCTAGCTTGTTTGCACTTTCTAGCGATCTTGCTTTCGAACAGATCCTTTCCTCTTTACCAGCCCCAATAGAAAAGTTTATTCGAGACTACAGTGTTTCAGTTAGACAAGCGGATGGGTTTGGCGTACGTAACTTTGATTTGCGAACCCCAAGCTCTGCTTACAATTTGGCAAAAGGTCTTGGTGGCTCGGGAAATGTGCGGGTGTGCCGCTTTCCATTAATAGTGGAAGGCGAGCTGTATGGCAGCGGCTTTATTGTTTCCGATGAAACCCAAAAAGTCGCTAATCGTCGTGACATTGAGCTTGCGATGCAGGTATTTAGTGAGGGTAGTCAGGCCATTATCATTACCGACAAAGAGCACGTAATCACATTTGTTAACCGAGCGTTTAGCGACATTTCTGGTTACCAATCTGCGGAAGTTATTGGTCAGCACGTAAGCGTGTTTTTTGACTCTGACGAGAAAAGCTATTTTGGTCGACAGCAGCTCAAACATCTTGCCAGAGATCACCACTGGGAAGGCGAGATCCAGTCGATGTCAAAAGAAAGGGTGCGCTATCTTCAATGGGTAAACATCAGTGCGTATCCAAAGCATGCGGACAAACCAAGTAACTATATTGTTGTATTTCAAGATATTACAGAATCCAGACGCCGAGAAAAGCGCATCGAGAAACTTGCGTATTACGACACATTAACCGGATGCGGCAACCGCTTAGCGATGCGAAAATTCTCAAGTCAGTTGATTCAAAACAGTCAAAGTAAAGGCACTCCAAGTAGCTTTGCACTGCTGTTTATTGATATTGATGGCTTTAAGCTTATCAATGACACCTATGGCCATGATGCCGGCGACAAAATTCTCAAGTACCTCACACGGCGAATTAATGGGATTACTCGTCGTAGCGATCGCCTGTTTCGTATTGGTGGTGATGAGTTTATCTTGTTTTTAATCGATGCGGATGCCAGCCTGACACAAAGTAAAGCACAGCAAGTTATCGATGTGATTACGCGTCCTTTTCAGCTTGATCGAAATGCCATTGCGACCTCAATTTCTATCGGCATTGTTAACTACCCAGAAGACGGTCAGGAGTTAAACAGTTTACTCAAACACGCGGATGCAGCGATGTACAAAGCAAAAGCCGTGGGTAAAGGAACATTTGAGTACTGTGATCCTGAGCTATTGAGCAAGTTTAGCCGCGAGTTTCGCATCAAGAAGCAGCTCTATACGGCACTCCAGAATCAGGAGCTACAGCTATACTTTATGCCGCAGGTCTCAATGAGTACCGGAGAAGTGGTGAGTGTTGAGGCACTTATGCGTTGGACGAATAAGGAATTTGGGCAACTTTCACCGGCAGAATTTATTCCTATCGCCGAGCGTAGTGGGATGATTCACCATTTTACCCGCTGGGTAATAGAAAACGTGACGCAATCTTTAGACACCTTGTCACAAAGTGGACTAAAGATGATTCCATGCTCAATTAATATCTCGCCAGCGGATTTTGCTAGCGCAACATTTTTTAACTCATTGACTGAATTGATAAAAAACAGTCACCCGCAACATATAACACTGGAGATCACGGAAACATTATTAGTTGAAGATAGAGAAGAAACATTAAATAAGTTACTGAAGTTAAAAGATATCGGTGTCAGTATTTCATTAGATGATTTTGGAACGGGCTTTTCTTCAATGAGCTATCTTACTGATTTCCCAATAGATGAGATTAAAATAGACAAAACCTTTGCCGATACTTTGCTACAAAGTAAGCGCTCGCAGGATATTTATCATGCTTTGATCCAGCTCTCAAACTCGTTAGGCTGTCGATGTGTGGCTGAAGGGGTTGAAAATAATGAGCAATTTGAATGGCTTAAGAGTAATAGCTGTGATTTATCACAAGGCTTTCTACACTATAAACCTATGCCATTGAGTGAGTTGCAGAAGTTATTGAAGACTCGGCATTGAGTACATCACATAGTTTTTGGCGTTTATTCGATAGTAAGTAAAAATGAAACTGAGTGAGTATTTAACTGTGTTCACTAAGCAAAGTTGTTTATTTGGTTGTGGCAACTTATTGATGTTAAAAGCATTGGTTTCATAGAGTTTGTTTATTTCACGATCGCATTCAAATAATGATGTAAAAATCGGTAAATACGATTCTAATTGCCGAAAAGTTAGGCTATTATTGGCAACTTGTCAGGACAGTGACGTCCAGTAATTAAATTTAACTTAGCTTAACTTGTTGTAATAATGGTAAAAAGTATTTTTTCGCCGTTGTGGGTGTTGGCATTGACGGCCGTTGTACTGTTTTCCCACAGCGCACGTAGCGAAGTAAAATTAGAATCAGGTACGATTAAACGTATTTATAGCAGTGCACAACTCGACGGAGTGGTTGATTTTCAATTATTTAAGGATGCGTACCTTGCTTATGAGAAAACCACCAACCGCAGTAAGTCGTTGTTGACCATCATCGACTATTCAAAACCATCGACGGAAAAACGCTTTTTTGTCATTGATATGGATAAGAAATCGTTAGTGTTTAACACTTATGTCTCTCATGGCGTGAACAGTGGTGAGAAAACAGCGACTAAGTTCTCTAATATTATTAACTCTCGCAAGACATCTTTAGGCACCTTTTTAACCGATTCGACTTACTATGGCTCGAACGGCTACTCTTTACGCTTGGATGGATTGACGAAAGGTATCAACGATAATGCTCGAGAGCGTTACATTGTTGTTCATGGCGCAGATTACGCGAATGAGTCGTTTCTTAAGCAGAATGGCTACCTAGGGCGCAGTTGGGGCTGCCCGGCATTGCCTGAGCATTTGTCGCGACAAATTATCGATACTATCAAAGGCGGAAGCGTTATTTACGCGAGTGCTTAATATAATAAATAGCTGAGTTTTAATAGCTTAGTTAATTGATTAGTAAGAAAAAGGCTCACATATATCGTGAGCCTTTTTTGTATTTGGTAAATTAACTTGGTTTCGCTTTATTAGGGCGGGAGCGATTTGGTCTTGGTTTGCGAGACTTGTTCGCTGCTTGTTCTCCACCATTATTTGGCTTGCGCTTGAAACTTCTTGGCTTGCGTGGCTTGTCTGAACCTTTGTTTTCCTTTGAAGCTGCGCCATTGTCTTGCTTTTGCTGACCTTGTGCCTTCTGCGGCTGTGGCTTTTTCGGCTTCTTAGGTTTTTTCGCTTTGATTGGGCGAGTATCGAGTTTTGATTCCGGCAGTTCATGAACGGGTTTGAAGCCCTCCAGTTCATGTCTTGGCAGCAACTTACCAATCAAACGCTCGATAGAAAACAGCTCTTTCGCTTCGTCTGCACAAACCAGTGAGTAAGCGTTACCCGTTTCACCAGCGCGGCCAGTACGACCGATACGGTGCACGTAGTCTTCAGATACGTTTGGCAAGTCGAAGTTGACCACCTGTGGCAGTTGAGGGATGTCCAGACCGCGCGCGGCGATATCGGTGGCGACCAATACGCGGACTTCACCACTTTTAAAGTTAGCCAGTGCGGTCGTGCGAGCACTTTGGCTCTTGTTCCCGTGTATTGCCATAGCTGTAATGTCTTGGCCTTCTAGGTAACGAGCAAGACGGTTGGCACCATGCTTAGTTCGGCTAAATACCAGCACCTGCTTCCAGTCACCATCGTGGATAAGCTTGGCAAGCATCGCGGGCTTTTGCTTTTTATCAGCAAGGTAAATACTTTGCTCAACTAATGCTGTGGTTGAGTTTGGTGGCGTCACTGACACTTCTACCGGATCGTTGACTAGGCCTTTGGCTAGGTCACGGATCTCGTTTGAGAAGGTGGCTGAGAATAGTAAGTTCTGACGCTTTTCAGGTAGTAGGTCGAGAATCTTTTTAATGTCACGATAAAACCCCATGTCCAGCATTCTATCGGCTTCATCGAGTACCAGTACTTCCAATTGAGAAAACTTGATGGCGTTTTGCTGATACAAATCCAACAGGCGACCTGGTGTTGCCACCATAACATCGCAACCTTTGCGGAGCTTCATCATCTGTGGGTTAATTTTTACGCCACCGTATACACACTGAGAAGTCAGTGGTAGATGAACGCTGTATTTGAATACGCTCTCGTGAACCTGTGCTGCCAGCTCGCGAGTCGGCGTTAAAATCAGCGCACGAATGTGGTTACTCTTGACGCGAGTACCGTTGTCGAGATTTTGAATCAGTGGTAGAGCAAAGCCAGCGGTTTTGCCAGTGCCCGTTTGAGCGGCTGCCATGACATCTTTGCCTTCAATGACGGCAGGAATAGCTTGCTCTTGGATGGGCGATGCTTTCTCGTAACCTAATTCTTTAATCGCGCGCAGAATAGGTTGGGAAAGACCTAAAGAATCAAAACTCATAGTGATACTCAGTTTAAGAAAAGAGGAGGGCAGATCGCCGTGACGTGCCGTAAACCCAAGAATAGGGCAAGGCGGGCTATTCTGCGTGGTTTTGTGATGAAGTTCAATACAATTTTGGTTGCATTATTTCAGCGATTTAGGCTCAAAGCAGTATTGAATTTACCCGCTAAGGTGTTTATATTGTCGCCGCCTTAGACAGGCACACCCTAAAATGCACACTCGCCATCCCGCCTCCATTGGTGCATTTATATTGGTGTTAGAACTTTCCCATGCAAACGACAATGCGTCCTTTAAATCGCTTTACCCGTGAATCGGGTGCTCTTATGAACCTGTCGGTTCCTATTATTCTTACCCAGCTTGCTACTCAGGCAATGGGTTTTGTTGATACCACCATGGCTGGCCAAGTCAGTGCGGCTGATCTTGCCGCGATTGCTCTGGGAGCAAGCTTGTGGATCCCGGTACTTCTTCTGCTACGCGGCATTATTATGGCTTTAACGCCAGTGGTGGCGTTTCATCGAGGTGCTCGTGATTTTGATAGTATCTCTATCGAGTTCTTCCAAATGGTATGGCTGGCGCTCACTTCAAGTGCTTTGTTGATTGCCTATTTGGTTAGCGCAAAACCGATCCTAGAGTGGATTGGTGTGGCATCGGAAATCATTCCTATTGCCAGTGATTACGCTTACGCATTGGCGTTCGGCGTGCCCGGGATTGCGCTGTTTTATACCTTAAACGGCTTTTGTGAAGGTATGAACAATACCAAGGCGCCAATGATCATTTCCGTGATTGGCCTATTAGTAAACATTCCTGTTAACTATGTGCTTATTTACGGTAAGTTTGGCTTCCCTGAACTGGGCGCTGTAGGTTGTGGCTGGGCGACCAGTTTGGTGTATTGGTTGATGTCTGCGCTGCTGTACTCATACATTCGTGGTCATCACCATTTTAAAACCATCATTCGCTTTAGCGATGTAAAGCCAAGGCTTGCTGAGATCTTCAACCTATTAAAGCTAGGTTTGCCTATTGGGATGAACATTGCGGTGTGCGGCAGCATCTTCGCAGTGATTGCACTTTTGATTGGTAGAATTGGCGCAGAAAACGTCGCAGCAGCACAGATTGCGCTTAACATTTCAAGTATGACCTATGTGATTCCAATGAGTATCTCTTTTGGTATTACCATTCGTGTTGGCCACGCTTTAGGTGCAAAAGATGACGCTGGCGCAGTGGAGCGAAGCAAAATCGGTATCGTGGTCGCGGCGATGTTGTCACTGTGTTCGGTGGCGATGTTCTTGCTGTTCCCGGATTGGATTATTCGTCTTTATACCACTGACCCAGCGGTGAGCGCGACGGCGGCTACCTTGCTAGTATTCACTGCTATGTATCAGTTTAGTGATGCGCTGCAGACCTCTGCCAACGGAGCACTGCGTGGCTATAAAGATACCAAGGTTCCGATGATTTTGGCGATTGCTTCTTATTGGGGCTTAGCTCTGCCGCTCGGTGTAGTGTTAGGACTGACGGATCACATAGTACCTGCCATGGGCGAGAAAGGCTTTTGGGTGGGCATACTTAGTGGATTGACGGTTGCTGCGTTACTCATGTTGCTGCGTTTACGAACGGTGATAAAGCGGCGTGATGCGCTGTTGGTAAATGGTGTTTAAACGACTGTACCTAGAATGAAATTGGGCGCGATAGATAGAGTTATTTATGGCGCCTTTTTCGTACCAAGGGCTTTCATTATATAGTAAGGAGTTCGACTTTCTGTTAGAAGGCTTCTGTTCCAACCCGCTATCATTAGCATTTTGTGACTTCCAGTACCGATAGACTGTTGAATGTCCCAATAAAGGTATAGAGTATTTGCATTTAACTGTATAATTTATAAAGAATAAAAAATATACAAAGAAATATATATCTATTTGGTTGATACAGTGTATAGTGTAGCTCAGCTCAAACAGTGAGCTATTGATAACTTATTTAGTTCAAGCTTTTCTCAGTTCTCTATCGATTTGATTCATCATCTCTATCCTGCCCTGCGATACCTTTTTCTTCATTCCTTATTTAGTAGCTCTCTTTCTAAAATAATTAAACTATCGAGATATACATGTCAAATAAAACAACTGGTTCAGTAAAATGGTTCAACGAAACAAAAGGCTTTGGCTTTATCGCACCAGATAATGGCAGTGCTGATGTATTTGTTCATTTTAAAGCAATTACCAGTGACGGCTTTAAAACACTAACGGAAGGTCAAAAAGTTTCCTTTAACGTTGAGCAGGGTTCTAAAGGCCCACAGGCAGCAGACGTTACTGCACTGTAAGAATTCTGATGAGATCTTTTCGATTTTCTAGTAACGGAAAGATCTCTATTTTAGTACTATGTTTTGCGCGAGAAAAATCAACTTAAGAGCAAAATCTAGTTGTATCAAGTTAATTGCTATCTTTATTACAACAACATACCTTGGTCTGCGACCAATAGTCAGCTTAATAACGACGTTCTGACACGTCATATTCCTCACAGAGGGAATGTCAATTACTTAAACTTGCATTTCTCTTGTAGTGAGTTGGAACAAACAGGAAAAATACTAAACTCCCAAAATATGGTCTTAGGGAATTTTTATATTTCTTAAACCAAAGAGATTAGTCATTGAAAAAAACAACAGTTCGTAAAGTCAAAAAAGAAATTGTCGATGATAATGAAAATGAAGTTCGCAAAGATACTATTCATGAAGTAAGAAAAAAGATCGAGAATATTCTAATAGAACGTGAGCGAAAAAAATTATGGGATCTATAAAATGAGAAAGCCTGCAAAGAAATCAAGTAACAGAAACCGCAAGAGCAGCTTTGAAGAGAAGTTTTCCAATATGGTCGCTGAATATCAAACAGCGAAAGAAGTTTTAGATTCTTTAGTTGAAGGTACACCTGAGTATAACAAGCAAAAAAGAATCTGCGATAAGTTGTTTTCTAGTGCTGAACGGTTTATCAATGCAAATTAAATCGCTCTCTTTTAATCTGTCCTAAAGAGCGATCAGTCCTAAAGCGCGATTGAAGGAAGCAGGTGTGAACTCGGACTACTTTGGCACTTATTCTATGCGATGTATACGATCAGAAATGGACTGCTATTGCAGTCCGTTATGCTTTCTAAGCGTGCCGAATAACCGCTTGTAAACAAGTGAATGTGTCTCTTAATTAGTATGCAAGTAAAGCTCAAATAATGTACCTACCGACTCTAATAGATACACTCTATTTGCAGCTTTGTTATTTAATCATAACTTCAACTGACCTTCTCGAAAGGTCAAACCATTCTCCACATCACTCCCAAGTAGCACCGGACCATCTAAGTCAACAACTTCAGCATTGGTCGCTATCGGTAATGCGGCCTTCATGGCGAGTGACGAGCCAAGCATACAGCCACTCATAATACTAAGTCCTACTAAACGCGCCTCTTTTTCGAGTGCTAACGCTTCGGTAAGGCCGCCGGTTTTATCGAGCTTAATATTGATCATTTCATAGCAATCAACCAGGTTGGAAAGTTGTTCTCGGGTATGACAGCTTTCATCGGCGCACAAAGGAATAGGATGCTCAATCCCTTTGAGTAGATGGTCTTGGCCACTTGGCACCGGTTGTTCAATCATGGTGATATTGAATGGCTTAAGTGATGCAAACAATGTACTAAGGTCAAGCTGAGACCAAGCTTCGTTGGCGTCTATGATGATCTTCGAGTTTGGTGCTACTGCGCGGATCGCAGCGATCTTGTCGACGACGGCTTGATCGTCGAGTTTCACTTTGAGCAGAGTTGCCCCTTGGCTCACATAGTCCTTCGCTTGCTCTGCCATGCTGGTCAGTTCTGCTACCGATACCGTCATAGCTGTTTCTATGCTTGGTGCAATACTAAATAATGGGGAAGGGAAGTGACTGTCAGCAATTTGAGCTTCCAAAGCCCATAATGCACAATCTACAGCATTTCGCGCGGCACCGGCTGGGAAAGATTGCAGACTAAGCCTTGCCTCATTTGGCGTCATTGCTGTGAGCGCTTTAGCAAATTCCGTTATTTGATCGATGACAGATTCGACAGACTCACCATACCTTGGATAAGGAGTACATTCCCCCTCTGCTTCAAAGTCTTGATAGCGCAAGGTGACACGAACTAGCTCTGCATGCGTCCTCGTACCGCGAGAGATGCTAAACGGTTTTGCCAGTTTAATAGAGTGATGATGAGCGCTAATAGACAGCATGTAATGAGCTTCCTTACTGTAGTCAGGGTTAAAGTGAACGAACACGATCTGCGATTGCATCGACACCAAATCGAACAGGGTCGGTGACGGGCATGCCGAATTCTTCGCTCCATTCTAGACACAGCGCTTTCGCTTCTTTGTCAGAAATGTTTGAGGTGTTGAGACAAATGCCAACAAACTGCACTGCAGGGTTAGTAACTCGCGCTGCCATTAAGTTGGCCTCGATGGTTTGCTCGATGCTTGGTAGAGCCGCGTGAGGTAAGTGACGAATGTGCTCGCGTCCGACTTCATGGCACAGTACCAGCGCATCGGGTTGAGCACCATGGAGTAAACCTAAGCTTACGCCAGCGAAAGAAGGGTTAAACAGCGAACCTTGGCCTTCAATAATGTCCCACTCATGTTCGGTAAAGCTCGGGCTAAGCGTTTCAACCGCACCAGAAATAAAGTCTGCGACCACAGCATCGACCGAAATGCCCTGGCCTTCAATTAGAATGCCGGTTTGCCCGGTTGCTTTAAAGCGCGCTTGGCAGCCTTGATCGACCAGGGCTTTTTCAATTGCGAGAGCGGAGAACATTTTGCCAACCGAACAATCTGTGCCGACGGTCAAGAGGCGTTTTCCTTGGCGTTTTTTGCCTGTGCCAACATCAAGCTGAGCATCGTAATGCCGAACGTCAAACAGTTGTATGGCGTTTTGGGTAGCAAGTGACGCGAGCTCGGGAATATCACCAAGGCGTTGATGCATGCCAGAGGCAATATCAAACCCAAGCTGCGCCGCTTGTACAAGCGTTTCGACCCAACTTGGCGGGATAAAACCACCGGCATTCGCTGTGCCAATAACCAGTGTCTTAGCACCCATCGCTTTTGCGTCTGCCAATGATAGAGGCTCAAGGCCGAGTGATACTGTTTGCTTAGTCAGTCGTAACTCACCCAAACAGGCATCTGGTCGCCATTTAACGATGCCGCGCGCTGTTTTTGCTGCTAGAGGGTCGGTCACGTCCCCAAGGAAAAGTAGGTAAGGCTGAGCAATGTTCATATCGTCCCTCATGAATCTTGATAAATGATTGGTGAATCAGAGCTATCAAGATAGCGAGGACGAGGAGCACAATCGAATACTCTAATGTGTGTCTCCTATAACATTAAGTTATGGGCTGGTGATCTCCGAAAGCGTTTCTAGAAACTGCCTACTGGCAATCGACATAGGGTGAACATCACTGGAAAGAAGGGATACGGAGCAATCAATGTTGTCAGTTAACGCGACACGCATGAGATTGGGTTCAAGCGCATATTGCTGCGCAGTCCAAGGGTCGACAATGGCGATACCGCTGCCGAGTTTGGCAAGCTCTGCGCCTGCACTGTAGCTTCTGACGCGAAATGTCGGCGTAAAATCTGCTTTGTGAGCGGTTATCGAATCGTGCAAGCGCATGCCTAGTGGATCGCGTTCATCGAGTGCAATTATGCCGATGTCACTGTGAAACAATGTTGAAAGTGAGAGTGATGAGAGCTCGGGACTCAGCGCTTTATGATGCTCACGACTAAGGAGCACGGTCATAGATTGCTGCAGTAAAAGGCGATGTGATATGCCCGCAGGTGTTTCGCGGCCAAACGTGATGGCAAGATCGAGCTCATTGTCGAGCAGCGCCTGACATAGTTCGGCGTGATTACCCGTAGTGAGGTCAATAGAGCAGGCGTTTTTCTGGGCAAACTCAGACACTAAAGGGGTGAGCAGCTTAGTGGCTAGCACCGGCGGTGCACCAATACGGATATGTTGATGTCCAGCTTTAACTTTGTTGGTCAGAGTTTGGAACTGACCAAGCTGGCGATAGATCTTTTCCACTTCGGGTAGCAGTGTCTGCGCTTCTTGAGTCGGAACTAGCCGTCCTTTAATGCGTTCAAACAGTGAAAAGCCAAGTTGCTGTTCGGTGTGAGCCAATACGCGCGTCACGTTGGGCTGGGAAACATGCAGATTTCTGGCAGCTCCCGATACCGTTCCGGCTTGCATGATGGCGTAGAAGACTTCCAATTGTCGAAGATTCACAGTGGCTCCAAAGGCGCTAACTCATTAACAATCACTGTAATGCAAACAACAGAACGAAAAAAGGCTTGATCGCGACATGATCAAGCCTATCTGTTTCTTCTACCCAATGGTATTTGCTATTGGGAAGTGAGTGTTAGCTGAAATGAGTCCAGAGAATTGAGCCCCACACCATCATGGCGAGGCCAATGGCTAGAAACACGGCCGCTGAGCCGAGATCTTTTGCACGCCCCGATAGCTCGTGACGTTCAAGCCCGACACGGTCTACCACGGCTTCCACCGCAGAGTTCATCAATTCAACAATCATAACAAAGATAACACTGCCCACGAGGGCGGCTTTAGCGAACAAAGAAACATCTAACACAGCTGCGATGATGACTGCAAAGATCAGCGCTGCACATTCCTGGCGAAATGCCGCTTCGTTTTTCCAAGCAGCAATGAGGCCGTACCAAGAGTAACGAGCGGCGTAAATAACGCGTTTAATGCCAGTATTTTTTTGAATCTCAGTCATGGTTTAGTTCAACTTTAAAGTAAGTGCGTCGTTACGATTGTTCTCGTGCTTATCATCAACAGATTTAGAAATGTCGCCAATTGCTTGGAACTCTTCGTGAGTCCACACGGTTTTATCTTTCAATGAGGCCGGCAGTATATCAAACGATTGAATATTGTCAGCTTTTACCAACTGCAATTGTCCGTATTGCTCAAGCTTAGCAAACTCAGATAAGCTCAGCGGTGTGCCGTTAGAAACCACGTTTGGAATCAAATCCAAACTAAAGTGATAATCTCGCGTTTTCACCACCCATTTGTTTGGCAGACGTTTGCTGCTGTCCCACCAGATGCCATCGATCTCTTTAAGCTTTTCGATACTGGTGTCTTCATCTTGAGCGTCAAGCATCTTAAGGTGCTTACGGAAATACTCCGGCATCAGAACGATGAACGCATCTTGGGTAATGTCTGGATTAATTCGCAAAATCTCATAGGCGATGAGTGCACCGAGCATGTTCGAGTAGAGATCTTCTGGCGAAAACGCCGATGGATACTCTTTAAAACCGCCCACAGAAACTAGGCCGTACCATTGTGCAATTTCATGCCATTGAGCAAGACGAAACGCGAGCAGTGCGGCTAGTTTGGCTTCATCGTCTTGTTCTGTGTCTAGTTGGTCTAGGTTATTAAATACGATGCGACGGTCACGCAGTTCACGCGTAAGGTTCACTTGATAGTTGTCGCTGTTGCGCTGCTTAAGAGAACGATATAAATAGAAGGCAAAATCCGCGGTATCTCTGACGTGTGCGGTATCGATAAAGCCGCCTTTATTGGTGAAAATGAGTCCATTCACTTCGTCAGATGCGCCAAATAGGCTGCCGACAACACTGGCTGAGCCATCGTTGAATACGTGCGCATCGACATCTTCGGTATTAAGAACGTTCTTGATCGAGTAGAAAGGAACCGGGACGCTTCCTAGCTCTGCTTTAAGGCCAGTTCCAAAGGCGCAGCATGGTCTGATCCCTACTGGTACGGTCTCGGAATCTGCGAAGCTTGGCGCTGCAGCGGTCAGAGTAAGACTCAGTAGCAATAGTATTTTTTTCATAGGTGAACCAAATCAGTGAGTGGAACAAAAAAGCGCAAGATTGTGCAGTGTACGCACCTGCGGTTTGTCAAAAAAATGCAATAATTTGTCGTGAGGATAATAACCGTTTGAATAAATTGTATTTACCATTTGCTGCCAATTCGCTAATCAAGGTTTGACGGCTCAGATTGAACCTGGTTTCGCCCGTTTTGCTTTGCTCTGTATAAAGCAGCATCGGCGCTTTCCAATAGTTGCTGCGTTGTCAGCTGTTCTTCGACGAGCTGATGAGCAACGCCAACAGAAATCGATAGCACGTTGAATGGATTGTTTCCTGAATGTGGAATGTTGAGTGATATGATTTCTTGGCGCATTTTTTCCGCCAAGGTCATGGCTTCTTGAGCTGAGACATTGACCAGCAGGGCACAAAACTCCTCGCCGCCAATACGTGCGACCATATGACCACAAGGTACAAGCACTTGCTTTAAAGTGTTGGCCACATAACGCAGCGCAAAATCACCTTGAACGTGACCGTAAAGGTCGTTGTATTGTTTGAAGTGATCGACATCAATCATCATGGTAGTAATACTACTGACAAAGAGGCTATGGGTATGATGTTCAAGCTCGCTCATGAATGGGCGGCGATTCGGCAACCCAGTTAGCTCGTCAGTTTCTGCGGCGATGTGTAAACGTTGATTGGCCTCTATAAGTTCCTCTTGCAGCGCGGTCATTTCTTTTTGGCTGCGTAGCCGCAGATGCATTTCACTTACTGTGGTTGAAAGCCGACTTAAAATGGCTCGCTGTGTGTCACTCCAGTCATGTGCGCCGTGGATATTGGAAGCAATAAGAAGGCCAAATATCGCTTTACCATCGATCAGAGGAAAAATGGCTACCGAATGGATTCCTAGCTTCTTCATCATGTTGTACTCAGAATCTGCTTGGGTCTTTAGAAAATCAATGTCATTGATCACAATAGGTTCTAGAGAAAGTAGACGCCGTTGCAGCAATGCCATTGAGCCAATATTGAATCCTTTGTGGTAGGGATTTTCACTGCCATCTGCTCGCCAGGAATAGCGATAGTGAGCGATATTCTCGTCAATGGTGAGCACGCTGAGTCTGTCGATGTCGAGCAAACGGCCTATGGGCTCAAATGCACGGTACATAACTGTCGCCATGTTGTCCTCGCTGCAGGTCAGAATATTGAGTGACATATCGGCGAGGATACGATGCAGCTTACTTTGGGTTTTGTAGGCTTTGGTTTGAATCTCGATGCTCTGCTCGAGTTGATTCTGATGATGAAGCAGTTGTCGCTCTGTACGTCTTTGTGCCGCTATCGCGCGCCTTGAAGCGTTATTGAGGTTTTGCAGTGCTTTCGCAACGTAGGAGAGCTCATCTTTACGCTGAGTCAGACTGTTGGGCAGCTTTAATTTACTCGACGTTTGAGGGTTGATGGTTTTTGATATCGTATAAAGCTCGTTAAGCGGTTTAGTGACTAGCGAGTAAACCACCACCACAACAATGGCGATAATCACTAAGGCTTCTAGGGTGTTTAAAAGAAATCCTAATGCTAACCGAGATAATACTTCTTCTTGAATCTTTGAGTCGTCAATTTGATAGGACAAGGTACCGAGCATTCTACCGTGGTGGCGTAGATCATAGCTGTGAGTCGTCGACGTTAACGGTTCGGATACGTTGGCATCGAGCATGGTGCCATCGGTACTTTTGAGCTGAATATTCCGGATGTTGCTGTCTTTACTGACGCTTATTAGCAGTTGCTCCAGTTGACGAAGATCTAGATCCCAAAGCGCCTCTGAAATCGGGTAATACAGGGAGCGTACATGGCGCAGGGTATTATCTTCGGCCTGCTTCATTTCTTGTTGATAGTCGACGTAGGCTTGGATTGAAATGTTTAATAACGCCAATAAACCGGTCGCCACCACCATGATGGCGATGATTTTGTGTCTGAGTGTTTTCATGGGTAGCGATGTCACTTGAGCCCCTTAGAAGTGGGCACAAATGGGTCGATCGGGTTCTCTAGAATGTCGATTTTTCGGAAATCTATCCGCTGCCAGTCTTTATCTTTCAATATGTTGTAGAACTCAGAGGGATAAAGTACCGGTTGGAATAAATTGTATTTGGTGCGCTGTGGCCAAGGTTCATTGTGCAAATAGTGATGGATTTTGACTAACGACAGACCCACCGCGGTGAAATGGCCTCCCGCCAGAGAGGAGACTTCGCCTTGTGCCAATGCGTTTAACACTTGGTTGGATGTGTTGATTGTCCCAACAAAGATGTCGCTGCCGATTGTGATATTGGCTTCTTCGATGGCCTTAATCGCGCCAAACGCCATGTGATCGTTGGCTGTCCATAGGTAGCGTACGTTGTCATGTCTATTCAACAAGATTTTGGTCTGTTCATAGGCAATGGACTCCGACCAGTCTCCGTGCACGCGTTGGGCTAAGGAAGTATTCTCATTTTGCATGATAAATGATGTTGCCCCTGCCTCTCGATTGTTGGATGCAGGAGTGGCTTTATCACCAGAGATGAGTAGAAAGTCACCCGGCTGTCCTCTGCCTTTAACAAACAGATCCTGTGCACTGACAAACCCGATATGATAGTTGTCTGGAAATACCCCAGGTAGTAGACGCTTGGACCAGTCAGGTATGTTGGAGACAAGTCGTTTGTCATTGGATGATAAGTCATTGAGTGCAAAAGTAACTTTGATTTGTGGCGACGTTATGGACTCCAGCAAGGCGAGTCCTGCCCCTTTTTCGTTCACGAGAATGACAAAATCCGGAGTGGGACTTTGCTGCAATCTTTCGACAAGCTTTTGACGGGTGAGAAGTCGGTCACGTTCACCATGGATGATCTCGAGCTGTAAGCCCAAAGCATCTGCCGCCGCTTGTGCATAGAGGTCGACATCATGCCAAAAGCTCTCTTGCGCAAACCCGGGGTTTACGAACAACACTCGGCTATCAGCTTGATGCGGCGTATTGTCGCCTTTTGCTGCAATGGCTGTGCCTGATAATAAACAGTAGACGCAAAGCGCCCAAATCGCTCTCATAACAACACTCCCTGTGTTAGAGAAAATTATGGAAGTGATTTGTTAAAACGTCGAATAGTTGTGAGTGAAATCACATGAATGAGGCAGGAGTCTCAATTATAAAACGTTGGATATCAGGGGAAAGTAAATGGGTGATATGCAGTTTGGTGCCTAACTGGTAAGAAATTAGAGGGTGCCGGGCACCCTCTATATTCGCTTTGAAACTTAGCTTAGTGGCTTAGCCTTATTAATGCGTTTTATCCAGGTTCTTGAAGGATGAAGCTCATTGAGCACATCGACTGGCAGTGGCAGTGGGTCGCCACAAACCTCGGAAGCTAGCAGTTCGGCCAATAGTGGCGCTGAGCTGAGCCCACGTGAGCCAAGACCTAACATGCAGTAAAGTTCAGGGTGCTGAGCTAATTGAAGGAGCTGACTGCCTTGCTCATCGTAAGCATGGCTGAGCGCTTCAAAATTGGCCACTTGGCCGACAAACGGCAAATGATCTCGGCTGACCGTACGGATCCCTTGGCGCGATTGATTGTCGCTGGTGTCGACCTCGTTCACCCAATCTACATTAGGTACGCACGCTTTCAGTTTGTCGCCATTTTCTTGCTGGGCTGTCGAATCAAAGTCGGTATTGATGTGCTTACGATCGTAACTGGCGCCTATACAGTGCGTCATTGTGTTTGGATTGTGAGGTGTCATATAGCCGTCGTAACACAAAACCGACTTAATCGCTTCGAGTGTCTTTGTAGTTGGAATGTGGCTGACTTGTCCTTTTACTGCGGTCAGATGCAGCGCTTTGGTTTGAGCAAGATGGCTAAACTCGTGACCATTGGCAATAATGACGGCATCAAAATTTGGGCTCACTGGCAAGTTAGAACCATTAACTTGCCATTGACCGTTATCGACTTGCTCAATCGAATCAATTTCAGCGTTGAAATGCGTGCTAAGTTTGCCACTGTTTGCGTAATGGCGGATAAGGCCTTGAGTTAACTCAGCCGGGCAAAGCCATCCCCCTAGCGGGTAATGAACGCTAGCGTGCGGCGAGGCTACGCCAATCGCTTGGCTGGTTTGCTTTGCATCGAGTTGATGAATGAGCTCGCTTGGGAAATTGCCTTCGAGCATACGTGTAAGCTTTTGCTCTGATTTCTCATCCCACATGAGCTGCGTGACACCGCACCAATCATGGTCAAAATCAAATTGGTTTGCCGCTTGTTCGGCGAATTGTCTCGCATATAAAAACGCGGGTGCGAAGACGCGTGACACGCCACGATGTTCGCCATTGAGGAGTGGGTAGACGGCGCCTTGTCGATTGCCAGACGCACCTTCTGCCGGTTGTGAATCTTTGCAAAACAGGCTGGTTTGAATGCCACGCTTCTCTAATGCGGCGATTAAGGTTGCGCTGGCAACACCACCACCGATGATGGCGACGTGTTGTGGACGCGGTTTTTCACTGCGATAGTAAAGAGGTTCATAGTTACTATAAGGCTGCTTTTGTGCGATGTGACCAACAATCATGTCGCGTTTGGTGCCAAAGCCTTTGGCTTTTTTCATCTCAAAGCCCGCTTCAATCAGACCGCGTCGGACAAATCCGGCAGCGGTGAACGTGGCGCAGGTGCAATCTTGTTTGGCAAGTTTCACCATGCCATTGAAGAGGTCTTGATTCCACATCTCTGGGTTTTTGCTAGGTGCGAAACCATCAAGGAACCAACAGTCGACAACGCCTTGTGATGGGGTTGGCACGCTTGGTAGGCAGTCTTTAATGTCACCAAACCAGAGATCGAGTGTGATGGCGCCATCAGCGAGCACAATTCGGTGGCATTCTGGCACGGCGATAGGGTAGTGGGCTTGCAGCTGCTTGGCATAGGTTGCCAGCTCCGGCCAAGATTCATGTGCTTTGATCAGATCTTGCTGAGATAATGGGTATTTTTCAAAGCTGATAAAGTGCAGCTCTTGCAACGCCGCGTTTGGGTTTTGTTGTCTGAATTGTTCAAACCACTGCCATACCGCGAGAAAGTTCAGTCCGGTGCCAAATCCTGTTTCCGCAATGACAAAACGCGGCTGCTCGAAATCGTGCCAACGCTCCGGAAGTCGGTTTTGCTTCAAGAATACGTAACGAGTTTCTTCTAAACCATTGACATTGGAGAAGTAAACATCGTCAAATTGATCGGATACCGGGGTGCCCGACTCATTCCAGTCGAGTTGCGCATGAGTGATGGAAGTCATAATTTTGACACTTATCTCGTGTTATACCCCTAGGTAGAAAGTTATCACAACTACATTTAGTGGGGCATCGATAGCATTTATTGATGCGAATTGTACGAATTTATGGGAAAGCTGACCACTTTTATCCTGTATCTTCGTTATCATTTAGCCGTTTATGAATTTATAGGAATGTCACATGAAACGAGTCGTAATTACCGGTATGGGTATTGTTTCGAGCATCGGTAACAACGTTGAAGAAGTTTTAGCGTCTCTTAAAGCAGGCCGTTCTGGTATTAACGCCTCTGAGCAATTCAAAGAGATGGGCCTTCGTTCTCAAGTTTGGGGTGATTTGAAAATTAACCCTGCTGAGCATATCGACCGTAAAAAAATGCGCTTCATGGGCGACGCAGCGGCGTACGCATATCTTTCAATGGAGCAAGCGATCGAAGACGCAGGTCTGACAGACGATCAAGTTTCAAATGACCGCACAGGTATCGTTGCAGGTTCTGGTGGTGCGTCTGCACTTAACCAAACACTTGCAGTGGATACACTACGCGCAAAAGGCGTGAAGCGTGTTGGTCCTTACATGGTACCTCGTACTATGTCATCGACAGTGTCTGCGTGTCTGGCAACACCATTTAAAATCCGTGGTGTGAACTACACAATGAGCTCAGCATGTGCAACGTCAGCTCACTGTATCGGTCACGCGATGGAGCTTATCCAACTTGGTAAGCAAGACATCGTATTTGCTGGTGGTGGTGAAGAGTTAGATTGGTCACAAACTATGATGTTTGATGCCATGGGTGCACTGTCTACTAAGTACAACGAAACCCCAGAAAAAGCATCACGTACTTACGATGCGAACCGTGACGGTTTTGTTATCTCTGGTGGCGGCGGCATGGTGGTTGTTGAAGAACTCGAGCACGCTCTTGCACGTGGCGCAAAAATCTACGGTGAGGTTGTGGGTTACGGTGCAACATCAGACGGCTACGACATGGTAGCACCATCTGGTGAAGGCGCAGTGCGTTGTATGAAGATGGCAATGCAAGATGTTGAAGTGATTGATTACGTGAACACTCACGGCACATCTACGCCAGTAGGTGATGTTAAAGAGCTTGGCGCTATCCAAGAAGTCTTTGGTGGCAACAGTCCTGCTATCTCAGCAACGAAAGCAATGACTGGTCACGCGCTAGGTGCGGCAGGTGTACACGAAGCGATTTACTCAGCGCTGATGCTACACCATAGCTTTATTGCACCAAGCATCAACGTTGATGAGCTAGACGAAGCGGCAGAAGGCCTAGATATCGTCACTGAAACTCGTGAGCAAGAGCTAAACACTGTGATGTCTAACAGCTTTGGTTTCGGTGGCACGAACGCAACACTAGTACTGAAGAAGTACCAAGGTTAACCCTGGCTAATCAGTTCTATGATTTCCAGAGCTGACTGGTGAAAACCAGTCGCAGACGCAAGTTTTAATCCCTGGAGAGCGGGTTAAAATCCTTTTGTTCTGGATCTTGCCCAGCCAAATGGCTGGGCATTTTTGTACCTGAATTTTGCCATGCACTATCTTTCTTTCCCACCTACTCGACACATGCTGCTATATCTTGCACAATTCAGCCTATTGTAAGGACAACCCCTTTGGAACTTCCCATGAAGATTATTGTTGATGAGGCAATGCCTTATGCCGTTGAGCTGTTTAGCCAACTCGGTGAAGTGATCGCCAAACCTGGCCGCGAGTTAACGGCTGACGATCTTGTTGATGTTGATGCGCTTATGATTCGCTCGATCACTAAGGTTAATGAAGCGCTTTTAGAAAAGGCCAATGAGCTTAAATTCGTTGGCACCGCAACCGCGGGAATGGATCATGTTGACCAAGCGCTTCTAGAGCAGCGAGGTATTTTCTTTACTGCCGCTCCAGGTTGCAACAAAGTGGGCGTGGCCGAGTATGTTATCAGCAGTTTGATGGTTATTGCTCAGCAGCAAGGTTTCTCTATCTTTGATAAAACAGTGGGTATCATCGGTTGTGGCCAGGTAGGTAGCTACCTGCAAAAGTGTTTACAAGGCATTGGAATCAAGGTTCTACTTAATGACCCACTCAAGGAGCAGCAAGGCGACCAAAGAGTCTTTACTGAGCTTGATACTCTGTTAGAGCAGGCAGATGTCGTCACTATGCACACGCCGATCACTCGAGAGGGTGAATATCCAACGCATCACTTAATCAACCAGGCACGTCTTGATAATTTTCGTGCAGATCAAATTTTAATCAATGCTGCGCGTGGTCCTGTTGTAGATAACCAGGCACTCAAACAGCGCTTACTCAAGCAAGATGGATTTACTGCCGTTCTTGATGTATTTGAGTTTGAACCAGTGGTTGATTTTGAGCTACTACCTCTGTTAACGTTCGCGACCCCTCACATAGCGGGCTACGGTCTTGAAGGCAAAGCACGTGGTACGACCATGATCTTTAACAGCTACTGTGAGTTTTTGGGAGTATCTGAACGTGCAAACCCTGATGCACTTTTACCCGTTGCTCCAATCCCAGAATTGACGCTAGATCGTGCGTGGGATGAAGCAACGCTGCACAGTATGACGCAGATAATCTATGATGTACGCAAGGACGATGCGATTTTCCGCCGTGAAATTCACAGCGAAAATGGCTTCGATAAAATGCGTAAACTTTATTGGGATAGACGCGAGTATGGCGCTGTCCTTGTTAAGGGTGACGAGTCTTGTAATCTCGCTCCATTAGCAGAACTAGGATTTCAAATCGAGGTAACTAAATGAGCCAACAATTTAATATCGCTGTATTTGGAGCAACAGGTGCTGTAGGTGAAACTATGGTCGAAGTGCTACAAGAACGTGAGTTCCCGATGGGTGACATCTACCTACTTGCGAGTGAGCGCAGTGAAGGTAAGACTTATCGTATCAACGGTAAAACAGTGAAAGTTGAGAACGTAGAGAACTTCGATTGGTCACAAGTCCATATCGCACTGTTTTCTGCAGGCGGTGAGCAATCAGCAAAATGGGCGCCTATCGCGGCAGATGAAGGTGTGGTCGTAATCGATAACTCTTCGAACTTCCGCTACGACTACGACGTACCGCTTGTGGTACCGGAAGTGAACCCAGAAGCAATTGCTGAGTTTAGAAACCGCAACATTATTGCGAACCCTAACTGTTCAACAATTCAAATGCTGGTTGCGCTTAAACCGATTCACGATGCGGTTGGTATCGAGCGCATCAACGTAACCACTTACCAATCGGTTTCTGGTGCAGGTAAGAGCGGTGTTGATGAGCTGGCAGGTCAAACAGCAATGCTACTAAACGGCAAACCTGTTGAACCAAAAGCATTTAGCCAACAAATTGCGTTCAACTGTATTCCACAAATTGACCAGTTCATGGATAACGGCTACACCAAAGAAGAAATGAAAATGGTGTGGGAAACGCAAAAGATCTTCAATGATTCAAACCTAATGGTTAACCCAACCTGTGTTCGTGTGCCAGTATTCTACGGACATGCAGAAGCCGTGCATCTAGAAACGAGCGCGCCTATTTCTGCAGAGGAAGTGGTGCAATTACTAGAGCAAGCTGAAGGTGTTGAAGTCTTCCATGGTGAAGATATGCCAACTCAAGTTCGTGATGCGGGCGGCAAAGATCATGTGATGGTCGGTCGTATTCGCAATGATATAAGCCACCACAGTGGTGTGAACTTGTGGGTTGTAGCAGACAACGTCCGTAAAGGCGCAGCGACTAACGCGGTGCAAATTGCAGAAGTACTGATTCGCGACTACTTCTAATAGGTCGAACGCCCCACTCTTGTTCTGCGCTGTCTGCGAGACACTGAGTGGTGCTTTATGCACCATTGCTGTTACTTTTTAATCAAAGGCTCCTTTTTAGGGGCCTTTATACTGTTAACCAATGTAAAATTGGTACCGATATCATGCTTGAATCAAGTTTTTTAAAGGCTGACCTATAGTTTTGGAGCTAATATCCGATATAGTAACGAGATAATTTTTGTAATTTATATACCTAAATGACCTGAACCTGCACTTTGAGGTTACTTGGGTATAACGCAGACAGCTGAGCCTTCCATGCATCAAATTTTAAAGCCTTTGTTAGTGACGTTAGCACTAGCAGGAGCGACAACTTCTTTATCTATCAGCGCTGATACTATTCGATTAACCGGGCCTAACGGTGAGGTCATCTCGGCTCCGCAATATTCGCAACCTGTTCGTCAACTTGCCAATCAAGAAAGCGGTGCACCTGCGCGCTACTATGGTCCTACTGCCCAAAATGAAACCTTGTGGTCGATTGCTTCACGTTTTAAGCCATCTGGTGCCAGTGTTCAGCAAACCATTTATGCATTCTATGAACTAAACCCAGGCCAATTCGAAAAGGGTAATATTCATCAGCTGTCGCCAGGCAGTGAACTTCGTATCCCATCTAGTGCGTTGATAAATCGTGTTGATCTGCAAGAAGCGCTAGCGGTTCTAGCTGCGCATCAGGCCAAACTAAACCAACCTGCATCTGTCGTTGCGCCTCCACGAGCGCCCGTGCAGCCGAAACCAGAGCCACAAAAGCTTCAAGTCAAGCCAGAAGCAGTCACAACGCCAACTGCAGTAAACCCCGAGCCAGTTAAGCCAGTTGAAGCAACACCTAAAGCCGAAGCGGAAGTGATTACCAAAGCGCCGGATGTTCCGAAAGCGCCTGATGTAACTGAAGCGTTACGAGAAGAACTTAGTCGCTCGGAAAGCGAACTTTTGTCTTTAGAAGAGCGAAATCACCAACTAAGGTTGATGCTTTCTGAAGTTCAACACGAAGTGGAAGAACTAAAAACGGAAGTGGATAACGAAGAGCGTATCCGTACTGAAGTCGAACGTCAGCTTAGTGAAGAAAAGCGTAAACAGGCTGAAATGGCTCGATTGGCGCCAAGCCAGCTCGATGTTTGGCTCTCTAAACCGTGGTTTGTTGCTCTGCTAGCATTTGTACCAGCGCTGCTTCTTGGCCTTCTGGTGATGGCAATATTACGCTCTCGTAAACGTCGAAATGATGAGCCAACTGCGCAGCTTAATGAGGCTCAAACTGAAAGCTCGGATAAACCGGCTATGGCCGCAGCAGCAGGTGCTGGTGCGGGAGTCGCCACTGCTGCGGTTGCCAGTGACGATGATGATGAGCTGTTCTCTGATGACCTATTAGCAGGCTTGGATGATGAAGCTGAAGAGAGTGATTTAAGCCAAGAAAATGATGAGAATGATGTGTTCGCCGACCTTGATGAGGCGGATTTTGATTTCAATCTAGATGATGAAGATGACCCATTTGCCAGCATTGATGACGATGGAGAGCTCGATATTGGCGTAGTCGACCTTGATACTAGCAACAACGGCATCAGTGTTAAAGATGGTGAGAAAGCGCTGGGCCTCGAGGAAATGGAACGTGTGCTCAACGACGTTGCAGTGCCAAGTGATGATGAAGCGTTGGATTTCAACCTTTCTGACGAAGATGGAGACGACAGCAATAATGTCGTTTCACAAGATGACTTAGATAGCCTGTTTGCAGACTTTAGCTTAGATACTCAAGGTGATACCGAGCAAGAAAATAACGCACAGGTTGATGCTGAAGAGCTTCTGGAGGAAGACAGCGCGTTAAACCAAGCGCAAATGGACGAACTGCTCGCTGGCGACGACTTTGACCTCGATGAAGGCGATATCGATTTGGATGATCTTTCCGCCGACTCTCCATTGGCGTCTCTGGAACAAATCATTGCAGAGGAAAGTGACGCCGATGACGAGCCTCAATCTTCAGATAACTTGTCGGAGAGTGTAGATAACGATGATATTGACGATCTCTTTGCTCAGTTCTCGCAAATTGATGCGACTTCTGACGCTGTGCCTGAGCCTCAGGGTGAGTTAGATAATGACGATGTCGACTTGCTTGACGACATGCTTACCGATGATTTTGAGCTCTCGGATTTGGATGAATCAGACTTAACTCTTGATGAAGTTCTGTCAGAAGAGTCTGCGTCGGTAGATGAAGATGAGGATGTGCAGCTTCTTGCTGATGAAGAAACGGAGCTGGATGAGAATAGCACTGAGTTATTAGATGAAGTGCTATTTGAGAGCAGCCTATCAGATGCTAAAGATGACACTGTTGAAGATGACTTCGACTTGGATCCATTTGGCTCTGATTATCTGCTTGGTTCAGACATTAGCGATGAAGAAATGGATGCGTTATTTGCTGCCAACGCGCCAGACCCTATGTCCCAGCAAGGCCCAAGCTCTGAGCCGTTACCACAAGACTCATTGAGTGATGACGTCGAGTTAGCAGCAGAGTTGGATGATGAAGGCACTACAGAGTCACTGTCATTGGAAGATGAGCAGCTTGATGCTAATGAGCTTGATCTCACTGAGGCGTCAGTCGCCGAGGCTGAGCTTCACCAAGGTGATGAGCCAATGGTTGACGCTGCCGATGTCGAAGCGCCTAGTGCCGACTTGTCAGCAGATGAGCACACTGAAGAAGCTATTGACGCTAATACTGAATCGGACGTGTTTGATGAGGAAGTAGAGAGCACTCTAGCGCAACAAATCTCCCATCCAGCAGACGACTCTTTAGCTCAAGAGTCTATAGCCTCTGAGTCAACTTCAACCGATCACGAATCGTTTGAGCAACTTGAAACATCGGAAACTGATGACGCTTTTGAAGTATCGTCACAAGATTCAAACGTTGGCTCAATAGCCGATAATAGTGCAGAGCCCGAAGCCGTTGAATCACCAGAGCTCACTCCTCAGGTTGCTTCTGATACGGACTTTGACTTTGCACCAGAAATTGAGAGCGGTAGCAACCTTTCTCACCATGAAGATGACAGTGAGCAGTCTCGAAAAGAACTGGATGCATTGGTAGCCAATGAATTTGGGTTACCTCAAGATGATGATTGGGTGGAGGAAGAGCCTCAACAAGATCCGCTTGCTAACACGGCACAAGAGGACGATGCAGATTTCCTCGCTAATGCCCTGCAAAGTGAATACGGCGAAGAACAAGCGTTTGCCGATGCAGAGGGTGACTCAGATGATGAGCCAGTGCCTGAAGACTCTTCTGATGCAGAATTGGCTTTCAGTGACGATGAGCTGCCAGAGTATAGCGAAGATGACGCGTTTGCTGATGCCAATCTCAGCAAAGAAGAGGTATTGCCAGAACCTGCGTCTGAGCCACTAGACTCCTTTACAGAACAAGAACCACAAAGTGATGCTGCGAGTGAGCTTGAGACGGACTCATTCTCTGAACCTGTCGCAGAACTAGATGCCGACAGTTTGGTTGAGAATGCTGCTGAGAGTGATGACCATGAGCTTGGAGATGTTGCTAGTGATGAAGTCGCTGACCTACAAGTGCCAGAACAGGCAGAAGCAGAACAGCAAGTAGCAGAAAACCCAGTTAGCGAGCCATCATTAGCAGCCAAACAAGACGCATTTGATGATTTTGAGTTCCCAGAATTTACAGAGCAAGACGCCTTACTTGATATGGATGAAAGTGAGCCTCTGACAGCTGAGAGCCCGGATGTGCAGCAAGCGGATAATCATGACTTTGAGGATGATTTCTCGCTTGAATTACTCCCAGAATATGATGAGCAACAAGCAGCTGTGGATCTCGAACCAGAGGATCAACCTTTGGCGTCTGCACCAGAAATGGTGGGTGAAACGCTAGATCATTCGGAAATTGATGCACTTGCAGATGCGTTTAGCATGGTCGATATGTCAGCGATTGAACAAGAAGGCAATCTCGACGAACTTTTGCAAGACAGTGAAGGGACGACATTCTCAAACATCTCACCTGTGGATCAAACGACAGCGGACAGCGCTGGTCTTGATATCGATGCCATGTTGCAAGAGACAGCAGGGTCTGAGGCTGGTGAAGACTGGAATGGATTTACCCTTACCGATGAGCAGAGAGCTGCCATCAACCATGACATTCCAGATGAAGAGCAAGTGATATGGAGTGGCAACGATGTAGGAGCTCTTGCGAAAGCGTCCGATGAAGATTGGTCTTCACAAGATCCTGTCGCTGATTTTGATGCTCAAGAAAAGCAATTTATGACGATTGATGAGCTCATGGCTCAAGTCGATGACGGAGAGGCATCTGAGCAAGAAGAGGAAGAACTTAAGCTCGATGTTGGGTTAGATGAATTCCCTGATGTCATTGGACCGATTTCTGAGGTCGATGTAGACTCAGATTCTGAGGCTGCAGGTAATCTTGATATGGCGAAAATCTACATTGAGATGAATGATTTCGAAGGCGCGGTAAAGCTACTCGAAAAAGTCTTGCTGGAAGGCTCAGGACAAGTTGAGCAAGAGGCGAAACGGTTACTTAGTAAGCTCTCTGAGCATCAGTAAAATCCAAAAAAACGGTGGCTTGCCACCGTTTTTCTTTTTTGGGTAAACCTAGATTCGACGATATACAAAAACTGAGTGTCGCCATTAGGTCAGGTTTTGGTTATGACCTTTTCGTCGATGGACAGCAATTAATGACCGAGCTTTCACAGGCTGTGGCTTTATACCAAGTAGAGTTGCGTATATACTTTGCCCCCTTTGACAAATCACAGATGCAGAGTTAACTATGAAAGTTGCATTAGGTATTGAATATAACGGTGAAAAATACTTTGGCTGGCAAAGACAGCGCGAAGTTACCAGTGTTCAAGAAAAACTGGAAAAGGCGCTATCTATTGTTGCCAACGAACCGATCGAGGTTCAGTGTGCAGGGCGTACTGACGCCGGTGTACACGGTACAGGGCAAGTGGTGCACTTTGAGACATCTGCGATACGTAAGCCTGTTGCTTGGACGATGGGCGTTAATGCAAACCTACCCAAAGACATAGCGGTGCGCTGGGCAAAAGAAGTTCCAGAAGCGTTCCATGCGCGCTTTTCTGCAACCGCTCGTCGCTATCGTTATGTGATCTTCAATCACGATTTACGTCCTGGAATTTTATCTTCTGGTATCAGTCATTATCATGGCAACTTGGATGTAGAAAAAATGCATCAAGCAGGGCAGTACCTACTTGGTGAAAATGATTTCACGTCCTTTCGTGCTGTGCAGTGTCAATCTCGTAGCCCTTGGCGCAATATCATGCACTTAAATGTGACTCGCCACGGGCCTTACGTGGTGATTGATATTAAAGCGAACGCCTTTGTTCATCATATGGTGCGAAATATTACCGGTAGCTTGATTGTGGTCGGTAGAGGTGAGCAGCCACCTGAGTGGATAGAGTGGTTACTGGCGCAAAAAGATCGCAAATTGGCTGGCGCTACGGCGAAAGCTGACGGTCTGTATTTGGTCGACGTCGATTATCCAGATGAGTACCAGCTCCCAGAAATGCCAATTGGTCCGCTATTTTTGCCGAATGATTTGAACTCTGGTTGGTAACTAGGCTCCAAACAGTGAAAAGTTACCGTGATCAGGAGTTATGGCTTGGTCACAAGGATAGGTACAACCAGTTTTTTATCTACAGTTTGGCTGTAATATGGTTTAATCCCACGGCATTAATTAGAATTTCACACTTTCGCCATTTTGGCGGGGGTAACAAGAGAAAAGGTCTTCCATGAGTTGGCTTGAAAAGATTTTAGAAAAAAGCAACATCGTTAGCTCGCGCAAAGCATCTATCCCAGAAGGTATCTGGACTAAATGTACATCATGTGAGCAAGTACTTTATCACGCAGAACTAGAGCGTAACCTTGAGGTTTGCCCTAAGTGTAATCACCACATGCGAATGAAAGCACGTCGTCGTCTAGAAACGTTCTTAGACGAAGGTAACCGTGTTGAACTCGCGACTGAGCTTGAGCCTCAAGACAAGCTTAAGTTCAAAGATTCAAAGCGTTACAAAGAGCGCCTTTCTGCAGCACAGAAAAACAGTGGTGAGAAAGATGCCTTGGTTGTTATGCAAGGTGAATTGCTTGGTCAGCCAGTGGTAGCGTGTGCATTTGAGTTCTCATTTATGGGTGGCTCAATGGGCTCTGTTGTTGGTGCTCGCTTTGTACGCGCAGTCGAAGCTGCAATGGAAAACAATTGCGGTCTTGTTTGTTTCTCAGCAAGTGGCGGCGCACGTATGCAAGAAGCGCTAATGTCGCTAATGCAGATGGCAAAAACCAGTGCTGCACTTGAGCGTCTGTCTAAAAAAGGGCTTCCATTTGTTTCTGTAATGACTGACCCAACCATGGGCGGCGTTTCAGCAAGTCTTGCTATGCTGGGTGACATCAATATCGGTGAGCCAAAAGCGCTTATCGGTTTTGCTGGCCGTCGTGTTATCGAGCAGACAGTACGTGAAGACCTTCCTGAAGGCTTCCAACGCAGTGAGTTCCTACTTGAGCATGGTGCGATTGATATGATTGTTGATCGCCGTGAAATGCGTCAGCGCGTAGGTAGTCTGCTTGCGAAAATGACTAACCAAGCGTCACCGCTTGTGGTTTCTGTGGAAGATTCTCCACAAGAACCTGCATATGAAGTACCAGAAGCGGACGAAAAAGGGTAAAGTACTCACTAAGTTATCAAACGTTAAGATATTGACGGCTAAATGAGTTCACAATCCATTCCACAAGCCACATCGACACTACAGATGTGGCTTGATTACTTAACCAGTATCCATACCAGTGCCATTGATCTTGGCCTAGACCGAGTGTCCGTCGTGGCACAAAAAGGTCAACTTACCAAACCAGCCCCAACCGTTATCACCGTTGCCGGTACCAATGGCAAGGGGTCGACTTGTGCATTAATGGAAGCCATCTTATTAGATGCGGGCTACTCTGTTGGTGTCTACAGTTCTCCCCACCTAATTCGTTACAATGAACGTGTACGTATCAACGGCCAAGAACTGCCTGATGAGTCACACACCCAAGCTTTCGACTATATCGAAAAGCTGCGTGGTGATGTCAGCCTGAGCTTTTTCGAGTACGCGACATTAGCGGCTCTTAAGCAGTTCCAACAGCATAAGGTGGAAGTTGTACTGCTTGAAGTCGGTCTAGGCGGTAGGCTGGATGCGACGAACGTGGTTGATCATGATGTGTCGGTGATTACCAGTCTTGCAGTGGATCACGTCGATTGGCTAGGTGATGACATCAACGTTATCGGTTTTGAAAAAGCGGGCATTTATCGTTCCGGAAAGCCGGCTATTTGTGGTCAGCCGAAACCGCCTGCAACAGTACCTGCTCATGCCGATGACATTGGTGCAGAGTTCTATCAAACGGGTATTCAGTTCGACTATAAGCAAACCTCAGACACGACTTGGAGCTGGCACCACGGCACCTTCGCGCTAGAAGATTTACCTATGCCGGTTCTTCCGCTGATGAATGCCAACACAGCGCTGATGGCGCTGGGTGCTGCCAATTTGGACATTACCGACCTAAACATTGTTAACGGTCTTAAAGACGCTCGTCTGGCCGGACGCATGCAGGTCATCGCAGGCACGCCAACCACCATTCTCGATGTCGCGCACAACCCTCACTCAGCTGAGTATTTGGTCACTCAGCTTAATCGCTTGTATCCCAACACTCGATTTAAAGTGGTGATGGGTATGCTGCATGATAAAGATATCGCCGAAACTATCCGAGTTTTGAATCCTCTGACAGAGCATTGGTATCCTGCATCATTGAGTGGTCCAAGAGCTGCATCTGCGGACGAGCTATGTGCTCATCTTGATTCCAACCAAACTCTGACTCGCTATGATTCGCCTGTGGCGGCATTTGAAGCGGCGAAATCAGATGCGAAACAAGACGATCTGATTTTGGTTGTGGGTTCATTCCATACGGTTGGTGAGGTGTTGGAGCACTGCGGCGGTAAAACCGCAGAGTAAAATCGAATCTAGGAGAAATCATGGCGAGTAAATTCCAAAGCCGCTTAGTGGGCACCATCGTACTGGTGGCAGTCGGGGTGATTATCCTGCCAGACCTGCTTGACGGTAAGAAGCTTCACTACAAAGAAGAATTTGCCAGCATTCCACTTAAGCCAGAAATTAACGCTGACGTGGAATCGTTTGAAGTGTTGGAGCCAGAAGAGGACATTTCGGTACTTCCAGAAGCGCCTGTGCAGGCTACTGTCGGCGAAGAGATCATTCAAGAGCCTGAAGCGGATATCGTCAATGTGTCAGCGCAAGAGGTACCAGAGCGTAACGATTACGCTGATAGTGCTTGGATTATTCAGCTGATGGCGCTGAAAAATGCCGATAATGCTGCGGCACTTGTGAAAGATCTGCAGAAGCGCGGTTATCAAGCTCACGTGAAGCAAGAAGAGACCTTTACTCGCGTGATTATCGGTCCAGATGTTTCAAAAAGTAAATTAGAGAAGCAATTGATTGAATTAGAGGAAATTACCGGCTCTAGAGGTCAACTGCTCAAATTTAAGCCACTAAATCCATAAGAAAACGTTTGCGTCGCTCATTTTTCTGTTAAAATGCGCGCCAACTTGAGATGAAGAATTCATGAATTGGTTAGATTTTGTCATTTTGGGTGTGATTGGGCTATCGGCCTTGATCAGTTTAGTTCGCGGTTTTGCCAAAGAGGCAATGTCGCTTTTGATATGGTTTGGCGCGTTTTTTATCGCCAGCCAGTACTACGCAAAATTAGCGGTGTACTTTTCTAATATCGAAGACGACATGTTTCGCAATGGCGCCGCAATCGCTGCCTTGTTTGTTGCGACCTTGATTGTCGGAGCTCTCATTAACTATGTCATAGGGCAGTTGGTTCAGAAAACGGGACTCTCGGGTACAGACAGGGTACTTGGTATCGTATTTGGCGGTTTGCGCGGTGTGCTTATCGTCTCAGCGGTACTGTTCTTTGTTGATACCTTTACCACGCTGAATAACAGCGAGTGGTGGGAAACCTCAGAACTGGTTCCACACTTTAAATTGGTCATTGAGCCGTTTTTTGAACACATCGAAGCAACTTCTAGTTTCTTGTCTGGCGCTTAGCGGCGCCAGCTAATGTCGCAAATCGAGGATTAGGACATGTGTGGTATTGTTGGAATCGTTGGCTCAACGCCTGTGAATCAGTCTATCTATGACGCTTTGACCGTTTTACAGCATCGTGGCCAAGATGCCGCTGGTATTGTTACCATAGAAAGCAATCGTTTTCGTCTGCGTAAGGCGAATGGTCTAGTTAAAGACGTTTTTGAAGCTAAGCACATGCAGCGCCTTCAAGGTAACGTAGGTATTGGACATGTTCGTTATCCAACAGCTGGCAGCTCTAGCGCTTCTGAAGCACAGCCGTTCTACGTAAACTCTCCGTTTGGTATTACCCTGGCACACAACGGTAACCTCACCAACGCACACGAAGTTCGTGAAAAGTTGTTCGAAAAAGACCGTCGTCACGTAAACACGACATCGGACTCTGAAGTTCTGCTTAACGTTCTTGCACACGAAATTGATACCGTAAAAGGCAACGTGACGTCGGATGACGTGTTCCGCGCAGTGACTAATGTTCACCGTGCCATTAAAGGTGCTTATGCGGTTGCCGCGATGATCATCGGTCACGGTATGATTGCATTCCGCGATCCAAACGGTATCCGTCCTCTATGTTTAGGTAAGCGTGAAGTTGAGGGTAAAACCGAATACATGGTCGCGTCTGAGTCTGTTGCTCTGGATGCAGTAGGCTTTGATTTTGTCCGTGACGTTGCGCCAGGTGAAGCGATTTACGCCACATTTGATGGTGAGCTATTCACCCGTCAATGTGCAGACAATCCTAAACTAAACCCATGTATCTTTGAGTTTGTTTACTTTGCTCGTCCAGATTCATTTATCGATAAAATCTCGGTATACAGCGCGCGCGTTGAAATGGGTAAGAAGCTTGGTGAGCGCATCAAAGATGAGTTTGCTGACCTTGATATCGATGTTGTTATCCCAATCCCTGAGACTTCATGCGACATTGCACTGCAAATCGCTCAAGCGATTGATAAGCCATACCGTCAAGGCTTCGTTAAGAACCGCTACGTCGGTCGTACCTTCATCATGCCTGGCCAACAGCAGCGTAAGAAATCAGTGCGCCGTAAGCTCAATGCTATCCGCTCTGAGTTTAAAGGTAAGAACGTATTGTTAGTCGATGATTCTATCGTGCGTGGCACAACATCAGAGCAGATCATTGAGATGGCTCGTGACTCTGGTGCTAACAAAGTGTACATGGTCTCGGCTGCGCCAGAAGTTCGTTTCCCGAACGTATACGGTATCGATATGCCAAGTGCTAATGAGCTTATTGCTCACGGCCGCGATAATGATGCAATCTGTAAGCAAATTGGTGCCGATGCGCTAATCTACCAAACGGTTCCAGATCTTTTGGAAGCGGTAGGCCTAGGCAACCCAGATGTTAAGCAGTTCGAAGCCTCAGTATTTAATGGTGAATACGTGACGGGTGATATCGATCAGTCGTACTTGGATTACGTTGACTCATTGCGTAACGATGATACAAAAGTCCAGCGCGATATTCAGCAAGATTTAGCTAACTTAGAGCTTCATAACGAAGGCATCTAAGACGCTCTTATCTAAAAGAAGCACAAAAAAACCAGAGCCTTGGCTCTGGTTTTTTATTGTCTAGCGATTATGGTCTAGAAACTTAGTGAAGAGAGTAATCGATGACGAAATCGATAAACAAACGCACTTTTTCGGGTAAATGATCTTTGTGGTTGTAGAGCATGTAGATGTCACGCGGGTTGGAGCTCCACTCTGGCAAAATTCGCACCAAATCACCGTTGTCGATGTGCTCTTGAATCATCACATCTGGCATCAAGGTAATACCCAGTCCAGCGGAGCAGGCACGACGCACTACATTGAGGCTGTTAGCTTCAAATCGAGCTTTGGTATTGTTGATGATGGACTCGCCACTGACGTTCTTAAGCTGCCATTTAATCAGTGGTGCACCTTTGAGTAGTCGATGAGATGAGAGCTCTTCAGCGTGCTTAGGCTCGCCATATTTGGCTAAGTACTCAGGCGTTGCGATTAAGACATCTTTGACTGTGCTGAGTTTGCGAGCGATGAGGCTAGAGTCGCGCTGCGGTCCAACGCGGAAAATGACATCCCACTCAGTCGGGTCAAGTTGATCGGCGTGATTGCTCATGGTCAAATCAAGGCTGATGTCTGGGTACTGAGCCATAAAGTCATTGAACATAGGCATCATCAAACGCTTAGTGAGGTTCGATGGTGAGGAAATCTTCAGTTTACCCGATGCCCCTTTACACTCGTCGGCAATTTCTTCTGACGCAGACGTTAGTCGTTGCAGTAAAGGTGAGCACTCATTGTAAAAGCGTTCGCCCGCTTCAGTCAGTGACAGTTTTCGCGCATGACGATTGAGCAAGCGAAGGTTCAACGAATCCTCTAGTGCCTGAATGCGTCGAGTAATTGTTGCAACAGGTATCATGGTCTTACGAGAAGTTGCTGTATAACTCCCATTTTCCACAACAAGTCGGAACAGATTTAGATCATCGAGTTTCATATATTCAACTATTTGTAATTATTGGTTTTTAATATAGTCCAAAACTTGGAAAAGCCACCGGGTTTTCAGTCAGACCCTCTCAAGAAATTTCGCGTATTTAGATATTAAGTACGGGGAAATCAGCGAATTGGACACTTTTATAGCAAAACCGAGAACACAAGATAATGCCACAATTGGGGGCATTTGTATAAAAGTGGATTTCTGCCTACAGTTAAAGTACTCAGGAACGGAGTATGTCCTGTTTCCAATAGTCAATGAATTGCATCATTGTAGCGTTTCCTTACGATACGACGTTTGATGTAAACCAAAAATAATAACAATTACACGCTCAATGGAATTTGTGAGGCGTAGTCTTATGTCTAAAACTGACAGTCAAGTTGCTGTGGCTATCGAGCAGCAACACAGTGCTAGGGTGATGGTCGTTGACGATGACCCAGTATTTAGAAGTGTAACCAGAAAGTTCCTGGAAGCGATTGGTCACCAAGTTGTTGAGGCTGGAGATGGCCTCGAAGCCCTCAAAATGCTAGGTGAGGTTCAGCCTGATCTTGTTCTTTGCGACTTAGCTATGCCGCTTTTGACAGGCATGGAGTTCACAGAAGAAGTGAGAGTAGAGTATCCGTCGCTGCCAGTGATCGTGATTTCCGCTACAGGGGATATGGGCGATGTAGCCAAAGCGCTGAGAATGGGAGTGAAAGATTTTCTAACCAAACCGCTCAGCGATTATCGCTATCTCGCTGAAGCTATAGAGGTTGTACTAGAAGAGAGCTCAAGTGCTGCCGAGCAATCCGACTTTGTCAGCCGTTGGTTCCGGTTGGACGAGGATGGCAGTGATAGTGAGCAGCAGGAACAAGAGCTTCATTGGCACTTGGATTATTTACAGCAAAATCCAAATGCAGCAAGAGAGTTACTTACAGCGCTGCTTCCGGAGAAAGACTCATCGCTGGGAGCTTGGCGTAGTAGCTATCGCTTGCTGCAGTCCACGACCAGTTTGCCATTGGTGTTTGATTACAGTTGGTTGATGAGTGGGCAGCTCGCTTTCTATTTAGTCGATGCCGATTCCGCCGACCAAGGAGGCGTAGCAAGTACCTTGCTGGTTCGGACTTTGTTTGATGATTATGTACGTCGCTTACAGCATAACTCCGTTGATTTGAAAGGTTTGGCACGTAATTTAGAAAAAGGCATGGCATGCGCCAGCGGAGCCAGTACGGTAGAAGCCTTGTTTGGCACCATCGATCTTGCTGAAGGCTCGGTGTCTATATTGCCAGCGGGTCTAGGTTGTCGATGGGATAACGGCCAGGCGCAGTTTAACATCGCAGGAGGGCGACGATTGGGCGATAATTGCTTGAGTAATTTCATGACCAAAGATCTCGCGCTTCAAGAATCGGGTAAGTTGACGATGAGTCGAGTTGGATCCAGCAGCTTTAGTTGGGATATTGGTTTGATGGTGTAATCGCTCGTTTTAAGGGGCAATAATACCCCTACAATTACTCGGTTTTTGACGGGTTGTAATTGAGTTATAGTAAAAATGTTAACGCTTTGGGAGGCAATTGCCTCCCTTTTTCGTACACGTTTTAGCCCAGTTCAAGAGCTGAATTTTAGCCCAATCTAAGAGCAAGAGTCATGTCAGATCAAGAATTCAAAGAACCTTACAACATTTTTTACTTTCTAGGCTTTATCGCCGCATTGCTAATCCCAACACTTCCCGCTACTCTGACTTGGATCAGAGTAATGAACGGATACGCAGGTTTTTGACCATAAAAAATTTGACCACTGTAAAGCGCTTAATGTGGAATACAGTGGGTACTATTTCTGTAGTTTTGGGTGTGGTTGGAATAGCCCTTCCTCTATTACCAACGACCCCCTTTCTCCTTTTGGCTAGTGCGTGTTTTTTTCGTGGTAGTCCAGCCTTCCATCAATGGCTGCAATCGCATCCCAAATTAGGCCCTATCATTACCGATTGGGAACAAGATCGCTGCGTAACGAAAACTGTTAAGCGCCGAGGTGCAATGCTTATTGTTGCTAGCTTCTCAATATCTATCTTTGTCGTTAAACCGCTTTGGTTAAAACTTATGCTGTTGACGCTGTTTGTGGCCACTTTTGTCTTCTTTTTACGGATTCCTGTGAAACCGCCCGTTGCTGAACACCACGAAAATCACTAACATTAGAAGGTTGTGTGCCCACTTTAAATGTGGGCGTTTTACTTAATACCTTACAGAATGAACGTATCTAGCTTGTTACTGCCATTTTTCGGCCGTGACATGCCAAGACCCGTACTCTGAACGACAGGCACCCAAAGACCTTTCCAGAGATCAATACTATGACTATCGACAAAATTTCCCTTATTAAAGCAAGCATCAAAAGTATTCCTGATTACCCAAAACCAGGGATCCTGTTCCGTGATGTAACCAGTCTGATGGAAGATGCAGCAGCCTACAAAGCGACAATTGAGCTATTGGTAGAGAAGTACAAAGACCAAGGCTTTACTAAAATTGTTGGTACAGAAGCTCGCGGCTTTCTGTTTGGTGCGCCACTAGCACTTGAACTAGGGTTAGGTTTTGTTCCTGTTCGCAAGCCAGGTAAATTGCCTCGCGAAACTGTGGCGCAGTCATATGAGCTAGAGTACGGCATGGACACACTAGAAATTCATACAGATGCTATTGTTGAAGGTGACAAAGTGTTGATGGTAGACGATCTACTGGCAACCGGCGGCACAATCGAAGCAACAACAAAACTTATTCGCCAATTAGGTGGTGAAGTTGCACACGCTGCTTTTGTTATCAACTTACCAGAAATTGGTGGTGACAAACGCCTTGAAGCGCTGGGTGTCGACGTATACAGTCTGTGTGAATTTGAAGGCCACTAATTAGGACGCCTCATGAGTTATCTCGCGTTAGCCAGAAAATGGCGACCAAAGAAGTTTTCTGAAGTAGTAGGACAGACTCATGTCCTGACTGCTCTTGAGAATGCTTTAGACCAGAACCGACTTCATCACGCTTACCTGTTTAGCGGCACGCGTGGTGTGGGTAAGACGACGATTGGTCGTTTGTTTGCCAAAGGTTTGAACTGTGAAACTGGCATTACGGCAACGCCTTGTGGTGAATGTTCGAGCTGTAAAGAGATCGATGAAGGTCGCAGCGTTGATTTATTAGAAATCGATGCCGCATCTCGCACTAAGGTAGAAGATACTCGTGAATTACTGGATAACGTTCAGTACAAGCCAGCGCGCTCCCGTTTCAAGGTTTACTTAATTGACGAAGTGCATATGCTGTCTCGTCACAGTTTTAACGCGCTTTTGAAAACGCTTGAAGAGCCACCAGAGTACGTGAAGTTCCTTCTAGCGACGACGGATCCTCAGAAACTGCCGATGACCATTTTGTCACGCTGTCTGCAGTTCCATCTAAAGCCGATTACCGTTGATAACATTCATCAACAGCTAGAGCATGTGCTGAGCCATGAACAAGTTGAGCAGGAGCACAGAGCCTTGTCACTGCTTGCTCATGCCGCTGATGGCAGTATGCGTGATGCGTTGAGTCTGACCGATCAAGCCATTGCGCTTGGTAATGGCCATGTTACTGCAGAGGTGGTGAGCCAAATGCTCGGCACTTTGGACACCGCACAAGCTCTGCAACTGCTTGACTCAATTGTCACAGGCGATGCACAGCAAGTGATGGCGACGTTATCAGCTCTAGCCGACAACGGCGTTGATTGGGACATTCTGCTTTCTGAGTTAGCGACACAGTTGCATCGTATCGCTATGGCTCAAGCACTACCAACCAGTGTGGATGGAGAAGTCGCTGACGGAGACAAAGTTCGTCATCTTGCGACAGTGTTGCCTGCCACAGATGTGCAGCTTTACTACCAGATTGCCCTTAAAGGCCGCCAAGATCTGCCATTCTCACCGTCGCAGCGTGTTGCGGTGGAAATGACCTTGCTAAGAATGCTGGCCTTTAGACCCGTGACTGAATTGCAAGCGAGTGAAATAACTGCAGCGAGCTTGTCTTCAAAAGAAGAGCCTTCAAAAGCAGTGTCTTCAAAACACGTGCCGTCACAACCAATGCAGCCACAATCTGTGCAACCTGCTACGAATGTCAATCAGGCGCCGCCTCAGACTGCGCCGGTAGAAACCATGTCGACACCACCAATGTCACATACTCAAAGCGCGCCACAGTATGCGGGTTCTATTCCTCAGTACGATGAAGGGCCTGAGCCGTACATTGATACCTCGCAAATGAGTTCATCTCAGCCGCCAAGTGCACCGCAAGGGTATCCGCAGCAATCATCGCCTGTGGCTCATCCCTCGCAGAATCAGCCAGTACCACCGCAGGGGCAACCAGCAAGCGCGCCAGCACCAAGTGGTGGTTCGCAAAATACCAGTGCTCGTCCTGCTGCAGGTGGTCTACGTCATCAGCTTCGCTCTCGTAGACAGGCTGGTGGACAGAATCCGCAAAGCTCAGGAGCGACTCCTGCAAAAAAGCCTAAAGCGTCATCTGAACCAAGCTCCGTACTAGAGCGAGTTGCAATGCGTACTCAGGGTCGTGCCCAAAGCTCGGCTCCGGTGTCAGATGTCGCAGCGCCACAAGCGCAACAACCGACTTCGAATGAGCCCTATCAGTGGCGACCTTCGAATAATGCAACTTTGCAAAAGAGTGAGCCGACGATTAAACCGTCGACGCTAAAGAAAGCACTTGAGCACGAGAAAACGCCTAAGATGGCAAAGCGTTTGACCGAAGAGGCCGCAGCCCAAGATAAGTGGGCGGAGATGATTGAGAAGCTGGAAGTAGGTAAGTTAGTTCAGCAACTCGCGCTCAACTCAGTTTACGCTATCGATGGTACATCGATTCAGCTTGGATTAAGGCCTACCCACGCGCACTTGAACTCGGATAAAAACCAATCCGAACTACTTGCTGGGTTAAATGTCTTACTACAACAAGAGTGTCATTTGTCCATTGAGATCTCTGAGCAGGGTATAACGCCGCTTGAGCTTCGAGAGAGTTTGTATCAGAAAAAACTCTCGGATGCAGCGCAAAGCCTACAAACGGATCCCAATGTGCAGTTCATGCTGACGCGTTTTTCCGCGCAGCTGGACGAAGAAAGTATTCGACCGTTATAAGTCGCTTGGCGACGAGACTTGTCCTTTTTAGGGGACAGGGATTGTCGGTGAGCAGGGGTTGCATTTGATGAATGAGACCCCATGTTATTAATTGAAACATGAATAAACCGAGAGAAACCTATGTTTGGTAAAGGTGGTATGGGCAACCTGATGAAGCAAGCCCAGCAAATGCAAGACCGCATGCAAAAGCTTCAAGAAGAAATCGCGAACATGGAAGTAACTGGCGAGTCTGGTGCTGGCCTTGTTAAGGTGACTATCACTGGTAGCCACAGCACACGTCGTGTTGAAATTGACGAAAGTCTAATGGAAGACGATAAAGAGATGCTAGAAGACTTGATTGCAGCAGCATTCAACGACGCAGCTCGTCGTGTTGAGGAAACTCAAAAGGAAAAAATGGCGTCAGTAACAGGTGGTATGCAACTTCCACCTGGCATGAAAATGCCGTTCTAATTGGAAGATTAGAGACGTAATTAATGCGAACTAGCCATATGCTGGAGCATTTGATGGAGGCCTTGCGATGCTTACCTGGGGTTGGTCCCAAGTCTGCACAACGCATGGCCTTTCATTTGTTACAGCGTGACCGAAAAGGTGGCTTACAGTTGGCGGACGCACTCTCAAGTGCCATGACTGAAATCGGTCACTGCCAGCAATGTAGAACCTTTACTGAAGAAGAAATTTGCCATATTTGCAGTAATCCAAAGCGCAAAGAAAATGGTCAACTGTGTGTTGTAGAAAGCCCTGCGGATATCGCAGCAGTGGAAGCAACCGGACAGTTTTCTGGTCGTTACTTTGTTCTGATGGGGCACTTATCGCCATTAGACGGTATTGGACCAAGCGATATTGGATTAGATGTATTGGATTACCGTTTACGACAGGGTGATATTGGAGAAGTGATTCTTGCAACTAACCCGACAGTAGAAGGTGAAGCCACTGCACACTACATTGCAGAGCTTTGTCATGAACACCAAGTGTCAGCTAGCCGCATCGCTCATGGCGTTCCGGTAGGTGGTGAGCTTGAACTTGTTGATGGCACAACCCTGTCGCACTCTCTTATGGGGCGACAAAAGATCTAAACCATTCAAAAGATCTAAGCAATTGTGCAAACGACTCTATATAAAAAGGCGCGAATTATCGCGCCTTTTCTGTATCTGCTATTTAGGTGAACTTCATCTTATCTTGATTCTGTAAGCCAGCTTATTCACTGTTATTGCTAATAAGGGAGCGATAGATCCAGGCACCTATGATGGCACCGACAATAGGCGCGACCCAAAATAGCCAAAGCTGCGCCACTGCCCAATCTCCGACATACAATGCAACACCGGTACTTCTGGCGGGGTTAACCGAGGTATTGGTGACCGGAATACTAATGAGGTGGATAAGGGTTAAACAAAGACCAATGGCAATCGGAGCGAAACCTTGTGGTGCTCTACTGTCGGTAGCACCCATAATGACCAGCAGGAACATGGCTGTCATCACTACTTCGGTGACCAGTGCTGAGGTGAGAGAGTATTGTCCTGGAGAGTGTGCGCCATAGCCATTGGAAGCAAAACCTGAGCTTACCGCATCAAAGCCCGCTTGCCCGGAAGCGATAACATACAGCACGCCGCCAGCCAAAACGCCACCAATGACTTGAGCCACGATGTACGGCACTAGCTCTTTCGTTTCGAAACGCCCACCAGCCCATAAACCAATGCTCACTGCGGGATTTAGGTGGCAACCAGAAATGTGTCCGATGGCAAAGGCCATGGTTAAGACGGTTAAACCGAAGGCGAAGGATACGCCGAGTAAGCCAATACCAACATCGGGGAAGGCTGCCGCTAATACTGCACTGCCACAGCCGCCAAGTACTAACCAAAATGTGCCAAACAACTCTGCCAAATACTTGTTCATTTCAGATACCTTGTGCATGGGAGGTTTATCTGACAATAGTCTATTTGGTGAAAATCGCGAATCTCGGATGGAAATTAGCTTTAAAACAACGGATAAAACCGGTTATGTGAGCCTTTCGAGCTCAAAGATATTGTCCATAGCGACACGATCACTGTCACCACAGACGTCTGGACAAGCTTTGAAACTCAGACAAACTTTAGGGCGCTCGGGTTTTCCAAACAGTTTGCAAAGGTTGTTGTCATCAAGTTGAATGCAGCGCTCGCCGCTTGGCTTGCCTTTTGGCATGCCTGGAATAGCAGAAGAAATACTTGGGGCGATACAACACGCACCGCAGCCTAATCGACAATCCATCTTAACACCCTCGATAATGAAGGCGGCGAGTTTACCAGATGCGCTAGAATTGTACATATGTGAATCATGCATCAATGCTTGCAGTTTTTAGCCTCTAGAGGTATAAAACGCCTCCAATGATGAAAAGGGTAACACGAATGAGCAATGCGTTTTGGGAAACCACGCCACTTGAAGAAATGAGCGAATCACAATGGGAATCTCTATGTGACGGTTGCGGTAAATGTTGCCTGCATAAACTCATGGATGAAGATAGCGATGAAGTCTACTACACCAACGTAGCTTGCAGTTGGCTCAACAGCAAAACGTGCTCGTGCAAAGACTACCCGAATCGCTTTGAATCAGGCGAAGAGTGCTTGAAGTTAACACGCGATAAAATTAGTGAATTCAACTGGTTACCAGAAACCTGCTCTTACCGTTTGCTTTCGGAAGGGAAATCGATCCCAGAGTGGCATCCTCTGATTACTGGCTCTAAGTCAGCGATGCACGCGGCAGGTGAAAGCGTTCGTAACAAAGTGGTGTATGAAATTGATGTTGTTGATTGGGAAGACCATATCATCAACCATCCTTCGCGCTAGTTATTGGCAGTAAGGTTTCATCCAGTAAAAAAGCAGGCTTAGATAGCCTGCTTTTTTGGTTTTTAGTCATCGCTCATTTAAGCGCCAGCACACACTTCGGTAAAGCGTGAGCGAGCGTCTTGTGCCGCTAGCGATGATTGCTCTTTGTGTTCTTGTGCTTCAGTGAGAGCACTGAGTGCTTCTTCAAGCAGCTGTTGAAGCTCTTCAGGGATCGCCTTGCTTTCGTCCCCAGAATGTTCAAGAGCGTAGGCGCGGATGCGTTTTTTCACTTTAAACAGCGTCTGCATTGCCGCACGCTCTTCATCGGCAGCGACTTGTGCAACGTCTCGGCACTTCTCAAAGTTCGCAAGCGCAACGCCTTCATGAGACCAAGGATCAAACTCAGGTAGGTCTTCAATATTGATGGTTGGTTCGACGTAATCTTCTTGGTGACGAATATCCAGCGTCGTTGCTTTCACTGCGGAAATCATCAGCATGACAGCAATACCAAGTAGTGGCAGACCACCAACAATGGCAGCAGTTTGCAGTGTACTTAGTCCACCTAGGAACATCAGTACCGCAGGCATAAAGCTTAGCGTGAATGCCCAGAATAGACGGTTCCAACGCATAGGTTCTTGAGTCACATCTTTTTGCACCACAGACGCCAGAATATAAGAGATGGAGTCGAACGTGGTTGCGGTAAAGATAATGCAAAGTAGCGTGAACAGCAGAATGATGAACCAAGAGAATGGCAGCTCTGAAAGCATCGAGAAGATGGCTTTGGTCGCGCCGTGTTCATTCAAAATACTGACAATGTCGAGTTGCCCAGAAAGCTGCAGCGATAAGCCGTAGTTGCCTAGGATAATAAAGAACAAGAAGCAGCCACATGAACCAAAGAATAGTGAACCTGCGACCATTTGCTTGATAGTGCGTCCTCTCGAAATTCTGGCTACAAACAGACCCATACTTGGTGCAAATACTAGCCACCACGCCCAATAGAAAATAGTCCAGTCTTGTGGGAAATGGGTGTCATCGAAACTGCCGTAGCCTCCGAAAGGCTCTGCCCATGTTGCCATTACAAAGAAGTTTGACATCATGCGGCCGATTGAGTCTAGGCCAGTCTCTAGAATGAAAATGGTTGGACCCAGCAGCAAAACGATAGCGAGCAATAGCATCGCACCCCAGAAGTTGATGTTGCTGAGGATCTTGATGCCTTTTTCCATACCCGCGAAAGAAGAGTAAGCAAAAATCGCAGTACAGATAGCTAGCACACCAATTTGGGTATAAGTCGTTTGTGGTAAGCCAAACAGAACACTCAGACCTTCACTGATAAGCGGTGCCGCCAGACCCAAAGTTGTTGCTGCGCCGCCAAGAAGACCAAAAATAAACAGAACATCAATAAGCTTACCTAACGCGCCATTGGTATGCTTTTCGCCAATGACTGGAATCAATGCGCTCGATACCTTAAGGGCAGGTTGCTTACGAACATAGAAGAAGTAGGCGATAGGCAGTGCTGGGATCAGGTAAATTGCCCAAGCAATCGGTCCCCAGTGGAAGATGCCGTAGGTTGCTGCCCAGCGGATTGCTTCTTCACTGCCTGGCTCTAGTTGAAATGGTGGTGATTGGTAGTAATATGCCCATTCAATACAACCCCAATAAAGAATACTGGCACCGATGCCGCCACAAAACAGCATGGCAGCCCAAGATGAGGTCTTAAACTCCGGCGCTTCGTCAGGGTCACCTAGTTTGATTTGGCCAATATCGCTAAAAATGATGAATATCATGAAGAAGAGGGCAGCAAGGCCAAGTGCTAGATAAAGGAAACCGAACTTGTCGGTCATAATCAGTTTTGCTTGCGCAATGATATCAGCGCCTTGCTCTGGGAACAGGATCAGCGGAATGATAACAGCGAGTAAAAGTGCGATAGCGCCAAAAAAGGTTGGCTTATCGATGAGTTTAAAATAACGTTCCATGCGATGTTTTCTAAGTCAAATAACATCATTATCATTTGAATAACATCACACGCTCAAATCTGGTTATCTATCGTGACAACAAAAGAGCGTTGTTTTATACCAAGGCGAGTATTAACGCCCCAACGGTGATGGCTGCAGATGCATACTGACCCGCCGAGTAGGACGAATCTTTTTGCTCTTCGAGATCGTCAGGGTGATCCATGCCTAGTGCACCATGTGCAAAAGAGGTTACCGTCTTACCCATGCCATCGTCTTCATCTTTATCCGTTGCTTTATCGGCATTGTTAGGCTTTGGCGTTGCTGACTTTTCTTGTTCAAATAGCGCTTTTGCTTGCGGTGAGATAGAGACACTGTCGCCACCACGTTCACCTTGCGGTGTCGGCAAAGTATTGCCACTAGATTCTGCCTGTTTGATGGTGTTTGCTGCGGCACTGCCAAGTTGATTGGTTGGCGCAGACATGCCGGAATTGACGCTCTGCATAGCTATCTCCATTTGTGCTATCAATTACTATGTCGTCATTCATGGCAAAATCTTTATAAAAATTTCTCTAGGTGAGACATAGAACCTGTTTATCATTGATAGCTAAGCAATAAGTACGCCAAAAAGCGGACTTATTGCTTCAAACGCGCTAGTCACAGGTGAGCGTGTCACTACGTTTATGTAGGTGCTTATAGGCTTGCATTTGGTTCTCTTTTTGCACATATCGAACCGGTGGCGCGAGAACCGAGAGCTGAAAATCTCTTGAGTCACTGGTTATATCAGTGACTGGAGTAATGACGGCGATGTTAAGATTAGGTGCTAGAGCTTGTATTTGCGCTGCTGTTCCGAGAGCGTCTTCGGTGTGAAACTTACCAGCAATGTGCATGACTTGCGTACCTGGGTGCTGGTTGATGTAGTCAACGATGCTCTCCGCCATGGTAGCGTCCCACGTCAACTGAGCGGCATATTGGCGCTCAGTTTGCTCACTATCGCCATGGTGCATTGAGGCCATGAACTTGTCTTTGTAGGCTGAAGAGGAGGTATCAATGCGCTTTGCAACTAAAGTTCGCTCATTACTGTCCAACTTTTCTAAGTAGTTAAGTCCTTCACGCCCTATACAGCGAACAAAGCTCTTAGGTGCATTACTGGCAATGATATCGAGTTGGTTTTGCTTAGCAAGTTCCACAAGCGGTCGATAATCGCTTTCATAGTTTGGCCACGCGTTTCCTTCGCGTATCAGCATTTGTTCGCCAATTTCTGATTTCAAATATTGATCGACAATAGGCTGCTTATCTCGAGTGAACTGTTCCATCGAAAGCGCAAGCTTGGCATTGTTGTTTACAAGCTGTTTTAGAAGATCGGTCTGAAAGCGATGCACGCCACTGTGCGTATGCCACTCTCCAATGAGGATAACATCGGCACTTGTTAGGTCGACCGGTAATGATGAAAGCGAAACCGCTAAGCCTTGTGGAGAATACAGCTGATAATCGTAGAAGGAATTAACGGATTGAGCTGGCTTGGACAGGTCATTTGAAGGTGCGCTGCTACAACCGGCGAGCAGAGCGAGTGACAGGGCGATAGGGTAAGCTTTCATAGGGACTCTCTTTAATAAAAAATAGCCTTCAATGGAAGGCTATCTTGGAAGTACTATGGTAAACGAGAACCGCGCCTGACTCAATGCAATTGAAAATTAATATCATTACCAATTGGCGTTTTGGTTTTAACTCTTGCGATATACTCTTACCATAAAATCGGCACGACAGTCGAAGTGCTCGGTCTGTTGCAGCTTCTCTCTTAGCTCTTGGCTAGCTTTCCAAGCAAATGGTGTCATTTGCAAAAGGTCATACGCTTGCTGGCCGTTAAGGTTCATTGTGTAGTCGAGCTTAGCCTCAGAAACTAGGTCAAAACCTTCAATCACTTCAGCAGCTTCATCGTGAAGTCTCACATCTTGATAGATAAGTTCGCGAAGCTCATATAAGTGATGACTGCCTGGCGTGACCGTAATCATCAGTCCGTCAGCTTCGATACAGCGGCTCAGCTCGTCATGTTTGCACGGCGCATAAATACGAATCACCGCGGCAAGACTCTCTTCAGAAAAAGGTAGCTTATGACTAGAGGCAACGCAAAAGTTAACCTTGTCGTAGCGCTTAGAACCGTAGCGAACCGCGACTTTGGAAATATCGAGGCCATAGACGGTAAAGTCGGGATTATCGCCTGTCAGCTCCTCGGCAAAGTAGCTGGTGTAGTACCCTTCGCCACAACCGATATCAAGGATATTGCCTTTAGTTACGGTTAAAGATGAACCCAATATGTCGGCGACTTTATCTCTCATGGGAGCATAGAAGTCGTGTGCTAGGAATGTGCGCCTTGCCTGCATCATCTCTTTATTGTCACCTGGATCTTTTGAGCGCTTGTGTTGCACAGGCATAAGATTGACATAACCTTCTTTGGCTTTGTCGAACTGGTGATTATTGCTACAGCGATAACTGCGCTCGTCTAGAGCGAGTGGCTGCTGACACAGAGGGCATTGATAAGACATAGGTTAGACTCGACGAAAATTTTCGTAAGTCTAACCATATCAAGGAAGGGAAGCAATTCAGTCGGCTGAATTCCTTCAGGTTGGCAGATTACTTGATGAAAATCTGTGTCGCTAATTGGTGGCTTTCACCGGGTGCAAGCTCTTTGCCAGCTTCCAGCGAGTCAGCATGAAGTGTTGACTCAATACAGAACATGCTGAGGTAGCCGTCATTGTTCATGTCACCCATAGATTCCGCACCTTGTTTCCAAGGGTTCCAAAGTACTGCTGAGTTGTCGCCGCTATTGCATACTGCCAGCTTGCGATCGAATGCATTGTCATGCAGTACGATTTCATCAGATGGAGCTGTGTAAACGCGGTCGATGGTATCGGAAAGGGTAAGCACCTCTTGGCCTTCACACATTTTGCCATCAAGTAAGCCATCAATGTAGCTAGAGCCCATGCCAGTCACTTCCATCTTCTCGATGTCACCTAGATTGAGGTAGGTGTGCAGAGCGCCAGAGAAACGCCACGAAGTGGTGTCAGTGTTGGTGATGTTTAGCGACACATTTAATGAATCGCTCACTTCCACGTTTAAGACCAATTGGAATTTATGTGGCCAGATATCACGGGTAGCGTCAGTGTCGGTCAGGCCAAGGCTAACAATTACACCTTGTTCATTTTCGCGGTGCTCAATGAGCTCCCAAGTACTGTTGCGCGCAAAACCGTGAGCCGGTGCTGCTACTCGGCCAAACCAAGGCCAACAAATTGGAATACCACCGCGCAGTGCCGCTTTGTTGTCAAAGATGGCGTCTTTGCTCATCCAAATCAGATCTTCTTGGCCTGCTGGCTTAAATGAAATGACATGGCCACCGTGTAGAGAGATGGCAGCTGAAGCTTTAGGGTGAAGAACGCGAACCACTTTATTGTCACCAATTTGAGCGATAGTGACATAGTCAGAGAGAGCGGTCAGGGTAGGTAAAACAGACAAATCCATAGTGTAACTTCCTAGGTTAAGTCTCTGGTTCCTAGGGAGAGGGGATAGCTCCCAGGTGTCGATTGGACCCAGAAACAGATACTAAAAAGGCGACCCTATGAGTCGCCTTTATTACAAATATTCAGCTAAAAGCTTACATTACTTAGAGATGTGAGCTACTAGGTCTAGAACTTTGTTTGAGTAACCGATTTCGTTGTCGTACCAAGATACAACTTTAACGAAGTTGTCAGTTAGAGCGATACCAGCTTTAGCATCGAATACTGAAGTTTGAACTTCACCGATGAAGTCTTGAGAAACAACTTGGTCTTCAGTGTAACCTAGAACACCTTTAAGAGCGCCTTCAGATGCTGCTTTCATAGCTGCACAGATAGCTTCGTAAGATGCACCGTTCTTAAGGTTAACAGTTAGGTCAACTACAGAAACGTTAGCAGTTGGTACGCGGAAAGCCATACCAGTTAGTTTGCCGTTTAGTTCTGGAAGAACAACGCCTACAGCTTTAGCAGCACCAGTTGAAGATGGGATGATGTTCTGAGAAGCACCACGACCACCGCGCCAGTCTTTAGCAGAAGGACCGTCTACAGTTTTTTGAGTAGCTGTAGTAGCGTGAACTGTAGTCATAAGACCAGATTCGATACCGAACTCGTCGTTAAGAACTTTAGCGATAGGCGCTAGACAGTTAGTAGTACAAGAAGCGTTAGAAACGATGTCTTGACCAGCGTAAGTGTCTTGGTTAACGCCCATTACGAACATTGGAGTAGCGTCTTTAGAAGGACCAGTTAGTACAACTTTCTTCGCGCCAGCAGTGATGTGCTTACGTGCAGTCTCGTCAGTTAGGAAAAGACCAGTTGCTTCAGCAACAACGTCAACACCGATTGCGTCCCATTTTAGGTCTTCTGGGTTGCGCTCTGCAGTTACACGTACAGTTTTGCCGTTAACGATTAGGTTACCGCCTTCAACTTCAACAGTACCGTTGAAACGGCCGTGAGTTGAATCGTACTTAAGCATGTATGCCATGTACTCAACGTCGATTAGATCGTTAATACCTACTACTTCGATGTCGTTGCGCTCTTGCGCTGCACGAAATACGAAACGACCGATACGGCCAAAACCGTTAATACCTACTTTGATAGTCATTATAGTTGCTCCACAACTTAATTTCTGTTTAAAGATAACTGGTAGTAAAATTACAGAATCCAGTCACTAACTTCAATAGATAATCGGAATTAATTTGTCTAAAGTCAAAAAAAAGTGTCGCTTTTCTTAACATTCGGTATTAAATGACGTTTTTTTGAACTTAGCTCGTGACTCTGTAATGATTTGCTTGATGTATTTAACCTTGGGGACAAGGTGAGTTAACATGTTAGACACACTTTGGTGGGTAATTGACAACAATGTGCTACAACCAAGTTTATTACACGTAATAAGTGTGCGCTGATTAAAATGTAGACAATAAAAAAGAGGGTGTAAAGGAGATGACTGGGGAAAACAAAAATAGAGCCAAGCCAGACCAACACTGGCGTGAGACGCTAACCGATGAGCAGTATCGTGTTTGTCGCCAACAAGGTACCGAGGCTCCATTTACCGGGACACTACTTCATAATAAGGACACAGGGCTATACCACTGTACCTGTTGTCAGGCCGAACTGTTTCGCTCAGAAAACAAGTATGACTCAGGGTGTGGGTGGCCAAGCTTTGATGAGCCTGTCAGTGAGTCCGCGATTCGTTATATAGACGATCACAGTCACGGTATGACACGTGTTGAAATACGCTGCAGTGCTTGCGACAGTCATTTAGGCCATGTATTTGAAGACGGGCCTCAAACTACAGGGCAGCGCTTTTGCGTCAACTCAGTGTCGTTAATTTTCAACAAAACTGATCAAGACTCCGTAAATTAGTCACTAGCTGTACCATTCTTTCATATCTGTCTTATCTGTTCGCGTCGTTGGGTGTTTACCACACCCAACGATTCCTGAAGCCATTCTTGCTCTATTTTTGCTCTATGATGACATTGTAAAAGCGTGAGCTTCTAGAATGCGCCCAACATTACATTCATAAGCTCTTTGCATTAAGCAAGAGCAGCAAACACAAGAACACCAGTATGAAAAACACACCGTTTATCGTTGCCCTTGTTGCAGCGTTATTTATGAGCCCTTCTTTTGCAAACACGACCGCTGGTGGCGAAGAGCAGTGGCAAATCGTAGAAGAGGATCAAGCAGCAGCGCCATCTTCCGCATCAACATCAAAGCAGCCTGCAACGAAACAGACTGCATCTACGCAAAAATCTAAGTCAAGTTCTGGCTCGTCATCTCGCCGTGGTGGTAATTCAGGATTCAAACTTGGTATGGGTCTAGATCAAGGGCTAAGCATTGTTGGTCAGATCAACAATACGATTAACTTTGCGGTTGGTAACGATGGCATTGCTGCAGATTACATCTTTAATCGTGGCAGTTTTGGTGGCGATGTGCCTTTTAATTGGTATGCAGGTGTTGGTGGTCAAATCAAACGCTCTGACAAATTTGGTCCACGCATTGCGCTTGGCGTTGAACTTCCGTTCGCAAGAAACTGGGATGGCTACGCACAGTTAACCCCGAGCCTGATGTTTGACAATAGTGACCTTAAGTTAGGCATTGGCGCAGGCATTGGCGTTCGCTACAGCTTCTAAATGCTCGATCAGATAAAAACAAAGGGAGCTCAACTGAGCTCCCTTTGTTTGTTTAACGGCTAGGGTTTATTGATTTAGCTCTAACTGGTAGAAGCTTGCTTTAACATAGTCACCTGCATCCATTCCGCGCCACTCACAAGAGGCGCTGCTTTTCTTCGTATTACACTGGTTGTATGCGCCCGCTTTGAAATACATCCACGTATTTCCGTAACCTTGGTCAATGTCGTGGCCTTGGTAGTTACCCGCTTTTAGATCAACATCGAAAGTTTTGACGATTTCGTTATCCGTACCCGGGTTCTTGGTAAACGTAAGGTGCATCATATCGCCTTCAACGTTCACACTGAATGAGAAGATTTCACCAAGTTTGATACCCTCTTTTGGATCGACAGATCCTTGTCGCAAGTTGTATTCACCGAATACGTTGTGGCGAATGTCTTTTCTCAGCTTTTTGCCGTTCTCATCTTTCGCGTTTTGAAGATCTTTGGTTGGGTTCAACTCGTAGTTCCATACCAATGAACCGTGTTCATGTTCAGGGAGCTTACGATAGACGATTTTAAGAGGCTCATTTTTAGCCGCATGGATCTGGCCAATCACAACACCAAATGCACCGTTATGACTGTATTTACCGCTTTCACTTACTTGATCAACTGATAGTGTCGCCTTTAACTCACCGCCAATCGCACCATATTCAGAGGCATTTGGATGTGAGGCGATAACAAAGTTATTGCTTGGCTCTCCGTAATCAGTTGCAAGCATAGCGCGCAACTCACTTCGTGTATTTTTACTGTTGGGTGTGGTTGGTGCATCGTTCGGTGCCACAAAAACAACCGCGCCAGACTCTTTGTCCGTATAGAACCACTCCGGATGTACATAAGGTGTCTTAGTATCACCAAGTTGCTCTTTTGCTATCTCAAGTGTCTTACCTTTGCGTGGTCCTTCGGTAGTGAGTACTGGTAAATTAATTTTCCAGTTAGTCATATCGAAGTTTTGTGACGGCGCTTTGTTAGGGTCAAGGTTGTATTGGGTTGCAAGTGGAGACTCAGTAGCCGCAATAGCAGAACCAGCAATAATACTGGTGGCAAGTAGAGTGAGGTGCAATGATCTCATTATCGTTCCTTTGGTAAGCAATCATTAATGGGTATGCTTAGGATGTTACTATATTATTGTATTACAAAAGTGTGACTGGAACGAAATATTGAGTACTTTGGTAATTGCTTTGTGAGATAAAGCCGCAAACTGTGATTTGGCAGGAAATTTTGTGTTTAATCGGGTGGGGCATTGGTTGAACACTAAAGTGGACTAGGTTAGCTACCTTTATATTGGTTCAGCTTGCTAGTGCACCGTCATTACGCACTTGATGCGGAATAAACCGAACGCGTACTCCTAAGTTTATAGAGGTGCTGTTTAGTAGCTTGCATGGTGTCTAGCTCATTTTTGGACAAAACTGAGTCAGTTACATTACTAAATTAGAATGTAACGGATTAGTCCACGTATGGAAAAGTAACGCCACGTTAAGTGGTGAGCAACGCTACCACCTGAGATAAATCATTGTGCCGCAAACACTACAGCTGAATCAAACCGACACTACCAAGCGTTGGGAATCCGTCTTAAACGCTTTATTATACGATTTAGTTGAGAATGGTTATCAACACCTGATATAATAAGAACTATACCGAGTCTTATTATCCTATTCGGTACTTTCCGATCATTAATTCAATCGAACCTCTAGTACTGCGCTGCCGATTATAGCGAGAACTACGTTTATCTGAATAAAACGAATTCAACTATACCAAGATGAACTGCGCAGATTGTTTGCGAGGGCATTTCTACGTCTGAATTTCACAAAATTAATAATTACCAATAAGAGGAGCTTATTTTGGCAGATATATTTCAATACGTCCTATTTTACTTGTTCTTACTTCCTTTCTTTTTTGCACAACACCAAAGAACAATATTTGATGACTCTAAATCCAATTACCTTGATAGAAAAATAAAAGCATTTGATCATTGTTTATTACTGTTTTATCGTTCATACAGTTTTTATTTCAACATATATGAGCATCGATTTTTTAGTCTACTAAACAATGATATAAGCAACCTTACCTTCGCAAACATTGCTCTATACTTACTATTTTTCATACTAATTAGTGCTTCAAATAATTCAAGATAACAAAGGTGCAATGCCCTGGGAAGGTTATGTCCAACCAGGCTCGTATAACGCTTTATAGACGGACTTTTTCCGTCTATGTTGCTGCCATTTATTATTAAACTCAACTGGTATCATCCTGTTATATGAATCGGAGTATAGTTGCGGGGTCGAATTACGGAAAAATTTCGTATAAGAGAACAAAGTACAGATTAGATTAACTTGGTCTATTGGTGTACTGCTCAGGTGTACCGTTTGCAGGTTCTGTGAAGGTTTAGGGCACTTCTGAGTTACGAAGTACCATCTGTGAAGGTTATTGACACTTGTGAGTTACAACGTTTGCTAAATTAGCAGATTACGGATTAATTGAGGTTTGGCAAAGTCCCACTCGTAACAACTTAGGCAGTTAATCTAAAATGTGCTATCAATTTGGTGGCTATTCACTTATTAATCATACAGCAACCCATCTACAATCTGTTCATCTACCGAAGCCATCACCTCAAGAACCAAACCTGATAGCTTTTGAACAGATTGAAGAGTAACTTCGATCGGCTCACCTTCCCTTGTTTTACCCGCACGGTGAACAATATCATGACGAGTGTCCACAGCTTCAGATAGTCTTTGTAGCAAATGGTTGGAGAGGTTTATCAGTAAAACTGAGGTGAAAAAAGCATTAATCGTTTTAACACTATGAAATGACTGACTGTCGATGCACTCAATGATTAATTTGTCTAGCTGCTCTATTTTGGAGTAAAGCTCTGTGATTTTGAAACTTTTTTGACTTCTCCCAAAAGGCTCAAACCTCTCAACAAACCTTCTCTTAATAACATCTTTATTTAGCACTTGTCTTTTCGCCACATCAGACAAATAGGCTTCAAGTATCGTTATTAGCCCGCTGTATGAAAGGCGCTGCAAAACGTGGTTGCCCCCATCGGACTCACTTAGTTTTGTTATTTCAGATGCTTCTGCTTTCGCTCTTTCATGGAACTTGGTTTGTCCCGCCTGGTATTCAGCTAAATCTTCAAAATCATCTACCCAACCACTGTCTATTAAGCCTGATATATCTAACTCACAGACAGAGTCAGGTTCTACTAGCTGAAGTATGGCCCATGCGTAACTATCTATTGATTTACAAGGGAAATGATAACCTCCGCTGGTGTAATGAGGGAATTCGTCATAATCAGAGCACATGAACTTCAGCAGGTTTCGCTCTGCGTCTGTTAACGAAACTTGAATACCCCGAATTCTAATTTTCAAAGGGGTTTCATAATTATGCACTAATCGACAAACACGATTAGCAATAGGGAGGAGCTTCAGCCAACTATCTAAAGAGCATTTCTGAAGGCCATCTAGATAGAGATGATAGTCAGGTAGACTTTCTCTGGTGTCATCTCCAAGTGTTTGCAATAGGCTTTTTAACTGCTCGACCCAAAGCGCCTTATGCTCATTGAGCTCAAGTTCTACTGACTGCTGGTTTACTCCAAGCAACTCGAGTCTGCGCTTAAGTTTATCGGCCTCCATTCGGTAGCCTATGAATTGGCTATCCTTGGCTACTTCCCTGAACCGTTCAGAATCATTGAAAAGCCACTTATGATATGTGTTCTGCCATTCATCAATGGTGTAATCACCTAGCTCAACCCCTGCCCATGTAGACATAACTCCCTAAACCACCCTTCATTTATACTTACGTTATTGACTAACCAGCTCATAGCTACTTAAGCTGAAACCCGCATTCTAATCCAGATTAGTAATGTTCTATAGTGATTGTAAATTGCCATCTCAGGTCAATCCTTACTTACATATATCAGCAGTTTCATGTATTCCAGCCTACCAGAATACTTCTGATAGGCTGGTTATATATAGACTTACATGTACTTCATTCTACGGTTATCGAATGCAGGCATCGTACCTTCAAGCACATCAACCACTTTGTTGTTGATTATGCTGCACTCAATAGCCCCTGGTGTATATGTGATGTTATGGCCATTTGTTCGGTCAAACTCGCAGTGAATTATCTGCTCTGCATCGCAGACGACGGCGAGGTTTGGATTGTGTGTAACCATAATGATCTGTCGCTTTTGTTTTGCTTCTGTTAAGACAGGAACAAGTAAGCTAACAATTGTTTCATTATCTAAGTTTTCTTCTGGTTGATCTAAGATAATGGGAGTATTGCCTTTATCCACAAGTAGATAGAAGATCAACAGTAATGCGCCTCTTTGGCCTGGTGACAGCTGACCAATATGCGCACCTTGGAACATCAATGTGTACCTCGGTTCAAGGTAACTTAGGCCAAATATGAGGTCATAAACTTCATTTGATGAACGATCTTTACGCAGCAAAGATGCTATGCCAGTTGGATTTTTAGACGCATCTTCTAGTTTTCGGTGTAACTCCTGAATAAAGTTGATAAGAGAATCTTCGTTATCTAGATCGTGCCTATCCATTAGCTCTTTGATTACTGACAGGCTCTCGGACTCACCTCTAAATTCTCCCGATGCTTGTTTTACGATGGAGAATAATTTGTTCGAAATTTGATCCGTTGTACTACTCAGCTCAGCCCTAAACTGTAATTTATATTCATCACGGATCAGAGCGTTACTCTGAATGAGAGATTGAACTGGCCCAAAAAGTGCCTCGCGATTCGATTTTTGCTCATCAATAGCTCTGAATATTTGACGGGTTAATCCCAGTCGTTGTCCAAGTAGCTCCTGTCTTTTACTCGGAAGTTGATCGAGTTGGGCTTTTCTATGTTTAACACCCTCAAGTGAGTCTGGTTCATCCTTGGTTCCTAATAGTGCCGTTTTCTTTTCTTCCCAAACCTTAAGCTGCTCTTTATATTGCTGAAACGCTTGCTGTGGCGCATTTAATTGTGCGTTTAATGGAGTTTTCTTATCAGTAAGAGATTGCTTATTAGTATCAAGAGATAATTGACTTTCTTTTAGTTCTTTATCTCGATTGACACAGGCTGCTTCTAAATCTGAAATTACTTTTTCATCAATTTCTAACTTAATCAACTTTTCGACATTCAAGCCCAGAAGCAGGACGTCAGAGCTAAACTCAGAAGTAAATTGACTTACTGCGCTCTTGACTATTTCAAAGCCTGCTCCGATGTTCTTACATGCTTTTTTCTTTGCAGCCAGCTTTGTTAGCTCTTCTCGATTTAATTCATGCTGTTGTTGTAACTTTTCTAGTTCCTGGCCGATCGATGCAAGCTTCTCTACTACTTTTTGTTGTTCAATAGTGAGCTCGCTTGTTGGTTCGGGAACCTCTTCTGGTTTAACCTTTGTCAGTTCGTCCAGTAGCCTCTGCTTTTGAGCTAATAGCTCTTCGAGAATTTTCCGCGCTTCATCTGTCATTTGACTCTCAAGGTAAGCTATCTGTTCATTTACCTTGTGTAATGCGCTGCGGTAGCTTTCTAGCTTGCTTCGAAGTGAACTTTCTTGCTTTTCAATAAGCTGGTCAAAGTCATGAGAACCTAAACGAATAGAATCATCAGCATGTGAGAAAATTACAGATCTTAACTCTTTCTCGAATGCATCTGACTGGCCTGATACATGTGCATTACATAGTTCTTCAAAATGACCTTGGGGGATATACTTTACAAGTTCAACATTTTCAGTTGCTGGATTTTCATTTAGATTTTTCTCAAGTTCCTTTCCATCACCCCATGTTACTTTTGTATTGAAGTGACTTGCTGGCTCACCAGTTTTTCCTCTGAATCGATTTTCTTTTAAAAAAGAGAAATGGTGGCTTTGTTTGGAGTTACCAAGTAATGCGGCAATATCTGCTAATGCGCTTTTACCACTGCCTTTATTGCCTATAATCGCTACTAAATCATGGTTTAGGTGTAATTCAGTTTGGTCAAGCCAGGAATCAATAAGTGATGTTCCAACCGCTTTGTTGACTTCTAGCTTTTCAATGAAACGACTTCTGTTTTCACTTACTAGCTGTCGTTTTGGAGGAGTTGCACCAATAAATGATCGCTTTGCTGGTTCTTTTATCGCTTGCTTTAACCCTTCAAATGTTGGGTTCGCTTTTATCCACGTTGCTTTTCCTGACGGATAGTCACCATATCCCCTGCGATCATTGTTTCCAGGCTCACCTGTAAACCTATGAGCATCACTACCTGAAACAGCAAGTCTTGGTAGATTGCTTAATGCACGTTGGAAATCACGAATCCACTTTTTATTTGTATCTGTTTCTACCGCAGCAAAGGCTGCCCAGAGGTCGGGGGTTCTAGTTTCAAAAATCGGTGATGTATCAAATAAACCAAGAACGTAGGCATAATGATCTTGCCACTTAACGTCAGCCAAACCATCATTTGTGTTAAATGGCATAAAGCCGAGAGCCTTTTGGTTAGGGACATTACGTATTGCCTGCTTATAACTTTCACAAGAGATTTCCGCAATAGTTGAACCAGCTTTTAAAGCAGTATCATCATTGCTATCAACATCTTCCTTGCTGAACCCTTTTTGCTTAAGTAAGTCTTCACCTACATGGCGAGCTAGGCATTTTAACGAGTAATCAGATAGAGGACGGTCGATAAGCGCAATATTCAGTCCAGCTCGAAAATCATGTAGGACTTGATCATCTATTTCATTGGAGAACAGAACATGAGCATTTAGTCGTCCATCCATTGGAGCAACTAACCTTAACTCAATGCCTGGAAAAACCGTCTTTTCTAGTTTTGGGGCTCCAGGTTGCGTTAAGCGTTTTTTCAATGCGAACCAGCCATCAAAAGTCCAGTAATCCATTATTGCGAATGCCGCTGGTTCTGCTGCATTCAGAGCACTGATCATTTCATCGATAAGCCGAGTGTTTTCAGGCGAGTTTGGATCTGCATTAAACTTTTGACCTTCCCAATGAAAGGAAGCTGGAGTGTGAATATGTAGATCCCACTTACGCCATTCTGAGCCGCGAGGGTATTTACTACTAGCCATTTCTTATCCTAAATTTTGGTTACATCTAAACCCGCTTGTTTCAAGCGATTTGTAAGGTTTCTCATCTTGCTGAATTCAGTACCATAACTTGGCTTGAGTTCGACTTCTTGGCAAAACTCCTTGGCCGTAATGTCGTGAAGGTCGTCTGCGTACTTGATCATTTGAAGATGCAATTCAGCCATAAACTGATTACGTGGAGCGCAATCAATCGCTTTGCGTATTGCCAAAAAAATATCTTCTTTCATTTGTAGCTCATAGTGTGCAACTGAATGGATAGCTAACTTAGCAAAATTAGCTAATTATAAATCGGAGATGGATCACTACACCCAAATCTTTATGCGACAATTCATGGGGTTGTAGATTGCGACTAACTAGTCGGTTAGAGCTATTTGTTATGAAAGGGAGGCAAATAGCATCAAGCTTTCGAATGTTGACCAGTTCAAAAGTTATGCTGTGCCATTAGATAAATTATGGAAGATTTAGAGCAAAGAATGGAGTATGAGCTAAAGCTCTAACTGATAAAGGGGCATTTCTGCGTTACATGCCCCTTCGGCACGTCTCTGGACAAAACCTTGGCAGTCGCTTCCTCAATTTAGAGTCTCATGGACAACCTCGGGTATTGGAAACCTCTAATCAAGCTCCCAAATTCACTCAGCCAGGACACATCGAATTAAATGGTCACTTCCTGAAGTAAGGAACTAGTTAGGCATATCTGGGAGTGGGATTTGGCAAAGTGGCATAGAGATATATACTTAGATACACATTCATTCATGTAAGGGATTATGCGTGAGAGAGGTAATGTCAAGGTTGGTGACAGCAAAACCCAAGTTAGAGGCAATTAGCGTATCTCTCCAAATACTTGCTATTTTAGTAGCTGCCACTTGGGCTCTATCTGTTTTTATTTTCACTGTTATTCCGAGTATGAAGACTAACGTAGACTCGGATGTATCTATTGAAGGTCAATGGTTTGAACCTAAAAAATCATGCCTATATAAAATCACTGTTCAACTTGAGAATCAGAGTATTAGAAGTGCTGATATTGGCAATGTTGAAGTACTGGCTTACTGGGGTGATTATCCAGAGCTAAAAGAAAAAGAGACTTACACCTACATTCAATATGAACCAAACGAAAATCAGTTTCTTTATCTTAAGGCTAGTGAATCGGAATTCAATTTAAAGTCATTGTCGAACGACAAGCTCATGCCATCTGAAGTGATTTTAGATACGATTGATATATTTGCGTTACCAAACCCTAATGGATATGTTTACGTTAAAGCGCTCGTATGGATTAACGATCACAAGTCTACATTGAGAAAGTCAGCAGCTTGGATACCAAGCTGTATTAATCCGAGCCAACCCTAAGACTTCAATAATAAAATAAACTTCTTACTGAAAGTTTAACCAGACTCGCCCTAAAATTAAGATTAAAAATGTGATTTTCCTGTAAACAGTCTTCTCTACAATCACACCATACAAATCAGTGCTATCGTCTCTCTACATACAAAAGAACACACGGAACAAGATCTAGCATTTCGAAATCATAACTTTATTTTTATCAAAGTTACGTGAACATCTTGGCTTTAACTTTGAGTCTAAACGCATTACGGGGCAAAAATTAGTTGGCGATTCAGCCCCTTTTAGACTTGATTCAACCGAGAGTGACCCAACTTCATGGCCTTCTTACAGTAATGTTAACCAGCTATCATCCATCATCACCTCAAAAACGGAATTTGTGTTTCTCGATATGTTGCTAGGCAATCTAGGCGCTTGTGGGGGACTCTATAGTTTGTGTCATTTGTCGGAGCAGTACCAAAAAGGTGACTATAGTGGGTACACTTTGCAGCTCGACGTGGCTGAGCGGCGCTACCGAAGTGTTTTGCTTATAGGATGGTCTCAGTAATCAATAGATTGCATGAGAACATAGAGTCAAACTAGCAAAGACATAGCAACTTAAGGCTATAGGGTATATAATTCTGCGCCGTAAAATTAACAACAATAATGTGACAACGTGGAGTAGAACATGTCCTTAAACACACCAGTGATTACTGTGGATGGACCAAGTGGTGCTGGTAAAGGCACACTGTGTATGCTGTTGGCTGAAAAATTAGGCTATCACTTGCTGGATTCAGGGGCTATTTACCGTGTTTTAGCATTAGCGGCGATTCACCACGGAGTAGATCTAGAATCAGAAGATGCTTTGGTACCGCTAGCGATGCATCTAGATGTGCAGTTTGTTGCTGAAGGCGAACTGGTAAAAGTGATTCTGGAAGGGGAAGATGTGTCTGGCGAGCTTCGTAAAGAAGAAACCGGCAATGCAGCTTCCAAAATAGCGGCACTGCCACGCGTACGTGAAGCATTATTGCGTCGTCAACGTGCATTTAACATTGAACCTGGATTGGTTGCTGATGGCCGTGATATGGGCACAGTGGTTTTTCCTGAAGCACCTGTAAAAATCTTCTTAGACGCAAGTGCGCAGGAAAGAGCGCAAAGGCGTTTTAAGCAGTTGCAACTAAAGGGTTTAGATGTTAGATTTGACGACCTTTTGAGCGAGATCGAAGAACGAGACTACCGAGATCGCAACCGAGCGGTTGCCCCTCTTCGTCCGGCTGATGACGCTCTTGTGCTAGATTCAACCTCGCTAAACATCGAGCAAGTGTTGGAAAAAGCGCTACAATATATCGAATCTAAACTCACTAAGTAGCCTTTAATAGGCACTGACTTGGTGGGCTTTGAGCTGTTGGTCGCAAGGATGATGACCGACTAAATTATCAACCCCATGCGGTAGGATGCCCATGGACGTTTACTTATTGAAGATTAAATAATGACTGAATCTTTTGCTCAACTCTTTGAAGAGTTTCTAAACGAAACAGAATTCCAACAAGGCAGCATCGTTAAAGGTACTGTAGTAGCTATCGAGAACGGTTACGTTCTTGTTGACGCTGGTCTTAAGTCTGAGTCTGCTATCCCTGCTGAACAGTTCAAGAACGCTGCTGGCGAACTTGAAGTTGAAGTTGGCGCTGAAGTTGACGTAGCTCTAGACGCTGTTGAAGACGGTTTCGGTGAAACTCAACTTTCTCGTGAGAAAGCGAAGCGTCACGAAGCTTGGATCGTTCTTGAGAAAGCTTACGAAGAAGCTGAAACTGTTGTTGGTATCATCAACGGTAAAGTTAAAGGCGGTTTCACTGTTGAACTAAACGGTATCCGTGCTTTCCTTCCTGGTTCTCTTGTTGACGTACGTCCTATCCGTGACACTGCTCACCTAGAAAACAAAGAGCTAGAGTTCAAAGTTATCAAGCTAGACCAGAAGCGTAACAACGTTGTTGTTTCTCGTCGTGCTGTTATCGAATCTGAAAACAGTGTTGAGCGTGACGAACTTCTTGAAACTCTACAAGAAGGTACTGAAGTTAAAGGTATCGTTAAGAACCTTACTGACTACGGTGCATTCGTTGACCTTGGCGGTGTTGATGGTCTTCTACACATCACTGACATGGCGTGGAAGCGCGTTAAGCACCCATCTGAGATCGTTAACGTTGGTGACGAGATCCTAGTTAAAGTTCTTAAGTTCGACCGTGAGCGTACTCGCGTATCACTAGGTCTTAAGCAACTAGGCGAAGATCCATGGGTAGCAATTGCTAAGCGTTACCCAGAAGGTCACAAGCTAACTGGTCGTGTTACTAACCTAACTGACTACGGCTGCTTCGTTGAAATCGAAGAAGGCGTTGAAGGTCTAGTACACGTTTCAGAAATGGATTGGACTAACAAGAACATCCACCCATCTAAAGTTGTTAATGTTGGCGACGAAGTTGAGGTTATGGTTCTTGATATCGACGAAGAACGTCGTCGTATCTCTCTAGGTCTGAAACAGTGTAAAGCTAACCCATGGCAGTCATTCGCTGAAATGCAAGCTAAGGGCGACAAAGTTACTGGTAAGATCAAGTCTATCACTGACTTTGGTATCTTCATCGGTCTAGAAGGCGGCATCGACGGTCTAGTTCACCTATCTGACATTTCTTGGAATGTTGCTGGTGAAGAAGCAGTTCGTGAGTACAAGAAAGGTGACGAGATCTCTGCAGTTGTTCTAGCAGTAGACGCTGAGCGTGAGCGTATCTCTCTAGGCGTTAAGCAAATGGAAAATGACCCATTCAATGCTTACGTTGCAGACACTAAGAAAGGTACTCTAGTAAACGGTACTGTTACTGCAGTTGATGCTAAAGGTGCTACTATCGAGCTAGAAGAAGGTGTAGAAGGTTACATCCGCGCTTCTGAAGTATCACGTGACCGTATCGAAGATGCGTCTCTAATCCTAAGCGTTGGCGACAGCGTTGAAGCGAAGTTCACCGGTGTTGACCGTAAGAACCGCGTAATCAACCTATCTATCAAAGCTAAAGATGAAGCTGACGAGCAAGAAGCAATGGCTTCACTGAACAAGCAAGAAGAAGGCGCGTTCGGTAATGCTATGGCTGATGCATTCAAAGCTGCTAAAGGCGAATAATTTACGCCATTAGTGAAAAAGGAGCCGTAAGGCTCCTTTTTTTTGTTTTTATCTTTGCGAAATTTAGACTATTATCAATTTATACAGGCAGTTAGTGCATTGTTGATGTAGAATATATGTAGACCGCTGTCCGCTGTAGTATGAGACATCGAAGATAGAGACACTAAAGATTAAGAGTAACGAGGGTAACTACCTATGACTAAGTCTGAACTGATAGAAAGACTCTGCGCGGAGCAAACTCACTTATCCGCAAAGGAAATTGAAGATGCGGTAAAAGATATTTTGGAACATATGGCCTCTACACTGGAAAGTGGGGATCGTATTGAGATCCGCGGTTTTGGTAGTTTCTCGCTTCACTACCGTGAGCCACGAGTTGGGCGTAATCCTAAAACAGGCGATAAAGTGGAGCTAGAAGGTAAGTACGTACCACACTTTAAGCCAGGTAAAGAGCTTCGTGAGCGTGTGAACGAAAGTCTATAGAGCTTCTATCTTGATGAAACGGCATACTTTTTTAGTGTGCCGTTTTACGTTTAGGCGAGCGGCTTTGATGAGCTTCAATTGCTTGGATAAAGAATAGGCTAGTTGCTCTAAATATCACTTAGATTATCAAGATAATTGCCTTAGACCATGGTGCGCTGAGGCAAATTCCTGCATAATCGAGCTATCCAATAACTATGGCACGAGCATATGAAGATTCTAAAAATAATTGTACTCATCGCATTGTTCCTGGTAACCCTAGCTCTGGGTTCTCAAAACCAGGAAGTGGTAACCTTCAACTACTTGTTAGCGCAAGGTGACTTCCATCTCTCGACGCTGCTAGGCAGTGTATTCGTGGTTGGCTTCGTGGTTGCTTGGTTAATTTTTGGTAGCTTACACCTGAAGTCTCAAATGACAGTGCGTAAGCTAAAGAAGCAGCTGGCTAAACAGACGCCTTCTGAATCAAAAGAAGTCGCGACTACCAGCAATTAATGAGATAAAGGGTTAAGGTCGATTTAATTAATGCTTGAGCTATTATTCTTGCTTTTGCCTATCGCGGCGGCCTACGGTTGGTACATGGGTCAGCGCAGTGCTAAGCATGATCGCCAAGAGCAATCGCATCAGATCTCTCGTCAATACATGACGGGCCTTAACCTATTGTTGTCAGATCAGTCAGACAAAGCGGTCGATCACTTTATTGAGCTTCTTCAGGTCGACAACGAAACGATTGATACCCACCTTGCTCTCGGCAACCTATTCCGTTCTCGCGGTGAAGTTGACCGTGCTATCCGTATTCACCAAAACCTCATTTCTCGATCAGGACTTACCATCGATCAGAAAAACCTCGCTTTGCAGCAGCTAGCAAAAGACTACATGGTGTCTGGTTTTCTAGACCGAGCAGAGAAGATCTTTGTTCAACTGGTCGATGAGCCCGAACATCGCGAAGCAGCATTAACTCAGCTGCTTGCTATCTATCAGCAAACGAGTGAGTGGCATAAGGCGATCGAGGTTGCGAATGCGCTGCTGAAAATGGGCAAAAAGCGTATTAGAAACAGTATCGCCCACTTTTGGTGTGAGCTTGCCATGATCGAGAAGGCCGATGGCAATACCAACAAGGCCATTCAGAACTTTAAGAAAGCACTGGCCGTGGATCCTCGTTGTACTCGAGCGAGTATTTCATTGGGTAAACTCTGTCTTGAAGACGAAGATTATCCAAAAACCATTTCCTACATGGAGTCGGTGCTCGAGCAAGATAAAGATTTTATTAGTGAAGTTTTACCTACTTTAGCAGAGTGCTATCACCACCTTGGCCAAGAACAAGGTTTGGTCGAGTTTCTAAGAGCCAGCATCGATAAAGGGGCTGGGGTCTCTGCAGAATTGATGCTTGCCCAGCTTGTTGCCCAGCATGACGGCACAGAGGCCGCACAAGCGCTATTAACGAGGCAGTTGGTGCGCAGCCCTACAATGAAGGGCTTCTATCGTTTGATGGATTATCACCTTGCCAACGCTGAAGAAGGCAGAGCGAAAGAGAGTTTGACGACGTTGCAATCGCTGGTAGGTGAGCAGCTAAAGACAAAGCCGCATTATCGATGTCGTAAATGTGGTTTCTCAACGCATTCATTATATTGGCATTGTCCTTCATGTAAGGGATGGGGTACGATCAAGCCCATTCGAGGGTTGGACGGCGAGTAGCCAAGACCAGAACAGATTTGTAATGCAGCACTTAGGTGCTGCTTTTTTTGAGTAAAACGAGGAGCGAAAATGATTGACCAAAAAGTGATTGTTGCACTGGATTATGATAACCAAGCCGATGCATTAGCTTTTGTCGATAGAATTGACCCAAGTTCTTGCCGACTGAAGGTGGGCAAAGAGATGTTCACACTATTTGGTCCTGAGTTCGTTCGAGAGCTGCACAAGCGTGGCTTCTCAGTATTTCTAGATCTTAAGTTTCATGACATTCCTAACACCTGCTCGAAAGCCGTTCGCGCTGCAGCGGAAATGGGTGTTTGGATGGTAAACGTTCACGCTGGTGGCGGCGAGCGCATGATGACAGCATCTCGCGAGATCTTAGAGCCTTACGGTAAAGATCGTCCGTTACTGATTGGTGTAACGGTGCTGACTAGCATGGAGCAGTCTGATCTAGCGGGTATCGGTATTGATGTAGCACCTCAAGAACAAGTACTTCGCTTAGCGAATCTAACAAAGAATGCCGGCCTTGATGGTGTGGTTTGTTCGGCGCAAGAAGCAAGCATGCTTAAAACAGAGCTAGGTACAGAGTTCAAGTTGGTGACGCCAGGTATTCGCCCTGCAGGCGCTGCAGTGGGCGATCAAAAGCGTATCATGACGCCAGATATGGCAATCCAAGCCGGTTCTGACTATCTCGTGATTGGCCGCCCAATCACTCAAGCTGAGGATCCTGCTAAGGTTCTTGCTGAGATCAATGCTTCTCTAAGCTAATCACCTCTCTAGGTTAAATGCCTCTCTACGTTAATCGATAGAGTAAAACTAAAAATGCCAGAGCTTAACAGCTCTGGCATTTTTGTATTAAGCGGGTATACCGCTGTGAAACTTAAAGTCGGTATCTGGCGAGGAAATCAGCTCAGCTTCCACCTTACCGAAGTAAGCAACTCTTTCACTGATGTCTTTGCCTGCCACTTGCTCTGCCAACGTCAAGTAGTCTTGATAGTGACGAGCTTCAGAGCGAAGCAGGGACACGTAAAACTTCGCGATATCATCGTCCATAAACGGCGCAAGTTTGGCAAAACGCTCACAAGAGCGTGCTTCGATATAAGCCCCAATGATCAGTTTGTCGATAAGTGTGTTGGGTTCATGCGTTATCATGTGGCTAAGCAGGCCCTTGGCATAGCGACTCGCCGGTATTGGCTCATAGGCGATACCTTTCTTTTCCATGATTTCCAACACTTGATAGAAGTGATGCAACTCTTCTTTGATCAGTAGAACCATTTTGTCGATCAAATCTTGGCTATAAGGTGAATCAGACTTAGCAATGATCGACTTAGAAATATTACTTTTGCCCTTCAAAGAAGCCATGTCACCAATACGGCGATACGCAAAGTCTTCATAGGGCTTGAACCATTCAAACAGTGCTGAGCTGCTCTGTTTATCAACGGCATACTTGCGAATTAAGTACATTGCGGATTGGCCGGCTTTAAGCTCACACAATAGGTGATCAATAAGGATCACTGGTAGGTTTTCTGGGCGTTTAGCCTCTTGCACCCAAGCATCTGGAGTCGAGCAGTGCAGAAATTGATTGATGGGTTCTAAAATGGCGTCGATTTGAGAGGGACTGATCATGGCTAATTTCGTTGTTGTTGAATTAAAAAAGGCCGCGCTTGCGACCTTGGTTAACTCTACCACTTTTTCTTCTCACCAAACAGAGCATTGATGTCGTCGTCTCGCTCGCTGTTCGCTTGTTGCTGTTTCTCCTCAGCCTTGGCTTGGCGAGAGTTTTGCAGCTTGTCGAGCATCTCGGTGAGCTTCTCTTTGGCTTGAATGGAGTAGTTGTCGTTCTTCGAGCTTAGCGCATCGATCCCTTTTTTCAGCAGCTGTGCCGCCGTACCAGGCTGTCCTTTGGCCATAGAATCATGAGCACGTTTGACGACGTTCTCAATGTTGATGCGGATCTGGATCGTTTCAAGGCGCGCATTTTCAACCATATAAGATTGGGTATCCATACGTCCTTTGTTGTGTTCAGTGCGAACGGTATCGCGCAGGCGTTTGACCAGTTTCAACATAATGATCGCTTGCTTGTCGCTGGTTGGCACTTTGAACGATGTGGCTTCACTGCCTTCGTAGTTTTCTTGCAGTTGCTGAATTTGTGTCTTTGCGGCCTCGACGCGTTGCACTAAGTGTTTGTTCTTAGGATCCAACTCATGCATATTCGTAACGGCATCTAAAATGCGGTTATGAAGACATAGCATTAGTTCTTTGCTGTATGGCAAGTAGCTCGCACCACTGATCAGTTCTTCAGTGGCATCAATCAAGGCAACATATCTGGCCGACTCTTGCCTTCTAGTGGCTTCGGCTTTTAGTTTGTATTGCAGCATGATGTTGTAGCCCAGTACCAAAACCAGCAAAAGGGCGACGAGCGCAATAATTAAACCAATATTCATAACGTTTTGTATCTACAGTGAGTTTCCCTACAGTCTAATGGGACAGGATACACCAAAGGCTAACTGACCAACACTGCAAAGTTGTTGAATTGGTCATAATCCGAGGAAAACGTGGAAACTTTCTGAGCGGGTTTGAGAGGTAGAACAATTCCTATCCAAAAAAACTGTTAATCTGTTTAGTAATTCGTTATAACTATTGATTATATGCTTAGGCTGGCGGTGGTGAGCTGAGGCGAATTTTGACAAGGATGAAGACGAGCAGATGAAGTTACAGCAGTTAAAGTACATTGTTGAGGTGGTGAACCATAATCTAAATGTGTCCGCGACCGCAGAAAGTCTCTATACCTCTCAGCCTGGTATCAGTAAACAAGTCCGCTTGTTGGAGGACGAATTAGGGATCCAAATCTTTGAGCGCAGCGGTAAGCATTTAACTCAGGTGACCAATGCCGGCGAAGATATCGTTCGAATCTCTCAAGAAATTCTGTCTCGAGTTGAAAGTATCAAAGCCGTAGCAGGGGAACATACTCATCCTGAAATGGGTACATTGAACATTTCAACCACGCACACGCAGGCGCGCTACGCGCTCCCTGAAGTCATCAAAGGGTTTACAGCTCGTTACCCGAAAGTATCGCTGCACATGCATCAGGGTACGCCATCGCAAATGTCAGAAGCCATTGCGAAAGGCACGGCCAACTTTGCTATCGCAACGGAAGCACTGCACCTTTACCAAGACGCGATCATGCTACCCTGTTATCACTGGAACCGTTCTATTGTGGTACCTAAAGACCATCCACTTGCACTAAAAGACCTCGTAACGATTGAAGATCTTGCGGCCTATTCTTTGGTGACATACGTGTTTGGCTTTACTGGGCGTTCAGAGCTAGATACGGCATTTAACAAAGTAGGACTGACACCAAAAGTTGTCTTTACAGCAACAGATGCCGATGTAATCAAGACGTATGTACGTATGGGTATCGGTGTTGGCGTTATTGCCAGTATGGCGATGGATGATTCTCAAGATACGGACCTTGTTGCTATTGACGCTAGCCATATCTTTGGAGCGAGCACCACTAGCATTGGGTTTAGAAAAGGCACCTTCTTGCGCTCGTACATGTACGACTTTATGGAGCGATTTGCGCCTCATTTAACCCGTCCAGTGGTGGAACAGGCGATATCACTTAAGTCGAACACCGAAATTGAAGAGATGTTCAGAGATATCGAATTGCCGATTCGATAACACAAAGTACTTTTGTTAGTACTCACTTCCCCCTACAATCCATGCAGTTTCGCATTGCCTGAAGAATAGGGGGAAATGTGCGCCAGCAATTTGACCAACTTACCGCCATACTCAAAGCCTACCAAGATTATTGGCGGCATGATCCCTTTATTCAAATAGTCAGTGGTCAGCTTCCTTGGCAATCACAGCATCCAGCCTTATCTGAGTGGCTTTCTGAATGCTCCCCAGAACACATCCAAACCTTGAAGCAGTCTCCGTTACAGTGCGCAGAGGCGCTTAGCCCGTTCATACCTGAGTTGCATGCGCTTCAACAGGCTGCCGTGATTGATTCGATCGGCGAAGCTTCCCATTTAACTCTTCCCCGTGGCCTCGATTCTGGCGTACCAGGGCGCAAGCTTGAACAAATTCGCCAAATGGGTTCTGCATGCATTCATAACCATCATGGTAGCGAGTGGTTAGAGTGGTGCTCTGGTAAAGGCTTTCTTGGACGTATTCTTTCCTCTCAAACTGAGCAGAAGGTGACGAGCTTTGAATATCAGCAAGCCCTTTGTGACGCTGGGCAGCATGAAGCTAACAGACGTGGTTTAAGCATGCAGTTCGTACAAGGTGATGCATTTGATGAAAGTTCAAAACAGGTATTCAATGCCAATCAACATGCGGTTGCATTGCATGCGTGTGGTGATCTGCATGTCACGCTGATTCAACATGCTATAGATGCGAGGCTTCCAGCACTCACTTTGTCACCTTGTTGCTATCACTTAATTCAAGACGAACAATACCAACCTCTATCTGAGCTAGGTAGGCAAGCCGAACTTTCTTTAACGAAGCAAGAGCTACGTATTCCCCTTCAGGAAACCGTCACAGGTGGTGAACGCGTGAAACGTCACAGAGAGCAAGAGATGGTGTTTAGGCTTGGCTTTGATGCGCTCTGTCAGCAAAATCAGGTTACTGAGGGATATGAGCCGGTACCGAGTATCAAAAAGTCGCAGCTTTCTGATGGATTTGAGCATTTTTGTCATTGGGCAGCAGCGCAGAAGTCACTCACTATACCCCAGGTTGATTTCGAGCATTTTGAGCGGGTTGGGCAGGCGCGTTTTTGGAAGATGGAAGCGCTGAGCTTGGTGCAAAGTGTGTTTCGTCGTCCGCTTGAGGTGTGGCTAGCGCTGGACAAAGCCTTGTATTTGAAGTCTCACGGCTATCAGGTGAGCTTGTCGACTTTTTGCGATACTGCCACTACTCCGCGTAACATACTGCTGCACGCGTTTAAGTCATAGCGTCAGATAAGTTAAGCGTAAAACGCAGGCACAAAAAAAACGGGCAATAAGCCCGTTTTTCAATTTGGATGTCGTTCTTTCTGGTTAAAGACCTATTAGTTGAACATCGCAATAGCCGTTGCTGGCTCAACGTATTCAAGGTCAAAGCTTTCAGCCACTTCTTTACACGTTACTTTACCGTGAATCACGTTTAGACCATCTAGGAAGCCTTTATCTTCAGTAAGTGCTTGCTGGTAGCCTTTGTTCGCGAGCTTGATGATGTAAGGTAGCGTCGCGTTGTTCAGTGCAAACGTAGAAGTACGAGCAACCGCACCAGGCATGTTAGCGACACAGTAGTGAACCACTTCATCAACAATGTAAGTTGGCTCTGCGTGAGTTGTCGCGTGAGAAGTTTCGAAGCAACCGCCTTGGTCGATAGCAACGTCAACCACTGCCGCACCAGGCTTCATCTTCGCGATGTGTTCTTTGGTGACGAGCTTAGGTGCAGCAGCACCTGGGACTAAAACAGCGCCGATTACGAGATCTGCTTCTAGAACATGCTTCTCAAGTGCGTCTTCTGTAGAATAAACAACTTTTGCGCGACCCTGGAATTCTTCATCCAAAACGCGTAATGTATCAATATTGCGGTCGAGGATTGTGACGTCTGCACGCATACCAACAGCCATGCGAGCAGCGTTAGAGCCAACTACACCGCCACCAACGACGACGACTTTCGCCGGTTCAACACCTGGTACACCACCAAGTAGTAGACCACGTCCACCATTGGACTTTTCGAGTGTTTGTGCACCAGCCTGTATAGACATTCGCCCAGCGACCTCTGACATTGGTGCTAGTAGTGGCAAACGACCCATATTATCTGTTACAGTCTCATAGGCAATGCAGACAGCTTTGCTTTTGATTAGCTCTTCAGTTTGTGGAAAATCTGGTGCTAGATGGAGATACGTGAATAAAATTTGTCCTTCACGTAGCATAGCACGCTCGACAGCTTGGGGTTCTTTGACCTTTACAATCATCTCTGCTTTCGCGAAGACGTCTGCAGCGGTAGGAAGAATGGATGCGCCTACAGCGATGTAATCATCGTCTGAAAAACCGATACCGGTGCCAGCTTGAGTTTCAATGTAAACTTCGTGGCCGTGTGAGATTAGTTCTCTAACGCTCGCTGGAACCATACCAACTCGGTACTCGTGGTTTTTAATCTCTTTAGGTACGCCAATTATCATCCTGACTCCTCATTATAATGTGGTTGTATTAACTGTTTGTAGGGTGTTATTGTCGAATTAATGTCTAGTATAGAAGCTAATACACAAAATTTGATACTGTATATTACAGAGTTGTAGTATATTTTTTTGCAAGGAAGTAACAAGGTGGAATAAAAAATGGCAGACAACTATAAGAAGCCGTCCAAGGAACTAGACCGTATCGATCGCAACATCCTCAATGAGTTGCAAAAAGATGGTCGTATTTCAAACGTCGAACTCTCAAAACGTGTAGGGTTATCGCCTACACCATGTCTAGAGCGTGTACGTCGTTTGGAGAGACAGGGTTATATTACGGGCTACACCGCACTCTTAAATCCGCAGTACTTAGATGCTTCACTACTTGTATTCGTAGAGATTACATTGAACCGTGGAGCGCCAGATGTATTTGAACAGTTCAATACAGCGGTACAGAAGTTAGACGATATTCAAGAATGTCACCTAGTATCAGGTGATTTCGACTATCTTTTGAAAACAAGGGTGTCGGATATGGGCGCATATCGTAAACTCTTAGGGGATACTTTGCTTCGCCTTCCTGGTGTGAATGACACGCGAACCTATGTGGTTATGGAAGAAGTGAAACAAACTAACCAGCTTGTGATTAAAACGCGCTAGAGACGGCGTTTCCAAGTCTGACAAGAAGTTGACTAAAGTTATGATAAAGCATGCTTTATTCTCGAGTCAGATTGGGTTTTAATCCTCATTGTGGTTAAATCAATGAATACACCGAGCGGCTTTTGCCGCTCGGACTGTTTTCAATAATTAGATGTTGGTTATGTTCAAACAGGACAAAAAAAGAGTCGAAACGATTATCAAGACGAGTGAAGAGCCTCAGGCGACTCGTCTAAACGGATTTCAGCGGTTAAGAGAATGCTGTTTCATCTTAGCTGTACTTACCTCTATTCTACTCGCTGTAGCCTTATTCACCTTTAGTCCGGCGGATCCCTCATGGTCACAGACTGCATGGGGTGGTGACATTCAAAACGCTGGCGGCTTTGTTGGTGCGTGGCTAGCGGATACTCTATTTTTTGTTTTCGGCTCTTTGGCATACCCAATCCCTTTCATCATAGCGTTGAGTGCTTGGGTCTTTTTCCGCAATCGTGACGAAGATGATCCGATTGATTTGATGATCTGGGGTACGCGTTTACTTGGACTAACCGTTCTTATTCTGACGAGCTGTGGCCTTGCTGACATCAACTTTGATGATATCTGGTACTTCTCCTCAGGTGGCGTAATTGGAGATGTTTTAACCAGCCTGTCTTTACCAACGCTGAATGTGCTTGGTACGACTTTGGTGCTGCTATTTCTTTGGGGAGCGGGCTTTACACTACTTACTGGAATCTCTTGGCTAAGAGTCGTCGAGTGGATCGGTGATAGCGTGCTATCGATGAGCGCCGCATTGGTCAACAAGGTTCGTGGTACCAAAGAAGAAGTATATGAGCCTGTGCTTGACGACCAAGAGTCCGATGACACAGAGGAGCTCCCACGCTTTAGCGCAGACAGTGCAGTACAAGAGGCTCCGGCTACCAGCAAGAAGCAATACAATATTCATGTTCCAGAGTCGACGCCTTCGGTTGCGACAGAGCCTGAACCAGCCTATGACCCACTGTTTGCAAAACCAGAAGACGACACTGCTTCACAAGAATCAATCGCACCGCAAGTAACGTCAGCGCCATCAGAAGTGAGCGCGGTTGAAACAGTACAACCTGTTGAACCGGTAGTGTCGGGTTCTCTTCAATCTCAGCCACCTCAGGTAGAACGCACTCGTCAGCTTGGTGCGACTATTGAAGAGTTGGAAAATGCTGCTCGCTCTAGTGATGACTATGCGAATCAGGGAGAAGAGCCTGAGTCGCCAGCGTCGAGTGTTACTGCGTCAGTGGCGGCAACAGCTCCAGCTGCGGCAATGGCAAATGCAGAACAAACAGCGGCTCCAACATTTGAAGAGCCAGTTAATCACCAGACCATGTTTGCTCATGAGCCTCAACCTGAACCTTTGGCTAGTGAACAGCCAATTAATCAACAAGTAGAGTCATCAACCTATGCAATGGATGAAGCCACGCAGCAGGTGCACCCTCAGCCTTCGATATATGAAGAAGTTGAAGAGGTAGAGGACTTTACGCCTCCATGGGTTGATACTGCTGATATAGATGTTGAGTCTTCAACATCACATATTGAACCGACAGTAGATTTCGATGCTATCGATGCAGAAGCCGAAAACGAACCTGTTGATCAAGATGTCGAGGCGTTCCAAAACATAGTGGCCGAGGCGCAAAAAGCGCAAGTGGCAAAAATGAATCCATTCTTGGTTCAGCGGGATCAGAATTTACCTAGACCAGTAGAGCCGATGCCAACGCTAGAACTTCTCTACCACCCAGAGAAGCGAGAGAACTTTATTGACCGAGAAGCGCTGGAAAACATTGCTCGCTTGGTCGAATCTAAGCTGGCAGATTACAAAATCAAAGCGGAAGTGGTGGATATTTTCCCAGGCCCAGTGATTACCCGCTTTGAGCTGGATCTTGCTCCTGGTGTAAAGGTAAGTCGAATTTCTGGCCTTTCAATGGACTTAGCACGCTCACTGTCGGCGATGGCGGTTCGTGTGGTGGAAGTCATTCCGGGCAAGCCGTATGTTGGTCTTGAGCTGCCAAACATGACACGTCAAACCGTTTTCTTCTCAGATGTGGTTGGTAGCCAAGCGTTTATCGATTCGAAATCACCAACTACCGTAGTACTCGGTCAAGATATTGCAGGTGAAGCAGTGGTGGCGGATCTATCGAAAATGCCACACGTGCTTGTCGCGGGTACAACCGGTTCAGGTAAGTCCGTGGGTGTTAACGTCATGATCTTGAGTATGCTTTATAAGGCAACGCCTGAAGACGTACGCTTTATCATGATTGACCCGAAAATGTTGGAGCTTTCCATCTACGAAGGTATTCCTCATCTTCTTTCTGAGGTGGTAACCGACATGAAAGATGCCTCGAATGCACTTCGTTGGTGTGTGGGTGAGATGGAGCGCCGTTACAAGTTGATGTCAGCGCTTGGCGTTCGTAACATCAAGGGCTTCAATGACAAATTGAAAATGGCAGCAGACGCCGGTCATCCTATTCATGATCCTTTGTGGCAAGAAGGCGACAGTATGGATCCAGAGCCGCCACTGCTTGAGAAACTTCCATACATCGTAGTGGTGGTCGATGAGTTTGCCGACCTAATGATGGTCGTAGGCAAGAAGGTAGAAGAACTGATCGCACGTTTGGCTCAGAAAGCACGTGCTGCGGGTATTCACTTGATACTGGCGACTCAGCGACCTTCGGTAGACGTCATTACCGGTTTGATTAAAGCCAATATTCCAACTCGTGTGGCGTTCACGGTTTCGACCAAGACCGATTCACGTACTATCCTCGACCAAGGCGGCGCAGAATCCCTGCTTGGTATGGGTGATATGTTGTATCTGCCACCGGGCTCTAGTCATACAACTCGTGTACACGGTGCATTTGCGTCTGATGATGATGTGCATGCCGTGGTGAATAACTGGAAAGCACGCGGTAAGCCGAACTATATTGATGAAATCACCAATGGCGAGCAGTCTCCAGAGACGTTGCTACCAGGTGAAAAGATGGAAGGTGACGAAGACATGGATCCACTGTTCGATCAAGTTGTCGAACATGTTGTTCAGTCACGTCGAGGTTCTGTCTCAGGTGTGCAGCGCCGATTTAAGATTGGTTATAACCGCGCTGCGCGTATTGTCGAGCAGCTAGAGGCTCAAGGTATCGTAAGCGCACCGGGTCATAACGGTAACCGCGAAGTCCTCGCGCCAGCGCCACCAAAAGAATAATTTCGATTCGCCTTAAGAGGTAAGAGGAAATCAAATGAAGAAATGGTTTAATGCCGCGATGTTAAGTGCTTCAGCAATAGGCTTTTCAGCCCTGGCTTTTGCAACGCCGCAAAAGGAGCTTAGTGAAAGGCTTCAATTGAATGATGGTTTTAGCGCGACTTTTACTCAAGAAGTGACCAGCCCTGATGGGGATGTTGTTATGGAAGGGGAAGGCAATGTCGATATTTTACGCCCAAGCATGTTTCGCTGGGTGACGACACTGCCTGATGAAAATGTGCTGGTATCCGATGGTCAAAACCTGTGGTACTACAGCCCATTTATCGAGCAGGTCAGTATTTACAATCAAGAGCAAGCAACAGAGCAGACGCCATTCGTGTTACTGACACGTAATCGTGCTAGCGATTGGGACAACTACAGCGTCAACCAAAAAGGTGATGTATTTACTTTAGTCCCAACGGCCGTCGACTCAACGCAAGGCCAATTTCAAATCAATATCGATAGCAAAGGCATTGTTCATGGCTTTAATGTGATTGAACAAGATGGCCAAAAAGGCCGCTTTGTTTTCGATAACATAAAAGTGGGCAAACCTGCCTCAGACCGATTTACCTTTGTAGTTCCGGATGGTGTCGAAATTGATGACCAACGGAACTAGGTAGCTAGGACGTTATCGTGAGTAATTTCAGTTTTGATTTTTCAGGGGACGAAGATTTTCGTCCCCTTGCTGCTAGAATGCGCCCAGAAACCGTTGAGCAATATATTGGTCAGCAGCATATTTTGGGTGTGGGGAAACCGCTAAGACGAGCGCTTGAGGCTGGGCAACTGCACTCAATGATTTTGTGGGGACCTCCTGGCACCGGTAAGACAACGCTCGCGGAGGTTGCTGCTAATTATGCCAATGCAGAAGTGGAACGTGTGTCTGCGGTGACTTCCGGCGTTAAAGAGATCCGTGCGGCAATCGAGCGTGCTCGAGAAAACAAACTCGCTGGCAAACGCACCATTTTGTTCGTCGATGAGGTACATCGCTTCAATAAAAGCCAGCAAGATGCGTTCTTGCCACACATCGAAGACGGCACGGTCACCTTTATTGGTGCCACCACTGAAAACCCGTCATTTGAACTCAATAACGCACTGCTTTCACGCGCAAGGGTGTATAAGCTCACCTCGCTCGATACTGCTGATATTTTGCTGGTACTTGAACAAGCAAAAAATGATGAGCGGCGTGGCCTAGGCGCAATCGCCGCGAAGTTCCATGACAATGTGCTTGATCGCCTTGCCGAGTTGGTAAACGGTGATGCAAGGATGTCGTTGAACTACCTTGAACTTCTGTACGATATGGCGGAGGAGAACGAGGCTGGTGAGAAAGACATTACACTGCCGTTACTTGCTGAAGTCGCCGGAGAGAAGGTTAATCGTTTCGATAACAAAGGTGACATTTGGTACGACCTGATTTCTGCTGTGCACAAATCGATTCGTGGCTCAAACCCAGATGCCGCTCTGTATTGGTCAGCAAGAATGATAGCAGCAGGTTGCGATCCTTTGTACATCGCGAGGCGTTTATTGGCGATAGCGTCAGAAGATGTCGGAAATGCTGACCCAAGAGCGATGCAAGTCGCTTTATCCGCATGGGACTGTTTCACTCGTGTAGGTCCTGCCGAAGGTGAGCGGGCGATTGCACAAGCGATTGTCTATCTTGCGTGCGCACCAAAGAGTAATGCAGTTTACACTGCGTGGAAGCAAGCACTGCGAGATGCCCACAATCTCCCAGAGTATGAAGTACCACATCACTTAAGAAACGCCCCTACGTCATTGATGAAAGACATGGGCTATGGCGCGGAGTATCGTTACGCACACGATGAGCCGGGTGCGTATGCCGCTGGCGAGCGCTACTTACCCCCTGAAATGGCGGGTACGCGCTACTACGAGCCGACAAATCGCGGGCTCGAAACCAAAATTGGCGAAAAGTTAGATTATCTGGCGGATTTAGACGCAAAAAGCCCACAAAAGCGCTATGAAAAGTAGTGGCTTTTCGTTATCTTTACTCGGTTAACAAATCAATATCTGTCCTTGGTTAGGAATTGACCAGGGACAGAGTTCTTCACAACTATAAAGCATAGGATTGGCAATGCTGGATTCTAAATTACTTCGTACAGAGCTGGATGAAACAGCTGAAAAATTAGCACGTCGCGGCTTCGCGCTAGACGTAGAAACTATCCGTAAACTTGAAGATCAACGTAAGTCGATTCAAGTAGAAGTTGAGAATTTACAATCCACGCGTAACTCCATTTCTAAGCAGATCGGCCAGAAGATGGCTGCTGGCGACAAAGAAGGCGCTGAAGAGATCAAAAAGCAGATCGGTACACTAGGTAGCGATCTTGAAGCGAAGAAAGAAGAGCTAGCAGCGGTAATGGCTCAACTTGAAGACATCACACTTTCTGTGCCTAACTTGCCAGCGAACGATGTACCACAAGGTAAAGATGAAAACGACAACGTAGAAATTTCTCGTTGGGGTGAGCCTAAGACTTACGACTTTGAAGTAAAGGACCACGTTGACCTAGGTGAAATGGGTGGCGGTCTAGATTTTGCCAGCGCAACGAAGATCACTGGTGCTCGCTTTATCGTCATGAAAGGTCAGTTCGCTCGTCTGCACCGTGCTATCGCACAGTTCATGCTTGATCTTCATACTGAAGAGCACGGCTACACAGAAATGTACGTACCGTATCTAGTAAACGCTGACAGCCTATTTGGCACAGGTCAGCTACCTAAGTTTGGTAAAGATCTGTTCCATACAGAGCCACTGACTGAAAAAGCAAGCGATGAAGAGCCACGTAAACTGTCTCTAATCCCAACTGCTGAAGTGCCGGTGACTAACCTAGTACGCGATACCATCTCTGAAGAGGCTGAACTGCCACTTAAGATGACGGCTCACACACCATGTTTCCGCTCTGAAGCAGGCTCTTACGGTCGTGACACTCGTGGTCTTATCCGTATGCACCAGTTCGACAAAGTTGAACTGGTTCAAATCACTAAGCCAGAAGATTCAATGAATGCGCTTGAAGAGCTAACCGGTCACGCAGAGAAAGTTCTACAACTGCTAGAGCTTCCATACCGTAAAGTGGTTCTTTGTACTGGTGACATGGGCTTCGGTGCTCGTAAAACTTACGACCTAGAAGTTTGGGTTCCAGCGCAAGAGACATACCGTGAGATCTCTTCTTGCTCAAACATGTGGGATTTCCAAGCACGTCGTATGCAAGCTCGCTTCCGTCGTAAAGGTGAGAAGAAGCCTGAGCTTGTTCACACACTAAACGGCTCTGGTCTTGCAGTGGGTCGTACTATGGTAGCTATTCTTGAGAACAACCAAGAAGCGGACGGCCGTATTGCTATCCCAACTGCGCTACAGAAGTACATGGGCGGCGCTACGCACATCGGCTAATGTTAGCGATACACAAGTTTCTAAGCTCGGCATTGCCGAGCTTTTTTTTGCCTTGTGATTCTTATCTCTCGACTATCACCACTAGGATTATTACCAATTTGTAATAGTCTTTATGTATTTGATGTGATTATCAAGTCAGCTTAAACAACTATAATACCCACCTCTGCTGCGGAGCGTGTTTGTTTCTCAACATAATGAGGAGGGGATGTTATGGCCGTAGGGTGGGCAAATGACGATAGTGTCAGCCAACAAATTCAAAATACCATAGACGATGAAATTTCAAGAGTTCGCAGTCTTTCAAGCCAGGGTGTGAGTGCCGAGTTTTGTGATGAATGTGGGGAACCTATTCCACTAGCAAGGCGAACCGCTATCAAAGGTGTGAGACTCTGTATTGAGTGTCAGTCAAACCAAGAACACCATCGTTACCGACAGGCTTTGTTTAATCGTAGAGGAAGCAAGGACAGCCAACTTAGGTAGTCTTTCTCTGGGAGAGGCATTGAAAAGCGGTTGCTTTAGCAGCCGCTTTTGGTGTTAGTTAAAACACTCTTCATTTTCAAGAGCCGTCTCGATTGCTGCCACCAACCTTTCAATATGCTCTGGCTGACTAATGTAGGGAGGCATCATGTAAATGAGTTTACCAAATGGTCGTATCCAAACTCCTTGCTCAACAAAGTGCTTCTGAATCACTTCCATATTCACCGCTTGTTGGGTTTCGACCACACCGATTGCGCCCAACCAACGCACACCTTTTACATTCGAATAGCGTGTTAGTGTAGGCAGTAATTCTGCAAACAGGGATTCAATACTGCTCACTTGAGACTGCCATTCATTGCTCGCAACAATATCTAAACTCGCGCTTGCCACGGCGCAAGCCAGTGGGTTACCCATGAAGGTCGGGCCGTGCATAAAGCAGCCTGCTTCGCCGCCACATACCGTATCGGCCACGTGTTTACTGGTTAATGTGGCTGACAGTGTCATGTAACCGCCGGTGAGAGCCTTGCCGACACACATGATGTCTGGCTGGATGTTGGCGTGTTCGCTGGCAAACAGTTTCCCCGTGCGGCCAAAGCCAGTGGCGATCTCATCAAGAATAAGCAGGACACCATATTGATCGCAAAGCTCTCTTACACGTTTTAGGAAAGTAGGATGGTACAAACGCATTCCGCCAGCCCCTTGCACAATAGGTTCAAGGATCACCGCAGCGACTTCAGAGTGATGAGTATCCATTTTGCATTTGAAATCACGGATGTCCGCTTCATTCCATTCGTCCCAAAACCCAATCTCTGGAGAGTCAGCGAAGATATGCTCAGGCAAAAATCCTTTGTACAAGCTATGCATGGAATTATTCGGATCGGTCACTGACATGGCAGCAAACGTGTCGCCATGGTAGCCGTGGGAGAGAGTGAGGAACTTTGGCCTGCGCTCACCACGAGCGTGCCAATATTGCAGCGCCATCTTCAGTGACACTTCAACCGCTACCGAACCCGAATCAGCCAAGAAGATGTGCTCCATATTATCGGGTGCAAGCTGAAGCAGCTTCTTGCTGACGTCAATGGCAGGCTGGTGGGTGATACCGCCAAACATCACGTGGGACATTTGTTCACTCTGAGATTGCAGTGCTGCATTGAGCTTAGGGTGATTGTAGCCATGAATGGTCGACCACCAAGATGACATCCCATCGACGAGCTCTGTTCCATCCTCCAAAGTCAGATGAACGCCTTTAGCGGATACTACGGGATAACAACTAAGGGGATTGAGTGTGGAAGTGTAGGGGTGCCAAATGTGTTTTTTGTCGAAATCTAAATCCATGAAATCCGGTCGCTCAACTTTTAATCAAGTGTAAACTTGTGTTTGTGGTCGGTGTTGACAGTGTATCGCTTGTCGGTACACTAGCCAAGACTAAAAACAATGAGAGCAAAGGATTTAACTGTGGAAGTACGACACGATTGGACGCATGCCGAAGTGCAAGAGCTGATGAACAAGCCATTTATGGATCTATTGTTCGAAGCGCAAACTGTACACCGTCAACATCAGCAAACCAACCATGTTCAAGTTAGCACCCTGTTATCGATTAAAACCGGTGCTTGCCCTGAAGATTGTAAGTACTGCCCACAAAGCGCACGCTACAAAACCGATGTTGAAGCAGAGCGTTTGATGGAAGTTGAGCGCGTACTTGATGCTGCGCAAAAAGCCAAAAATGCTGGCTCGACACGTTTCTGTATGGGGGCGGCGTGGAAGAACCCCAAAGAGCGTGATATGCCTTTGCTCACCGATATGATTAAAGGCGTCAAAGAGATGGGTCTAGAAACCTGTATGACGCTAGGCATGTTGACGCCCGATCAGGCAACGCACCTTGCAGATGCTGGTCTGGATTACTACAACCACAACCTTGACACCTCCCCAGAGTTCTACGGCAATATCATCACGACCCGAACCTACCAAGACCGTTTGGATACGCTCAGTCACGTGCGTGACGCAGGTATGAAAATCTGCTCAGGTGGCATTATTGGTATGGGTGAGAGTGCTAATGACCGCGCGGGCTTGCTTATGGAGCTTGCCAACCTTCCGGTGCAGCCAGAAAGTGTTCCTATCAATATGCTGGTTAAAGTGAAAGGCACACCGCTTGAAGAAGTGGATGATGTCGAGCCTTTTGACTTTATTCGTCTTATTGCGATTGCTCGGATCATGATGCCTAAATCAGCGGTTCGTCTCTCTGCAGGACGTGAAGACATGAACGAGCAAATGCAGGCGTTATGCTTTATGGCTGGCGCTAATTCTGTGTTCTATGGTTGTAAGCTACTTACTACACCAAACCCAGATGAAGATAAAGATCTTCAGCTGTTTAAAAAGCTCGGGATCAACCGAGAAGAGACCTCTCAAAAACCGGATGAGGTGCAAGAAAACGATCTTCTTGACCAAGTGGTGAGCCGAGTCGCGGCACGTCCTACCAAAGACGACCTATTTTATGACGCTAGCGTTTAATCAGCGCATTCATAAGGCGCTGGAAGAGAGAAAGCAGAGCGACTTATTACGCTCTGTCATCGCCTTAGAAAGCGGCAACCAAGCGGTTTTTCGAAACAATGGTCAGTGGTTTGATAATTTCTCGTCCAATGATTACCTCGGTTTAGCGGCGAGTGATGAGCTCAAACTTTGCTATCAGCAAGCCGTAAGTGACTATGGCGTTGGCAGCGCAGCATCACCGCTGGTTACGGGTTACTCAAATCAGCATCAAAGCCTCGAGTCTGCATTAACGGAATGGCTAGGGTATGACAGTGCGCTGTTCTTTTCTTCCGGATTTGCCGCTAATCAAGCCGTTGTTTTTGCATTGCTGCAAAAGGGCGATTTGCTGCTTCAAGATAAACTAAACCATGCATCATTGATGGAAGCAGGGATGCTGTGTGACGCCGAAATGAAACGCTATCGTCACTGCAATCAAGGGCACCTTGCTCAGTTGCTGCAGGCCGATAAGCCCATGATGGCAGTAACAGAAAGTGTGTTCAGTATGGATGGCGATATTGCCGATCTTGATGGCTTTGTCTCTCTGTGCAAGCAAGCGGGTGCGTTGTCCATGATTGATGATGCTCATGGTATCGGCGTGATTGGCGAGCAGGGCAATGGCGCAGTCGGAATGACAAGTAAACGCGCAGATATTCTGGTCGTGACATTTGGTAAGGCATTTGGCCTCAATGGTGCCGCTATATTGTGCTCACGAGAAATGAAAGATTACCTAACTCAATTTGCGCGTCACTACGTTTACTCAACAGCGTTTTCAGCCGCCCATGCTGTGGCGATTACCAAAGCAGTCGCGATGATTCAAACACAGCAATGGCGCCGGGAAAAGCTGATTGAACTCGGCGCTATCTATGATGAAACGCTAAATGGAACGGCAAGTTTTGTTGCCACTAAAACGCCAATTAAACCTTGGCTGATTGGCGAAGAAAGTGATGTTTTAGCACTTTGCGCTGCGTTAAAGCGTGAGCAGAGTTGGACGACGGCCATTCGACCGCCAACGGTACCCAAAGGCTCGGCGCGACTCAGGATTACGCTATCAGCCGCCCATGAAGCGAAGGCCGTTCAAAAACTTGCTTTCAATTTAAAACGACATTCGGAGGGATGCTAAATGTCAGAGGTATTAGCAAATCTTGTGAATTATCAGACCAATAAAGCTGCGATATCGGAGTCGTTTGGCCGTGCTGCTAGATTTTATGACCAGCACGCCGAACTTCAGCGTCTGGTCGCTGATCGTTTATTGGCTTTGCTACCAAACGATTTGACAAGATATCGTGTTCTCGATTTAGGCTGTGGTACTGGGTATTGTTCTAAAGCGTTGTTGGAGCGGGGAGCGAACCTTGTTTGTGCTGACTTGTCCAGTGAGATGCTTGCTGTTGCCGAACAGCGCTGCGGTGTCGAGCGAGTTCACTACCAAGTTGCTGACGCAGAGGCGCTGCCATTTGAAGACAATCGTTTTGATATCGTGATATCAAGCCTTGCATTACAGTGGTGCAGTGATTTAGCTGTGCCGCTTAGTGAGATGAAGCGAGTGACAAAACCCGGTGGAAGCCTACATTTTTCAACGCTTCTTGATGGCTCTTTACTGGAGCTGAAGCGTTCATGGGGCAAAATTGATGCATATCAACATGTCAACGACTTTACCTCTCTCAATCAGGTAAAAATTGCGTTAGCGCAATCTGAGTGCATCCACCATCAACTAGACTTGCCGAAAATAGTTATGTGGTATGAAACCGCTTTTGGTTTGATGAAAGACCTAAAAGGAATTGGAGCAACGCATGTTGAAGGTCGCTCCAAAGGGTTTACCAGTCGAGGTGCATTGAAGATGCTCGAACTGGAATACAAGCAGTACGCAAATCAAAACGGCCTATTACCCGCCAGTTATCAAATTTGTTTAGGATCAGTTGCATTATGATGAAAGCACTATTTATTGCAGGTACGGATACTGAAGTTGGGAAAACCGTTGTATCAAAAGCGATATTAAGTGCTGTTGGTGCACAAGGAAAAACGACGATAGGGTATAAGCCGGTAGCAGCAGGGTGTGAGAAGACCGAGCAGGGGTTACGTAACTCGGATGCGTTGCATCTCCAGCAGGCAGCGAATCTGAATGTTGATTACGATCTCGTCAACCCGTATGCGTTGTCTCTACCAGCATCACCTCATATCGCGGCGATTGCTGATGACGTTGAAGTGGATTACCAAGTACTCTCTAACGTGCTAGAGCAACATAAACAAAACAGTGATTTTGTGCTGGTAGAAGGCGCAGGTGGTTGGCGCGTACCGGTATCAAAAGACGATTGCTTGTCGACTTGGGTTAAGCAAGAGAAGTTACCAGTCGTGCTTGTTGTGGGTATCAAGCTGGGTTGCTTGAGCCACGCGATGTTAACTGCTGAAGCCATCAAAGCGGATGGACTTGAGCTGGTTGGTTGGGTTGCGAATCGTGTTAACCCAGGCGTTGAGCATTATGCTGAGATCATTGAGATGCTGGAAGGCTCGATGGGTGCACCGAAATTGGGTGAAATTCCATATGTGCCTGGCTGCAAGAAACGAGATTTAGGCAAGTATATTAATCTTGATGTCATTCGTTAATGAACAAGTAACAAATCAAGCACTTTGCGCTTTAAAAAGCCCCTTGCGTATCAATTAACGCTTGGGGCTTTTTTTGTATTCATTTTATACATAATTTATCAACTTCAGTCCGGCTTTTAATCAAATGCAACACTTTTTAAACTTTTTAACTGGTCGTATCACTTTAGTCTTCTGATTTTTAGTAAGTTTTATCAATTTACGCGATTTAGTGAATCCAATGTTAACCCTATGTGTTGAACAGGTGATCTCAGTATGGCATTCTGTGACGAAGCACAAGAGTTTCAATGCAATTGGGTTCAATGCTTAATATTGAGCGATAGTACATTGTAATCTCGCTATAAAACGATAATTTAGTGAAAAACCATACGAAAGTTATGGAGCTAATAAGGCCAAAAAAAAAGCAAAATAAGGCCTCTCAAACGAATTGTATACAAGATTCAACGTTTGAATGATCGGTGTAGCAATCGACATTGTCATCCGTTAAAAACGACGCTAGATACCCCCCAATTATACAACCTAAGTATCTAGCAACATGGAAAGCTGAAATAAAAACGGAGAAATCAATGGCTGGTGTTTTAGGAATGATCCTTGCTGGTGGCGAGGGTTCTCGCCTTCGTCCTCTTACGGAATCTCGCAGTAAGCCTGCAGTACCTTTTGGAGGCAGTTACCGTCTTATCGACTTTGCGCTCAATAATTTTATTAACGCGGACTTGATGAGAATTTATGTTCTTACCCAATTTAAATCCCAATCTCTCTATCAACACATGCGTAAAGGCTGGAATCTGACGGGGATTACCGACAGATTTATTGACCCAATCCCAGCGCAAATGCGTGACGGAAAGCGCTGGTACGAAGGGACTGCCGACGCTATCTACCAAAACGTTCGATTCATTGAACTGGCTAACCCTGAGCATGTCTGCATTTTCGGCTCTGATCATATCTATAAAATGGATATTCGTCAGATGTTGGACTTCCACAAACGTACCGAAGCTAAGCTGACGGTTTCAGCGCTGCGTATGCCACTCGCCGAGGCCTCTGAGTTTGGCGTTATTGAAGTGGACGAAAATGGCAAAATGATCGGCTTTGAAGAGAAACCAGAGAACCCGAAATCGATACCAGGCCACCCTGACATGGCGCTTGTGTCTATGGGTAACTACATTTTCGAAGCAGAGAGTTTGTGTAATGAGCTTCGCATCGATGCGGAGAATGAAAACTCAAGTCATGACTTCGGTAAAGACATCATTCCTAAGATGTTCCCTGAAGGCAGTGTTTATGTGTATGATTTCTCTACGAACAAAATTAGTGGTGAGAAGGATACTACTTATTGGCGCGATGTAGGTACCATCGACTCTTACTGGGCTGCTCACATGGATCTACTCCACGAAGACCCGGAGTTCTCGCTTTATAACCGTAAGTGGCCTCTACATACTTATTACCCGCCTTTGCCACCTGCGACGTTTGTCGATGCTGAGCACCAAAAAATCAAAGTGACGGACAGCTTAATTGCTGGTGGTAGTTACGTTCGTGGTTCTTCTATCTACAAATCGGTACTGGGTTTTAGAAGTAATATTGCTGCTGGTTCTGTAGTGAGTGAATCTGTTATTCTAGGTGACGTTAAGATTGGTGCGGGTTGTACAATCAAGCGCGCAATCATAGACAAAAATGTTGAAATTGCCCCTGGAACTGTGATCGGCGAGGATCTCGAGCTAGACGCGAAGCGTTTCCATGTGTCTCCAGGTGGCATTGTTGTCATCAAAAAAGGGACAAAAGTTGGATTCTAGAATGAGAAACATAGACGTATGGTTTCCAGTTTCAGAAGTTCAAGGGCTGATTAAAAGTGGAGGCTTGGCGGATGTCGCCAAGGCTCTGCCGAAAGCGCTTCAAGAACTTGGCAAGGAGGTAGCGATTACGCTACCTGGCTATCAGAAATTACCTAATAAGGATCAGTATGAGTTTGTGCTTGCCACTGAGCTGGAGCATTGGCCTCATACGCCTTATCAAGTTAAAAAAACCTATCTCGATGGGGTAGAAGTATACGTGATCGAGTGCGATCGCTACTTCGACCGCCCAGAGCTTTACGCTGAGCATAACCGAGCATACGCAGATAACGGCGAGCGCTTTGGTTTTTTCGCTGCTGCGAGTTTAGACGTTCTACCAAAGCTTGGTATCAAACCTGCAGTTGTGCATGCTAACGACTGGCATACAGCCCTCATCCCATTTCTGCTAAGAACGCGTTATGGCGAAGACACGCGCTTTGATGGTACGAAATCGGTACTGACGGTTCACAATGCCATCTTTAAAGGCATCTTTTCATACAGCCAGCTGGAAATCATTCCAGAGCTCCATCTCTCTGGAATGGAGTTTCTGCAATATGGTGAAGGTTGGGTGAGTACGCTGCGTGCGGGTATTGCCTTTGCGGACAAAATCAACGCGGTTAGCCCAAACTATGCCGCTGAGCTAGTGACGCCGCTAGGCTCTCATGGTCTTGTTGACGACTTTGTTCATCGTTCTAAAGACTTACATGGCATAGTGAATGGTTGTGACTATTCCGAGTGGAACCCTAAGCATGATGAGTTTTTGCCTGCCAACTACGGTGATGAGCTAGAAAGCATGTTGTCTGGGAAGCTCGCTTCTAAGACAGCACTTCAGCAAGAGTTAGGACTGCCTGAACGCAACGTTCCTATGGTGGGCATGGTATGCCGATTAACGCACCAAAAAGGTTTCCACTATATCTTGCCAATTTTGGACAAGTTCCTAAAGAATGATGTTCAGGTAGTGATTATCGGTACCGGTGAGCCACAAATCGCGTCTCATTTGAACGACCTTGCTGAAGAGTTTTCAGACAAGCTCAAGTTTGTTGAAGCTTATAGCAACCGCTTTGCTCACTTAGTTGAGGCTGCCTCGGATTTCTTCTTGATGCCTTCTGAGTTTGAAGCGTGCGGCCTTAATCAGATCTACAGTATGGCTTATGGCACTTTGCCTATTGTACGTAAGGTGGGCGGGCTTAAAGATACAGTGATTGATTTTGATGACGATCCAGTGAATGCAACGGGTTTTGGTTTTGATGAACCCTGCCATGATGCATTGCTGATTGTTCTGCAACGTGCACTGCTATTTTATCTGCAGCACCCTGAACAAATGCATGAAATGCAGCTACGTTCAATGCGTAAGGACTTTAGCTGGACTGAATCAGCGAAGGAATACATTAAGATGTATGACTTGGCACTCAGTCAGCAGTAAGCTCACTTTAAAAAGCGGCAATCGCCGCTTTTTTTCATTTTTAGCTACACTTATTAATCATTTTTACCAAATTCATCGATAGTTTTTGCCTGTCGTTAGGCGAATTATGGTAACTTACTTCCAATTGCATCAAGAATATTGAGTACTATGTCAGAGAGTTTGCTGTTTCATAAAACGTATCAACACCCTACCAGTAACGAGTGGGTGGTTTTTGTGCATGGCGCCGGCGGTAGTTCAAATATCTGGTTCAAACAAATCCGTGCTTATCGTGAACATTTCAATCTGTTGTTTATAGACCTTCGTGGCCACGGTAAGTCGAATCAGTTTCTAAAAGACATCATGTCCAATAAGTACACCTTTAAAGAGGTGACAATGGACATTGTGCGCGTATTGGATCATTTGAAAATTCAGTCAGCACATTTTGTTGGCATGTCTCTAGGAACTATCATCGTTCGCAATATTGCGGAGCTCGCGCACTCAAGAGTTCGCTCTATGGTGCTAGGTGGCGCTGTAACGCGTTTTAACACGCGTTCGCAGATCTTGGTGAAGATAGGCAACTGGAGTAAGCACATGATCCCTTACATGTGGTTATACAGCCTATTTGCTTATATTGTGATGCCACAGCCGGGTCAAAAAGAATCTCGTCACTTATTCGTACGTGAAGCGAAGAAGTTGTGTCAGAAAGAGTTTAAGCGCTGGTATCAACTGACAACAGAAGTGAATCCGCTTAACCGTTACTTCAAAGATCGAGAGTTGCCGATCCCAACTTTGTATTTGATGGGTGATAAAGATTATATGTTTATCAAGCCGGTCAAAGAGATGGTGGCTGAACACAAGTCCAGCCGACTTTTAGAGATTAAAGATTGTGGTCATGTGTGCAATGTTGAAAGGCCAGACGAGTTCAATAAGCACTCGATAGATTTCATCAAGTCAGTGGCATCTTAACTTGTTTTGGGGTTTGACAGTTCCAGCAAACCTCAAACTGTCCCTCATTGAGCTCATCACATGCAAAGCAATGCCAATCTGCGTGATTGGTATATTGGTTTTTTAACTGCCACTGCTTGATAATGGCTTTTGCCATCATTGATTGCTCAGTATCGAACAGCCAAACATAAGGCAGTGAGCTTTCGTCAAAAGGCACTTCACCTCTTAGCCCAAATACTCCCTCTCCGCGCACTTCGCAATGTATGCCCTCTGAAGCCAGTTGCTGCTGCACGATGTGAGTTTCTGGTGGGTTGTTGCCGATAAAAATCTTCATCTATTCTTGTACCTGCGGTGAGCGAGACAGTCGCGCCATGATCCATTTAGCGATGAGCGGGAACAAACCAAGTAGTGCAAAGGAAGCCAATACTGTCGGTGATACAATGCCAGAAAGGCTATCAATGTTGGCAAGTTGCGTACCTGCGTTTAAGTACACGGCCGTACCAGGCAGCATACCAAGTTGACTCACCAAGTAGTATTTTGATGCGCGGATTGGCGTCAGACCCATCAATAGGTTAATCAAAAAGAACGGGAATACCGGGATGAGCCTAAGTGAGAACAGGTAAAAGGCACCGTCTTTTTCGACCCCTTTATTAATGGTATCGAGTTTAGAACCAAATTTACTCTGCACCCAGTCGCGAAGTAGGAATCGACTGCTCAAAAACGCCAATGTCGCGCCAATAGTGCTCGCGAAAGAAACCAGTAATAGACTTGTCCAAAAACCAAACAATGCAGCACCTAGCAAGGTAACGACTGCAGCGCCTGGAATCGAAAACGCAGTAATCGCGATGTAGGCAAAAAAGTAAGTGAGTGCCGCAGTAACAAAATTGGCATCGATGTACTCAGCCAGTGCGGCTTGCTGCGCTTTGGCGTTTTCGAGCGTAAGATGTTGACCAAAATTAACGCCTAAAAATACGATGATGGCAACCAGTACTAATCCAAGTATTAGCTTCTTGCTCATGACGATATCCTTTGTAGTGTCTTAGTATTAGTGTAGTAGAAAGGGAGTGTGACCTTTTCCTTTCATCTAATACGAAAAAAATCAGCCATAAGGCTGATTTTTTATTGGGAAAACCAAGGGTTAGTTGATTAAGCTAGCAAGCTCTTCTCGTTTGGTTTGTGGTATCACAGACCAGTGAGTGCCGTTGATGGCGCCTTCTAGTGCCCATAGTAACTCGAGCCCAACTGAGCTAGAGTGGGTTCTTTGGATGGCTTTAAATGCCTCAACGGCGCCGTGCTGCTGTAGATCGCCCACAGATTCGATACCGGCTTTCTTAAGCATACGCTCAGTCGCCAGTCGTAAATTAGGAAGATCCTTTAATCGGTTTGGCTTCGCTTCAGACTGCTGCTCTTTTTCAGTTTTTGCAAACGCGAGCGCCTGTTTAGCATGAGTCAAGATAGCGTCTTGGTCTTGCCAACAATCGTCTGGTAGTGCGAAGTACTTGGTTACCACGGGAAATCCACGCTTTTTATAAACGTATGGTTTGTAACCTAGCTTTTTAAAGGTGGAAATGGTCTGACGGTCAGTTCTGATATGTAATTTGTTATTCACTGCTAATGCAAACATCGTATCGTCTACGAAGATGCCAAATCCGCCGAACATGGATCGAGACTTTACTCTTCCAAGCTGAGCGAATAACTGCATTGAATCTTTTAGTATAGGATTATCCATGCTTATTCTTTTCTCGGTGTTATTGATTGTGTCACCAAAATCAGGTCCGAGAGTATAGCAAACGGGTGTCAGAACTCTGTTAAGCCACTGCTATAACTGAGTCTTTCCCCTTGCCATCGGCAACCCCGCTACCTATCAATAAAAATTGGTTTAGGCCGGTGGCTTTGCGTCCCACCCTTTCAGATGGTTTGCCCTGTGCGTGACACATATAGCATATAGGAAAACTATGTAAGTTATTGATTATTGATTTTAGGAAATGTGATCTTGGTTCAAATAATGTTTGGTTATTTGTGCCTCAAGGTGAATAAAAAATTGACAGATGAAGGGAGAAACTTTGAATAGAGATCAAAAAAAAGTGCCGATTTCGGCACTTTTGTCAGCGTTAGGTTAGGGCTTTGACAGAGTCACGTTCTACAATTTCTGGGTGCATTTCGAAAATGCGTTTTTCGTGACCTTTATCTTTGATTCGTTCTAGTAGAATCTCAAAGGCATTTTTACCAACACGTCGCTTCGGTTGGTGAACCGTTGTCAGCGGTGGCGAGAAGTATTCAGCCAGTTCAATATTGTCATAACCGATAACAGAGATATCTTCAGGTACGTTTACACCAAGCTGTTGAAGGCGACTCATAAGTCCAAATGCCATTGTGTCATTAAAACAGAACACGGCCGTTGGTCTCTCTTCCATTGCGGCGATGCGGTTAGCGGCGATTACCGCAGTATCACATTCAAAGTTACCTTCAAGAATGCGATCTTCTTTCATCTCAATGCCGGCTTCCGCCAGTGCGCGTTTATAGCCGATGATGCGTTCTTGGCATACCGCTTTTTCTAGGTGACCACTTAGACAGGCAATATCGGTATGACCTTTCTCAATCAAAAACTTAGTCGCTAGATAGCCACCTTCCTCTGAATTATCGATGATCTTATCGGCTTGAGAGCTCTCTGGACCCCAATCCATGATCACTTTTGGAATGTCTGCGTGACGGTCAAGCATTTCAAGAAGCTCTTCAGTCAAGTCGGAACACATCACCAAAATACCATCGACGCGTTTTTCTGCCAGCATGCGAATGTAGTCACGCTGCTTCTCGTAAACACCACCTGTGTTACACAAAATCAGTGTATAGCCTTGGCGATAGCAGTAACTTTCAACGCCATCGATAACTTCTGAGAAAAATAAGTTGGTCGATTGGGTGACCAACATACCAATGGTTTTAGTCGAATTGCACTTCAGGCTACGAGCAACAGCACTAGGCGCGTAGTTGAGTTCATCGACCGCCGCCATCACTTTTTCTTGCGTTGCTTCTGCAACAAAACGAGTTTTATTAATTACATGGGATACTGTGGTCGTGGAAACGCCAGCAAGTCGGGCGACATCTTTAATGGTTGCCATAGTGATATCCTATTAGTCGCGGCTTATTGAATTAGTGAGTAAACGTTTGTGCCGCTTTAATTTTAGTGGTTCCAGCGCTTTTGTGAATAAACGGATGTAAAAGCGGAAACCGGCAAGTGTATGCAAGCCTAGGCAGAATCAACAAATTGAGCTCAAAGCTCGATATTGCCACCTAAGTGGAGATGATTTTCTGTAATACCAATGGGCGATTGCATTTAAACGGCGAATTGTAGTCGCAGCTTAGTGAGCTGGCAATCATTTATCCCACAAATTTATAACTAAGGCGCAAAATTGACTCAGATGACTGAAAACCACGTTTGCGCCTTTAGTATGTGTCGCACCTATCAGTTGATATCGGAGTTAGTCGTTTTCATCCGCAAGGTAGGTCAGGTCTAACAGACAGAAGGCGTGCAAGAGGCTTGCAGCAGCAGAGTAGAAGCCAAATTCATCAAACTGTTGGCACTTTTTAACAAACTGAGGCAACCAACTCATGAGATGAGTATTGATGAAGTCCGCTTGCTCGTGCAGTGCGTCATTCATATGCGCGTCGTTCTCCAGTTCGTTCGAACGGATGATAAGGTTACCTAGAAAATCGAGTTCGATGGCAA